>CAVRMG010000011.1:0-322066 GCA_963721495.1 uncultured Actinomycetota bacterium | reverse complement strand
GCAGTACCACCAGTACACGGGCTGGTCGCCCCCGGTCCCGACGCCGTCGGGCAACTGGCCGGCGTACCCGAACCTCCTCCTGATGCGCGACGGTCGAGTGTTCTTCACCGGCGTCCACTTCGACGGGTGGGCGATGCCGCCGGTGATGATCGACGTGGCTGCGAACACGATGACGCCCGTGCCGGGGCTCAATCCGCCTGATGGACGCGGCATGGGCTCGAGCGTGCTGCTGCCGCCTGCGCAGTCACAGAAGGTGATGGCCTTCGGCGGCGGAGGGACCGGCGGCGGCGCGCTCCGCGAGACGAGCATCGTCGACCTCTCGGCACCTGCACCGCACTACGTGAACGGCCCGAAGATGATCCACCCGCGCACGATGCAGAACACCGTGCTGTTGCCCGACCGCACCGTGTTCGTCAGCGGCGGCGGCCAGATGGGCGAGATGGTCGCTGCGGCGCAGCGCGAGGCCGAGATCTACGACCCGGCGGCGAACGTGTTCCGCGCCGCGGCGACCGCGCTCGTGCCGCGGCTCTACCACTCCGTTGCGCTGCTGCTCCCGGACGCCCGCGTGATCACCGCCGGATCGAACCCGAATCGCCGCGACGACGAGTTGCGGCTCGAGCTCTTCCACCCGCCGTACCTCTTCCGGGGCCTCCGTCCCTTCATCGAGTCCGCGCCGGACCACGTCGCGTACGGAGACCGCATCCAGATCGGCACGCCAAACGCACCCGACATCCGCTGGGTCCAGCTCGTCAAGCCGATTGCAGTCACTCACTCGTGCGACACGGAGCAACGCCTCGTCGACCTGCCGATCGTCCGGGGTAGCCGCCACCGGTGTCGCCTGGACGTGCGGGTACCGCGCGAGCCGGGCGTGGTTCCGCCTGGGTGGTACATGTTGTTCCTGACCGACAACGACGGCGTGCCGTCGCACGCGCATTGGATTCGCGTGGGGTCGTAGCGGCCCGCGGTCACGCACAGAAGGCGGCGAGCGTCACGCGATCTCCGCCTCCACGGCGCGGTGGACGTTGCCGTGGATGTGATCGCGACCGATCTGGTCTGCGACGCCGTCGGCGGTGAGCACCGCGAGCACCTGCGGCTTGAGCCGAGCGACGCGGAACGTGACGCCACCGGCCACGAGGAACTCATGGATCTCGGCCAGCTTCGCCGATCCCTGCGAGTCGACGAAGTTCACGCCCTCCAGGTCGAGCACCAGCGCGCGCAGCTCGTTGTCGTCGACCAGGCTGCGGATGCGATTCTCGAGCGCGTCCGCGGTCGCGAAGAACAGCCCTCCGTCGAGCCGTAGGACGGCGACACCGTCGTACGTCTGGTCGTCGGGGTTCTCGCTCAGATCGCGGAAGACCTGTGTGTCGAGCTCCCTGCCGAGGATCGGCATCGCGGGCTGCGTTGCGACGTAGATGAGCCAGATGAGCGAGAGCACGACGCCGATCACGACGCCGGCGAGGACACCGGCCGAGAGCACCCCGACGATCGCGGCGACGGCGATCCAGAAGTCGACACGCGTCACGCGGTACAGACGACGCAACTCGCGGACGTCGATCATTCCGAACACCACTGCATCGATGATGATCGCCCCGAGCACTGCCTTCGGCAGCTGGGAGAACAGTGGGGCGAGCACGATCAGGGTTGCGAGGACTAACGCCCCGGTGACGAGCGACGCCACCGGTGTCCTGGCCCCGGCCGATTCGTTCAGCGAGCTGGCCGAAAGACTCGTCGACACCGGCATCCCCTGGAACACACCCGCCCCGGCGTTCGCCATGCCCTGCGCGACCAACTCCTGGTCGACGTCGATGCGGTAGTGGTGTCGCGTCGCGAACGCGCGGGCATCGCCCGCCGTCTGCGAGAAGCCGATCAGCAACAACGCGAAGGCGGCGATCCCGATCACCGAGAGGTTGTCCTTGATCAGGTCGAAGCTCGGAAGCTCGGGCGCGGGAAGCCCCCGCGGGACATCTCCCACGAGCGCCACGCCGTGCGCGCCGAGATCGAACACCGCCGATGCGAGCAGACCGCCGACGACGAGCACGAGCGCACCCGGGATCGCCGGTCTGAGAAATCGCAGCGCGAGGATCACTGTCAGAGACCCGACCCCCACGACGAGCGTCGTCCAGTGAATGTCGTCGAGCGTGCGGAACCACGATCCGAGCTCACGCCAGGCGTTGTCCCCGTCCGACGACGTCCCGGTCAGCTTGGGCAGCTCGCCGATCACGACGTCGACTGCCGCGCCGGCCAGGAAGCCGGTGACGACCGCCTTGGAGAGGAATTGCGCGATCCAGCCGAGCTTGAATGCCGCGAGCAACAGGAACAGCACACCTGTCGCCAGCGTGATCGCCGCGACGAGTTGCGCCGCCTGCTCACCGCCGAGTCCGGTCACGAGTACCGCGCCGCCTGCGACCGCAGCGAGCGATGAGCTCGGGCCTGTGGAGATCTGCCGCGAGGTGCAGAACAGCGCGTAGATGAGCGCTCCCGCAGCAGCCGCGTAGAGGCCGTTCTGCAGCGGCACGCCGGCGATGCCTGCGTAACCGAGGTTCTTCGGGACGATCAGCGCCGTCACGGCGACACCCGCGGCGACGTCGCCGCGCAACCACGAACGGTCGTAGCGTGGCAGCCACTCGACGATCGGAAGCAACCGGCGCAGCATCAGTCTTCGACCATGTGAACGCGAAGGGGACGTCTGCGCCCGGCTAGGCGCCGAATCGCTCCTCGAGCAGCCCGTGCCGCAGACCGCGGTCGCTGACCGTCAGTGCGTCGCAGTCGAGCTTCGCGAGCACGGTGCGCACGATGCACGCACCGGCGAGAATCACGTCCGCCCGTTTGGGCTGCAGGCCGACGATGCCGCGGCGCTGCTCGCTGGTGCGCGTGCGGTAGAGCTCGATCTGGCGGTCGATCTCCGCGCGGTCGAGGACGGCGCCCTGCACGACGTCGGGATCGTATGTCGCAAGCTCGTGCTTTACCGCGGCGAGGTTCGTGACGGCGCCGCCCATCGCGACGAGTGCCTCCGGAGCCGGCCGTCCGTCGAGTCGTGCGAGGTCGACCGAGATCGACTCGAGCGCCTCCGCCAAAAGGTCGTCGGAAACGACTCCGTCGAGCCCGAACTCTTCGGTGAACCGCACCGCGCCGACGTTCACGCTGAAGCGCTCGTCGACCCTCGTCCCTTCGCCGAACGTGAATTGGGAGCTGCCGCCGCCGGTGTCGAACACGACAAGTGACCCTGACCCGAGACCGAGCCCGGAGATCGCCGCCACGTACGCAAGCCGGGCTTCCTCCTCGCCGGAGATCACCTCGACGTCGATCCCCGAGCGAGTCCGGACGGCATCGACGAATGCGGCGCTGTTCGACGCGATCCTCAGACCCGCGGTTCCCACCGCTGCGATGGCCTCAGCCCCGCCCTGCGTCGCCTCCGCGCTCATGCCGGCGACCGCATCGACGGTCCGTTCGATCGCGTCGGGATCGAGAACGCCGGTCTGCTCGAGGCCCTCACCCAGCCGCGAGAGCTCGGCGCGGTCGACGATCGTCCGCCATTCGCCGTCGGCGCGACGCTCACCGAGATGGAACTTGACCGAGTTCGTGCCGATGTCGATGACGGCGTACCGCCGAGCACCGAACGAGTGCAGCGCCTTGATCCCGCGTGGCAGATTGACGTTGCGGCGCGAACCGAGGCCGAGCTGACGCACGGTCGCGGTCACCAGTCCTGGGTCTTCCGACTCGACGGCGATCGTGCGCGTCGCTCCGGCCTCCGTCCGCACATCGGTCAGCTCCGCCATACACCCGTCGATCCGGTAGTGCTCACGTCGTTTGTGCACCCCGACTGCGAGCAGCTCCGCGCTTGGATCTACGATCTCGGCAACGAGCTCGTCGAGCGTGTACTCACTGCGCGCGAGCGCCGGAACGTCGACACCGAGTGTCGTGAGTACGAAGCCGACGTCGGCCGCCGGTATTGGGAAGCGCGCCTTCATCACCGGCATCCATTGCTCGAGACCGTCGCCGTTCACGTGCTCGAGGCGCTTGACGTCCATCAGCTCGCTGCGCACCTTGACCGAGGCGTCGCTTCGGGTCGAGAGCAGGTAGAGCTCGTCGCTCTCCTGCACGCTCTCCGGAGCGAGCTCGGCGAGGGCGGATTCGTCCGCGTCGAACGTTCGCCATTCCCACCGCGGGACGATCGTGGCCGGCAGCCCTTCGCCCGTGACACCGGTCGAGTCGGAGGTCATCTAGCTCCTGTCTGCGCCGCCGCGTTCTCAAAGCTCACAGCGGCGCCGTCTGCCACGACCTCGGTCGAGCGCGCTTCGTCGGCGACCGGCGTCGCGCCGAGCAACGTCAGCCCGAGAGCGGAGACGCGCTGGAGGTGCCCCTGCAACTCCGCCTGGTCACGCACGGGGCCGGTCAGGACCGTCCTCCCACGCTCATGCGTGAGCATCATCCCCTCGAACGCCTCCAGTTCACGGTCATTCGGCTCACCATCCACAACGAGTCGGTAGGTCCGGACTCCCATGATCTGCGAGCTTCGCGCGTGCGGGCTCTCCGAGAGCGCAAGACCCGGCCGTTCACATGGGTGATTGCGTTTTGCCGATCAGACGGAGCCGCTCGGCAAGCTCGTCGGAGCCGTGTCGGCGTCGCGGTCTCTGACCCGTTTCCAGACGGTGTCCAGCACGACCGCCAGCACCGTCATCGCGACGATGGCCACGAAGGTCTCGGGAGCGTTGCGGAGCAGGTCGACAGCGAAGAATCCGAGCACAACCGCGGTCACCGCGATGCCGAGTAGAACGATTGCGGCGGACGCCCCAGTGTGGGCCCTCAGCCGGTAGCCGGCGAGGCCGACCAGCAAGAAGACGACAAGCGAGCACGCACTTCCGACCGAGGCGATCGCGGAGAGGTCGACGAAGTTCGCAAGCAGGAGCGCGAGGATCGAGGTGACGAGCAGGCCCCCGTGCTTACCGAGCCGTGAGCGGGTCCCGAGCAGAGGCGGAAACTGCCCGAGCTCAGCCAGGAAGCTGCTCAGGCTCGCCGAGCCGAAGAGCGTCCCGTTCGTTGCGCCGGCCGTCGCGATCAGTGCGGCGATGGCCATCAGCGTGAACCCGGCATCGCCGAGCGTCGGCCTCGCGGCCTCGGCGATCGCCGTCTCTCCGTAGCCGATTGCCTGGTCGACTGTGAGCGTCCCGAAGACGCCGATCGAGATCAAGACGTAGGTGGCCGTCGTCAATCCCAGCGCCAGTGCCACCGCTCTTGGCAGCTCGCGCTCGGGGTCGCGGAGGCTGGCAACCGTGAAGGTCATCACGCCGAAGCCGAGGAACGCGAAGAACGTCAACGCGATGCTGGCGATGATCTTCGAGAACGACGGATAGCCGCTGAACGCGAGGAGATCCCAGTTGACGTCGGAGATCGTCACAACGATGAAGACCGCAAAGACGCACAGCAGGACGACCACCATCACGGATGCGGCGCGCGCGACGAAGGTCGCCCCGATCATGTTGACAATAGTCATCGCCACGATCACCAGCGACGCGAACACGTTGTCCCAGCCGCTCCAGGCGTCGTCGCCGATGAACAGCGTCACCGCATAGGCCCCGAAGGAGACGGCGAGCATGCCGGCCACGACCACGAAGGCGGCGGCGTAGCCGAGCCACGCAGCGATCCCGAGCAGCCGCCCGTTCCCGAAGCCCTGCCGCAGGTACTCGATCAGGCCGCCCTCGGACGGATACCGGATCCCGAGCTTGACGACGTTGTACGCGAGCAGCATCGTGACGAGCCCGGCAAGCAGGAACGAGAGCCAGACGCCTGCGCCGGCGATGACCGCTGCCTGACCGAGGAGCGCGAAGATGCCCGCCCCGACCATCGAGCCGATGCCGATGAACGCGGCGCCGCGAACGCTCACGTGCCCTCCGGGATCGCTCGCACTACTGCGCATCCTAGCTTGAGAACCGCCGAGCTTCATGCGGATGGGGTGATGTCGCCCCGAGCGTCGCGACCGGATCATCGTGATCGACGCGTCGATCGAAGGGGGTCCTTATGGTGATGCGATTTGCTCAGAAGGGCGACGGCCTGCTCTCCCTTCGGCGGGTCGATGTCACACGAGCGGCCCTCCGCTAGTCGCAGGCATGGCCCCCCGCACCGAACACGAGGCGCTGCCACTCGCCGAGACGAAGCTGCTCCCGCCCAGGCTGCGGGCCGAGATGGTCGCGCGCCCACGCATCCAGCAAGCGCTCGCGCGAGACGACGTGTCGCTCACTCTCGTCGCGGCCCCTCCGGGATACGGGAAGACGGTTGCGGCCCGTACGTGGCACGCCCGCAGCTCGGGCGACGTTGCCTGGGTCACGCTCGACGTCAGCGACAACGATCCTCTGCGGTTCTGGGCCTGTGTCGCCTTGGCCGTCGACCGTGTACGTGGCGGCCTGGGCCGCGGCGCTCTGCAGCGCCTCAAGACGCCCGGCGGCGTCCTCGAGAGCGCGGTGATCGAGCTCGTGAACGGCGTCGCGCGACTCGGAGCCCCCCTCACGGTCGTGCTCGACGACTTCCAGTGCATCACCGACCTCCAGTGCCTCGAGTCGATCGACTACGCACTCGAGCACCTGCCGCCGACGACCCGCTTGCTGGTGCTGACGCGGACCGACCCGTCGCTCAACCTTGCGCGACTTCGGGCCAGCGGTGCGCTTGCCGAGGTTCGGGCGAGCGACCTCGCATTCACGAGTGAGGAGTCGAACGAGCTGCTGGTCGAACAGGGAGGGCTTGCGCTCGAGCCAGACGAGGTCGAGGTACTCCGCGAGCGAACAGAGGGCTGGCCGGGCGCCCTCTACCTCTCGTTGCTCTGGCTCCGCGGCGTCGAGAATCCGCATGCTGCGGTCCGCGAGTTCGGCGGCGATCACCGCTTCGTCGCCGACTACCTGAACCACGAGATTCTCGGCTCCCTCGACGAGACGTCGCGGTGGTTCTTGCTGCGTACGTCGGTCCTCGGCCACTTCACCGCCGACCTCTGCGACACCGTGTTCGAACAGTCCGACGCGAGCTCGAGACTCGCGGCACTCGAGCACTCGAACCTCTTGGTCGCCCGTCTGGAGCACGGGGGCTGGTTTCGTGTCCATCCCCTCTTCGCCGAGTTCGCAGAGGCGCAGCTCGAAGCACACGACGCCGGCGCCCCACTGGAGATCCATCGACGGGCTGCCCTGTGGTTCCTCGCCCAGGGGCTGGTGGCCGAGGCGGTCGAGCATGCTGCCGCCGCACGCGACTACGAGCTGCTCGCCACGGTCGTGTCGGACCACCATCTCGCCGCGATCCGCAGCGGCAGCACCCACACGCTCGTCCGTTGGGTCAAGCTGCTGCCGGACGAGAAACTGGTGGAGCACCCCGAGCTGGCAATGGCGGCGGCAACCGCCGTCAGCCTCGCCGGGCCGCGAACGATCGAACGGCGTCGCTTTCTCCAGCTCGCCGAACGCGGGCGAACAGAAGGCCGGGCACGGTTCACGCCGTACGTCGACGCTGGGATCAAGATGGTCCGGGCGTTCACCTTCGACGAGGGAGTCGAGGCGAGTGTCGAGGATGGCCGCCGTGCCGTCGCAATCGCCGAGCGCGAAGCGGACGACGTGCTCGTCGCCTCCTTGGCGGGCCTGGCACACGCCCTCTATTTCGCGGGCGACCTGGGTGCGGCGTCGGCTGCGGCACAGCGGGCGCTCGCGCACCCGGAGGCCGAGCGCCGCCCGACGGCGCACGCGATTGCCAGGGCGACGCTGGCGCTGGTCGACGTCGACCGCGGCCTCTTCGATGCCGCTCGTGCACATGCTGCGAAGGCGAAAGCGTTGATCGGAGCGATTCACAGCAGTCGCAGCTGGGTCGGCGCGGTGGCCTACGCCACCTGCGGCGTCGTCGAGGCTGCCGAGGGCAGGCTCGTGGACGCGGAGCGCGAGCTGGTCTCCGCCGAACGCTTCTTTCATGACGAGCTGCCGACCCTTCACCATGCGTGGCTGCTGCTGCTCCTCGCGCGCGTCCGCTGTCGCCGTGGCCGCGTCGGTGAGGCGGCCACCGCACTGCACGTCGCACGCCTGGAGCTCGCCGAGGTCGAGGACTCAGGGACGCTGCCGAAGCTCGCGTCCGAGGTCGAGCGAGAGCTCGTGCAGGCAAGTGCTCGCGCCGACCAGGGCGAGGTGCTCGCGAGCCCGAGCGAGGCCGAGCTCGCGGTGCTGCGGCTGCTGAGCTCCGAGCTGTCGGCGCGCGACATCGGCGGTCAGCTGTTCCTCTCGGCCAACACCGTCCACACTCACACGCGAGCGATCTACAGGAAGCTCGGCGTCAACTCACGCGCCGAGGCAGTGGCGCGAGCGACGGTGCTCGGCCTTCTGGACACACCTGGGCTGACCCATTCAGTGGTGGCCGACGAGCAGCTTCAGCCAGATGAGGAGCACCGCGAGGCCGAGGTTCAAGGCCACCACCGCAGCCGTCGCGGCAGGGCCGAGGTGTTCCACGCGGGCGAAGACGAACCCCTGCGCGGCGAGCACGGCCACTCCGAGCCCGAACGCAAGCCAGACCGAGACGTCCTCTGACAAGAAGCCGACCACCCCGAGCAGCAGCGCGACGACAGAGGGGACCGCGGCCTCGAGAATGGAAGCTTCCTGGCGCGCAACGTGACCGACCTCCGCGCGACTCAGGTGCTGGTCGTGGGTGACGCTGAACGTCACGGCGTGTGAGTAGACGTGCGCGAGCCAGAGGACGAGCGTCGCGACGACCACGAACGTCGCGACGTGTCCCGGGGCGTCGGGGTAGATCCGTGCGCCCGCGATGACCGCAGAGAGGACGACGATCGTGCCGTAGATGAATCCGCCGAGACGCTGTCCGAACGCCTCGCGGGAGTAGAACGCGGCGGAACCGCCGTCGTTCAGCCCGGCATGGCTAAGGCCGTCGCCGGTCAGTCGTCGAGGCTCTTCGCGCTCAGAAGCGTGAGCCCGAGATCAGAGATGCGTGTCAGAACCCCTTGCAACTCGGCCTGGTCGCGCATGCGGCCGATCAAAATGGTGTTGCCGCCGCTTCGTTCCAGGGTCATCCCCTTGAAGACCGTGGCCGTATCGTCGCTCAACTCTCCCCCGACGATGACCTGGTAGTCACGAGCCGCCATCGGCAGATGATTGCCCCTCGCGCGCCGACCCTGACAGGAAAGACGCGACGGTCACCCAGGTGATTCCGTTTGTCGGCGGATGCGGTCCTCTGAGCTCCGAAGCGTCCGTCAGCGGGCGAGGCGCGAAGGCAAGATCACGGTGGAGACCATCAACCCGTACGAGATCGCCATCGCGGTCACGAACGCATTGAAGCCCGCGTCGATGCCGCTCACCGTGTTGCCGGTCAGGAGCTGGAGCACGCTGTTGAACCCGGTGCTTCCGGGCACCAGCATCAGCACCCCTGGAACGATGAAGACGAGCGCCGGCCGATGCAGCCGCCCCGCGAGCAGACCTCCGACGAGCCCGATCGCGAGCGCCGCGGCGAACGTCCCGGCTGGGGGCCCGAACAGCGATCTCCCGATCGCGCTGACGGCGACGGCGAGGAGCGTCGCCGCGCACATCGTCGGCGCTGCCTTGAACGACGCACGCAGGGTGACCGTGAACGCAAGTCCAGCTGCGAGCGCCGCGACGAGGTGCGTGCCCGAGAAGGCCGGGTGCGAGACGGTGTGTTTGACGATTCCGAACCACTGGGTCGCGAGTGAACGCCCGACGCCGACGCCGAACACGAGACCCAGCAGCTGGATCAAGGCGTTTGCCGTATTTGCCACGCCCGATTGGAGATGCTCCGTCGCGAGCTCGCGGACGCCGATCGTCAGCGACATCCCGGGCAGAAACGTGATCAGAGCCGCCAGGGTTACCGTGTTGGGCGACGCGTCCAGACCGAGCTGGACGATCACGGCGGCGCTGAAGCTCGCGACGACGCCTGCGAGCGGCGACACCATCGGCTCTGCACGAGCGGTCCGCCTGGCGAGCAACGCGACGACGCCCACCAACAGCCCGACGACCGCGCCGGACACGACCTCGCGCCACCCGCCGCCGAGGACGGGCGTCACCGCGCCACCTGCGAGGGCATATGCGCCGAGCTCGACGTACCACCGCCGGCGCAACGGTTCGGCGTCGATCTCCGTGAGCCGCTCCAGCGCCGCAGCAACGGCGAGCTGATGCTCGCCGACGTCTTGCGCGAGTTCCTCGAGCCGCGTGATCGCATCGAGGTCGACGGTCGTCGGCCGCACGCGCAAGGAGTAGTTGCGCTGGCGCGGCAGCAAGCCGAACGACAGCTCGAGCAGCGTCGGTGTCGCAGAGATCTGTGCTGCTTCGAGCCCGAGAACGTCGGCCAGCGAGCCGAGACGCTCCTCGAGGTCAGCCGTCGGATACCCGGCACGGTGGGCGGTTCGGGCGAACTGGAGCAGGAACTCGACCGTCGACTCGTTCGTCGGGGCGAGCTCGGCGCGAACTGAATCGTCTGGCGCCGACATGTGACGATTGTGAGTATCCGTCGGCGGATCCGGCCGCAAGCGGAATCACCAAGGTGATTCCGCCGCGCGAGCGGCATCCTCTCTCAGCTTTGCGCGAATACTTGATCCGATGGCCGATGCCGGCGCCGGGGTGGACCACGAGGCCGTGATCAAGGGCGGCCTATCGCTTTCAGAGGTCGGCTACCTCCGCTACCCGAAATCCGTACCGCCGTTCCTCGCAGCCGTCTCCGTCAGCAACTGCGTGTTCCTCGGCAGCGCAGCGGCGATCGGCTGATAGACCTCCTCGCATCGCCGATCGCACGTGAAAGGAGCTGCCTCAATGTCCACCGACACCGCAACCGCCATCGGAGCAAACTCGGAGGTCGGAACGCTGCGGACGGTGATCGTGCATCGGCCCGACCTCGCCCACGAGCGGCTCTCGCCGACGAACTGCCACGACCTGCTGTTCGACGACGTGATCTGGGTGCGCAGAGCGCGTCAGGAGCACGACGCCTTCGTCGACCTGATGCGGGAGCGAGGCGTCGAGGTGCTGCTCTTCCACGACCTGCTCGCTGAGACGCTCGAGCAGGCGGACGCGCGTGAGTGGGTGCTCTCCCGGCGGCTGCGTCCGGAAGAAGCGACCGTGATGTTCGCAACCGACCTGATCGCGTGGATGACGGAGATGCCCGCAGACGAACTGGCCACGCGGCTCACCGGGGGTGTCACCGTGCAGGAGCTGCCCGACTCCGTCGCGTCCGCGGTGAAAGGCGCACTGCGCCCGACAGACTTCGTGATCGCGCCTCTGCCGAACCAGCTCTTCATGCGTGACACGAGTGCCTGGATCTACGGCGGCGTCTCGATCAACCAGATGTTCTGGCCCGCCCGGCAGCACGAGACACTGAATCTCGAGGCCGTCTATCGCTTCCATCCGCGCTTTCGCGAGGCGGGTTTTCAGATCTGGTACGGCGGCTTCGACCACGACTGGGGAAGCGCGTCGATCGAGGGCGGGGACGTCATGCCGGTCGGAGACCGCGTCGTCCTCGTCGGGCAGGGTGAGCGGACGACGGCACGCGCCGTCAGCATCCTGGCCCAGAACCTCTTCGCAGCAGATGCGGCGCGGGTCGTGGTCGGCGCGCAGATGCCGAAGGGACGCGCCGCCATGCACCTCGACACGGTCTTCACGTTCTGCGATCGGAATGTCGTGACGATCTACGAGCCGGTCGTCTCCGAGATCCTCCCCATCCTCTACCGGCCCGACGGGAACGGCGGTGTCAAGGCCGAGATCTCGAAGCGGTCGTTCCTCGACGAGGTCAAGGACACGCTCGGCATCGAGGACCTGAAGGTCGTGACGACGGCCGGAGACGAGTTCGAGGCCGAACGGACCCAGTGGGACGACGGCAACAACGTCGTCGCGCTTTCACCCGGCGTCGTTGTCGCTTACGAACGGAACGAAGCAACCAACGCGAAGCTCGCCAAGGCAGGCGTCGAGGTGCTGGCGATCGCCGGCCAGGAGCTCGGCCGCGGTCGCGGCGGCGGCCACTGCATGACCTGTCCCGTCACTCGGGACGCGTGAAAGGAGTCACGAGATGAGCACCGTTATCGACCTGCACGGCAAGCACCTGCTCAGGCTGGCCGACTTCAGCCCGGAGGAGATCTCGTATCTCGTCGATCTCGCCGCCGAGCTGAAGGCCGCGAAACGCGAAGGGCGGGAGGAGCAGAAACTGGTCGGCAAGGAGATTGTCCTGATCTTCGAAAAGGACTCGACGCGGACGCGCTGCGCGTTCGAGGTCGCCGCGTTCGACCAGGGCGCCCATGTCACGTTCCTCGGCCCTTCCGGATCGCACATGGGGCACAAGGAGACCGTCAAGGACACGGCTCGCGTGCTCGGACGGATGTACGACGCGATCGAGTTCCGTGGCTTCGACCAGACCGCCGCCGAAGAGCTCGCGCAGTGGTCCGGTGTCCCCGTCTACAACGGGCTGACCGACGAATGGCACCCGACCCAGATCCTCGCCGACTTCCTGACATTCAAGGAGCACATCCCGAAGCCGCTGGGCGAAGTGGTCTTCTGCTACCTGGGTGACGCCCGCTTCAACATGGCCGACTCGTACCTGATCGGGGGCGCGAAGCTCGGGATGGACGTCCGGATCGCAAGCCCGAAATCCCTCTGGCCCCGCGACGAGATCGTCGAGCTCGCACGCGCGGTCGCGGCCGAGACGGGCGCGACGATCACGGTCACCGACGACGTCGCGGAGGCCGTTCGCGGCGCCGACGCCCTGCTCACCGATGTCTGGGTCTCGATGGGCGAAGCCGACGAGGTCTGGGCGGAGAGGATCGAGCTGCTCACGCCCTACCAGATCAACGCCAAGACGATCGAGCTGACGGGCAATCCCGATGTGAAGTTCATGCACTGCCTGCCGGCCTTCCACAACACGGAAACGCAAGTAGGCAAGGAGATCTTCGAGAAGTTCGGGATGGACGCGCTCGAGGTGACCGAGGACGTGTTCGAATCGCCCGCTTCCCTCGTCTTCGACGAGGCCGAGAACCGGCTGCACACGATCAAGGCGGTCATGGTCGCCACACTCGGGAGCTGACCGGATGCGCGTCGTCGTCGCCCTTGGAGGAAACGCGCTCCTCCAGCGTGGGCAGCCCCTGACGGCCGAGAACCAGCGGGCGAACGCCCAGACCGCGTGTCGTGCTCTCGCACCACTCGCGCTCGAGCACGAGCTCGTCGTCTCGCACGGCAACGGGCCGCAGGTCGGCTTGCTCGCGCTGCAAGGGTCGGCCTACACCGCCGTCGAGCCGTACCCGATGGACGTCCTCGGCGCGCAGACCGAGGGCATGATCGGCTACATCCTGCAGCAGGAGCTCGGAAACGAGTTGCCGATCGAGGTGCGACTCGCGTCGTTGCTGACGCTCGTCGAGGTCGACGGGGCAGATCCAGCGTTCTCGAACCCGACGAAGCCGATCGGCCCGATCTACAAGAAGAACGAGGCAGATCAGCTCGCAGCCGAGAAAGGCTGGACGTTCAAACCCGACGGCGACAGCTTCCGACGCGTCGTTCCTTCCCCGATGCCACAGCGCATCTTCGGGCTCGAGCCACTCGAGTGGCTGCTCGACAAGGGCTGCGTCGTCATCTGCGCAGGCGGCGGAGGCATACCGGTGATGTACACGGATGAGCCCGCACCGGCCGGTCGGCGGCTCGTCGGCGTCGAGGCGGTGATCGACAAGGATTTCGCGACCGCGCTGCTTGCCGTCGATCTGAAGGCCGATGCGGTGATCATCGCGACGGACGTCGATGCCGTCTACTCCGGCTGGGGCACTCCCGATCAGCATGCGATCCGCCGCGCCTCGCCGAGCGAGCTCGCCGGGGTCGAGTTCGCCGAAGGATCGATGGGACCGAAGGTGCGCGCCGCGTGCATGTTCGCCGAGCGCACCGGTGGCATTGCGGCGATCGGCTCGATCAACGACACTGCAGCCCTGCTGCGAGGCGAGGCCGGAACGACGATCACTCTCGACACGGCCGAGACCAGGTAAGGAGGCGACGATGGCGACGGTTGCACCAGCACCCCAGGCAGCGAAGGACGACACGAAGTGGTTCGCATTGCCGGGCGAGGACGTCGCCAGCCAGCTGGGCGTCGACACCCATGCCGGTCTTGCACCCGAGGAGGCAGAACGGCGGTTCGCCCAGTACGGCCCGAATTCATTCGTCGCGGCCGAGGGCGAGCCCCGCTGGCGCGCGTTCGTGCGCCAGTACCGCGACCCGATGCAGATCGTCCTGCTGGTCGCCGGCATCGGGAGCATCTGGCCGCTGCACGAGCTCGGCACCGGTCTCGTCCTGCTCTTCCTGACGCTTGTTCAACGCCGTCCTCGGCCTCAACCAGGAGGGCAAGGCGGCAGCGGCGGTCGCGGCCCTGCAGAAGATGATGATCATCAAGGCGCGGGTCCTCCGTGGTGGCGATCTGGTCCAGATCCCGGCGGAGCAGCTCGTCCCGGGCGACGTGGTCTCGATCGAGGCCGGAGACGTCGTCCCGGCGGACGGCCGGCTGCTGAAGGCGGCGACGCTCGAGGTAGCCGAGTCGGCGCTGACGGGCGAGAGCATGCCGGTTCCGAAGGGGATCGATGCCGTCAAGCAGCTGGACGCACCTCTGGGCGACCGGACCGACATGGTCTACATGAACACGAACGTCACGCGAGGCGCCGGCGAGTTCGTCGTCACGACCACGGGCATGGCGACCGAGGTCGGTCACATCTCGGGCATGCTGGCGCAGGAGAGCGATCAGGACTCGCCCCTGACGAGGCAACTCAGCAAGCTGACGAGCCAGATCCTCGTCATCTCGGGCAGCGCCCTGGTGATCTCGATCGTCCTGAACATGTCGCGCGGCGAGTCGTTCAAGACGGTCTTCCTGGCTGCGATCGCGTTCGCGATCGCAGCGATCCCCACGGGCCTGCCGGCCGTCGTGACGGCGATCCTCTCGATGGGGACGCAGAGGCTCGCTGAAGCGAACGCGATCATGAAGCGCCTCCGCTCGACGGAGACGCTCGGCTCGACATCGGCGATCAACTCGGACAAGACGGGGACGCTGACGCTCAACCAGATGACCGCGGTCGAGCTGACGATCCCGGGCCGCCAGTACACGATCGACGGCAACGGCTACTCCACCGAGGGCAGGATCAAGCGGGTCGCCGGGCAGAGCGACGTCGATCTCGAGCAGTTCATGCTGCCCCTGATCCTGGCGTGCGACGCCGTCGTGCACGACGGCGAGATGATCGGCGACCCGACCGAGGGCGCACTCGTCGTGCTGGGCGAGAAGGGAGGGCTCGACTCGTCGGCGACGCGAGAGAAGTACCCGCGCGTCGCGGAGCTGCCATTCGATACGGCGTACAAGCTGATGGCGACATTCCACCGGATGCAGGACGAGTCCGGCCACGACGTCGTCCGCTGTTTCGTCAAGGGCGCGCCGGACCAGGTGCTCGTTCGTGGAACGGCGACGCTCAGTCCCGACGACCTGCATGCGATCGCGGTCGACGACGCGATGCGCGGGACGCTACGAGGCGGAGAACGCGCGCCTCGGAGAGCAGGGTCTACGAGTGCTCGCAACCGCGCGCAAGGACTTCGACCCCGCGACGTTCGATCCGAACGCCGACCTGCTCCCTTTGCTTGACGGCCTCACCCTGCTCGCGCTCGTCGGCATCGTCGATCCGCCGCGGCCGACGGCCAAGGACGCGATCGCACAGGCGCATTCGGCGGGCATCCAGGTCCGGATGATCACCGGCGACCACGCCGTCACCGCCGCCGCGATCGCGAACAAGCTCGGCATCAAGGGCCGGGCGATCACCGGTGCGGAGTTCGGAGCGATGAGCGACGAGGAGCTGCGGGCGCACATCGACGAGATCGGCGTGATCGCGAGGGTGACGCCGGAGCACAAGGTGCGTCTCGTCGACATGCTGAAGAGCAAGGGTCACATCGTCGCGATGACCGGAGACGGGGTCAACGACGCTCCCGCGCTGAAGCGCGCGGACATCGGCATCGCGATGGGAATCACCGGCACCGAGGTCTCGAAAGAGGCCGCGGCGATGATCCTCACCGACGACAACTTTGCGACGATCGTCAAGGCCGTCGAGCTCGGTCGCGGCCTCTACGACAACCTGACGAAGTACGTCCGCTTCCAGATGGGCGTGCTGTTCGGCCTGGTCGTCACGTTCCTCGGAGCAGCGATCTTCAACGTCGTGGGCGGTGTCGCGTTCGTTCCGCTGCAGACGCTGTGGATCAACTTCACGACCCAGGTCTTCCAGGCGATCGGGCTTGGCTACGGAGAGCCCGCCGGCGGGCTGATGAAGCGCAAGCCACGCAACCCGGAGCAGCGGATCCTGCCAACCAACCTGATGCTGTGGCTGGGCTTCATCGGACTCGTCATGGGCGCGACCACGATCGGCGTGATCGCGTGGGGCGACGACCACTACGACACGACTACCGCCCGCACGCTCGGCATGACGTCGTTCGCCCTGGCCAATCTGTTCTACTCGTTCTGCGAACGAGACGAGTTGCAGTCGGCGTTCAGCCTCGACGTGCTCCGCGACCGAAAGTTCTTGTACTTCTCAGGCGCCTCGTTGATCGCAATCATCCTCGCGCCGCAACTCGACTTGCTGAACCGGATCCTCGAAACGGTTCCGCTGACGCTCCACCAGTGGCTGATCTGCATCGTCGCCGCCCTCACGGCCGTCGTGGCCTCGGAGATCCGCAAGGCGATCCTGCGCCGCCGCGAGCAGGCGCCGGCGACACCCGAGACAACCGGCGCAGTGGAGGCTGCGCCTCTCACGACGGCGAGCTGATCGATCACATGCTGCGGCGACGTGCGCGCCGCACCCGCCGTACCTTGAGCACGTAGGCGGGGAGCCCGATGATGAGGAAGAGGAAGACGAAGCTCGCCCAGGCCGATGGGTGCGCGATGCGGTTCCGCTCGGCGTGGAAGAAGACACCTGTGCCTGCCCCCGCTGCGCCGAGGAAGGCGATCAGGAACTGCGTCGAAGAGAGCTCGCCCACGAGCGGCAACGGTAGCGGCACGCCCAGGCACCCCACCGCCGCAGGCAAGGTCAACAGCCGCTCGGCGCCAGCAGTCAGACTGCGCGCATGAGCGCAACCAGGTGTCCACGGCGCGTCCTGCTCCCGCTCGCGGCGGCAGCGCTGCTCGTCGTGCCGCTCGGCGCGCCGCTACCCGCGGGAGCCCTCGCCGGCGCCGGCGGGTTGGCCCACGTCACCCTGATCGGCGACTCGGTCGCGACAGCGATCCCCGGCGACACCGATGCGATGCGCGTCCTGCGCATGGGGAGCGACCTCGACGTCGATGTGGCGCCGTGCCGGCGTCTCGTCGACCAGAGCTGCCCGCCCAATCCACCGACCGTGGTCGAGGTGATCAAGCGGCTCGGAGCGGCCGTCGGCCCGACCGTCGTGATCGCGGTCGGTTACAACGATTTCGAGGACCACTACGCAAGCGAGATCGACGACACGCTCGCCGCACTCGACGCTGCGTCCGTGAAGCGCATCTTCTGGTTGACGATGCGCGCAGCCCATCACCCGTACATCAACATGAACGACGAGATCAACGCTGCTGCCGCGAAGCGTTCGGACATGAGCGTCATCGACTGGAACGTCTACTCGCGCAGCCATCCCGAATGGTTCCAGGCCGACGGCATCCATCTGCTCCAACCCGGGTCGCGGGCAATGGCGGGCCTGATCCACGACAAGCTCGTCGCCGCCGGTGTCGCGGCCCAACCGGTACGCGTGAAGACGACGGCCCTGCCCACGGCGCGGCGGCTGCACGCGTACCGCTCGAGCCTCGCCGCCGCGGGCGGGCTCGGCCCATACACCTGGTCGCTGACCGGCCGCCTGCCGATCGGGCTGCACCTGCGCAGCACCGGCGTCATCTCCGGCGCGCCGCGGACGACGAAGCGCGGCGTCTACACGGTCGTCGTGCGCGTGAAGGACGCCATCGGTCAGACGGGCACGCGAAAGCTCCTGCTGCGGTTGCGCTGACCGGCGCGTGCTCTTCCCCACCGTCACCTTCGCGCTCTTCTTCCTGATCGTCCTGCCGGTGTCGTGGGCGCTGATGCCGTACCAGCGCGCCTGGCAGGTCTGGATCCTGCTCGCGAGCTACGTCTTCTACGGCTGGTGGGACTGGCGCTTCGTCTTCCTGCTCGCCGGCTCGACAATCGTCAACCACGTGCTGGCCGTCGCGATCCATCGGGCGTCGACGATCGCCGCACGCAAGACGTTGCTGGCCCTCGCGCTCGCATTCGACCTCGGGCTACTCGGTTACTTCAAGTACGCGAACTTCTTCCTCAGCTCCGCGGACAACGTGTTCGGGATGTCGTGGATCACGCACGTCGTCCTGCCCGTCGGGATCTCCTTCTTCACGTTCATGGCGATCTCGTACGTCGTCGACACCTACCGCGGGATCCTCGTGCCGGCCTCCCTCGCCCGCTTCGCGGTCTTCCAGGCGTTCTTCCCGCACCTCGTGGCCGGCCCGATCGTCCGCGCGAGCGAGCTGCTGCCCCAGCTCGAGCGGCCTCGCGACCCGCGGCGAGTCGACGTCTCTCGCGCGTTCGTGCTGATCGTCGTCGGCCTGTTCCTGAAGGTCGTGATCGCGAACCACCTTGCGACGCACATCGTCGACGACGTGTTCGCGGCGCCGAACCGGCACTCGTCGCTCGAGGTGCTGGTGGGCGTCTACGGCTACGCGGTCCAGATCTTCGCCGACTTCTGCGGGTACACGAACATCGCGATCGGCGTCGCCCTGCTGCTCGGGTTTCAGTTCCCGCAGAACTTCGCCTCGCCGTACACCGCGGTCTCGCTGCAGGACTTCTGGCGGCGCTGGCACATGACGCTCTCGCGCTGGCTCCGCGACTACCTCTACATCCCGCTCGGCGGCAGCCGCAAGGGAACGTGGATGACCTACCGCAACCTGATGCTGACCATGCTGCTCGGCGGCCTCTGGCACGGCGCCGCGTGGACCTTCGTCGCCTGGGGCGCGATTCACGGCACCGGGCTCGCGCTCGAGCGCGCGCTCGGCTGGCGCCCGACCTCGACGGCCGCATGACCTCAACAATGGTTGAGGAAGCAGGGTGAAGTCATGGCTACATTGACCCAGATCCACGACGACCTCTTTCAAACCCGCACAGACTCACCGTTCCCCGGATTGACCACGCACGCCTATCTGTGGCGCCGGCCGGCAGGCAATGTGCTGTTCTACTGCCCCGCCACCGATGCGGAGTTCGACGCCATCGACGCCCTCGGCGGTGTCACCGCTCAGTACCTTTCGCATCAGGACGAGGCGGGACCCAACCTGGGCCGGATCGCAGACCGCTTCGCCCGCCGCCTGCATGCGCCGTCGGCCGAACTCGAGGCGATCAGCAAGCACGGGCACGTCGATGTTCCGATGGAGGCCGTGAGAGGCGTCGACGCCAACGACGTGGAAGTGCTTCCCACGCCGGGTCATTCGCCCGGAAGCACATGCTCATGTCGTCACGGGCGTCGGCGGTGAGAGGTATCTGTTCACCGGTGACACCATGTTCCCGACCGGTGATGGCACCTGGGCGACGTACCTGGTGCCGGGTCGGGGCGACGGCGCGGCGCTACGCGACAGCATCAAGTTGCTGAGCACCGTCGAACCGGACATCGTGATCGCCAGCGCATTCGGCGGAGATACGGCATACGAATTCGTCGACGCACGACGGTGGTCGGAGATCGTCGACCAAGCGTTGGCGAGCGTACCGTCCTAAGCGTCCTTGCGTGGCGGCCGTTGGTCGTTGGGTCATTCGGGTCCGGATCGCCGAACCAGCGGTGCGGCGTGTGCTCCGCGTAGGTGTCGTGCCAGATCCACCACTCGTACGGCGGGGTACTGCGGATAGCCCTCGGGTGAGTCTTCCCAATCCTCCTGTCGCCCGAGCGCGGTCATGTCGAGGAAGTTCCAGGTGCTGACGAACACCTCGTCGCCGCGGCCGGTGGTGAAGTAGGTGCGGAACACGCGGTCGTTGTCGTCGCGGATGAATGCGTTGGTGCCGTGCCACTCGTCGACGCCGAAGTCCTTGTCGAAGTCGTCGGTCATGGTGTACCACGGATGCCGCCAGCCCATCCGCGCCTTCACCCGCTCGAGCTCGGGTTGCGTTGCGCGCGAGACGTAGACGAACGTGGTGTCGCGCGCGTTGAGGTGAGCAGGTTGGGCACGTGGTCGGCCATCAAGGAACAACCGACGCACCCGTGCTCGGGCCAGTCGCCCGTGCCGGGCTCCACGAACGCGCGGTAGATGAGCAACTGGCGCCGACCATCGAACAGGTCGAGCAGGCTCACCTTGCCATCGGGACCGTCGAAGACGTACTCCTTGTCCACGGCCGTCCATGGCATCCGACGCCGCTGGGCGGCCAGTGCGTCGCGGGCGCGCATGCGCCTCCTTCTCCTTGACCAGCATCTCCTGCCAGGCGGTCTCCCACTCCTGCGTCGACACGATCGGTGGCGTCTTCATCTTTTGTCTCCCTTCTTATTTCGGTGTTAGGTCATCGGACCGACCGGCTTCGATACGCGACCACTGGGCGATCGGGCGTCCGTTGACCCGCACCCGTTCGCTGTTGTCGAGCGATCTGGCGTATTCGGCCAACCGGCCGGCGAGTCTTCCCACTCCTCCTGTCGTCCGAAAGACGGTGAGGTCCATCAGGGCGAAGCTGTAATCCATCGCCTCCACGCCGCGGTAGTTCGTCCAGTAGGTCTCGAAGACGCGGTCGCCGTCCCGGAGGTAACACACGAGGTGCATCAGGCCGATCTGTCGCCCGACGAGCAGGGTGTCGAGGGACTCCTGCGCCGAATACCACGGCATGTCCCAGCCCATGAAATCCCGGTAGCGACTGCTCTCGTCATACGGACCCTGACAGAAGACCGCGTAGGTGATGTCGCGAGAATGAAGGTAGGACAACTCGGCGACGTGCGTCGTGCACCAGGTGCACCCTTCGCACTGCTCGGCGGCGGAATGACCTGTGTGCCACATGAAGTAGTAAGCGATCAGCTGGGTCCGGCCCTCGAATGCGTCGAGCAACGTGACGTGCCCGTCGGGGCCGACGAGCGGCGTCGTCGCGTCGACCTCCACCATGGGAAGTCGCCGCCGGGCGGCCGCGATCGCGTCACCTTCGCGGGTGTGCGCCTTCTCCCGGACACGTAGCGCATCGATCTGTGCCTGCCACGTCGACCGGTCGACGATCGCGGGCACGGCCGTCATGACTGTTCCAGCGCCGGTCTTCAGGTTCGAGAGCTTCCACGGCCAGCCGCCGGAGATGAGTCGACGCACCGTGCTTTCCGGTCCGAAGTCGTCGTGGATGACCGTCAACTTCACCTGGTCTCCCACCGGTTCGATGTCGAACGACACCTTCGAGCGGCGTTCGGCGGCCGCCGCGGCGATGGTCTCCTCGTCGAGTCCGAGCTTGCTGAGTTCGGGCACGAACGTGTGGAAGGTGAACGCGAGCCGCCGGTATGGATCCGATTCGAGAATCACCTGATCCGGGTGCGCGATCTCGAGGCCGTCTGTCGGCCCACACGTACGTCGATCCCTTCTTGAAATCCGACACGATCGCGTGGCCCATGTACCGGGTTGAGAACGCGGGGTCGGTGATCGCCTGCCAGAGCCGCTCCGGCGTGGTGCGGATGTAGGTCGTGTAGACGAATTCGGGGCTGCTGCTCATCGGTTCGGTCTCCAATGCTGTTTTGAGATCCGCGAGTGTCTCTACTCGCGCACGGTCGTATTGATTGATCCAGCGGTCGGCGATGGCGTTGATGGGCTCGGCGTTCAGGTAATGCAGCTTCTCCCTGCCCCGCCACACCGTCGTGATCAGGTTGGCTGCCTCCAGCACCGCCAGATGCTTGCTGACCGACTGCCGTGCCATCGACAACTCCGCGCACAGGTCGCGCAGGCTCTGTCCGTTGCGTGTATTCAGGCTGTCGAGCAGCAGACGCCGGCTGGGGTCCGCCAGCGCCCTGAATACCTCGTCCATCTCTGCCATATCCATTCATGCAGCCGCGGGGCTGCATGTCCACCATAGGCAGCTGTGCGGCTGCATGTCAATGGCTGGCGGTCAGGAGAGGCGGCTTAGTTCGTCGAACCGGCCGAGCGCGGCGTCGAGATCTGCCTCGGTCGAAGAGTTCACACCGGTTGACGAGGTCGCCCTCGACGTCATGAGGTTCAACAGCGGACATCTCGAGCGTCGAAGCCCTTCAGTGACGTCCCTTCATCACCTGGTCACGACGGCCCCAGGTTGCTCAGCCGATGCACCGCCTCGATGTCGAGGTTGACGTCGGGCGGCGATGCCATCGTGGCATTGATGAATGCGGTCATATCTCCGGGCGCCGACTGCGACGCTGCCGATGGTCGACGGTACGTGGCAGTCCGGTGTCGTCGGAATGCCTCCGTCTAGATTGACGGTCTCGGTGCCGGCCCCCGCGATGATCACCCATCCGGGCGCATGAGCGACCGCTCGCCAGATAGCGATCCGCGCGCGTCGAGTTCGGCCATCGCACCGTCGATGTCATCAGGATCGAAAATCACCACGCGGGACGTCAATTCGTCGTCGGTGACTTCGGTGAGAAGCAGAGCCTCCACAGCGATCGGCCGGTCGACTTCGCTGTGATCGCGATACATCACGCGACACAGGGCTAGACGAGGTCCCCTGATGGCGATGGGCTCTCTCTCCTCCTGCCAATTCGGAGCCGCCTCGGAAAACAACGTGCGCGCGAAGTCTGGCCTGATCGGTCCCTCGTCGCGTAACCCTTTTCGCCGATCCTCATATCGTCCGTCTGCAGTGACGAAAACAAGGAAGCCGTCAAGGTCGCGGCAGTTGAATGCATCCATCATGCGGGCGAGAACTCGCGATGCGGCGTTCTCGAGGTCAGGCGCCGGTTGGCTGAGTTCGTCCAACCTTGCGAGCGCTGCGTCGAGGTCCGCCTCGTCGAAGATTTCGCACCGGGTGAGCCGGTCGCTATCGACGGTGAGAAGGATGACGTCCCGCCACTCGGCCTCGAAGCCCTCTTGCGAGGTGCCTTTCAACACCTGGGTAAAGACCGCTCCGAGATCATTCAGCCGATGCGCAGCCTCGATATAGATGTTGATGTCCGGCGCGACCTCCCACGTCGGCATGGATGTACTGGGGTCATGTCGCCGGGTTCGAACGCCGTCGCGCGCCGGTGGTCGATGTTTACCCAGTCCGGCGTCGTCGTCAAGGGCTCGCGCTGGTTGAAAGCCGCGGCATTCCGGGTTACGGCCGACCAGGTGTGCGAGTACGCGGCCGCTTCGCCGGCGAGATAGCGGGCGTCAAGCTCGGCGAAGGCGGCATCGATGTCGTCGGGATCGAAGACCACGGTGTCGTGCATCAAGTTGTCGTCGCTGACCCCGGTTACCGTCACGAATTCGACTGTGACCGGTCGGTCGGCGTCATCTGTGTCGCGGAACCTGCCACGGGTAAGCCCGAGGTGCGATCCCCTTATGGCGACCGGCTCCATCTCCAACTGCCAACCCTTGGGCGCGTCGAACACCGTTTGCCAGACGTTGCGCGCAGTACCCTTATCACGCAGGCCCTTTCGGCGGTCTTCGTATCGTCCGTCCTCAGCGGTGACAGCAAGTGCACGGTCCACGTCGCGGCGGTTGAATGCATCCGCCAGACGCTTCCAGGTCCGGATGGCAGCGTTTTCCAGTGGCGACACCGGCCGATCGAGCTCATCGAACCTATCGATCGCGGCGTCGAGATCAGCCTCGTCGAAGATTTCGCAGCGGTTGATCGAATCACCTTCGAACATCAGAAGCGCGATCTCGCGCCACTCGGCGTCGAATCCCTGCTGCGAGGTGCCCTTTGAGACTTGGGTGACAACCGCTCCCAGATCGCTCAGCCGATGCACGGCCTCGATGTAGATGTTGATGTCGGGCGCGACGTCCCACGCGGCACGGATGTACGAGATTGCGTCGCCGGGCGCGAAGGCCGCCCCGCGTCGACGATCGATGTTCACCCAATCCGGTGTCGTCGGAGGTAACTCGCGTCGATTGAACGCGGCATAGACCTCCTTGACAAGCGACCATGTGTGCGAGTGGTCGGCCGCTTCGCCCTCGAGGTAGCGGGCGTCGAGCTCCTCGAACGCGGCGTCGATGTCGTCGGGATCGAAGCTGACGGTGTCATGCACCAGGTCGCCATGCTCGACTTCGATGACGGTCAAAAGCTCGATCGTGATCGGTTGATCGATATCGTCTGTGTCGCGGCACCTTTCGCGGGTCAGCGATAAGCGAGATCCCCTGATGGCAACCAGCTCCACCTCCAAGCGCCAGCTGCTCGGCACCATGAATAGCTCGCGAAATGCCCTCTCCCGCTCTGGCCCCTCCATTACGGCGCGCAAGCCCTTCCTCCGGTCATCCAATCGGCCATCCGCAGTGATGCCGGCAAGGAAACCGTCCACGTCGCGGCGATTTAGTGCATCGATCTGACGCGCCCAAGCCCGAATCGCCGCGTTCGCAAGTAGAGGTGCTGGCGCATTGAGTTCGTCGAACCTTGCGAGCGCGGCGTCGAGGTCTGCCTCGTCGAATATTCTCGCTGCGGTTGATCAGGTCGCCTTCGACCGTCGTAACGTCGATCTCCCGCCACTCGGCGTCGAAGCCCTCTTGTGAGGTCCCTTTCGACACGCGGGTGACGACCGCTCCGAGGTTCGTCAGCCGATGCACAGCCTCGATGTGTACCTTGATGTGCGACATGACGTCCCACGCGGCACGGATGTACGGGGTCAGATCACCGCGCGCGGCCGCTATCCCGCGCCGGTGGTCGACGTTCACCCAGTCCGGCGTCGTCGCGGCGAGTTCGCGGCGGTTGAGCCCGGCGTAGGCTCCTGCGATGACCGACCACGTGTGCGAGTGCGCGGCCGCTTCGCCGGCGAGGTATCGAGCGTCGAGCTCTTCGAACGCGGCGTCGATGTCGTCGGGGTCGAAGACGACGCGTGCCGCGATCTGCTCGTCGGCGTTGATCTCGATGATGACGAGCACCTCGGCTGTGGAATGCGTCGGGCCGCTGGTCGCGGCCCGAATAGCGGGCCGACCGAGGACGAGGCGTTCCCCGCGGGTCGCAATGGGGTCAGACGTCGAGATTCGTGACTCCGACGTCGGCGATGGCCCGCATGTTCGCGATTCGGCATCCCGACCGTGTCGGAGCCCGCGTTCACCACGCGACGGCGATCGTCGCTGTAGAAGTCTTCGGCCAGCATCTCCGTCATGGCGTCCCAGTCGCGGGCCGCGAAGTGCGCCTGGAGGCGCTCGGTTACTCGGGTTGCCGCGTTTTCCAGCCGCGGCGCCGGCCGACTGAGTTCGTCGAACCTAGCGAGCGCGGCGTCGAGGTCTGCCTCGTCGAAGATTTCGCAGCGGCTGATCAGGTCGCCTTCGACCGTCAGAATCGTGATCTCTCGCCACTCGGCGTCGAAACCCTCTCCCGAGGTCCCGTTCGCCGCATAGGTGACGACCGCTCCGAGGTTGCTCAGCCGATGCACGGCCTCGATGTAGATGCTGATGTCCGGCGTGACGTCCCACGCCGCACGGACGTACGCGATCAGCGTCGCCCGGCTCGAATCCTGTCCCGCGCCGGTGGTCGATGTTCATCCAGTCCGGCGTCGTCGCGGGAAGCTCGCGCCGATTGAACGCGGCATAGGCCTGCCTTGACGAGCGACCATGTGTGCGCGTGGGCGGCCGCTTCGCCGGCGAGGTAGCGGGCATCGAGTTCCTCGAAGGCGGCGTCGATGTCGTCGGGGTCGAACGCGACACGCGCCACGATCCGGTCGTCGGCGTCGATCTCGACGATGCCGAGTACGTCGGCGTAGAACGCCTCAGCGCGCTGGTCGCGACCCGAGAAGCGTTCACGACTGAGGGCGAGGCGCCTCCCGCGGGTCGCAATGACGGTCGACGTTATGTCCGTGATCCCGACGTCGGCGACCGCCCGCATGTTCGCGATTATCGGCATCTCGACCGTGTCGGACTCCCGCGTTCACGACGCGACGGCGATCGTCGTCGAATATGTCGTCGGCCATCGCTCCGCCATGCGCGCCCCAGTCGCGGGCCGCGAAGTACGCCTGGAAGCGTTCGTATACTTGGCTTGCCGCGTTTTCCAGCCGCGGCGCCGGCGCGCTTAGCTCGTCGAATCTGGCGAGCGCGGCGTCGAGGTCTGCCTCGTCGAAGAGCTTCGCAGCGGTTGATCAGGTCGCCTTCGACCGTCAAGACATTGATCACCCGCCACTCGGCGTCGAAGCCCTCTTGCGAGATCCCATGCGCCGCGTGGGTGACGACGGCTCCGAGGTCGCTCAGCCGATGCACAGCCTCGATGTGAATGGTCGATGTCCGGCGTGAGATCCCACGTGGCACGGAGATACGCGGATCAGGTCGCCTGGCGCGAATGACGCTGCCACGGCGATGGTCGATGTTCACCCAGTCCGGCGTCGTCGCGGGGAGTTCGCGTCGGTTGAATGCGGCGTAGGTCCGTGCGATGACCGACCACGTGTGCGCGTGGGCGGCCGCTTCGCCGGCGAGGTAGCGGGCGTCGAGTTCTTCGAAGGCGGCGTCGATGTCGTCGGCGTCGAACGCGACGCGCGCCACGATCCGGTCGTCGGCGTCGATCTCGACGATGGTGAGCACCTCGTACGCCAGACCTCGGGCCGTGGTCGCGACCGAGAACGGACACGACTGAGGGCGAGGCGCTCGCCGCGGGTCGCAATGACGGTCGACGTCATGGTCTTGACCCCGACGTCGGCGATCGCTCGCATGTTCGCGATCTCGGCATCTCGACCGCGTCGGACCCGGCATTCACGACCCGACGACGATCGTCCGTCGAGACGTCGTCGGCCAGTAGTTTCGGCCATGGCGGCCCAGTCGCGGGCCGCGAAGTACGCCACGTAGCGCTCGATGCACTCGGCTTGCCGCGTTTTCCAGCCGCGGCGTCGGCGGGCTGCAGTTCCTCGAATCGGGCGAGCGCGGCGTCGAGGTCTGCCTCGTCGAAGAGCTCGCAGCGGTTGATCAGGTCGCCGTCGACCGTGAGAAGGTCGATCATTCGCCACTCGGCGTCGAAGCCCTCTTGCGAGGTCCCATTCGCCGTCTGGGTGACGACTGCTCCGAGATCGCTCAGCCGATGCACAGCCTCGATGTAGATGCTGAGGTCCGGCGTGAGGTCCCACGCGGCACGGACGATTGCGGCCAGATCGCTCGGCTCGATCGTGATGCGGCGTCGATGGTCGATGTTGACCCAGTCCGGCGTCGTCGCGGGAAGTTCGTGCCGGTTGAACGCGGCGTAGGTCCGCGCGATGACCGACCACGTGTGCGCGTGGGCGGCCGCTTCGCCCGCGAGGTACCGAGCGTCGAGCTCCGCGAAGGCGGCGTCGATGTCGTCGAGGTCGAACGTGACGCGTGCCGCGATCCGCTCGTCGGCGTCGATCTCGACGATGCCGAGCGCCTCGGTGTGGAACGCCTCGGGTCGCTGGTCGCGGCCCGAGAAGCGACCACGACTGAGGACGAGGCGCTCGCCGCGGGTCGCAATGACGGTCGACGTGACGTTCGTTGACCCCGACCTCGGCGATCGCTCGCATGTTCGCGATCTCGGCATCTCGACCGTGTCGGATCCCGGCGTTCACCACCCGACGGCGATCGTCGGCGGAAATGTCGTCGGCCAGGATCTCGGCCATCGCGTCCCAGTCGCGGGCCGCGAAGTACGCATTGAGGCGCTCGTACACTCGGCTTGCCGCGTTTTCCAGCCGCGGCGCCGGCCGGCTGAGTTCGTCGAATCGCGCGAGCGCGGCGTCGATGTCTGCCTCGTCGAAGATCTCGCAGCGGTTGATCCGATCGCCTTCGACGGTCAGAAGGTCGATCTCCCGCCACTCGGCGTCGAAGCCCTCTTGCGAGGTCCCGGACGCACCGTGGGTGACGACCGCTCCGAGGTCGCTCAGCCGATGCACGGCCTCGATGTAGATCGCTGATGTCCGGCGCGAGATCCCACACGGCGCGCAATGTTGCGAAGAGGTCGCCGGGCGCGAACGCTCTCCCTCGTCGGTGGTCGATGTTCACCCAGTCCGGTGTCGTCGTCGGGAATTCGTGCCGGTTGAACGCGGCGTAGGCCTCGCGACGATCACCGACCACGTGTGCGAGTGGGCGGCCGCTTCGCCTGCGAGGTACCGGGCGTCGAGTTCCGCGAAGGCGGCGTCGAGGTCATCGGCGTCGAACCACGACACGTGCCGCGATCCGTTGGTCGGCGTCGATCTCGACGACGTTGAGCTACGTCGGTGTGGAACTCCTCGGGCCGTTGATCGCGGCCCGACCACCGGACACGACTGAGGGCGAGGCGCTGCCCCGCGGGTCGCAATGACGTTTGACGTCGAGAACGTAACCCCGAGATCGGCCGATCGTCCGCATGTTCGCGATCGCGACATCGCGACCTTGCCGAACCCCGACGTTCGCCACGCGACGACGGTCATCGCTGAAATGCTCGTCGGCCAGAATCTCGGCCATAGCGTCCCAGTTGCGCGCAGTGAAGTGCGCGAGCAATCGGTCGTTCACTCGGCTTGCGGCGTTTTCCAGTTGCGGCGCCGGCTGGCTCAATTCGTCGAACCTGGCGATCGCGGCGTCGAGGTCTGCCTCGTCGAAGAATTCGGAGCGGTTGATCAAGTCGCCTTCGACCGTCATGATTTCGATCACCCGCCACTCGGCGTCGAAGCCCTCCTGCGAGGTCCCTTTAGCAACTTGAGTGAAGACCGCTCCGAGATCGCTGAGCCGGTGCACAGTCTCGATGTAGGTGCTGAACTGTTGCGTCGAGATCCCAACTGGCACGGATGTATGCGGTCATGTCCCCGGGCGCGAAAGCGATTCCGCGCCGGTGGTCGAGGTTCACCCAGTCCGGCGTCGTCGCCGGTAGCTCGTGCCGGGTGAGCGCGGCGCCGAGCCTGCGTGATGACCGACCATGTGTGCGCGTGGGTGGCCGCTTCGCCGGCGAGGTATCGGGCATCGAGTTCCTCGAAGGCGGCGTCGATGTCGTCGAGGTCGAACGCGACGTGCGCCGCGATCCGGTTGTCGGCGTCGATCTCGACGACGCCGAGCGCGTCGGTATGGAAGGCCTCGGGCCCCTGATCCCGGCCCGAAGGCGCGGATACGACTGAGAGCAAGACGCTCCCCGCGGGTCGCAATGACGACAAACGTGAAGGCCTTGGCACCGATCTCGGCGGCGGCCCGCATGTTCGCGATCTCGACATCTCGACCGTGTCGGATCCCGATGTTCACGACCCGACGGCGATCGTCGATGGAAAAGTCGTCGGCCAGTATCTCCGCCATCGCGTCCCAGTCGCGGGCCGCGAAGTAAGTCTTGAAGCGGTCGTCTACTCGGCTTGCGGCGTTTTCCAGCTGCGGTGCCGGTCGGCTGAGTTCGTCGAAGCGGGCGAGCGCGGCGTCGAGGTCTGCCTCGTCGAAGACTTCGCAGCGGTTGATCAGGTCGCCCTCGACCGTCAGAACGTTGAGCGTCCGCCACTCGGCGTCGAAGCCCTCTTGCGAGGTCCCGTGCGCCACCTGGGTGACGACCGCTCCGAGGTCGCTCAGCCGATGCACCGTCTCGATGTAACTGCTGAAGTCCGGCGTGACTTCCAACGCTGTACGCAGAAGATGCCGGTCATGTCTCCGGGCATCGATGTTTGCGACTCGTCGGTGGTCGATGTTCACCCAATCTGGTGTCGTCGCGGGTAGCTCGTGCCGATTGAGCGCGGCGTAGCGCCCCCGCGATGACCGACCAGGTGTGCGCGTGGGCGGCCGCTTCGCCGGCGAGGTAGCGGGCGTCGAGCTCCGCGAAGGCGGCGTCGAAGTCGTCGAGGTCGAACACGACGCGCGCCACGATCCGTCCGTCGGCGTCGATCTCGACGATGCGGAGCAACTCGGCGTCGAAACGCCTCGGGCTGCTGGTCGCACCTCGAGTACGGACACGAGGGCGAGTCGATCCCCGCGGGTCGCGATGGCGTCCGACGTTAGACTTGCGACCCCGACATCCGCGGTCGCCTGCATGCTCGCGATTTCGGCATCCCGACCGTGTCGGATCCCGGCATTCACGACCCGACGACGATCGTCGCCGCAATGGTCGTCGGCCAGCGTCTCGGCTAGTGCGTCCCAGTCACGCGCCACGAAAGTGCGTGCGAATGCGCTCGTATGTGCGCGTTGCCGCGTTTTCCAGCCGCGGCGCCGGTCGGCTGAGCTCGTCGAATCTCGCGAGCGCGGCGTCGAGGTCTGCCTCGTCGAAGACTTCGCAGCGGCTGATCAGGTCGCCTTCGACCGTCAAGATGTCGATCGTCCCGCCACTCGGCGTCGAAGCCCTCGTGTGAGCTCCCGTGCGCACGCTGGGTGACGACCGCTCCGAGGTCGCTCAGCCGATGCACGGCCTCGACGTAGACGCTGATGTCGGGCGCGAGGTCCCACGCGGCACGGATGTATGCGGTCAGGTCACCGGGCGCGAACGCTGATCGCTCGGCGGTGGTCGATGTTCACCCAGTCCGGCGTCGTCGCGGGCAGCTCGTGCCGGTTGAGTGCGGCGTAGGCCCCCGTGATGACCGACCACGTGTGCGCGTGGGCGGCCGCTTCGCCGGCGAGGTATCGGGCGTCGAGCTCCTCGAAGGCGGCGTCGAGGTCGTCGGGGTCGAACATGACGTGTGCCGCGATCCGGTCGTCGGCGTCGATCTCGACGATGGTGAGCGAACTCGATGTGGAACGCCTCGGGCCGCTGGTCTCCGTTCGAGAAGCGGCTTCGAATGAGGGCGAGGCGCTCGTCCGCGGATCGCGATGACGGTCATGGCTGCGAGCTTGGCGCCGAGGTCGGCGACCGCCCGCACGTCGGCGATCTGCGGCATCTCGACCTCGTCGGACCCCGCCGCTCACGACCCGACGGCGATCGTCGCGGAATATGTCGTCGGCCATCGCCTCGGCCATGCGCGTCCCAGTCGCGGGCGGCGAAGCACGCTCAGCAGCGCTCGTACACCCGGCTTGCCGCGTTTTCCAGCCGCGGCGCCGGCCGGCTGAGCTCGTCGAACCTTGCGAGCGCGGCGTCGAGGTCTGCCTCGTCGAACATCTCGCAGCGGTTGATCAGGTCGCCGTCGACCGTCGAGAAGCTGATCTCCCGCCACTCGGCGTCGAAGCCCTCTTGCGAGGTCCCGTTCGCCGCGTGGGTGACGACCGCTCCGAGGTCGCTCAGCCGATGCACAGCCTCGATGTAGACGCTGAAGTCCGGCGTAGTGTCCCAGCGCGGCGCGGATGTATGCGGTCATGTCACCGGGCGCGAACGCTGCCGCCGCGCCGGTGGTCGATGTTCACCCAGTCCGGCGTCGTCGGCGGCAGTTCGTGTCGGTTGAGCGCGGCGTAGGCCCCCGCGATGACCGACCACGTGTCGCGCGTAGGCGGCCGCTTCGCCGGCGAGGTAGCGGGCGTCGAGTTCCTCGAAGGCGGCGTCGATGTCGTCGAGGTCGAACACGACGTGCGCCGCGATCCGGTTGTCGGCGTCGATCTCGACGACGGCGAGCACCTCGGTGTGGAACGCCTCGGGCCGCAGTCGTCGGCCCGAGAATCGACTGACGAGTGAGGACGAGGCGCTCCCCGCGGGTCGCGATGACGGTCGACGTTATGTTCTGCGCACCCGATCTCGGCGATGGCCTGCATGTTCGCGATTTCGGCATCCCGACCGTGTCGGACGCCGGCGTTCACGACCCGGCGGCGATCGTCGGCGGAAAAGTCGTCGGCCAGCATCTCCGCCATGGCGTCCCAGTCGCGGGCCGCGAAGTACGCCAGGTAGCGCTCGACGACTCGGCTTGCCGCGTTTTCCAGCCGCGGCGCCGGACGGCTGAGTTCGTCGAACCTCGCGAGCGCGGCGTCGAGGTCTGCCTCGTCGAAGATTTCGCAGCGGCTGATCACGGTCGCCTTCGACCGTCAGAAGTTGGACCATCCGCCACTCGGCGTCGAAGCCCTCTTGCGAGGTCCCATGCGACGCATTGGTGACGACCGCTCCGAGGTCGCTGAGCCGATGCACAGCCTCGATGTAGATGCTGAGGTCCGGTGTGAGGTCCCAGGAGGCACGGATCGTTGCGGTCCAGGTCGCCGGGTGCGAATGGTGAACCGCGCCGGTGGTCGACGCTCACCCAGTCGGCGTGGTCGGGAAGTTCGCGCCGGTTGAACGCGGCGTAAGTGTCCGCGATAACCGACCATGTGTGCGCGTACGCGGCCGCTTCGCCGGCGAGGTACCGGGCGTCGAGTTCCTCGAAGGCGGCGTCGATGTCGTCGAGGTCGAACGTGACGAGCGCCGCGATCCGCTCGTCGGCGTCGATCTCGATGATGTCGAAGGGTCTCGATGTGAAACGCCTCCGGTCGCTTATCTCGACCGGAATAACGGGTACGACAGAGGGCGAGGCGCTCGCCACGGGTCGCGATGACGATACGACGTCAAGTTCATGGGCCCGAACTCTGCGGCCGCGCCCGCAAGTCTCGCGATTTCGGCATCCCGACCGTCGGCGGATGCCGGCGTCGATCACCCGCCGACGATCGTCGCTGTAATGGTCGTCGGCCAGCATCTCGGCCATGCGTTCCAGTCGCGGGCCGCGAAATACGCATGCCAGCGCTCGAAGCACTCGGCTTGCCGCGTTTTCCAGCCGCGGCGCCGGACGGCTGAGTTCGTCGAAGCGCGCGAGCGCAGCGTCGAGGTCTGCCTCGTCGAAGATCTCGCAGCGATTGAATAGGTCGCCGTCGATCGTCAGGATGTCTACTACGCGCCACTCGGCATCGAATCCCTCTTGCGAGGTTGCGCTTCCAGCGTAGGTGACGACCGCTCCGAGGTTGCTTAGCCGATGCACATCCTCGATATATGTCGTGCTGCCTTGGTCCATATCCCATCCGGCGTGGATATATGCCGTCAAGTCGCCGGGCTCGAACGCGGCCGCCCGACGGTGGTCGATGGTGACCAAATTCGGTGTCGTCGCGGCGAGTTCGTGCCGGTTGAATCCGGCCGATGTCGGTGCAATGAGCGACCACGTGTGCGCATGGGCGGCCGCCTCGCCCGCGAGGTACCGGGCGTCGAGCTCGGCGATGGCAGCGTCGAAGTCGTCGGGGTCGAACAGTACGTGGGCCGAGATCTGGTTGTCGGCGTTGATCTCGACGACGTCGATCATCCCGTTATGGCCACGCGTCGGGCCATTCGCGGACGGAGCAAGTCGTGACGAGCGAGGACGAGGCGCTCGCCGCGGGTCGCGATGGCGGTCGACGTTATTTCTACGCACGCCGAGGTCGGCGATGGACTGCACGTTCGCGATTTCGGTATCTCGACCGCTGTCGAACGCCGCGCATTCACCACGCGGCGACGATCGTCGGCCGAGAAAGTCGTCGGCCAGCAATTCGCGCCATGGCGTCCCAGTCGCGGGCGGCGAAGTGCGACAGGTAACGCTCGAGCACTCGGTGCGCCGCGTTCTCGAGCGGCGCTCGCGGATGTCGCTCCTCGAGCCGGGCGTGCGCGGCGTCGAGCTCGGCGATCGCGGCGTCCATGTCTTCGAGGTCGAACACACACCTGTAGCGCGATTCGGCCTTCCTCATCGAGGCCGTACAGCTGGAGCAATCTCGTCCCGCGGCGCACCGGGACTCACGTCGGCAGTGCCAACTCCAATCGAGTGAGCGCCAGGCGCTCGCCTCGAACGGCGATAACGACTTGATTGGCGCGTACGTCCCCAGTCTCGAGAATCGCGTCTGACTCCGATGTCGCCACTCCTCCGATGGGAGGTCGACCTGGGAAAAGCCCGACTGATCTTCCGGCGACTCTCGAGCGACGGCGTCGGGTGCAAACAGCTGCTCGTACTCGTCCCAAGCCTCGCGATCAATAGCAGCCAGCGCACGTTCGCCCGCTCGCACGCACGCGTTGTCCAGCTCGGCGGCTGCGGCGTTTCGGGTGGAGCCTGGGACAGCCGGGAGCTCGGCGCCGAGAATGCTGCGGGCCTTTTCGGCAAGTGCCGCAGCCCCTTTCAGTTCGTACAACCCGACTGCCCGCTCGGCGGCGGCACGCGCGCCCGCGTTGTCGCCGGCGGCCCTCAGAACCGTCGCCAGCGCCAGACACGCGTCGCCGTGATCGACCAAGAGCGTCCGTGCGCTCGGCCAGGCGACGGCCTCCTCGGCGACCCGCCGGGCCTCGTCATGAGCACCGCTGCGCGCCAGCAGCTGCGCCCGAACCGTGCGCCAGGCGATCGACGCCTTCAGCGCGTGGCCGGCGAGACGCTCACTCTCCGTGCATAATTCGTCGGCTTCGGCGTCCCTGTCGAGCGCGAGACAAGCTCTGGCCAGCAGCGCGGCGGTTTCGGCGGTGTCGGCGTCCAGGCCCATGCGACGGAAGCCGTTGTAGGCCCGTCGTAGGTGCGGCTCGGCGGCCGCAGGATCATCGGCGACCAACTCGAGGATGCCTGCGAACTGGTCGACCTCGAGTAGTGCGTGCCGCATGCCGAGTTCGGTGAGCGTGCGTCTGGCGGAGTCGAGCAGGCTACGGCCGGCGGCGGCGCGGCCGCGTAACGCATCAAGTACGGCCTGGCACCGCGTCGACGTCGCCTCGACGACCGGCGATCCCGTCGTGATGCGGAGCAGCCGCACGACATCGAGACACCGACCGCCCGCGCGGGGCACCGGGTTTGGACCCCACAGTGCCGCAAGTGGCGCACCCGCCAGCACGGCGTTCACCCGGCGGTGTTCCTTCGCACGTCGCGCTGCCGTGAGTGCGTGGTCCAACGCCGTTTCGCAGTCGCCGATTCGACCGAGGCGACCGAGGCAGGTCGCTCGAACGGTGTGGGCCATGGCCTCACCCGCGGGATCGTCTAGTCCGGCCAGCTTTTCGGCCGCCGCCGCCACCGCGGATTCGATCTCGTCCAAGCGCTCGGGATCGGTGAGCATCGAGAGTTGGCCGTCGAAGCACGTCCCCCACGCCGCGAGACGGGCTGAATCACGCGTCGCTGCTTGCAGTTGCGAGACCGCGCCCGCTGCCGAAACCACGTCCCCCGCGGCCAGTAACGCCTCGCAGCGAGCGACCAGCAGCTCGGCTTGTTGGTCGTCGCGGTCGGGCAGCTCCTCGTCAACCTCCTCCAATGCGTGTACGGCGCGGTCGTAGAGATCGGCCGCGCCTTCGTAGGCCAGGCGTGCCATCGCCTGATCCGCGGCACGTCGGCAGTACTCGACGGCCTTGGCCGCGTTTCCCGCCCAGGCACATTCGAAGTAGTGGTGAGCGAGTTCGGCCAGCAGCTCGTCGTCGGCGCCGGGCTCGGTCTCCAGTGTCGCGGCGATGCGCTGGTGCAGCCGCATGCGCCGCACGGACGCCAGTTCGGCGAGCAGCGACTGGCGGACGATTGCGTGATTGAACCGGTAGCGACCACCCGGCTCCTCGATGACGATGCCTGCCTTGCTTGCCTCGTCGAACGCGTCGACGAGATCATCACCGACGACCCGCTCGACAAGCTCGAGCGCGAACCGGCTGCCCACCACCGCGGCCGCCGCAAGGGCCTTGTTGGTCTCCTCCGGGAGCCGAGAAAGTCTGCGGCTCACAGCTTCTCGAACACCCTGTGGCAGCGTGCTCGGGTCCCATCGGCCGCCACTTTCGTCCACGTGGCGCAAGGCCTCGATGAGGAAGAACGGATTGCCACCCGTGACGGAAGCAAGCGCGCGGGCGAGTTCTTCATCGTCGTAGCCGGCCTCGGCGACGTATGCACTCACGTCCACCTCGTCGAGGCCGCTCAGCTGAAGTCGGGTGGCGGAGCCGTCGCGGTGAAGGTCGGCGAGCATCGCCGCCAGAGGGTGGGAGCGGTCGAGGTCGGTGCTGCGGTACGTGCCGACGATCTGCACCCGAGTGTGCTCGCCGAAGCGCAGCAGATGGCGCAACAGAAGCAGCGTGGACTTGGCCGCCCAGTGAAGGTCGTCGAGAATCAGGACGACCGGTGCGCTGGTGGATGCGACTCCGAGCACCGCAACGACGGCATCGAAAAGTGCATAGCGTTCGGTGTCGGGGTCAGCGCGCGTCGGCGCGGAGAGATCGGGCAGCACATCGGTGAGCCCGGGAACCAGTGGGAGGAGCGCTTCGACACCGCGTAGCCCCCGCAGCCGACTTGTCCCGAGGCAGGGAATGAGCGAACGCAGCGCTTCGGCGAACGGCTGGTAGGGCGCGCCGAGGTCCTCATCGCAACGGCCGTAAAGGACAACGGCGCCTTGCTCGTAGGCGTGTTGGGACCATTCCCCGGCCAGACGCGTCTTGCCTACCCCGGGTTCCCCCGCGATCAGCACTGCATGCGCACCGCCGTCGAGCGCGGTCTGCCACGTGGACAGAAGTCGCTCGAGTTCGGGGCGACGCCCGACGAACGGTCCGGGCCCGGCCAGCACCGCGGGCAGGGCGGGCCGCTCAATGGGTGCGTCGGGTGTGACGGCGCGGGATTCCTCAGCAGTCTGAAGGCGGAGTTCGAAAACGTGCTCCGGGCGCGCGAGGTTGCGCAGTTGGCGCATCCCGAGATCCGCGAGCATCACGTCGTCGGGAAGTGAATCGATGACGAGTTCGGCCGTCGCGCCAGAGCACAGGATCTGGCCACCGGTTGCCAACGACCGCAGCCGGGCGGCGCGGTTGACCGCCCGGCCGAAGTAGTCGCCGTCGCGCAACTCGACCTCTCCGGTGTGCAGCGCTACGCGGATGCGCATGGGTTCCGACAGTGCCCATGGCTCGCTGCGGATCACTTCCTGCAACTCGATGGCGGCCGCGCCCGCCGCCGACGGCCGATCGAAGACCGAGAACGTCGCGTCGCCCTCGCCGCGTGTCTTGATGAGCCGTCCTCCGCGGGACGTGACGACCTGTTCGACGAGCTCGTCGTGGCGGGCGAGCGCCGCTGCCATAGCGTCGGCGTCGGCCTCCCACGCCGCAGTCGATCCCTCGATGTCGGTGAGCAGGAAGGTCACGGCACGCGTCACCGTTGTAAGTTGCTGCGACACAGGCATTTCCAGCGCATCGTCCTGCGCGACGATGGCGGCTTCGAGTCGGCGAAGGTCCGGCCCAGGGTCGACGCCGAGTTCGTCGGCGAGCAGCGACCGCGCGCGTTGATAAGCGCCCAGGGCCTCACCCTGCCTGCCGGCGCGGTAGAGAGCGAGCATCAGCTGGCCCCAACGCCTTTCACGAAGCGGTGCGTCGGCGATAGCGGCCTCGAGGTCGCCGATGATCTCAGCGGCGCGACCCGTCGCGAGCAGCGCATCGGCCCGATCTTCGACAAGCGCGGCATGGCCCTCGATCCACCGCGTCTTCTCGGATATGCCACGTTGGCCACCGGGCAGCTCGGGGGTTCCGCGCCAGAGGGCCAGGGCCTCGTCGAAGCGGGCCACCGCTTGGCTGGTGTCTCCAGAGGCGACGGCGGCGCGCCCCGCTGTCGCGGACGACTTGTATCGGGTGGCATCGATCTCGGTGGTGCTCAGGGTCCAGCCTGTGCCCTCCGTCAACACAAAGCCGTCGCCCAGGGTGCGGCGCAGAGATGAGATGTGGGTCTGCAGTGCCTTGGCGGCGGTGCGCGGCGGGTCATCGCCCCAGAGAAGTTCCACGAGCGTGTCGGCCGCTACGACCGAACCGCCGTGCAGCCCGAGCATCGTGAGGATGGCCCGAGGTTTGGCGCCAGGGATGGCGACCGGCAGGCCGTACTGCCGGACCTGTAGTGGCCCCAAAACCCCCAGCTCCACCGTTTGAAGCGTAGTCACATCGTCATCGTCAGTGAGGCGAATCAATACACGGTCAAGATCGGGTAAAGGTGCCCGTTAGTACAGCGGCGACCAGGCCGAGGTCCGCAGCAGCCTGCTCTGCCACTGATCGCGGTATTTCAGCGCGTCGAACATGTAGGTGCCCGGGCCGCGGTGTTCAGGCGGTATGTCTGTGGTCAGCAGGCGAACCAACGTGGCGTAGTCGTTGGCGGGCGAGATCTTCTGCCACAGCATCGCCTCGCGTCGCTGGTAGCTTCCGTGTGCCACTTGGAAGCATGCCTGGATGTCGAGTATCTGCGACGTCACCGAAAGCGGTCGGTAGTAGATCTCGTCCCACATGCGGATGTAGTCGTCCAGCGGAGCCGATGGCCAGCCGGTGTCCTCCATGAACATGCTCAGCGGGTGCGTCGCCCCGTCGGTCGGCACGCTCGGCAGGTCCACCTCCTGAAGCGGTGACCATTCGACCGGCAGCAAGATCTTGCCCGTCACGTCGTGCCGCAGGTTGTCCAGCTCGCGTAGCCACGGCGCCAGATCGCCGTTCTGGGAACGAAGGGCGAGGCTTTCCCAGGCCGCGCCGTCGGTGACGCCGGTAATGGTGACCACGGTGTAGGACGCTCCGGAGCCGTGAGCCAGGTTGGCGTACCAGAGAAGTCGAGCGTGGTCCGTCTCGGCCAGCGTGGGCATCCAGCCCTCGCGGTAGGCCGCTTCGAAGTCGTCCTCGCGTGCGCCGACCACCTTGTGGGTCTCGTGAAGGAACAGCACATCGACTCCTCTCGGGCTCAGGATCCGTCCGCGATCAGCATGCCGAGCTGACGGCGGTTAACCTTGCCGGTGTCGTTGTAGGGAATCTCGTCGACGATGATCAAGCGCTCGGGAACCTTGAAATAGGCGATCAACTCGCGGCAGTGCGATCGAAGTTCCCCGAGCGTGACCGGGTTTCGGGCCACCACCGCCGCGCCCACGCGTTGGCCCATCTCGTCGTCGTCGACTCCCGCGACGGCGACATCGCTCACCGCTGGATGGGAACGAAGCGCGTCCTCGACCTCGATCGGCCCGAACTTCTCTCCGCCTCGGTTGATCGTGTCTCTCAGTCGGCCGCTCGGATAGATGTAGCCCTCGGCATCTCGGCGGGCGAGATCGCCCGTGCGCAGCCAGCCCTGGCCGACGTGCGCGCTGGTGTTCACCCACAGCTCGCCCACCTCGCCCGTCTCGACGTCGGTGCTCGTGTCGGGATCCACCACCCGCACGTCGACCCCGGGCAGTGGCCGGCCAACGGATCCCAGGCGATTGGGATCGCGATGATCGCCGGGCGACAGCGTCGTGTATGCGCCGAGGGTCTCGGTCTGGCCGAACACGTTGGCGAACGCCACATCTGGCATCGCGACCATGGCGCGACGCACCAACGCGATGGGTGCGGCGGCGGCTCCGTAGGCGATGCTGACCAGAGATGTCAGGTCGGTGCTGCCGAAGTCGGGATGGTCGAGGATGCGCTGGAGCATGGTCGGCACGAGGAACGTCGACGTCACGCGATGCTCCTGTACGAGGTGCAACCACTGGCCGGCGTCGAACCGCGGCTGCACCACATACGTGTTTCCCGCGTAGAGGGTCGCGAGTAATCCGATCGCTCCGCCGACATGGAAGAAGGGGACGCACATGATCCCCACGGTCGGCGTCGCGTCCGCCCGGAATGGTGCCATGACGCCTGTGATCCGCTCACTCAGCTGACCGTTGGTGATTGGGATCGCCTTGGGCAGTCCGGTCGTGCCACTCGTAAACAGGACCAGCGCGTCGCGGTCGTCGACACCCTCGGCGGGCCTTGGCGCGACGTGGCGTCCATCGGCCAGCAGGTCGGTGGCCGTCAACACCTTCGTCGCGCCCGCCTCGAGAAGTCGGTCCGCGTACTGCTCCCCCGCCACCCCCACCTCGGCGCACTCGGCGTCCTCCACGAGCCCGCGCAGTTCCGGCGGCGTCAGCGCAGGGTTCATCAAGGCCGCAGCGCCACCGATCCGGGCCGCGGCGAGCGCCGTTGCGATCGACACCGGGCTTGCGACGTCGACGACTGCGATGCGCCTGCCTGCCAGGCCGCCGGCGGTCAGGCCGGCGGCGCACCGCTCCACAGCGGCCGCCAGCTCGCGGTAGGAGATGGTGCGCCCGTCGATGATGAGTGCGGCGCGGGCGGGATCGCCCGTCGCGGCAGCGTCGATGATTGTGCCGATGTTCATGCGCGGCTCAGTACAGGGGTGACCATGAGGAGGTCCGCAGCAGCCGGCTGGTCCACCGGTCACGCAGCTCAAGTGCCTCGTGCATCCAGGTGCCCGGACCCCGGTGTTCTGGCGGGATCTCGTTTTGCAGGAGTTTCAGCAGCGCCTCCGGGTCGTGGACGCGTTGCATCAGCGACACCTCGCGTCGAACATGGCTGCCGAGCGCGGGCTGAAACGCGGCCTCGATAGTCAGCAGCGGGTTCGGGCGGTCCAGGCTTTTGGAGTACACCTCGCCGCATCGGTCGATGTACTCGAGAAACTTGTCCGGGAACGGCCACATGGTGTCCTCCATATAGAGGGTCAGCTCGTGCTCGCGCCCGTCGGTCGGCACGTCTTCGAGCACCATATGCTGCAACGGCGACCATTCAAGCGGCACAAGCAATTTGGCGTCCACGTCATGACGCAGCTCGTCAACGTCGCGCATCCACTGCCGCAGGTCGCCTTTCTGCGCCCGCACGGCAAGGCGCTCCCACGCCGGTCCGTCGCGAACGGCCGTCACCGTGACGACCGTGTAGGCGGGGCCGCTGCCGTGCGCGTGGTTGGCGTACCAGAGCAACCGGGCGTCGTCGCCGGTGGCGAGGGTGGGCATCCAGCCCTCCCGGAAGGCCGCCTCAAACTTGTCTTCCGCACGGCCACGCACCGTGTGCACCTCGTGGATGAACAGCACGCCGAGACCTCCCACGCGCAGGCGCTGCACCTAGACAGCGACGCCGAGAATCTGGTTTCCTCACGAGGGTAGCGGTCCTCTCTTGGAGGTAGATGGCTCATGGCTAGGCTCGATGTGCCGGACGGTCCCGGTGGCGAGGCCGCGATGATCTGGACGTTGCGTCCTGAGCTGGGCGGCATGGTCGAGCGGATGATTCGTGGCGCCTATCAGCAGAGCGTCCTTCCGGCCGAAGAACGCGAATTGGCAAGGATGCGCATCGCCGAGATCAACGACTGCGTTGCGTGTTCGGACTTCCGTGCGCCTTCGGTACTAGAAGCGGGCATCGCGCCCGATCTTTACGCGAATGTTGCGGCGTACGCGACATACCCCGGCTACACACCGCGGCAGCGTCTCGCGATCGAGTATGCCGACCGGTTCGCCACCGACCACGCCTCGATCGACGACGCGTTCTTCGGGCGGCTACGCGGATTGTTCAGCGACGAGGAGATTCTGGACCTCACACTCTGTGTTGCCGTATTCCTCGGCCTGGGAAGGACATTGACCGTCCTGGGTGTCGACCAGTCCTGCGCGATTGACGTTTGATGGATATCGCCTCGGTCGACGAACTGCTCACCACCACACGGGCGGTGCGCAAGCGCCTCGACCTGACGCGCCCCGTCCCCCGCGACGTCATCCTCGAGTGCATACGGCTCGCGATGCAGGCACCGACCGCCAGCAATGCGCAGGATTGGCGCTGGCTGGTGATCACCGACGCCGACAAGCGTGCCGCGATCGCTGAGATATACCGCGGAATCGGCGCGGAGTATCTGGCGCACTCCGCGGCCACCTCGACAGACCCGCAGACCCGGCGGGTGTATGAGAGCGCCTTCGGACTCACCAAGACGCTCGCCGAGGTTCCTGTTCACGTAATCCCTTGTCTGGACGGTCGTATCGACGGCACGAACCACGTGGTCGCGGCGTCGGCGTGGGCCTCGATCGTTCCTGCCGGCTGGAGCTTCCTGCTCGCGCTTCGCTCCCGCGGTCTGGGATCGGTGTGGACGACCATGCACCTGGCCAAGGAACGCGAAGTCGGTGAGGTGCTGGGAATCCCCGACACCGTGACTCAGGCTGCGCTATTCCCCGTCGCGTACACGATCGGCACCGAATTCCGGCCCGCATCGCGGCCGCCGGCGGAGACGATCACTTTCTGGGACACCTGGGGAGAGCACTGATGCAGTCCTACACGGTTCGCTTCCACATCGATGCGCCACCTCGAAGGGTCTGGCGGGTGCTGCATCCGCCGGTGCCGCCGAACTCTCCCCGACCACGTGTTCTCAAGTGGCCGACGGGCAGCATGGACATCCTCCACGAAGGCGACGAGGCCGGTGAGGGCTTGGTCCGGACATGTGTGTTCGAGGTGCCCAAGTACTTGTTATCGGGCGGTATAGGGCGGTCGTTTGAAACGGTGACCGAGGCGAAGCTCAACAAGCTGTCGCGGTACGTCGCGGTCGGCGCGCCGCTCTGGTCCCGCGCCGAGGGCTATCACGAACTCGAGGAACAACCCGACGGCACGACTGTGCTCACATTCCACGAGACGTATTACGCCTACAACCCGGTGCTGCGCTTCCTCCTCGAACGGCCGGTGCACGCGGCGATTTCTCGCGACAACCTCGAGACCTACGAGCACGCGCTGGGATTCGCAGGAAAGGTCACGCGTCTGACCTAGGCGGTCAACGCGGCGGTCACATCTGCCACATCAGCACCCGAAAGGTGGGCGCGATGCCCGCTGAAATGCGATATCACGTGCGATGCCGCGATTCCGAGGATCGTGTCGACCTGAACTTGTTACGCATGCGACCACTGTGACCAAGCGGTCAACACGCGAGATCTGTCGGTGCTGCGCAGCATGATGGCCTGATGGCCACCATTCACAAAGAAGTGGAAATCCACGCGTCGCCCGAACGGGTGTGGGAGGCAATGAGCGACGTCGGCGCGCTGCACACGCGCCTTGCCGCTGGATTCGTCGTCGACACCGAGATGGACGGCAATGCACGCGTCGTCACGTTCGCCAACGGCATGGTCGTGCGGGAGGAGATCGTCGCCGTTGACCACGCGGCTCGACGCGTCGTCTGGGCGATCATCGGTCAGCAGTTCGACCACTACAACGGTGCAGCGCAGGTCTTCGAACATCCCGACGGCAGCCGCTTCGTCTGGACGACGGATCTGCTGCCCGACGACCTCGCGGAGAATGTGGACGCGATGATGTCCGCGGGCGTCGCGGCGATCAAACACACGCTCGAAGCCGTGTGACGGCGGCGCGCTCGCGTTGTGTGGCAGGCTCCGTTCGTGGGCCTTCCGACGCCTGATCCGGACACGCCGCACCTGGCCGACGTGGTCCCGTCGGTGCTCTCTGCGATGGGTGTAGCCGGCTTCGAGAGCCGCATTCCGCTCCGGTGATGACGTCGCCGGGGCGTGCGTGCTGCTCATCGACGGGCTCGGCGCCGAACTGCTCGATGCGCACCTCGCCGACGCCCCTGTGCTGGCCGGCCTACGCGGCCGCACGCTGCAGGTCGGGTTCCCGTCGACGACGGTCGCCGGGTTGGCGGCGCTGGGCACCGGTTGCCGCTCCGGTGAGCACGGCCTCGTCGGCTACTCCTTCCGGCTACCGGATGTCGGCCTCGTCAACCCCTTGCGATGGCGCATGCACCCGTGGGGCGAGGACCTGCGCGAGGCCGTGCCGCCTGAGCAGGTTCAGCCCATGCCGACGACATTCGAGCGGGCGGCGTCGGCGGGCGCCGCGGTGAGCGTCATCTCCGGCGCGGAATTCACCGGGTCCGGGCTGACGCGGGCGGTCCTGCGCGGTGGTCGCTACATCGGCGTGCAGGCAATGGGAGATCTGGCGGCGCGGGTGCGCGAGGCGGTCGTCGACGGCGGGTTCTGCTACGCCTACCACGGCGAGCTCGACCTACTGGGGCACCTGTACGGACCCGGATCCCCCGCGTGGCGAATGCAATTGCGCCAGATCGACCGGCTGGTGGAATCCGTCGTCGAGGGCCTGCCGCCGGGTGGCTTGCTCGCCGTGGTGGCCGATCACGGGATGATCTCCGTCGACACCGCGGACGTCGTCGACATCGACGGCGACCAGGCGCTCACCCATGGCGTGACCGACGTCGGAGGCGAGCCGCGGGCGCGACACATATATATAGCCAAGGGAGCCGCCGACGACGTGCTGGCGACCTGGCGGGAGACGCTCGCAGAGCGCGCGTGGGTGGTGTCGCGCGAGGAGGCGATCGCCGCCGGGTGGTTCGGTGAGCGTGTCAGCGACGCGGCGCACCGTCGCATCGGTGACGTCGTGGCGGCGGCCCGCGGATCGGCAGCTTTGCTGAGACGGACCGTCGAACCGCTTGAGTCTTCGTTGATCGGCCACCACGGGTCGCTGACATCCGCGGAACAGAACGTCCCCCTCCTGCTCGCCCACGGTTGAGATCCGATTCGAATTCCAATCCAGATGTTGTAAGTCGTTGTACTACACAATGTTTCGCTCATATTTCATGCTTGATAAGCGGTCTTCACTTCGAATATCTCGATTTGCCAAAAGAAATCGTTGTCTATGCCAGTCTCATCGGCAGACAGATGCGCGGATATCCCGTCTTCTGCAAGGGAATTCAGTGAACCAGACCATAGATTTCAGGCATTGTGAGTGAGGTCACAGCAAATCACGTGAAGGTGGTCACAGATTTTGGTGTGTTACAAAAACCGCTGCTAACGTCCATCCGCATGTTTGCTACCGTAACGCTGTTGACACTTGTCAACTCGATGTCCGGTACTCCGTACGTCACCGGAGGCGACTCACCGAGGGGAACGGACTGCTCTGGTCTGGTGTCCTTCGTGACCAACGCCGCAACCGGTCGACCCATCTACGGGGACCGGTTCCACACGGGAAATATCGAGCAGGCCCTACTTGCACGTGGATTTCAGTACGGCTCACAACCTGGCACCCTCGTGGTCGGCTGGAACGGCGGTCACACCGCCGCGACCCTGCCCGACGGCACTCCGGTGTCCTCCGGCGAGGGTGGCGGAGTGAAAGTTGGCGGTGGCGGTGCTTACCAGCCGCAGTTCAACCACCACATGTTCCTGCCGATGCCTGCCGACCAGCCGATGCCGCCTGAGGTACCCGGCGCCCCGGTCGTGTTGATGGGCCAGCAGGGTCCGATGCCGGACCCGATGATGGCACCGCCCCCGATGCCGGACCCGATGATGGCACCGCCCCCGATGCCGGACCCGATGATGGCACCGCCCCCGATGCCGGACCCGATGATGGCACCGCCCCCGATGCCGGTCGATCCGTTCGCACCGCCGCCCCCGCCGGTCGATCCCTTTGCACCGCCTCCCGCTCCCGGCATGCCGCCCGCACCCGGGATGCTGCCGGCCTGATCTCGCGGGCGAGATAGCGTCTGCGGCGTGATCGTCCTGCTGCCGCCGTCGGAGACCAAGCACCCCGGCGGCGACGGACCACCGTTGCGCCTTGACGCTCTCTCCTACCCCGAGCTTGCGCCGTTGCGCACTGCGCTGGTCGATGAGCTGATCGAGCTCGCTGCCGACAGGTCGGCATGTCAGCGTGCGCTCGGGCTGTCCGCATCGCAGCACGCGGAGATCGAGCGCAACGCGGCCCTGCGCAGCGCGCCGACCCTGCCTGCGGTCGACCGCTACACCGGCGTGCTGTACGACGCGCTGGACGTCGGATCGTTGACCGGTGCGGCGGCAGGCCGTGCGCGAGCCCGGCTTGCGGTCGGCTCGGCGCTCTTCGGTCTCCTACGCGCCGACGACGCGGTGCCCGCATACCGGCTGTCGGCCACGTCGAAATTGCCGGGTCGGCCCGCGTTGGCGACGCGCTGGCGCCCACTGCTGGAGCCGGTACTGGCCCAGATGGCGGCAACGGAGTTGATCGTCGACCTGCGGTCGGGGTCGTACGCGTCGCTCGGCAGGCTGCCCGACGCCGTTGCAGTAGAAGTCATCTCCGAACGCTCCGATGGCCGACGCACCGTCGTCAGTCACTTCAACAAGGCGCACAAGGGTCGACTGGCCCGGATCCTGGCCGCCACGAGATCCGAGCCCGAGGATGCGGGTGCGGTCGCGACTATCGCGCGCCGCGCGGGAATGCGCGTGGAACGTCGTGGCGATCAACTGACCGTCGTGGTGCCCGCTTGATGTTTGCTAACCAATCACGCACTCCGCCAACGTGACTCGACCGTTGACGCGTCGCCCGCGTTAGATAGGCGCGATGAAGTCACTCGTGTAGAACTCGGCCGGATCCTGGGAGAACGGATCCGGGCGGCTGATCCAGATCCACACCCCAGTCGCGCCGGGTTCGATCGCACCCCGGATAGTAACGGCGCCAGCGCCCGCACCATCCGTATGCAACTTCGCCAGCGCGACACCCGGATCGCCGCCCCAGCAGGTCGCCGACGAGGGTCGGGGAACCTGGATCAGCCTGACGTCGTAGGGAAAGTTCGGCAGCACGGTCGCGATCTGTATGTCGGCGCTCACCGTGGAACCGTCCGACCGAAGGACGGCGGTCGGCCTGCCCATCCCCCACGGGCCCCTGTAGTTGATCTCGCTGAAGTCGCAGATCCTCGATATCTGCGAAAAGGCCATGATCGTGCCGCCGCCCCCACCGGACGCCCCACCGCTGCCGTCACCATCTGCGGATGCCCCCGCCGCAGGCGCCGCGACAGCCAACGCCGCCGCCAGAGCCACCACCCGTAACGTCTGTCGCATCGTCTGAGTAAAGCACTCGATCGACGGCGCGTTGAGCAAATCGACCGGGCTCACCGGATTGGTCGGACGGCGTTTCTCCCCGTACCGTTGAGCCCATGACGGTGTTGCCGGATCTCGACGCCGTGCGGAAAAACCTGGGCCGCAGCCTGTTCGGCTTGGTTGCCGGGCCCGACGGCCCGACGAACCGCGCGCGCATCCACCACACGCCCGGTCCGCGCTGGTTCGACGAGGATCGGCCGGTTCGTCGCGTGCACGCCGACGCGTCGATGTTCGTCGGTGGTCTGCGGGCGCTGCTTCTGCAGTCGTTGCATCCGCTGGCGATGGCGGGCGTCGCCGAACACTCCGACTATCGGGGTGATCCCTGGGGCCGGCTGCAGCGCACCAGCACGTTCCTCGCCGTGACGACCTTCGGCCCGGACGTCGACGCGCAGCGCGCGGTGGACCGGGTGCGCGGCATCCACCAACGCGTGCGTGGTGTCGCCCCGGACGGCAGGCCCTATCACGCCGCCGATCCCCACCTGCTCGAGTGGGTGCACATCGCGGAGGTCGACAGCTTTCTGCTCGCGCATCAGCTCTACGGCGCGCAACCACTCGATGAGCGCGGTCGTGACGCGTATGTCGCCGATACCGCCCGGGTCGCCGAAGCGCTCGGTGTCGTCGATCCGCCGCGTACCGAACAAGAACTGGCCGCGCGGATCGAGGCGTTTCGCCCGGAGCTGTCTGGCACGCCATCCGCACGGGAAGCCGCCCGGTACCTGCTGCTGACTCCCCCGCTGCCGATCGTCGCGCGTGCCCCCTACGGTCTGCTGGCGGCGACCGCGGTGGCGATGTTGCCGGCATGGGCGCGAATGCCCTTGCTGCTGCCGTACTTTCCGCCGGTCGAAGCCACCCTCATCCGGATGTCGGGTCGCGTGGTGGTCGGCGGGATCCGCTGGGCGTTGACAGCCGCCGGCTGACCGTCAGTCCCGGCACTCGACGACGTCGTAGACACCGTCGGCGTACAGGGAACGGATGTGCTTCTTGTCGAACTTGCCGACGCTGGTCTTCGGCACTTCGTCGATGAACGTCCACCGCTCGGGTAGCCAGAACCGGGCGACCTTGTCGCACAGATGCTTTCGCAGCTCCTCCACGCTGGCCGACGCGTCCTTCTTGATCACCACGGCGGCCAGCGGCCGCTCCTGCCAGCGTTCGTCCGGTACCGCTACGACGGCCGCCTCCAGGACGGAGGGATGATCCATGATGCACAGTTCGAGTTCGACGGAAGAGATCCATTCACCGCCGGACTTGATCACGTCCTTGGCGCGATCGGTCAACGTGATGAAGCCCTGAGGGTCGATGCGACCGACGTCGCCGGTGCGCAGCCAGCCGTTGTCGAACTTCGACGGATCGTCGACCTGGTAATACGACCCGGTGATCCACGGACCGCGAATCTCGATCTCCCCCACGGCCTTACCGTCATTGGGCAGGACGCCTCCTTCGTCGTCGACGATGCGGGTCTCCACTCCGCACAGCACGCGGCCCGCCGAGGCGCGCAGCGTCCAGTGATCGGCACCGGTCACCTCCGGGGGTGGTTTCGCCAGCGCGGCGAGCGGGGAGGTCTCGGTCATGCCCCAGCCCTGCCGAATGACCACGCCGTGGCGCTCCTCGTACTCCTTCATCATCGACAGCGGCACGGCCGAACCACCGCAGCAGACCGTCTTCAGCGAGGAGATGTCCTTTCCGGGGTTGGCGTGCAGGTACTGAAGCACGTCGTTCCAGATAGTGGGCACCGCGGCAGCAATCGTCGGCCGCTGCTGTTCGATCATGTCGACCAGGGGTTCGGCCTGCAGGAAGCGGTCGGGCAGCAGAAGATCGGCGCCGGCCATCACCGCCGCGTAGGGCTGACCCCAGGCATTCGCGTGGAACATCGGCACAACCGGCAGCACCCGGTCGCCCTCGACGAGGCCGATGTTGTTGGCCGCACACACCGCCATCGAGTGCAGGTAGCTCGAGCGGTGGCTGTAGACCACGCCTTTGGGGTTGCCGGTCGTGCCGCTCGTGTAACACATTGCGGCCGCGCTCTTTTCGTCGAGATCGGGCCAGTCGTAGGAGATCGGCCGACCGTCGAGCAGGTCGTCGTAGCGGATCACCTCCTTGCCGGCGGCGGTGAGCACGTCCAGATCGCCCGCACCGACGGCCACCACGGTCCGCACGGTCTTCAGATCGGGTAACACTGCGGCGAACAGTGGAGCCAGCGACATGTCGACCAGCACAACGCGATCCTCGGCCTGGTTGGCGATGAAGGCGACCTGTTCGCCGGACAGTCGGATGTTCAGCGTGTGCAGCACCGCGCCCATGCACGGGGCGGCGAAGTACGTCTCCAGATGCTCCTGGTTGTTCCACATGAAGGTGGCGACGCGGTCACCGTCTGCGATTCCGATGTCGCGCAACCCGTGGGCCAGCTGGGCGGCCCGCGAACCCAGCTCGCCGAAAGTGCTCTCGCGGTAACCGTCGGGCGTCTTCGTGATCACCTTGCGGCCGGAGTTCCAGCCGGCGCCGTGGCGCAGGATCCCCGTCACGGTCAGCGGAAAGTCTTGCATCGTCGATTCCATGACACTCCCCAAAGGTGCTGAGCCCGCTGGCGTCATGATGGCCGACGACGCGGCGCTTTCGGTGAGAAACGGTGAAAGGCGTCCGACACCGCGGTCGTCGTCCTGGTCGCCCCGTTCGTGCAGCTGATCCGGCGCAAGCCGGCGACGGCCCTTCGCGGTCGCAACGCTTGTGCTGTGCGTGATCGCCGTCGTGTGCGGCGGGGGGGCGGCTACGCGATGGCCGTCCGCCGACTCGCCGTCAATCGAAATTGGCCACTCGCTGCGAGGACTTCGCTTACCGTCGTAGGCGTGGAGCCACACCCCCTTCAAGCCCCCGATCTGGTACCGGTCGGGGCACTGCGCTCAGGGGACCCGATCACCGACATCAACGGTGGGGGTCAGCATTACATCGTTCTGGAGGCCAAGAGCCTCGACGAGGGCTGCGTCGTCCTGGAACTGGAGTCCAAGGCCAACGATCAACTGCGGGTGATCGAGATGTCGTTTCCCGCCGACTACCAGATGGGGCTGTCACCGCGCCGTAGCATTCTGTGACCTGTCGCTGATCCCTTCGCGGAGGCGGACGGTGCCCGGATGAGACGATTCGGCGACACCTCAGTCGAGGCCATGTACCGGCCACGCAACCGATGGGAGCACGCATGCTGCGAGACATCCGCGAGCTGACCGATTCGCCCGAGGAGTACGCCGCCGAGTTGCGCCGCCGGTGGGGCGGGCTGCTGAGCTATCGCTACATCGGCCGCAGCTACGCACAGATGGACCTCGGACCGGAGGACAACACCGTCACGCTGCGCCGTGACATGCGCAACTCCAGCGGCGGACTGCTGTTCGCCGTGTTGGGAATCGCAGCGCCTGAGAGTGGGCACATGTCCGACCTGGAGGCGGTGCCCAACCCTGTCATCCACTCCTGCCAGATTCTCGACCCCGGCCGCGACGTGCGTCGCATCGAGATCGTCTCCGAAGAGCTCAAGGTCGGGCGCCAGATGGGATACAGCCGCGCGAAGATCGTCGACGCGGATCGGCCGGACCGGGTGCTCGCACTCATCGAGGGCCAGGGAGTCAGCATCGGAATACCGCCAGACGGGCTGGAGCGGATGGAGGCCAATCCGCTCGACGTCGTCGACTCCCCCGACCTGCCGCCGCTGTGGCAGGTGTTCGGTGGCCATCGCAGGCCCGATGGGCATTGGGGACTGCCGGAACTCGCGGTGGAGGTGGCCTCGCCGGATGCCGCGCTGCACATCGGACCCCAGTTCGTCATGCTGGAAACCGCCGCGATCGACGCCGCGGCCGAATTCGCAGGCACCGACGTCCAAGGCGTCTCGGCCCATGTCATGTTCCTCGCACGGGGCAAAGCCGGCCCGTTTCGCATCGAGACCGAACCGATGGCCGGCGCCGACGGCACGACCGCCGTGCGGGTCCTGATGTTCGACGAAGGCAACGTTGATCGGCTGACGACGGCGGGTACGTACCTGTTCAGTTCGGTGTAGTGCAAAGGGCGTACACGCGCCGTGAGACACTCTGGGCATGGCTGTCGCAATCGCCCGTCCCAAGCTTGAAGGCACGATCGCAGTCGGCGATGACCGCCGAATCGGCTTCGCAGAGTTCGGTGACCCGCAGGGGCGCGCCATCTTCTGGCTGCACGGAACGCCCGGTGCCCGCCGCCAGATTCCGATGGAGGCCAGGGTCTACGCCGAACAGGCGCACATTCGCCTCATCGGTATCGACCGCCCCGGGATCGGGTCGTCGACGGCGTATCAGTACGACACGGTGTCCGGGTTCGCCGCCGATCTGCGCACCATCGCCGACACGCTGGGCATCGACAAGATGATCGTCGTCGGGTTGTCGGGCGGCGGCCCGTACACCCTCGCGTGCGCGGCCACCATGCCGGACCGGGTGGTGGCCGCCGGCGTCATCGGGGGTGTCGCACCGACACAGGGCGGTGATGCGATCACCGGCGGGTTGATGGGAAACCTCGGCACCCGGGTGGCGCCGCTGCTGCAGGTGGCCGGCACCCCGATCGGCCTGCTGGCGAGCGGCATCATCCGGTTGATCAAGCCGGTCGCGTCACCAGCCGCCGACCTGTACGGCCGGGTGTCGCCGGAAGGCGACCGGCGCCTGTTGGCACGTCCCGAGATCAAGGCGATGTTCCTCGACGACCTGCTCAACGGCAGCCGCAAACAGATGGCCGCACCGTTCGCCGACGTCGTCGTCTTCGCACGTGACTGGGGCTTCCGGCTGGCTGACGTCAAGGTGCCGGTCCGGTGGTGGCACGGCGACCACGACCACATCGTGCCTTTCGCCCACGGTCAGCACGTGGTCTCGAAGCTGCCCGACGCCGAGCTCTACCACCTGCCGGGCGAGAGTCACCTCGCCGGCCTTGGTGTCGCCGAGGAGATCCTGACCACGATGAACAAGGTCTGGGACGAGTACGGCGACAGCCGTTCCTAGAACCCGTACCCGAGCTCCGCTGTCACATCACTGGCGAAGGCGGCGTCGAGTCGGGCGATCAGCCCAGAGTCATTGCTGTGCAACCGGTCCGCTCAGTCGGCGTCGGTCGCCGAGCGGATGGTCACCGATATCTTCCTCGACGTCGAGGTGCCGTCGTCGAGCACGGAATTCGACGGTGTCACACGGACGTCCGCCAACTCATCCGATTTATCCGCCCACCCGATACGGTGGAGAGGCACGGAAGGAGCGTGCGTCATGGCGACCGATCTGACGCTCTATCTCGATGACGAGCCCGGCGAGCTGGCCCGGGTCGGCGATGTGCTCGGCAAGGTCGGCGCCAATATCGCCGGGCTGTGCGCGCTGACCACCGGTGGAGGGCAGGCGGAGGTCCACATCCTGGTAGAGGACGCCACCTCTGCTTTCGAGGCGCTGCACGACGCCGGAATCAAGATCACGTCGGAGCAGGAGGTGATCGTGCTGAGCATCGATGACCGGCCGGGAGCACTGGGCGAAGTCGCACGCAGACTGGGTGCGGCGAAAATCAACCTGACGACCGCCTACCTTGCGACCAACACGCGCCTCGTCCTGGCGTCCGACGATCTCTCCGCCGCTCGCTCCGCTCTCAGCTGATCAGCGCTTGAGCCAGCCCATGATGGTGTCTGAGTCCCGGGTGTAGGTCATCAGGTTGTCGTCGTGATAAAGCGCACCCCCGCTGATCACATCGGCTCCCTGCCAGATCACGTGGATGCGGACCGGGCTGCGGCTGAAGTAATCGGTGCGGCCTTCGTCTCTGCGATGCCATCCGGCCTTGACGGCGCGCTCGGACAGCTCCTCTCGCCCGATGGCTGCGGTCATTGGGTACTCCTCCTGTGTCGCCCGGAACGTTATCGGACCGGTGACGCCGAACAAAAAGCGTCAGACTTTCACGCGCTTACCGCTCCTATTCGTGAGAGCGGCCCACCTGGGGCCGCGACCACCAAAGGAGCACATCGTGAGCACGGCGGGCTGAACAACTCACAGGTCATCTAGTGACTCAGGTGCGCGATCTCAACCCAGGGTGCGGCGCAGGAGGTGCATCGCGACGGTCGTCGACCTCTCGCGAACATCGGACCGACTGCCGGGCAGGCGCATGGTGCGGACGTCGGTTGTCCCGTCGGCGAGCTTCACACACAAGCACACCGTTCCCACCGGCTTGTCGTCGGTGCCGCCACCCGGTCCGGCGATTCCGGTGATGGCCACCGCGGTGTCTGCGGCGAATCGGCTCAACGCGCCCTGGGCCATCGCATCGGCGACGGGTTCGGACACCGCCCCGTGGGCATCGATGAGCGCTGGATCGACTCCGAGAATGGCGGACTTGGCCTCATTCGTGTAAGCCACCACTCCCCCTGCGACGTACGCAGACGACCCGGGCAGTTCGGTCAGCCGGGCCGCTATCAGGCCAGCGGTGCACGATTCCGCGGTGGCGATCCGCCGCCCGGCCAACAGCGCGGAGACCTGATCGTCGACGCTCGACCCGTCTTCGGAGAAGATCTCGCCGCCGTGGCGCTCGCGGAGCAGTGTCATCAGATCGGCGTAGACGGGCGCATCGTCGGGCTCGTAGCGCGTGACCATCTCGACCTCGCCGCGCCGAAGGCACGTGGTGATCTCGAGCCGCTCGAAGCCGCCGACGCGCTGCTCGGCGTCGCGCAACGTGTCGGCGAGCCCCGACTCGGGCAGCCCGAACATCCGCACCATTTCCTGGCGGTACGTCGTCCGGCCCGCGGTTGCCTCCTGCACCGCGGGTGTCTGCAACGCCAGCGGCCACATCGGCTGCAACTCGCGCGGCGGACCCGGCAGCACGACGACCGTCGGCTTTCCGGGTACGACGACACCCGGCGCCGTGCCTACCGGATCGATGATGTGCGCGCCGGCCGGGACGAGCGCCTGCTTGCGGTTCGCCGCGCGCACCGCCTCCAGATCGACGTTGGGAAAGCGGGCCATCAGCCGCTGCACAATGTCGGCGATCTTGGCCTCGAGATCGTTGTCCAACACCAACTCTCGGCCGCAGAAGCGAGCCACGGTCGCCACGGTCATGTCGTCGGCGGTCGGGCCGAGGCCGCCGCTGGTGACGATGAGATCCACGCCCTCGGTAGCCAGGAATCGCAGTTGCGCCTCGATGTCGTCGGGCCGGTCGCCGCAGATGGTGATGTGCGCCAACTCAACGCCGAGTTCGAGTAGTCGGTCGGCGATCCACGGCCCGTTGCGATCCTGCACTCGACCGGTAAGGACCTCGGTTCCCGTCACCACGATGCCGGCGCGCGCGCTCACGACAACCGACACTACGCACACCGCGCGCGGGAGACACAGGCCGGTAATGTCCTTCCGATGACTGCGCCGAGGTCGCTACGAGAGCTCTTCGATCAGCTCGGCCTCGCCGAAGTTCCGTCGTCGGACGGCACCGTGGTCATGGAGATGCCCGTCGACGAACGAACCGTCAACAGCGCGGGCGGCCTGCAGGGCGGCCTGATAGCGACGATGGCCGATGTGACCGCCGGCCAGCTCGCGGCAAGGGTCACCCCCTTCGGGCATGGGATCGCCACCACCGACTTGTTCATTCGGTACCTGCGCCCGATCAAGGTCGGTCCGGCGCGCGCGGTCGCGCGCATCCTGCGGACCGGCAAGCGTTCCTGCGTGGTGCAGGTCGACGTCTACCGCGGTAACGACGATGAGCTCGGTGCGACGGCGACGGTCAACTTCGCCGCTGTCGACTGATCCTTCTTCGGTCGAGTGTCGAGTTGATGCACGCGTTCGGGCCGGACGTGTGCGGGTAACCCACGTTCGGCGGTGAGACGACCTATTCGATCGGCACCACGGTGGCCGGCGAGTTGTAGCCCGTCACCCTCACCCAGGCGGCATCGGCGCCGCCGGTGGGGATGTCGCCCCGGACGTCGACCGTCTCCCCCGGGAACACCGTCACGTAGTTGTCGCTGTACTCGATGGGCAGGATCTCGTCACCGTCGCGTGTCGAGGTCACCTCCACCCGTTCGAAGAACGCGATCCGAGAAGTCGCGTTGTGCAACCGGACCGCGATGCGGTTGTCGCCCTCGTCGGGCATCCGTCTGGCGCTGACTTCCAGTGGCGTCGGGCTCATCTGGTTGAGCGCGGTCATGTCCGCCCAGCTCGACTGCTTGAGCTCGAACGCCGAGTCGTTGCGTGGATCGCCGACGTCATCGAGCCGCTGCGACTGCCAGTAGACGTTGTCGGCGACGTCTTTTCCTGATTGGTCGAACAACTCGCAACGGACAAAGAAAACGCTTGAGTCCCTGGCGATTCGGGGCAGCGTGAGTGCTTGCACGGTACCGCCGGACGCGACGTTGAGATCCCTGACGACACGGTCGTCGCGCACCTTGCCTTGCAGGTCGTAGACGCGTATGCGTGCCCGCAGACCGTGCGCAGCGTCGGGCGACTGGTTGACCACGGTGATCTTGGCCTCATCGTGATCGCCCGTCGCATAGGAATCGAAGACCAGCGATAGCGGCCGCAGGCCCTTCTTCGCGCCGAAATAGGACCCACCGGGCCGCAGGTAGTAATCGAAGAGATGCCCGAAGAACGACGGCCAGTGATTGTTGAGCATCCAGTAGATCGTCATCTTGTGGGTGTCCCAACCGTTCGCGGCGAACGCCTCGAATTGGGCACGAGTTGATTCGTATCCGGCAAGCTGCGCCTTGTTCGTGAACTCCTCGACATTGTCGGACGGCCCGTAGCGATGCAGGATCGCCTGCCGGATGCTGGTCAACGCAGCGTTTTTCGGGTCCGAGCCGGCGTGGAAGAACCATGTGTCGTTGAATGGCCACAGCTTGTCGGCGGGGATGAACTTCTTCAGGCTTGCCAGCGGCGGGATGTTTTCGTTGTCGCCCTGCTCGGCGGTGGCGCCGCGGGTAGCCGCATATCGGCCGCTGAACCAGTAGCTCGGCGGTCGCCAACTGTACGGGCCCGCCATCTGAATGCCGTCCCACACGCGCTCCCCGCGCGCATCCGTCGCCAGCGACGAGACGGTGTCGACGGTGGCGTTCTGCCAGTGCAGTTCACCTAGAATTGAGTGGTACTCGGTTAGCACCGCAGGCGGCGGCAGGCCGTCGCTGCCGTTGGCCCACACGAACACCGACGGGTGATGACGAAGCGCCAGGATCTGAGAGCGCAAACTGTCCTGGGCGACCCGGTTGTCTTCGTCGTCCCACTGCGCCCACTTCTCCCATTGGTTACAACACATCCAGCCGAACATCAGTGGAATGCCCATCTCGTCGGCCATCTCCACGATGCGGTCGCCGGGGAACTTGCCCTCCAGCCGAATCATGTTGAGCCCGAGATCTTTTACGTAGCGCATGGTCGCGGCGTCGCGGGCGGGATCGTCGGCGAACAACAGGTCGGGTGTGTACGCGGCGCCGCGTACCAGAAAGTCCCTGCCGTTGACCGTCAGATAGAAGCTTCCGCCCTTGCCCAGTTCCGGGAACTGGTGGTCATTGTCGCGATGTTGGGAGACGGTGCGAATGCCGAACCGCAGATGGCTAGTGTCGGTCGGCCGGTCGAACTGGCGGAATTCCAGCTGCAGGTCATACAGATTGGGTTGGCCGAGTGTGTAGGGCCACCAAAGGTCTGGATTGGCGACCGAAAGCGCGCCGAATCGTGCGGGGTCGAACGTGATCTCCCGGTTCTCCCCCGCGGCGAGGGTGACCGGTTGTTCGACCTGTATGTCCGGCTTGCCGGGCCGGGTGATGGTGGCGCGAAGAACACCACGGACTTGCTGCATCGAGGTATTGCGCAGGCTGGTGTAGATGGTGAGTCTTGCGGAATCGGTTCGCGGCAACGGAAGTTCGGTGTTCACCGTGGCGGGACCAAGAATCACCGCACCGGAAACCCTCAGATAGACCGGCTTCCATATTCCTGCATTGCGGTCTGGGATAAAGGAATTGCCGGTGGCTTGGCTCCTTCCCGGCCCTTGATATCCGAGCTTTTTCCCGTTGATCCAGTCGTACCAGCTGTCGGCCAGTTCGACACCGTCGACGTCCTGCAGCGCCTGCTCCGGAGTGACCTTGACGGCCAGTGCGTTCGATCCGCCTTGGTTGACCCACCGTGACACGTCGACTTCGTGTGCACTGTGCATGCCGACGATCTGCTTGTTGTCGGCGACGAGGTGTCCGTTCAACCAGATTTCGGCGCGGTAGTTGATGCCCGGGAATTCCAACACATAGGTGGTGTGACCCGCCGGAGCGGTGAAGGTGGTGCGGTACCACCAATCCTGCTTGTAGAGGTCTTGCGGCACGCTGTCGACGAGGTTGGTGCCGACATAGAGATTCGGATACGTGCCGTCAGCTTGCAACGTTTGCAACACCGTCGACGGCATACGGCCGATCGAGTGCCAGCCCGAATCCCGGTAGTCCCCGTTCGACAGGACTGCGCCGTCGGCCTGCAGGTCGCTGGCGGAGCTGAGCTTCCACCCCTGAGCCAGTTCGATCGTTGAAGGCGGCGCTCCTGGGCGCGCGAATTCCGGGAAGTCCGCAGCGCACAACAGCAGCAGCAGCGCCACCGAGAGCACGATTCGCATGACGATGGGCGGACGCACCAGGACACCCTAACGGGGTACGCGGGCCGTCGCCGTCGTCACTCGGTGCGGGCCAGGACCTCGCGGACGAGGTCGAGGCTCGTGGCGGGATGGAGGAACGCGAAGCGGCCGACGGTCTCGCCCTCCCACTTGGTGGGCGGAATGAACGCCACCTGATCCTGGTGCAACCGGTTGGCCCACGCGTCGTAGTCCTCCGGCTTCCAGCCGAGCCGGCGGAACAGCACGATGCCGAGGTCGGGCTCGCGGATCAACTCCAGCTGCGGTGCCGCGTCGACCAACTCCGCTGTCTGTTTGGCGAGTGCGGGTGCCGCCTCGATCGCCTGCCGGTACGCCTCCAGCCCGTACACGGCGAGCGAGAACCACAAAGGCAGCCCACGCGCCCTCCGGGTCAGCTGGTAGGCGTAGTCCGACGGGTTCCACTCGCCCTCCGACGTGTGGATGACGTCGAGGTAGGACGCGTCCTGGGTGTGCGTGGCCCGCGCGAGTTCGGGGTTGCGGTACAGCAGCGCGCAGCAGTCGAACGGGGTGAACAGCCACTTGTGTGGGTCGAGGATGAACGAGTCGGCACGCTCCAGCCCGTCGTACTTCGGTCGCAACGAGCGCGCGAAGATGCCGGAACCGCCGTACGCGCCATCGACGTGGAACCACCAGCCGCGTTCGGAGGCGATCGCGCCGACGCCGGCCAGGTCGTCGATGATTCCGGCGTTCGTCGTTCCCGACGTGCAGACCACCGCGGCGATGTTCTCGGCATCGTCGGGGACGGCGGCGCGCACGGTGTCGGCGGTGAGCCGGTGAGCCGGTGTGTCGACCACGAGGGCGTCCATCTCGAGCAGTTTCAGCGTGTTGACGATCGACGAGTGCGCATCACTGCCGACCACGACGCGCAGTCGGCCGGTGGCCCCCCGGGCCTTGGCGGTCTCGCGCGCCGCCGCGAGGGCGGACAGGTTGCCCGCGGACCCGCCTGACACGAAGCATCCCCCCGATGTCGTCGGCAGCCCGGCTTCGTGGGCTATCACCCGCAGCACGCTGTTCTCGGCGGCTATCGCCCCCGATGCCTCCAACCAGGAGATGCCCTGGATCGAGGCACAGGACACCAACATGTCGAACAGCAGGCTGGCTTTCGTCGGTGCGGCCGGGATGAACCCGAGGAACCGCGGGCTGTCCGCCGAGATCACGCTGGGCGCGACGACCGAGGTGTACACACCGAGCACCTCATCCGGGGGCCGTGGCGTGTCGCGGATCACGCCGTCGAGGCGTCGATACAACTCGTCGGCCGACAGCGTGCCCTTGTCGAGGGGCACCGGATTCATCCGCAACCGATTCTCGGCGTACGCGAGAACGCTGCGCACCATCCGCTCGGTGTTCTCGTCGACCTCGTGCATGGTTTAAGTCTGCACCGCCGACGGTTCGGGTGAGTCGGATTAACCCAGCGGAAGTTGCTTGTGCGGAACGTCGGTCACCAGCCCACCGTCCATCACGAACTCGGCACCGGTCGCGAACGACGACTCATCGCTGACAAGGAACACCACAAACGGCGAGACCTCTTCGGACTGACCGGGACGGCGCAGTGGCGCGGTGACCATGTCGTCGGGAAAGTGCTTGGTCATCGGGGTACGAATGAAGCCCGGGTGGATCGAGTTGACCCGGATGTTCTTCGAGCCCAGTTCGATCGCCGCCGACTTGGCCAGGCCGCGGACCGCCCACTTCGAGGCGACGTACGGGTGCACCATCGGCGCGCCCCGCAGTCCCTCGATCGACGAGACGTTGATGATCGAGCCTTCGCCCGCCGCCTTCATCTGCTCGACGACGGCCTGCATGCCGAGGAAGGTTCCGGTCAGGTTGACGTCGATGACCTTCTGCCACTTGGCCATATCGAACTTGCCGATCTGACCCAGCGCGACGATCGCGGCGTTGTTGACGAGCGCAGTGAGCTTGCCGAATGCCTCCACGGCGACCTGGACCGCGGCGTCCCACTGCTCGGGATCCGTGACGTCGAGATGGACGTAACGCGCGGATTCTCCGAGCTCGTCGGCCAGCGCCTTGCCCTCGTCGTCGAGGATGTCACCGATGACCACTTTTCCGCCCTCGGCGACCAGCGCCCTGGCGTGAGCGGCTCCCATTCCCCGAGCTCCGCCACTGATCAGTGTGACTTTTCCGTCCACGCGTCCCATGGGGCGACAGGTTACCGCACAACGGTCAGAAACTAGAACCTGTTCCAATTGCCATTGCCAGCACGCATACTGCTGGCCATGGCTATTCGCGTCGCGCTCATCGGCACTGGCAACTGCGGCAGTCTGGCACTGCGACAATTGGTCAGCGATGCGCGCTTCGACCTGACCGGCGTCTGGGTGTCAACGGAGGCAAAGGTGGGCCGCGACGCCGGTGACCTGGCCGGCCTGGACGTCACAACGGGCATCACCGCGACCAACGACCTCGACGCGATCATCGCGGCCAAGCCCGACTGCATCGTCTACACCGCGATGGGCGACACGCGCCCACGTGAGGCATTGGCCGACGTGCGCACGCTCCTGTCCGCAGGCATCAACGTCGTCGGCTCGAGCGTCGGCGCGCTGCAGTACCCGTGGGGACTACTTCCCGACAAGGCCATCCAGAAGGTCGAAGATGCTGCGCGCGAGGGTGATTCGACCGTCTTCTTCACGGGCGTCGATCCGGGCTTCTGCACCGACCTGCTGCCCTTCGCGTTGGCCGGGACCTGCCAGAGCATCGAGCAGATCCGCACCATGGAGATCGCCGACTACGCCACCTACGACGGTGAGACGGTGATGTTCGACGTGATGGGCTTCGGCAATGAAATCGGTGACCTTCCGATGCTGTATCAGCCGGGTGTGCTGTGCATCGCCTGGGGCACCGCGATCCGCCAGCTCGCGGCGGGGCTCGGCATCGAGGTCGACGAGATTCGCGATTCCGTCGAGCAGGTGCCCGCGCCCGAGGACTTGAACGTCGCGGTCGGCACCATCAAGAAGGGCACAGTCGCGGCGGTCCGTTTCCTGATCGAGGGCATGGTCGGCGGCAAACCGGTGATCGTCGTCGAGCACGTCACGCGGCTGCACGCCGATCTTCGTCCCGACTGGGCGCAGCCCGCGCATCCGGGCGGCTCATACCGCGTCGAGATCACCGGTGAACCGTCGTATTTCTGCGACATCGTTCCGATGAGCCGCAACGGCGGAGCGCCCTATGCGGCGATCCTCGCGGCGGCCGGCCGGATCGTGAACGCGATCCCCGATGTCGTGGCCGCGCCCGCGGGCATCCGGACCACGCTGGACATGCCTCTCGTGACAGGCAAAGGGCTCTACGCAGCAAAGTAGGCTGGAGCGCGATGACCGCGCAGCCGCTGGCAGACGACCCGATCGCGGAGATCGCCGCGAGCCGATCGGGCCCGGAGGTCGGTGCGTTCTTCGACCTCGACGGCACGCTGGTGGACGGTTTCACGGCCGCCGCGCATGCCAGCGACCGGATCCGGCGCAGGCAAGCGCGTATCGGTGAGGTGCTGGGCGTTGTCGAGGCGTCGATGCGGTACCGGCTCGGTCGCATGCGGTTCGAGCACCTGCTGACCCGGGCGGCCGGCTATCTGCGGGAAGACTCCCTCGCCGAACTCGACGAACTCGGCGAAAGACTGTTCGTCGAACGCGTTGCCTCACGCGTCTTTCCCGCGATGCGCGAGATCGTCGCGGCTCATCATGAGCGCGGCCACACCGTGGCGCTCAGCTCCTCGGCGCTGACCATCCATGCCGAGCCGGTGGCGCGATTTCTCAACATAGGCCACGTGCTATGCAACCACTTCGAGGTCGACGGCGACGGCCGCCTCACCGGCCGGATCGCCAAACCCGTTGTCTGGGGCCGGAACAAGGCGACCGCCGTCGTGCAGTTCTGCCAGGCCAATGCCGTTGATCTGCAACGCAGTTACTTCTATGCGGACGGTAACGAGGACGCGGCGTTGATGGTCATGGTCGGAAACCCACGACCGGTGAACCCGCGACCCAAACTCGCCGCGTTGGCCGCCGAACACGGCTGGCCCGTGCTGCGGGTCGTCGGAACGGCCAGGCGCAAACGCGGGTCGCTACGCAGATTGATCGGCTACGACTGAGTCGTGAGGAGCCGTCAAACCGCCTTGGCCCCGACCGGCTGTGCGCCGCCGGTATTGGCTTGGAAGCCAAAGGAAGCGCTCTTCCCTGCTCCGAGCTGAGCATTCCAGTCCGCGTTGCGCACGACGTAGTGGGTCTCCGTACGGCTGACGAGCTCGGCGTTCCAGATGCCGATGATCTCGTTGGGGGAGTCGAACTCCACCGTCCAGCCGTTGAGTGCCGACGGGCCTGCGGTCACGTTGACGTTGGCGATGTAGCCGCTTCCCCAGTCATTGGTCACCTGGCAATCGACTGACGCACCACTGGTCGACGGTGTGCTCGCCATCGCCATTTGGGCCACCGGCGCTGCGGCGGAGCCGATTTCGGATGCGTACGGCTCCGAAAGAGCGGTCTGCTTTTGCGGCGCCGGGGTCTCTTCGGTCGCTTCCCGGGTTTCGCTTCGTCGATCCGCACCCCACAGCAGCGTCATCAGAGAGGCGGCGCCGACCGGTGTCTGCGGTGTGGCGGGCAGCACCCCCAGTGCCGCCGGCACCGCGACGGGCACCGACGTTGTCGCGGGAGGTTGTACATCGGCGGCCCGTGCTGCGACAGGTGCCGTCGATGCTGTCAGGACCGATGCCGAAGCCAAGGCCGAAACCGACTCGGCCGCGGGTGCCTGTGTCCGCTTGAGTGTCACGCGTTTCGGCGTTGTCACAGCCATCGGCTTCGACGCGACGGGCTTGGGTGGACTGACGTTGCGGTCCGACTGACCGGCCGCGGTGCCGTCGCCGGCGGACGCGGGCCCTGAAGCGGTACCCGAGCCACCCGCATCTAGGGTGCCTCCGCCGGCGTTGGCGCCGGTAGCTGAATCCGCATCTGCACACGCGATCGCCGACGCGGCCATCCCGGTGCCCAACGCGTTTGTCAACAACCCGCCTTGACCGGCGAAACGATCGTGAAGCATCAGCAAACTCATCTCTTGTGTTTTGTGATTCGCGATTCACCGAGCCGGCGCATTGACGGGTCGATCGCAGATAAATGGCGACTGCCGACGAGCGATTACTTATGGGCAGATTCGAAGCGCGGTTGGCGCGCGGCGAGACGGAGTGCGCCGGCGTCCGTTATGAATATTCACTTGGTTGCGGACACGTTAATAAACAATGAACGGCAATGTCAAAAGGGATGATTCAGATCACACCGGTGCACCGCAGCGAAACGTTCGGGCTGGGGGTGCCAAACGTGACGTTACGTTTGCCAGGCTTTTTGTTAACTTGGTGGTAGGTCTGCGACGCCGGCGTGCGTCCTGCGCGCCGGCGCGCACGGTGTCAACCGGAACGATCGCCCACCCCTCGACCTCAGCAAATACGCTGTCGCTCTCCGCGCTGCGCTCCTTTGAGGACAAACGGTTTGTGTCGTGAAGGCTCGGCCGCGACTGGGTCGCAGCATCATCGTCGACGTCGGGTGGCTGTTTGCCGGTACGGCCGATCACCCAACGCGTCGCGCCCCAAGCCATGGGTCGGTCGCCGTAGGGGGCTGACGCCGCGCCTGCTCGTCGGCTATGACTGACACATCCGGCACCGCTGAGGACTGAGGAGGGCCCGTGCCCGGGAAGTTCAATGACATCGCCGCAGTCATCGCGACGAAGGACTACCCCACCGCGCGGTCCTGGTACAGCCGCGTGATCGGCCGCGAACCCGACCTCGAACCGATCGAAGGCGTCGCCGAGTGGCAGATCGCCGCCACTGCGTGGCTGCAGCTCGCGTTGGACCACGATCGGGCGGGCAAGACCGCGGTGCGGATCGGGGTCGACGACCTGTCGGCCCAGATCGCGGAACTGAACGCAGAAGGCATCGCGACGGGCGAACTGGTGGTGATCGCCGACATGGTCAAGGTCGTCGACGTCGCCGATCCGGACGGCAACGAGGTCTCCTTCGTGCAGGACCTGACCACCGAATCAGCCTGAACAGTCTTAGTACACCCCTACTGGTCACAACGGCGCGCCCGCGTACTAAACTAGAACACGTTTCAGTTCGTGAAGCCCCACCAAGGAGCAGGCATGCACACCCCCATCTGCGACGAACTCAATATCGAGTTCCCGATCTTCGCGTTCACCCACTGCCGCGACGTGGTCGTCGCCGTGAGCAAGGCCGGCGGGTTCGGCGTCCTCGGTGCAGTCGGCTACACGCCGGAGCAGCTCGAGATCGAGCTGAAGTGGATCGACGAGAACATCGGCGACCACCCTTACGGCGTCGACATCGTGATCCCGAACAAGTACGAGGGCATGGATTCCGACATGTCCGCCGACGAACTGACGAAGACCCTGCAGGACATGGTTCCGCAGGAGCATGTCGACTTCGCCCGCAAGATTCTGTCCGACCACGGCGTGCCCGTCGAGGGCAGCGGCGCCGACGCATTCCAGCTCCTCGGCTGGACCGAGGCGACCGCGACGCCGCAGGTCGAGGTCGCGTTGCAGCACCCCAAGTGCACCCTGATCGCCAACGCGCTGGGCACCCCGCCCGCCGACATGATCAAGCACATCCACGACGAAGGACGCAAGGTCGCCGCGCTGTGCGGATCGCCGTCGCAGGCGCGCAAGCACGCCGATGCCGGCGTCGACATCATCATCGCCCAGGGTGGCGAGGCCGGCGGGCACTGCGGCGAGGTGGGCTCGATCGTGCTGTGGCCGCAGGTCGTCAAGGAGGTCGCGCCCGTTCCCGTGCTGGCCGCAGGCGGGATCGGCAGCGGCCAGCAGATCGCCGCTGCGCTGGCCCTCGGCGCCCAGGGCGCGTGGACCGGTTCGCAGTGGGTGATGGTCGAGGAGTCCGAGCACACCCCGGTTCAGCACGCCGCCTACGTCAAGGCCTCCAGCCGCGACACCGTCCGCAGTCGGTCGTTCACCGGCAAGCCGGCCCGGATGTTGAAGAACGACTGGACCGAGGCGTGGGAGGACCCGAATAACCCCAAGCCACTCGGTATGCCGCTGCAGTACATGGTGTCCGGCATGGCCGTCGCCGCCACTCACAAGTATCCGAACGAGAGTGTCGACGTCGCGTTCAATCCCATCGGCCAGGTCGTGGGTCAGTTCACCAAGGTGGAGAAGTCGTCGGCCGTGATCGAACGCTGGGTGCAGGAGTACCTCGAGGCGACCAGTACGCTCAACGAGATCAACGAGGCGGCATCGGTTTAATTCGCGGCTCGCCGCGTGCGGTTTAATTCGTGGCTCGCCGCGTGCGTCTGATTCGGACCTCGCCGTGCGTCTGATCGGAGCGGCCTGCGCCGGCTTCCTGATCGCCGTCCTGTGGATGGACCTGATGTTCGACAGCCAGGTCCTGTCACACCGCGGGTCAGACGAACTTCCCGAGCCGGTGCTGGCCTCCATCGCGGGCTACTACCACCGCGCCACGACGACGTCGCGGCCGATGAGCCACCTCATCGCCGTGGTGATGGCGATCCTGCTGGGTTCCTTGGCATTTGGGTTCATCCGTGACGACCCTCAGGTATGGCTGACGATAGTGGCGGCCGCACTCGCCGGTGTCCCGATCCTGCTGGCGGCGGCGCGAACGGTGCGCAACGCCGTACGACTGGGTAAGCGAGTGGACACGGTGGCCGGCCAATCGCGACTTGCGCGGTCCATCTTCGCCGACCATGTGCTGTGTCTGGTGTGCATGTCGGCGTTTCTGGCCGTGTGGCTCGTGGGTTAGCCGAGCCCCGTTTGGCCGTTCGCGAGGGTCGCACTGGACTCTGTCTCGCGATTATGTAAGGTGTCATACATAGTCACACGGTCGGAGGTCGTCGCAGCATGGTCAGTCCCCGCGAGCGCATGGTGGTTTCAGCCGCGCTGCTCATCCGTGAGCGCGGTGCCCAGCCGACCGCCATCGCCGATGTCCTGGAACACAGCGGCGCACCGCGTGGGTCGGCGTACCACTACTTCCCCGGCGGCCGCACCCAACTCCTGTGTGAAGCGATCGACTACGCCGGTGAGTACATCGCGGCGAAGATCAGCACGGCCGGATCGGGTCTGGAAGCACTCGACGGTCTTGTCGCGGACTATCGAAAGCAGTTGCTGCGCACCGACTTCCGGGCCGGGTGTCCGGTTGTCGCAGTCACCGTGGAGGCGGGTGACCCCGACAAGCCCGACGCGGCCGCGCCGGTGATCGAACGCGCGGCCGCGGCCTTCGCGCGGTGGAACGACGAGATCGCGGCCCGCCTCATGGTCGACGGCGTGTCCAAGAAGCGTGCCGCCGAACTCGCGATGTTGACGACCACGTCGATCGAGGGGGCGATCGTCGTCGCGCGCGCCTCCCGAGATGTCAAGCCTCTCGATCTCGTCCATGGCCAGCTGCGCGCCCTGCTGCTGGCCGAAGTGGCGGAAAGCCGAAGTGTTGGAAAGGAACCGCGCGATGACTGAAAGAGATGTCGCCGTCGAAGCGACACCGGTCGAATGGCAGTCGACCGCATGCATTCTGTGCGAATGCAACTGCGGCATCGTCGTCCAACTCGACGGCCGCAATCTGGCGAAGATCCGCGGTGACAAGGAACATCCGGCGTCGCAGGGGTACACCTGCAATAAGGCGCTGCGCCTGGATCACTACCAGAACAACCGCAGTCGCCTGACGTCTCCGATGCGTCGACGCGCCGACGGCAGCTACGAGGAAATCGACTGGGACACCGCCATCGCCGAGATCTCGGCCGGCTTCAAGCGCATCGCCGAAACCCATGGCGGGGACAAGATCTTCTATTACGGCGGTGGCGGGCAGGGTAACCACCTCGGCGGTGCGTACAGCGGTGCATTTCTCAAGGCGCTCGGCTCGCACTACCGCTCCAATGCGCTGGCGCAGGAGAAAACGGGGGAAGCCTGGGTCGACGCGCACCTGTACGGCGGCCACACCCGCGGTGAATTCGAGCACGCCGAGGTATCGGTGTTCATCGGCAAGAACCCCTGGATGTCGCAGAGCTTCCCGCGGGCCCGGACAGTCCTGAACGAGATCGCAAAAGACCCCAACCGCGCCATGATCGTCATCGACCCCGTGATCACCGACACCGCCAAGATGGCCGATTTCCATCTGCGCGTGCGTCCCGGGACCGACGCCTGGTGCCTGGCGGCGCTGGCCGCCGTGCTCGTGCAGGAGAACCTGGTCGATGAGGCGTTCCTCGCCGAGCACGTCACGGGTGTCGAGCCTGTTCGCGACGTGTTGCGCGCCGTCGATGTCGGCGACTACGCGTCGCGCTGTGGGGTCGACGAGGAACTGATCCGCGCGGCGGCACGGCGCATCGGCGCTGCGGCCAGCGCGGCCGTCTTCGAGGATCTGGGCATTCAGCAGGCGCCCAACAGCACGCTGTCCTCCTACCTGAACAAGCTGTTGTGGATCCTCACCGGAAACTTCGCCAAACGCGGTGGCCAGCATCTGCATTCGTCGTTCGGGCCGCTGTTCCGCCATACGCCGGAGGTCGGCCGGACCCCGGTCACCGGTGCGCCGATCGTCGGCGGACTGATCCCGAGCAACGTCATTCCCCAGGAAATGCTGACCGACCATCCGGATCGGTTCCGGGCGATGATCGTCGAGAGCAGCAACCCCGCGCATTCACTGGCCGACTCCAACGCGTGCCGCGAAGCGTTCAGCTCGTTGGAACTCATGGTGGTCATCGACGTCGCAATGACCGAGACCGCCCGGCTGGCCCACTATGTGCTGCCTGCCGCATCTCAGTACGAGAAGGCCGAAGCGACGTTCTTCAACCTCGAGTTCCCGCACAACACCTTTCATCTGCGTCATCGGCTGATGGAGCCGCTGGCCGGGACGCTGCCCGAGCCCGAGATCTGGGCGCGCCTGGTGCGCGCGCTGGACATGGTCGACGACGCCGACCTCGAACCTCTGCGGCGTGCCGCCGCAGAGAGTCGTGAGGCCTTCACCACTGCATTCCTGCAGGCCGTGGGCGCGACTCCGATGCTCGGCAAGGTTCTGCCGTATGTGCTTTACGAAACGCTGGGACCCACTCTGCCCGAAGGTCTTTCCGGTGCGGCCGCATTGTGGGGACTCGCACAGAAAGCAGCGATGACCTACCCCGACGCGGTGCACCGGGCCGGGCACGCGGACGGCAACGCGTTGTTCGACGCCATCCTGGCGAGCCCCTCGGGTGTCACGTTCACCGTTCACGAATACGACGACGACTTCGCCCTCATCACCCATGCGGACCATAAGATCGCTCTGGAGATGCCGGAGATGCTCGACGAGGTCCGGGCGCTATCCGATGCGCAACCGCATTTCACCACGCCCGAGTTTCCGATCGTGCTGTCGGCCGGTGAGCGTCGTGCGTACACCGCCAACGACATCTTCCGCGACCCGACCTGGCGCAAGCGTGACGCCGACGGCGCGTTGAGGGTCAGCCTCGAGGACGCCGAAGCACTCGGCCTGGTCCACGGCGGACGGGCCCGCATCACCACCGCGGCGGGTAGTGCGGAGGCCGGGGTCGAGATCAGCGAGGCGATGCTTGCCGGGCACGCGTCGCTGCCCAACGGCTTCGGGCTCGATTTCGTCGACGGCGACGGCCAGGAGCACGTCCCCGGAGTGGCGCCGAACTCGCTCACGTCCACCAACTGGCGCGACGCGTACGCGGGCACGCCCTGGCACAAACACGTGCCTGCCCGGATCGAAGCGGTATCCGTGGCGGTGAGCACCGCCTAGCGAACCTTGGCCGCTAGCGAAGTTCGTCGTCAATGAGTCGAAAGGGTCTGTCCTTGCGGTACGGCAGTCCGCGAGCCCGACACACCACGGGTCGATGTGTGACTGCGCGCTTCCTACACTCGAAATTGCAGACAGGGCTGTGGATGCCTGGCGAATTCAAGCCGTGTAAATCACAGCCCTACGTGCAATTTCGACTCTAGGGCCACATCGGACCAACAGACCCGACCACATACTTGCTTTCAAGCCTCGCCAACCACTGAGCTCAAACCTTCGGACTCAGGACGCTAGCGTCACGGAACTACGCGCCCGACGCGAGTTCACCTACGCCAGCAGTCGGCGCGTGGCCTGCTCCAACACCCGCGGCCGGCTGCGCCCGCCGTGGTCGGCTGCGATGAAGTGACTGCCGATGGCCAACGAGAACGCCAGCATGGCGCGGGCCTCGACGTCGTCGGGATCGTCGCTGAAGGTGCCTATCAGGGTGCGCAGGTAGTCCATGCGTCGGTTGTCGACCCGTCGCAGACGTTTGGCCACCGCCTTCTCACGGCGGGCCCAGTCGCGCACCGCGAGGTCGATCGGCAGCAGATCCTTCGAGAAGGTGAGCATGCCCGCCTTGCGCACTTTGGCCCTCGCGTCGCCACCCTCGGCTTCGACGCGATCGAGTACGTCATCGGTGCTTCGGTGCTCCCACGCATCGAGCAGCGCGTCGAGAAAGACTCCCCTGTTCTCGAAGTGCCAGTAGAAGCCGCCCCGGGTCACGCCGAGCGTCTTGGCGAGCAGATCCACTCGCACCGCGTCGGCTCCGCCCGACGCCAGCGCTGCCAGGCCGGCGTCGATCCATGTGCTCCGCGGTGTGCGGGTCTGGGCGACCATGATCCTCCAAGTCGGCCGAGGGCTTGACGCCCGCGATCTGCCAAGCATACAGTACTGTATGTTTGGTTCCACGATACTCGACAAGAGCGAGCACACCTCGCATCCGTGGCGAATCCACGAGTTCGCCAACGATTTCCAGGTTCTCGACGTGTGGGCGTTGCCGACGCCGGGCGGTCCAGGCGACTTCCCGCAACTGGTCAGCCTGTGGTCGACCTTCGACCCTGGACGGTCCTCTCCCGTCGTGCGGGCCCTGTTCGCAGCCCGGTGGACCATCGGCAGGGTGTTCGGCCTCGACCGGCAGCAGACCGGTCTCGGCGTCCGGGTCCGGACGCTGCGCGATCGGCTTCCGGCAGACCTGCGCGACGCCCCAACCGATCTCGTGACGGACGGGTATCCGTTCGTCCCGCTGTACACGACCGACCGTGAGTTCGCGATGGAGATCGCCAACCAGACAGTGCACGGGGTTCTGCACGTCGGCTGGGTTCCCGACCCGGCCGGAGGCTTCCGCGGACAGATGGCCGTCCTGGTCCGGCCCAACGGCGCGCTCGGGCGGGCCTACCTCGCGGCGATCGCACCGTTTCGCCACCTGATCGTCTACCCGCTGATGATGCGTGACATCGGCCGCGCCTGGCGCGAACACCCCAGTGTGCCAGCCCCTTCCGAGCCCGGGCGCCCGTGACGCACACCGAGACCGCTGAAACCGGCGTACGCCAGGTCACCCCGCTGCTCAGCACCCGAGACGTGAGCACGCTCGGCCGCATCGACTACGAGGACGCGTTCGTCGTGCCCCTCCGAGCACCTACCGTCCTTTCCGCCGAGCAGTGGATGCGCAGGATCCTGGAAGGCGCACCGATGGCTGTCAGACTCCAGTTGCTCTCGGGCTGGGCGGCGCTGGGCCTCAAAGTGAGCCTGACGGGGTCGGAGAGATCGGTGCTCGGCTGGCCGATCCGCGCATCCGACCCGGATTTCGTCCTGCTGGGCGCCGAGTCGCGTGTCGGCATGCCCGGCGAATTGTTGTTACGGCGCGGGGACGGCGGGCTATTGTTCGCAACCTTTGTGCGCCATGACAATCCGTTAGTGCGCGCGCTGTGGGCACGTGTGGTGCCCGGGCATGTTCGGACCGTGCGCACGCTCCTAGAGCGGGCGCGCAGGAACGCGCCGGCCTGACGCGCTACGGCGTCGGCAAGGAGGGCGGGAGCGGAGGTGCCGGGACCGGCTCAGGGGCCGGTGGCAGTGGCGCATCCGGAGGCGGTGGCGCCTCGGGCATCGGCGGCGCACTCCGGAGGCGGTGGCGCCTCGGGCATCGGCGGCGCGGCTGCGGGACCAGCCGGTGAGATCGGGACGTTCGGTCCGGCTTGCTGTTGGGGGTAGGGCGTGTCCATGCCACGCTGGGCGAGGCCCATCAGCAGCGCTTCCTTGCCGCTGATCTCCTGGTTCTGCACGGCGTGCCAGAGGTCCTTGAGGTAGCTGACGTTGGGGTCCTCGGGGTCGCGCGCGGTCGGGTCCATCGTGGATCCCGGAGGCAGCGCATCCGGACTCGCGAGGTGCTGGACGCCGTCCGGCGGTGTGGGCAACGGTGCGGGCGCGGCATCGCGGGCGGCCGGCACCGCAGGCGCGGGTGCGGCAACGGGCTCGGCCGGAGGCGCGGGTGCGGCAACGGGTTCGGCCGGAGGCGCGGGTGCGGCAACGGGCTCGGCCGGAGGCGCGGGTGCGGCAACGGGCTCGGCCGGCGGCGCGGGTGCGGCAACGGGCTCGGCCGGAGGCGCGGGTGCGGCAACGGGCTCGGCCGGAGGCGCGGGTGCGGCAACGGGCTCGGCCGGAGGCGGCGGCGGCGGGAACGGAAACACCGGTGCGGCCGCTGCGGGGGGCGGTGGAGGTGGAACGGGAACGGCCGGTTGGGCCTGCGCCGGCGGCGCACCAACCAGTAGCGCGGCGACCGCGCCAAGGCCGGCCGAGGCCACCGTCAATACCTTCGCCTCGATGTCGATCCTCACCGATGCCCCCCTTTCCGCATATTGGCCCGAAATCGGTCTACCGGGTGCTTCAGTTTGACTTCCGAAATTGTTACACCTGCGCCCGGTGTGACCAAACAGCCAGTAACCCTCGGAGTACCGGAACACGTTCTACTTCGCAGTATCTGTAACCGCCCTCAGCAGGCTCCATCTGTGGTGTAGCAATGGTCTACCGGTACTAGACGACGTCATATGAGGGATGCATCGATGCAAACTCCGAACCTTCCGCCCGGATTCGACTTCACCGATCCCGACATCTACGCCGAACGGCTGCCGATCGATGAGCTTGCCGAGATGCGCAGGGTCGCGCCGATCTGGTGGAACAGGCAGGAGAAAGGCAACCTTGCGTTCGGCGACGACGGCTACTGGGTGGTGACCAAGCACAAGGACGTCAAGGAGGTGTCGCGGCGCAGCGACGTGTTCTCCAGCAACAAGAAGACCGCGTTGCCGCGGTACCGCGATGAGGCCGATCCCGCGTCGCTGGAGGGGGGCAAGGTCGTGCTCCTCAACCAGGACGCCCCACATCACACCCACCTACGCAAGATCATCTCGCGCGCCTTCACCCCGCGGGCCGTCGAGTCGCTGCGCGATGAGCTTCGCGCGCGCGCCCACGACATCGCCAAGGCCGCCGCCGCCGAGGGGTCGGGCGATTTCGTCGAGCAGGTGTCGTGCGAGCTTCCGTTGCAGGCCATCGCCGGTCTGATGGGCGTGCCGCAGGAAGACCGCATGAAGCTGTTCGAATGGTCGAACCAGATGGTCGGCGACCAGGACCCCGAATACAGCAGGAATGACCCGACGGCCGCCTCGGTCGAGCTGATCATGTACGGCATGCAGATGGCGGCCGAACGAGGCAAGAACCCCGGCGAGGATCTTGTCACCAAGCTGGTGCAGGCCGATGTCGAGGGTCACAAGCTTACCGACGACGAGTTCGGCTTCTTCGTGATCCTGCTGGCGGTGGCGGGCAACGAGACCACCCGCAACTCCATCACGCAGGGCATGATGGCGTTTACTGAATTCCCGGACCAGTGGGAGCTTTTCAAGCGCGAGCGGCCGGCCACGGCCGCCGACGAGATCGTCCGCTGGGCCACCCCTGTCACGTCCTTCCAGCGCACCGCTCTCGAGGACACCGAGCTGGGCGGCGTGGAGATCAAGAAGGACCAGCGGGTGGTCATCTTCTATCGCTCGGCCAACTTCGACGAAGAGGTCTTCGACGACCCCTACGCCTTCAACATCCTGCGAGACCCCAACCCGCACGTGGGATTTGGCGGTACCGGTGCGCATTACTGCATCGGTGCGAACCTGGCAAGGATGACGATCGATTTGATCTTCAACGCGATCGCAGACGAGATGCCCAACCTCACACCGATTTCCAAGCCCGAGCGGCTACGGTCGGGCTGGCTCAACGGCATCAAGCACTGGCAGGTCGACTACACGGGCGCCGGCGGGCCCGCATAGCAGCCGAGGTGCCCGGCCTCTCGGTAGCCGGATAGTCGACCAACGAGCGCCAGTACTCTTCCGGGATCTCGATGTTCGACCGCAGGGCAATGGCCAGGCCGGTCGCCATCGCGATGCCGAGCAGGCCGAGCCATAAGCCGAACAGGCCGATGATCACCCACAGCGCCGCGGTGACCGCGGGCCAGGGTGACAGCACCGCCAGCACCGGCGCGAAGAAGAAGCCGGTGCCGATGTACCACGAAGAACCGGCCCGGTCGGAGATCAGCACGACGTGCAGCCAGCGCGGGATCGGGCGGTCGACGGGTGTGGTCCGCATGGTCGCTCTCTTCTGCTCGGCGTCACCGACCACGCTGCCCCGCGCAGGTAACCGGCGCAATTACGCCTGAGGTAATGGTCCCGGCCGCCAACGTCCGCAACACTGGATGAGTGACCACCGTTGACGTGCAGACACCGGCCTTCGGTTCGCTGATGCGTGAGTGGCGGCAGCGCCGTCGACTGAGTCAGCTCGACCTCGCGATCGAGGCCGATGTCTCGGCCCGCCACGTCAGCTTCATCGAGACTGGGCGGTCCACACCGAGTCGGGCGATGGTGCTTCGACTGGCCACGGTGCTCGATGTTCCTCTGCGCGAACAGAACCAGTTGCTGCTGGCCGCCGGGCTCGCCCCGGTGTACGGCGAGCGGTCCCTCGACGATCCGGATATGGCGGCCGTCCGAGAGGGGATCGAGCGAGTCCTCGACGCATACAACCCGTACCCGTGCATCGTGGTGGACAGGTCATGGCAGATCGTGTCGGCCAACGCCGGAGCAGCAGTGCTCATGGACGGGGTCGCGCCGAGCCTTCTTGACCGGCCGAACGCGCTTCGCGTGGCCCTGCATCCCGAGGGCCTGGCCCCGCGCATCCGGAACCTGCCGCAGTGGCGGCATCACCTGATCGAGCGGTTGCGGCGGGAGGCGGCGGTGAGCGGATCGACCGAACTGCTGGCGCTGCTGACCGAGATCGAGTCCTATCCAGGCGGATCCCAGGAGACCCGCGACCTCGGAGGCGTCGCGGTTCCCTTGGAACTGTTCACCTCGCAAGGAAAACTGCTGACGTTTTTGAGCATGGCGACGACCTTCGGTACGGCGATGGACCTCACGGCCGCCGAACTGAGCATCGAGGCTTTTTTGCCCGCCGACGGGGCCACAGCCGCCGCGCTGCGCTGAAACGCACGTGAACGGCCGAATCGACAAATAGAGTCTGGCGGCATGGACAACCGACTCGTCGCGACAGTCGCCGTTGCGCTTGCCGCCGCAGCGGCAGGCTGCGCGTCGCCGCCGGCCGCTCTCGGCGGCACGACCGCGAAAGTGACCATCAACGGCCAGAGCACGGGCGACGCGCATGATGTGACATGCACGCAGACCGGGTGGATGTGGAACATCAAGACCCCCGACGACGCGAAGGGGTTCACGGTGTTCCTGGACACCGGCGACGAGGTCAAGGTCCGGTCGGTCGATTTTCGGGATTTCGGCGGCTTTACGGGCACCTTCTTGGAGGGCAGGCTCGGCAAAGCCGACGTGACCGGCGTCGGCGGGAAGTACACGATCACCGGTTCGGCCGACGGCTCGTTCACGGACAACCCGAGCAATGCCGTGACAGCCACCTTCCGCATCGAAGCCCACTGCTGAGACCAGTGGTGCATCCCTTCCGCGCGGCGATCGAAGCCCGCGATCTGGACGCTGCTGTCGCGCTTCTCCGCGAGGACGTGGTCTTCCGGAGTCCCGTGGTCTTCACTCCCTACAAGGGACGGGAAGCGATGCGGCAAATCCTTGCCGCTGTGATGGACGTCTTCGAAGACTTCCGCTATGTGCGCGAGATCGGGGCCGCGGGGGCACTCGATCACGCGCTGGTGTTCGAGGCCAGGGTGGCCGAGAAACAGCTGGAGGGCTGCGACTTCATCCAGCTCGACGAGGATGGTGCGATCAAGGAATTCACCGTCATGGTGCGCCCCCTGTCTGCGACTCTGGTGATGGCTGAGGCAATGAAGGCGCGACTCGCAGCGATGTAGAGGCTGGTAGCAACTGGTCAGACCACTTGACCTCTGGCCGGTGTGCTGGCAGTCTGGGCGTCGTGGCCCTCCAACCGGTGAACCGCCGATCGGTGCCCGAGGACGTCTTCGAGCAGATCGTTGACGAGGTCCTGAGCGGAGAAATGCAGCCCGGTGAGGCGCTGCCCAGCGAGCGCAGGCTCGCCGAAGTGCTCGGGGTGTCGCGGCCCGCGGTCCGCGAGGCCCTCAAGCGACTCACCGCCGCCGGCCTGATCGAGGTGCGTCAGGGCGACGCCACCACCGTCCGCGACTTCCGCCGCCACGCCGGGCTCGACCTGCTCCCCCACCTGCTCATCCGCGCCGGCGAACTCGACCTGGCCGTGGTCCGCAGCATCCTGGAAACGCGCCTGCACAACGGCCCCAAGGTCGCCGAGCTTGCCGCCCTGCGGCGCGACCCCGCACTGGCTGACCTGCTCGACGAAGCGTTGCGCGCACTGGCAGGCGAGGACGATCCCGTCGAACAGCAGCGCCGGGCCCTGACGTTCTGGGACCACATTGTCGACGGCGCGGATTCGATCGCGTTCCGGCTGATGTACAACACGCTGCGCGCCACCTATGAACCCGCGCTGCCTGCCCTGGCCGTTGTCATGTCCGGCGAGGTCGGCCGCCCGCAGGCGTACCGCGAGTTGGCCGACGCGATCACCGCTGGAGATCCCGCACGGGCCAGACAAGCGGCCCACGACCTACTCGAACCCGCCACCACGGCGCTGTTCAGCGCCCTCGATGATCTGGACGATCACTGATGAGCACCGCGACCACACGCACCGCACGCAAAGGGTTCACGCTGGCCGATGCGCGGCGAGAATTCTGGAAGCATCCCTCCCCCTGGATGATCGGCGTCACCCTCGTCGGCGCGGTGGCCGTGCGGATCGTTGTCGGCGACTGGCAGATCACCGACGCGATCATCCCTGTGGCGATGCTGGCCCTCTTCCCGTTCTTCGAGTGGATCATCCACGTGTTCGTTCTGCACTGGCGTCCGAAACGGTTCGGCGCGTTGACGATCGACGGTCTGCTCGCGCGCGAGCACCGCGCCCACCACGTGGATCCGCGCAGTATCCCGCTGATCTTCATTCCGTGGAAATCGCTCGCAACGTGGGTTTTACCCGTCACCATCGGCGTTGGGCTGCTGGCGTTTCCACGGCTCGGCATGGGCCTTACATATCTGGTATGCAGCGGTGTCATCGGACTGTGCTACGAGTGGACCCACTACCTGATCCACAGCGACTACAAGCCCAAAACCCATGTCTATCGTGCGGTTTGGCGCAATCACCGCAACCATCACTTCAAGAACGAGCACTACTGGTTCACGGTCACCAGTACCGGCACGGCCGACCGCGTTCTGCGGACGTATCCCGACCCCGCCACCGTAGAGAACTCACCGACCGCGAAGAATCTGCACGCCGACATGCTTCCGGCGTGAGCGCTACGACTGGACGATGATCGGGTCGCCGATGCGCACCGTGTCGTAATACCAAGCCGCGTTGTCCGGGCTCAGGTTGATGCACCCGTGGCTGACGTTCTCATAACCTTGCGAACCGACGGACCAGGGTGCGCTGTGCACATAGACACCGCCCCAGGTGACGCGAACCGCGTCGTTGACGCTGAGCTTGTATCCCTCCGGGTCGGACAGTGGGATCCCGATCGTGCGAGAGTCCATGATCACCAACGATTGCTTCTCCAGGGCGGCGAATGTCCCGATCGGCGTCGGGTGCTTAGGCTTGCCCATCGATGCGGGCATCTCGCGCACGACCTGACCGTCGATGCTGACGGTGAATGTGTGCGCACCGATGTCGGCCACCCCGACGGTGGTGGAACCGGTCTGAAAGCTGGCCTTGGCGCCGCCGGCCGTCACCGTGATGTCCGAATGCGCGGGCCAGAATCCGCTCGGGTTCCATTGCAGGACACGATCGTTGAGCCAGGTGAAATCACCTTCCGGTGCTCCCGGTGACGCGATACCGAAGGAGTGCTCGGCGGCTGCGCGGTCTTCGATGTTCCCTGCGAAGGTCACCGTCACCGGATGCGCGACGCCGACTGTCACGCCAACGGGCGAGATACCGACCACGTCCGTCGGCCTGCTCACACCCGCAGAACCGGTCGCGACAGACCCTGACAGGGCGATCGCCGCGATACTCAACGCGGCCACATATCGAAGCTTCAGCACACATTTATCCTAGTTCGTCAAAGAATGTTGTCCGCGCAACCGCAAGTCTCACGGCCTCCGCATGCCGTCTGTGCTGACGGCATACGTCTACTGATGATGATCGAATCCGCCGTTCAGAATGTTTCAGGCGACGTCGAACCGAGCGGGAGTCGCAGGCCGGTTAACAGCCAGCAACACGCAGCCCAAGCCGACCGCGCACCCACCCAGCACACAGATATTCACGATCACGGTAACCGCGCCCACGGTACCGGGCACCTCGACGGCCTCCATCGCGATGACGACCGCCCACGACGATCGCGACGCGCAGAGCCGCACGTAGAAGGGCCGAACCAGTGGCAGACGACGTCACTGAGGCGGCAGCAGCGGCGGCTCTTCCGGTGCCGGCGCAGGCGCTTCGGGAGCCGGGGCAGCCTCTGGCGGCGCTGCGACCGCTTCCGGTGCCGGTGCGACCGGGTCTGCCGGTGGAGCGACGAACGCCTCGGGCTGCGGCAGCGGCGCGTTCGGATCGAGCGGTGCTGCAGGCACAGGCGCTTGTTGTGCGTCAGCCGCCGCGTCGTCCCGACCGACGTTCGACAGCCGGTCCTTGATCCTGCGCAGGATGCCCGGGCGTTCCTCGGGGACCGGTGTCGGGACCACGGGCACCAGGCCCGGCGCGGGCGGGACGGCTCCGGGCGCCAGCGCCTCGACCAGGACACCCGGCGCGGGCTGCAGCGGCGATGCGGGGGGCAGCGCCTCGATCGGATCGGCCGGCGGGAGGCCCTCGACGGGCGGCGTCACCGGGGCCGCCGGAATGTCGAGGGCGCCGATCGGAGGCGGTGCAACCTCGACGGGTAGATCCTCCGGCGGGGCCAACGGCGATTCTGCGACGGGGGCGGGGACAGCCACCCGCGTCGGCAGGGCCCGGGCAGCCGCAGCGGCGACGTCAGGGGTTGCCTTGGCCGCCGGCGTCGGCTCCGATGAGGCGGCGTTCTCGGGCGCGATCTCCAGGCTGACGGCAACGGACACGGAGACGACGAACGTCACCGCGCCGGCGACCAGCATGGCCAGCGGCCCGGTCTGAGCCAGCGAACGGCGGCGCTCGCGCGGCGCGCGCTCGGCGACCTGGTCCGTCTGCAAGAACTCGTTGCTGTTGTGCGCTGAGGCGAGCGCCGCGCCCCGCGCCAAAGCCAGCTCGGCCTCGGCCGGGGCGAACACCGGCACCGACAGGACGGTCTCGAGCCGTGGCATGAGCGCGTCGAGACCGCCGCCGGAGCCAACCACGACCAACGCCTCAGGCCTCCAGTCGGCCCGGGTGAAAACAGCGCTCAACCACCGAAGCAACGACTCTTCGGTGTCGATGGCATGGTTCACGGCCGTCTGCACGGCGCCCTCGCTGCTGTGGACGATGAGCATGATCACCGTCTCGGGCTCGATCACGCAGACCGCGGTGACCTCGTACCCGATCACTTCGGCGATGCCCCACGCCAAGGCTTCCGTCGCCGCCGGCAGCCGCACCGGCACGACATTGTCGAACCCGCATTCGGACAACGATTTCAACAGCAGCGACGCCTCGGTGTCGGCGTCATCGCTCCACGTCACGCCGATGGAATGCAGCCGGTGGCCAAGGGTGGCCGCGATCGCTTCGGTCCGAAGAACCGCGGCGGCCGCCTGCTCAGAGGTCTGCAGTGGCGTCGAATGCCTGCCGGACATGATCTCAAAGGCTTCATGGTCGACCGTGGAGCCGTCGGCGTCCTGTCCCTCGACGAGGACCAGGCCGACGGCGGACGGGGTTACCGATAAGCCGAGTACGGCGTCCACTCTTGCCCTTCTGAAAACCGTTCCGGACCTCCCCCTGTCGGGGTGACCTTACCCGCGCCCGAGTGATCCGACTCACCGGGAGGGGGTGCGAGGGTTCCGTGCGAAAAAGTACGTCCGCGTTGAAATATGCTGTGCCGCAAGAATCTCCTGTAAGTCCGCGGGCCGCACCTTTGCCCGCGCTACGTGTCTGTTCGATCGGACTCCGGGAATCGGCCCACGTCGCATCGTGGCCCACATGGCAGCAGCGGGGCAAATCGAAAGCGGGCCCGCCGCATGATGGTCGGCGTCCTGGGTTCTCTTGCCGAGTACGAACGAGAATTAACCAAAGAACGAACGGCCCTGAAGCGGGCGTCATCTCGCGCTAATGGCACGAAATTCGGACGGCCCCGCAAGGTCGACGACAGCGAGCACATCACCACCGCGAGACGGATGAAAGCGGACGGTGACACCGGCAGGGGCATCGCGAAGTACCTCGGGGTCAGCCGAGCGACGTTGTACCGGTATCTCACCGATGCGCACGCTGCGTGAACTTCTGTCTAGTTAGTGCGCCCATGGGTCGGGCCGCCATATTCCTTACGTAGCGCGGTCTTGAGCACCTTGCCGGTGGCGTTGCGCGGCAATTCCGGCACGTACTCGACGTGGGTAGGGCATTTGAAATGGGCCAGGCGCTCGCGGGCGTAGCCGATCAGATCGTCGCTGGTCGTCTGTGCGCCGTCCTTGAGGGCGACGACGGCGATGGGCGTCTCCCCCCATCTGACGTGCGGCACCCCCACCACGGCGACCTCGCGGACCGCCGGATGGCGGTAGAGCACCTGCTCAATCTCGACTGGGTAGACGTTTTCCCCGCCGGTGATGATCATGTCTTTCTTGCGGTCGACCAAGGTGATGAAGCCCTCGGCGTCCACACGGCCCATGTCTCCGGTGTGGAACCAGCCGCCGCGAAGTGCCTCGGCGGTCGCCTCGGGCAACCCCCAGTACCCGGCGAAGACGTTCGGGCCACGGACGACGAGTTCACCCACCTCGCCAGCGGGAACGTCGAGATCCTTCTCGTTGACGATGCGTGCCCGCAAATGAAAATAGGGTCGCCCAATCGTGCCCGCCTTCTCCTTAAGGTGATCGGCGTCGAGGATCGAACCCCCAGCGATCTCGGTCATGCCGAAGCTCTCCTGGAACGGCATGCCTTTTTCCAGGAAGTACTCGACCACAGGCTGCGGGCAAGGCGCACCACCGGTCACGGCCATCTCCAGCGCAGTCAGGTCGTAGTTGTCGAAGCCGGGAACCGCCTGCAGCGCAGCCCACATCACCGGCACCAGGAACTGCACGGTGACACGCTCCCGCGCCATCGCGGCGAGCACGTTGTCGGCGTCGAACACCGGCAAGATCGCGTTCGTACCCCCGATGTACAGCAGGGGCAAGGTGTGCACCCCCAGACCCCCGATGTGGAACATCGACGCCACCGTGACTGTCCGGTCCGTCTCGCGCAGCCCACGCCCCGTGCTGAGAACGTTGATCACCTGCCACAGGAGGTTGTCGTGGGTCAGCATCGCGCCCTTGGGGCGCCCGGTGGTGCCCGACGTATACATGAGGCAAGCCACGTCCCTTCCGGCCACATTGATGCCGAGCGCCCGCTGCTCGCCGCTGGCGAGCACTTGTTCGAAATCGGCCTCGCCATCGGCGGGCGCGCCGCCGACGACCATTCGGGTGCGCACCCGCACGCTCTCGCCATCAAGTCCGGCGCGGGCTAGCGGGGAGAGGTGACCTGACCACACGAACACGTCAGCGCCGGAATCGGCCAGCAGGAAGGTGACGTCGGGCGGCGCCAGCCTGAAGTTGATCGGCACGAAGACCGCGCCGAGCTTGGCGGTGGCGAACATCGTCTCCAGGAAGGCAGCGCTGTTGACCAGCAATGCGGCCACCCGGTCGCCGTGGCGCACACCGAGATCGCGCAACGCGTACGCGAGTTGGTCTGTGCGCCGGTCGAACTCGGCGTAGGTGATGCGGATGTCGCCGTCGATCAACGCGATGCGGTCTCCAGAGAGAAAGGCCCGTCGGGAGGCCCAGCTGCCGATCCCCCCGGCGCCATACTCCACCAGCATCACGGGGCCTCCCTTCTACTTGTCGGTACGTTCTCCGAGAGAAACCGAACTTAGGATGACGTGCAACAGTTAACGCCGCGTTGCGGTACACAATTGCGAATTGGGTCGATTTGGCTTTTGGATTGGCTCCTGCCACCCGGTGCAGAGCATGAACAGGGCGCGCCGGGCTGCCGCTGGGCGTCCGCCTGTCGGCTCCGGCTCCGTCATACTCATATGGGAGCGCCGAGGTCCGACAATTCATCCGGCGTTAGATCGGCGACGACGCGTTGGCCTTTCAAGGCGCCCGAGCCCATGGTGGTCTTCCCGATCTCCGAACTGCTGCTGTCACCGATCGGGCTCTCGGTCACCACAAAGCTTGCGCCCGAGGCGTTTCGGGCACAGATGATGGCCCTTTACTTCTTCTCGGTCGGGATCGGCACGTCGATGTCGGGCGTGCACTAGGCGCGTGCCCGCGCAGGCGTTCCAAGTCGTGATTTCGATGAGACCACCGCGGCTACGCGAATCCGTCACCATGGGAAGCAGATCGCTTGCATCCGCGTCTGACGGACAACAAGGTCAGTGCCGTTGGCGCGCCCGGCGGTGGGCCGACCGCTACTCCGACAGAATGTCGTTGAGCGTCGCGGCTTCGATATTGCCGCCGGACAGCACCATCACCGTGCGGCCCGGCGGTGTCTCCTCTCGGCGATAAGCGGCCAGCGCGACGGCGCCACTCGGTTCGGCGACCAGATGTGACCTGGTGGCCAGTTCACGAACTGCGCTGCGAATCTCGCTCTCGGCCACCGTGATCACGCCGTCGAGCACTGCCTGAAGGTGGGCGAACGTCAACTCCGAGGGCTGTGACCGCAGACCGTCGGCGATCGTGCGGTTCCGATCCTCGATGGACCAGTCGACCCGATGACCCTGTGCAATGCCTTCCGCGGTGTCGGCCGCAAGCTCAGGTTCCACGCCGAAGACGCGCGCCTGCGGGCACAGCGCCTTGATGGCGGTGCCGATCCCGGAAGCGAGGCCGCCGCCACTGACCGGGACGAGCACGACTTCGACCGCGGGCAGGTCCTCGGCGATCTCCAGACCGATCGTGCCCTGTCCGGCGATGATGTCCGGATGGTCGAACGGCGGTACCAGAATCCCGCCCGTTTCCTCGACCACCTCGGCGGCGACCCGCTCACGCTGGCCCGCTGCGCACAGCACGACTTCGGCGCCGTGACCGCGGGTCGCGTCGACCTTGACGCGGGGTGTCTCCTCGGGCATCACGATGTGTGCCGGAATTCCGTATACGGCAGCCGCGTAGGCCACGGCCTGCGCGTGGTTGCCGCTGGAATAGGCGACGACGCCCCGGGTGCGAACCGACTCGTCGAGATTGCCGATCGCGTTGAACGCTCCGCGGACCTTGAACGCGCCGACGGGCTGCAGGTTCTCCGGCTTGATCCACAGCGGGCGGTCGTCGTCGGCCCACAGCGCCGGGACCAGCGGCGTGCGCACCGCGAATGCCCGAATACGCGCCGCCGCCGACCGGATGTCGTCGATCGTCACCATGTCCACGAGTCCAGTCTTGCCGAGCGCGACCGCCCGGCGGCCACCGAGTCCCTATCCTTTGGCCTGCCCGACGCGACATTGCCTCCTGTCGACATCGCGGGCGTCGAGTTCGTTCTCGACGACCGACCCGACCTCCACCAGGTGCTTGCCGGGCTTCGGAGTCGACGCGACTATGCGATCGTCCCGTTCGCCGGGACCCGGGCACTACTGCTGCTCACCCAGGAATTGGTGGCCGCGGGGTTCCGCGACGAGGAGACGTGCGACGAACTCGCGACAACGCGGGCCGGGGTGCTCGATAGTGTGATGCCGTGACATCGTTTTCGCTGCCGATCGTGCCGCGTTACGCGGAGGTCGACCAGCAGGGTGTCGTATTCAACGGCCATTACCTCACGTGGTTCGACGAGGCGTGTACCGGCTTCCTCGACCATCTCGACGTGACATATCCGGGATTGATCGCGAGCGGGCACGACATCCAAGTTGTGCACAGCGAGATCGACTTCATGGGACCGGTCCGATGGCGCGACTCTGTGCGCGTCGAGGTCCATTGCCAGAGAATCGGATCCACCAGTTTCACGCTCGGGTTCAGCGTGCTGTGCGGCGATGATGGTAGCCCCGACGCGGAGCAGGCGGCCGCGGTGCGCGGCCAGAATGTATACGTCGTGGTCTCCACCGACGACTGGGCCAAACGCCCGTTACCGCCGGCACTGCGCGAAGCGCTCACTTCGGTTGAGCGTCAAGCCCGTAACGCGCCCGATTGAGCCACGGCGGCGGTACGGTCGATTAATGGGTCACGACCACGATCATCAGCGAGAGCTTCCGCCGGGAATGGTAGAGCAGCTCGACCTGGCCCACGCCGGGGTGGCGTCGTTCGGGCACCGGCCGTTTCTCACCGAGGCCGAACAATTGGAGTCGTGGCGACCCGATGTGGCGATCGTCGGTGCGCCGTTCGACATCGCGACAACGAACCGGCCGGGTGCCCGGTTCGGCCCGCGCGCCATCCGTGCCACTGCCTACGAGCCGGGCACCTATCACCTGGATCTGGGTCTCGAGATCTTCGACTGGCTCGAAGTCGTCGATTTCGGCGACGCGTACTGCCCCCACGGTCAAACCGAGGTCTCGCACAACAACATCCGCGAGCGCGTGCACGCCGTGGCGTCGCGCGGCATCGTGCCCGTCATCCTCGGCGGCGATCACTCGATCACCTGGCCCGCGGCGACCGCGGTTGCCGATGTGCACGGCTACGGCAACGTCGGCATAGTGCACTTCGACGCGCACGCCGACACCGCCGATGAGATCGAAGGCAATCTGGCCAGCCACGGCACACCGATGCGTCGCCTCATCGAGTCCGGTGCGGTGCCCGGCAGCCATTTCGTCCAGGTCGGCCTGCGCGGTTACTGGCCTCCGCAGGACACTTTCGAATGGATGCTCGAACAACGCATGACGTGGCACACCATGCAGGAGATCTGGGAGCGCGGCTTCAAGGACGTCATGCGCGACGCCGTGAGCGAGGCGTTGGCCAAAGCGGAAAAGCTGTACGTCTCCGTCGACATCGACGTCCTTGACCCCTCGCACGCCCCGGGCACGGGCACGCCCGAGCCGGGCGGCATCACCACCGCGGACCTGCTGCGGCTGGTGCGTCAACTCTGTCGCGAGCACGATGTCGTCGGAGTCGACGTGGTCGAGGTCTCCCCCGCGTACGACCACGCCGAGCTCACGGTCAACGCCGCGCATCGCGTGGTGTTCGAAGCGCTCGGAGGAATGGCGGCCCGCCGCCGCGACGCCGCCCCGGACGCCACGCCGGGTCCGCCGGCCCGGTAATTCGTGGATCTACTGGACCGGCTGCGCGTCGACGTTCCGGTCGCCCAGGCCGGAATGGGCGGCGGGCTGGCCGGTCCCGAACTCGCCACCGCGGTTGCGGCGGCGGGCGGCCTTGGCACGCTCGGGCTGGCATCGGCTGCCGTTCTGCGCGAGTCGATCCAGCAGGTGCGTGACGGGGCGACGGGTCGCGCCGTCGCCGTGAATCTGCTGATGCCGTTCGTGCGTCGCGGCCACGTCGAGGAGTGCGTGAACTCGCGGGTCGACGTCGCGGTGATGGCGTTCGGGATCGACCGGACGATGATCGAGCGGCTCACGCATTGCGGTGTGTTCGTGCTCGTCATGGTCGGCACCGGGCCGCAGGCGCGCAAGGCGATCGCGTCGGGCGCCGACGGTCTCATCGCGCAGGGATGCGAAGCGGGCGGGCACCTGGCCGGAGACACGGGCGCGTTGACCTTCCTGCCCGAGGCGCTGGAGGTGGCGGCGGGCCGGCCGGTGCTACTCGCTGGTGGCATCGCGACCGCGCAGGACACCCGCGCGGCAATGGCGGCCGGCGCCGACGGCGTCGTGGCGGGCACCAGGTTCCTGTTGACGCACGAATCGCGCGCCCACCCCGAATACCAGCGGCGGATCCTGGCCGCCGACAAAACGATTCGGACGACCCTGTTCGGGATGGGATGGCCTGCACCGCACCGGGTGGTCGCCAACGCGGCAACACGACGCTGGTGCCACGACGACGGGCACGCTCGCCTCATGCCGCGCATCGTCAACGCGGGCAGCGGTCTTCTGCCGAAACCTCCCGATCGCGCCGCCGTGTCGGTAATCCGACTTCAGGCACCGGCGCTGCCGCTGTTCACCCCCATCGCCCCGACTGTCGGGATGTCCGACGCAGTGGTGGACCGGGCGGCGCTCTATGCAGGTGAAACCGTGTTGCGGATCACCTCTGTGATCTCGGCCCGGCAGGCTGTTGCCGATCTGGCGCCGGGAGGACAATGAACAGATGTCCGGAACCCTGTTCTTCGACGGCCAATGCGGAATGTGCACACGTTCACGGGATCTCCTGCTGAAACTGAACCGGACCGGCGGTCTGGGTACCGAACCGCTACAGGGTGAGGGCGTCGCGTCGCGGCTCGGCATCCCGGCCTCGAGCCTGATGGAGTCGGTGCGGTGGCTGGATTCCTCGGGCAGCGTCTACGCCGGTGCCGAGGCGGCCAACGCCGCGGTGTCAGCGGCTCTGGGCACGGGGCTGCCGTTGCTGATCTACCGCATCCCGGGCATCCGGTCCCTCGAAGACGTGGTGTACCGGTGGGTCGCCGACCATCGCTACCGCTTCCCGGGCACCACCCCGTACTGCGAGTCGCATCCGATCGCCTGCTGAGCACCTGCCGGTGAGCGCCCTCGGCGTCACGATCCGGCCAGCGGTCACCGATGACCTCGATTCGATCGCAAAGATTCACGCGATCGGCGACGTCACAGACTGACCTCCGTCCATGCCGGATCATCGTTGCGATGGTCGGCCGTGTTGCGGCACTCGCCGTACAACCGCATCGTTGCGACGGTCCTGTCGTCGACACTGGGTTCGAGTACGGCGGTGACGCCGTCGTTGGTGAGTTTGCGGCCGAAGTGCTCCCCCATCGCAGGTGCCTCGACCCAGCCGTGTGTGATCATCGCCGAAACGACGTCGCGTTGATATCGCACCCAATTATCATGCGGCAAGACAAAACTCATATAGAGAGCCGCCTGATAGGGCGGCTCGTCCGCGTTCACGCAAGACACGAAGCTGTAGCCGCCCGTCGCCTGCTGCAACCGTGCTGCGGCGACCACCTGCCTGGCCGCACCGACGACCTGGGCTGCCGCCTGGTCATCGGTCAGCGACCGGCCTGGAGCCTCTGCTCGATGTCGATCGACGATGACCAGGCTCGCACCCAGGACCAACGACATGACGAAGGTGGCCCACAACAACGCCTTCGATTGTGGCGAACGGATCCAGTCACCGCTGTCCATGACGGAAGCTACCCGGCGATCCCGTTGATGAGCCTCTCGCAGACGGCATCCATCTCGCTGCGGGCCTGATTCCGGTCGGCGGCCCGGGACACGAACAGCGCCGCTTCGTCGAGGGCGCCGAGCAGCACATGCGCCGTCGGACGCAATGGTTGAGCGGGTATGGCGTCTTCGGCGATGGCATGGGCGAGCATGCCCTCGATCACCCCGAGCCCGTACTTGACGCCGACGGCGCGCCAGCGGTCCCACCCCAGCACCGCCGGCGCATCGATAAGGACGATCTGCTGCACGTCCGGCGCCGAGCAGCCATCCAGGAACAGGCGTGCGCCCACCCGCATCGCCTCCAGCGGATCAAGTGGCTGCAGTTCCATGATCCGGCGCGCGATGTCCTCGACCAGGTGTCGCTCGACCTGTTCATAGACCGCGGCGAACAGGCCCACTTTGTCGTCGAACTGGTGATACAGGGCGCCTCTGGTGACCCCGGCGGCGGCGACGATCGCCTGGGTAGACACATCGCTGAACCCGTTGTCGGCGAACAGCTTTCGGCCGGCATCGATCAGGAGCTTACGGGTGGCGGCCGTCCGCTCGGCCTGGGTCCGCCGGGGCGTCGCGGCCGCTGCGGTCCGATCATTGACTTTCATACAGTCTGCACGTAACTTTCATACCAAGTGTTTGTAAGTTATAGGAAGGATAGCGAACATGCCGCAGGTCGCACTGGAACAGGCCACCATCGAGTACCGCGTGTTGGGTCCGGAGGATTCGCCGCACCCTCCCGTGGTGTTCGTGCACGGAATCCTCGTGGACAGCCGGCTGTGGGACCTCGTGGCAGATGGTCTGGCCAGGCAGGGATTCCGGTGCTATCTGCCGAACTGGCCGCTCGGCTCGCACACCATTCCCGTGAACGACGGCGCCGAGTTGTCACCGCAGGCGGTCGCGGCGATGATCCGCGATTTCATCGACGAGCTCGGTCTGTCGGACGTGACCCTGGTCGGCAACGACACCGGCGGCGGGCTGTGCCAGTTGGTCATCGACGCGTACCCCGACCAGGTGGGCCGGCTGGTCCTGACCAACTGCGACGCATTCGACAAGTTCCCGCCGTTTCCGTTCAACCTCGTCTTCGCGCTGTTGCGCGGGCCGATATCGATCAAGGTGCTCTTCGAGCAGATGAGGTTGAAGGCACTGCGGCACTCTCCGCTCGGGTTCGGCCTGTTGGCGAATCCGGATCCGCAACTGACGGCCTCGTGGCTCGAGCCGGGCCGCACCGACGTCCGGATCCGGCGCGACCTGGCCCGGCTATTGCGGGCGGTCGCCAAGACCGACCTCACCGACGTGTCGACGCGGCTGCCGCGCTTCACCAAACCGGTCACCATCGTCTGGGGCCAGCGTGACCGCGCGTTCACCCCGTCGCTTGGTAGGCGGCTGGCAGCGCTGTTCCCGAGTTCGACGTTGATCGAGGTGCCCGAGGCGAGGACTTTCGTCTCGCTCGACGCGCCGGCGGCCGTGATCGACGCGATCACCACGGTAGGAGCCAATAGCCGCTGACCTGTCCAACGCGGGTGATTTGTCGCAGGACGGGTACTCCCATCGCGTTCTTCTACGCCGTTGGAACCGCCATCGGTGGAATAAGCGGTCCCCTTTTGTTCGGAACGCTCATCGACACCGCACCACTGATCGGGCTGCTGCCCCTTCGCATTTGGCGGCGGTCGCGCCGACGCTAGCGCTTGACGAGGGTGAACTGGCAGATGTCGGTGTAGCCCCCGCGGAAGAGGTCAGCGCATCCGGTCAGGTACTTCATGTAGCGCTCGTAGACCTCGTCGGACTGGATCGCGATCGCCTCGTCCTTGCGTGCCTCGAGCGCCGCGGCCCAGATGTCCAGCGTCTTCGCGTAATGCAGCCGAAGTGACTGGACCCGGCTGACCTCGAAGCCGACCTTGGTGGCATGCTCCTCGACCAACGCCACCCTCGGCAGCTCGCCGCCCGGGAAGATCTCGTCCATGATGAATTTGATGTAGCGGACGAGGCGCATCGTCAGCTTCAACCCGCGCCCCCGGAATTCCTCGTCACTCGGCTTCACGATCGTGTGCAGCAACATCCTGCCGTCGGGGGGAAGCGCTTGATAGGTCTTCTTGAAGAAGTCGTCGTAGCGGTCGGCGCCGAAGTGCTCGAACGCGCCGATCGACACGATCCGGTCTACGGGCTCGTGGAACTGCTCCCAGCCTTCCAGGAACACCCGCTTGGTGCGTGGGCTGTCGGACTCGGCGAACTTCTGCTCGACGTAGGCCTGCTGGTTCTTGCTCAGCGTCAAGCCGACGACGTTGACATCGTATTTCTCGATTGCCCGCATCATGGTCGCGCCCCAGCCGCAGCCGACGTCGAGAAGGGTCATCCCGGGCTGCAAATCCAACTTGCCAAGCGACAGATCGATCTTGGCGATCTGCGCCTCCTCCAGCGTCATGTCCTCACGCTCGAAATACGCGCAGCTGTAGGTCTGCGTCGGATCGAGGAAAAGCTGGAAGAACTCGTCCGACAGGTCGTAATGCGACTGCACTTTCTCGAAGTGCGGCTTCAAGCCTCGGGTGTCGCTGGTCGTTTCTGGCAAGTTTGTAGCCTCTGACGTTCTGTTTCGGATATTTGCGAAGGCTCAGCACCGGTGCGGGCGCCTACCCCCCGTCGTCTGCGCAGTTTACGCACATTACATTAGACAACCCAATCATTGTCCTCATCAGCAAATCCGCCCCGATGCGCCGGGCCGCTTGCTGACGCCAGCGAATATTTTCGAGCCGGAAGTCACCGCCGATGATCGGCCCAATGGTTGACGTAGACAACCAACTGGTTGACGGTGACAACTATGTTGGAAATCGTCGACGAAATCCGTGGATTCAACCGTTTCTACACCCGTGTACTGGGGTTATTGCGGCCAGACCTCGCCGGATCGGCGTTCGGCCTCACCGAAGCCAGGGTGATGTTCGAGCTGACACACGGCGAGCATGTTTCGGCGTCTGACCTGCGGCGCGAGCTCGACCTCGACGCCGGTTACCTCAGCCGCATCCTGTCCAGCGTTAACGGCAGCAGGCCTCGTGGTCCGAGAGCAGGCCGACGGCGACGGACGCCGTCAAATCCTGCGGCTTACCGCCAAGGGAAAACGGGAGTTCGCGGAACTCGACCGGCTGCAGGCGAAGGCGATCGACGCGATGTTGGCTCCACTGGACGACGGGAAACGTCAGGAACTCGTCACATCCATGGGTCGGATTCGTCGGGCACTCGGCAGCGGGTCGACGAGCGTTGTCCTTCGGCCGCCCGAGCCCGGTGACCTCGGTTGGGTGGTGGAGCGCCACGGTGCCCGCTATGCCGCGGAATACGGCTGGGACGTGACCTTCGAATCCCTGGCCGCCCGCGTCGTCGCCGACATCGCCGAACGGTCAGGCACTGGGCGCGAGGCCGGCTGGATCGCGGAGCTGGACGGCACACGGGTGGGCTGCGTGTTCTGCACGACCGCCGAGGAAGCCGACACCGCGCAGCTTCGCCTGCTGCTCGTCGAGCCGTCCGCCCGCGGCTTCGGCGTGGGAACGAGGCTCGTGGACGAGTGTCTGCGCTTCGCCAAACGGTCGGGCTACACGCGAATCATATTGTGGACCAACGATGTCCTGCTCGCCGCCCGCCGGATCTATGAGCGCGCAGGTTTTCAGTGCGATCGCCGCGAACCTCACCACAGCTTCGGACACGACCTCGTCGGCGAGTATTGGTCGCGGGACCTCTAAAGCGTGTCCTGCAATCGTCGTGCTTGCAGCGGGGTCAACCGCGAACGACGAATGGTCGGTACACCTTGGCGTCAGCCGCGATGCGAGGACAATGGACGCTGTACTGGTTCACCCGGCTCATGGGAAGGAGCGGACCATGCAGCGTGACAACCTCTTGTTCGGCGAGGAACGGCCCGAAGCCGACGTAGCGGAGCAACGCGTCCCCGCTCAGCCTTCCGACGAGGACACGTGGCGCGACGCCGCCCACATCACGATGGTGCGCGACTGGGAGGCCAGTGAGGCCGACCTGATCGAGCAGGCCATCGCGGTTCCGGACGACGACCGCGACTTCGACCGCTGAAGCGTCAGCTGAGGCTGCGCGTCGCCCCCACTTCGTATTCGGCTACTGATGCCGACGCGATGGCCGCGCCCTGCTCGTCATCGACACCGCTACCGCGGAACGCCTCGACCGCGGCCTGGGATTCCCACCGTTCGAAGATGTTGATCCGTCCCGGGTCGATGAGGTCGGCCGACAAGGCGAAGTCGAGGCAGCCCGCGGCCGCGCGGCCTTGACTGACCACATCGACACACCCCGACAGATATTCGTCGCGGTGCGAGGGATCGACCATGATATGGCCGGCGACAATCACCACAAGAATCCTCCTACGTGCGGCGGTTTCGAATGAACTCCCTTGTAGAGACTGCCGACGCCGTCGGAAGTCCTCGGCTACCCGAGTCCGCCTCGCGGTAGTAAGCATGTAGGCATGAACCTGCGAGGCGCCGAAGAACTGCCCGACACCCTGGAAGCCGATCCCTCACGCGTGTACGGGCAGCCGTACGAAACAGCCGACGGCACAACGGTCATTTCGGTGGCCAAGGTGCGCGGCGGCGCGCTCGGTGTCTTCGTCATCAAAGACGGCCAGGCGAAGTGGGAACCCGCTATGGACGGCACCCGCATCGCGTTGATGGGCATCCTTGTCGGGCTCGTCTCCGCGGCGTTCGCCGGTGTGGCTATGGTCCGTCGCCCACCGTGGCCGGATCTGCACGGCGACGTTTCGCGGCGGCGGTAATCCTCGTCCGCCACATGACGAGTAGAGCGGCCACAGTCAACACGACGAGCGCGGCGATCCACGGCCACGCCCCGTGCCGGTGTACCCAGCCGGCGACAGCGCCCTGCAGGCGGCCCGCTGCCGCGATCACCGGATCCTCGGGGTCGCCGTTACCCGTGAACAGCCGCACCTCGTAAAGGCCGTAATAGCTCACGTAGAGGCCGACCGCCACGAGGAGCGCCCCGCCGATCCGGTTGACGTACGGCACGATTCGGCGCATCCGGTCGGCGACGGCCGAACTCGTCATCGCCGCCGCGACCGCGAGTGCGCCGACCACCAGCGTGAAACCGGCGGCGTAGGCGGCGTAGACGAGCAGCCCGGCCAGAATCGAGCCGCCGCGGAACGCGGTTGCGGTGACGGCGAGGAACGGACCGACGGTGCAGGACAACGATGCGATGGCGTAGCTGAGCCCGTAGGCGAACATCGAACCCAGTCGCGCGGTCGGCGCCCACCGGCGTCCCGGGGTCAACACATGGATCTCCCGGCCCAGCAGAAGCCAAATGCCGACGGCGACAAGGACGACACCGATCGAGGCCGTGACGTACGGCAGGTAGCGCTGCACGCTCGCGGCCGCAGCGACCGTCAACAATCCGAACGTGCCGAACACCGCCACGAAGCCGACAGCCATCGCTGCGGTGGCCACGAGGCCGCGCCCCAGCGCGGTGAGCGCATCGCGGTGGTCACCGGTGCCGTCGCCCCGCACCACCAGCGCAAGATAGCCGGGCAGCATGGCGAATCCGCACGGGTTGAGCGCAGCGATCAAGCCGGCGGCGAACGCCAGACCGACCAGGTCTTGATCCACGCGCGGCGACGGTCTAGCCGAGCGCAGCCACCCGGTCGGACAGCTCCTGTTGGGGCATCGCCGACGTCGGGTTGTTGACGAACGTCGACGAGCCGTCGGGACGGTAGAAGACGTAGGCCGGCTGCCACGGCACGTTGTACCGCGCCCAGATGGAGCCATCCGCGTCGTTGAGGTTCGTGAAGTTCAGGTTGTATTTCGAGACGAAGGACTGCATGTCCCCCGCGCTGGAACGGGCCGCGACACCGACGAAGGTCACGTCGGGGTTCGCGGCGGCGACCTGGCTGACGCTGGGCGCTTCGGCGTTGCAGAAGGGGCACCACGGCGTCCAGAACCACAGCACCGCCGGCTTGCCCGCCAGACTCGACCCGGAGAACGGCGCCCCGGACAGCGTCGTCCCGGTGAACTGCAGGCGGTCGTCGGCGACTGCGGCGGGCGGGCTGACCAGGGCCAGCGCCAGTACTGCGGCGACCGCAGCCAGCCCCAGCGACCGGCTCATCCGCACAAGTCGAACAGCCATATCGATCTCCTTAACTCCAGGTGCGCAGCGAGTGAATCGCCGGGACCACACACTTCTAAACACGGCGGTGTGGCCGCGGCGGTTCACGTACGGGAAAGGACCGAGATGTCACTTGATGGCAGGCTCGCGAGGGCACCGTGTAGCACCGGTGGTTCTCAGTGTCATCAGCGCGGCGGGAGTGCCATTCCTCGCGTGGGGGCTCGTCGTACTCGACCCGTTGATCACGGCATTCGGGCTGGCCGTCCAGATGGCAGGAAAGATGTGGTTCCTCGATCGGATGGCGCTGCTCTACGACGATGTCAGTTCTGCCGCGGGAGAAGTTCGGCCACGAACCGGTCGATGAAGTCCGCAGTGCGGGGCTGCCCGGCCGGCCGGATGACGAACTTGGTCAGTCCCGCTTCGAGGTAACCGTCGAGCTGCCGATGAAGATGTGACCAGCCCGCCGAGATCAGCTGCGTGGGATCGATGTCGGGCCGACGGCGCCGTACCGCGGCGGCCACTTCGTCCGGCAGTTCGCCGTCGCTGACGGCGAGATTGATGCCGAAATGGTCCGCTTCGATGTCGCGGCCGGCCGCGTGCGCCGCCTGCTGGATCTGCTCGCGGCCGCGGCGGGCTTCCTGCGGGGTGAGGAAGCTGCCCAGCCAGCCGTCGCCCAGTCGGCCGATCCGGCGGAACCCGGCGGGCGCCGACCCTCCGAGCCATATATCCAAAGGCTTCACGGGGCGCGGCGCGACGGCGACCGAACTCACGGAGAAGTAGTCGCCGGCGAACGAGACATCGTCTTGCTCCAGAACGGATCTCAGCAGTTGCAACGACTCGTCGAAGACGGCGGCACGCTCCCCTTCGGGTACGACGAAGATGTCGCGCTCAGCCGGAATCGCCGAACGCAGGCCGAACACCGGCAGTACCCGTTTGGGAGCGAGACCCGCCAGCGACGCCAGTTGCTTGGCCACCAGCACCGGGTGGCGGCCCGGGAGCACAGCGACTGACGTGCCGACCTTCAGATTGGTGGTGCGGGCCAGCGCGTGAGCCATGCCGATGAACGGGTCCACCGCCTTGCTGTAGACGAGTTCGGAGAACCACAGTGAATCGACGCCCGTCGCTTCCAGATGGTCGACAATGGCCGCCAGTTCGTCTGGGCCGGTGTCGGCACCGAGTCCGACACCGAAGCGAACCTTCACACCGCGCCTCCTCGGATCCCGCGGTCAATGCTACGGAAACGCTTGTGTGACCCCCTTGTGCGCGGTTGCCGAAGCGGCCAAAGTGAAAAAATGATCGAACCGTGGATCCGTGGCTGTGTGGTCCAGCGGATCATGTTTCGCGATGGTCTGGTGCTCAATCTGGACGACAACGAACTGGTCATCTCTGCGTCGTTCTATCTCACCCTGCCCGCCACCAGGACCGACGACGAAGAGGCGGTGCTCATCGACCCGAAGTCCGTCAGGAACGAGGAGCGCGCGTTGTTCGACTTCGCGGGTTCGACGTGCACCCACGCGAGCTGGGACGAGGACGGCAGCCTTCACCTTCTGTTCTCCGACGGCCACGAGATCCACGCGCACAGCGACGAGCAGCACACCGCGTGGGAGTTGTACGGCAAACTTCACGGCTATGCGGCATGCCTGCCGCGCGGCCGTGTTCGGGTCATCCGGCACGACCTCCCGGAAGACGAGTCGGCCGAACGTTAGCGATTCAGCGCACACCGACAGGAGAGTGTTCGAAAGTGCTTGGTAGCAATGGTCAGAGACGGAGGAACGCGTAGTCATGGACGGATCGGTGACGGTGTCCATGGCGGCACCTGCGGACAAGATCTGGGATCTCATCGCCGACGTGCGCAATACCGGCCGGTTCTCACCGGAGGTGATGGAGGCGGAGTGGCTCGGCGGCGCGACCGGTCCGGCGCTGGGCGCCCGTTTCCGGGGCCACGTCAAACGCAATGAGATCGGGCCGGTGTACTGGACCACCTGCGAGGTGACCGCGTGCGAGCCGGGACGAGAGTTCGGCTTCGCCGTACTGATGGGTGACAGGGCACTCAACAACTGGCACTACCGGCTCACACCGGTCGACGGCAGAACCGATGTCACCGAATCGTTCCGGCTCGACGATTCCTTCGCCATGAAACTTTTCTCGGTGCTGGGCGGCCAGCTGCGCCGACGCCGGAACGTCCGAGACATGCGCAAGACCCTGGAGCGGATCAGGGATGTCGTCGAGGCGCCCGACGCCGGAGACTAGAGTGCGCGCAGGCGACGCACGCGATCACTGATTGCTCGTTGCGACACGGCCGCTTCGCGGGCGAGCGCCTCAAATGCGTGCGGGCAACCTGGGTATACGTGGAGTTCTGTCGGCACGCCCGCGTCGGCGAGTCGCCGCGCGTACAGGATGTCTTCGTTGCGGAACACGTCGAGGTCGCCGACATCGATATAGGTGTCCGGCAGACCTGTCAGGTCGTCGCTACGTGCGGGCGCCGCGTACGGCGAAACCGCCTCACCGCCGGCGCTGTCGCCCAGCAGCGCGCCCCACCCGGTGAGGTTGTCGTCGTAGCTCCACGTCAGGAACGGCACAACCTGCGGATCGGGTGTTGCGGGCCGGTCGTCGAGCATCGGGTAGATCAGCAGTTGTTGCGAGATGGCCGGGCCGCCACGGTCACGCGCCATCAGGCACACCCCCGCCGCAAGGCCACCACCCGCGCTGTCGCCCATCACCGCGAGACGGGCCGGATCGACGCCGAGGTTCGACGCGTGCTCGGCCAGCCAGACCAGCGCGGCGTAGCAGTCCTCGACGGGAGTGGGGTCGGGGTACTCAGGTGCGACGCGGTAGTCGACGAGCAGCACCGGGACGCCCGACGCCGCAACGTACTCCCGCACCGCGAGGTCGTACAGGGCGCCGATGTGCTCGAGGCCGAAGATCATGCCGCCGCCGTGCAGGTAGAGCGCGGCGCTGCCCGGCCCGTCTGCGCCGGACGGGTGGTACCACGTGAGATCCACCGCGGCACCGTCTCCCGCGGTCATGGAATGCCGTTGGGTGTGCACGCCGGCGGTCGGCGCCCGTCTGGTGGCAACGAGATCGAACATCCGGTGGCCGGTGGCGCGGCGCGTCTCGACGTCGCCGACCGGTGGCGCCTCCGTCTCGCCCAGTGCTGCGAACAACGGCGCCATCTCCGCGAGCACCTGCGCGTCGATACCTAGTGCCATCACACGACAGTAACGCGGACGTACGTGGGTTCCATCGCAACAGATGCGGCAACCGACAGGACGGTCCCGCAATTCGCGCCCGAAGTGGTCGCCCCCATCGCGATCTTTGTAGCGGTTGTACATTGCGCTGCAAGCACATTCGGTGCGGATCAGTGGTTCGACGAGGTGGCTGACCCCGTCCAGCCTCGAAGCGGTGCCGCTAAACCGGCATTGCAGCGACTGCCAATTTGGTAGAACAAGTTCCAGTTTGTCCGGCGAGCCGAAGGAGTAATTCCGATGGGGTCTTCTACGAGTAAATGGTCACGCGAGGAACTCGAGGAAGCCTGGGCTCGCTACCAGGATGTGGTGGTCGAGGTCGGCAAGACGTGGGACTGGTCAAGTTACGCCGATGTGTTCACCGAGGACGCCACCTACGTCGAGCACGCGCTGGGAGACATGTCCGGCCGCGAGGCGATCCGGGAGTGGATCGTCTCGACGATGAACACGTTCCCCGGCAGTGAGATGCCGGTCTACCCGGTGCCGTGGTACTCGATCGACGTCGACAAGGGCTGGATCATCTTCAAGAACGTGAACACCATGAAGGATCCCGGCGACGGCAGCGTCTGGGGGGCACCGGTCATCACGATCCTGCAGTACGCCGGCAACGACAAGTGGAGCTACGAGGAAGACGCGTACAACCCGATGAACTTCATGGTGATGCTTCAGGGGTACGTCACGCGCTGCCACGAACTGGGCACCATCTCCGATGATGCGCGCATGTTCGCGAAGAATATGAACTGGAAACTGGGCTAACGGATTACAAAATCGCCGGGATCTGGCTCGCGGGTCCACGTCCAGTAGTCGACGAGTCGCCACGGGCTGAGCGTGTGCACTTCACCGAAGCTGTTCTTGAAATACGAGTGCTTGATCGTGGGCTGTGACCACACCATCGTGCGCATCTCGGCCTGGCTGCGTTCGTGCCAGTCCGTCGTCTTCTCGACAGTCGGTTCCATCGTCGTGTGTCCGCCTGCGATGAGCAGTTCCAGACATTGTGTGATGTAGCGCATCTGGCACTCGGAGTGGAAAATCAGGCTGCCACCGCTGGCCAGCCAGGTGCCGGGGCCGTTCATGCAGAAGAAGTTTGGGTAATCGGGAATCGTGATGCCCAGATAGGCGGACGGCCGCTCACCCCAGCGCTCGCTGAGGACTTCCCCGTTCCGGCCGCGAATGGTCATGGGCCACAACAACTTGGTGTGCTCGAATCCGGTGGCGTACACGATGACGTCGGCCGGATATCGTGTGCCGTCCTCGGTGACGACCGCGTCCTGTTCGATGCGCTCGATTCCGGTCCGGACCAGTTCGACGTTGTCGCGCGTCAGCGTCTTCAGCCAGCTGCCGTTGTCCTGCAGGGTGCGCTTACCTGTCGCCGGATAGTCCGGCACCACCTTCGCCTGTAGATCGGGGTCGTCGCCGACCTGACTGATGATCCAGTCGGTGAACATGATCCGGGTGACCTCGCTGAGCTCGTTGATAGCCTTCTGCTGATCCGGATAACTCGGGTCGACGCGCGCCACGTCCAACCCCTTGTCGCACCACGGCCAGAACAGCAGAAAGCGGTACCAGCGGCCGTAAAACGGCAGATGCCGGAGCGCCCACTGCACACCGGGGCCCACTTTGTCGTGGTAACTCGGATTAGGAAACATCCACTGGGCGGTGCGTTGAAACACAATGAGGCGCTCGACATCCGGCACGATCGTCGGCGCGATCTGAAAGCCGCTGGCCCCTGCGCCGATCATGGCGACTCGCTTGCCGTGTAGGTCAACTGAATGATCCCAGGCGCTGGAGTGGAATGTCGGTCCCGCGAATTCATGCTGTCCGTCGATCGTTGGGGTGTGCGCCCGGTCGAGCTGCCCCACAGCAGTTATCACCGCACGCGCTTGCAGTTCTGTCGTTCCTCCGCGGCGGTCGCGGGCGCGAACGGTCCACGTGGCGGTCGTGTCGTCCCAGGCCGCCTCGGTGACCTCGGTCTCCCACAGCACGTGGCGGCGGATGTCGTGCTTGTCCATCACGCGCTCGAAGTACGCCTGCAGTTCGGGCTGTTCGGCGAAGAAGTGTGTCCACTGATCGGTCGGCTCGAAGCTGTAGCAGTAGAAGTGGTTGGGCACGTCGACCCGCGCGCCGGGGTAGGTGTTCTGGTACCAGGTGCCACCGACGCCCGCATTCTTCTCGACGATCGTGAACGGGATGCCGGCCTCCTTGAGCCGGATCCCCGCCAGCAGTCCCGACTCACCGCATCCGATGACGACGACGGGGAAATCGTCGGCCTTCCCCGCTGAGCCCACGAGCCGGGCGTCACGGCCGTCAAGCTCCATCTCCTCGAGCAGCATGGGCACGTACTCATCGGGTACCGGTTCACAGACGAGCCATTGCATCATCTCGCTGAGTAGCTCGGCGCTGATCGGCTCGGGTTCCGGGCAGCCGCGGTCGCGATAGTCCGCGATGACCTCCAGCGCGATCTTGCGGACCGCTGCCTTGTCGTCTTCAGACATGTAGCCCTGTACTTCGTTGAGGAACAACCCGGCCGGCTTCAGCTCGCCGCGGATCAGGCCGGGGTCGCCCGACATGTGCACCAGCGACAACATCAGGGTCGGAATGCTGACGTCGAGCAACGCCGCGGCGATCTCGTCGTCCGTCGTCGTAAAAGGTTGTCCGGCATGTGGGTTACGCACCCAACGGTGCTACCACGCCAAAACGCCGATTGGAACATGTTTCAGAAATCCGTGACGGCGGCCCGGCCGGAACCTACTCTCGGTGAGGTGGGTATCGCGACGCGCGTGAACGGCGCCTCTCCCCCGGATGTGCCGCTGTCCGACATCGACCTCGGCGCCTGGCAGTTCTGGGTCCTCGATGACGACCTACGCGACGGCGCGTTCGCGACCCTGAGGCGCGAGGCGCCCATCTCATTCCACGAACCGCTCGAAACCCCCGGGGCGCAGGGAGGCGCCGGCCACTGGGCGGTGACGCGGTTCGAGGACGTCTGGTACGCGAGCCGGCATCCGCACATCTTCAGCTCCAGCCCGAGCATCACCATCAACGACGCCAACCCCGACATCTCGGAGTACTTCGGGTCGATGATCGTCATGGACGATCCGCGGCATCTACGCCTGCGCAACATCGTCAGCAGGGCGTTCACGCCGAAGGTCGTCGCCCGCACCGAGGCATCCGTCCGGGACCGGGCGCGCCGCCTGGTGGAGAAGATGATCACCGAGCACCCCGACGGCACGGCTGAAGTCGTCGCGGAGTTGGCGGGCCCGCTGCCGCTGCAGGTGATCTGCGACATGATGGGCATCCCCGAGGACGACCATCAACTGATGTTCCACTGGACCAATGTGATTCTGGGGTTCGGGGACAAGGACATCGCCCAGGACTACGAGGAGTTCCTCAAGGTCGCGACGGACATCGGGGCCTATGCCACCGCACTCGCCGAAGACCGCCGGGCCACGCCGCGCGAGGACCTCACCAGCGCCCTGGTGCAGGCGGAGGTCGACGGCGAGAAACTGACGTCGGCCGAGATCGCGTCGTTCTTCATCCTGCTGGTGGTCGCGGGCAACGAGACCACGCGCAACGCGATCAGCCACGGCGTGCTGGCGCTGACCCGGTATCCCGACGAGCGCGCGCGCTGGTGGGCCGACTACGAGACGCTCGCGCCCACCGCGGTCGAGGAGATCGTGCGGTGGGCGTCGCCGGTGATCTACATGCGCCGCACGCTGACCGAGGATTGCGAGTTGAGCGGCACCAAGATGGCGGCAGGCGACAAGGCGACGTTGTGGTACTGCTCGGCCAACCGGGACGAGGACAAGTTCGCCGATCCGTGGACCTTCGACGTCGAGCGCAGTCCCAACCCCCATGCCGGTTTCGGTGGCGGCGGCGCCCACTTCTGCCTGGGTGCCAATCTCGCCCGCAGAGAGATCAGCGTCGTGTTCGAGGAGATGCACCGGCAGATGCCTGATCTCGCGGCGACAGAGGAACCGGCGCGCCTGCTGTCGCCGTTCATTCACGGGATCAAGCGGCTACCGGTGTCCTGGACGCCACCGAAATAATTTCGTCGAGAGTCGGCCCCGCGCGCGGGCCCGGTGCGCGGCGGGTAGCAGACTGGCCGGCAACGCATCCATGGTGACGTACGGCGCGACGGCTTCGGTCAGGTGCGGGTCAGCCTCGGCGGCCGCGACGACCAGATCCGATGGCGACGGCCGATCGAGGTCGACGCTGGAGCCTGACCACCGCCGGACGCGTTCGGTGTGGACATGCCGGCGGTCGGCGAATCATGGCTTGATGTCCTCGCAGTGCACCGGTGGCCGAACTCCGCGCTGACGTTGCCGTTAGCGGGCTCCCACCAGGTTGGCGAGCGCCGCGATCGGCGTGTCGTCGAGGTGTTGGCACAGATCCAAAGCGTCCTCGAAGACCTGGTGCGCGCCGGCTTCTTCGAGTTCGCATTTCGAGACTCCGCCGCTGAGCAGTGCGATGGTGACGACGCCGGCCCGTTTACACGCTTCGACGTCCCAAACCGCGTCGCCGACGAAGACGGCGTGTGCGGCATCCACGGCGGCGCGATCGAGGGCGACGTTGATGATGTCGGGTCTGGGTTTGGCGGTGTCCACGTCCTCCGATGACGTCATCGCCGAGACCAGGTGGTCGCTGTCGAGCACGGCGCGCAGGACATCGAGTTCGTCATCAGGAGCCGATGTCGCCAAAACCACTTTGATCCCAAGCTTTTCGACGGCTTCGAGAAGTTCGCGTGCCCCGGGCAGTGGGCGCAGCAACGACGCGGATTCTTTGTAGTAGCGGGAGTTCAAATCCTTCGCCCGAGCCCGGGTGTCGTCATCCGCACCCTCGGTGAGGGTCGCGACGAGGCTGTCGCCGTCCATGCCGATCGAGCGGTGGATGCGCCACGCGTCGACAGGGATTCCGACGTCGGTGAATGCGCGATACCAGGCGTGGACGTGGAGATAGTTCGAGTCGACGAGGGTGCCGTCGATATCGAACAACACGGCCGCTGCGGGCTCGCGTTTAGGGAATTTCACGACGCTGACGGTCGTGCGAGTGGCGCTCGTCGGTTGTCGACCCGTCCGCGCGGACCTCGTCAGCCCTGCCGGGTACGGGTTCGCCGGTACTTCCCTTGGGATCCAACTCGTCCACCCGTTCCCGCCGCGCGTCCAGTTCCTCGCGGGAGGTGCTGGCGGCTTCGCGATGGGTGCGCGCCGTGTTCTGTAGGCGGGTGGCCTCGGCGGCCTTCGCCTCGGCTTCAGCCCGCGCAGCTTTGGCCCTTGCCTCGGTTTCATTGGCGACGGCTTCCCGCCGCTCGAGATGCTGGCTTCGCTCCCCGATCTCGCTGCGCAGCCGTTCGGCTTCAGCGCGACGACGCGAGTTGCGTACGACGAACGCGACGAGGGCGATGACGACGATCGCCACGACGGCGACGATGATCCAGACCATGGCGTTGCGGTCCATGTCGGCTCCTTCGATCTGTCCCCGGGTCACGACGATTGACGAACCCGCTAAATTCCGCGGATGCCCGTCTGCCGCCCTGTTTAAACCGGGGATGGGGTTGTGGGAGCCGTTCGGCACGCGGCTACTTGACGATCAGCGTGCCCTTCATCGACGGGTGGTACACGCAGTGGAACGGGTACTCACCTGGTTTGGTCGGTGCGGTGAACGTGTCCTCTTTGCCACCGTCGATCTGCTTGTCGAACGCGCCTTCGGTATCCGACGTCACCGAATGCTCCGCGGAGTCGTCGTTCTTCACGGTGACCTCTGCACCCGGTGCGACGGTGACAGGATCGCCGAAACTCATATTCGCGATGGTGATGGTCGGGCCGGCGGCCTCCGCCGGGGCGCTGGTGGTGGCTTTGGTGGTCGTGGCTTTGGAGGTGGCGGTTGCCGTTCCGGTATCGGCCTCCGTGTTGGTCGTACTGGATTGGCCGCCGCACGCCGCGACGACGGCGGCCAGGCAGACAGTTGCGCACAGCACCCAGATCTTCTTCATCGCGTCTCCTAACGATCGTCCTTGGAGAACACGATTATCGATCGTGTGTGGTTCAACCGGGACGCTTTCTACAACGTCGCAGCGACGGGACCGACCGGCGTGCAGACCGGCTGTGGCGGATTCCCGGTGTTGGCACATCCCCGGCCGGTGGAGACATACGTCGCGCCCGGCCGGTACGGCGCGTAGAACACCTGCGCGGTCAGGATCCCGTTGTTCTGCTCGCATTTGGGGGGCCCCGGGCTGCCCTCCTCTTGGAGGCAGACCACCGAGACGTAGGTGGTGGAGTGATCGCAGGCACCCGTGGACACTGTGGCGGTGACCATGTCGGTCCCCGACACGTCCACGAGCTGTGGCGGTGACAGGTTGTAGGCGCAGGTGGGCGGGGCGGGTTGGGCACCGGCCACGGCAGCGGTCCCGGCGACGGGCAGCACCGCCGCGGCGATGAGTAGCGTCAGCGACCGGATCATTCCTGGATCGTAGATCACCGCAGGTGACGCTCATCGACGATGAACAGACAAAGTGTGATGGCAAGAAACCCGGCGGGCAGCCAGATCGCATGCACTCCCCAGGCCAGGCTGGCAACGGAGCCGACGAGCGCGCCGATGGCGAACGCGGCGATCAGCGCGCCGTACACCCCGCATGCCCGTCGCGACTCCGCGTGCTTCTCGACGAATGCGTCGTACCCGGATTCCATGAACCGCATCATGTTGCCGGTTGTTGCGACCGGTAGGTAGGCGAGGTCGCCGATGTTGCGGAAGAGGCCGATCTGCATCGCCGCCAGAAAAGAGATCGGCACGGTTACGTAGCTGTGGGGCACGGACGCGGGAACGAATCCGATGATGCCCAACACGACGGTCTGGACGGCCATCGTCCAGCGCAACGCGTGCGGCACAAAGCGCTCTACACGCCCGGATTTGATGTGTGACGCGAGCGCCATGCCGGCAGTGAACGCCAGCAGCGGCCAGACATGGGCGAGCGCCGCGGTCCACTTGCCCTCCGAGGAGTCGATCGCGAAGAAAATGACGTTAGCGGTCTGGACGTTGGCGAACACACCCCCGCGGGAGATGTAGGTGTGCGCGTCGAGAAATCCGTTGGCCAGTGTGAGCAGCAGGGCGAACCACAGGGTCCGCGTTCGCTCGATGTCCTGTGGGCCGGTCGGCAGGCCACCCATGCCGACAACCTATCCCTGCGCTGTGGCCGTGCCTAACCCGCGCCCAGCGCGTTCAGCATTCCCGCGGCCGCGCGCGGCCAGGTGAACTGTTCGGCACGGCGGCGTGCATCGTTGCGGCGCAACCTTTCTGGACGACTGATGATGGACGTCACCGCTTGCGCGATGGCGCGCGGATCGTTGTCTGCGGCCGCGCCGCTGTCGGCGGACAGGATCTCGGTGAGTGCGGAGGTGCGTGAGACCACCGCGGGCGTGCCGCACGCCAGAGCTTCCAGGGCGGCCAGGCCGAACGTTTCGTGCGGTCCGGGTGCGAGTGCGACATCGGCTGTCGCCAGGATGGTGGCGACGGTGTCACGACATCCGACGTAGCCGATGAAGTCGACGGGCAGGCGCGCGGCCTGGCGTTCGAGCCGGGACCGCATCGGGCCTTCGCCGACGACCACGAGCCTGGCATCGACACCCGAGTCTCGAAGGGAGGCAACGGTATCGACACTACGGTGCGCGTGCTTCTCCACTGATAGCCGGCCACAGTGCACCAACAGCGTCTGTTCGGGGCTGGCCCACTGCTGCCGGACCGACGTCGATCGCCTGCTGGGATGAAACTGGTCGAGGTCGACCCCGAGTGGCACCGTGACCACATTCGTGGCGTCGATTCTGTCGAACTCTTCCCGTGCGAACGCCGTCGTGCACACCACGGCGTCGTAGGTCTCGGCGGTGCGGCGGTTGGCGGCGTCGGCTATCGAGCGGGCCGCACGTGCCGGAAGTATCTGCCCGACAAGGCGATCGAGCCGTTCGTGGGAGATCATCACCGTTGCGACGTCGCGCCGTCTGCCCCACTCCCCCAGGCTACGAAGGGTGAGTCGGTCGGACACCTCGAGGGCGTCCGGTGCCAACTGGGTCAGCAATTCGGTCACGGGCCCGGGCAACACCGCGCGATAGCCGCCGGTGAACGGGATGAGCCGGGCAGGCAAGGAGATTCGAACGACCCCCGACGGCAGCTCGTGACATTCGGAGGACCGTCCCGGTACCACCAGGAAGACTTCGTGACCACGGGCGCAGTACTCGGCGCCCAGACGATCGACCGCTGTTCGCAGGCCACCCGAACGCGGGCCGTAGAAGTTCGCGACTTGCACCACCCGCATGAACTGAATTTGACCTGGACGCATGTGCGGTCAACAACGCGACACCAACGGGCAAGAGAACAGCGCGCGAACAGACGCAAAAGCACCCTTATCACGGCGTGTCAGGGCAACTGTGCGTCTGCTCGCGAGGGAGGTGAGAATCGCTACGCGACGTACTTGGTGAACCAGTCCTGTACGCGGCGCCAGGCGTCATCCGCGGCGGTGGGGTTGTAGCGATCGCCGGTGTCGTTGAAGAACGCGTGGTTGGCGTCGGGTTCGGTGACCAGTTCGAACACCAGGCCGGCCTTCTCCAATGCGGCCCGGGCGACGGGCTCGGTGGCATTGACGCGTTGGTCCAGGGCGGCGTAGATACCTAGCACCGCAACGTCTTTCGAACCGGCGAAGTCCGGATTGTCGGGGGCTGGGCCGTAGAACGGCACGGCGGCGGCCAGCCGCGGCTCACCTGAGGCCAGCAACCGCCAGACCATGCCGCCACCCATGCAGAAGCCGACCGCGGCAACCTTCTTGTCCGGAATGCGCCGCTGCAGTTCGTCGATTCCCGACTTCAAATCGGCGACAGCCTCTTCGGGAGGCTGCTTGCCCAGTGCCGCGGTCGCCTCCGCCGGATCGGCGAAGGTCCCCGTGCCGCCCTGAGCCGACAGCAGATCGATCGCCAGCGCGGAGTAGCCGATGCCGGCGAACCGGCCGGCGACCGAGCGGACGTAGTCGTTGAGCCCTTTGTTCTCGTGGATGACCAGTACGCCGCCGCGCGCCTCGGGCGCCGCCGCCCACGCGGCCTGTAATTCGCCGCGGGGTCCGGCCCAGGTGATCGGCGTCGTCGGGACGGTGTTCTCCGACCCCGGCGGCGGTGCGCTAACGGTCGCGGGCTCGTTGGCGGTGACAGGGGCGTCCGCGGTCGGTTGCTTGTTCTCGCCGCAGGCGGCGATCAGGGTGGTCGCAGCCGCGGTGCCGACGCCGAGCAAGGCCAGTCGGCGCAGGGCTTCGCGTCTGGACAGCAACCCGTCAACATGATCGGTGGCGATTTCTTCGGCGATATACCGCTGTAAGGGGGTCACATTCGCGAGTATGCCCGTATGCAGTGGACTCCGAACATGGATGCGCTACGGGGTCGGGTGGCGGTGGTCGCCGGGGCGACCCGCGGCGCGGGGCGCGGCATCGCGGCGGCACTGGGCGAAGCCGGAGCGACGGTGATCTGCACGGGTCGCAGCAGCGTGTCCGGCAACGACCAGTCCGACTACGACCGACCCGAAACCATCGAGGAAACCGCCGAACTGGTCACTCGGTTGGGCGGCAGCGGGATCTCGGTGCAGGTCGACCACCTCGATATCGCCGCGGTACGACGTCTCGCGGAGCGCGTCGGCGACGAGTACGGCGCGATCGACATCCTCGTCAACGACATCTGGGGTGCGGAGGTCCTCAAGGGCGGCCCGCCGACGTGGAACAGGCCGATCTGGGAACACGACCTCGATGACGGTCTGCGGATCCTTAGGCTCGGCATCGACACGCACCTCATCACGTCCCACTGTCTGCTGCCGCTGCTGGTGACCAGGCCGGGCGGCCTGCTCGTCGAAGTGACCGACGGGACAAAGAATTTCAACGACGCCAATTTCCGGTTGTCTGTGTTCTACGACCTGGCCAAGGTTGCGGTGAACCGGCTGGCCTACGGCCACGGTCACGAGCTGGAAGCCTTCGGCGCCACCGCGGTGGCCGTGACGCCCGGGTGGCTGCGGTCGGAGATGATGCTCGACAACTTTGGCGTCACCGAGGAGAACTGGCACACCGCGCTGGACCCGCGCCGGTCCGACGGTCCCGTCGCTCCCCCGGGCTTCGCCGAATCAGAGACGCCGCGCTATGTGGGCCGCGGTGTCGCCGCGATCGCCGCCGACCCGCGGCGGTCGCGCTTCAACCAGCAGTCCGTCACGTCTGCCGACCTGGCGCGCGAGTACGGGTTCGCCGACCTCGACGGCCGGCAGCCGGACGGTTGGGCGTCGGGATAGTCCCAGCTCAGACCCGAAAGTAGACAATATTTGAAATCTGTTCACCATTTGCGTTGACACCCGCGAATCGGCGCTGTTCTATGACGTGGTGAGCTATGACACGATCATCACCAATGGCCGGTGGTTCGACGGCACCGGCGCCCCGTCCGCGGTGCGCAACATCGGCATCCGCGACGGTCACATCGTTGCGATCACGCCGCACGCTCTCGATGCCACCGACTGCCCCCGGGTCGTCGACGCGACCGGCAAGTGGGTGTTGCCCGGCATGCTCGACATCCACACGCACTACGACGTCGAAGTGCTCGTCGGCCCGTCGCTCGAGGAGTCGCTGCGCCACGGGGTGACCACCGTGATGCTCGGATCGTGTTCGTTGTCCACCGTCCATGTCGACGGTGTGGACGCCGGCGACATCTTCGGCCGGGTCGAGGCGATTCCCCGCGAACACGTGATCGGCGCTGTCGACCAGCACAAGACCTGGACCAACTGCGAGGAATACATCGCAGCGCTCGAGGCGCGCCCGCTCGGGCCCAATGTCGCCGCCTTCATCGGGCACTCCGACATGCGCGCCGCGACGATGGGGCTGGATCGTGCGACTCAGAAGAAGCAGCGGCCGACACGAAGCGAACAGGCCCAGATGGAGCGGTGGCTGGCCGAGGCACTGCAGGCCGGCTTCGTCGGAATGTCCTCTCAGCAACTGCTTTTCGACAAGCTCGACGGTGAGGTCTGCCGGTCCCGCACGCTGCCGTCGACCTATGCCAAGCCGCGTGAACTGCGTCGGCTCAAGTCCATGCTGCGGCGTGCGGGCCGGATCCTGCAGTCGGGACCCGACATCGAGAACCCGCTCAACCTCGGCTCGCAGGTGGCCCAGTCGCTGGGCATCTTCCGCAATCCCCTCAAGACCAGCCTGTTGTCGGCCGCAGACGTCAAGTCCAACCCCTTCGCCATCAAGATGATGGGGCCCGCCGCACGCCTGGTGAACCGCCTCGGCGGCAACTTCCGCTGGCAGCACCTGCCGGTCCCGTTCGAGGTCTACGCGGACGGTATCGACCTGGTGGTTTTCGAGGAGTTCGGTGCGGGCGCGGCGGCACTGCATCTGCGTGACGAGGTCGAGCGCAACCAACTGCTGCGTGACGAGACGTATCGCCGCGGATTCCGTAAGGATTACGACAGTAAGTTCGGCATGCGGGTGTGGCAGCGCGACTTCTTCGACGCCGATATCGTCGACTGCCCCGACGCGTCGGTGATCGGGAAGTCCTTCGGTCAGGTCGGACTGGACCGGGGCGGGCTGCACCCCGTCGACGCCTTCCTGGATCTGGTGCTCGAACACGGCACGGCGTTGCGATGGCGCACCACCATCTCCAACCATCGGCCCGACATGCTCAAGAAGCTGGCGTGCGAACCCGGTGTCCAGATGGGCTTCTCCGACGCCGGTGCGCACCTGCGCAACATGGCGTTCTACAACATGGGCCTGCGGCTGCTGCGGCATGTGCGGGACGCTGAGAAGGCGGGCACTCCGTTCATGACCATCGAGCAGGCGGTGCACCGGCTCACGGGTGAACTCGGCGACTGGTATCGCATCGACGCCGGCCACCTCCGCATCGGCGATCGGGCTGACCTCGTGGTCATCGACCCCGAACGCCTCGACTCGACCCTGGACGATTACGCAGAGAACCGGGTCGAGCAGTATGGCGGGCTGTCCCGCATGGTGAACCGAAACGACGACACCGTGAACGCGGTGTTCGTCGGCGGGCGTGCGGTGTTCCTCGACGGCGAGGCGACCGACGTCGTGGGCACCCAGCGCACCGGAAGGTTCCTGCGGGCCGCGCACAAGGCGCCGGCCCCGACGATCCAAGAGGCGGAGATGGCAAGTGTCAGTTGAGGATACCGTCCGGGGGCTATGGAAGGCGCTGTCGGCGCGCGACTGGGACGCGCTGAAGCACTTTCCTGTCCGACGACTGCATCTACCTACGACGTGCCAGTCGGGTCCCGCCGCGGCGGCACGCGGTCCGGACGACATCGTCAAGCGCATCCGAAGATCGGCTTCGATCCGTTGGAGTCCTACGAGAACTTCGACGGCCTGATGCTCGACCAACGGTGCCGACGTGATGTACGAGCACCATGAGGAATGGCACTGGTCCACAGGCGAATCCGCGGTCTTAACAGTTCGTCTCGGTGCACCAGGTGGAGACGGCAAGATCACGCTGTGGAAGGACTACTGGGACATGGGCGCGCTGGCTGGCCAAGCACCACCCCGTTGGCATGGAAGACTTCGCAAACGCCGACATGTCCTGGATTTTCGACGCCACCGGTCTGGTCTGAGGAGGCAACGATGTTCGACCTGAAGATCACCGGCGGAACCGTCGTCGACGGAACGGGTGTCGACCGGTACCGCGCCGACATCGGCGTCAAGGACGGCCGAATCGTCGAAGTGCGCAGGCGAAACGGTGACGACGCCGGTCTCGAGGGTGACGCTGCGCAGACCATCGACGCCACCGGTCGGGTGGTGACGCCGGGATTCGTCGACATCCACACCCACTACGACGGGCAGGTCAGTTGGGACGAGACGCTGGAGCCGTCGAGTCTGCACGGCGTCACGACGGTGGTCAGCGGCAACTGCGGGGTGGGCTTCGCGCCGGTGCGCCCCGGTCGTGAGCAGTGGCTGATCGAGTTGATGGAGGGGGTCGAGGATATCCCCGGCACCGCGCTCACCGAGGGCATCACCTGGCAGTGGGAGAGCTTCCCGGAGTATCTGGATGCCATCGAGAAGCGCAGCCTCGCTGTGGATTACGGCACTCAGATCGCACATGGCGCGGTGCGCGGCTACGCCATGGGTGAGCGTGGAGCCCGCAATGAAGAAGCGACTGACGACGACATCGCAGCGATGGCCCGAATCGTCCAGGAAGCCATCGAGGCGGGAGCGCTCGGGTTCTCGACGTCACGCACCGAGGGGCACCGTGCCATCGACGGCGAGGCGGTACCCGGAACGTACGCGGCCGAGCGGGAGTTGTTCGGCCTGGGCCGGGCGATGGCCGCGGGTGGCCGAGCGGTGTTCGAGGTGGCGCCGGAGGGCATCGCCGGTGAGAGTCCCGCCGAGGTGTCGATGCGGGAGCTCGACTGGATGACCAAGCTGGCGGCGGAGATCGAACGGCCCGTGTCGTTCGGCATGATCCAGTCGTCCGGGCTCCCGGACCTGTGGCGGGACATGCTGGATCGTGCCGGTAAAGCCCTCGAGAACGGCATCGAGCTCTACGCCCAGATCGCCGCCCGGCCGTTCGGCATGCTGTTCGGCTTCCCGGGCCACCATGCGTTCACGCACCGGCCGACGTTCCGCAGGCTGAAGGACGAGCTCAGCCGCGACGAGCTTGGCGCAGCCGCTTGGCCGATCCTGCAGTGCGCGAGGCCATCCTGTCCGAACCGGATCTGCCGCCGGATCCGTCGTTGCTGTTCGACGCGATGTACGCGCTGGTCCAGCACAGCACCGATCGCATCTACCCGTTGGGATTCCCGCTCGACTACGAGCCCACGCCCGATCAGACCGTGGCAGCGATCGCCCGGCGGCGCGGCGAGGACCCGCTGGCCGTCATGTACGACCTGATGCTGGAGTGCGACGCCGGCGCGATGCTGATGCTGCCGTTCTACAACTACGCCGAGGGCAATCACGACGCCATCTACGAGATGATGTCGCACCCGGCCGCCGTCTCCGGGCTGTCCGACGGCGGTGCTCACTGCGGCATGATCTGCGACGCGTCGTATCCGACCTACCTGCTGTCGCACTGGGCGCGCGACCGCCATCGCGGGCCGAAGTTCTCCCTGGAGTATGTGGTGCGCAAGCAGACACTGGACACTGCAACGCTTTTCGGCCTGTCAGACCGCGGAGTCATCTCCGTCGGCAAGAAGGCCGACCTCAACGTCATCGACATGCACTCGCTGAACCTCGAGTTGCCCCGCATGGTGTACGACCTGCCTGCTGGCGGGCGCAGGCTCATCCAGGGCGCGGGCGGCTACGACGCCACCGTGGTCAGCGGCGCGGTCACACGCCGTCACGGCGCCGACACCGGCGCCAGGCCCGGGCAGTTGATACGGGGCGTCCGCTAGCTCAGCCGAGCGCCGACAACGTCATACGCTCCAGGCCAGGCGAAACTTCTCGGCGATCTCGTCTGGCTTCAGGTCGCCGAAGTTCTGCTGCTCGTAGCGCCGTACCGCGACGACGGCGTCGACCGCCTCGTCACCGAGAATCGCACGCAGCAAAGAGGATCCGTCGAGTGCGTCGAGCGCGTCGGTCTGGTCCGGTGCCAGCAGCACGATCCCGGCATCGTCGCGCTGGGCGTCGGTCAACGAGGCGGGGTCGACGGTGATCTCCGGTGGCAACGTGCAGCGTGCGTTCGATGCCGTCGAGCGCGAGGCCGAGCATCGCGGCCGTGGCGAAGTAGGGGTTCGCCGAGGGATCGATGACCTTGACCTCGACATTGGCGCCCTGCGGATTGCTCGGCCCGCCGATGAGGAATCGCACCGCCGCCTCGCGGTTCTCGACCCCCCAACAGACGTATGCACCCGACCAGTGGCCGGGCTGCATTCGCATGCCTGACAGCACCGAACCGCACATGATGCCCTGGGCATCGGGCAGGCCCGCCAACAGCCCGGCGACCGCGGACTCCCCCTCCGGTGTCATGCCCGCGGCACCTGGGCCGCCCGAAAACAGCGGCGTCGCACCGCGCTTCATCGAAAAGTGTTGGTGAGAACCGGATCCGACGCTGCCCGCGAACGGCACCGGCGACAGGCTGACCCGTAGCCCGTATCGCCGGGCGGCGCGCCCGATGATGATCCGCATCAGCACCAGTGCGTCGGCGGCCGCCACCGGTGGCTGCGGCGACAACGAGATCTCGAACTGATTCAGTCCGTACTCCGGGTGGAACTGTTCGATCGCGACGCCCGAGCTGGTTGCCGCGTTGGTGACGTCGCGGACGAATCCTTCGAATTCGAGCACGCCCGCGAGCCCGTACTGCGCCCACATATGTGAGGGGAGCTCGCCGCCGTCCGGCCCGACGAGCACGAACTCCATTTCGTGGCCGACCACTGCGTCAATGCCCGCGTCAGACAGTCGTTCGGTGACCCTGCGCAGTGCGCCGCGGCTGCAGTAGGGATCGGGTGTGCCGTCCTGATTGAAGAAAGCGCCGGGCGCCCAGGCCAATCCGTCACCGAGGATGCGCAGAGCGCCGAGGTCGATGCGAATGCGCTGATCCCCCACCACGCCGATCGCGTTGCCGAAGACAATGCCGGTCTGATCGATGGCGAAGGCGTGGAACACGGGGCTGGCGCCGAGCCCGGGGTCGGCGAAGGCACCCATCCGGCGCAGCGGGACGGTCTTGGCGTGGGTGAGCCCCGCGGGATTGACGACGGTGCCGATCAACGTGGCGACACCGTCGGCCTCGAGTTGGGCGATGGCGGCTGCAGCAAGAGGTTTGGCGGCCCGCGATGTCATAGCCGCCATTGTGCGCGGTGGCGCGCCGGACTAGAGAGTGATCTTGCAGGTTTGGCCGATGTCGAGCGTCCGCAGCATCCGGCCCATGCCCAGCCACATCGCGCACGACAACGCGAGGTCGGTCAGGAGTTCGTCGTCGAAATGCTCGTTGCAGCGCGCCCAGAAGTCCTCGTCGTCGCGCAGGCCGGTGTGGTCGCCGGCGAAGCGCTCGGCGAACTCGGCGGCGACCCGTTCCTGTGCGCTGTAGCCGGGCCACGTCCGCCATTCGGCGGCATGGTCGTAGAGGTCCTCGTCCACGCCCGCCGCGATGCCCTCGGAGTCACGGGTGTTCTGGCACACGACGCACTCGTTGTCGAGCGCGATGACCATCCGGGCCAGTTCCCGCACCCGCATCGGCAGCCGGTTCTTGTTGTAGACCGCATTCACGAAACGGCCCATGCCGGCCCCGATGTCGGGCGACTTCGCCACCCAGGCGGCGGCATCGTCGTCTGCGGAAGCTCCAATTCGGCTCATGTCGGCATCGTACGCCCGAGAACGCAAAAGTGGAACACGTTCTAGTTTGGCCGCTCAGCGCGCGGCGGTCAGTACACTGCGGTCATCCGTCCAGTCCCGTTGCACCAGCATCCGCTGCGCGATGCGCTCCAGCGCGGCCTCCACTTCACCCCGGTCCGGGCGACCCTCGAATGACGAGGACGTGGCCAGCTTCTCGACGATGCGGCCGACGATCAACGCGGAGATGGCATCGACCTCCTTCATCCCCGCCTGGGTGAGCCATAGCTGCCCGCCGGTCCGCAGTGCGAAACCGCTACCGACCAGACCGTCGAAGGTCGGCTCGATGACCTCGTGCGGCACCCTGAGGCGTTCGGCGATTTCGGTGAGGGTGGCGGAACCGAACACCTGGTTCTGCCGGTAGATCTGCAGTAGCGCCCACATCTGGGTGACGTCCAGTTCGCAGCCGGGTTGCCGCGCGAGACTGCGCAATCGGATCTCCGGCGAGTCCCGGAACAGCCGCCCGATCGCCACTTCGAGAATCTTGTCGGGCGACTCGGAACTCGGCATGCCGAAGCCCTCGCCGATGTCGGTCGCCGAGACCGTCTCCACGTCGCGCAGCCTCACCTCCTTCAGGAACAGCGACACGATGAAGCCGATAACGGCGACGGGTACGGCGCACAGGAACACCTTGCCGAGCGAGTCGGCGTAGGCGTCGACGATCGGTGCGGCCATTTCGGGTGACAGTGCGTGGAGCGCCTGGGGCGACTGCGCAGCGTGTGGCGGAGCCCCGGCAGCGGCCAGTGCAGGCCCGATTCCGCCCGCCAGGAAGTTGGCGAACAGCGAGCCGAAGATCGCTGCGCCGAAGGAACTTCCGATGGTTCGGAAGAAAGTCACCCCCGATGTCGCCACCCCGAGGTCGGCGAAGCTCGACGTGTTCTGGACGACCAGGATCAGGACCTGCATGCACAGGCCGATCCCCGTTCCGAGCACGAACAGATACAGCGACTGCTGCCAGGCGGCCGTTGTGGCGTCCATCCGGGACAGGAGCACGAACGCCACCGCCATGGTGGCGGTGCCGGCCACCGGGAACACCTTGTACCGGCCGGTGCGGCCGACGAGGTTGCCGCTGCCGATGGACGTGATGAGCATGCCAGCGACCATCGGCAGGGTGCGCAGTCCCGATTCCGTCGCCGAGACGCCGTCGACGAATTGCATGAACGTCGGCAGGAACGTCAGCGCGCCCAACATCGCGAACCCGACGATGAACCCGAGGATGCAACACACTGTGAACACCGGGCTGGCGAACAGCCGGATCGGCAGAATCGGCTCCGCCACACGGGTTTCCACCCACACGAAGATGGCCAGCGCGAGAGCCGAGGCCGCGAACAGCCCGATGATCACCGGTGACGACCAGGCATAGGTATTGCCGCCCCAGCTGGTGGCCAATGTGAGTCCGGATGCGCCGAGCGCGACGAAAACGATTCCGGCGTAGTCGATGACGGGACGGCTGCTGCGGGCCAGCGTCGGGATGGCGGCGGCAGCGACGAGGAACACCACGATCGCCACCGGAATGTTGATCCAGAAGGCCCAGCGCCAGGTGAGGTGATCGGTGAAGAATCCGCCGAGCAGCGGGCCGATGACTGTGGTGACGCCGAACACGGCGCCGAGTGCGCCTTGATAGCGGCCGCGTTCCCGCAACGGGATGACCTCGCCGATGACGGCCATCGCCGTGACCATGAGCGCGCCGCCACCGAGGCCCTGCAAGGCGCGCGATGCCACGAGCATCGTCATCGATCCGGCCAACCCGCACAACACAGAGCCGGCGAGGAAGAACACCACCGCGGCCTGGAAGACGGTCTTGCGGCCGAAGAGATCGCCGAGCTTGCCGACGACGGCGGTGACGATGGTAGAGGCCAGCAGATAGCTCGTCACAACCCACGACTGGTGCCCTGCTCCCCCGAGGTCTGCGACGACGGTCGGCAGTGCAGTCGCGACGATGGTCTGGTCCAGGGCCGCCAACAACATGCCGAGCAGCACCGCGGCGAAGATGATGTTTCGGCGCTGGGGGGTGATCAGCGCACTGGGTGACTCGTTGTCCGCGACCGTTTCGGGGGTTGTCGTGCTTGTCATACTGCCTTCCTGGAGACACATGCTCACCAGACCTATCGTTAGATAGGCTAGGAAAGTTACGCGACCCCGGAAGGATTGCCGCTCGCGAGTGTGCGCCAAACGTCGGTCGACGGCGCGTCGCGAAGCTGACGCGCACGCCCGCGTTGGAAGGTGTCTTTAACCTGGGCTGTTATGCGCTGGTCGGCGGCCGCGACACGCACTGGGCCGAGTAGAGCGCTTCGCCGAGCTTCTCCATCAGCTCGAGCTGTGTCTCGAGGTAGTCGATGTGATCCTCCTCATTGGACAGGATCTTCTCGAAGAGGTTCGCCGAGGTGGCGTCCTCCTTCTCGCGGCACATGATGATGCCCGGTCGCAGGCGGCCCACCACCTCGTACTCGATCGCCAGATCGGCTTCGAACTGTTCGCGAAGGGTCTGGCCGATTCGCAGGGAGAATAGCCGTTGATAATTCGGCAGCCCATCGAGAAGAAGAATTCGATCAGTGATCTCCTCCGCGTGCTGCATTTCTTCGAACGACTCTTTGCGTGTGTATTGGGCCAGTTCGGTGAATCCCCAATTCGCCTGCATTTTCGAATGCAGGAAATACTGGTTGATGGCCGTGAGTTCGCTCGTCAATTGCTCGTTGAGCAACTTCAGAACGTCGGGATCCCCTTGCATCGTGGCTCCTAAGCACCTTGAGGGCTGGTCAGGTGTCGCTGTCAGTCGTGCGCACCCCAATCTAGTGCAGGAAACGCCGGCCGGCGCACCTTTATGGTTGCGCGAGGCGCGTTTTCGGGTCGATGGCGACTGATCGGGGCAACCAAGGGGTGCAGTTCAGGCCCCTAGCCTGGACTGGCTAGGCTTAGTAAGGTTAGACTGGGCTAACAGTTGGCAACGCGTCTGGCAGGCAGGGAATAGCGATGAGTGAGTTCGATCTGCACTCACTTATTCTCGCGTGCGACTTCCGTGTTGACGACGTCGATCGGATGTGGGAATGGCTCAAGAAACATTCCGATCAACTCGCTTTCATCGGCGCCCATCACGTGGTTCTCTACACGTCGATTTGGGAGCCGCACCGGGTGTTGGTGACCGTCGGCATTCGGCATGCCCATTCAATGCGTGATGTTTTGCGGTCGCCCGCACTATTCGAATGGTTCAACATTTCGGGTGCCGATGACATTCCGCCCATCTTCGGCGGGGAGGTCGTGGAGAAGATCGACCTGTACCCACCGTCGCCCGACGATCACGTCGGGCGCGTGATCGTTGGCGTGATGTCGTCGGTCCACGACGTGGCGGGGTTGATGGTGAAGCTGCACGACGGGATCGAGCGCTTCAAACGCGACGGGATCCGCAAGATCTGGGTCTACCGGGCGCTCGACGATGGACACGAGGTGATGATCCTGCAGGAAGCCGAGGACGAGGATGCCGCCCGCCGATGGATCGAGCATCCGGACGCTGCTGCGGAGTGGATGTCCAACGCCGGCCTCGGCGCCTACCCGACCCAGTTCGTCGGCAGGTTCGCCCACATCATGAGCATCGACGAGCAGAGCTGAGGCGCCGATGTTTGTCTGCCTGTGCATGGGAGTGACGAGCCACGTCGTCAACGAGGTCGTGGCCAACGGCGCCAACACGTCCAAGCAGATCGCCGAGGCGTGCGGCGCAGGCGGTGACTGCGGCCGATGCCGACGCACCCTGCGCGCGATCATCGAGGCCCATCATCACGAGGTCAATGGCTGCGCGCCGAAAACCGTGAGCCGCTAGCCGCGCAGCCTATTCCGCGGTCCCACTTCTTGCCGGTGAACTCGGCCAGCGCAGAGGCGTTGGCGGCCTCGCCCATCAGCACCGAGAAGTGCTCGATCTCCCGGGCCATTGCCGCCGAGATCGCCTCCCGAGTCGGTGCGACGATCGTCTGCTTCACCGCTGTCAGACTCGAAATAGGCCGGGAGGCAAGGATTTCCGCGTGCCGCCGCGCCTCCGGCATCAGGTCATCAGGTTCGCACACCTTCCAGGCCAGCCCCATCCGATGGGCCTCGCCCGCGTCGACCCACTCCGAGGACATCAGCAGCCAGGCGGCATTCTGCCTGCCCATCAACCGCGGAAGCAGGTAGGACGACGCCGCCTCGGGGGCCACTCCCAAGCTGGTGAAGGGGGTTTTCAGCCGTGCGGTCGACGACATGAACACGAGGTCCGCGTAGCCGAGGATGGTCGCGCCGATGCCCACCCCGACTCCGTTCACCGCGCAGATCAGCGGCTTGGGAAAGTCCGCGAGCGCGTCGATCATCGTCGAGAAGTGGCTGCCCTGCTCGTTGAATGCGGGATCGGTGATGCGCCTCTGCATTTCGTTGAGGTCGTTGCCTGCGCTGAACGCCCGCCCGGCGCCGGTCAGCAGTAGCACGGCGACTTCCGGATCGGCCGCCGCCTCGTTCAACGCCGTCGCGGTGGACTCGTACAGTTCCTCGCTGAACGCGTTGAGGACCTCGGGCCGGTTGAGGGTGAGCGTGCGCACCCGGTTGTCGTCGGCGATCTGGAGAATCACGCCAGCAGCGTATGCGCTATCCGTTGCTGTACACCCGGGTGGGTGCGACAAGCACGACTGTGCGGCGCTGCTCCGCCATGACCCGGTCGTATTCGTCCCAGTCGCTGTGTGTTCCGCCGGCGGCGGTGAACACCTCGCGCAGCAGCAGCCGAAGCTGCGCGCCGTCGGCGAGCCACGGCTGCGAGTCATCGGGGCCCGCCAACTCGGCGTGCCCTTCCACGGTGGCCCACTGCCATCCGCCGCGGAACGTCACCGCGAGCTGCGGACGCGCCCGCAGGTTGGCCAGCTTCACCTTGCCGTAGGTGACGAATCCCAGCACGGGTTGCCCGGTCGCCGGGTGCGGCAGTACGCCGACGTTGACCAGCGACGCCTGGACGGTCGCGTCGGCGCGCACGGTCGAGATGACCGCGAGACCGCTTTCGTCGGCCGCCAGCGAGAACGCCTCATCGAGGGTCGTCATCGCGGCACCCCGACCCGGTCGGCGACGAACGGGGTTCGATAGAGGTAGCGGCTCGTCGGCACTGTGTCGATGTCGCGATTCGCGCCGAATGCGGCGGTGCTGGCCACCATCCGCTCCATCCGGTGCCTCAACTCGTCGTCATCGGAGGCGCCGAAGAACGCGTGCAGATCGCTGATGGCCTCGTCGGGAAACAGTTCCTCGACGATGGCGGCGAGCACCGGCGCTCCCGGCGTGAGCGCGCGCACCACGGCGTTCTGGGTGTAGCCGAAGGTCGACTGCGTTTCGATGGCCACCGGCGTGTGGTCGATGTGCCAACGCCGTCGCCACGTCGCCTCGTCCAGGTCGTCCGGCCGGCGCAGCAGCGCGATGTTCGCGAGGCCGTCGGTGCGTGCGCCGGCCGCGGTGGGCGGCGGCGGCATCGGCACCGATTCGGTGACCAGATAGGCGGCGACGTCGTCGGCTTCTGACTCCAGACGCGTAATCGCCGCCGTCATCTGCTCGCCGTAGGACTGCTGTGTCCACACAGTGACGAAGCCGACCACGGGCGGGTCCAGGGTCGTCAGGGTCATCAGCGAATGTCGCACCATGCCGTCGCGCACGTTGACGGTCAGGCCCGGCAGATCCAGATCGAGCAGGTCCGTCGCGACGTCGGCGCGCATCCTCGTGCACCATGCGTCGTCTGCATCGGGCGCGCCGGAGCGTGATGATGACTTTCTCCACGAACTGAACCTAGCGCGCAGACAGTGCTCAGGTGTCCATGAGTTCGTCCACGACGCCCGGCATCTGCTCGGCTTCCCCTGCCACTAGCCGCAAAGTTTTGCGGGCTTACACGCGATTCGACGTGAGTTGCACCGTCGAGTGAGGCCTGCGGGGTCAGAATGGGCTGGTGACCACCGGCAGTCGGATCTTCGACGCCCTGAGGCCGACCGCGCCGGACATCGGCGCGGTGACGCGCAGCCTGCTCGGAGTCCTGACGATGGCCGTGCTCGCGCAGGCCGTGGACGGCGGCGCCGCTGCCATGTGGGCGGCTGGCGCCGGAATCATCTGTGGCGCCATCGCGTTGCAGGACAGCCCGGGCGGACGCGTGCAGCTGGTGGTCGTCGTGGCCCTGCAACTGGGAGGCGCGGTCTTCGCCGGTTCGCTGACGTCGGCGTACACCGTCGTGTTCGTCGTCGTCATCGCGGTGTGGTGCCTGGCGGCCGGCATGCAGTGGGCGCTCGGGAACAATGCGGGTCTCGTCGCCGCGGGCGGCAGTGCCCTGCTCATCATTTCGCCACCGGACGCGCCGACGGTGACGTCCGTCGCCATACCCACGATCCTGACGATCGCGGCAGGCTGCCTGCAGGCGGCGCTGATCGCGGTTTGGCCGCCGCAACGATGGCGCACGCAGAGCGATGCGTTGGCGTGGGCCTATCGGTCTCTGGCCGCCGATGCGCGCCGTATCGCCACGGACCGTGACTCGCCGTTGGAGGCGGCTCAACTGACCTGGCTGCGGGACGCGTTCGCAGATACCCAGGCCAGCAGGCGCCCGAAGGCTTACCACGGCGGGCATCGGCTGCCCGAGCGGCTGATGACGACGCTGCTCGCACTCCACGGGACGCAGGACGATCAGCGCGACCGCGTTTCGCAGATGCTGAACGACGCGGCTGTCGCACTCGACGCCATCGCAGAGAACAAGCACACCGCGCGCCGCGAAGCCGAACACGCACTCGTTCGGGTCGACACCGCGGTCGCGGCGATGACCGGGCCGGAAGCAGCAGCGGCGCAAAGGTTCTCAAAGCAGCTGCAGCAGGCGGCTGAGTTCCGGTTCCCGGACCTGCTCGCCCCCGATGTGATCAATCCTCTGCGGGCGGCCGCAAGCGAGGTGCGGGAACATCTGACCTGGACATCACCGATCCTTCGGCATGCCGTGCGGTTGTCGGCGGCGGTTGCACTGGCGGTGGCCGCGGACCGGTTCGCGCCGATCGCGCAGGGTCAGTGGATCGCGCTGACGGTCCTGTACGTGCTCAGACCGGAGACGGCGCACACCTACACCCGTTGCGTCGGGCGGGTGGGTGGCCTCGCCGGCGGGATCGTCGCCGCGTCGTTGGTCACGACGATCTGGCGGCCGACGGGTGCGCTCGCGGCCGTGATGGCGGTGCTGTGTCTTGCCCTGACTTTCTGGGTCGTCCGGTTCGGCTATATCGCGGCCAGTTCGGCGGTGGCCGCGGCGGCGGTGTTCCTGCTGGAAATCAACGCCACCGCGGGCGGAGCGACGATGGAAGACCGCTTGTTCACGGTCGTGATCGGAGGTGGGTTGGCGGTGGTGGCGCACGTGGTACTGCCCGACCACGCGCTGACACGTCTGCACCAACGCGCCGGGGAGCTCCTCAAGACCGAAATAGATTACGCAGCAACGGTAGTCAAGGCATTTGTACATGAACTCGATCATCCTGCCGATGCGATGTCGGCGGCGTGGCAGCGGGCGTTTCGAGCGCGTGCCGCGTTCGAAGCCGCATCCGGCGCATCGAGGATGGACTCGGGCGAGCTACGTCGGTGGCTGCGGTCCTACCGCGCCGCGCTCAACGCGGTCACCAGCGCGTGCACATCTCTGGAAAGCAGTCTGCCGTCGCAGTCGCCTGCCGCCCTGACACCCGATTTCGTCGCGGCGGTCGATGACTATGTCGAGGCGTTGCGGGGAGCACCACCGAATCCGGCGCTGCCGTGGACTGTCGACGTCGCCGCGTTGACGGCGGCCGATCATCAGGTGCGAGAGCATGCGGCGCGGCTCGCAGGCGACGGCGCGGCACGCGTGCTCGTCTCCGAGGTCGCGGCGATCACCCGCAGCCTCACTGCCATCGCTCCTAGTCGCGAGCCCACTTCGGCTGAATGAACACGCCCTCGGCCTCGACGGTGATGCCCTCTTCGTCGGCGAGGTGACCGGACGCATAGGCCTTGATGCCGTCGGTCCTCGTAATTCTCGCTTCGGCGTGTAGGCGCCCCAGACGCGTGGGTCGCAGGTAGCGCAACGTGATGGTGCCGGTGAAGCGTGGATTCTCGGAGTTCGCCGCCATCTCCCCGAGCACGTGGTCGAGGATCAGCGCGGAGACGCCCCCGTGCACATGCCCGGGCGGACCCTCGAATGCCGCGCCCAGATGAAAGTCGGTGAACATCCGCCCATCGGCATCATGCTGGATCGTCAGCGGCGGCGCCGTCGGATTGCGGATCCCGATCACGGGGTTCCCCCACGCCATGCGATCGCCGCCGGTCGTGTAGCGCACCCCGAACGGACCGTCGCACTGCCTGGACCGCAGTTGGGCGGTCGCCGAGTCGATCTGGGCCCTGACGGCCTCCACGGTATCGGCGTCGACCTCAGTACGGATCGTCGCGTCGATGAGCTCGCGGACCGACTCGGCGAGTGGTTGGTAGACGGCGCGCATGCGTTCGACCTCAGCCGAGGAGACGTCGCCGATATCGGTGAACTGCACCACCTGTGCACTAGAACACGTTCTAGTCGAGGTTGTCGAGTTCGCCGCCGACGAGAGAAGCACGAATTTATCGGGGTGGCGGTCCGACGAGCAGTTGCTGGATCACCGGGCTCGCCCACTGGATGAGTTCGTCGTGGCTCATCTCGGCGATGGCGGGGCTGGCCAGTACATATCTGGTTGTTGCCAATCCGATGACGAATGCGCCCATCAGCGCGGCCCGTTCGGCGGGGTGGTCAGGTGTGATCGCAGCCAACGTCGGGGCGACCTGACTGGCGAAGACCTTCTGCATCGTCTCCACGGCGGTCGGGCTCGTCATCGCCGCGCGGAGCAGCGCGACGAAGGTGCTGTCCTCCTCCCAGACCGCGAAGAAGCTCGGTAGCAACGCGTCTGCGACCTCGCCTGGGTTCAGCGCCGACAGGTCCGGCAGGTTCAGCGTGAACTCCGCGGCCGCGGCGAACAAGTCCTGCTTGCTGCCGAAGTACCGGATGACAAGCGCCGGATCGATACCGACATCGGCGGCGACCGTGCGGATGGTCGTGCGGTCGTAGCCGTCGGAGCCGAACCGGGCACGGGCCGCACGCAGGATGTCGTCCCGGGTCTGGGCGGCGTTGCGGACGCGTGCTGAAGTCATGGGAGCAGGATAAGTCATCAATTGTTGACATGGCCAGCGGTACGTCCTATCGTCTAAGTCATCAATTGTTGACTTGTCAGGAGCGGTCATGAAAAGCGATGAATCCGTCCTGATCGTCGGCGGCGGACCAACCGGGTTGACCGCGGCGATCGAACTTTCCCGCCTCGGTGTCGACGTGCGTATCGTCGACCGCTCTCCCGAGCGGTCCCTGACATCGCGGGCGCTCGGCATCCAGGCCCGCACCGTCGAACTCCTTCGCGTCCGAGGCGTCGGTGAGGACCTCGTGCGGGCGGGCAACCGCGCCCATCGGACAGCGCTCTACGCGGGCGGCGACACGGTGGCCGCCATCGAACTGCACCGCATGTCGAGTGAGTTCAACTACCTACTGCTCCTCGCGCAGTCGGAGACCGAGCGGCTTCTCACCGAGCAGCTCAACAGGCAGGGCGTCAAGGTCGATCGCGGCGTGGAGATGGTGTCGCTCTCCGAACACCCCGGGGGTGTGCGCGTGCAATTGCGGAGCGCGACAGGCGAAGAAGAAGAGGCGGAGGCGTCGTATCTGATCGCCGCCGACGGGTCGCACAGCGCGGTCCGCAAGAGTCTCGGTCTGCCCTTCGAAGGCACGTCGCTGACGCAGAACTACGTGCTCGGGGACTTGCATCTCGCAGGTGCGGTGCCCGAAGACCAGCTTTCGATCTTTCTGGCCCGCAACGGTTTTCTGGCGGTGTTCCCGATGGGAGACGGCCGCTTCCGATTCATGGCGACCGATCCCGATCAGATCACCGGCGACACCCCCGAGCCGGCGCTCGACGACATCCAACGGCTCTATGATCGCGTCGCGCACATTCCTGCGCGGCTCTACAACCTGAATTGGAGTTCGCGCTTCAGGATCAACAGCAGGCACATGACCACGTTGAAGGCCGGACGAGTCTTCTTCGGAGGCGACGCCGCCCACGTCCACAGCCCCGCGGGCGGGCAAGGCATGAACGCCGGCATCCAGGACATGGTCAATCTGTCGTGGAAGCTGGCGATGGTGCTGGGCGGCCACGCCAAACCGGAGCTCCTGGACACCTACGAGTCCGACCGGCTGCCGGTGATTCGGCAACTGGTGGGGATGACCGAACGGGCGACGAGGGTGTTCAACTCGACGAGCCCGTTCGTGCACGCCGCGCTGACGCGGCTGGCGCCCATCGTGTTGGGCCGCGCGGCCGTCCAGGAGAAGGCGGCCCCGCGCCTCGGCCAGATCGCCGCGTCGTACCGGGACTGCCCGATTGCCAAGGGCGGCGGCCGGATCGGATCACTTCGCGCAGGCGACCGGGTGCCCGACATCGAGGTGACCACCGAGACCTGTGAACAGTGCCGTCTCTACGATCTGCTCGACCTGGCGACCCTCACCCTGTTCGTATCGGACGAGCGGATCGCGCAGGCGTATCGGCCGTGGCAGGACGTGGTGTCCGTCCGACGGGTGTCGCGCGACGACGCCGGCTGGATGCTGGTGCGTCCCGACGGCTACCTCGCGGCGGCCGGTGGACCCGACGATGGGCGGACGCTGTCCCGCTGGCTCGATCGGTGGCTCATCCGACCAAGTCGTTGAGCGCCGCGCGCGCGGCCATTCCCGGGTCGGCGTTCGAGGCGTTTGCGACGGGACACGTCGTGTTCTCGTCCGAGCCTGCGGCATGGTTGGACACGGTGCTGCCGTTCGTGGATGCCGCACATGGTGTGCGGCAAGGTGTGGACCACCACAACTGAGGGCGCGGCGTAGCGAAAGTCGTTGGGCGCGTGTTAAACCGAAACCGGGAGGCGCTCGCGCTCCCCTACCTGACGGCCGTGGTGTCCGAGGTGCGGCTGGACGTCATCCGTCGATTGCGACCCTGCTGTCGGCCGAGCCGAAGCCCAGCCAGGTATGTCGATTGGCCGCCCAGCACCAGCCGATCTTCGGCGCGTCACGGTCGGTGCGAAGGACCCGGTCGAGATCGACAAGTCCGATATCGTCGCGGGGCATTAACTAATCGTAGGGCTGGATCAGTTCGCGAGGGCCCGTCGGCAGCCGCCAGTGGAATGCCATCGCCGCGAGCCGAAATAGCGTCGCCACTGCGCTGCCGGCCGCAATGGCTACCCACTGCGGGCCGAAGTAGTCGATCGTCACGTACGTTGCCGCGCCCAGCATTGCCGGGATCGCGTACAGATCGTCCGGTCCCATCACCAAGGGCACCTCCCCGGCGAGGACGTCTCGCAGCATCCCGCCGGCGATGGCCGTGAGCATGCCGATGAGGCCCGCCGCGAACCAACTGGCGCCCTCGTCGACAGCGATGGCCGCACCCGAGGTGGCGAAGAATCCCATCCCGATCGCGTCGAAGACCAGCACCGCTGTGTTCATCCTGATCACGATGTGGGCGAACGGGGTGGCGATGGCGACGGCGATCAGCGCGACCGTGATGTTGGGCCAGTGCTGGATCGAATACGGAGGCCTGTCGAGCAGCAGATCGCGCAGCACGCCCCCGCCCACACCGGTAAGCACTCCCAATGTCGCGATTCCGAACAGGTCGAAGCCCTTACGAACACCGACAGTCGCACCTGATGCGGCGAACACCGCAATGCCTGCGTAGTTGAGAATTATCTGGAGCACGCAAGCACGGTAGGCAGCGCGAACAGACGCAAAGGCACCCCGACACGCCGAAAACGGCGGACTTTTGCGTCTGCTCGCCGTTAGCCTGCTCGGAGATGGACACCGCCACGCTAGTAGTGACCCTGCTCCTCGCGGCGCTCTTCACGTTCTCCGCGAGCATCAAGCTGCTCGGCGTCCCTCGGTCGCTGGCGATCCGCGACCACCTCGGAGTCAAACCCCTGCAGTGGCGACTCATCGGTGCATGCGAACTCGCCGGCGTCGCGGGCGTGCTCGTCGGATTGATCTGGGCGCCGATCGGCATCGCGGCCGCGATCGGGCTTGCCCTGCTGTCTGTCGGAGCGATCGCGTTCCACGTGCGCGCGTCTGATGGCGCGCTCGACATGGCACCTGCCGTGATCGGTGTCGCACTCGCGATTGCCACGGCCGTCCTTCACACGTTCTGACGTCGCGGCCGTCACACCTGCTCAAACGAGTGTCTTAGATTACCTAAATTATCGTAGTCAGTTGTCTACGAACTGGCATACGCTTCTGGCATGGCAGCACGAGCCCACAGTTCCGATCCCCGCGCCGAACGGGTCCGTACCCGCCTGCGCGAGGCGGCGTTCGTGCTCGCTCACGAGGGTCCGGTCGACGCGTTGACGGTCGGCGACATCGTCGCCCGCGCCGGCGTCAGCCGACAGGTCTTCTACCAACACTTCCGCGACCGCGACGATGCCGTCGCGACCGCGGTCTCGGCGGCGTTCGCCGCGGCGACCGCCGATCACAGCGGTGACGCGCGGACCCGCATCCTGCGGCTGTTCGACTTCGCCGCCGAGCACCGGTCGGCGTACCGCAACGTCGTGCCGAGTGCGGTGACGCAACGGGTCGTGACCGCCTTCCGCGCCGAACTGCTACCCGCATGCGAGGAGATCGCCGCGCAGGGCATGCAGGTGGTGGCCACCGTCGCCGGCCTGACCCCGGAGTCGGTGGCCCGGTTCCTCGTCGGCGGGTTCATGGAGGTGCTGCGGTCGTGGATGGAGGACCCCGACTCGACCGACCTCGGTGGCCGCGTGAGCGCGGCCCTGGACACCGTCAACGCGCTGCTCGGCCTGACCGCACCTACGAAAGGGCTTCACCATGGGTAGGCATCACGCCTCCGTCTCTCACCCGGCGCGCGACCGCGCCGCCATCCGCACGATGGTCCTGGCGATGATCGGCCTGGCGGCCTTCGTCATCGCGATGATCGCGAGTTACTCCGGTGCGTTCGCCAAGCCGACGCTGCATCACATGACGGTCGCCGTGGCGGGGCCTCAGCAGATGGTCGACGGCATCCGCGACCATGACGGTTTGGTGGTCACCGAGGTCGGTGACGGTGCCGCAGCCCGTCGGCAGGTCTACGAACGCGCGGCCGACGCGGCATACGCCGTCGGTCCGGCCGGCGAGCTGAAGATCTACGTGGCCGGAGGCGGTGGACGCAGCGTCGCCAACGCCGCCGAAACCGTCGGCCGCGCGATCGCCGCCAAGGCAGGGCTGACCGCCGCCGTCGACGACGTCGCGCCGACGGCCGCCGGAGATCCTTCCGGCACAGTCGAGTTCTACGCCGTCATCTTCATCTCGATCGGTGCGTCGGTGGGGGCCGCAGTCTTCGGACGCTTGATGGGAAGCGTGCGCAACCCGGCGACGCTGGCGCTGCGCACGATGACACTCGCCGGCTACTCGGCGCTGTTGGCCGGCTGCGTGACTGTCTATGTGGACGGCGTGCTTCACGCTCTGACCGGCCATCCGTGGCAGGTGTTCGCTGCGTTGTGGTTGTACTCGATGGCGGTGGGCGGCGCCATCACCGGTGTCGCCGCGGCGGTCGGCACCGTCGCCTCGATGGCGCTGACGCTGTTCCTGGTCGTCGTCGGCAACGCCGCGGCCGCTGGACCGGTCGGCCGTCCGCTCCTGTCGGGCTTCTATTCCACGTTCAACGCGATAGTCCCGCAGGGATCGGGAGTCTCGCTGCTGCGCAGCATCGAATACTTCGGCGGCAACGGCGCGCAGACGCCGCTCGTCACGCTGGCGATCTGGGGCGCGGCAGGCTGCCTTCTGGCGGTTCTCGCCACGGCTTCACACGTGAATTATCGTGCCCTCCATGAGCGTTTCCTCCCCGCTGTTGCCTGGCGAAACCGAGCCTTACTACGACCTCGGCTCCTATCACCGGCCGATTGACACACCGTCGCCGCAGGCGCAGGTGTGGTGGGACCGGGGCATGGTGTGGTCGTATGCGTTCAACCATGACGAAGCGATCCGCTGCTTCGATCGTGCATTGGAGCTCGACCCCGACCTGGCGATCGCGCGATGGGGCGTGGCGTATGCGACCGGACCGAACTACAACAAGGCATGGGAGGCGTTCGACCAGGTCGACCTGGCGGCGTCGTTGGCCCGTGCGCGGATGGAACTCAACCTGGCGGCCACGGGTCGGGCGTCGGCGGTCGAACACGGACTGATCGAGGCACTGAAGGCCCGATTCCCGACTGACGATCCGAACGACGCCGACGCGCTGCAGGCCGGAAGCGCCGCCTATGCGGACGCGATGGCGACGTTGGCCGAGGCCTATCCGGACGACATCGACGTGCAGACGCTGGCCGCCGACGCGCTGGTCAACCTGACCGCATGGGCGTTGTGGGACACCAGAACCGGCGAGCCTGCGCCCGGCTCGCGGGTGGTGGAGGCCAAGGGGATCCTCGACGAAGCGCTGGCGACCTCCGTCGGTCGCGCTCATCCCGGCGTCCTGCATTTGTACCTGCACACGATGGAGATGTCGGCGAGCCCACAGGACGCACTACCCGCCGCGGATCTGCTGCGGAACCTGGTACCGGATGCGGGCCACCTGCAGCACATGCCCAGCCACATCGACGTGCTGTGTGGTAACTACCGCGACTCGGTGGTGTCGAATCTATCTGCGGTACAGGTGGACCGGCGTTTCGTCGAACGCGAGGGCCCGCTGAACTTCTACTCGCTGTACCGGGCGCACAACCTGCACTTCGTGGTGTACTCCGCGATGTTCGAAGGCAATTCGCGCACCGCCCTGGACGCTGCGGCCGAACTCGTCGGCCAACTCACCCCCGAACTGCTGGCCATCGAGTCACCGCCAATGGCGGACTGGCTGGAGGCGTTCGTGCCGTTGCGGATTCACGTGCTCGTCCGGTTCGGCCGCTGGGACGACCTGATCTCCGAACCGCTTCCCGATGACCCCGACCTGTACTGCAGCACGGCGGCCACCATCCACTACGGACGCGGCGTGGCGCACGCGGCGAAGGGCCAACTGCCACAGGCCCACGCCGAGCGCGACGCCTTCGCCGCGGCGTACGCGCGTATCCCGGACACCCGGTATCTGTTCAACAACACCGTCCTCGACATCCTGGCTATCGCCGCAGAGATGCTCGACGGCGAAATCGCATACCGGGAAGAGCAGATTCGAGGAGGCGTTCGCTCATCTCAGCCGTGCGATCGAACTCGACGACGCACTTCCGTACGACGAACCGTGGGGCTGGATGCAGCCGACCCGGCACGCCTACGGCGCACTGCTGCTCGAGCAGGGACACGTCGAGGAGGCCGCCCAGGTGTACGCCGCCGACCTCGGTCTGGACCCGACGCTGGCCCGGCCGTGTCAGCATCCTGGCAATGTGTGGAGCCTGCACGGCTACCACGAATGTCTACAAGCGTTGGGACGCACCGCCGAGGCGGCGATCATCGGCCAGCAGCTCGACCTGATGCGAGCGCGAGCCGATGTGCCGATCCAGGCATCGTGTGCGTGCCGGCTCGATGTGGCCGACACCTGTCATTGATGGGTCACGCCGGCGCTTCATGAAGCTCGACCGAGTTGCCGTCGGGATCCGTGATCTGGATCTGCTTGCCCCCTGGGCCGACCATCATGTCGTTCAGAAAGACGACCCCGGCGCTGCGCAACCGGTCCACCACCGTGTCAAGATCGTTGAAATACAGCACGATTCGATTCCACCCGCCCGGTTCCTGGCGTCGGCCATCGGCTACCGTTCGCGAGCCTGAGCTATCCGGTGCGCTCAGAATGAGGTGCAGTGCGCCGCGCGCAACGATCGCGACCGGTCCGGCGCGCTGCTCGAGCGTGAAGTCGAGCCGGCTGGTGTAGAAGTCGATCGACCGATCCAGGTCGCTGATCTGATAACGCACAACTGCGTCATCTGTGCTCGTGGGCCGCCACGGCTGCATGACCTCAGGATCCCACTTTTCACCCGAAGCCGACACGCTCCAGCCAGAAGTCGATGAGATCCACGTCGCCGGTCATCCTCATCTCGCTGACAGGCCGTCTCCGGTAGACCATCAGGAGCAGATCGGTGACAGGCGCCTGGACCGCCACCGCCGAGGTCTCATCGGCCCGCCGCCACGCAATGACATCACCGGTCAGGTCGAGCAGCCAATGCGCATCGACGTCAGTGGCGTGCAGGCCGATGGTCCGACCCGGTGCGAGCAACTCGCGCATCCACGGGTGCACCTCGAAATGAAAAGGCAGGCAACCGAGTTCCATCCATTCATCCAGCGCATCCGCCGCCACATCGGGACTGAGATCGAACTGCACACCCAACGCCAATGCGGCGTCGGCGCGGTGGATCGCGATCTCAAAGGCGAACCGGCGGGCGTAGAACGCTGCGCCACCGCCGTCGACCGGGCACCACATCTGCGCATCCGGGCCCGCCTGCGCGAGGGTGGCTGCCAGTTCGTCTGAGCGCCTCGATCAGCGACGACGACAGAGAGTCCGGATCCTCGTCGGTGACGCCCGACAGGTCGCGCAGCGCGACATCGCTCGGCGGTTGCGAGGCTCTGGTCGCGACGATGTCGCGCGCCCAGCGTTGCCCGCCGTCGACATGGCGCAGCAACTGCGACACGTTCCAACCGGGGCAGGTCGGAACGGGCACGGTCAGGTCCGCACCTGCCATCTGATCTGTCAACATCCGCGTCTGGATGACGATCTCGTCGCAGTGCCGGGCGAAGTCGGCGCTCACGTCTCGGGAACCTCGCCGAGCCACACGTGGAAGGTGTCCAGCCGGCTGACCAGTCCGTCGGTGAACGTGAACACCTCCGCGTACGTGAAGTCGACGGGATCGCCGTTGCCGAATTCCCCGCTGCCGTGTCCGAGCACCGCCACCGTGTCGCCCTCCTCCACCAGCCGATCCAGCGTGAGCTGCGGGTTCGGTCCACCGGCACTGTCGGCCTCCGCGGCGAACGCCGACTTTCCCACCAGCATCTTGGCGCCGGGCAGCTCCCACACCACGTCATCGGTCAGGCACGACAAGATCTTCTCCAGATCGCCCGTGCGGAAGCCGTCGGTATACCGCTCGACGACCGCTTTCTGTTGCGTCACGCCAATCACCTCCGATGGGTTCGACCCTTGCGGGGCCGAAGACTCATCGCAAGTCCGTAAACTCGGGACCTGTGGCCATCAGCGACGACGACCGCGCCCGCCTGAGCCGCTGTGTCGAACTCGCGCGCGAGGCGCTCGACGACGGCGATGAGCCGTTCGGCTCGATCCTGGTCGACGACGACGGCCGGACGCGCTTCGAGGACCGCAACCGGGTGAAGGACGGCGACCACACCCGGCATCCCGAGTTCGCGATCGCGCGCTGGGCCGTCGACAATCTGACCCCTGCCGAGCGGGCCGCAGCAACGGTGTACACCTCAGGTGAGCACTGCCCGATGTGCGCGGCCGCACACGCCTGGGTCGGCCTGGGCCGCATCGTCTACGCCGCATCATCGGAGCAGCTGACGCGGTGGCTGGCCGAGTGGGGTTCATCCCCGTCGCCGGTGGCGCCATTGCCCATCAACACCGTCGCCCCCCGAATCGACGTCGACGGACCCGCCCCGGAGTTCAGCGACACCATGAAGGCCCTCTACGAGGCGAAGTTCCGGTCATGACCGAGCCGGGCTGGGTCGAGCACGCCATCTGGTGGCAGGTCTACCCGTTGGGCTTCGTCGGCGCGTACCCCGCCGAAGCGCCTCCGACCGCTGACGAGCACCGTCTGCGCCGCGTCGTCGAATGGTTCGAGCACGCCATCGAACTCGGGGCGTCCGGCCTCGCGCTCGGACCGATATTCGCGTCGCGCACCCACGGCTACGACACCACCGACCACTATCGCATCGACTCGCGACTCGGTGACGACGCCGACTTCGACCATGTGGTCGCCGAGGCGCGCGGCCATGGGTTACGTGTGCTCCTCGACGGCGTCTTCAACCACGTCGCCACCGACTTCGCACACACGTCGTGGTTCCGTAAGAGGGGCAACGACTTCCACACCTTCGAGGGCCACGGCGAACTGATCGCGCTCGATCACGACAACCCCGAGGTCGTCGACTACACGGTCGACGTGATGACGCACTGGCTGGGTCGCGGCGCCGACGGCTGGCGTCTCGATGCGGCCTACGCGATGCCCGACCGGTTCTGGGCCCAGGTGCTCCCCCGCGTTCGCTCCGCGTTCCCCGACGCGTGGTTCGTCGGCGAGGTCATCCACGGTGACTATTCGGCGCGGGTGCGCGACAGTGGCCTCGACTCGGTGACCCAGTACGAACTGTGGAAGGCGATCTGGAGCGGTATCAACGACGGAAACTTCCACGAACTCGACTGGGCCCTGGTGCGGCACAACGAATTTCTGGACACGTTCGTGCCTTTGACGTTCGTCGGCAATCACGACGTCACCCGGATCGCCAGCCGCCTCGAGGACACCCGGCACCTCGAACATGCGCTGGTCATCCTGCTGACCACCGGAGGAACGCCGAGCGTTTACGCAGGCGACGAGTTCGCCTACCGGGGTGTCAAAGAGGAGCGGTTCGGTGGCGACGACGCGGTACGGCCCGAATTCGACTCTCCGCCGATGGATGTCGACCAGCACGGCCACGACGTGTTCCGGCTGCACCAGTACCTGATCGGCCTGCGCAGGCGACACCCGTGGCTGCACACCGCGCGCACGTCGCCGCTGCAGCTGGCCAACCGGCAGTACGTCTACCAGACGCGCAGCGGACCCGACGCGCTGGTGGTCGCGCTGAACATCGACGACGAGCCGATGTCGGTCTCGCTGCCCGAACTCGGCGTCGGAGATGGCCAGATTCTCGCGGGGTCGGGGGCACCGCCGCAGACGATCGTCGCCCACGCGGAGGTCGAGCCCCACGGCTGGCTGATCATCGCGCCAACTGCTCGACAGTGAGCGCATCCTCGACGCCGTCGTAAAACCTGTCCAAAACCGCGCGAAAGTCGGCGTTGTCATCCGTGGCGCGGGCGAACAGCGTCATCGACGAACACACCTTGAGGTTGTCCGGCCAGCCGAAGATGTCCTCGGCCGAGGACCCCTGGATGCCGGCGATCAGTCGCGCGCATTCCCTCAGCCGAGGACCCAACACATCGTGATCGAGATACGCCCGCGCCTCGGCCAGTGAGGTGATCGCATACCGGATCGCCGTCGGGCTGCGTCCGAGCCCCTGTAGCTGCGGAAATATGAACCAGATCCAATGGCTACGTTTTCTCCCGGCGCGCAGTTCCTCGAGCGCGGTCTCATAGACCCGATCCTGCGCTTCGACAAAGCGCTGGAGGTCGAATCGATCTGCACCAGTGGATGACAATTTGCCTACAGCCCCCTCGTATGCAAGTTTTGCAAGATAGTGATTGCGATTCAATGACGACTACGAAAGATCCGGATACGTCGACCCCGCCTGAGTCGGCGCCGAAGCCCCGAAGTCTGCGGCGTCGCGCGATGTCCCGGATCAGTATTCAGTCAAAGCTGCTGGTGATGATGCTGGTGACCAGCGTCCTGTCGGCGGCCGTCGTCGGCGCCATCGGTTACCAGTCCGGACGGTCCTCACTGCGGGCTTCTGTGTTCGACCGGCTGACCGAGATCCGGGGCTCGCAATCGCGGCAGCTGGAGGCGAAGTTCGCCGACCTCCAGGATTCCCTGACCATCTACACCCGCGGTGCGTCGACCACGGAAGCAATCCAGGCATTCACCGACGGATTCGACCAACTCAACAACGCGGCGATCAATCCGGCGCAGTGGCAGTCGATCGTCGACTACTACAGCAATAACTTCGAGAAGGCGGAGCAGGAACAAACCGGCAACACCGTTGACGTCGCCGCGATATTGCCGAACACCAATGCCCAGAAATACCTGCAGGCGTACTACACCGCTCCCTTCGACGACGGGGACAAGGCGATCAAATTCGACGACGCCCGCGACGGCAGCGCATGGTCGGCCGCCAACGCCCGGTTCAACGACTTCTTCCGAGAAATCGTGCTGCGCTTCCAGTTCGAGGACGCACTGCTGCTGGATACCCGGGGCAACGTCGTCTACAGCGCCTACAAGGGCGCCGATCTCGGCACCAATATCCTCACCGGCCCCTTCCGCGAAGGCGAACTGCGTGAGGCCTACCAGAAGGCGATGGCGTCGAACGCCGTCGACTACGTCGGTGTCACCGACTTCGGCGCCTATCAGCCCGCTGACGAACCCACTGCGTGGATGCTGTCGCCGGTCGGACCCCAGGGGCGCGTCGAAGGCGTTCTGGCCCTGCAGTTCCCCATCTCCAAGATCAACAATCTGATGACCGTTGGGCAGCACTGGCAAGACGCCGGAATGGGCACCACCGGGGAGACATTTCTGGTCGGACCTGACGGCTTGATGCGTTCGGACTCGCGCCTGTTCCTCGAGAACCCCGATCAGTTCAAGCGTGACGTGGTCGACGGGGGAACACCGCCGGAGGTGGCTCAGGAGTCGATCCGACAGGGTGGCACCACGCTGGTGCAGCCGGTGGCGACGGAAGCGACGCGGCAGGCACAGCGCGGCCAGAGCGGAACCATCGTCGAGGACGACTATCTCGGCCACGAAACACTGCAGGCGTACGCCCCGGTGGATCTGCCGGGCTTGAACTGGTCGATCATCGCCAAGATCGACACCTCCGAGGCGTTTGCCCCCGTCTCGGCATTCACGCGGACGCTCGTGTTGTCAACGGCCGTCATCATTTTCGTGGTTTGTCTCGCCGCGATGCTGCTGGCCCGCCTGTTCGTCCGGCCGATCCGAAGGCTGGAAGCGGGAGCTCAGCAGATCAGTGCCGGGGACTACAACATCACCCTGCCCGTGCAGTCACACGACGAATTCGGCGATCTGACAGTGGCGTTCAACGACATGAGCCGCAACCTCGCTATCAAGGAGGAACTGCTCACCGAGCAGCGCCACGAGAACGACCGGTTGATGCTGTCGCTCATGCCCGAACCGGTGGTGCAGCGCTACCGCGAGGGCGAGGAGACGATCTCGCAGGACCACCAGGACGTCACGGTCATCTTCGCCGACATAGTCGGGCTCGATGACCTGTCCGCCGACCTGAACTCCGACCAGCTGCTGGCGATCGTCAACAAACTGACGCGCCAATTCGACGCCGCCGCGGAGAATCTCGGTGTTGAGCAGGTGCGGACCCTGCACAACGGCTATCTGGCCAGCTGCGGGCTCAGCGTGCCTCGCCTCGATAACGTACGCCGCACCGTCGATTTCGCCGTGGATATGAAGCGCGTCATCGACCGATTCAACGCTGAGACGGGCCACCACCTGGAGTTGCGTGCCGGCATCGACACCGGCACGGTGACCAGCGGTCTGGTCGGACGGTCACGGTACACCCTCGCCTACGACATGTGGGGCTCTGCGGTCAACCTGGCGTATCGGGTGCAGAGCGGTTCGCCGCAGGCCGGGGTGTATGTCACGTCGGCGGTGTACGACACGATGCGCGACAGTCGTGACTTCACGTCTGCGGGCGTCATCACCGTGGACGGCGAGGAGCAGCCGATCTGGCGGCTGGCGGATCGGCCGTCATGAGCAGCGTGTTCGACGCTCCGTGGTTCTACTGGGCCATCGGGGTGGCCGTCGGCTTCCCGGTCTGTCTGGTCTTCCTGACCGAGGTGCACAATGCACTTCTGCGCCGCGGCAACGCGCTCGCCCGTCCCGTGCACCTGGTGCGCAACTACATCCTGCCGCTCGGCGCTCTGCTGATCCTGCTGGTGCAGGCCATCCAGGTGTCCGGCGAGGCGACGCCGGTTCGCGTGGTGGCCACTGTGTTCGGCTTCGTAGTCCTGGTGCTGTTGCTGTCCGGCTTGAACGTGACCATGTTCCAGGGCGCTCCGGAAGGCAGCTGGCGCAAGCGAATTCCGTCGATCTTTCTGGACGTGGCCCGATTCGCCCTCATCGCCGTCGGCGTCGGCCTCATTTTCGCCTACATCTGGGGCGCCAATGTGGGCGGCCTGTTCACCGCGCTGGGTGTGTCGTCCATCGTGCTCGGCCTTACGCTGCAGAACTCGGTCGGCCAGATCATCTCGGGGCTGCTGGTGTTGTTCGAGCAGCCGTTCCAGCTCGGCGACTGGATAGAAACCCCGACGGCGCGTGGCCGGGTCGTCGAGGTCAACTGGCGTGCCACGCATATCGATACCGGCAGGGGCATGATGATCATGCCCAACTCGGTGCTGGCCGCAGCGTCGTTCACCAACTTCAGCCGGCCGTCGGGCACCCACTCGCTCGCGGTCAACACCGTGTTCTCGGCCGACGATCCGCCCGACGACATCATCGCCATGCTGAACCGGGTGGCCGCCATGCTGCCGCAGCTGCGATCGGGTGCGACGCCGTCCAGCGTCCGCTCTGGAGCCCTGCAGTACAGCACGGTGATCCCGCTGCGGACCCCGGCCGACGACTTCGCCGCGAAATCCCAGTTCCTGCGCTGGGTTTGGTATGCATCGCGGCGCGCAGGCCTGCATCTCGACGAAGCGGAGGACGAGTTCTCGACACCGGAACGGCTGCAGACGTCGTTGCGGATCATCGCGCCGACCCTGCGGCTGAATCGCGATGACCAGGAGCAGCTTCTCCCCCGCGCCCGTCTGACCCGCTACGGCGCCGACGAATACCTTCAGTACACCGGGCAGGTGCCCAAACGGATGACGTTCATCGTCAGTGGCAGGGTCCGGCTGGCGGCGACGGACGATGCAGGCGGTCTGATCCCAGTCCGCACCCTCGAGTCCGGTGACTTTCTGGGGCAGACCACGCTGACCTTGGAACCTGTCACCGCGGCGGCGTATGCGCTCAGCGAAGTGACCGTGCTGCAGCTCGATCGCGAGGACGTCGAGGAGTTGGTGTCACAAAAACCGTTGTTGTTGCAGGACTTCGGCCGTGCCATCGAAGAGCGCCGGGCAAGCCTGCGGCGGGCGTTGGCCGCCGCCGAGGACTGAGCGCCGGTTCCTGATGAAGCGCCGCCTGCCCCGACCTCGCGAACTGGCACCCCTTTTGCAGTTCCGCAAGCCGCAGCTGAGTTCGACGAGGCGTCGGCTCGATGCCGCGCTGACGATCGACGATCTGCGCCACATCGCCAAGCGCCGCACTCCCACCGCGGCGTTCGACTACACCGATGGTGCGGCCGAAGAGGAGTTGTCGCTCGCGCGGGCCCGACAGGCGTTCCGCGACATCGAATTTCACCCGACCATCTTGCGCGATGTCGGCAAGGTCGACACGGGCGCCACCGTGCTGGGCGACCGCGTGGCGCAGCCCTTCGGGATTGCGCCGACGGGTTTTACCCGGTTGATGCACACCGAAGGTGAGCTCGCGGGTGCACACGCCGCGGCCCGTGCCGGTATTCCGTTCTCGCTGTCGACTCTGGGGACGACCTCCATCGAGGACGTCAAGGCAGCAAACCCACAGGGGCGCAACTGGTTTCAGCTGTACATGTGGAAGGACCGGGACAGGTCGATGGCGCTGGTCGAGCGGGCCGCCGCCGCGGGCTTTCGACACGCTACTCGTCACGGTCGACGTGCCGGTCGCGGGAGCTCGCCTGCGCGACACCCGCAACGGCATGTCGATTCCGCCGACGTTGACCCTGCGCACGGTCCTTGACGCCGTGCCACACCCTCGTTGGTGGTTCGACCTCTTGACCACCGAACCCCTGTCGTTCGCGTCGCTGGACCGATGGCCCGGCACCGTTGCCGAATACCTGGACACCATGTTCGACCCGACCCTGACGTTCGAGGACCTGGCCTGGATCAAGTCGCAGTGGCCGAACAAGTTGGTGGTCAAGGGAATTCAGACCCTCGACGATGCCAGATCCGTCGTCGACCTCGGCGTCGACGGGATTGTGCTGTCCAATCACGGGGGCCGCCAACTCGACCGCGCGCCGGTGCCGTTCCACCTGTTGCCGCTGATTGCCCGGGAGGTCGGAGGCGACACCGAGGTGTTGCTGGACACCGGCATCATGTCCGGTGCCGACGTCGTGGCCGCCGTCGCGTTGGGCGCGCGGTTCACGCTGGTCGGCCGCGCCTACCTGTACGGGCTGATGGCCGGCGGTGAGGAGGGTGTCGACCGCGCCATCGAGATCCTGTCGGGCCAGGTCAACCGCACGATGCGGCTGCTCGGCGTGAGGTCGTTGGAGGAGTTGACGCCCGGGCACGTGACGCAGTTGCACCGGTTTCGACCCGGTATGTCATAGCCGTGGCTCGTTTCACTCCAGTCACATAATTCCCACTGGTCACAGCGCAAATCCGTGGTTCCTGAGTCCGCGTCGAGTCGGAATCGTTAGCCAACCGCGATATCGCAACCGAGTGTCGAGCCGTCGACCGCGTCGTTCCGACGTGTTTCATTACGCAGGAAGCAACGGCAATTGCTTTGTGGGATGCAATGAAAGGTGGGTTGGTTGCCGTTATGAAGTTCATCGAGAGGTACCGAGGTACCCGAGCAAGATGGTTGCGCAGGCTGGCGGTGAGTGCCGTTGCAGCGGTGATGCTGCCCGGCCTGATCGGCTTCGTCGGGGGTTCGGCGACTGCTGGTGCGTTTTCGCGGCCGGGTCTGCCCGTCGAGTATCTGGATGTGTTCTCCCCGGCGATGAATCGCAACATCCGGGTTCAGTTCCAGGGCGGCGGACCGCACGCGGTCTATCTGCTCGACGGACTCAGGGCGCAGGACGATTTCAGCGGCTGGGACATCAATACCCCGGCCTTCGAGTGGTACGAGGGTTCCGGGCTGTCGCTGGTGATGCCGGTGGGCGGCATGTCGAGCTTCTACACCGACTGGTACCAGCCGTCACGGGGTAACGGCCAGGACTACACATACAAATGGGAGACCTTCCTGACGCAGGAGCTCCCGGCGTGGCTCGAGGCGAACAAAGGCGTTTCGCAGAACGGCAACGCGGTCGTCGGCATCTCGATGGCGGGCAGCACCGCGCTGACGTACTCGATCTACTACCCGCAGAAGTTCATCTACGCCGCGTCGCTGTCGGGCTTCCTGAATCCGTCCGAGGGCTGGTGGCCGATGTTGATCGGGTTGGCGATGAACGATGCGGGCGGATACAACGCCGAGAGCATGTGGGGACCGTCGTCCGACCCGGCGTGGAAACGCAACGACCCGATGGTCAACGTCGGCCAACTGGTCGCCAACAACACCCGGCTGTGGATCTACTGCGGCACCGGCACCCCGTCGGATCTCGACTCGGGTACCTCGGGCGAAAACCTGATGGCCGCGCAGTTCCTCGAAGGGTTCACCCTGCGGACCAACGTCTCCTTCCGCGACAACTACGTCGCGGCGGGCGGTAACAACGGGGTGTTCAACTTCCCGGCACAGGGAACGCACACCTGGGCCTACTGGGGCCAGCAGGTGCAGCAGATGGTGCCTGATGTCCAGCGGGTGCTGGGGGCGCAGGCCAGTGCCTGACGACATCGCCTAGATCCACCCACAACAGGGAGCCTGCCGTCACCCCCGAACGGCAGGCTTCCTGCCATTTCGGGGGCTGGTGGCGATGCAGTCACAACCGAGTGCGCGTGGCGATGTCCTCTTCGAAGTCGGCGACCATTTCATCCGTCAAGGTAGGTCGGGTGTCTGCGATCGCGGCGAGGTAGTCGTCAGTGAGCGCGGGTTCGCCGCGGCGCAACTCGATTTCGCGCTCGAACGCCGACTGCGCTCCCTTACGGGCCGCGAATTCGATGTCGGCGGGGGTGAACATCTCGCTCGCCTTCGACCAGCTTTTCGACTTCGACGTTCACGGCGGTGGCGCCGAGATATCTGGTCCAGATCGCCGCGCGCGCCACATCATCGGGCGGTCCGATCGGAATGATGTAGTCGAACCGGCCGTGGCGCAGAAACGCCGGGTCCAGCGACCGCACCGAATTCGTCGCGCAGATCAATAGTCGTTCGTCGTGTTGCCGGAACGCCGGAATGAGTTTGAGCAGTTCGTTGGTCACCGCATGAGCGGGATCGGACACGACGCCGGAGCGCGATCCCGCAATGTCTTCCACTTCGTCGATGAACACGACCGCGGCTTCAAGCTCCGCCAAACCCACAAACGTCTCGCGCAGCGCTGTGGCGATCGCGACATCCGGCGCCGCCAGCCGCGACGGGAACAGCTCAACGAACGGCCAACCGAGGCGACCCGCGACCGCCTTGGCGAAGCTTGTCTTGCCGGTCCCCGGCGGCCCGAACAGGACGACCGCCTTCGGCGCCGATACGCCGTACGCCTCCGCCAGGCGCGGCTCAGCCAGCGGCAGCACGATCCGCCGTTCGATGACACGCTTCTCCGAGTCCATCCCCGCCAATGCCTGCCACAGCCCGTGTGGCATCACCTGCCCGCCGAGCGCGGCGAGCAGGCCGGCATCGGATGCAGCGAGGTTGTCGAGCTTCTCGAAATAAGTCAGGTCTTCGCGTTCAGCGAACCCCGAGTTGCGCAGTGCCGCGGTTCCTGTGGCTTCGGCATGCAGCAGTGCACTGAAGCGTCGCACGCCGAGTGTTCTCAACCGAGCCTCCAACTCGCTGAGCAGGGCGCTGCCTATTCCCCGATTCCGCCACCCGTTGCTCAAGGCGACCATCGAAATCCAAGCCCGCTCCCCGTGCACCTGCGCCACGGCCATCCCGACCAGCTGATCACCTACGAGCGCGACCACCGAGGGTTGGCCGCCCTTCGCCGCCGACACCACTTCGGACACCGCACAAACCGGATGGTGATCGTCGCGGCCGCGGCTTTGGTCCCAGACAGAGATCGCCTGGTCGAGGTCGTCGTAGTGGAAATCGCGCAATCGCCATGGGGGCATGCAGGTCAGGGATACAGCACGGCGGCAACATCTCACATCGCCCGAAAGGGTGATCTGCGTGGGGAACAAACCGCCCCTTCCCAGGGTTGAGTCGCATCTGACTGAAACTTTGGAGGATTGATGGCTGAAGCCAACATGACATCGAGTGTTGTGCCTGTCCTTTTCCTGAGCGAATCGATCGTGCTGCCCGGGATGGTGGTGCCGATCGAGCTCGACGATGCCGCGCGTGCTGCCGTCGACGCTGCTCAGGCCAGCGAGAGCGGTGAGCTGCTGATCGCTCCGCGGCTGGAGGACCGCTACGCGTCCTACGGCGTTCTCGCGTCGATCGTGCAGGTCGGCCGGATCGCCGGCGGCAACGGGACCGCCGCAGTGGTGCGCGGCACCAAGCGTGCCCACATCGGGGCCGGCGCCAATGGGCCCGGGGCGGCACTCTGGGTCGAGGTGACCGAGGTCGACGAGCCGGAAGTGACCGACGAGATCCGCTCACTGGCCGCCGACTACAAGAAACTGCTGCTGGCGATGCTGCAGCGCCGCGAGGCCTGGCAGATCATCGACTTCGTCAACCAGTTGACCGATCCGTCGGCGCTGGCGGACACGGCCGGCTATGCGGCGTACCTGACGCAGGTGCAGAAGCGCCAGCTGCTGGAAACCCCCGACGTCGGTGAGCGGCTGAAGGTGCTCATCGACTGGACCGGCGACCATCTTGCCGAGGTCGAGGTCACCGACAAGATCGCCGACGACGTCCGTGAGGGCATGGAGAAGACGCAGAAGGAGTTCCTGCTGCGTCAGCAACTCGCCGCGATCCGCAAGGAACTCGGCGATTCGGACGACGGCACAGGGTCTTCTGATGACTATCGGTCCAGAATCGAGGCCGCCGATCTGCCGGAAAAGGTGCGCGAGGCAGCGCTGCGCGAGGTCGGCAAGCTGGAGCGCTCGAGCGAGCAGAGCCCGGAGGGCGGCTGGATCCGGACATGGCTGGACACCGTCTTGGACCTGCCGTGGAACGTCACCACCGAGGACTCCACCGACCTGAAGTCGGCCCGCGAGATCCTCGACGCCGACCACCACGGGCTGAACGACGTCAAGGACCGCATCGTCGAGTACCTGGCTGTGCGGGCCCGTCGTGCCCAGCGCGGTATGGCCGTTGTCGGCGGCCGCGGCTCCGGCGCTGTCATGGTGCTAGCCGGTCCGCCCGGTGTCGGTAAGACGTCGCTCGGTGAGTCGCGTGGCTCGGGCGTTGGGCCGCAAATTCGTTCGCGTCGCCCTGGGCGGCGTGCGCGACGAGGCCGAGATCCGTGGTCACCGCCGCACCTACGTCGGTGCGCTGCCCGGCCGGATCGTGCGCGCGATCGGTGAGGCGGGGTCGATGAATCCCGTCGTGCTGCTCGACGAGATCGACAAGGTCGGCTCCGACTACCGCGGCGATCCGTCTGCCGCCCTGCTGGAGGTGCTGGACCCGGCGCAGAATCACACGTTCCGCGACCACTACCTCGATCTGGATCTCGACCTGTCCGATGTGGTGTTCCTGGCGACGGCCAACGTCATCGAGAACATCCCGTCGGCGCTGCTGGACCGGATGGAGTTGGTGCAGATCGACGGCTACACCGAGGACGACAAGGTCGCCATCGCACGGGACTTCCTGCTGCCGCGGCAGCGGGAGCGTGCGGCGCTGACCGAGGCCGAGGTGACGGTGACCGAAGATGCGCTACGCAAGATCGCGGCCGACTACACCCGCGAGCCGGGTGTACGGCAGTTCGAGCGACTGCTGGCCAAGGCGCTGCGCAAGGCGACGACGAAGCTGGCGGAAGATCCGTCGGCGCTGATGATCGACGAGCCGGATCTCGTTGACTACCTGGGCCGTCCACGGTTCCTGCCCGAGTCGGCCGAACGCACGGCGGTGCCGGGCGTGGCCACCGGGCTTGCCGTGACGGGACTCGGCGGCGATGTGCTCTACATCGAGGCTGGGGCGACGGACGGTGAGGCCGGACTGCAGCTGACCGGTCAACTCGGCGACGTGATGAAGGAGTCGGCGCAGATCGCGCTCTCCTACGTCCGTGCGCACGCCGAGCAGTTGGGCGTCGACCCGAAGTCGCTGGACCGTCGGATCCACGTGCACGTGCCCGCGGGCGCGGTGCCCAAGGACGGCCCGTCGGCCGGCGTGACGATGGTGACGGCGCTGGTGTCGATGGCCACCGGGCGGCAGGTGCGCTCCGATGTCGGCATGACCGGTGAGGTGACGCTCAACGGCCGTGTACTGCCGATCGGTGGAGTCAAGCAGAAGCTGTTGGCCGCGCAACGAGCCGGCCTGTCAACGGTTTTCATCCCTCAGCGGAACGAGGCCGACCTGGACGACGTCCCGGCCGATGTGCTCGAAACGCTGGAGGTCAAGCCGATGGTCGACGTCGCGGACATCATTGCTCAGGCGCTGGAACCGGCGGAGGTGGCGGCTACGGCTGCCGCCTAGTCGCGAAATTGCACTCAGGGTCGTGGACGCATTGCTGTCACGACCCTGAGTGCAAAATCGACGGTACGGGTCGCATGTCGGTGGCCGGGTCTACCGTCGTCGCATGGCCTACGACGAGGATCTCGCTGACCGCATCCGCGAGCTCATCGCTGCCGAGAGGGGCGTCGAAGAGAAGCGGATGTTCGGCGGCCTGGCGTTTCTGATCAACGGCAACATGTCGGTGGCCGTCAGCAGTAAGGGCGGGCTGATGGTACGGGTGCCGCCCGACGAAACCGAGAAGCTGCTCGCGCGCGAGCACGTCGAACCGATGGTGATGGCCGGCCGCGAAACCCGCGGCTGGCTCCGGGTGTCCGCCGACGGCGTCAAGACCAGACGTCAACTGCAGGGCTGGGTGCGCCGCGGTGTCGACTACGCGAAGAGCCTGCCATCCAAGTAGGTTTCGGCGTGACTTTCAGGGGCTAGCCGGTAGCGGTGATTCGCATCGGCACGTCCGGTTGGTCGTACGACCACTGGGCGGGTGTCTTGTATCCGCCCGGATTGCCGGTGGCCAAGCGGCTGGCGACGTACGTCGAGGAGTTCAATACAGTCGAGCTGAACGCCAGTTTCTACAGATGGCCCAAGGACGCGACCTTCGAGGGCTGGCGACAGCGGTTGCCCGACGGCTTCACGATGTCGGTCAAGGCCCAGCGGGGACTGACCCACTACCGCAGGCTGCGTTCGCCGGAACCGTGGGTGGAGCGGTTCGAGCGCTGCTGGACCGCGCTCGGTGACAGGCGAGAGGCGCTGCTCGTTCAGCTGCATCCCGAGCTAGAACGCGACGACGAGCGGCTTGCTCACTTCCTGACTCTGATGCCCGACTGGATTCCGGTGGCCATGGAGTTGCGGCATCCCTCCTGGGACGACGACGCCGTCTTCGCCATACTCGAACGACACGACACCGCGTACGTGGTGATGAGCGGCGCCGGCCTGACATGTGTCCCGCGGGCCACCAGCGATCTCGTATATATCCGCATGCATGGGCCGCCGCAGGACTCGATTTACGCGGGTTCCTACTCAGACGACGAGCTGCGCCGGTGGGCCGACAGGGTGTCGGATTGGCACGACGAGGGTCGACGGGTGCTCGTCTACTTCAACAACGACCTGGGCGGACACGCGATCCGCAACGCCCGAAAGCTCAAAGACCTGTTGGCTTGACTCCGCTGAACCGGCGGTGCGGCGGCATATACCGGCGCTATGGCGTCCCGGCGCGAGTAAGGTCGGATGGCATGACAACGTCGTCTACATTCGCCATTATCGGCGGCGGTCTCGCCGGAGCCAAGGCCGCAGAAGCATTGCGTGACAAGGATTTCGACGGTCATATCGTCCTGTTTGCCGCGGAAGAGCGCTTACCCTACGAGCGTCCCCCGCTGTCCAAGGAGTTTCTGCTCGGCAAGAAGCAGTTCGGCGACTTCACCGCAGCCCCGTCGGCCTGGTACCGCGACCACCACGTCGAACTGCAACTCGGCACCGAGGTCTCGGCGATCGACGTCGGTGCCCACACGGTGTCGCTGCCCGACGGCAGTACCGCGAGCTACGACAAACTCGTCCTTGCCACGGGTTCGAAGTCGCGCAGGCCGCCCATCCCGGGAGCCGATGCCCAAGGCGTGCACTATCTGCGCACGATCGACGACGCCGAGGCGTTGAATTCCTTGCTGACAGAAGGTGCTTCACTGGCAATCGTCGGTGCCGGCTGGATCGGCCTCGAAGTTGCTGCAGGCGCGCGTGAACGCGGTGTTTCTGTCACTGTGGTCGAGGCCGACGAGGTACCTCTGCAGAAGGCGCTCGGCCGCGAAGTTGGCGACGTGTTCGCCAAACTGCATCGCGCCCACGGAGTCGACCTGCGACTTGGTGCGACGGTCGACGAGATCACCACCGCCGCCGGCAACGCGACCGGGCTGAAGCTCGGTGACGGATCAACCGTCGCCGCCGATGCGGTCCTGGTCGCGGTGGGAGCGTCACCCAACATCGGGCTAGCTGAAAGGGCCGGGCTGGCTACCGGCGACGGGGGTGTCCTGGTCGACGCGTCACTGCGCACCAGCGACCCCGACGTATACGCGGTCGGCGACATCGCCGCCGCCGAACATCCGCTGTTCGGATTGCGCATCCGCACCGAGCACTGGGCCAATGCGCTGAAGCAGCCCGCGGTGGCCGTTGCGGGCATGCTCGGAAAGCCCGCCGAATACCGCGAACTCCCCTATTTCTTCACCGATCAGTACGACCTCGGCATGGAGTACGTCGGACACGCGCCCGACTACGCCAGGGTGGTTTTTCGCGGTGACCTTGCCGGCCGCGAGTTCACCGCCTTCTGGCTGGATGATGCGAACCGGGTGCTCGCAGGGATGAACGTCAACATCTGGGAGGGGCTCGACGACATCAAGTCGCTGATCCAGTCGCGTGAAGCGGTCGACCCGGACCGGCTGGTCGGCGCCGGGTGAACGTGCCGAAGACTCACGTCATAACGCTCGCGTCGGTTGTCGTGCTCAGTGCGGGCTGCTCTGGAGAGGCGACCACCAACACCGATGAGGCACCGGCAGCGGGTCCGGCCGGCACGTCGACGGCTCCGCCTGCGCCGCCGCCGAACAATGCTCACCTGGCGAACGCCTTCGACTACGTCGCGCACCCGCCAGGCGGGACGAGCTACTACTTCACCTCCCCCAGCGGCACATGGGCATGTGCGATAGTCCCGCGGGTGAAGGTGGGATGTCAGTCCGCCAGGAGCTGGCCGTCCGCAATGGGCATCACCGGCGAGCCGGACTCAGTGCCTCACGCCGCCGGTGAAGCCGCGCCACCCAACGCCCTTCAGGTCCTCCGCGAAGGTGACGCCAAATTCGTCGCGCTCGATCAGCCCGAGTTCACGCTGGATCCCGAGCCGGCGAACGTCCTGCCGTTCAACAGAATTCTGGCCGCAGCCGGATTCCGCTGCAACGTACAGGAGGCCACGGGTGTGTCATGCCTGAGCGAATTCAGCGGCAAGGGCTTCACCTTCTCCCGCGACGATTTCACGCCGCAGTACACCGACGTGCCCGTGGACGTTCCGTAGCCATGAAGATCGAAGCGGGACAGGTCGCCGTGGTGACCGGAGGCACCAGCGGCATCGGCTTCGCCCTGGCCGCCGTCCTGGTGCGGCGCGGCGTGAACGTGATGATCGCCGACGTGCGTGAGGATGCGATTCCGGCGGCAGTCGACGCGTTGTCGCGGCACCCGGGCCGGACAGTCGGGGTGCGGGCCGACGTGAGTGAGGCCGCCGACGTTGACGCCCTGGCCGACGAGACGATCGAGCGATTCGGTCGCGTTGACCTCGTCTGCAACAACGCAGGGGTTGTCGGTGAACAGGCGCCCATGTGGGAGCAGCGGCTGCCAAACTGGCGTTGGCTGATCGACGTCAAGTTGATGGGTGTGGTGCACGGAGTACGGACATTCGCGCCATTGTTCATCGCGACGGGGTCAGGGCACTTCCTCAACACGGCATCGGTAGGCGGATTGATGCCGTTGCCCACCCTCGCGCCTTACAACGCCACCATGCACGCAGTCGTCGGACTGACCGAGACATTGAACGCCGAACTCAAGGCTGTGTCAGAGGATCTGGGAGCAACCGTTTTGTGTCCAGGAATGGTGGACACCCCGCTGGGTGCGAACTCCGCCGTATTGGCGCCGCCCGGCGCGGCGACGATACCCGCCGATGGGCAGGACATGGCGATGCTGGGCGCGATCAGTCCTGTGGTGGTGGCTGAAGCGGCGATCGCCGCCGTGGAGGCGGGGCGTGTGCACGCGGTCGTCGGACCCGGCGCGGCCGAAGTCGTCCGACAGCGAGTCGAAGCGCTGCTGTCCGACCTGGACTGACTCACAGCAGTATTGCGGTGCCGTCCTCGTTGACCCGCACCTTGGCGCCAGCGATGTCGTCCTGCACCGTCGCATCCACCTCGTCGGGGATCACCGCCAGTGCTCGTGCATCGTCGGGCGTGCGCACAGCGAGGAACGCCTTCTCCGGCGTGCCCTTTCGACTGAACGGTGTCGTCCACGACTCGACCGTGCCCACCCCCGCCCATTCGACCGCCGCAGTGCGAGTGGGTTCGCGGTCGACGGCCTCTTGTACGTCCTCCCAACGGAATTCGTGGGAGGGCGCCTTCGTGCCGTACACGCCGAAACTGTGCTTGGTGAGATAGCCACCGTTGGCGGTGATGAGCCCGCGCTGGCCGGGATTGGCGGCCAGATGTTCGGCCATGGTGGCGATCGAGTGCGTCACATAGTTGTTCCATGGCCCGCCGGCGAAGGTGAGCCCGCCCGTCACGGTGAGTGAGCGCTGCGGATCGTCGAGCGGCAACCCGAGTTCGTTGGCCGCCACCTGCACTGCCGACGGGAAGCACGAGTAGAGATCGATCAACGCCATGTCATCGATCCCGGCGCCGGCCAGTTCCAGCGCCCGACTGCCCGCGATCCTGATCGCCGGAGACGTGTGGAACTCCGCGCGTTCGCTGATCGCGTAGGTGTCGTGGGCATCGGTGCCGGCGTACGGGAAGACCCATCGGTCCGACGGGATCTGAAGATAGGTCGCCTTTTCGGCGGACGCGAGCACGAGCGCCGCACCCTGATCCACCATGTTGTTCGAGTTCATCAGCTTTGTATACGGCCAGCTGATCATCCGGTTGTCGGGGCCCGAATCCCAGATCTGCTTGCCCGACAATGGCTCTCGGCTCCAGGCGTGTGGGTTGGTCGCAGCCACGGCACTGAAACGCGACCACAGGTCACCGATGCGACGACGGTGGTCCTCGGGTGCTTCGCCTGCGGCGATCCGCAACGCCTGCTCGAACATCGGGTAGACGTAGGCCGGGCGGTCCAGCTTTATCCGCAGATCCGCGGGCCCGGCCAACTCGATGACTTCGTCGGATCCCGGTGGCATCGGCACCGATTCAGGCTGGCTCGTCCAGTCTGCTTTCTCGCCGCCCCTTCGCAATCGTGTGCGGGTACGCCACGTCTCCGCCCCGGTGATCAGCACGACGTCCGCACGGCCGGCCTGGATGTCCAGACACGCCTGATTCACCAGCGACTGCGGGACGTTTCCGCCAATGCCGGTGTAGCGGGTGGCGGCGTCGTTGGCCCGGATGCGCTGTGCCACCAGCAGTCCGGGATCGCGGTATCGCCAGGACAGCAGGTTCACGACGCGTACCGAGTCGACGGCCTCGAGGACACGTGGGTCGGCGGCGGCGCGGGCGGCCGAGACCATCAGGTCGACGGGTTCAACTTCGGGCTTGTCCTCGTGCTGGTTGACCTGGCCGTAGCAGACCAACACCGGTGTCCGAGGGTCCATCATGGCCTCCCTTGATCAGTAAAGAGCACGCCGTCGGCGATGAGCCGATCGGTTTCACCGGCACTCATTCCGAGCAGGTCCCGGCAGATGTCGCGGGTCTGCTCACCGGGCATCGGGGCGGGCCGAAGGTCCGCGGGCGGGATCCTGGTGAAGGGCGCCGCAGCCGTCTCGCTGAGCATCGGTGCGTCGAACAGTGGATGCGTCATATCGGTGTACAGCTTGCGGAACGCCACCTGCGGGTCGGTCGGCACGTCGACGGCGCGGTTCATCGGCGCCGCGGGGACGCCGGCAGCCTGCAGGGTCTCGACGACATCGTCCTTGTCCCCGACGGCGGTCCACTCCGACACGGCGGCGATGAGATCTGCCCGGTCGCGGGGCAGTTCATCGCATCCCATGGCCGCGGCCACCGCGGTGCGGTCGGCGTCGGACCGCACAGAGATGACGCACCATTCGTCGTCGCCTGCACACGGGTAGACGCCGTGTACGGCCGTGTCGTCGGTCACCGGCAGCCCCGCGGTGCGCGCCGCCTCAGCGACGTACGCCGTAGTGAGTTGGTTGACGGCGGCTTCTGCCTGTGGGATGTGCACGTGCGCACCGGTTCCGGTGCGGTCCCGGTGAACAAGCGCCGCCAGCGCTGCGATTGCGGTGAGCCTGGCGGCGACGTGGTCGGGAAATATGGTGGTCGCGTCGTAGAAGCTGTCGGGCTCGGCGTCCGGGGAGGTCCACAGCCACGTGACGCCCGTCGAGGCGCGGACCAACGGTCCGTAACCCATTCGTTCGCTCCATGGCCCTGTCGCGCCGTAGGCACTGCTTTCGGCGAGCACGATCCGGGGATTGATCTCACACAGCTGCTCATACGAAAAGCCCAGCGAGGCAAGCGTGCCCGGTTTGAAGTTGGCGAACACGGCATCGGCGTCCGCGACCATGCGACGGAAAAGCGCAGCGCCGTCGGGATGCCGCAGATCGAGGCCCAGGCTGTGTTCGTTGCGGTGGGTCAACGCCCACGATCGGCTCATCGACATGCCCGGTGCCGTCTGGCGCAGGCCGTCCGGGTAGGCGGCGCTTTCGATCTTGATGACCTCGGCGCCGAGATCGGCGAACAGGCGGCCCAGTTCGCCACCGGCGACGATCACGCCGAGGTCGAGTATCCGCAGTCCCTCGAACGGCCGCGTCACCGTCGTTTCGGTGTCGACGGCGAACGGCGGTGTGGTCCAGGTGGGTTCGTCGGCGCCCGGCGCAGGCGCGGGGTGTACCAGTCCGGAGTGCCGCCCGTCGACGACGAACGGTCCGGCCGGGATCGCGAGCGTCGCGCTCGGCGAGAGTCTGGTGTCGGTCAACGCGCCCACGGCCCGAAAATGGTCTGACGCCAACGTCTCTGCGGCGGTGAGGACCGCGGCGACCGGCACACCGCGCGCTTGTCCCTCGGCCGCCAGAGCATCCATCGTCTGCGGCGCGAAGAGGTCGGCGATGGCGGCGTTGAGCTCACGGGATGCCGCGTACCGCGCGGCGATGGTGTCGAACTTGGGATCGGCGAACTGCTCGGGTTCTCCGAGCCAACCGCGCATCCCGCGCCACTGGCGCGCCGACAGCAGACAGATGCGGACGTTGCCGTCCTTGCAGCTGAAAATTGGATAGATGTTCTGGTTGCGCGGCCGGCCCCGCCACAGCTCGCTGCTGCGCTTGAGACCGACGGCCGCCTGTCCCTCGGAACCGTACGGTGGATCGAGCGACTGCAGCACCGCCTCGTAGCGAGAAAAGTCGATGTAATCGCCTCCGCCGCCGCGCAATCGGTGGTAATAAGCGACCAGCGCCGCCCACGCGGCCTGCGCCGCCGCCGTCCCTGACGCCACCCCCTCGGGCGGCAGCACGGGCCTGCCCGCTGTCGGCCCGGTCCGCGAGAGCGCGGTCGACATCGCATACAGCACAGCGTCGGTGGCCCGTCTCGAGGCGTACGGGCCCGCGGAACCGAAGTCGGTGACCGACAACGCGACCAGATGACCGAACTGTTCGGCGAGCTCTACACACGACGTTCCGTACGCCGAGGCCCCTCCGGGGTTCCCACCGTCCACGACGATGTCGGCGGCGCTTGCCAATCCGGTCAGCCGCGCGCGATCGGCGTCGTCGCCCGGGTCGAGTACCGCACTGCGCTTGTTGGCGTTGTTCACGGTGAACGCGATGCTCGCGCCGTCGATGGAAGGCAATGCCGCACGTGCGCGGCTGCCGCCGGGGGCTTCGATCTTCAACACGTCGGCGCCCAGATCGGCGAGCAGCCGGCCGACCCCGTCGGACTCAGCCCCGCCCAGATCCAGCACCCGAAGAGGTGCCAGCAGTTCTTCTTTCACGCGGCCAGCAGCCCTTCCACCCACGCGAGGTGGGAGTCGGTTCCGGTGGCCACATAGAGCAGATCGACGAACGCGTCGGGGTAGCCGTTGTCGGCCAGCAGTCGTAGCGCGTCGGCCACCGGTCCGATGGATGTGTCCGGCGCGACATTGACGCGCACATAGGTGTGGATGGCCGCGGGGTCACGTCCGGCGGCACGGGCGGCGTCGTCGATCGCCTGACGCTGCCTGTTGAGCACGTCGAGGCGCACTGCGCCGGGCACGTGCACAACGGCGCTCCAGCCGTCGGCGCGCTCACCGATCCGCTTCAGGCCGGCGGGCGTGAACGCCGCGAGATAGATCGGTGGGTGTGGCTGCTGGACCGGCTTCAGGTCGACCCACGACGCCGGGATCGACCAGCGTTCGCCCACATGCTCAACCGGATTGGTCGTCCACAGTTGCTCGAGCGCGTCGAGAAGCTCGTCGAGTTGTGCGCCGCGGCGGCGAAACGGTGCACCAGCCGCCTGGTACTCCTCGGGCGACCAGCCGATGCCGAAACCGGGCAGCAGCCGGCCGCCGCTGATGACGTCCAGGCTCGTCAGCTGCCGTGCCAGCTGCACCGGTGGATACCAGGGGGCGACGAACACGCTGCTGCCCAGCCGCACGCTGGTGGTGGCGGTCGCGGTCACCGCCAGCGCGATGAACGGGTCGATTCCGGTGCGGAACTGCTCGGGAATGGTGTCGTTGCCCTGGTAGCCGACGCTCGGTTGCACCGCGGCCAGCAGCCGGTCCCCGACCCAGAGGCTGTCGGCGCCGAGTTCCTCGGCCGTCGCGGCGAAGCGGGCCAGCTCGGCGTGTGCCGCCTGCCCGTATTGCGGAACCGCGAATCCCAGCACGACCGACAGGGTAGTGCGCGTATTCGCGACTACTCGTTGTCGCCTCCGGTTGCGGCCGCCGCGGCGACGTTGGTGTGTCCGGCCAAACCGCGCGCGTCGGGCCACACCCAGTCGCGCACCTCTGGAAGGTCGTCGCCGTGCTCACGTGTGTATTCGCGCGCGGTGATCCGCATGTCGACCATTTTCTGGCGCAGCGTCGCGCAGCGTGACTGCAGAAACGGCACGCGGTCGATCACGTCGATCACCAGATGGAACCGGTCGAGGTCGTTGAGCATCACCATGTCGAACGGTGTGGTGGTGGTGCCTTCTTCCTTGTACCCCCGCACATGGACGTTGTTGGCCCCCGCGCGCCGGTAGATGAGCCGATGGATCAGCCACGGATATCCGTGATAGGCGAAGATCACCGGCTTGTCGCGGGTGAAGATCATGTCGAACTCGCGGTTGGACAACCCGTGTGGGTGCTCGTTCTCGTCCTGTAGGCGCATCAGGTCCACGACGTTGACGAAGCGCACCTTGAGGTCGGGCAGGTGCTGCCTCAGCAGGTCGACGGCGGCGAGACCCTCGAGTGTCGGCACGTCGCCGGCGGTCGCGATGACGACGTCGGGGTCGGTGCCGAGTTCCTCGGTGCCTGCCCATTCCCAGATGCCCAGTCCCCTGGTGCAGTGCGCGATCGCCTCGTCCATCGTGAGGAAGTTCGGGTGCGGCTGCTTGCCGGCCACCACCACATTCACGTACTGGCGCGAGCGCAGGCAGTGGTCGTACGTGGACAGCAGCGTGTTGGCGTCCGGTGGCAGGTATACCCTGACGACCTCAGCGCGCTTGTTGACGACATGGTCGATGAAGCCGGGGTCCTGATGGCTGAAGCCGTTATGGTCCTGCCGCCAAACATGGCTTGACAGAAGATAATTCAGGCTGGCGATCGGTCGGCGCCACGGTATGTGGTTGGTGACCTTGAGCCATTTGGCATGCTGGTTGACCATCGAGTCGATGATGTGGATGAACGCCTCGTAGCAGTTGAACAGACCGTGCCGGCCCGTGAGCAGGTACCCCTCCAGCCAGCCCTGGCACTGGTGTTCGGACAGCATCTCGACCACGCGCCCGGCGCGGGCGAGATGCTCATCCACCTCCGGCCCGACGAACTCGGCGGTCCACTGTTTGGCGGTCGCCTCGAAAACCGGCTGAAGGCGGTTCGATGCGGTCTCGTCCGGACCGAAGATACGGAAGTTGTCGGGATTGCGCCGAATCACCTCGGTCAGCCACTCACCGAGCACCTTGGTCGCCTCGGCGATGGTCGCGCCGGGGGTGGGTACGGCTACGCCGTACTTCCGAAAGTCGGGAAGCCGCAGATCCTTCAGCAGCATCCCGCCGTTGGCGTGAGGATTGTCACTCATCCGCAGCGTGCCCGCGGGTGCCAGTTCCGCGATTGCGGGGTCGAGCGTGCCATCGTCACCGAATAGTTCGTTGGGCCGGTAGGAGGCCAGCCAGTCGGCGAGCACTTTCAGGTGTTCCGGGGTGTCGCGGGCGCTGGCGAGCGGAACCTGGTGTGCGCGCCAGGATCCCGTGGTCTTCTTGCCGTCGATGTAGTCCGGGCCCGTCCACCCCTTCGGGGTGCGGAAGACGATCATCGGCCAGCTCGGGCGCCCCTCCTCACGCTCGGCCGCTGCTCGCCTTGATCTCAGAGATCTCATTGAGCACCACGTCGAGCAGCGATGCGAACCGCCGGTGCACGTCGGCGATGTCTTCGTCCTCGTTCGCCTCGAAGAAATACGGATTGTGGCCGTAGCCGACCATCAGGCTGCGCAGTTCCTCTGTCGGAATCCGATCCAGCACCGTCGGATTCGCGATCTTGTACCCGTTGAGGTGAAGGATCGGCAGCACCACCCCGTCGTTGGCGGGATTGGTGAACTTGTTGGAATGCCAGCTGGTCGCGAGCGCGCCGGTCTCGGCCTCGCCGTCGCCGACGACCGCGGCGATGAGGACGTCCGGATTGTCGAACGCGGCCCCGTAGGCGTGCGAAAGCGCATAGCCCAGTTCGCCACCTTCGTGGATGGAGCCCGGGGTCTCGGGAGCGACGTGCGAGGGGATGCCTCCCGGGAAGGAGAACTGCCGGAACAGCCGACGCATACCCTCGGTGTCCTGTGTGACGTCGGGATAGACCTCCGAGTAGGTGCCGTCGAGGTAGGCGTTGGCGACCAGCCCGGGTCCGCCGTGGCCGGGCCCGGTGATATAGATCGTCGACTGTCCGCGCTCTTTGATCACTCTGTTGAGATGCGCGTACAGAAAGTTCAGGCCTGGCGTGGTCCCCCAGTGACCGAGCAGTCGGGGCTTGACGTCGTCGCGCGAAAGCGGCGTTGCCAGCAGGGGGTTGTCCAGCAGATAGATCTGACCCACAGACAGGTAGTTGGCGGCGCGCCACCAACCGTCGATTCGGGCGAGCGTTTCATCGCTCAGCGATTGCGGTTCGGCGGAATGCCAATTGTGAGTGACAACGGTCATCGCAGTGCTCCTGCGGCGTCGGGGGCGGGTTTCCATTCCCATCAAACGCTTGTAATTGACGTTGTGGCGGACTTGTGGGACTTATTCACCGACCGGCTACCGGCGCCGGTCGGGCGTGGACGTTCGCTGTCTCAGGAGACGCTCAGTGAGGATCGGTAGACTGGGGAGTCGTGTCCGACCAAACCGCGGTAGCTGAGCATCCGCACCCATTGGTCAGCCAACTGTCCGCGCTCCACCATTTCCGCACCTACGTGGACATCGCCGTTGTCGTGGTTGTGCTCGCGCTCACCAATTTGATCGCGCACTTCACCACCCCCTGGGCCGGCTTCGCGACAGTGCCTGCGGCCGCCGTCGGCCTGCTGGTTCTCGTGCGTTCCCGCGGTCTGGGCTGGACCGAACTGGGCCTGGGCAGAGAGCATTGGAAGTCGGGTGCGGGCTACGCCCTCGCCGCCGTCGCGGTGGTGCTCTCGGTGATCGCGATCGGTGCGCTGCTGCCGTGGACGCGGCCGATGTTCATGAACAACAACTATGCGACGATCTCCGGCGCCCTGCTGGCGTCCATGATCATCATTCCGCTGCAGACCGTGATTCCGGAGGAGCTGGCATTCCGTGGCGTGCTGCACGGAGCGCTGAACCGCGCGTGGGGTTTCCGTGGGGTCGCAGCGGCTGGCTCGTTGCTTTTCGGTCTATGGCATATCGCGACCTCACTGGGCCTGACCAGCAGCAACGTCGGATTCACCCGGATGTTCGGCGGCGGATTACTGGGCACGGTCGCCGGCGTCGTGCTGGCGGTCGCAGCCACGGCCGCCGCCGGTTTCGTTTTCACCTGGCTGCGTCGGCGCAGCGGGAGCCTGATCGCGCCGATCGCGTTGCACTGGTCCCTCAACGGACTGGGCGCGCTGGCCGCCGCCCTCGTGTGGCACCTGTCGACCTGACTGATGTCAGCGGTTCGTCGTTCGACGGCGTGCGCGGAATTCACGGTTCTTGAGCTTGTTGCCGCACGAGGACATCTCGCACCACGTGCCGCCGTGGTTGCGGGACCGGTCGTAGAACGCCCACTGGCATTCGTCGTTCCCACAGGCCTTCAATCGCGTCCAGCTGCCGTCGCGCTGCGCGTCCCGCATGATCAGGACCAATTCGACCAGCCGCTCGGTCACCGAATCGCCGCCCGCCGCCAATCGCACAGCTCCATCCGCGTCGACCTCGGCACGTGCGGTGCCGCCGGCGGCCACCGAGTGAAGCGGCGCCAGGTCCGCGGTCGTGGGCGACGGACCGCCGCCGTTGCGAACCAGGAGCATCGCGCAGCGCCTCACGGACGTCGCGAAGCAACCGCAGGTCGGTGTCCTCGAGGTCGGCGTCCGGCGACAGCAGGTGGTTGTCGATCAGCCACGGCCGGGCGTCGACGGGATCGGCGAGCCGGTCGGGTCCCGCGGGCAGCTCAACGGTGTTGACCAGCGCCTGAACCCGGAGCAGCGGCCCCGGCGCCGGCTTGGGTTCATCGTCGGCGAGCCAACGCGTGGGTTCCGGTGCCATAAGACCACTGTAGTTTTGCGTGACCGGTATATCAACTTGACTGGTCATGCATGACCGTTGTAACGTGTTAGACAGTCACGAAGTCGAGAGCCGTGAACCGGCAAAAGAGGTAGATATCCATGGCTGACAACAAGATTCCGGCCGATTTTCTTTCCACCGCCCAGATGGCGACCCGGAACGAGGTCGTTCCACGGCCGTCGCTGACCTCCCGGCTGGCGGCGCGGCTTCGGGCCGGCCGGCTCGACCGGCTGCTCGGTGTCGGTGTTCCCGCGGCGGCCGGCAGTGCGCTCGCCGCCCACGAGGCGCGATTGACGTCGGCGACGGAACGGGAGGCGATCGCGCGGTCACTGCGACGGTGCGTCGCCGATGCCACCGGGCACGGCGTGCTCCTCTCGTCGCGAGTTCCTTTGCACACGCCGAACATCAAGGCTGCCGAGGACCTGATCGACGCGATCACCCTGCGACTGCACTCACCCCGGCCGGTGAGCGCGCGCGGCATGGCGCGGCTGCGCCAGATTCTGGCCGACGGGGCGGGACCGCTCTACCGGTTCGGGCGCGGAGACCTCAACGGTCGCCTCGGCGCCGCACTCGCCGCGCTTTAGACCACCAGCACCGCCGCGCCGGCGACACGACCGGCACTGAGATCGCCGAGCGCATCGTCGGCCCGGTCGAACGGATATCGGGGGCTCGTCACCTCGAGGCGATGGCGACCCGCGAAGGCGAGGAAATCGCGTGCATCGGTGCGGGTGTTCGATGTCACCGATCGCACCTGGCGCTCTTGAAAGAGGTGTCGCTGGTAGTTCATCGGCGGAATGTCGGACAGGTGGATGCCGGCAACAGCCAACGTGCCTCCGCGATCCAGCGCCTCGAGTGCAGGCAACACCAGATCGCCGACGGGTGCGAAAAGTATTGCGGCGTCCAGTGCCACCGGCGGTCGGTCGGTGGCACCCTGCGCCGACGCGGCGCCCAACGCCAACGCCAAGTCCTTCGCCTTGTCTCCGCGCGTCATCACGTGCACCTCTGCTCCTTGCGCGAGTGCCACCTGCGCGGTCAGGTGGGCGCTTCCGCCGAACCCGTAGATGCCCAGCCGGCCGCCGGCGGGCAGTTCGGCGCGCAGCAGTGCGCGGTAGCCGATGATGCCCGCGCAGAGCAATGGCGCCAACTCGGCATCGGAGTATCCCTCCGGCAGCGAGAGCGCGTATGCAGCTGGCACAGTCGCGAATTCGGCGTATCCCCCATCGGCGTCCCACCCGGTGTAGCGCGAATCGGCGCACAGGTTCTCGCGGCCGCTTTCGCAGAACTTGCACTTGCCGCACGTATGTCGAAGCCACGCGATGCCTACGCGATCGCCGACCGCGAACTCTCCACCCGTCGCGGGCCCGGTCTGGATGACCTCGGCCACGACTTCATGGCCGGGGATCACGCCGCGCCGGTGCACGGGCAGGTCACCTTCGGCGACGTGAAGGTCTGTGCGGCACACGCCACAGGCCCGGACCGCGACGAGAAGCTCACCGGGTGCGGGCCGTGGCACCTCGACCGTGACGTACTCCAGCGGCTCGGTGTCCATCGGCCCGGGCCGAGTGACCCGCCACGCCTTCATGGTTGGGGTGCTCACCACCCCATGGTGACGCTATGTCCTTTTCTGCACCAGGCTGACGAGCCACAGCAGGATCACCGATCCGAGAATCGCCGTGAACAACGTGAACCACCAACCGCCCTCCGCGGTGTCCAAGAAGAAGCTGAGCAGAAATCCTCCGATCAGCGCGCCGACGATGCCGATCACGATGTTCATCAGGACGCCGGACCCACCGCCCTTGACGAGCTTTCCGGCGATCCATCCGGCGAGCGCGCCGAGGATGATGTAGCCAATCCAGCCAACGCTTGTGAGCGTTGAGGACCGAGCGAGGAACTCCGTAGCCGCAATCGTGTCCATCACATTTCCTGCCTTTCGCTGGCCGTGGCTCAGCGCCGCCGCTGGGCCACCTTCACCTATACCGGACGTGGGTAACGATTCGGAGGCGACTACGGACAAGATCGCGCGCGTCAATAATGTAGGGAAAAACCCGATTCCTAATCGGTCACGAACGCATAACCTGGGGATAACGCGGTTCGGGCCGCGGGACGGCGACGTACCGGTCACGGGAACCGGTACCCCGGGGAGAGGTGAAGGTTATGAAAGCACTTGTTGCAGTGGCGATCAGTGGTTTGGTGGCCAGCGGGATCGCCTTCGCGGCTCCGGCGAACGCCGGTTGTCAGTCGGGGTGGACGCCGTGGGGTGGCGGAGAGATCTGCGACGGGCCGATCGCACCCGACGGCAACTTCCAGCGCTGCCAGACCACGGGTGTCCTCGGATTCGGCGGATCCAACTGCTTCATCGTCAACGTCAACAGTGCCTCGCCGCCGTGGGTTGGTCCCTGAAAGGCCAACTGACAGTTAGGTCTTCGGGTTCGACCCACGGCCCGCCAGCGCGGTCCCGCCGTCAGGCGGGAGGCAACATCCCCGGCGCGGCATCCGGTGCGACCGGCACGGCCACTCCGACGCCCGGCCGCGGCGGCGGTGCGTTCGGGTCCGGCGGCGGTGCATTGGGATCCGGCGGTGGTGGTGGTGCGTTCGGGTCCACCGGCGCCGGAGCCGCCGGAGGTGGCGGTGCGAACGGCCGGATGGAGTTGGCGAGCGTGAGGGCCTCGCCCTTGGGCACCGGGTTGGTCGCCGTGCCGAGCCAGACGACGAACCAGCGTGCCGGGGTGCGCTGCCCGCGCGGTGCGCCGGGTTCGACCGGCTCACCGACGACGCCTGCCCAGATCTGGCCGGTCGGCTTGTTGGTGTCGGTGAATTTCACCTCGTAGTACGACGCGACGCCCGGCATGCCCGCGGCGTCGAGCTGCACCGTTTGCTGGTTGACACGGGTACCGGGGAACGGCATGAAGAACTCGCCCATATCCGATGCCAGCCGCTGGGCGGCCTTGGTGTTGTCGGTCTCGGCGCCGGCGAACAGCTTCAGATCGAGCCGTCCGAGCAGAACGCTCGTGTCGTTCGGCGGCTGCCCGCCTTCCGGTGCGATCTTCGTCAACAGCGCCTGGCCGTACGACAGCTGAGTGGAGTCCGACACCTTCCAGCCCGCAGGCACGACGAAGCTCAGACCGCCCGCGGCGTTGTCGACGCGGCCCGGTTCGGCGGGCGGCGGGGGCGGTGCGTTGGGATCCGCCGGTGCTGGCGGCGGCGCGTTGGGATCCAGCGGCGCGGGCGGCGGTGCGTTGGGATCCAGCGGCGCGGGCGGTGGTGGCGAAGGCGCGTTCGGATCGGCCGGCGGAGGCGGCGGCACCGGCGCGCCCGGCGGAGGCGGCGGGACGGGCGCGCCCGGCGGCGCAGGCGGCCCCTGCAGGAACGTGTTGCCACCCGGCGGCGCGGGTGGCGGAGGCGTGGGCGACGGCTGCGCCTGCGCGATCGTCGGCAGCGTGAGCGCCACCGCGGTAGCAGCCGTCAGCGCCGCGATCGCCAGCGACTTTGATAGGCCCTTGCGGTGTTCAGGTATCGCGTCCGGCTGATCCATGGGGAAGAAACTACCGTGTTACCGCCGTGACGCAAGTGTGAGTTGCTTTAAAAGTTCTCAACTGAGAGATTGCTGAACCCGGTGAACCTCAAGCGAACCACGGTAATAGCCGATTGCTGAAACGACGAGCTCCCCACGCGTCGCGCGGGGGTGCCGCCGGCGGGGGGCTCGAGCCGGATATCAGGAGCGATCCAGTCGATAAGTCGTGGCGACGAGCCGCGATGTTACGGGGCCGGAAGGAGAGTGACCTCAAGGGCCTTCACGGAGAAGTAGACCCGGTCCCCCGGTGTCAGTCGCAACTCCGCCGCCGAATCGGCGGTGATATCTGCCGCGAGGCCCGGTGCCCCGTCCGGCTGTTCCTCCGCGCGGACGCGGATCGCCGGCCCGCGACTGTCGAGCTCTGCAACCGTCACCTCGAATGTGTTGCGGGGGCTGCCGTGCGGTCTGTCGCGGTACACCGCGACCGCCGCCGGTGAGAACAACGCCACTGTCGGAAGGCCCGCGGCCCTATCCGCTTCGGGCACGCCGTGCCAGACAACCCCCCACTGCGTCGTCAGCACGCCGTCGGCACCCGTCGTGCCGCTGACTAGGTTCACGCCTGCGAAACGCGCCCCGAACCGGCTACGCGGTGTAGTCAAAACAGTTGCGGTGGAACCTGTTTCGACGATTTGACCGGATTCCAGAATCAGCACCCGATCGGCCAGGGTGAGCACGTCGACCACGTCATGGGTGATCAAGAGCGCTGACCGGCCGTCGCGGACCAGTACACGGCGCAGCAGTTTGCGCATTGCGGCGGCGACGCCCACGTCCAGGCCGGCCATCGGCTCGTCGAGGAGCAACACATCCGGTTCGGCGGCCAACGCGCGAGCCAGAGCGACCCGCTGTGCCTGCCCGCCGGAGAGTTGCCGGGGCATCCGGTCGGCGAGGTCAGTGGCCTCGACCTCGGCCAGCCAGCGCGTCGCGTCAGTGCGCGAACTGCGCGGTGAGAAAGCAACATTGGCCGCGACGCTCAAATGCGGGAACAACAGTGGATCCTGCAGCAGCAGCCCGACGCGGCGGTCGTGGGTGGCGACATGTGTGCCCGTCGACGTATCGGTCAGCACCCGGTCGCCGACGCGAACCACGCCGGTGTCGGGCCGCACCAAACCCGCGATGACGTGAAGGGCGGTCGACTTGCCCGCGCCGTTCGGGCCGAGGACGGCCAGCACCTCTCCGGCGGCCACCGTGAATTCGACGTCCACGCCCCGGCTCTTGACGATCGCCCGCACACCGACGTCGGTCATCGCCGGTCACCACCCCGCCGGTCACCACGCATTGGCGCCTCCTGCCCGCAAGCGCCTGGCGCCGAGTCCGACGACGACGACCGCGGCCACCGCGACGAGTAGCAGCGACAGCGCGACCGCGGCGTCGGCATCGCTCTCCCGTTGCAGGTAGATCTCCAGCGGAAGGGTGCGGGTGACGCCCTCGCGGGAACCGGCGAATGTCAGTGTGGCGCCGAACTCGCCCAGCGAGCGGGCGAATGCCAGTACCGCGCCGGACACCAGGCCCGGTGCAAGAAGCGGCAGGGACACCCGCCACCAGACGGTGGTGGGCCGCGCGCCCAGGGTCGTGGCGACGACCTCGTAGTCGGCCCCGGCGGTGCGGGCGGCACCCTCGAGCGAGATGACGAGGAACGGCAGCGACACGAAGGTCTGCGCGAGCACCACGGCCGTCGTCGTGAACGCGATCTGGATCCCCGCGGCGTTCAGGTACTCCCCGATCAGGCCCAGCCGGCCGTAGGCGTAGAGCAGAGCGATGCCCCCGACGACGGGCGGGAGCACCAGCGGGAGCAGGATCAGCGGCCGGGCCAGCCGGACCACGCGGGCGTCGCTGCGCGCGAAGACCAGTGCCATCGGCACACCTAGGACCAGGCACAGGGCTGTGCTCGCCGCCGCGGTACGCAGACTCAGCTCCAGCGCAGACAGCGATGCGGGGCTCGTGATCAGTGACCAGAACCGCGGCCAGTCGACCTTGGCGGCGACGGCGATGAGAGGGACCACGACGAACAGCGCCCCGAGCGCGGCGGGGACGTAGATCCAGCGGGGAAGGACTGCCGAGGGGGTCAAGGCGTGGCGGAAACTGCCGAAATCGCGATGGTCATCGCCAAGGTCACTGCCGCGATGGGCTTCACAGGTCACGACCCTATGGCACTTCGGCTGCGATGTGGTGGCGTTGTCCGCGTGGCGGGTTTCGTCCTCTAGCTACTGTCCAGTAACATATCGCTCACAGGCTGGGGTTCAGCGGTGAACACGGAGGAGGTCCCTGCGATGGAGGTGCTAGTCACCGGAGGCGATACCGATCTCGGTCGCACGATCGCGGAAGGCTTCCGCGACGCGGGCCACCGCGTCGTGATCGCGGGCGCGCGCCGCGATGACCTGGAGGTCGCCGCCAAGGAACTCGACGTCGACGCGATCGTCTTGGACAACACGGACCCGGCGAGCCTCGAAGAGGCCCGCGGGCAGTTCCCCCACCACCTCGACACCATCGTCAACGTGCCCGCCCCGCGCTGGGACGCGGGCGATCCGCGGACCTACTCCCTGTCGGATCAGGCCTCGGCCTGGCGCAACGCGCTCGACGGGACGGTGCTGTCGGCGGTTCTCACTGTGCAGATCCTCGGTGATCACCTGCGGTCGGGCGGTTCGATTGTCAGCGTCGTACCCGAGAACCCCGCCGAGGGCGGTGCTGAGGCGGCCATCAAGGCCGCGATATCCGACTGGACGGCCGGGCAGGCGGTTCACTTCGGCATTCGCGGCATCACCGTGAACGCGGTGGCATCGGGCCGAAGCGCCGACGCGGGCTACGACGGACTGTCTCGGACTCCGCCGCCGGTGGCCGACGAGATCACCCGCCTCGCGTTGTTCCTGACCGCCCCGGCCGCCCGCCACATCACCGGTCAGACGCTGCACGTCAGCCACGGTGCGCTGGCGAACTTCGGCTAGATATTCCTTCGTTCGCCGGAAGCTAAAGCGGGGTGACCACTCCGGTTAGCTGTGGTTACGTGAAAGTGTGACCATCAAGCTCGCACTCCAGATCCCCAACTTCTCCTACGGCACGAGTGTCGCCGAGCTCTTCCCCACTGTCATCGCGCAAGCCCAGGAGGCCGAGGCCGCCGGTTTCGACTCCGTCTTCGTGATGGATCACTTCTATCAACTGCCGGGCATCGGAACTCCGGACCAGCCGATGCTCGAGGCGTATACCGCCCTCGGCGCCTTGGCCACCGCGACCGAGCGCGTGCAACTGGGAACGCTGGTGACGGGCAACACCTACCGCAACCCCACGCTGCTGGCCAAGGCGATCACGACGCTCGACGTTGTGAGCCAGGGCCGCGCTGTCCTCGGCATCGGCACCGGCTGGTTCGAGCTCGAGCACGATCAGCTCGGCTACGAGTTCGGCACGTTCACCGACCGCTTCAACAAGCTCGGCGAAGCGCTGCAGATCATCCTGCCGATGCTCGCGGGCGAACGGCCGACGTTTGAAGGCAAGTACTACAAGACGGTCGAGGCGATGGCGAATCCCCGTTTCCGTGACCACATCCCGCTGATGATCGGCGGCAGGGGCGAGAAGAAGACGATTCCGTTGGCCGCCAAGCACTTCGACCACCTCAACATCATCGCCGGGTTCGACGAGCTGTCCCGCAAGGTCGGTGTGGTCAAACAGAGTTGCGAGGCGATCGACCGCGACCCGGCCACCCTGGAGACCAGCATGCTGGTTTTTGCGATCATCGACGAGAACGTGACCGCCGACTTCATCCCCGACAACGTCAAACAGCAGGCGGTGTTCGGCAGTCCAGAGCAGGTGGCCGAACAGGTCAAGACCAAGATCCTCGACGCAGGCGTGGGCGGCGTGATCCTGAGCCCGGTCACCAACATCAACGGCTACCACCCCGGCGGCGTCACGGCCGTCGGGAAGTTGTTGAAGCCTCTTCTCGAGGTGTAATCCCCCGCTGTCGTGGGAAAGAACACAGCCGACCGATGCGGCCATCGGAGGTTCAGGCGGCTACCGTAGTGGGTAGTAACTGCACGTGAAGCACCGTCGAGGAGCCCAGAATGAGCCATCCCGGAGCCACTGCAACTGATCGGCACCGAGTTGTCATCGTCGGGTCGGGGTTCGGCGGCCTTGCCGTCGCCAAGGCGCTCAAGCGGACCGACGTCGACATCAAGATGATCGCCAAGACCACGCACCATCTGTTTCAGCCGCTGCTGTACCAGGTGGCGACGGGCATCATCTCCTCGGGTGAGATCGCGCCCCCAACCCGGATGATCCTGGCCAAACAGAAGAACGCGCAGGTGCTGCTGGGCAACGTCACCCACATCGACCTGGCCAATCAGACCGTCAGGTCGGAGTTGCTCGGCCACACCTACGTCACCCCGTACGACACCTTGATCGTCGCGGCCGGAGCGGGCCAGTCCTACTTCGGCAACGACCATTTCGCGGAATGGGCGCCGGGCATGAAGTCGATCGACGACGCCCTGGAACTGCGCGCCCGCATCCTCGGCGCGTTCGAGCAGGCGGAGCGCTCGAGCGACCCCGCCCGCCGAGACAAACTGCTGACGTTCACCGTCGTCGGGGCCGGGCCCACCGGTGTCGAAATGGCCGGGCAGATCGCCGAACTCGCCGACCACACGCTCAAAGGCGCGTTCCGGCACATCGATTCGACCACCGCACGGGTCATCCTGCTCGACGCCGCGCCCTCTGTGCTGCCGCCGATGGGTGAGAAGCTCGGCAATAAGGCGCGGGCCCGCCTGGAGAAGATGGGCGTCGAGATCCAACTCGGCGCTATGGTCACCGACGTCGACCGCAACGGCATTACCGTCAAGGACCCCGACGGCACGTACCGTCGCATCGACTGTGCGACGAAGGTCTGGTCGGCCGGGGTGTCGGCGAGCCCCCTGGGCCGCGACATCGCCGATCAGTCCGACGCCGAGGTCGATCGGGCGGGCCGGGTGAAGGTGCTTCCGGATCTGACGGTGCCCGGCTATCCGAACGTGTTCGTCGTCGGCGACATGGCCGCCGTCGAGGGCGTACCCGGTATGGCGCAGGGCGCCATCCAGGGCGGCAAGTATGCCGCGACGGCCATCAAGACCGAGTTGAAGGGCGCCAACCCCGCCGAGCGCGAACCGTTCCAGTACTTCGACAAAGGTTCGATGGCGACGGTGTCCCGCTTCTCCGCGGTCGCCAAGATCGGACGGCTGGAGTTCGGCGGCTTCATCGCCTGGCTCGCGTGGCTGGTGCTGCACCTGGTGTACCTGGTCGGGTTCCGGCGCAAGATCACCACGCTGCTGTCATGGACGGTGACGTTCCTGTCCACCGCGCGAGGCAACCTCACGATCACGGAGCAGCAGGCATACGCCCGCACCAGGATCGAGGAACTCGAGGAGATCGCAGCGTTGGTGCAGGACCCCGAGAAAGCGGCGGTCTAAAGCCGCGCGCCCTGCCAGGTCGAGAGGCAGCCGCCGCGGGCCAACGCGAGCGCCGTGCCCGCGGTGCCGGCTTCCGTTTCGGGATAGCGCAATTCGCTGATGCACGCCATCGGCGCGGCCAGCTCGTCGTCGGCCACTGAGCCGTTTCCCAGCTCGATGCGGTGACGAAGCAGAGCCGACCCGTCGACATCGGCATGAAGTGATCCCGACCAAAAGCCCTGCCGCTCACCGCTTCTACCGATCTGAATGCGCTCGCGCACCCTGACGCGGCCCGACCCGCCAACGGCGAGGCGTGTGGACGTGATGTGCCGCGAGTTGGCTGCGACGACGGTGGGCTGGGGATCGACGTCGAGTTCACCCTCCACCTCCAGTGCCCAGATCGCATGCGACTCAGGGGTGGCCGGTCCTGGAAGGGTGATCGTCGCCCCCGCTGAGCGCACTCGCAACAGCGCGCCCGGTTCGACGACGATGCGCACGGACACGGAGTCACCGCCGAGCGGAGTCGCCGCGGCCGACACCAGGTGCACGGTGCCGGGCTCGGTCTCCCGGGCGGCCAGTCCGCCCGAGCACTGGATCCGCGGACGCCGGTCACGACGTGCGACGATGAGCACATCCGACCGCACTAGACCGGCACCCGCAGCTGCTCACGCACCCACGCCAGCACCGCCGTCGCGGCGGGGTCCTCGGTCAAGGAGATCAGCGCCGTGGGGCGATCGCCGCGCACGGTGACCGCGTCGCGGCGCATCACCTCCAAGTCGGCCCCGACCATCGGCGCCAGATCGGTCTTGTTGACCACCAACAGATCCGAGTAGGTCACCCCCGGCCCGCCCTTGCGCGGCACCTTGTCGCCGCCCGCGACGTCGATCACGAAGATCTGCACGTCGACCAGCCCGGATGAGAAGGTGGCGGTCAGGTTGTCGCCGCCGGATTCCACCAGGATCAGATCGAGCCGGTCGTTCTCCGCGATGAGGTCATCGATGGCGTCGAGGTTGGCGGTGATGTCGTCGCGGATCGCGGTGTGCGGGCAGCCACCCGTCTGCACCGCAGCGATCCGCCCGTCGGGCAACACGGCGTGGCGGCGCAAGAAGTCCGCGTCCTCGGTGGTGTAGATGTCGTTGGTCAGCACCGCCAGTGACAGCTCGTCGCGCAGTTGCCTGCACAGCGCCGCGACGAGCGCGGTCTTGCCCGAGCCGACGGGGCCGCCGATGCCGATGCGCAGCGGCTCCCCCGGCGCGCGGTGTCGCTTGGGCCGGTCGGTGTGACCGTGGGGCTGGCCGTCGAGGAAATGCGGTGGTTGCGGTGGCATGGGAAAGGCTCCAGTTTCTTTCAGGAGGCGAACAAGGGACGCTCACGCTGGCTGTGACGCTGGGCCAGTACGTCGAGCAGCGGATCGGACAGGTCGGCCAGTTCCTTGCAGGCCGCGACGGAGGTCTGGTCACACAACGTCGACAGCTCGAACGTCAGTGCCGCAACGTCGCCCGGGTCGAGGGCGAGGAGTCGCTGCGCGGCCGTCGCCGAACCGGTCATCGTTGTATAGACGACGGTCAGCGCGGTCCCCTCGGGTGTCAGGCCGCCGGCCGCACCCACCGTGCCCGCCACGACGGCGAGGTGGGGGGTGGCGCCGAGCCTGTCCCAATCCTCGGCCGGCCACACTCGGCGTGCCAGCCGTAACAGGCCGCGCCCCTGTGCGCGCGACGCCTGACGCGCGGCGGGCGCCGGTGTGCGGGCGTCGGTTTCGTGATCGGCCTGTGCGACGGACAGGCTGCCGGTGTGCACGGCGGCGGCCACCGACGCAGTCATCAGACCGGTGGTACGGATTCTGCGGCGCAGGAACGCGCCCAGCGTAACGAGATCGCGGACCAGGCCTTCGGTGACGGCCTCTTCGACGCCGCCGGAATGCACGTGCCCGCCTGTCGGCAGACGTGAGTCCGACAGCGTGAGCAGGGTGGTCAGGCTGGTCATCGTTTTCCGCTAGAAGAGGAAGTAGCGCTGGGCCATCGGCAGTTCGGCGGCGGGGGCCTCCTGCCACACCTCGCCGTCGATCCGCACGGTGAAGGTGTCCGGGTCGACCTCGATCTCGGGGAGCGCGTCATTGAGCGGCATCTGAGCCTTGCCGACACCGCGGACGTTCTTCACCGCGACGAGCCGGCGGTTGACGGCGATCCGGTCCGCGAGCCCGTCGTCGACGGCCTGCTGCGAAACGAAGTGCACCGACGTCGCCGCCGCGGCAGCAGGTTCCGCACCGAACATCGGCCGCGGCAGCACGGGTTGCGGCGTGGGGATCGACGCGTTCGCATCCCCCATTGCGGCCCAGGCGATCATGCCGCCCTTGAGCACGGCATGCGGGCGCACGCCGAAGAACGCCGGCTCCCACAACACGAGGTCTGCGAGCTTGCCCACCTCCACCGAACCGATCTCGTGGTCGAGCCCGTGCGCGACCGCCGGGCAGATCGTGTACTTCGCGACGTAGCGGCGGGCACGGTTGTTGTCGGCGCCGCTGTCACCGGGCAGCCCGCCCCGGCGCCGCTTCATCACGTGGGCGGTCTGCCAGGTGCGGATGACCACCTCGCCGATGCGCCCCATGGCCTGAGAGTCGCTGCCGATCATCGAGATCGCGCCGATGTCGTGTAGCAGATCCTCGGCGGCCATCGTCGACGGCCGGATGCGGCTTTCGGCGAACGCGAGATCCTCGGGCACCGCGGGGTTGAGGTGATGGCACACCATCAACATGTCGAGATGCTCGTCGAGGGTGTTGACGGTGTGCGGGCGGGTGGGATTCGTGGAACTCGGCAACACGTACGGTTCGGCGGCGACGCGGATGATGTCTGGCGCGTGACCGCCGCCAGCGCCCTCGGTGTGATAGGCGTGAATCGACCGCCCGTTGATCGCGCCGATCGTGTCCTCGACGAAGCCCGCCTCGTTGAGGGTGTCCGAGTGCAGTGCCACCTGCACCCCGGACGCGTCGGCGATCCGGAGGCACGCATCGATCGCCGCGGGAGTCGACCCCCAGTCCTCGTGCAGCTTGAAACCCGAAGCACCGCCGCGCAATTGCTCCCACATCGACTCGGCGCTGACGGTGTTCCCCTTGCCGAGCAGGGCGATGTTCATCGGCCAGGAGTCCAGTGCCTCCAGCATGCGTGCCAGATGCCATGACCCGGGGGTGACGGTGGTGGCCTTGCTGCCCTCCGCGGGTCCGGTGCCGCCTGCGATGATCGTGGTGATGCCGCCGCCGAGCGCCTCCTCCTTGATCTGCGGGCAGATCAGGTGCACGTGGCAGTCGATGCCACCGGCCGTGACGATGCGGCCGTTGCCCGCGATGATCTCCGTCGACGGGCCGACGACCAGGTCGGGATGGACGCCGGACATGATGTCGGGGTTGCCCGCCTTGCCGATCGCGGTGATGCGCCCGTCACGAATACCGATGTCGGCCTTGATGATTCCCCAGTAGTCGATGATCACCACGCCGGTGATCACCGTGTCGGGTGCACCGTCGGCGCGGGTGGCGCGACCCTGCCCCATCGACTCGCGCAGCACCTTGCCGCCGCCGAACACCGCCTCGTCTCCCGCCAGTCCCGGTCCGCCGCTTCGGTCTTCGGTGATCTCCACAAACAAATCCGTGTCGGCCAGTCGGATGCGATCGCCCGTGGTGGGTCCGAACAGCGCGGCATACCTGGCCCGCGACACCTTGGTCATGGCGTGTCCAATCGGCCGGGCGGCTGCAGGCTCAACCCGTGCACCTCGCGCGATCCGCTCAGTGGAACCAGCGAGACCCGCTGGGCGACACCGGGTTCGAAGCGCACGGCGGTGCCCGCCGGTATGTCGAGCCGGTGGCCGTGCGCGGCATCCCGGTCGAACTGCAACGCGGCGTTGCTCTGTGTCAGATGCACATGGCTGCCGACCTGAACGGGGCGGTCGCCGGCGTTGACGATGTCCATCTCCAGGCGCTGCGCGCCCGGGTTGATCTCGATATCGCCGTCGCCGTAGACGATCTGTCCCGGCGCCCACGACCCGTGATCCGCCTGCGGCGTGTCGTCGGTCACGAGATCGGATGGTGGACGGTCACGAGTTTCGTGCCGTCGGGGAACGTCGCCTCCACCTGCACGTCGTAGAGCATCTCCGGCACGCCGGCCATGACGTCGTCGCGACTGAGAACCTCACGGCCACTGGCCATCAGTTCGGCGACCGTGCGTCCGTCGCGGGCCCCTTCGAGGAGGTGGTCGGTGATCAACGCGACCGCCTCAGGGTGATTGAGCTTGAGGCCGCGCGCCTGGCGTCGGCGCGCCAGTTCCGCGGAATACGACAGCAGCAGCCGGTCCTGTTCATGCGGCGTTAATCGCATAGTCGGGGATACTGCCACGCCGCAAAGGGGTCAGCAGCGCGACGCGATTCGGCCGCTACTCAGGCGGAAGGTTCTGCAGCCGCACCTGACCGCGGGCGACGACACGTTCCTTGTCGTCGGTGATCGTGATGAGCCACAACTGTTGGCGACGGCCGCGGTGGATGGGAACCGACACCGCGGTCACCGTGCCCTCGGAGATGGCCCGCAGGAAATCGGTGTTGTTGTTGACTCCGACGACGTGGCCGCCGCCGTTCTCGCTGAGCCACACCTGACCCGACATGCTGGCCAGGCTCTCGATGATCGAGCAGTAGACCCCGCCGTGCACGATCCCCCACGGCTGCAGCAGCTTGTCGTGGATGTGGAGTTGGGCGGTACCGCCGTCGGGGGTCAGCTCGAGGAATTTGAGGCCGATCTCGGAGTCGAACCCGGCTCCGGTCCCGGACGGGATGTCTGTGGTCACGCAGATTTGTCTACACGTTGCGGCCGGAGACCCTGAAATGCGGACGGGCCCCGCACATTGTGCGGGGCCCGTCCTTCGTGTGGACCGGGAGTCTCTGCAGCCCTCAGGACTCCGGCGCGGTCCGGTGGTACACGTTTTGTGGCTGTCAAGAGCATAGGCAAGGCTGCCCTAATTTAGCAATACCTTCCCCGCGGTCGTCCTCGTCGTACCCCGCACCGGCAGGCCGAATCCGACCAGGGCGTCCAGCACGGCCTGGCTCCGCCGCATGCTGGTCACCTCGCTCGAGCCGGCCAGCAACGGCACCTGTGTCGCCGCGCTCACCACCGCAGCCCCGACGATGTGCCACATCGACGCGATCGAGATGGCTGCGCCGCTGACGTCGGCCAACTTTCCGAACAGCGGCGCCAATGCGCGATGACTGCGGTGCGCGATCCACGTCGTCAGCGCGGCTTCATTGGGCAGGGCGACGATGCCCTCTCGCGAGGGGTTGCCAACCCTGACCGCCGATCGACCTCCGAAGTGCGAATCGTCGGGCAGCGCACGCACTGTCGGGTCGACGACCCCGACCCAGTCGATGGCGCCTTCGGAGTCGACGTGCACCCACAGGTTTTCCAGACCGGTGTCCCAGGCCCGGCCCTCGAGCACCAGAAGGGGCACGACGCGGCCGATGACGACGTGGGCCAGCGTCGCCGCCAACTGCTGCGCCACGGCGGCGCGGCTTTCGGTCTCCTCGGCCGCGAGCTTGAACATCGAGTACAGCCGGTCTGTGGTGACTGCGTCGGTCAACGGCCACCAGCGCCGCCGAGACAGGTCACCCATCACCGCGACTCCATAGACCCGCGGGCATTCGGGGTAGAGCTCGCGCAGTCGGCGGCTCGACTCGTGCAGCGGCAGCGCCCGGGTGATCGCCATGCTCGCGATGAGTGGGTCGTCGACCAGTACCGTCACGGGACCTTCCGATGTTGAGTTAGGTTAGCCTTACTATAGCCAGGCCGAATCGTCGGAGCCAGAACGCTGTGACTGGACTCACAGGGGTGGGCAAAGGGGGCGGTGACCACCGCCGGACCTTTCGTCGGGCGCGCGCAAAACCGCGAAGAACGATGCCTGCCGCGTGAGATACGACGCACGGTAGTAAACCCGTAGTACGCTGGATTTACCGTCTCTAGGAGATGAACGAAGAATGGCCAAGGTGACGCGTTTAGGGGAGCTCGAACGCGCAGTGATGGACCACCTGTGGTCCGCGCGAGACCCCCAGACTGTGCGCCAGGTCCACGAGGCACTCTCTGCCCGGCGCGACCTGGCCTACACCACGATCATGACCGTGCTGCAGCGGCTGGCGAAGAAGAATTTGGTCGTCCAGCACCGCGACGACCGCGCTCACCGGTACGCGCCCACGCATGGGCGCGACGAACTGGTCGCCGGGCTGATGGTCGACGCACTGGACCAGGCTGCGGACTCGGGCGGCCGGGAGGCGGCGCTTGTGCACTTCGTCGAGCGCGTCGGCGCCGACGAGGCGGCGGCACTGCGTCGTGCCCTGGCCGAATTGGAGAGCAAGCACGGGACACCGCCTCCCGCTGGCGGGTCGGGCACCGGCTGAGGGACACTTGAGGCGTGTCCGCGCTGGCCTTCACCGTCGTGGCGCTGGTCCTGTCGGGACCGGTGCCGGCGATGCTGGCGCGGGCGTCGTGGCCGTCGCGGGCACCGCGGGCCGCCATCGTGTTGTGGCAGGCCATCGCGCTGGCCGCCGTCCTCTCCGCATTCTCCGCGGGGATCGCCATCGCGAGCAGGCTGTTCGCACCAGGTCGCGATGGCAGACCGACCGCGACCGTCGCCAGCGAAATCGACGTTCTCGGCTGGCCGCTGTGGATCGTCTACGTGGCGGTGTTCGCGCTCACCCTGGTGATCGGTGTCCGTCTCGCGGCCGCTGTGGTGCAGGTTGCGATCGCGACCCGGCGCCGTCGCGCGCATCACCGTATGGTCGTCGATCTGGTCGGTAAATCGCAGAAGTGGGGGCACTCCCCTCGCAAGCGGTGGGCTCACCCGCGTGCGGGCGACGGGCTGCGGATTCTCGACGTGAAGGAGCCGCTGGCCTACTGTCTGCCCGGTGTGCGCAGTCGCGTGGTCGTCAGCGAGGGCACGCTGACGACGTTGGCGGACAACGAGATCGCCGCCATCCTGTCCCATGAGCGCGCGCATCTGCGGGCCCGGCATGATCTGGTGCTCGAGATGTTCACCGCCGTGCACGCCGCGTTTCCCCGGTTCGTCCGCAGCGCCAGCGCGCTGGGCGCCGTCCGTCTGCTGATCGAGATGCTCGCCGACGACGCCGCCGTCCGCGCTGCCGGTCCCACTCCTTTGGCCCGTGCACTGGTCGCGTGTGCCGCCGGCCGGACACCGGTCGGGGCGCTGGCAGCAGGCGGGCCGACGACCGTCCTGCGGGTGCGCCGCCTCGCCGGTCGGGGCAACAGCCTGGTGATGGCCGCCGCGGCCTACCTGGCCGCGGCCGCGGTACTGGTGGTGCCCACTGTCGCGGTCGCCGTGCCTTGGCTGACCGAATTGCATCGTTTGTTCACCGCATAGGCGTTTGGCTGTAGTAGAGCCGTTTGCACAACAAAAAACGAAAGGCTGCCCGCATGTCTGAAGCTTCCACTGTCGGTACCGCTCAGATCGGGGTCACCGGCCTCGCGGTGATGGGGTCGAATATCGCCCGTAACTTCGCGAACCACGGCTACACCGTGGCGCTGCACAACCGGTCGGTGGCCAAGACCGACGCGCTGCTCTCCGAGCACGGCTCGGAGGGCAAGTTCGTCCGCAGTGAGACCATCCCGGAATTCCTTGCCGCCCTGGAGAAACCGCGTCGGGTGCTGATCATGGTCAAGGCGGGCGACCCGACCGACGCCGTGATCAACGAACTCGCCGACGCGATGGAAGACGGCGACATCATCATCGACGGCGGCAATGCGCTCTACACCGACACCATCCGCCGCGAGAAGGCGATGCGCGAGCGTGGCCTGCACTTCGTCGGCGCCGGCATCTCCGGCGGCGAGGAGGGCGCGCTCAACGGTCCGTCGATCATGCCCGGCGGCCCCGCCGAGTCCTACAAGTCGCTGGGCCCGCTGCTCGAGGAGATCTCCGCGCACGTCGACGGCGTGCCGTGCTGCACCCACATCGGCCCCGACGGTGCGGGCCACTTCGTGAAGATGGTGCACAACGGCATCGAGTACTCGGACATGCAGCTGATCGGCGAGGCCTATCAGTTGCTGCGCGACGGGCTCGGCCAAGACCGCGCCCGAGATCGCCGATATCTTCGCCGAGTGGAACAAGGGCGACCTGGACAGCTTCCTCATCGAGATCACCGCCGAGGTGTTGCGCCAGACCGACGCCAAGACCGGCAAGCCGCTCGTCGACCTCATCCTCGACGAGGCCGAGCAGAAGGGCACCGGGCGCTGGACTGTCAAGTCGGCACTCGATCTCGGTGTGCCCGTCACCGGTATCGCCGAGGCGGTGTTCGCCCGCGCGCTGTCGGGTTCGGTCGCCCAACGCAAAGCGACCACCGGACTGGCATCGGGCACGCTCGGTGAGAAGCCCAGCGACGCAGCCCGGTTCATCGACGACGTCAGCAAGGCGCTGTACGCGTCCAAGATCATCGCCTACGCACAGGGCTTCAACCAGATTCAGGCCGGCAGCGCCGAATATGACTGGGGTATCACCCCGGGCGACATGGCCACCATCTGGCGCGGCGGCTGCATCATCCGGGCCAAGTTCCTCAACCGCATCAAAGAGGCGTTCGACGAGGACTCCGAGCTGCCGTCGCTGATCGTGGCCCCGTACTTCCGCAGCGCGATCGAGTCCGCGATCGACAGCTGGCGCCGCGTCGTCGTCACCGCAACCGAGCTGGGCATCCCGATCCCCGGCTTCTCCTCGGCGCTGTCGTACTACGACGGGCTGCGCACCGAGCGGCTGCCCGCCGCGCTCACCCAGGGTCTGCGTGACTTCTTCGGCGCACACACCTACGGTCGCATCGACGCCGATCCGGCCGAGCGGTTCCACACGCTGTGGAGCGGCGATCGCAGTGAGGTGCAGGCATAATTTTTTGTGGCGAGCAGACGCGAAGTGCGCCATTCTCGCGGCGTGTCGGGGCAATTTGCGTCTGTTCGGCGGGAATGCCCGGCGGAACTAGACTCGACCTGAGATGAAATTCCTTGAAGGCCACAAGCCCGCCTACGAACTGACCTACGACGACATCTTCATCGTCCCCGGGCGCTCCGACGTGCAGTCCCGGATGGACGTCGACCTGTCGACGTCGGACGGCTCGGGCACCACGATCCCGGTGGTGGTGGCCAACATGACCGCGGTGGCGGGCCGGCGGATGGCCGAGACGGTCGCGCGCCGCGGCGGCATTGTCGTTCTGCCGCAAGATCTTCCGATCTCCGTGGTGCAGGAGACGGTCGATTTCGTCAAGAGCCGTGACCTGGTGGTGGACACCCCGGTCGTGCTCTCCCCCGACGATTCGGTGTCGGATGCGATGGCGTTGATCCACAAACGCGCCCACGGTGCCGCCGTCGTCGTCTTCGAGGGACGACCCATCGGCCTGACCACCGAGGCGGGCTGTGTGGGAGTGGACCGGTTCACCAGGGTCCGCGACATCGCCGTGTCCGATTTCGTCAGCGCCCCCGTGGGCACCGACCCGCGGAAGGTGTTCGATCTGCTCGAACATGCGCCGGTCGACGTCGCGGTGATGACCGAGGCCGACGGCACACTGGCCGGCGTCCTCACCCGCACCGCCGCGATCCGGGCAGGTATCTACACCCCGGCCGTGGACGACAGGGGCCGGTTGCGCGTCGCCGCCGCGGTGGGCATCAACGGCGACGTCGGCGCCAAGGCGCGCAGCCTGGCAGAGGCGGGCGTGGACCTGCTGGTGATCGACACCGCACACGGTCATCAGCTCAAAATGTTGGACGCGATCAAGGCGGTGTCGTCGCTGGAGCTCGGGTTGCCGCTGGCCGCGGGCAACGTGGTGTCCGCCGAAGGCACGCGTGACCTGATAAATGCAGGCGCGTCGATCGTGAAGGTCGGCGTCGGGCCCGGCGCGATGTGCACCACCCGCATGATGACCGGCGTCGGAAGGCCGCAGTTCTCCGCTGTGCTCGAATGTGCCGTGGCGGCAAGGCAACTCGGCGGGCACGTGTGGGCTGACGGCGGTGTCCGCCATCCTCGCGATGTCGCACTGGCACTTGCCGCCGGGGCATCGAACGTGATGATCGGCTCCTGGTTCGCGGGCACCTACGAGTCGCCGGGTGACCTCATGCGCGATCGCGAGGACCGGCCCTACAAGGAGAGCTACGGCATGGCGTCCAAGCGCGCGGTCGCGGCGCGCACGGGCGCCGACAGCCCGTTCGATCAGGCCCGCAAGTCGCTTTTCGAGGAGGGCATCTCGACGTCGCGGATGGGGCTGGACCCGTCGCGCGGCGGCGTCGAGGACCTGCTCGACCACATCACCTCGGGCGTGCGCAGCACCTGTACCTATGTGGGCGCCACCACCATCGCCGAGCTACACGAGAAGGCCGTTCTCGGTGTGCAGTCCGCGGCGGGGTTCGCCGAGGGCCATCCGCTGCCCACCGGTTGGTGAGTCCATGGCCTGGTCGTCACCGGGCTAACATGGATTTCACTCTTCACGCATCCACACCGAAAGGGACACCGTGCCGCAGGCACCCGTCGAGGCCCCGGATTCTGGTCGGGGCTTCCGGGCCGAGCGGCCCGACCACGAGTCGTCCGACGCCGAACCCTCCCCTAGTCAGCCGGGTGGCAGGCCCGGCGCTCCCTGGCGGGGGATGCGGTGACCGTCTTGTACAACACGCTCGCCGTGTTGGCCTTCCTCGTTCTGACCGCAGGTACCGCGGTGTTCGTCGCGGCAGAGTTCTCCCTGACGGCGTTGGAGCGCAGCACGGTCGAGGCGAATGCGCGCACCGGCGGGCGCCGCGACCAGCTCGTGCTGCGGGCCCATCGCACTCTGTCGTTCCAGCTCTCGGGCGCCCAGGTGGGCATTTCGATCACGACGTTGATCACCGGCTATCTGGCCGAGCCGCTGGTAGCCCGCCTCCTTGAGCCGGTGTTCGCTGCGTTCTCGGTTCCGCCGAACGTCGCGAGCGGGCTGGCGTTGGCGCTGGCGTTGTTCATCGCGACCTCGGTGTCGATGGTGTTGGGCGAGCTCGTGCCGCAGTACCTCGCCGTGGCCAAGCCTCTGCCCACTGCGCGTGCGGTCGCAGGCCCGCAGGTGCTCTTCTCGATGCTGGTCACCCCGCTGATCCACATGACCAACGGCACGGCCAACATGATCCTGCGCCGGCTGGGCATCGAACCGGCCGAGGAGCTGCGTTCGGCGCGCTCACCCCAGGAACTCGGCTCTCTGGTCCGGAACTCGGCCCGGCGCGGTTCGCTGGATCCGGTCACCGCCACGCTGGTGGACCGCTCGCTGCAGTTCGGCTCCCGAACGGCCGAGGAGCTGATGACACCGCGGACCGAGATCGTCGCGCTACAGATCGACGACACCGTCGCGGATCTGGTGGATGCGGCCATCAAGACCGGATACTCGCGGTTCCCGATCATCGAGGGCGACCTCGACGAGACGGCGGGCATCGTCCACGTCAAGCAGGTCTTCGAAGTGCCACGCCAAGAACGCGCCGGGACCCGGCTGGCAGGCATCGCCAAGCCGGTCGCCAGGGTGCCGTCGACGCTGGACGGCGATGACGTGATGGCACAGCTGCGCGCCAACGGAATGCAGACCGCGCTGGTGGTCGACGAATACGGCGGCACCGCAGGGATGGTGACGGTCGAGGACGTGATCGAGGAGATTGTCGGTGACATCCGCGACGAACACGACGAACCCGGCGCCGATGTCGTGCAGGCGGGTCGAGGGTGGCATGTTTCGGGGCTGCTACGCATCGACGAGGTCGCCGAAGCCACGAGCTTCCGCGCCCCCGAAGGCGAGTACGAGACCATCGGCGGCCTGGTGCTGGAGCAGCTCGGCCATATCCCGGAACAGGGTGAGTCAGTCGAGTTGACGGCATTCGATCCGGACGGAGCGCTGGAGGACCCGGTGCGCTGGCTGGCCACGGTGATCGGCATGGACGGCCGTCGGATCGATCAGCTCGAGTTGACCAAGCTCGGACGGCGTGACGAGGAAGAGGACCATTCCGATGGGTGACTTCCTCGGCGTGGTGCTGACCGTGCTGCTGCTGGGCGCCAACGCGTTCTTCGTCGGCGCGGAGTTCGCCTTGATATCCGCGCGCCGTGACCGGCTGGAAGCCCTTGCCGAACAAGGCAAGCACAGCGCGGTGACCGTCATACGGGCAGGCGAGAACCTGCCGCTGATGCTGGCCGGCGCCCAGCTGGGCATCACAGTGTGCTCGATCCTGCTGGGCCGCGTCGGCGAGCCTGCGGTGGCGCATCTGCTCGAGACGCCGTTCCACGCGATCGGCATCCCCGACACGGTGCTGCACACGGTGTCGTTCATCATCGCGATCACGATCGTCGTCGTGCTCCATGTGCTGCTCGGCGAGATGGTCCCCAAGAACATCGCCCTCGCAGGACCGGAGTCGTCAGCCATGCTGCTGGTGCCGGCGTATCTGATGTGGGTGCGAGCCGCCCGGCCCGTCATCGCCGTATACGACTGGTGCGCGCACGTGATCCTGCGCATGGTCGGTGTCGAGGCGAAGACCGAACTGGAGAACACGGTTTCGTCCGTCGAGCTGTCCGAGATGATCGCCGAATCGCTGTCCGAAGGTCTGCTCGATCCCGAAGAACACAATCGCCTCTCGCGTGCCCTGCGCATCCGCAACCGCGTGGTCTCCGAGGTCGCCCTTCCGCTCAGCGAGGTGCACGCCGTAGCGGTCGAGGCCGAGGGGTCGGGCCCCACGGTGACGGCGATTCAGCGTGAGCTCGAGGCCACGGGGTATTCCCGCTTCCCGGTCGTCGATCAGTCGGACCGGTACATCGGCTACGTGCACATCAAGGACGTGTTGCCCCTGGTCGACGAACCCGACGCGGTCGTGGACCTGGCGATGGTGCGTCCGCTGCCGGAGGTGCCCGCATCGATGCCGCTGCCCGACGCCCTCACCCGGCTGAGACGCAACAACAGCCACCTCGCGTTGGTGACCGACGCCGACGGCAGCGTGTCGGCGATGGTCACGCTGGAAGACCTGGTTGAGGACCTCGTCGGCGCTGTCCGCGATCGGACCCACCGTGCGTGACGTCGTGCTCGACGAACGCGACTGGACCGCCCGGCGGCAGAGGCACCAAGCCGCGGTCGACGAATTTCTGCGGGCCCATCGCGCCCCCGGCGGGGGGTCCCATCCCGTGTGGGACTTTTTATTCACCTACTACAGCCTGCGTCCGCGGCAGTTGCGGACATGGCACCCCGGGTTCGGCGTCGTGCTGGCCGGTGAGTCCGCGCAGCGCTATCTCGGCCGCACCGGCTACGGTCGCGGGCCTGCGGGGGTGGCCGTGACGCGCGACTACCTGACGGCCCGCGCCGACACCGTGCAGTTCATCGCCGGACTGCTGCGTGCCACGGCGTCGCGGCCCGCGCGGCTGAATTGCTTCGGGCTGCATGAGTGGGCGATGGTGTACCGGGCGCCGACCGTGCGCCACGATCAGGTGCCGCTGCGGCTCGGCGCTGCTGGGACGGACGCCGTGGTCGAGTCAATGCCGTTGCGCTGCAGTCACTTCGACGCATACAGGTTCTTCACCGAGCCGGCCAGTGCGCGCAACAGCGAGCAGCTGACCCGCGAAGGCCAGGTCTCCGCGGAACAACCGGGCTGCCTGCATGCCTCCATGGATTGCTACAAGTTCGCGTACAAACTCGGCCCGCTGGTGGAGTCCGAGCTGGTGATGGACTGTCTGGAACTGGCGGCCCGAGCCCGTGAACTCGACATGCGGGCAAGCCCCTATGATCTCCGCGACTACGGATTCGAGCCGATAGCCATCGAGACGCCGGCGGGGCGCGCCGAATACGTTCGGGTCCAGCAGCACGTTGCTGAGCAGGCGGCGCCGCTGCGGGACAGCCTGGCCGACCGGTGTGAGCTGCTGCTCACCGCGGTGAACCGCGAAACAGCTGAAGCGGTGAACCGCGAAACAGCGGAAGCGGTGAACCGCGAACCAGCCATCGCGGTCCGCGGGGAATAGTCGCAGTTACCCGCGGGTAAGCTGGATCGACGGCACTGCGTTCGACGCGCCTTTCAGGCGAGGGAGGAAATATGAGCGATCGCGTGAAAGTGGGCAACCTGCGTGTGGCTCAGGTGCTGTACGACTTCGTCAACGACGAGGCGCTGCCGGGCACCGGCCTCGACCCAGACACCTTCTGGTCGGGCGTGGACAAGGTCGTCGCCGATCTGACACCGAACAACCAGGACCTGCTGGCCCGGCGCGACGATCTGCAGGCCCGCATCGACAAGTGGCATCGCCAGCGCGTCATCGAGCCGATCGATCCCGAGGCGTACAAGCAGTTCCTCACCGACATCGGCTACCTGCTGCCCGAGCCCGGGGACTTCACGATCACCACCGCGGGCGTCGACGACGAAATCACCACGACAGCGGGTCCGCAGCTGGTCGTCCCGATCCTGAACGCGCGATTCGCACTCAACGCGGCGAATGCCCGGTGGGGCTCGCTGTACGACGCGCTGTACGGCACCGACGTCATCCCCGAGGATGACGGCGCCGAGAAGGGCAGCCGAGCATATAACCAAGTCCGCGGCGACAAGGTCATCGCGTACGCCCGTCGTTTCCTCGACGGCGCCGCGCCGCTGGCCACCGGCGCGTGGAACGACGCGACCGGCATCAAGATCGACGACGGCCAGCTGCTGATCACGTTGGGTGACGGGCTGTCCACCGGCCTGGCGACACCCGAGCAGTTCGTCGGCTACACCGGTGAGCTGGGCTCGCCCGCGTGGTCGGTGCTACTGCGCAACCACGGCCTGCACATCGAGATCCTGGTCGACGCCGACTCCCCCGTGGGGTCCACCGACCCGGCCGGCATCAAGGACGTCGTCCTGGAGTCCGCGATCACCACGATCATGGACTTCGAGGACTCGGTCGCCGCCGTCGACGCCGACGACAAGGTGCTCGGCTACCGCAACTGGCTGGGCCTGAACCGCGGCGACCTCACCGAGGAGATGACCAAGGGCGGCAAGTCGTTCACCCGTGTGCTCAACGACGACCGCACCTACAGCACACCGGACGGCGGCGAATTGACACTGCCCGGTCGCAGTCTGCTGTTCGTGCGCAACGTCGGTCACCTGATGACCAACGACGCGATCGTCATGCAAGAGAATGGAGCCGAGGACGGCGCAGAATTCCAGGAGGTGCCGGAAGGCATCCAGGACGCGTTGTTCACCAGCTTGATCGCGATACACGGACTGAAGTCTGGCGACGGTAACGGCCCGAAGGTCAACAGCCGCACCGGCTCGATCTACATCGTCAAGCCCAAGATGCACGGCCCCGAAGAAGTGGCGTTCACCGTCGAACTGTTCAGCCGGGTCGAGGACGTGCTCGGGCTGCCGCAGAACACCATCAAGGTGGGCATCATGGACGAGGAGCGACGCACCACCCTCAACCTGAAGGCCTGCATCAAGGCGGCGGCCGACCGCGTGGTGTTCATCAACACCGGCTTCCTGGACCGCACCGGAGACGAGATCCACACGTCGATGGAGGCCGGCCCGATGATCCGCAAGGGCGCCATGAAGACCCAGCCGTGGATCCTGGCCTACGAGGACCAGAACGTCGACGTCGGCCTGGCCACCGGGTTCTCCGGGCGCGCGCAGATCGGCAAGGGCATGTGGGCGATGACCGAACTGATGGCCGACATGGTCGAGCAGAAGATCGGCCAGCCCAAGGCCGGCGCCACCACCGCGTGGGTGCCGTCGCCGACGGCCGCCACCCTGCACGCCATGCACTACCACGAGGTCGACGTCTACGCGGTCCACAAGGAACTCGAAGGCGAGAAGCGCACCGACATCGACCAGCTGCTGACCATTCCACTGGCCAAGGAACTGGCGTGGGCGCCCGAGGAGATCCGCGAAGAGGTCGACAACAACTGCCAGTCCATCCTGGGCTACGTGGTGCGCTGGATCGACGCGGGTGTCGGCTGCTCGAAGGTTCCCGACATCCACAACGTCGCGCTGATGGAAGACCGTGCCACCCTTCGTATCTCGAGCCAGCTGCTGGCCAACTGGCTGCGCCACGGAGTGATCACCGAGGACGACGTGAAGGCCAGCCTGCGGCGGATGGCAGCGGTCGTCGACCAACAGAACGAGAAGGATCCGGACTTCCGCCCGATGGCGCCCGACCCGGACGGCAGCGTCGCGTTCACGGCCGCCCAGGATCTGATCCTGTCCGGTGCGGCCCAGCCCAACGGCTATACCGAGCCGATCCTGCACCGGAAGCGTCGCGAATTCAAGGCAGCAAGCAACGGTGGTTGATCCGGTGACCCGTCGACGTCGCGAGCAGGGGGGCTCCCGTGGGCAGGCATAGCATTCCCGATCCCGAGGATTCGGCGGGCGAAGAGCAGCACGAGGAACCCCAGACCGAGCGCTTCGGTCACTCGGGTTCAGGCGAGCCGCCCCGCTTCGACGGGCCCAGCTACGATGCGCCGCAATACGGGGCCCAGGACGATCCCGAACCGGCCTATCGCACAGAGGATTTCAGCGACCCGGACCACGTACAGCCCGATCCCGACGAGTTCACCCACGACGAACCCGGGTACGAATCCGATTACGACGAACACGAATCCGACCACGACGAACCGGGATTCGAGCGAGGCGAACCCGCCGCGGGATTCGACCTTCTGACACCCGGATCGCCGCCTCCCCCGCCCATCCGGCCGCGCTCGGGCCCGCAGCACGGCGGAGAGTGGGACGGCGGCGAGTGGACCGGCAGCCACCGTGCGGTGACCGCCGGCAGGCGCGGCGTCAGCGTCAGCGTGATCGCCGCCCTCGTCACCGTCGTCGTCGTGGTCGGCGCGATCATCCTGTGGCGGTTCTTCGGTGACGCGCTGTCCAGCCGCAGCGATGTCGCGGCCGCACGATGCGTGAACGGCGAGTTGGCCGTCGCCGTCGTGGCCGACGCGTCCGTCGCCGATCAGATTCAGACGCTGGCGGACAACTACAACCAGTCGGCCGCCCCGGTCGGCGACCGGTGCGTCAAGGTTGGGGTCAAACCCGCCGACTCCGATCAGGTGGTCAACGGCTTCATCGGCCAGTGGCCCGCTGAACTGGGCGAACGGCCCGCCATGTGGATCCCCGCCAGTTCAATCTCCGAGGCCCGCCTCGAGGCCAACGCGGGTGCCAAGACGGTCAGCGACAGCCGTTCGTTGGTCACCTCACCGGTGCTGTTGGCCATCCGGCCACAGCTCAAAAGTGCCTTAGGCGAGCAGAACTGGGCCTCATTGCCGTCGATGCAGAACAACCCCACCGCCCTGGACGGTCTGGGTCTGCCCGGCTGGGGATCGTTGCGATTGGCGCTGCCGCTGTCCGGCGACAGCGATGCGTCCTACCTCGCGGCGGAGGCGGTGGCCGCGGCGGCCGCGCCGGACGGTGCCCCGCCGAGTTCGGGGACGGGCGCGGTGAACTCGTTGGTGGCCGGCCAACCGAAGCTGGCGGACACCAAGGCGTCGACCGCAATGGACGCACTGCTGGACGCCGACGGCGCCGCAGCACCGGTCCATGCGGTCGTCACCACTGAGCAGCAGCTGTTCCAGAGGGCCACCGCGCTGCCGGACGCGAAGAACGTCGTGTCGTCGTGGCTGCCGCCGGGGCCGACCGCGGTCGCCGACTATCCGACGGTCCTGCTGTCCGGCAATTGGCTCTCCCAGGAACAGGTCGCGGCGGCCAGCGAGTTCGCGCGCTTCATGCGCAAGCCGGAACATCTGGCCGAGCTGGCCAAGGCCGGCTTCCGCACGGAAGGCGGCACGCCGCCGCAGAGCGACGTCACCAGCTTCGCGCCGCTGTCGGCCCCGCTGTCCGTGGGCGACAGCGCGATGCGCGCGACGTTGGCCAACACGTTGACGGCGCCTGTCGAGAGTCCCGCGGTGACCATCATGCTGGACCAGTCGATGCCGGTCGACGAGGGCGGTAAGTCGCGGCTGGCCAACGTGACTGCCGCACTCAACGCCCGACTGCAGGCGCTGCCGCCGAACTCCGCCGTCGGTCTCTGGACGTTCGACGGTGTCGAGGGCCGATCCGAGGTGTCGACGGGCCCGCTGTCCGATCAGGTCGAAGGCAAACCTCGGTCGGCGGCGCTGACCGCAGAACTGGACGGGCAGACCGCGTCCGGCGGCGGGGCCGTCTCGTTCACCACGTTGCGGATCCTCTACGACCAGGTCAAGGCGAATTACCGTCAGGGCCAGAGCAATTCGATCCTCGTCATCACCACCGGGCCACACACGGACCAGTCGTTGAACGGCGCAGGGCTCCAGCAGTTCATCCGCGGCGCGTTCGACGCCGCCCGCCCGGTCGCGGTGAACGTCATCGACTTCGGCTCCGGTTCCGATCGCGCCACCTGGGAGTCGGTCGCCCAGATCAGCGGCGGAAGCTATCAGAACCTGGCCAATTCGACCGGCCCGGAGTTGACGTCGGCGGTGGCGACCTTCCTGGCCTAGTTCGTCGCCGTCGACAGCAGGCTCAGTGCGGCCCGGGTGAACACCTCCGGCACCTCGACCTGCGGGTAGTGCCCGACCCCGGGAAGCTCGACAACGTCTGCGCCGGGCCGCAGTTCGCGCAACCCGTCGAGTACGTTCGTGGTCGCGACCGGGTCATCCAGTGCCCAGAGGAAACTCAGCGGCTTGGGCCAACCGCCCACGGCGCCGTGCCATCGCGAGGCATAGCGGACGCGTTCGTCGAGGTAGGAGATCAACAGGTGCGCGATGCGGTGCCCGTCGTTGTGCGACCACAGCGCCCACTGCGCCTCGCCCTCCTGCTCTGACAGTGGATGGTCCGTGCTGAAGAGCCTGCCGAACGCCCGGACGAAGGACGCGCGATTGGACAACCGGGCCATGATCGGCCCCAGCGGACCGCGCAGCAGCTTCTGAGCCGGCCGCAGGCTGGCGCGGTGCAGTATCACGCTCCCGTTGCCGATCACCGCGCGTTGCAGCTCGAACGGCAACTGCCCCTGCAGATCTCGTGACAGTAGCTCGGTGCACACCGAGGCGCCCATGTCGTGTGCGATCAACACCACCGGGCCCGACGTCGCCTCGGCGACAACTGTCTGCACGATGTCGGCCTGCTCCAGCAGGCCGTATCGATGCGGCCGCGGCTTGTCCGACAGCCCGAAACCGAGGAAGTCCAGCGTCATCCATGCCCGGCCGCCCAGGTGCGCCACCACCTGGTGGTAGTCGTAGGAACTGGACGGATAGCCGTGCAGCAGCAGGATCGTCGGTCCGTCGCCCGGTGCGGAACGGACGAATACGCGACCGGCGGCCGTCGTCAGCCATCGGCCGCCGTCGCGCCACGCGGCCACACTCTGGGGCAGCACCTGAGCGACCCTAGTCGCCGAACATCGGCTACCGGCACACTTTGCGGGCTTGGATACCAAGCCGACACTCGGCTACGCGAACGCCTCCACCGGTGGGCACGAGCACACCAGGTTGCGGTCGCCGTAGGCGCCGTCGATGCGGCGCACCGGCGGCCACACCTTGGGCCGGTAGTTCTTGCCGAGCGGATAGGCCGCCTGCTCGCGGGTGTACGGGTGGTCCCAGTCGGACACCAGCAGGCACTCCGCGGTGTGCGGCGCGCCGCGCAATGGATTGTCGTCCACCGGCCAGGTGCCCGCGGCGACCTCGTTGATCTCGCCACGGATCGCGATCATCGCCTCGCAGAACGCATCGACCTCGGCCAGGCTCTCGCTTTCGGTCGGCTCGACCATGAGCGTGCCTGCCACCGGGAAACTCATGGTCGGGGCGTGGAAGCCGTAGTCCGCCAGCCGTTTTGCCACATCGTCGACGGTGACGCCGGTCTCCTTGGTGATGGTCCGCAGATCCAGTATGCACTCGTGGGCGACCATGCCGTTCTCGCCGGTGTAGAGCACCGGGTAGTACTCGTCCAGACGGCGGGCGATGTAGTTGGCCGATGCGATCGCGGTCAACGACGCCGCCCGCATCCCGCCTGCGCCCATCATCCGGATATAGGCCCAGGTGATCGGCAGGATCGACGCGGACCCGTACGGTGCCGCCGACACGGTGTGCTCCTCGGGAAGCTCGCCGGCCAGCGGATGGCCGGGCAGATACTTTGCCAGGTGCGCGCGCACCGCGACGGGCCCGACGCCGGGGCCGCCGCCACCGTGCGGGATGCAGAACGTCTTGTGCAGATTGAGATGGCTGACGTCACCGCCGAACCGGCCCGGCCGGGCCAGGCCGACGAGGGCGTTGAGATTGGCTCCGTCGACGTACACCTGGCCGCCGACGTCGTGGACCGCTGCGCAGATATCGGCGATGTCATGCTCGTACACGCCATGGGTGGACGGGTAGGTGATCATCAACGTCGACAACCGATCCGCGTGCTCGATCACCTTGGCGCGCAGGTCATCGAGGTCGACGTCGCCAGCCCCTTCAGACCCGCCCCGGCACGCCACCACCACGACCCGCATACCCACCAGTGCGGCCGACGCCGCGTTGGTGCCGTGTGCGCTCGACGGGATCAGACACACGTCGCGATCGGGTTGCCCGCGCTCGGCGTGATACGCCTGGATCGCCAGAAGGCCGGCGTACTCCCCCTGCGAACCCGCGTTGGGCTGAAGTGACACCGCGTCATAACCGGTGATGCCGGTCAACCACGTCTCGAGGTCGGCGATCAGCTTGCGCAGGCCGGGGGTGTCGGACGCCGGCCCGAACGGATGCTGGCGGGCGAACTCGGGCCATGTGATCGGCTCCATCTCGGCGGCCGCATTGAGCTTCATGGTGCACGATCCGAGCGGAATCATGCTGCGGTCCAAGGCGATGTCCTTGTCTGCCAGCGACCGCAGATACCGCATCATCTCCGTCTCGGTGCGGTACTTCGTGAACGCCGGGTGGGTCAGGAACTCCGACGTCCGCGTCGTGATCACAGGCCCGTCGAAGCTGTCCGCCACAGCGGTTCCGAACGCGGCCAGCACGGCCTCGACATGCTGGGCTGTGGTCGCCTCGTCACAGGACACCGACACGTGGTCGTCGTCGACCCGCCAGATGTTCACACCGTGCGCCTTGGCGGCATCGCGAATCTCCGCGGCCCGCCCGGGCACCCGCGCCAGCACCGTGTCGAAGAACGCGTCGTGCACGACCTCGACGCCACCCGCGGACAATCCCGCCGCCACCGCCCGTGCCCGGCCGTGCACCCGCCGTGCGATCGCGGCCAACCCGTCGGCGCCGTGGTAGCTCGCATACATCGCGGCCATCACCGCCAGCAGGACCTGGGCGGTGCAGATGTTGCTCGTCGCCTTGTCACGGCGGATGTGCTGTTCGCGAGTCTGCAGCGCCAGCCGGTATGCCGGTGCGCCGTCGGCGTCGAGCGACACCCCCACCAGGCGGCCCGGCAGTTGTCGGGCGTGCTTGGCGTGCACCGCCAGGTAACCGGCGTGCGGCCCGCCGAATCCCATTGGCACACCGAATCTCTGGGTGCTGCCGAATGCGACGTCGGCTCCGATCTCGCCCGGCGGGGTGACCAGCGTCATGGCGAGCAGGTCGGCGCCGACCGCGACCAGTGCGCCGCGCTCGTGCGCCTGCGTGATCAACCGGCTCCAGTCGACGATCGCGCCCCCGGCGCCCGGCAGCTGAACGATGACACCGAAGAATTCGCCTTCGGGCAGGCCCTGCCGCAGATCGGCGCTGACGATCTCGATGCCGAGCGGCTTGGCGCGGGTGGCCAGCACGGCAGCGGTCTGCCGGTACACGTCGGTGTCGACCGCCAGCCGGTTCGACGGCCCGCGCACCGCTCGGTGCATCAGGGTCATCGCCTCGGCGGCGGCGGTGCCCTCGTCGAGCATCGAGGCGTTGGCGACCTCGAGCGCGGTCAAGTCGCACACCATGGTCTGGAAGTTCAGCAGTGCCTCGAGCCGGCCCTGGCTGATCTCGGGCTGATAGGGCGTATAGGCGGTGTACCACGCCGGGTTCTCAAGAATGTTGCGGCGCAACACCGGTGGGGTGAGCGTGTCGAAGTAGCCCTGGCCGATCATCGACACGGCGACGGTGTTGGCGTCTGCGAGCGCGCGCAGCTCGGCCAGTGCTTCGTCTTCGGAGGCCGCCGGCGGGAGCTGATCCAGGCCCGGCGCCACCTGATCTGCATTCAGCGCATCGAGGATGCCCGCGGGCAGCGCCTTGTCGGCAAGCTCGTCGAGCGACCCCACGCCGATGGTCTTGAGCATGGTGGCGACGGCGTCGGCGTCAGGCCCGATGTGACGGTCGGCGAAGGTGGCTGGGTTGTCGAACTCGGAGTCGAACACTGGCGATTACTCCAGACGGGGTGAAGGCCCCCAATTCGGTGGGTACCGTTGGGTTCCTCTCCCTCTGTCGTCGGTGCCTGAGAGATTCGGTGCCTCGCCGGTGAACGCGAGAAACGCCTTTCCCCATGGGCGGGTAAGCCTTCGCCTACCACTTTCCAGAGGCATCGGGGCCTTACGCGGTCCGGGGTGCCTGAGAGGTTGACGGAGAGGTGTTGCTCCTTCGGCGTCCGTGACTGGCGGTCACAGAACTCTCCCGCACAAGGGCGATGCGCAGCCGATTCTACCGGCCTGGTGCTGACGACGCGTTATCAGCCGATCTTGCGGTCGCGGTGCTTACGCCGGGACGCCAACTCGTCCTCGGGCGCGGTGATGGATTCGCCGCCGTCGGCCCGCTCACCTGGGAAGTCGGCGATCGCGCCGGTCAGTTCGCGCATCGCGCCGGAAACGGCGATGCCGAACACGCCCTGGCCGCCCTGTAACAGGTCGACCACTTCCTCGGCCGAGGTGCACTCGTAAACCGTGGTGCCGTCGGAGAACAGCGTGATGTTCGCCAGATCGCGGACACCGCGCTGACGCAGATGATCGACGGCGACCCGGATATTGTGCAGCGAGATCCCGGTGTCCAGCAGCCGCTTGACGATCTTGAGGACCAGGATGTCCTTGAACGAGTACAGCCGCTGGCTGCCGGAACCTGCGGCGCTGCGGATGGACGGCACAACCAACGAGGTCCGGGCCCAGTAATCCAGCTGGCGGTAGGTGATACCTGCGATCTGGCACGCGCTGGGACCGCGATAGCCGACAAGCTCGTCGGGCACCGAGTCGTCGGGGAAGAGACCCCCTTGCACGGGTTCGCTGGAAGTCGTGTTTCCCGATTCGGCGGGACCGCTAGCCGAGGACAGGTCCAGCTCCTCTTGACGTGGCGTGTCTCCCACTTTCGAATCCTCTCGCCGGTCGAACTCGAGTCTGTGACCTGCATGGCAGCACGTTTGCCCAAGCTCGAATGTGTCGAGCATACGCTTCGCGCCGAGCCTGCGACTGCCCATCACCAGGCCCGACCATCAAAGTATGGCTGCCCGATTAACGGTTGGCAGAAACTCAAGCCGCGTGTCGAGGCTGACGAGACGTTTCCGTGACTAAAGGCCGACGAAAGGGCCTAGGTGGCCTTGAAGTCATCAGGCGAAACGCTGTCGAGAAATTCCTTGAACTTCTCGACCTCGTCCTCGCGCACCGCACCGGTCGCTTCGTCGTCGTTCTCGTCGGGAATCAGCAGGCCGGCCTCGGCCAGCACCGCCTCCTCGACGTAGATCGGCACACCGACCCGCAGGGCGATCGCCACCGAATCCGACGGCCGCGCCGATACCTTGATGTCGCGATCGAAGATCAGGTCGGCGTAGAAGGTGCCCTCTTGGAGGTCGACGATGCGAACTTCCTTGAGTGAATGGCCAAGGGCGGCAATGACATCTCGGATCAGATCGTGTGTCAGCGGCCGCGCGGGCTCGACACCCTGCTGCTCGAGCGCGATGGCTGCGGCTTCGGACTGGCCGATCCAGATCGGCAGGTAGCGGTCACCGTTGGACTCGCGAAGCAGCAGGACCGGCTGGTTCTGAGGCTGCTCCACGCGAATGCCGACCACACGAACCTCGCCCATCTGAGTCTGCCCTCCGCACCAAGAAGCCTTCAATTTGGGAGTCTAATCCTCAGCGATCCAGAACGTCGCGCACCGCCGACTTGATCAGCGACGTGTGCAGTGTGATCGCCAGCGCCGCCACCTCGCGTGCCAGGTCGTCGGCGCGATCTCTGGCCCCTGTCTTGCCCGCCTTGACCACTGGTCCCGCGATCTGCGCGATGAGGTCGGACTGGCGGTCGGCGGCCGAGCGGAACGCACGCAGGTGTCGCGGCTCCACGCCGTAGTCCGCCAGCGCGCGGGCGCACTGAGCGATCATCACGGAGTGCTCGTCGAAGAAGCCGGCAGGCCCGGTGGTGATCACGCCGGCCTTGACCAGGGCGGTGAGGAGTTCGTCATCGACACCGGAGCGGGTCAGCAGGTCCTCGCGCGACAGGCGCACCTTGGTCGGCGCCACCGCCGAGACCCCCGCTCCACCGTCGTCACCGGCTCGGTCGTCTTCGGACACTGGCACCAAACGTGGTACGCCGTAGGCGGATCCGCTCTGCGGCAGCTCCCCGTCGGGCTGGGCGTCCAGCTGGGCCTTGATGACCTTCAGCGGCAGATACTGGTCACGCTGCGCCGTCAGGATGAACCGCAGCCGAGCGCAGTCATAGGCGGTGAACCGCCGATAGCCCGACGCCGTGCGCTCCGGGGTGACCAGTCCTTCGGCCTCCAGGAACCGGATCTTGGAGATGGTCACGTCCGGGAAGTCCGGTCGCAGCAGATCGAGGACCGCGCCGATCGACATCCCTGTCAGCGCGGGAGTGTCGGGGGCGGTCATTTACTCGTCGCGCAAACGCTCATCGGCCACTAGCCGGCTGTGCCGCTGTCGTCGCTCTTGGGCCCGGTGAGGAACACCAGGCGGAACTTGCCGATCTGCACCTCGTCGCCGTTGGCGAGCACCGCGGAGTCCACGGGTTCGCGGTTGACGTAGGTGCCGTTGAGGCTGCCGACGTCAACGACCTGGAACTCGCTGCTTTCCAGTCGGAACTCGGCGTGACGGCGGCTCACTGTCACATCATCGAGGAAGATGTCGCTGTCGGGATGGCGACCCGCCGATGTGGTGGGCTGGTCGAGCAGGAAGCGCGAGCCGGCATTGGGCCCGCGCTTGACGACGAGAAGTGCAGAACCAACGGGCAGACCCTCGACCCCCGTGACCGCCCCTTCGGTACCCGCCGCCGCCGGGGCGTCCAATTCGTTGAGGAAATCCGCGCGGAAAACAGATGTCGTTTCCACGGTCAATTCGTCAGACGTCTGGTCTGCCCCAGAATTCTGGTCCTTGTCCGTCACCCGCTGCTCCTCACTGGCTGCTGTGGCGATATCAGGCCGAACTCAGCCGAAAGCCGTCTGATGTCGACCGTACCGCGAGGTGGACATGGTTGTGTCCACCACCGCCGGATCCGCCTCTGGTTGGTATCCGGTCTGGAAGAACCCTAACAACACGTCAATCGGTCGCGGTGGCGCGGTAGCCGTCGGCGTCGAGCAGTCTGCGCAGCCCCTCCTCCAGCGAAGCGGCCTCGACCTGCAGGTCGAGCAGCCAACCTCCGCCGTAGGGATCGGAGTTCACGAGCTCCGGATTGCCCTCCAGATCACCGTTGACCGCAATGACTTTCGCGCTGACGGGCGCGTAAAGATCCGACACCGACTTCGTCGATTCCACCTCGCCGAACGACTCACCTGCGGTCACCTCGGTGCCGACGTCAGGCAACTGAACGAAGACCACGTCGCCCAGCGCGGACTGCGCGTAATCGGTGATGCCGACGCGGATGGTGTCGTCGCCGGTGCGCTGCACCCACTCGTGTTCCTCGGTGTAGTACAGGTCGGCTGGGATTTCGCTCACGGCGCTCCTAGTTTTTGCTGATTGCGCACATCTCATTTGACTGGCTGAGCGTATTGGCGAGGTTTCGGTTGCCGCAAGGCGGTGACGTCCACCCGGTCGGACTGCTGCACCTCCATCGTGCCGCCGACGCGCTTGACGCTGTCCATCGCGCCACCGGGAATGTTCATTGCGGCCGCAAGAGTCGGCGGATCGCCAATGGCCAGAACCGAATACGGCGGGTTGAGGGTCACACTGTCGGCGACCAGCGCGCCGGGAGCGCCGACGACCCAGGTATCCAGACCCACCCGAACGGCCGATCCCCCGCCGCGGATCTCCATGGCCTCGGCTCCCGCGTTGCGCAGCTCGTTGATCACATCGAGCATGGTTTCGGCCGGCACCCCCGGGGTGGTGTCGGTGATGGTCAGCGTTACGCCGGGCCCGGTCGCGGGCACGGTGCCGATCATGATCGACAGCGCCGCCAACCGGGCCTGCGCGTTCTCGATCGCCGTCTGATCGCTGGTCCCTGAGGCCTGCAGCTGCGCCAGGGTGCGCTGCAGGTCGGTCACTTCGGTGTTCAGCGCCGCCTCGCGTTGCTGCAGTGAGTCCAGGAGAATCAGCAGATCGGCGGGGCGGGCGGTCTCCAGGGAGTCACCGGATTCCGTCTGCCGGACCTGCGTGACGATCGCAATGCCCAACACGACGCACAACAGCACGGCCAATGCGCCGAAGATGATCTGCGACCGCCCACGCCGCACAACGCCGGCGACGCCACCGGCGTGCAACTCGCCGATCTCGGGTGGCGGCGCATCCGGAGGCAGCTCATGGCGCCCGTGATGTTCGGGTTCGGTTGAGTGCTGCGGCGGCTGGTCCCCCATTGCTAAGCGCCGAACAGTCTGCGCCGCAAGGCGGCTGCGTTCCCGAAGATCCGAATTCCGAGCACGACGATTATCGCGGTCGACAGCTGGGTGCCGACGCCGAGCTGGTCTCCGACGAAAACGATCAGCGCGGCGACCAGCACGTTGAACACGAAGGACACCACGAACACCTTCGAGTCGAAGATGCGCTCCAGGTAGGCCCGTAATCCGCCGAACACCGCGTCCAGCGCGGCGACGACGGCGATCGGCAGGTATGGCTGGACGAACTCGGGCACGTCCGGGTGGAACACCAGACCCAGCACGATGCCGATGACGAGTGCGGCGATACCGATCATGTGTCTGGACTCATCTTTTGGTCACTGCCCAATCTGCTTGGCGAAGTTGACATCTCGAACCGGGCTCGCCGGCAGGGTGAGCGCTTCGGACGTGCTCACGCTGACACCGACGCCGTAGGAGGTCTCCAGAAGCCGGAGGCGTTGCAGACCGGGACTGCGCTCGAAGACGTCCTGCACGGTGTGCGGCGGTCCCAGCGCGTAAATGACATATGGGCTGCTGATCGGTTGATTGTCGACCAGGATGCCGCCGCCCGCCTGCCGGATCGTCACGTTGGGTCCGATGCGGACGCCGCCCACCGAGACCGCCTCGGCCCCACTGATCCACAGCGCGTTGACCACCAACTGCAGATCGCGGTCGAGGATCACCTGCTGGGCACCCGGGACGCGTTCCTTGGACACGTCGCTGAGGTCCGCGGACATGCCTGGGTCCGTGACGGTGATCTCCAAACCCGGTCCGATCACCGGGGTGGCCGCCGCCGCGAAGTTCGCCTCATCCAGTTGGCCGAGTAGCTGCTGGCCGCGCGCATCGCCTTCGAGACGTTTACGCCGTTCGGCGTCCACCTCGGCGGCCAGCGCATCGCGGCGGCCTGCGGCGTCTGTGGTGGCCGCTTCGGCTGACCGGACACTGCCGGACAGCACCTGTTGTGACTCACGCACGCCGGGTGCTGTCGACCGGGCCTGCGCGACCGCGGCGGCGAAGACCACCGCGATCATCACCGCGCCTAAGATCTGCCACGCCCACGCCTGCCACCACTTGCGCTGCTTTCCCCGCTTTTTCGCGTCGGACGCCGCCTGGTATCCCGGATCCAGATGGTCCGACAACAGGGATCGCAACAGCGACGGCACCGGGATCAGCGTCGGCTTGTGCGCCTCGTGGGCGCTGCGCCCGGCCTCGTGGTCGTAGCCGCCCAGGTGGCTCATCGCCATCGTCTGCTCTTCGCGCAAGCGCTCATCGCCCTCTGCTCTTCGCGCAAGCGCTCATCGCCCTCTGCTCTTCGCGCAAGCGCTCATCGCCCGACCTTGGGCATGCGGCGCATCACCATCCCGACCTGGATCAGGTACAGCACACCCGACCACAGGTACATCACCAGCCCCCAGATCAGAAACGCCCACCCGCACGCCAGGATCACGCGGCTCCACAACGCATCCCACTGCCCGAGCAGGATCAGCGGCAGCCCGGACATCAGGGCGAAGGTCGCCGCCTTCCCGATGTAGGTGACCGGAAGCGCGGTCAGCCCGCGGCTGCGCAGTACCGGCAGCGTGGCCGCCAGCACAAGGTCGCGCCCGATCAGCGTGAGCACGATCCACCAGGGCACCGACCCGTGGATCGCCAGTGCCACCGGGATGGTGATCATGTATATGCGGTCGACGGCCGGATCGAGCAGGGCACCCAGTTGCGACGACTGGTTTTCGACCAGGCGCGCGATCTTCCCGTCGGCCCAGTCGGAGAAGCCGCTGAACATGAGCACCCCGACCGCCCACGCGTTGGCGTGCACCACCAGCAGCAGCCAGAGGAAGACCGGCACCAGGATCAAGCGCAGCACACTGAGCGCGTTGGGCACCGTGAGCACCCGGGATTCTGACGTCAGCGCGGCCGCTGTCTGATGTCGCCGGCCTGGCGGCTCCTCCATGGCGTAAACCTAGCGGAATACCCCGGGCAGGCTCAGCGCCGACAACGTGTCGTCGGCGAGCGGGTTGTCGTGCACCATGTACGTCCACGTCGAGGTCGGCCGCGCCAGCTTGGACAGGTCCACGCCCGGCTCGTCCTCGATGGACGGGGCCGTGTCGAAGGTCTGTTGCGCCGCCTCGATCGCGTCGGCGGCCAGTGACGCGAACGCGTCGACGGCCATCCGGTGGAACTCGTCCAGGGGGTTCTGGCGGCCCAGTGCCCGCAGGTGGATGCTCTCCCGGATGTCCGCCAGGTAGGCCAGGTGGTCGGCCCAGCCGCGGTCCAGGTGGTACAGCATGATCAGCCGGCAGATCTTCTCGAGCTTCTCCTCGCTGACCTTCTCCACCAACGCGTCGTAACGGTCCGGGGACAGGTCCTGCAGCTCTTCGCGGGCGGTCGAGGTGCGCAGCAGGGTATTGCGGCGCTCCACCAGGATCGCGCGCTGCTGGGCGATCAGTTGGTTGTAGCGCCACGTGTTGGCGTGCACGTCAAGCAGGCGCCCCTCTGCGATGCGCTGCGCGTGGTCGAGCAGGCTCGCGGCCTTGGCGTTGACGATGCGGCCGTCGTCGTCGGTCTGCATCGGCAGCTTGCTCGACTCCAGGTGGGCGGAGACGACATCGTCTTCCCAGCTGGAAAAGAACACCGACGATCCCGGATCGCCCTGCCGCCCGGCGCGCCCGCGCAGCTGATTGTCCAGCCGCTCGGTGTGGTGCCGTCCGGTGCCGATGACGTGCAGGCCGCCGAGTTCGGCGACGTCGTCGTGGTCGGCTTCGTCGGATCCGCCGAGCCGGATGTCGGTGCCGCGACCGGCCATCTGGGTGGACACCGTCACCGATCCGAGGGCGCCCGCCTCGGCGATGACGGCGGCTTCCTCGGCGTCGTTCTTCGCGTTGAGCACGGCTGCGGGTACGCCGGCCTTGACCAGCCGCTCGTGCAGCTCCTCGGATTCGGCGACGTCGCGTGTGCCGACGAGCACCGGCTGACGGGTCTTGTGTACCTCGACGATGTGCTCGACGATTGCGTCGTTTCTGGCGGCGGCCGTGATGTAGACCCGGTCCACCTCGTCCTCGCGAATGTTGGGAGTATTCGGCGGAATTGGTGATACGCCGAGCTTGTAGAACTGGCGTAGCTGTTCGCCCGCTGCCAGCGCCGTGCCGGTCATGCCGCACACCGTCGGGTACCGGTCGATCAGGGCCTGCACCGTGATGGTGTCGAGCACCTCGCCGGTCTCGGTCGTCTCGATGCCCTCCTTGGCCTCGACCGCGGCCTGCAAGCCATCGGGCCAACGCTGCAGCTGAGCGATGCGGCCGCGGGACGCGTTGATCAGATGCACCGCGTCGTCGCGAACGATGTAGTGCACGTCGCGTTGCAGCAGCACGTGGGCATGCAGCGCGACGTTCACTTCGGTCAGAGTCGAGCCGACGTGCTCCTCGGAGTAGATGTCGATGCCGCCGAGCTTCGCCTCGAGCTTCTGCGCGCCGGTCTCGGTGAGGTGCACATTGCGGCTGTCGGAATCGGTCTCGTAATCCGTGCCCGCAACCAGTTCGCCGACGAGCCGGATGATTTCTACCTTCGGCGTCTCTCGGTGGGTGGTGCCCGCCAGCACCAGCGGCACCAGCGCCTCGTCGACGAGCACCGAGTCGGCCTCGTCGATCAGCGCCACATCGGGGTTCGGCGACACCAGGTCGTCCACGTCGGTGACCAGCTGGTCGCGCAGCACATCGAACCCGATCTCGTTGACCGAGCCGTAGGTGACGTTGCACTTGTACGCCGCCCGCCGCTCCTCGGCTGTCGAGTCGGCCGTGACCCAGCCGACGGTCAGCCCCAGCGCCTCGATCAGCGGGCCCATCCATTCGGCATCGCGGCGGGCGAGGTAGTCATTGATGGTGATCACGTGCACGTTGCGGCCGCCGATCGCGTAGCCGGCCGCAGCGATCGCACCCGACAGCGTCTTGCCCTCACCGGTGGCCATCTCCACGACGTCGCCGGCGAGCATCCGCAGTGCGCCCTGCAGCTGCACGTCGAACGGCCGCAGCGTGGTGGTCCGTTCGGCGGCTTCCCTGGCGATTGCCAGGAACTCCGGGATCCTTGCGGAATCGGCGAGGCGGTCGAGGTTCAGCCGCTTGGCGGCCTTGAGCAGTTGCTCGTCGTCGAGGTCGGCGGCCTTCTCTTCGAACTCCGAGGAGCGGCCGACCTGGGACATCGAACTTGCCTGATCCCGGTCGGTGCTCGCCCCGAGCATCCGCCAGAACCGATTGTTCACACGACCTGAGGTGCGGGTCTTGGTCTTCGCCACAGCTTTACGGTACGCGGCCGGTGTTGAGGTCAGTCCATGGTGCCGAAGTCGATGCGAACCGAAATTCGCGCGCGAGCGACCGAGTTTGTACGGCCTGCCGCGGCGTGTTGCGTGCTGGGCCCACCGCGAAGCGCGGGGAACACGGTCGCTCGCGGGAATCAGGCGAGGTTGGAGCGGCGCGGGTAGGCCACCGTCGGGTCGGTCAGCGCGTTGACGACGGCGGGCAGGCCGGCGGAGAACGCCCGCTCGAGCGCGGGCCGCAGGTCTGCCGGCGTCGACACCAGTTCGCCGTGCCCGCCCAACGCGGTGACGACCTGGTCGTAGCGGGTGCCCGGCCGCAATTCGGCGACCACCGAATAGCCGTACAGCATCTCCATGGGGTGTTTCTCCAGTGCCCAGATACCGTTGTTGCCGATCACCGACACCACGTGAACTCCGTGGCGCACCAACGTGTCCCACTCCATGCCAGAGAACCCGAACGCGCCGTCGCCCTGCAGCAGCACCACCTGTCGATCGGGCAGGGCCAGTTTGGCGGCCAGTGCGTACCCCGGTCCTGAACCCAGGCAGCCGAACGGGCCGCTGTCCAGCCAGGCGCCCGGCACGTAGCTGTCGATGACCCGGCCGGCGTAGGAGCCGAAGTCGCCTGCGTCGATTACGACAATCGCGTCGCGGTCCAATAAGGCGCTCAGTTCGGCGTACACCCGCATCGGGTGCAGCGGCGTGCGGTCGTCGGCCAACTCGGCCGCCTCGCCCGTCCGCGCGGCAGTCTCGATGGTGCGCAGATCACCGATCCAGGCCTCGTGATCGGTCGGTGTCGCACCGGCCAGCTCCGAGAGAATCGTCGTGAGATCGCCGTAGAGCCCGGCCGCGACCTCGCGCGGATGCGGTCGTGCGGGTTCGAAACGGTCGGCGACAATGAGCTTCGTCTCGGCGCCGAATACCCCGCCGAAGCCGAGCCTGAAGTCCATGGGCACCCCGACCACCAGCGCGACGTCCGCCTCCCCCAACGCCTTGGACCGCGCCCGCGAGAACGCAAGGTCGTGGTCGGCCGCTACGGTCCCGCGTGCCATGCCGTTCATCAGCACCGGAATGCGCAACGCCTCAGCCAGATTCAACAGTGCGGTCTCTGCGTGTCCCCACCACACGTTGGTGCCCGCCATGATGACGGGCCGCCGGGCTCCGGTGAGCAACCGCACGGCCGTGTCGACGGCGTTGCCGTCCGCGCGGATCACGGTGGCAGGCTCTGTCAGCGCACCGGGTCCTCCGTCGTCATGGGCCTCACCGAACACGTGGTCCATGGGGAAGTCGACGAACGACACCCCCGTCGACGTCCCGTCGGCGCCCGCCGCCGCCCGTAGCGCGTTGTCGATCAGCGGGCCCACGGCGTCTGGCGACTGCGCGGTCGCGGCGAACCGGGTCAGCGGCGCGACGAACGGCACATGGTCGATCTCCTGGAGCGAACCCTGCCCCCATCGCAGCGCGGGTGCCCGACCACCGAGGATCACGAGAGGCGACTGATTCTGCTGTGCGGCGGCCATCGCGCTCATCCCGTTGGTAACGCCGGGACCAGCGGTCAGTGCCGCAACCCCCGGCACTCGGGTCACCTTCGACCAGCCCTCGGCCGCGAATGCGGCGGTCTGTTCGTGGCGGGTGTCGATCAGCCGGACGTTCTCGGTGCGGCAGCCGTCGTATATCGAGAACAGGTGGCCACCCGACAGGGTGAAGATCGTGTCGATTCCGCTGGCCCTCAGCCGCCGGGCGATCAGATGTCCCGCGTTGACCTTCGTCATCGGAGCCTCAATGCTCATGGTGGCAGCATAATCAGCGCTTGGCTAACACCCGCACTCGCAAGTACTCATCGCCTGCGCCGGCCCCATCGGCCTCACCGCCGCCATCGAACTGACCCGACGGGGCATCGACTGTCGAATCGTCGATCCGTTGCCGGAGCCGTCGCAGTACGCGAAAGCCGTTGGTGTGCAACCACGTACGCTTGAGGTCTTCGAGGCCATGGACGTGCTGCCGCGCATCTTGGACGCGGCCGTCCAGATGCACGGCCAGATCGTCTACGTCAACGGCGAGAAGGTCGCTCAACTCGAGTTCTCCATTCCCTCCGATGTGCCGTTCGGCTTCGTCGCCATTCCCCCGTACGCGACGGAGCGGATCCTGCGTGAGGAGCTCGCGATGCGCGGCGTGCATGTTGAGCGAGGCCTCCGGCTCACCGGATTCGACCAGGACGCCGAGGGGGTGCGCCACGTTGGCGGTGACGGCGGCGAGCAGACGGTGCGGGCGAGCTACCTGATCGGCGCCGACGGGGCGCACAGCGCTGTGCGCAAGGCCCTGGGGTTGACGTTCGAGGGTGCGGCGTTCGACGAGCCGTACATGCTCGGAGACGTCGAGGTGGACTGGTCGATGCCCCGGGCACACCGCGCTGCTGTACGCCGGTGAGCAAACCGGGTCCGCCGATGCGAGCGCTTCGAGCACGCCGCCGAGTCCGCGGTGGTCGCGGCGGATGGCGAGGTGAACCTCTATCTGATCGCCGCACCCGGCGCCGACGACGCTGCGAGGTCGGCCGGCATCAGCGGGTTCTGGGCGTCGATCGCGGTATTCGGTGTCCTAGCCGGGTGTTATCTCGTACGCCTGCTCCTCGACATGTACGTGACGCAACGATTCATCATGCGATGGCGAATCTGGTTGAGTCACCGCTAGATCGGTGATTGGCTCGGCGACTACGCGTTCTTCCGCGCCCTGATTCTGTACGACTGATCCGCGCCGAAATGCCCGAGACCATTCTCGTAAGCGTGAGCCACCGTGCCACTGTTGAGCAGTTCCATGCCCGCCGACTTCGACTGATCGGCGACGGAGATTGGCGGCTCGATCACCTCGCCCCGAAGAGTTAAGACTACTGGCCCGCTCATCGCAGTGTGTCGAGGTACGTTGCCCGAATGCAGGAAATGTTCACCCCCACGCTTGACTGGGGAAATGAGCTCTGGACTTCACTGGTCTGGATCGGCAGAGGATGGGCGATCGCAGCCGCGGCCACCTTGATCGTCTGCTTTGCGATAGCGCGTCTCACCACGTGGGGCAAGCAGTTCTGGCGCGTCACCGGTGCCTACTTCACCGGCGCTGAAAGCGTGCTGGTATGGGTGTGGCTGGCCGGGATCCTGCTGCTGGTAGTTGCAGGCGTACGTGTAGACGTGCTGTTCAGCTTCTAGCGCAACGACATGTCCACCTGCATTCCAGGCAGTGGCGGGAGGGCTCGCATCGGGCGATGAGGCGGTGAAGGAGTCCGGGTTGCACGGCTTCTGGTCGACGATGCTCATCTTCTGCGTTTTGGCCGCCATCTTCATCGCCCGGTTGATGCTGGACATGTTTCTGGTGCAGCGGTTCTGCCTGGCGTGGCGCGCCTGGCTGACCGATCGACTGACCGGGGACTGGCTCGACGGGCAAGGCCTACTACCGGGCCCGTTTCATCGACGACAAGATCGACAACCCCGATCAGCGCATCCAGTTCGACATCGACATCTTCACCGCCAACAAGGGTCCACTTCCCAACGTGCCGTATACCGGCTCGGAGAGCACGCTGCTTTTCGGTGCGATCAACGCCGTCATGTCGGTGGTCTCCTTCACTGCGATCCTGTGGAGTCTGTCCGGTCCGCTTGACGCTGCCGGTGATCGGGTACGAGCTTCCGCGGGCGATGTTCTGGATCGGCATCGCCTTCGTGCTGGTCGTTTCCGTGATCGCGTTCTGGATCGGCCGGCCGATCATCTGGCTGTCGTTCGCCAACGAGAAGTTCAACGCGGCGTTCCGGTACGCGCTGGTGCGGTTGCGCGACGCATCAGAGGCGGTCGCGTTCTACCGGGGTGAGGTCGTCGAGCGCACTGGTCTGCGCAAATTGTTCGCAGCCCGTGGTCTACAACTACAAGCGTTACCTGGCGAGGATCGCTCGGTTTCAACGGCTGGAACTGGTCGATGGGCCAGCTCATCGTGCCACTGCCGTACGTTTTGCAGTTCCCCAGGTTCTACAGCGGCGAGATCACCCTCGGTGCGATGAGCCAGTCCGCCAAGTGCGTTCGGCGACATTCAGGACGGGCTGTCGTGGTTCCGCAACGCCTACGACCTCTTCGCCGGCTACCGCGCGGCCATCATCCGCCTCGAGGGCATGGTGACGGCCAACGAGGAGGGGCGGGCGCTGCCGGAGATCACGACAACGCCGTGCAAGGACGGAACTGTCCAGCTCGACGACATCGAGGTACGCACGCCCGACGGGAAACAACTCGTCAATCCGCTCGATCTTGCGTCTCGAGGTCGGCGACACGTTGGTCGTCACCGGCGAGTCGGGCAGTCCGGCAAGACCACCCTGTTGCGCAGCCTGGCCGAGCTGTGGCCATTCACCACTGGCACGCTGACCCGACCCTGCGGACCCAACGAGACGATGTTCCTGTCACAACTGCCCTATGTGCCGCTGGGCGATCTGCGCGCAGTCGTCACCTATCCCGAATGAAGAGGGCACCATCGACGACGAAACGTTGAAGCGCATGCTCGAGAAGGTGGCGCTCCCGCACCTTGTGCCGAGGCTCGACGAGGTGCTGGACTGGGCCAAGGTGCTCTCCCCGGGCGAGCAACAGCGGATCGCGTTCGCCCGCATCCTGTTGACCAAACCCAAGGCAGTGTTCCTCGACGAGGCCAGCTCGGCGCTCGACGAAGGTCTGGAGTATCTGCTCTACAACTTGGTGCGAACCGAGCTACCGGACACCATTCTGGTCAGCGTCAGCCACCGCACCACCGTCGAACAGCACCACACGCACGAACTCGAGTTGCTCGGCGACGGCGAATGGCGATTCGGCCGCGTGGAAGACGAACCCGTACTCGGTCTAGTGCGACGCGGCGTGCGTCCCGGCGCGACGTCCGAAGAACGAGCCTTCGCCCAACTGCGTACCGCTGGCGTAGCCCTTGCCGTCCTGCGCGATGTTCGATGCGCACGCGCCTGCGGCGTAGAGCCCGTTGATGGCGCTGCCGTCCTCGCGCAGAACTCGGCCGTCGATGGACACGTCGAGCCCGCCCATCGTGAATCCCGAGTACATCGCGACCCCCAATGACAGGTCGAATGCGGCCCACGGCCCCTTGTCTTGTGCGGCAATGTATTCCGGCTGCTTGTGGAAGTCGGGGTCCTCACCGCGCGCGGCATGCTCGTTGTACCGGTCGAGTGTGGCGGCCAGCTTGCCCGCCGGAATGCCCAGGGCCGCTTCCATTTCCGCCACTGACTCAAAGCCGTCGATGAACTTGATCAGCGGCATCTCGGGCATCTGCATATGCGCTTCGTCGACGATCAGGTAGGCCTGCTGATCTGGTTGCTCCAACACGTAGGCCGATGTACGTGAATGGTAGGAGTCCTCCGCAACGAACCGCTGTCCCTGGTTGTTGACGACGACGCCCGTCAACAGAATCTCCGGCGGGTAGGCGGCAGCGGTGATGAACAGCCCGTCGAGGTTCTGCGCCACTCCGCCGGCCGATACGCCAAGCCCAATCCCGAGTCCGTCGTCGTGGGGGTTGCCCAGAATGTAGGGTTCGACCTCGCCGTGGTGTTTGGTGCGCCGCTTCTGCGCCAGTGCCGGGGTGTGCTCGGCGACCATTTCGGCGTTCATCGCGAATCCCCCCGCGGCGATGACGACCGCCTTGGCCTTGATCGCCCCGCTCTCGGCGAAGTGCTTCCAGCGGACTCCCACCACGCCGCCGTCGTCGATGACCAAATTCGTCACCCCGGTCTCGTACCGGATCTCGACGCCCTGATCGGTGGCTCGCTTGACTAGCAGGTCGATCACCATGGCGGCGCCGCCCAACTCCCCCGGCACCGGCACCGAATGACCGCGCGGCGCGGGCTTGGCCTTCTCGCAGTACGGCCACACCTTCTCGTTGCCGGTGTAGGACAGCCCCTCGGTGCCGGGCGGGACCACCACCTTGCCCTTCCAGTAGCTGCGTTCGAACTGAAAGCCAAGCGCTTCAAGCCAATCGAAATGCTCGACGCTCTCGTCGCAGTAGAGGCGAATCTTGTCGAGGTCGGGGTCCGCCGAGACCGCGACGAGGTACTTGTACATCTCGTCGGCGCTGTCTTCATGGCCGGTGGCCTGCTGTACCGCGGTGCCGCCGCCGAGATAGAAGTGGCCACCCGCCATCGCGCTGGTGCCGCCCGCCGCGGCCGCCTTCTCCAGCACCAGGACGTTCGCCCCCGCCGCCGCGGCGCTGACCGCCGCGCAGCCACCGGCGATTCCGAAGCCGATGACCAGGACGTCGACTTCGTCGGACCAAGACGTCACATCGGCCACGTTGACGGTGTCCGGAATGTCGAGACCGCTCACTGTTGCTCCTGTTTCACGTAGTCGAAGAATTGCTTGATTTCGCCGGGGATATCGGCGATCTCGATGTAGGGCACACCCGAATCGGCGGCGGAGAGGTAGGCGAACCGCATGCCGCCGGGCATGACCCCCTGCTGCACGACGGGTGTGCCGTTATGGTGCGCATCGCGCACCGCCGCGTCGAATGCCGCTGAGTCGAGTGCCTCGATACAGACATGGTGCAGTCCGGGACCCGCGGTGTCGAGGAACTCGGAGTACACGCTCTCGCCGCTCTGTGGCGCGATCAACTCGAGCTGGATGTCCCCTGCGTAGCTGAAGGAGATGTGCGCGGTGAAATCGGCGGGCCGGCCGCGGTAGGTACACGTGTCGGGGGTGAAGTGGACGTCGGGTACCCGCACCCACTTCTTCGCGCCCAACATCGTGGTCAGCGCTTTCTCCGTGGCGTCCAGGTCCCGCGTCACCCACGCAATCTGGACAGGTGTCTGGGCATGCATCGCGTCGAGGATATCTCCGGGCCGCCCGGATGGCTAGAACGTGTTCTAGTTTCACTCCTCGCCGAGATACGCCTTGATGCATTGGTCGGTCTGCGCGCGCGCCTGCGCCTCATCCTCACCTGCTGCGATGTTCGCGGTGTACCACCCCTCGCCGGACAGCGAGAGGAAGCGCCGGCCGTCGTCGGTGGCCGTCCACTGCTGACCGACGGACGGGTCGACGGATTCGCCCGTCGCCACATGTAGCGCAAGCCCGAGCAGCATGGAGTCCCAGCCCATTCCGACGGCGCCGGGGCCGAACCGTCGCCATGTCTCATCGCCCGCCTCAGCGATGTGCTCGACAACCAGGCGTGCCCGGTCTGGGCCGTCACTGCTGACCGTCACGTCGATCCAGCTGACCTTGCCGCCACTCTCCCAGGTGGCGGTGAAGTTCTTCGGCGGGTCACACGTCAGGACGGTTCCGCCGGCGTGGCCTTCCAGCTGATAGGAACCGCCGACCTCGAGATCGCCTGAGATCGGCAGAAACCATCGTGGGATGCGCTCGACACTGGTCACTGCGTCCCATAGGTCGGCGGCGTCGGTGTCGTAGGCCTGACTGATGGTTACGACGTCCGCTTGGCCGGTCTCGATGGTTTTCGTCCCGACCTGCCGCCGCACCGCGTTGATCTGATGGTCGACGTCAACTTTCAGCATCTGGCCTCCCTTGTTTCCTGCGTTGTCGTTTACCGCGTGCAATCTCCGTCGCCAGGGCGTCGAGGCGCGGTGTCCAGAAGCGGCGGAAGCCGTCGAGCCACTCGTCCACATCGCGCAACGCCGTGCCGTTCACGGCGTAGAGCCGGCGCTGACCGTCGGGCCGTACCGAGGTGAACCCGTTGTCCCGCAGCACTTTCAGATGCTGCGACACCGCGGGCTGACTTATCGCGAACTCCGTCTGGACCTGCGCACCGATGGCGCCCGCCGACATCTCGCCCCCGGCGAGCAGTTCGAGAATGCGCCGTCGCACCGGATCCCCCAGTACGTCGAACGCATGCACATCTCCAAGTTAAAGCTCTCGACTTATATAAGTCAAGGCTGATTCATCAGATGCGGCTGCAGCCGCACTGTCGAGTCAGTCGGTCAGCATCTCGAGCAACAACTGCACCTGGACGTCGAACGCCGTCCGCGGGTCGCGCAGGGTGTCCGCCCCGTACTGGCCGAACACCTCCAGGCTGATCGACCCGACCAGTCCCGCCCACAGCAGAAAGCACTTGGCGACCGCGGAGTCGTTGCCGGGAAAGCCGAACTCCTTGCGTAGCCTTTCGTAATCCGCCGACAACGGCTGCGCCACAACTACTTTGGATCTCCGAGACGTCCCCGGCCGCAATCCCGGCGGCGAGCGCGCCGAACAACGCGCCCACCACGCGGGTTCCCGGGCCGACGGTGCGCTCCGCCGGCGCGCGGTAACCCGGGACCGGGCTTCCGTACAGCAGCGCCCAGCTCGCCGGATGCTCGACGGCCCAGTCGCGCGCCGCGCGGGCCATGGCACCCACCTGCTCCCGCCACGACACCTCGGTCGCCCGCGCCTGGTCCACTGCGTCCGCCAGCTCCGAGTAGGCATCGACCAGCAGCAGTGTCAGAAGCTCGTCACGGCTGGCCACATATCGGTACACCGCCGACGACACCATGCCCAGGTCGCGTGCGATGGCCCGCAGCGACAGCCCGGCCGCACCCTCGGTGACCAGATGGCGACGGCCCAGCTCGATGATCTGGGCCTCGATTCGGTCGCGAGACTCCTGTCGCTTGCCCATGTCGCCAAGTGTGGCACAAAACGAGATCACTGCTCTTGATTTTGCAGACGAGGCGTGCCATCTTGAAAGAGAGCACCGCTCTCAGAATGAAAGGAAACCCGATGACTGTGCACTACGACCAGCCGAATATCGCCGCACGAGCCTTCAACGAGCTGTTCCGAATGCTGGCCGAGACCGGCATCAGCATCGCCGGCACGGTGGCCCTGCGGGTGCGGGGCCGAAAGTCCGGCAAGCTGCGCGGAGTGGTGGTCAACCTGTTGACCGTCGACGGGCGCGACTACCTGGTGTCACCTCGCGGCAACACGCAATGGGCCCGCAACGCGCGGGCGGCAGGCGTCGTCGAGATGGGGCCGCGGTGGCGCGGTCGGGAGGTCCGCATCGCCGAGGTTGCCGACGACGCCAAGCCGGAGTTGCTGAGGCGGTACATCGACCGTTGGTTCTGGGAGGTGAAGGGTCACGTCGGCGGGCTCACGCCCGAGTCGACGGACGCCGCCCGGCGCGCCGCCGCGCCGTCGATCCCCGTGTTCGAACTGTTGCGCTAGGGCATAGGAGCCGAAATGGGCTGAACGGGGCCGAGATTGCCCGACGTCGCAGAGACGACGTCTTGACTGGCCTGCTGGCTGACGACCTGCCACGCCACCGCGGCCGGGTACTCGCCCCACGTGCTGTTGAACATTCCGACGATCGCGGCCCTGCCGTCCGGAGTGACGAAGTAGACCGGCCCGCCGGAGTCACCCTTCTGACTCACCACGCCGTTGGCCATCGTGAACCAGCCGTTGTACACGGCTTGAATGGTGCCGCAGCTTTCGCCGGTGACCACGCCGAAGTGACAGACCGGGAGACCGGGCGAAGGCGCGACCGCCGAATCCGCGACCAGCACCCGGCCGCCAGGCAGGACGTCGTTGACCACGGCGTCCGGTGCCACGCTGATCGCCTCCCAGTCGGCGATCTGGTAATTCGTGTCGATGGTGGCGCCATCGGGAGTGTTGTCCCGGAAGGACGCTTGGCTACCAACGAAACTGCCGCCCGTGTCGCGCACCATCCCATCCGCGCGGCAATGGCCGGCGGTGTAGGCGACGCGCCTATGCGGGTCCACGAATCCCAGAGTGCAGACATTCGTGCCCTGCAGAATCTCCATCCCCGGGAAGATCACCACACCAGGGTCGGCCTGCGCCGGTGTGCTCGGGAGGGCGAGCGCGACGAGCGGAGCCGCCGCCGTTGCAAGTACGTGTAACCATCGTCGGCGCACAGTCGCCTCCTGGGGTCTTAAGGGGTTTCAGGGTACCGGCGTGTTGCGGACCCCACCGGCCGAGCGAGGGATCACACATACCCCGCCCGACCTGGAGCAACTACACGTCAGTCGCACCTACTTGCCCATCGGCCGCATTGACGGGGACGTTACAAAGACCGATGGCCCGAACCTTCACGGCCGGGCCATCAGCGTTGGTCGAGTTGGACTACGGGATCGTCAGTACCTGGCCCGGGTGGATCAGGTCGGGATTGGCGACTCCGCTTGCGTCGGCGATCACCTGATACTTGTTGCCGTCGCCGTAGAAGCGCTCGGAGATCGCCCAGAGCGTGTCACCGGACACCACGGTGTAGGTCCGGGGAGCCGGTGGCGGGGGCGGCGGTGGCGGTGGCGGTGGCGCCGGTTCGGCCGCGGGAGCTGGAATCGGTTCCTCGGCGGCCGCAGGGGCGACCTCGGGTGCCGCGGCCTCGGGCGCGGGTGGCGGCGGCTCGGAGGTCTCGGTCTTCGTCGACCACGCCGGGCCGTCCTTCGCATATAGCACCAGGTTGCGGTCGTCCTGCAGCACGAGCTTGACGTCCTTGCTGCCCTTGGTGTCGCTGTGCCACACCGGCTTGTCCGACGTGTAGAGGACGAAGTTGCCATCCGTCTGCAACTCGGCGCGCTCCACATTCTGGCCGTCGGTGCCCGAATCCCACACCGCCTGCCCGCGCGCGGCCAGCACGAGGTTGCCGTCCCCCTGCAGCGTCAGCGTGTACGCGCCATTGCTGGAGGTCAGTGAATTTCCCTTAAGGAGCTTCTGACCTTCGGTGAGCGTGTCTCCCACGTCGGTCCCCTTTCTCGAAAGCGACTTGAACAGGATTCTGAGCCTACTGACGCCCGCAGTGTTTGGGTGTCGTTCCGCTCACTGCAAGTTGAAACGTCCGCCGAACGAAAGATGGCCAAAACTCCTCGGTGCTAGGGAATTACATCGCTGAGTAACGACAGCAGGTTTTGCTGAGGGGCGCTGACGCACGCGTCAGGAGTCGAATCCCAGACCCAGCGCGTCCAGCGTGCGTAAGAAGATGTTGCGATGTCCCGCCGAGTGATCGGCGCGGTCGAGAGACCATCTCGTCGCGTGGATGCCGACGCTTGCGAACGGCTCCGGCGGGAACGGCAACGGGCGCTCCCGGACCATCTGCAGCTCGGTGCGTGGTGTGGGGCTGCCCTCGAGCAGGTCGAGGCACACGTCGGCCGCGAACCTTGCCGCGCCCACCCCGAGCCCGGTGAACCCATTGACATATGCCACCCGGTCGTCGCGGGCCAACCCCCAGTGCGCGCAGAAGCGCGTGTTGGTGTCAATGGCCCCCGCCCACCGGTGGGAGAACCGAACGTCGTCGAGTTGGGGGAACGTGATGAAGAAGTGCGCGGCGAGCCGGCGATACGTGGCGGCCCGGTCCTCATAGGCGGCGTCGACCTTGCGCCCGAAGTGATAAACGGCGTCATAGCCGCCCCACACGATGCGGTTGTCCATAGTGAGCCGGTAGTAGTGAAACTGGTTGGCGCAGTCGCCGACTCCCTGCCTGCCGCGCCAGCCGATGCGGGCCAGCTGTGCAACCGTGAGGGGCTCGGTGGCCAGCACGTAGTCGTACACGGGCACGGTGCGCAGGCGGTTGCGCCGCAGCAGGCTCGGGTACACATTCGTCGCCAGCACCGCCTGGCGTGCGGTGACGGTCGCCGCGCCGGTGTCCACGCGAAGCGCGAGGCCGCCGGAGTCCAGTCGGGTGGCGTTCGTGCGCTCGTAGATGTGCACGCCCGCGTCTGCACACGCGCGGGCGAGTTCGAGCGCCAGCTTTGCGGGATGGACGATGGCGCACGTGTCCGGGCTATAGAGAGCCGCCAGGTAGGTCGGCGAGTTCACTTCCGCGCGCGCCTGCTCTGTGTCGAGAAGCCGTCCCTCTCCCCCGTCCGCGGCGTCGCGCAGCCAGTCGACCTGATGCGGTTCGGTGGCGACCGACAGCATGCCGGTGCGCTGCCACTCCGCGTCCAGCCCGAGGCGCTGGATATCGGACTGCATACCGTCGAGGTTCTCTACGCCCATCTTGTCCAGCGTCTCGATCTCGTTGGGCCAGCGCGATTTTCCGTTCTCGGCACCGTGTGTCAGGCTCGCGTCGACGAATCCGCCGTTGCGGCCAGACGCCGCCCACCCGATCCGGTTTGCCTCGATCAGAACGATGCGGCGATCGGGATTGCGTTCGGCGGCGTGAAGGGCCGTCCACAGCCCGGTGTACCCGCCGCCGATGACCAGCAGGTCGCAGGTGATCGGCTCGGTCAGCGGCGGGTGGTCCGGCCTCGGGATGTCCAGCCACATCGAGCCGAAGGTGCTTGCCGCAAGCGAACGTTCGATCAACGCGGGGTCGACCGGACCGTCAAACACCGTCTCCACTTGACGTCCTCCCTACGGTTGAAGCCTGGGGGATTCCAACCCGTTCATGCTGCGGTAGCAGCTTTTGGGGGTTGGAGCGGCCCTTCTACGTCTCGACGTTTGATCGCAACCTAACAGCCACAACCGACAAGATCAGATAGCTCACCGCTATCTACCCAGCACGACGCACCCAATCCACGCGACAGTGGCCTCAGACAACCAACCAGAGGCGCTCACCCCACGGCTGAACGCGAGGGCCGCGGCGCTAACGAAAACCCTCGAGCGAAAAGATTACGTCCCGAACCCCGACAGAAGGCGAAATCGCGTCCCGCCGTCCAAGTCGCGCCTACGCGCTAGGCGCGGCCGCTACGTCGTCGGGCACGACTCGGTGTTCGGCCGGTTCCCAGCCCGGCGGCCCGAATGCGTAGCCCCACTTGTCCCGCCATCGCCGCGCGCGGCGTACGTCGCGGAAGATCGAGACGTACTCGTAGGTCTGCAGCGTCCAGATGTTGTAGGTGTCGACCTGTTTGGTCAACCCGTAGTTGGGCCGGACGGTTTCGGCGTGGAAGCTGCCGAAGATCCGGTCCCACAGGATGAAGATACCGCCGTAGTTCTTGTCCAGGTACTGCTGGTCCATGCCGTGGTGAACACGGTGATGTGACGGCGTGTTGAAGATGAACTCGATTGGCCGCCAGAGCTTTCCGATGCGTTCGGTATGGATCCAGAACTGATAGACGAGGTTGATCGAGAAGCTGGCGAACACGATCCACGGCGGGACCCCGAACAGTGGCAGCAGCGCCCGCAGGAACACGTCGCCGCTGATGTTCCACTTCTGGCGCAGCGCCGTAGCGAAATTGAAGTACTGGCTGGAGTGATGAGCCTGATGCGTGGCCCAGATGAGGCGCACCCGGTGCGCTATCCGGTGATAGAAGTAGTAGAGGACGTCCACTCCGACGATGGCGATCACCCACGTGTACCAGGCGGTGGCAGGCAGGTGCCACGGGGCGACGTAGACATACAGCGCGGCGTAACCCAGCAGGGCTGCGGCGTTGAGTACCCCACTGGTGGCGATCGACACCAGGCCCATCTTGATGCTGGCCCACGCGTCGGGCCGCAGGTAAGCACCTGCGGGAGCGCGCTCTGCCTCGTCGTGGACCAGCTTCCCGGCGCTGACCCACTCGATGATCAGCAAGATCAGAAAGAACGGGATGGCAAATGTCACCGGGTCGTGCATCAGCGGCGGTAACACGTCCGAGAAAACACGTGTCCAATCCAAGGTGACACCTCCGCGGCAAAGTTTACGACTTACCGGAAGCTGAGCACCTCATTGCCCCAGGGAGTGCGCAGGTCGTGGTCCAGACCGGTCCCACACGGTAAGCATCGGCAGGTTCCGCCCAGCGCCGCGGGGCCGTCGTTGCCCGCCACCGCAGGTCGCCCACGGGCGCCGCAGCTAGCGAATCCCCTTCCACACCTTCACCGTTCCGTCGTCGACACCACGGACGGGACCGTATGCGGTGTCGACGACGGGCCGATCGTCTGCGGCGCGCCGCGTGTTGGCCTCCGCCGTCACCGACTGCCCTGTGCGGCGGCGCGATCGTCGTCGGAGAAGCCCTCTACCCTGCTTGCCGCCGGAGCGGCATAACTGCGTGCCACGTAGTTCGCGGTTGACGCCCAGGCGCCGGCGACTCCGTCACCGTCGGCCGCGTACGTCATGGATCGGTCGGGTGCGAAGCCGAGCTTTTGCCCGATGGCGACCGCGTCCATGTTGGCGCCGAGGAACACGAAATCCCACGCGTAGTCGCGCTCCTGGCGCCGGATCGCCTTGCCGACCGCCTTGTGCGTCCATTCCCGGCTGGAGTTCTCATGGCCGTCGGTCAGGACGACGACGGTGACCCGGGCCGGTCGCTCCTCATCGGGCAGCGCGGCGAGTTCCGCCCCGACATCGGTGATGAGCCTGCCGACGGCGTCGTACAACGCCGTCATCCCCCGCGGCTGCAACTCCAGCGGCGGAACATCGCTGACCGGTCGATTGGCGTACACGACGTCGTACTCGGTATCGAACTGAGCCAGCGTCACCCGGATGTCCAGCGACTCCTTGCGCTGTTCGGCGATGAAGGCGTTGAAACCGCCCTCGGTGTCGGTCTTGATCGACTCCATCGACCCCGAGCGGTCGAGCAGAACAGCGATGAGCGCGCGTTGGGGACTCGTCATGGAGAACTCCTTAAACCGATGGAAGACAACGAGATCAGGCTACGCGCGGGTACCGACAATCCCTCTGATCAGCGGCTTCGCCATACGCGAACAGCAAACCCGGCGGAAATGTGAGTCCCCGGAGGTGGTATATATGGTGGGGTAACTGTCACATTTCTACCGCAGGAGTCGACGCCATGGATTCGCTTCGCAGCCGCATCGTCGAGGACTTCGAGAAAGGGGCGGGTCGTCACGACGATCCGGCGGTCTACGGCGGACCGCCCGGCGATCCCGGCCTGATCGGGCCGGACAGCATCTCGTGGGAGATCAACTCCGATCTGGCCTCGGTCTCGCAGGCCGGGTTGCCCGCGATCGTGCTGGAGATTCTGCATCCCTCCGTGGTCGCCGGAGTCCAGGATCTGTCCAACTATCGGGAGGACCCGTTCCAGCGCGCCCGGGCCACCCTGGGCTACGTGCTGACCACAACATTCGGCAACACCGAGGCCGCGACCCGCGTCATCGAACGCGTCAAGCACGTGCACTCGTTCGTCACCGGCACCCGGCCAGACGGTGTGCCGTACCGGGCGCTGGATCCGGAGTTGATCGCCTGGGTGCACACCTGCATCCCGTGGATGATTCTGCGGACGTACGAACACACGAAGCGCCCGCTGTCGCAGCAGGAGCAGGACCGCTACCTGGCCGAGCAGGGCGTGATCGGCAGGATGGGCGGCGCGGACTGGGTGCCCACGACCGCCGCCGAACTCGATGACTACGTCGAGTCGATGCGCCCGAAGTTGAACGTGAACGCACAGACGCGGGAGTTCATCGACTTCCTGATGACCTCGCCGTTCTTCCCGAACCTGCCCGGTCCGGTGGATCGCCAACTGCACCGATTCACCATCTACGCCGCAATGACTCGCGCACCGCGGTGGGCGCGCGAGCTCATCGGTTACGACCGCCCATCCATGCTGACCCGTCGGCTCACAGAGCCCGCGTTGCAGTTCGACGCGCGGCGGCTGCGGTGGGCGTTCGGGACGCCGCGGTATGCCCAGCTCGCACGCGAACGTGCTGCGGGCGCAACGATTTCGGCGGGGCGCGACTCCGAGGTTGCCGCGCGGTGATCGATGCCCAGCTGATCGAGGTCGTCGGCTGCGCCTCGGCAGGCGGCAACATCGACGAGGCTGCGGACCGGACCAGCCAGCGGATACTCGATGCCGCGCTGCACGAAGCGGCAGCTGTTGGGCTGCAACGGATCACGGTCGAAGACGTGGTCCGTCGTGCGGGGGTGTCACGGATGACCGCCTACCGTCGCTATCCTCGTCGCGACGATCTGGTGGAGGCGTTGGTTCGCCGGGAGACCCAGCGGTTCCTCGCCGCGGTCGCCAACGCCATCGACACCGTCGAAGATCCGAATGAAGGTGTGGCCGAGGCGTTCATCGGCGCGGTCACGTTCGCTCGCGAGCACCCGATGTTGCGCCGCGCCGGACACGTCGAACCGGCCCCGATCGACTCGGCAGAACTGTTGAAGATGGGATCGGCGTTCATCGCCAACTACATTCACGGCGATGCTCCGGATGGACCATCGCAGAAAGTGCGATGGGTCGCCGACGTCTTCGCCCGGCTGTTCTTCACCTACATCTCGATGCCGCCGACCGATCCGGACTTCGGCGACGACATCGAACTGCGCCGGTTCGCGCACGAGGTGCTCACGCCCATGGTGGAGCGCGTCGTCTAACAGGCGATGGCATAGCTTGATGGCGTGCGAAAGTGGGCGCTCTTGGCGGGGGCCATCTCGACCGAAGTCGCCGCGACGTTGTCTCTGCGCGCGTCGCAAGACCATTCGGCGTGGCTGGTCCTGGTTGTCGCCGGCTACGTCGGCTCGTTCATCCTGCTGACGATGGTGCTGCGTGCCGGTGTACCGGTCGGCGTCGCGTATGGCATTTGGGGCGCGTTGGGCACGGCGGTCACCGCGGTGCTCGCCGCCGTACTTTTCGGCGACCCGTTCACCTGGCCGATCGTGGCGGGCATCGTGCTCATCATCGCCGGCGTGCTGCTCGTCGAGTTCGGATCGCATCGCGCCGCCGCGGTCGAGTCGTGATGTGGCTGGCGCTTGCCGGCGCGATTCTCGTCGAGGTGTTCGCAACCCTGTCGCTGCGCGCTTCAGACGGTTTCCGCAAGAAGGCGTGGATCGTGCCCGTGGTCGCCGGCTACTTGGTGTCCTTCTATCTGTTGTGGGTGTCGTTGGGACTGGGCATGCCGGTCGGCATCGCCTACGGCGTGTGGTCGGCATGTGGCGTCGCGTTGGTGGCGGTCATCGCCCGCTTCCTGTTCGACGAACCGCTGACCTGGGTCATGGCTCTTGGCATCGCGCTCATCATCGGCGGAGTGCTCACGATCGAGATGGTCGGGGCCGCGCACTGAGCGCCGCGACGAGCGCCACCACCGTCAAGCCTGCGACGGGGACCGACAGCAATCCGATCCGCAGGCTGGTCGCGTCCGCGACGACACCGACGATCAGCGGCGCACCGAAGAAGCCGATCCGCATCAGCCACGTCAGCACCGTCAATCCGCTTCCAGGGCGCAGACCCGGCAGCTGATCGGCGCGATGCATCGCCGCCGGAATCAGGGTGGCGACTCCGAACCCCGCAGCGGCGAACCCGGCGATGGTGCCCGCGACCGTCGGCAATACCAATGCCGCACCCATACCCGTCGCCGTGAGGAAGCCACCGGCGCGAACCACCGTCCGTTCGCCGAACCTGTCGACAAGGCGGTCCCCGATCAATCGCCCGATGAACATGAACCCGACCAGCGCGACGTAACCGAACACGGCGACCGCGCCGGGAGCGCCCAGGCTGTCGCGTAAATACAGTGTCGCCCAGGAACTTCCCGCATCCTCGATGGTGGCGCCTGCGACGGCGATGATGACCAGCGCGAGCAGCGTGGCGTAAACCGCCGGACCCGCAGCTCCCCCGCTGCCGGTGCGCGCCGACGGACGGTTGTCGTGATCGGGACCTTTCAACAGGTGGGGGTAAACGATCACGACGAGGCCCCCGAATACGACGGCCGCGATCGCCCAAATGTGTTGCGCGCGAGATGTGCAGCGCGATCGCCGCTGCGCCCATCAGTCCGCCGAGGATGGCGCCGGCGGCCCACACGGCGTGAAACGAGTTGATGATCGACCGGCCGTAGCGGCGTTGCAGTCGTAGCCCATGAGCGTTCTGGGCTACGTCGGTGATCGCGTCCGACGCGCCCGCGACGAAGAGTGCCGCCCCCAGGATCAGCGGCGTGGTGGCGATTCCCGCGACGACGACGAACACTGCGATGCCGATGGTGCCGACGACCGCCACCCGCGACGAGCGGTAACGTCGGATCAGGGTCGCGGCGGCCAGTCCGGCGACCAGCGCGCCCGCGGAGAACGCGGCGACCGCCGCACCGTAGGCCGCGTTGGACAGATGCAGATCGGCCTTGATTTCGGGGTAGCGCGGTAGCAGATTGGCGAAGAGCGCCCCGTTGCTCAGGAACAGCGCCGCGACCGCGACGCGTGCCCGCCGGTTCTGCGCCACGGCCACATCGAGCGGTTCGGGCGCCATGTCCCGGACACTACAGAAATGCGTTGTGCGGACTACGGTCTGCGCACACGCCCTCTGCGCTCAACTCGTCACGTGGGTCAACTGTTCGCTGGTCTCCCAGAGGTCGCGCGCCTTCTCGCGGTCGTAGGAATCGGCCGATGACCGGATCGGCCGCTTCCCCTCGAAGTACGCGCCGGTGACACCGTGGAACCGGGGATCGGTCACCAGCGCCGCCAGGCGCGCACCCGAAGACCGGGTGCTGTTGACGTTCGGTAGGACGCGCAGCAGTGGGAACACGTACCGCCACGCCAAGCGCTGGATCGGCGGGTAGTCGCGGGCGAGACCGGAACCCGGCATGAGCCCGGGATCGAAGGCGGTGACGGTGACGCCACCTGCCCCGCCACCCAACCGCCGATCGAGTTCGTAGGTGAAAAACACATTGCAGAGCTTGGACGTGGTGTACCGGACGCGGCCGTCGTCGGAGTCCGACCCGAGCGCGAGAGCGTCGGCGGATGTGTAGTTCGGCGACGGCATGCCCGTGTGCTTGGCCGGATCATGGGTGCCGCTGCTGACGACGACGATGCGGGCCGGGCGCGCGACATCGTCGAGCAGAGCCCTGCACCAGCGCGAAGTGGCCGAGGTGGTTGACGCCGAACGTCATCTCGACACCGTCGGCGGTTCGCTCGGTGCCCGACACCACCTGAACGCCGGCATTGCAGACGATCGCGTGCAGTGGCGGCAGCGCGGTGCTTCGGAAGGTGTCGACGAAGGCGCGCACCGACGTCAGTGACGCGAGATCCATCTCCAGCACCGTGCACCGGTCGGCGTGGCCGATGCGTTCGACGGCCTGCGCGCCGCGGGCCGGGTCGCGGACGGCGAGCACAACATGCCAGGAGGCATCGTTCGCGAGTATCGCGCGGGCGCATTCCAGGCCGAGGCCGGCGTTGGCTCCGGTGATGATCGCGGTCCGCGGTGAACTTCCGGTCACTTCTCCTCCAACAGGATCGGGATCAACGCTGCGAGTGTCTGGTGCAGCCGCCGGTACATCCGTTCGACGTCTGTGGTGTCGGGTTCGAGATGGTCGGCAAGGAAGATGCCGTCGGACAGCGCGACCGCGATCGCGGCGACTTCGGAGACGACACGCGCGGCCTTCTGCTTCGGCACGTCGGGGGGTAGCAGTCGTGCAATCGCGTCGCGGAATCGGGTGATCGCCGTGTCACGTACCCGCCGCACGACCTCGGCGACTGCGGGATCGTCGCTGCGCTCCAGCGACAGCAGCAGGAACAGCCGAAGGAAGTCCGGGTGGTGGCTCTGCTGGGTCGCCGCGGCGGCCAGCTGCGCTTCGGGGCCGGCGTCGGAGGGGATCGCCGCGAAGTAGCGCTGAGCGCCGCGTTCCATGACGGCGGCGAGCACGCCCTCCTTGGAGCCGAAGTGCCAGTAGATGGAGCTCGGCGGCAGGCCGCACGCCTTGCGGATGTCGCTGATCGACGTCGCCGCGAATCCACGGGTCGCCATCAGCTTCTCCGTCGCGTCGAGGATCAGCTCGCGTGAACTCTCGCCTTGCTGCTGTCTCTTGGTCGGCAAGGTTTCTGTAGGGATCATTACAGACAGGTTAGCACCGGCGCGAACGTGAAGCCAGCGCGATAATTCGCGGCTTGGGTTCTTCGCAGTGAGCTCACACTCGCGGAAGCGGTGGCAGGCTGAGTCGATGACGATCCACACGGAGGCGACGGCCGAGGAGTTGATCGGTCTCTTCCCGCCGGGCACCCGACCCGACGGTGACGGCACACTCACCGTCGGCGGTTGCCGCCTCGACGACGTGGCCGCGCGATTCGGCACCCCGGCGATCGTCGTCTCCGAGGACGCGTTGCGACAGCGGGCGCGCGACTATCTGGCCGCATTCCGCAGTCGGTGGCCACACTGCGATGTGGCCTTCGCGTCCAAGTCGTTCCCCTGCACCGCAGTTCAGCGGGTGATGGTCGAGGAGGACTTGCACATCGACGTCGCCGGCGGCGGCGAGATACTGACCGCGCTGAAGGCGGGGGCCGACCCGGCCCGGCTGGTCCTGCACGGCAACGCCAAGTCCGACGACGAGCTGGTAATGGCCATCGCGAATGGCGTGGGCCTCATCGTGGTCGACAACTTCGACGACATCGACCGGCTCGAGCGCCTCGTGCCGCGGGGCCACGTGCAGCCGTGTCTGGTGCGGGTCATCCCCGGCGTCGAAGCGGCCACTCACGCCTCGCAGGCGACGGGCCACGCGGGCTCCAAGTTCGGCCTAATGCCCGACGATGCCCGTGGAGCGATCGCGCGAATCGAGCGCAGTTCCAAGATCCGGCTCGACGGCGTGCATACGCACGTCGGCTCGCAACTGCTCAACGTCGACCAGCTGGCGGCGGCGGTCGAACCCATCGCTGCGCTCGGCACCTTCGAGGTCTACGACCTCGGCGGCGGCCTCGGTGTGCGGTACACCTACGACGAGCATCCGCCCTCACTCGACGACTACGCCGACGCAATGGTGACCCAGGCGAAAGCGTTGCTGCCCAAGGACAGCCGCATCATCGTCGAACCCGGTCGCAGCATGGTCGCCAACAGTGCGTGCACGCTGTACCGCATCACGACCGTCAAGCGTGGTGTCGTCACCCACGTCGCGGTCGACGGCGGCATGGGCGACAACCTGGAGGTGTCGCTCACCGGCCAGCGATTCGAGGCGACGCTCGTCAATCGGGTCGGCGGCGGCGACATGGTCAGTCTGGTGGGTCGGCACTGCGAATCGGGCGACCAACTCGTCGACGGCGTGGCCCTGCGCGACCCCTCGGTCGGCGATCTGCTCGCGGTGCCCGTCACCGGCGCCTACTGCTACACGATGTCCAACCAGTACAACGGCGCCCGCCGAGTTCCTGTGGTGTTCACCCACAACGGCACGGCACGCCTGGTGGTCCGCCGCGACACCTGGGATGACCTGTTGATGCGCGACGTGGATTGAGGACGGGCAAGATTGTCCATATGACCGACCTCCCGGAGTCACTCGTCGAGTTGGCGCGGCGCTACGGCGTCGCAACGGAATACGACGACTGGACCGGAAGGCATGTCACCGTCGGCGAGTCCACACTGCTCGGCGTGCTCGACGCCCTCGGCGTGCCCGCGGCCACGGAGTACCGGCGCGCCGCCGCCTTGGCCGAGTACGACCACGATCACTGGTCCCGCCCACTCCCTCCGTTAATCGTGTGCCGCTCCGGGGTTACGTCGTCGTTCTGGGTGCACGTCACCCACGGCGACCCGGTGCGCCTGTGGATCCGGCTCGAGGATGGGTCCGTCCGGACCGGCCTGCGTCAACTGGAAAACAACAGGGCCCCTTACGATCTCGACGGCCGCCTCGTCGGCGAGGCCAGTTTCGAACTGCCCGCCGACCTGCCGCTGGGGTACCACGAAGTGCATCTGCAACTGGGCTCGTCCGACATCAGTTCGCCCATCGTGGTGTCCCCCCCGTCTTTGGAGCCGCCGGCGGGCCGGGCGTGGGGCCTGGCCACCCAGTTGTACAGCGTGCGCTCGCAAAGGTCTTGGGGCATAGGAGATTTGACGGACCTGACGGAACTCGCCGTCTGGTCGGCCGCCCGGCATGGCGCGGGTTTCATCCTCGTCAACCCGTTGCACGCCGCGGCGCCCACCGCACCGATGGAGCCGTCGCCGTACCTGCCGACCTCCCGACGGTTCGTCAACCCGATATACCTGCGGGTGGAGGCCATCCCCGAATTCGCCTACGTCAGCCACCGTGGGCGTATCCGCAAGGCCCGGGAGTACGCGCAGGCACGTGCGGAGAAATCCAGGCTCATCGATCGTGACGCCGTATGGAAGGTCAAACGTGCCGCCTTGGAGGCGGTGTACCTCGTGAAGCGCTCGGCGGGCCGAGACCTGGCGTACGCCGCGTACCGCGAGCGGCAGGGCCGCAGCCTCGACGACTTCGCGACCTGGTGTGTCCTGGCCGAGAAACACGGCGGCGATTGGCATGACTGGCCGGAAGACCTGCGTCATCCCGCGAACCCGGCCGTCGCTGAATTCGCCACCGAACACGGCGACGACGTCGACTTTCATCGCTGGCTGCAGTGGCAACTCGACGATCAGCTCACCGCCGCACAGGCGACGTCCGTGGCCGCGGGCATGGGGCTGGGGATCATGCACGACCTCGCGGTCGGGGTCGACCCGAACGGGGCCGACGCGTGGGCGCTGCAGGACGTGCTGGCACTCGGCGTCACCGCCGGTGCACCGCCCGATGAGTTCAACCAGCTCGGCCAGGACTGGTCGCAGCCGCCGTGGCGGCCCGATCAGCTCGCGAACCAGGCTTACGAGCCGTTCCGCGCACTCGTCAACACCCTGCTGCGGCACGCGGGTGGTGTTCGCATCGACCACATCATCGGGCTGTTCCGGCTCTGGTGGATTCCGAAGGGATCTCCGCCGACCGAAGGCACGTACGTGCGGTACGACCATGAAGCGATGATCGGGATCGTCGCGTTGGAGGCGCATCGCGCGGGTGCCGTCGTCGTCGGTGAGGATCTCGGTACCGTCGAGCCCTGGGTGCGGGACTATCTGCGCGAGCGCGGCCTGTTCGGCACGTCGATCCTGTGGTTCGAGCTGGACCGCGATGGCGACGGCGGACCGCTGCCCGCCGAGCGCTGGCGGGAGTCCTGCCTGTCCTCGGTGACCACCCACGACCTGCCGCCGACCCCCGGCTACCTGGCCGGTGAACACGTCCGCCTGCGCGAGGAACTCGGACTGCTGACCCGGCCGGCCGAAGAGGAACTGGCTGCCGATCGACGCCAGCAGGCGGCCTGGCTGGACGAGCTGCGCCGGGTCGGACTGCTGGGCGGCGATCTGGACGACACCGGCGTCGATCAGGTGGTCAGCGCGCTGTACCAATACCTGGGCCGCACGCCGTCGCGGCTGCTGGCGCTGTCGCTGGCCGACGCCGTCGGCGACGTGCGTACCCAGAATCAGCCGGGCACCACCGACGAATATCCGAACTGGAGGGTCCCGCTGGCGGGCCCCGACGGTAAGAAACTCCTGCTCGAAGGCATTTTCACCGACCCGCGGGCCGCCGCGTTGGCCACGGCCATGCGGGTCGCGGTGAAACCGGCGATGTAACGCCGAGCGGGCTTTCTCCGGTTTCACAATGGTCACGTCTGCGATATGTTCGCACCGCATCGACATAGGGAGAGATCACGTGAAGAAGCTCGTTGTGCTCAGCGGCGGACTCGTGGCCGTGGGCTCGGCTGCCCTGATCGGCGCGGGCGTCGCCATGTCTCAGCCGGCGACCCAGGTGAACGTGGTCGGCGAGCCGTACCAGAAGGCCCTGCAGATCCTCAAGAGCCAGGGATTGAAGGGATACTTCGGCGGCTCATTCGGCAGTGTGCTGTCGCAGGCGAACTGCCTGGTCGACAGCGAGAAAATGACCTCTGCGGGCCGGATCCTGCTGATGCTGGACTGCAGCCAGAAGGCGGCCGACATGCTCGAAGAGATGGGCCCGTCGGGTGGACCGAGGGTCGGCGGTAACGGCGTCACGACCGTGACCCCGACGCCGGTGGTACCGATCCAGGGTGCCCCGGGCGCAGGCGCCCCTATGCTGCCGCCGGGATAGTCCGGGCTACGCCTCGACCATTCGGCGCAGGTTCTTCAGCGTTTCGCCCATGTTGCGCCCCACCTGACGGGCGGCCACCCGGTCTGCGATCAGACCCAGCAGATTGCCCGCGGATTCGTACGAGAGACGGAACGTGACCTTGGTGCGGCCGTCGTCGGTGTCGCGCAGCCGGAACCGGCCGCGCTGCGAGACGCCGGTGATGCCGACCCATGTCAATTCGCGGGGCGGATCGAACTCGACGAGTTCGATCGAGCCGCCGATCGGCACGGACCCGACTTTCCAGTGCACCGTGTAGCGCGCACCTTTGTCGGCCGGGCCTTCGGTGAGCGTTTCCCACCGCTCGAGGCTGGCCATGAACTCCGGATAACAGCCCGGATCGCTGACGACCTTCCAGACGGCGTCGCGATCGGCGTCCACGATGCACTGCCGTTGTACTCGCATCAGGTCCGTCTCTTCTTCGCGCAAGCGCTCATCAGGTCCGTCTCTTCTTCGCGCAAGCGCTCATCAGGCCCGTCTCTTCTTCGCGCAAGCGCTCATCAGCCGATCACCGGGAACCGGCGTTCGGCGGCGAGCCTGTCGACCGCGGCCTGCAGGCTTGCTTCCACTTTTTCGTGCACGACATCGTCGTCGCTGTCGGCGTCGATCGGGTCCTGCACCTCGATGGCGATCTTCGTCGGCAGGGGCAGTCGCGGCACCATGTCGCTGACGGTCAGGCCCCACGGCGGGGCCAGCAGGATGGGGACGCTCTTCAGGCGCGCCATCTTGTCGACCCTCAGCAGCCTGGCCAGCCACTGCCCGCGATCGAGGAACAGCGCCGCCTCCTGGCCGCCGACGCTGGCGATCGGCACGATCGGCACGCCGGCCTCGCGAGCGAGCTTCACGTAACCCTTGCGGCCGCCGAAGTCGACCTGATGGCGTTGCCACGACGGCCGGAACACTTCGTAGTCGCCGCCCGGGTACACCAGCAACGCCGCACCGGAGTCGAGCGCCAGCTTGGCGTTTTCGTGGTTGGCCGCGACGGTGCCGAACTTGCGCAGCGATCCCAGTCCTGGCATCGACACGACGAGGTTGTGCGCGAGTTGGTAGAACGGCCGCTCGACGCCGAAGTACGAGCAGAACGCGAGCGTGAACACGAACGTGTCGGGCGGGAGATTGCCGCCGCTGTGGTTGCCGACCAACAGAACCGGCCCGTCGGTCGGAATCCGTTCGAGGCCGCGGACGTCGGCACGGAAATACAGCGACGCCAGCAGCCACAGGCCGGGAAGCTGCTCGCGGATGTAGTCGGGGTCGCGCTGATCGAGGTCTGCCTTGGGAACGCGGGAGGACACCTGGTGCTTCGCCCACCCGACAACATCGCCGAACCCCGTCATAGCGGTCGTATTGACACAGGACACGAACCCGAAACTTGCGAGCGCAAAAAACCCCATACCGGCGTTCCCACCTCTCGCAAAAACTGCGACGCACCACCTTCTCGTCAGGGAGTCCGCTACGGCAGGATCGCCGACTCGGCCGGCCGCGTCGCGCCCGCACCGTTTCGAACAAGAAATCGACCCGGGGCCCGTGCAGGTCCTGGTCACGAAGATCGACTCCGGGCGGGCCGAGAAGCTCGCTGTGCTCGGCGCTTCCCGTGTCGTGCTGGCGATGCCCCCGACCGCCTATATCGACGAGGCCCGTGACATGCTGTCGGCGTGTGTGGACAGGCTGGCGTTGGCGCGATGAGCCTGAATACGTCCGACCGGCTGGCGCTGGCCGACCTGGTGCACCTCTATGCGTCGGCCGTCGACGACCGCAGGTTTGACGACGTGCTCGAATTGTTTACGGAGACAGCCGAACTACGACTACCGGACCCGCCACGTTCGTTGGAACCGGTGCGCCGACAACATGGCCGCGACGGTGTCCGCTCGGCGATGGCGGCGCTGGCGGGCGTAACCCGCACCGAGCACGCGATCGTCGGCGAGGTGTATGCCGCGGGCGACGATGCCGACTATGCTCTGGGCCGCATCACGTGCATCGCTCATCACTGGTCTATCACCGGCGATCAGATCACCGATCTCGTCTGGCACCTGCGATACGACGACGAGTACATGCGGACGCGGACCGGCTGGCGGATCCACGGCCGCGCACTGACCATCAACGCTATCGAGACACGTCCGGTTCGCCGCCTTCGAGCGCCGCGAGCAGACGGTCCAGCAGCGGCTGCTGGCCTTTCAGCAGCTTCAGCCGAGCCGCAGCGACGGAAAACCAACCCACCCGGTCGATTTCGGGAAACTCCCTGACGTTTCCCGAACCCTTCGGCCATTCCAGTTCGAAGGTGTTGGAGAACGTTCCCTCGAGGTCGAGGTCGCCGCGGACGGCGAACGCGGTGATGACCTTGCCGCTGGGTTGTCTGACCGGCTCGAAATCAGTGCGTGGTCCCGACGGCGGCTTCTTCCCGACTTCTTCTTCGAACTCACGCTGGGCGACGGTCCAGGGATCCTCGCCCTCGCCGTACTCCCCCTTGGGTATCGACCAGGCACCGTCATCCTTTCGTGCCCAGAACGGGCCGCCGGGATGGCCGATGAGCACCTCGAGGTCGTCGTCGACGAAGCGGTACAGCAGTAGCCCCGCACTGAGTTTGGGCACCGCGTCAGCCTAGTCGGCGGTCAGCGAAGACCGAGCAACCCGCTGACGAGATCGCCTCCCGGCACGGCCCGCAGCACCGAGCGGACCGGCTTCTCGATCTCCCATCGTGCGCGGTCCAAAGCGCGCAGGGGTGCCAGGGCGCGCACCTCACGCAGCGGGCGGACCTTGCACCGCGATGCGTCGGATCCCGACGCATCCAGAATCCCGTTCACGGCGCGCCGGGCAGCCTCGTTGGCGGCTTCCATCGTCGCCAGGTCCGTGTGGGTGCGTACGAAATCTGCGGCGAGGAAGAAGTTGGGGATCCTCGTCACGGCGCACGGTCGGTCTTTCCACGAATTTTTCGTGTTGACAAGCAGCGGTTCCAGGTTCGTTGTTCCGCTCGGATTGGGGAGCTGAATTGCGGGATCGAGGAACTTCGCGACGATGTTGGACTCGTCGAGAGATCCGTCGTCGATATGGTCGACGAGCTGCGCCCAAACCTCCTCGAAGATCTGCTCTTTCGTGCAGTCTTTCGCGCACAGGCCGGTTCGCTTGCCCGGCCGCTCCCACTCCGAGACATCGACCGACAACAACCCGTCGACGCTGCCGTCGCCGTACGTTTCCAGGTTGACGTTGGGCCAGAACTGCGCCTGGGAGATCGCCGTCAACGCCCACTCGGAATCGATGAAGATCGTATGGCCGCGCTGCAGTGCCACGTCCTTGTTGAGATAGAACATCACGCCGTTCATCCAGCGAACCGTCAGATGCTCCAGCCTGGCTAGCCGCGGCTCAGCGGTGAGCAACGGATGCGGGGCCTTGATCATCTCGCGCAGCTTCTCGACGGGCAGCGCCGCCACGTAATGGTCGGCCGTGATGACCTGTTCACCGTCATTGATCTCCGCACCGATGACATGTATTCCGTCGCACTGAATGTCGGTGACCTTGCAACCCGGCTGAAAGTCGACGCCGAGCGCGAGGAGGCGTGCCCGCCACGGGTCGATCCACACCTCGCTGGTCGGCCCGTCGAGCACGCGGTCGACGCGGCCGTTGACTTTCATCATGTCGAGCATGATCTGGGTGGCGATCGAACCGCCGGTACGCGCGGACATCTTCTCGGCCTGCGCGGCCACCAACGTTCGGGTCATGCCGTCGACCAGGAACTTCTTGAACTGCTCGGACTTGCCTTCGGCGCCGGTGAACTCCCACCAACTCACTTGCTCCCACTGCTCATAGCGGCGCTCGTCGCACGAAGTGAGCAGCGCGAACAGTCGTTGGAACAGAGATGCGAGCTCCCAGACCGGAATCCGCAGCTGAACACCGAAATCCCACATGAACTGGGCGAGCACAGCGAGATCGTTGAGCGACGTCGGCAGCTTCGCGGGCGCGATCAACTCGTTGCGGCCGCCGGCCTGTGCCATCAACATTCTGGTCGCGTCGACGAGGTGGCTGGCGACATTACCCCCGCGGTACGGGATGCGTTCCATCGTGTCGATGACATGCCAGTAAAAGCCCGGGAAGAATCGGAAGCCGTGTTCCCCAGGCAGATCCTCGCGACCGCCGACCCCTGAGCCCGGAACCGGTATTGATCGCGCCTTACCGCCGAACCTGTCGCGCCACTCGTACACCGTCACTTTGAAACCACGCTCGGCGAGTTCGTGCGCGGCGCTCAGGCCGCCGACTCCGCCCCCCAGGATTGCTACCGAAGTCATCGGTCGAAGGTTACCGGCATCGAGTGCGCCAAGAGGGAGGCTCGGGAATCCAATCAGTCCGGCTTGGGCATGGGTATGCCTTCGCTGGCGGAGAACTGCGCATCCTCCCGCGTCGACAGCCCGAACGAGACGACCGACCGATCGAAGAACACATCGGTCAGATAGGCCAGCGACACCGCCCACCGGTTGACGAACCTCGGAATGGCATAGATGTGGTAGGCGCGGGTCACGATCTTGGCGGGAAAGCCCGACAACTGCACGTTGAGCGGGTTGGCGACCGCATAACGCGGTCCGAGATCGACGACCAGCCCCATGTTGCGGTGCTTGTACGCCCTGGGCTTTCCGTAGCCGAGGCTGGCGGCGACGTTGCGGGCCAACACCTTTCCCTGTCGCGTGGCGTGCTGCGCCGTCGGCGGGGTGATCTTGCCCGGCTGCGTGACGTCCGGAACCGCAGCCGCATCACCCGCGCCGAACACATCGGGATGTCCGGGAACCTGCAGCTCCGTGGTGACTTTCAAACGGCCCCGCTCGGTGGGCAGCCCCAGCTTCTCGATGAGAGGCGCACCCGTGACGCCGGTGACCCACGCGACGGTGTGCGTGCGGATCAGCGAGTCGTCGCTGAGCACAACGTGTTCGGCGTGGACTTCGGCGAGTGTGACCCCGAGCCGCACGTCGATGCCACGCGACGTGAGCACCCGCTGCGCCGCGGCGCCGAGCTTCTCCCCCACTTCGGGCATCACCTGCTCGGCCAGATCCAGCAGGACGAACTTCACCTCGGACGGATCGAAGCCCATCTGCTTGGCCGCGGAATCGGCGAGCGCCCTCAGCTGCACGGCCAGCTCGGTGCCTGAGTACGACGCGCCGACCACGACGATCGTCCGTCGCGCCGCCGCCCGGCCGGGATCGTCGTCGACGTCAGCCAGCTCGAGCTGTTCGAGCACATGGTCACGCAGGTACAGCGCCTCGGCGGTCGACTTGAGACCGCGCGCGTGCTCGGCGAGGCCTGGAATGTCGAACAGCCGGGTGACCGAACCCGGCGTCAGCACCAGCCGATCCCAGGAAAGAAGTCGTGAGCGCTCTTCGGGGTCGGTGAACGTGACCGTCCGGTTGTCGAAGTCGACACCGTCGACCCTGCCGCGGATCGCCTGCACGCCCTGCAGGGCATTGGCCAGCGGAATGGCGACGAATCGTGCATCCACCAGACCGCCCGCGACGTCGGGCAGCAGTGGCGTGTACAGCATGTAATCGACCGGCGAGATGATCGAGATGTCGACCGAAGCGTTGTGCCTGCGCATCTTTCGTGCCAGCTGACGGGCGCATTCGAAGCCGGTGAACCCGCTGCCGACGACCACCACAGAAGTCATCGGTTCCACCTTACGGAAGGCGGTTCACGCGCCGCAGCGCTGCGCGACGAACCTCCTGCTGGGCGCGGATTCACCGGAGGTGCCTTTCCCTCGCACGCCGGGATGGCGGATGCTGGAGGTCATGAATCGTCCGCTTCGCCGGTTCGATCCCTTCCGGCCGATCGACATGCTGACGTCGCTGTGGTCCGCGGCTGCCGTGGCCCCGGTCAGCAGCGGCGCCGCCGCGGCCTACCGGACGTTGTTCACGACCGTGCGCAGGCTGGTCGTCGGCCGACGCCTCGCGGTGCGACTCGACGACGGCGTGCTCACACTGACCGTCACGGAGTTCGACTCCAGGCTCGACGTGCGCGGACTTTCGGTCGGTCAACTCAACGATGTCCGCATTGCGGCTAGCGATATCCGTTGGGAAGACAAGCATTTCGACCACGCGACGGTGATGCTGCACAACGTCCACATGCGGCCGAGTGCACCACCGGTGCTGGTGGCCGCTCCGGTGGAGCTCACTGTGGAGGTGCCGGCCGCTGCGCTCGACGACCTGTTCCGGTGGGCGGAGCCGCGGTTGTCCGGTCAGGTCGGCGGCGACGGGATCGCCCGGCTGCGACTGGCGCGCCGCCCCATGCTCGGTCACATCGAGATCGACGCACGGCTGGACGGGTCGACACTGTGGCTGCGGCCGCGGGGCCTCGTTGCCGGTCGATTTCGGTGGACGCTGCCAGCACGGACACCGGCCTATCCGGTGCGACTTCCGGAGTTGCCCCACGGACTGCGGCTGACCGGTGTCAGCTTCGCCCCCGACGTGGTGTGCCTTTCGGCGGAAGTGTCGGAGTGGCAGATGGACGTGCCGCGCAAGCGACTGGAGGACATCCTCGGCCAACTCAGCGTCGCCGGAGTGCCGCTGAACCTGACGCGATTGACCCGGCTTCTCTAGGCCCGCGCTTTGCTAACTCGTCACCTTTCTTGACCTGAGTGATCGAATTCTGCCAACCGGCGATCAATTTCTGCCAGCGGAATTAATGCGCTGGGCTGCCGGTTCCACCAACCAGAGTTTGATGCAGAACTGGAGAACAGCAAGAAAGAAGGCAGTCTCATGAACAAGTTCGGATTTGCCGCCACCGTCGTTAGCGGGCTTGCCGCCGCGATCATCGGACTGGCCGCGCCGGCCACCGCCGCGCCCTCCGGTTCCGACAGTGCGACGCACACCATCGGCCAGCTGAGGGCTCAGGGATACACCGTGATCGTCAACCGGCTCGGGAGCACGCCGCTGGATGAGGCCCAGGTCGTCGCGGTACGGCCCGGCCAGACCTTCACCCATATCGACGCCGGGCAACCCGTCATCGGCAGCGAGCGCACCTACGCCACAGTTCAGGACAACATCGTCTACGTCGATGTCCGATAGTCCGAGAACCACCAAGGAGGGGCATCCAGTCGGGGTCCCCTCCTTCGTTTTGGGACAATTCCCTTCTTGTGATCGAAATCGCGCGTTACCACGAGGGGCCCGTGGAGGTGATCGTGTCGCGCGACGGCGACGATTTGGCGTTCTCGTCCGCGTACGAGGACGACGGCAGGACGATCACCGAGGAATCCCGCATCCCGGTCGACGAATTCGTCATCAAGGGTGAGGCGCCCTGGCCGTGGTTTGACCTCGGAGCCAAACGCCCCGGCACACTCCAGGTGCTGGATGCGCTCGGAGTCGGGCGCCCCGCCTGGACGGTGCCGCTCGATCCGAACGCCCTGGACCTCTTCGAGCGCGCCCATGTCGGCGACACGAGGGTCATCGAGCTGCTGCAGATGGGTGCGGATCCCGACCCGGTCGATCCGTGCGGTGCGACGCCTCTCTGGTACGCGGTGCGTTCGCTCGCCGCCGGTATCACCGTCGCCCTCATCGACGCGGGTGCCGATGCGGGTCGCCGCATCGAATTGTCTGCGCGCGGTGAAAAATTCACGACGATCCTGCACGAGGTCGTCCGGCGGGGCCGCGCCGTGGCTCTCAATCACGCGCTGGCCAACGGCGTCGATCCCGCGCTCGTGGATTCCGATGGCGCTACTCCGATGCATGTGCTCGACGGCTCCGCCGACAACGTCAACCCTGAGATGGTGCGCGCCCTGGTGCGCGCGGGCGCTTCCGTCGACTCCCCGCTGCCGAGCGGAACCCAACCGATCGAGCTTGCCGCGCGAATGATCCTGCCCGCGACCGTCGCGGCGCTGGTCGAGCTCGGCGCGAATGCCGATCGCGGACTGGACTCGCTGATGTCGTGGTGGGCCGTCGCTGTGCAGTTCAACGGCTACCGGGCGGATGACGTCGCCGGCGTCATCGACGTCCTGCGCGCCGGCGGAGCCGTCGTGTCCGATCGCCACCGTGACCTCGCGGTGGCCGCCGGGGCGACGCGGGTGGAATCCGCTCTGCGCCGCTAGAGTTCGGGTGTGCCTCGGTACTCCCGATATGTCGCAATCGGCGATAGCCAGACGGAAGGCCTTTGGGACGGCGACGATTCAGACGGGCTGGTCGGTTACGCCGATCGGCTCGCGATGATCATCGACTCCCACCACCCCGGACTGGAATATGCCAACCTGGCCGTCCGCGGCCGACGAATCGTCGACCTGCTGGTCGGGCAGTTGCCGCACGCGTTGGCGATGGGTCCGGATCTGATCACCGTGTGCATCGGCATGAACGACATCACCCGGCCCGGACCGTTTTTCGATCGTGCTCTCGCCGATCTCGACACGCTGCATACGCGGTTGGCCCAATCCGGTGCCACGGTCGTGACGACAACCTTTCCGGACCTCGCGCAAATCCTGCCGATCGGACGCGTTCTCGTGTCGCGCGTCGAACAGATCAACGGTGAAATCAGGACGGCTGCCGAACGACACGGATTTCGGCTCGTCGACCTCTACGACGCGCCGTCGATGGTGGACCCGGAGATCTGGAGCCGGGACCGCATCCATGGATCGACCAAGGGCCACATACTGTTCGCAGGCGCGGCAGCCGAGGCGCTTGGTCTTCCCGGTAGCAATCATGATTGGGCCCAAGGCGATGGCGCGGTGCACCCGTCGCTGCGGTCCCGTGCACACTCACAGGTGCTGTGGACGCAGAACATGCTCATGCCGTGGCTGTGGCGTCACGTCCGTGGTCGGTCGGAGGGGGACGGCCGGAATCCCAAACGGCCGCGCTTGGCGGCCGTGGTCGCCTAGAAGCCCAGAATCGACAGCGGGATCGGCAGTGAATCGAGCGAGCCGCCGGATCCGATGGACGACATCATCACCGGGCAGAACATCGAGATCGCAACGCCGGTGAACATGGTCGCCGGTCCGAGGGACATCCCACCCGCATCCGCGACCTTGCTGGCGACATCGGCGGCGGTCTGACCGGGATCGGCGAGCATCGGGCAGACCTGCTGACCGAGTGCCGTCGCGCTCCCCGGATCCATTGCGGTGACACCGGCGTCCGTCAGTGCCGACAGGAAGGCGTCGTCGACCGGCTCGGCCTGGGCCGGAGAGGCCGCGAGGCCGGCAGCGGTGAGGAGCCCGGCGGACAGCGCGAGGGCGGTGGTGAGTCGATGCACCGGGAGATCGTACGTGGGTCGAGCGTCAGACGCCCGACCAGGCTCCGTCGATGCTGTCCGCCACATCGATGATCTTGGCCTTCTGCGAGGCCGGGCTGTCGATCTCACCGGCGACGTGAGCCGCGATGAACCGCCTGATCTCGGCGTCGATCCCCCCGAGTATCCGCACCACTTCACCACGCAGCGACTTCGACGTGACGTGGATGGAGATGTCGGACGCCCGCGGTTTCTCCACATCCAGGATCAGCAGCAGCGGTTCGGCGGCACGCGCGGTCGCACGCAGCGCGATCTCTCCGAAAACCATGAACTTCGGCTTGTCGATCCGCAGGTCGACGACCAGGTCGATCTCCAACGGGATCCGGATGGCGAAGGTGATCATCTCACCGACGTCGCGAGTCAGGCGGGGTTCCTGAATCCTGACCTTGGCAGTCACTTTCGCGACCTTGCCCGGACCCTGCGCCATCGGACCCATCTCGAACTCGTCACCGGCGATGGCGGCGATAGCGCCGCCGACACGATCTTCGGTCACGGCTATCTCGAAGAATTGGCGACCGAATTGCTCGTAGGTCATTTCGTCGTCGACGGGCATGGTGCTCATACCGTCTCACGTCCGGCCGCCGCGCAGCGGCCAACGCGACCGAATCGAGACAACACCGCTGCTAGCGCTCGGCTTCGCCGCGCGCCTCGGCTCCCGTCTCGCCTGCATCGAGGGCATCATCGGAACCCGTGCGGCCGACGTACGTGCCGTCGTCCCCGCCCTCTTTTCCCGCGCGCGATGCCGCGACGTGCTCGTCGTCGTCGACGTCGGATTCGGACTTGCTGTCATGGCGGGACTCCATGCGCACGGTTTACCCCGCGTCGACGTGGTCAAACGATTGGTCGGCCGCCGATCGGCCCGGCACCAGCCGCAGCGCCAGGAGCCCGAGAATCAACACGACGATCGCGGGGACGCCGTAGAGGACGATTCCCATGATCATGCTCGTGGCCGATCCGCCAAGCGCGGAGGCGACGACAAAGACCGAGACGACCCAGGTGATGACGAGCGTGATGACCGTTACGACCAAGGCGACGGCGAGACTGCGACCCAGGCCGTAATGGCGGTAGCCGGTCGCCGTCAGGACAGCGGCGGTGGGCAGTCCGAGAATCGCGGCGGCCAGCCACGTTCCCTCGAGTGTGAGGACCTGACCGATCGCGGGAACGACGAGACAGGCCGCCAACACCGCCGCCACCAACACGCCGGCGATCGCGACCTTGCGTGCGTCAGTCAGTCGCATGTCGTTCGGTTGCCCCGGGCTGTCGACGCCGAAACCTGTGGCGGGAATCAGCCGTCTGCTGTGTTCTCCGTGAAGTAGCGAAGCCTGCGGATCGCGAACGGCTTGGCCGCCACCTCGGCGATGAGTACGTCGCGGCGCCCGTCGCGGTCCATCCCGACGACCACGCTGTATCCCGCCGCGATCATCTTGCGGGGGCGGGAGGCGGCGATGCGGGACAGCAGCTCTGCGGTGCTCAAGGGCAGGTCGTCGCCGTTCGTCACCCGCGCACCTTTGCCGAGCCAGCGGCGTACCGCGACCTCGTCGCCGGCCCGCGCGTCGGCCAGGAACTCACCGAACCGGCGCTTGCCCTGCGGCCCGGTTCCCCGCAGTCCACCGACGTACCCCAGGACGCCGACGAGACCCTGGTTGACCAGCAGACCCTTCGACAGTTGCAGTCCCGCGGGCAGTGCGCCGATTCCGCCCCGAAGGAACTGGCCGACCATGGCAGGTAGCTCCCAAAAAGCCGACAGCGCAGCAATTTTCAAGTCGCCGCCGTCCTCCTTCAGGTCATAGCGGATGTACACCGGTACGCGCAATGTGATCGGTCCCATCGCAATCTCGAGTTCGCCGTCGCGCACGACGGTCGAGCCCGTCACGATGTCGGCATCGGCGCTGTACTTGATGTCGCGTGGGCCGATGAACGTGTCGTAGAAACGGGCGATCGCCCCCTGTCCGCGGTGGGGCTGTGAGCCGACTGGGTCTTCGACCCGGCCATCCGAAGTGAACAGCCCAACCCACCCGTCTTTGTCGCGGGCACCTGCCGCCGCTGGCGACCGCTCGGCGATCGCCAGCGCGTCCGAGCGTGTGAAGGCCATCAGTGCATCCCGAGGAGACCGGCGGCTTTAGTCGTCGGGGGAATCAGGGGTGGTGAACAGCGTGGGATCGCGCAAGGTTTGTCGGTGTCGTTTCGTATGGTGCGTGATTATGTCGCAGCGTCGGTTTCGTCGTACACCGGGTGGGGTGTTGCTCGCTGGGGCTTGACGTGGCGTGGTGCCCCAAGGACCAGGGCGATGCGGTGGCGTCGTCGGAGACGGGCGTATGTGTTCCGGCTGCGCCCGACCGCGCGCCAGCACATCGCGTTGGCGGCGTGTGTGGAGTCGCACCGCGAGCTGTACAACGCGGCGTTGCTGGAGCGTCGAGAGGGGTGGGCGCACAGCAAGACCCGCATCCACTACGGCGACCAGTCGGCGCAGCTGACCGAGATCAGGTCCTCGCGGCCCGACCAGGCAGTGTGGTCGTTCTCGAGTCAGCAGGCCACCTTGCGCCGACTCAATAGGGCATTCGCTGGATTCTTCCGGCGGGTGAAGACACCCGAGCCCGGCCTCCAGTCAGGCTATCCACGGTTCAAAGGCAAGGCTCGGTTCGACAGTGTGGAGTGGCCCAAGGACGGCGACGGCGCCCGCTGGCTGCCGGAGGCCAAGCGGGTGTATCTGCAAGGTGTTGGCCAGGTCAAGGTCCACCTACACCGCGAGGTGCAAGGCAGGGTGAAGACGATCCAGATCAAACGCCAGGGACGGCGGTGGACGCTGGTGCTGTCCTATGAGGATGTGTCAGCCAATCCGCTGCCGGCGACCGGCCGCCACGCCGGGATCGATGTCGGCATTGTGCGCTTCGCCACCCTCAGCGACGGGGCAGGTGTGGACAACCCTCGCTGGGGCCGTGCCGCGGCGGATAGGTTGACCGCAGCCCTGCAGCGACTACAACGCGCCAAGCGCGGTTCGAACAACCGTATCCGGCAGCGCGATACGGTGGCCGCCCGGCATCGCAAGATCGCCAACCAGCGCAAGGACTTCCACCACAAACAAGCTCGAACGCTAGTGGGTCGCTACGACCTGTTGGCGGTCGAAGATCTACGGATCGCGAACATACTGCGTCGGGCCAAACCCGCGCCTGACCCCGACAACCCAGGGCAGTTCCTGCCCAACGGTGCCCGGGCGAAGTCCGGGCTCAATAGGAGTATCAGTGACGCCGGCTGGGGCCAGTTCGTGTCGATTCTGCGCGCCAAAGCGGAAGATGCTGGGCGCACCTGGATTGAGGTCGACCCCCGGCACACCTCCGACGGCTGCGAAAATTGCGGACACGCAGCACCGGAAAACCGGGTCACCCAAGCGGACTTCCAATGCCGGCGATGCTCGCATCGCGCCTCGGCAGACGAACACGCCGCACGCAACATCCTCCGGGCCGGACTGGCCCTTCACGCCCAAGCGGCGTGAAAAGAAGCTGGCGGCTTCCAACCGTCAGAGAAGTCACAAGGTTCCCTACCACCTCCGTCCCCAGTCGACTACTTCGCCACCTGCAGGCACACTGGGATTACGCCGTGCAGCGGCGCATGGGCGTGAGGAGGATCCACAATGAGCAATGGGCCTTTCGGGTTCGATCCCGAAGAGTTCGACCGCGTCGTCCGCGAGGCCGGTGAAGGGCTGCGCGACGCGCTGGACGGCGTGGGCAGGTTCATCAACACGTCTGGCGAACGCGCAGGTTGGGCCAGTCTCGTCGACGAGTTCACCCGGTTTTCGCGGCCGAAGAGGGAGCCGGAGACCACCGGCGAGACCGGAGACGGTGTATGGGCGATCTACACCGTCGACAGCGACGGGGGCGCCCAAATCGAACAGGTCTATCCGACCGAGTTGGACGCGCTTCGTGCCAACAAGACCAATACGGACCCGACCCGGAAGGTCCGGTTCCTGCCCTACGGCATCGCGGTCAGCGTGCTCGACGCGGCTGAGTCGCCCCCGGAAGACGCCTAGCCACCGAAGTGGCGGCGGATACCCGCCAGCATCACCCCGTGCGCCGCGACCGCTTCGCGGACGGTGATCGCGGCGAGCGGCCGAGGCGCGTCGATCGTCAGGCGTTCGACGACCCGGGTGCCCACGCCGACGGAATCGAATGACACGACGCCATACAGTCGGACGCCGGGGAACTGACGCGCTTCGGTGATCACATCGCCGGCCGTCGGCACCGTCAGGTGCGCCGTATAACTCGTCGGCATGGTCAACGGGCCGAGCGGAATTCGGTCCTTCACGCGGTAACTCTGGTGATATCCGTCCGCCAGTTCGATACGTGCGGTGACGCGTACCGAAACCACCAGCGGATGGACCGCCTTGATGTTGTCGAGGTCGGTGTAGAACGCGCGAACGTCGTCCGGCGGCGCGGGCACGTCCTCGGACAACGCCCGCTCTGCGCGCGCGATCAACCACCTGCCCGAATTCGATTGTCGCAAGTCAGGTTCGGGCCGTGTCAGCGAGGCCGAGCGTCCTCTGGATGTCGGGTTTCATCTGCTGGAGTTGCTGCCCCGCATAGCCCCAGCTGTGGATGCCTGCGGGGAAATTGAACACGCCGTTGTTCCCACCCGCGGCGACATAGGCGTCGACGAAGGCGTGGTTGGACTCGACCGCGAACCCCTCCAGGAATCCGAGGCCGGCGATGGGGGCGTCCGGACTCGCCAGTGCGGGGTCGGTCGGAGTGCCGTTGCCGCAGTAGACCCAGACGCGTGTGCCGTTGGCCGCAACCCTGCCTGCTTGGACGGTGGGGTCATTGCGCGCCCAAGCCGGGTCGCCCGGCGGACCCCACATGGCTGCTGGATTGAAGCCGCCGTTCCACATCATGGCCGTGCTGACCTGGCCCGGCTGTGCGGCGAGGTTCAGAAAGCCCGACAGCGATCCCGCAAATCTGAACTGCTGCGGGTGATATGCGGCAAGGATCAGCGCCGAGGAACCGCCCATCGAGAATCCGACGACCGCGTTGTCCGTCTGCCGCACGTTCCTGTTCGCCGCGAGCCAGGCCGGAAGTTCTTGCGTCAGGAACGTTTCCCATTTGTAGGTGGACGTCTGCCCGTTGCCGACGGCGGGACCGTACCAGTCGCTGTAGAAGCTCGACTTGCCGCCGACCGGCATGACAACCGAAAGCCCGGAGTCGCTGTACCAGTCGAACGCCGCGGTATTGATGTCCCAGCCGTTGAAGTCATCCCCTGCCTCCATGCTGTCGAGCAGGTAGAGGGCCGGCGCATCGGGACCGCCGGACAGAAACTCGACGCGGACATTGCGGCCCATCCCCGTCGAGGGGACATCGAGTTGTTCGACCGCCAGACTCGGATTCGAAAAGGCCGTGGCCGGCGAGGAGCCACCCACGACGTCGACAAAACAAGGCAGGAGTGCGGCCGCTACCGTTGCCATCGCCAAGCGCGTCAAGCGGCCGGCTGATTTGGTCCCCGCGAGCGCCATCGATGAGCCCTCCATCGCATCTTCGGCCCCCCGACCCGCTGCGGACGATACGCCGGCCACACCGTTCACCAGCGACTTTTGACATACTGTCACTATCATCATAAAAATAAGCAGATGGCCAACCAAGCCCACGACCCAGGACGAGTGATGGACCGCGACCTGCTCATCGACCTCACCCGCCGGGCGGTGAAGCTCGCACGGGACAAGACGACCGATCTGATGCCGTCGCAGTGCTCGGTGGCTGCGGACACGTACACGTCCGCCGAGCGTCACGCGCAGGACATGGCGATGCTGTTGGCCAGTCCCCAGCTCGTCGGCTATGTCTCGGAACTGCCGCGGCCCGGCACGTACTGCACCAAGACCGTGATGGGCCGGTCGATCCTGCTGACCCGCGCTGCCGACGGGGTCGTGCGCGCGTTCGACAACGTCTGCCTGCACCGCCAGTCGCGCATCGCCGACGGTTGTGGTGCCGCCCGTCGGCTCGCGTGTCCCTATCACTCGTGGACCTACGACCTCAACGGCGATTTGGTCGGCGTGCCGGGCAAGGAGGGGTTTCCCGAAACATCGTCGGGCACAGCGCGATTGACCGAGCTGCCTGCGACAGAATGCGCAGGGTTTCTGTGGATCTCGCTCGCCCGGGACGCGACGCTGGACATCCCGGCCTTCCTCGGACCCCTTGCAGAGGAACTGGACTCCTGGGGCATCGGCCGGTGGTCGCCGCTGGGTGAGAAGGTGCTCGACTGCCCGATCAACTGGAAGCTGGCGATCGACACGTTCGCCGAGAACTACCACTTCGCGACGGTGCACAAGAAAACCTTCGCGACGATCGCCCGCAGTAACTGCACGGTGTTCGACTCCTTCGGTCCGCACCACCGACTGGTGTTTCCGCTCAACGGGATTCTCGACCTCGACGACGTTCCCGAGGAACAGTGGGAGCCCTTGCAGAGCATGGTCGTCATCTACGCGTTGTTCCCGAATATCGTCCTGTCGTGCACGATCGCCAACGGTGAACTGTTCCGCGTCTACCCTTCCGACGTGGCGGGCCGGTCCATCACGGTGCACCAGAATTCGACGCCGCTCGATGTGTCCGACGAAGCCACGGCCGCAGGTGCTGCGGCGGTCTTCGACTACGCACACTCCACTGTCCGCGACGAGGACTACGCGCTCGTCGCGGGTCTGCAGGCCAACCTGGAGTCCGGCGCACGGGAGCACCTTGTCTTCGGCCGCAACGAACCGGGTCTGCACCACCGCCACACGACGTGGGCTCAGGCGATCGAACGCCGAAACTGAGGTTGTGCTGGATATTTCGAAAGTTCGCACACAAGCTCAGTTTCGGCCCGCACTCAATCCTTGGACAACGCCACGATGAGATCGTCGACGAGCTGCGTTATCCCGGTGCCGGACGGCAGGATCTCGTCACGCAGGTGCGCCACGGCCTCGTCGCGACGACCGCCGTCGACCAGTCCCCGCAGGGTCTCGACGCGCGCTTCACCCACGACGCTGGCCAACACATCGACCAACTCCCAATCGCGGTACAGCGCCAGGGATCTCTCGTAGAACGCGAAGCCGCTGACCGGCTCTCCGCGCAGCGTCCCGCGATAGTGAAATGGTCCCTCCATGTATTCCAGGGGCAGGCCGTGTCCGGGCGCGGGCACCAATGGTTCGCCGGTCAGGTCGAGGTCGAGCTTGCGGGATGTCAGCCGGTGTCGGTCGGGCATGTATCTCGCCGCTGCCGGCGGCCGGTACAGGGTGCGCACCGCTTCGGGCCACCGCACGTAGCTGTCGACGGACACCTCGATGTCGTCCGCATACTCGGGGTCGGCGCCGGGCTCCGGTGAACTCGTGGTGGCACCTGAAAAGGGTTGCAGTGCATTGCGATCGGTTCGATCGAACTGCCGCCAGATGCTCAGGTCCACACCGTTGTCGAGATTGATGGTGCGCCACTCGTGAGCGCGCCAGCGAACGTCGCCGTCTGCCCCGCCGCTATTGGCGACGGTCGGGAACCACTGTCTGTCGACGTGACCCGCGCTGCCGGTGACCGGCTCGGAGGATGAACCCCACGTGAGCGTGCCCGTCATCGTCATTCCGGTCTGGAGATAGGAGTAGGTGTCCGCCTGACCGAAGCACTCGATCTTGCCGCCGTGATCCGCCGCGCCCAACGGCACCGGCGCGCGTGACGGGGTGACATGCAGGTCCACTCGCATCGCAGCGCCGTCTGCGTCGGTGCCGACGAAGGTGACGTCGTAGGTGTACGGCAGCAGCGCGCCCTGATCGTCACGACACGTCCGCCACGTCGCGTTGCCTGCGCCGCTGTCGTAGGCGATGTCGAGGCACTCGTCGGCGACAGACATCTTCGGAACGGCGCCCGGTTGCATGTTCGCTGGCGGCATGTCGTAGTCGGTGTAGGTCCCGTACGCGCCGGCGTCGAGGTCGAACAGCGCGAAGGTGTAGAAGTCGGCGACGATCGCGCCGAGTCCGGGTCTGTTCTTGTTGAAGATCGACAGGAACGCATAGCCGCGTCCACTTTGTCCGGTCAGCTCGCCGGCGAGAAACCAGGTATCGGACTCGAAGTCCGGGTGATTCGCCTCGGCTGCCGGGAAGTCGAGCTGCGGATCTCCCGGTACCAGCTGGAACGGGTATCGGCGCCAATCGTCTGACTGCGGGTGGTTCACGTGCCCTGCCTTTTTAGCTATGTTTACATTAATAGCAACTTTAGGCTGTGGGGCAGGGCGGTGGCGCCGGGACGGGCGAACTCGATACCAACGAGTTTTGCGCAACGGCGTGTCCAGCCCCACGAGGAGGCGACGGCATGAGATCCCTGAACTACGACGAGCTGTACATCGGCGGCCGCTGGCAGGCGCCATCGAGCAGTCAACGGCTCTCGGTGATCTCCCCCCACACCGAACAGTCGATCGGCGAGACACCGGAGGCGTCCCCCGAGGACGTCGACAGGGCGGTCAGGGCTGCCAGGAAGGCCTTCGACGAGGGGCCGTGGCCGCGGATGAGCGTCGGCGAGCGGATGGAGAAGATCGAGAAACTCGCCGCCATCTACATGGCTGAGACCGACGCGATCGCCGACCTCATCACCGCGGAGATGGGCTCACCCAAGAGCTTCAGCCGGTTGGGGCAGGGCACCGGCGCCGTCGCCCAGATGCACCTCAACATGGCGGCGGCCAAGGAGTTCCCGTGGGTCGAACGACGGCCGGGGTTGTTCGGCGAAGTCCACCTGCGGCGTGCTCCGGTCGGCGTGGTCGGCGCGATCGTGCCCTGGAACGTGCCGCAGTTCCTGATCATGCCGAAGATGATCCCGGCGTTGATCGCCGGGTGCACCGTGGTGGTCAAGCCCGCGCCCGAAACACCCTTGGACGCCATGTGGTTGGCCGAGATGCTGGACGAGATCGACCTGCCGGAGGGCGTGGTTTCGATCGTGCCCGGCGGCAGAGAAACCGGCGAGAGCCTGGTGCGCCATCCCGGTGTCGACAAGATCTCGTTCACCGGTTCTTCGGCGACGGGCAGGCATATCGCCTCGCTGTGCGGTGAACAGCTCAAGCGCGTCAGCCTCGAACTGGGTGGCAAATCGGCGGCGATCATCCTCGACGACGCCGACCTCGGACACACCGTCAAGCATCTGAAGACGGCCAGCCTGATGAACAACGGGCAGGCGTGCGTTGCGCAGACCCGGATTCTGGTGAGCGAGCGCAAACACGACGAGGTCGTCGACGCCCTCGCCGAGATGATGTCGTGCCTGCAGGTCGGCGATCCCGCCGATGACGCCACCGATGTCGGGCCCCTTGTGGCCCAACGCCAGCAGCAGCGTGTGCAGGGATATATCCAGGCCGGCGTCGACGAGGGTGCGCGAATGATTATGGGCGGCAAGGACAAACCCTACGACCGCGGTTGGTACGTCCAGCCGACGTTGTTCGCGGACGCGACCAACGACATGAAGATCGCGCGCGAGGAGATCTTCGGACCGGTCCTGACCGTTCTAAAGTACTCCGACGAGGCCGAGGCCGTCCGGATCGCCAACGACAGCGACTACGGCCTGGGCGGATCGGTGTGGACCGCCGACGTCGCCCATGGCTTGGAGATCGCCGCCAAGGTTCGAACCGGCACCTTCGGCATCAACATGTACACGCTCGACACCACGGCACCGTTCGGCGGGTTCAAGCAGTCCGGCATCGGGCGAGAGTTCGGCGCCGAGGGATTGTCGGCGTACGTCGAGCTGCAGTCGACGGTGTGCGCAGACACGCTACCCGAACTCGAGTGATCGCCGGAGCACTGTTGCCCGACGAGTGACGGGTTATGACACGCTGATCAGCAAAATGCGTGACATAAGTCCAACTTCGAGACAAAAGGGCGAGCTAAGGCGAAAGTTCGATCGTCAGCTCGGCGGGACAGCAGAGCTCGTCGCGTTGATTGAAGACGGCGATCTCGAGATCGACCAGGTGACGGGGGTTTCCACCGGATGTCTCGAGCCGTTTGTCGACGACCCGGCCGCGGCCGACCATGGAGTCGCCCGCGTAGAACGAGCCGAGCAGCGAGACCTTTCGCCGCACCACCCTGCTGTAGGGCCCCGACCAGTCGGTGGCGATCCGATCGACGAAACCAGCGATGTGCATGGTGTTGACGAAGATCGTCGGATGTCCGTGCCGCTGGGCGTATTCCGGATCGAAGTGACCGGGAAAGTAGTCCCATGTGGCCCCGGGGTTCATCACGACGCGTTGGTAGTCGACCGTGTCGACCACTTCTGTGAGCTCGGTCGGCACGGTGACGTCTTCCCACGCCAGCCGACGGTACGTCTTCATGGCTGCACCGCAGGCGTGAACCGGAAGAGCGTGTTCCGGTTGATGGCGACCAGCGTGCCGTCGGCACGGTGGAACTCGTCACACGTCTCGACGAAATGCCCTGTGCCCAGCCGCGTTTTCTTTTCCGGCGACACGGAGACCACTTCCTCGATCACGTGGAGTCGATCACCTTCGAGGATGGTGGTGGGGAATTCGACGTCGTTGGAGGCGTTGATGAACGTCGTTCCGGGCAACGGCACGCGGATCGCGATCGACGGCGTCGGCGGCTCATCCGAGGGCAGCCATGGTGGCGGGATCACCCAGCCCATCAACAACGCGGGCGGGGCGATCAGGCCGCCCCACGCCTGACGCGCGAAGTCGGCATCCCAGTAGGAGGGGTTGGGATCGCGCACCATCGACGCGAAATGCTGAATTCGCGCTCCGCTCACCGCGGTCCCGGCATATCTCGGCGCTGTCCGGACACCGACCATGCGCAGCGCATCGTCGTATGTGCCGAAAGCGAATTCGTATCGGATACCCTCGCTCACACGGGTAGCGCGCTCTCGTGCGGCACGTGATCCCATGCGAGTTCGCGTGACGTGAAGTACCACCCGCCGCGCTCGTAGACCAGCCGGTCGATGAAGGTGCCGGACGCCTGAAGTTGGTTGTCGCGCAGCAGCAGGGCCACGCATGTCTGGGTCGCGTCGACACCGTCCACCGTGATTTCGTGGTCAACGGTCACCAGTCGCACACCATCGCCCCCGTCGAAGGCCTTGCGCAGGTCGGTGAACGACTCCCCTGCCCGCACGTAGGTCGCGCCGGCATGCCGGAAAGTGGCGATCCAGCCGCCCAGGTCCCCGGCCGAATACAGCCGGTTGTGTCGCGCGTCCAGGTTGAGAATGGCTGCCCGCGCCGCCACTCCGTCCAGGACGAATTGCTGTTGGTATGACAACGACATCTACTTTTCTCCCTACCGGCTGAGCACGTAGCCGTGCGCTTCGCGGTCCCAGGCGTCGGCGCCCAGTCCCCTGTTGCGGAGCACGTCCTTGCGGACGCGTCCGATGACGTTCTTCGGAATCTCGTCGATCACTTCCAGGTATCGGGGCACGCAGAAGTACGGCATGCGGGCCGAGCAGAAATCCAGAAGCTCGGCGAAATCCACTGTCGCGCCGGGCTGCAAGGCCACGACAACGAGGATGTCGTCCTCGCCGAGTTCGCTGGGAATGCCCACCGCCGCAGCCTCGAGCACGGCCGCATGACCCATCACCGTCTGTTCGACTTCGACGGACGACACGTTTTCGCCGCGGCGTCGCAGCGAGTCCTTCACCCGGTCCACATAGGTGAGGTTGCCGATTTCGTCCAGGGAGCCGAGATCGCCCGTGCGAAACCACTCCGGATGCGGTTCGATCTCCAGACGCGGGCCACCGTTTGTCCCGCCGGACGCGGACGACACATACCCCTCGCTCATCGCATGTGCTGTCCGCGCCCGGCAGGCGATCTCACCGACCCGGCCGGTGGGGAGCGATCGCCCCTGACCGTCGACGATGCGCACCTCGAACGCCGGGCTGACCTGTCCAGACGTACCCGGTGCGCCTTCATCGGAAACCGCTTTGTAAGCAATGGGGAACGCCTCGGTCATGCCGTACATCGTCACGATGCGGCAGCGGTAGCGCTCCTCGATATCGCGATACCTGTCGGCGGCGATGGGTGCTGCCGAGATGAAACGCAGACCGAGTTCGGCGTCACGCGATTCACGGGGCAGGTTCCACAGCATCGACACCATCGCACCCGCCCCGGCGAAACCCACTGCACCGCAATCCCGTATCTCGTCCCAGGTCCGACTCGGGTGGAAGGAAGCGGACAGCACACTGGTCCCGCCGACCAGCATCGGCGCCAGCACCGTCGGCGCCGCGCTGAGATGGAACAGCGGCATCGCGGTCCACAGCGTGTCGCCCGTCCCGAGTTCCCAGGATGTCGCGACGGTGGCGGCCGCGGTGAACAGGTAGTGCCATGTGGTGGCGACGGCCTTCGACGGCCCGGTGGTACCGGACGTGAAGAACAGCGCGCCGATGTCGCCCGGCTCAGCAGGCGCCACGTCGGGCGCAGTGACGGCGGCGTTCGTAAGCGCGTCGGTGAGCGAACCGTCCTGTACGAGCGTGGATCTCAGCGTCGTCACGTCGCCGGCGACCTCGGCGAGGCGCTCGCTGCGGTCGGCGTCGGTGATCACCACCGCGGCCCGTGACAGGTTCAGCGCATGCGCCAGGAATTCTCCCTTGCTGGCGGCGTTGACCGCAGCAGACACCGCCCCGATGCGCGCGGCGCCGAGCCAGAAGTACACCCACTCCGGGCACGTTCCGGTGAACAGCGCCACCGTTTCACCGCGGGTGATTCCGAGATCGGTGAGTACGTTGGCCGCCGCGCACGACCGGTCCCGCATCTGCGCGAACGTGACCGGAGTTCCGGCGATCGACATCATCACGCGGTCGCCGTACTGGCTGGCGCGGTGGTCGAGTACCGCCGGGACGCTGAAGCGTTCGACACCGAACGCGGCTGGGTCTAGCGCCCCGTCCCGGCCACGGGGCATCACGTCCTCGCTGCAGCGGGGTCGGGCTCGCCGTCGGCGGTGTACCCGAAATCGATCGGTGTCGGCTCTTCACCAGGATAGAAGCGATGTGCCCATCGTCGCAACGCGGCGTAGTCGCGGGCCTCCTCGGGCGCGAGGTTCGGCTTCTCGAGGTACTTCATGTTCTCCCAGGTGAAGAAGTCCTGCTTGATGACTTCCTGTTGCAGCTGAAGGAATTTCGCAGCGCGACCGGCCGGCTTGTCGCCGGAGTCATCGGGTTCGCGCACCGACGCCTGGGTGTAGAAGTAGTCGGTGTAGTCCTCGTCCACCGGTGTCTGACCCGTCACCTCGATGGTCGCAACGAGTTCCTTGGGGAACCGCACGATGCCGAGTCCCAGCGAGTAGTTGTCGTAAATGATGTTGGCGTCGACCGGTCCGTCCGGGGTCAGCCACGTGGTAGGGCGGCCGCCGCCGAAGTTCGCGGTCACCGTCGCATGCAGGTGGTATCCGTCGACATCGAAGGACGTGGTGTTGGCGGCGCTGTCGGCCTTGTGAACGAACTGCACGTGATACGGATCGGCCGCGTTCTCGATGATCATCTGCGCGTGCACCTTGACGCGGTTGACCATCCGCGAATGCGGGTGCAGCGGGTAGTAATCATCGGTTTCGAGCTCGGGCAGCACCGGAGGCTGCCAGTAGGGGGCACGGCCGTGGCGTTCGTGCCACACCACGATGAACCCGTACCACTCCTGCGTGGGGTAGGTCTTGATCTTCACGTTCTGCTTGCAGCCGATCTTGCTGTACGGGATCCGCGCGTTGGTGCCGTCGCCGCGCCATTCCCAGCCGTGCCACGGGCAGACGATGTGTTCGCCCTCGACGGTGCCGCCGACGCCCATGTTCGCGCCCAGGTGCAGGCAGTACGCGTCGAGCACACTGACCTTGCCCGACTTGGTCCGGAAGATCACCAGCTCTTCGCCGAAGTAGTGCGCCCGCTTGACCTGACCCGGCGCCAGCTCGGACGCGAATCCGACGATGAACCAACCGGTCGGGAAGCGGTAGGTCGACAGGCTGATGCCGCTGGGGCCGAACTCGCGTTCCGACGGATCGATCTTCGCGTCGTCAACCGTATCCGTCATGCCATCTCCATCCGCATTTATATTTCGGCAGGTCAGGCCCTGTCCGCCGTCTATTGTTACTATTTTAAGCATTCTAGGTCAAGGACAACCAAACCAGGAGCCTGTATGCCCACTACCACGCCGGTGGATTTGTCGGATTCCACCTTGTGGCAGAACGGATTTCCCGATGACCTGTTCGCCGAGTTTCGCCGTGACCGACCGATCTTTCACCATGAGCTCACCGATGGCGTCGCCAAGACCGTCAAACGGGACTTCTGGATGACCACCAAGCACCGGCACGCGCAACGCATCCACCGCGACACCGAATCGTTCACCGCCGTCGACGGGCCGCTCATCCAGGGTGTCGGCGTCATCGGATCGGCCCCGACGATCATCAACATGGACCCTCCCGATCTCCTCAAGCGGCGACGGGTGATGTCCCACGCCTTCACCCCGAAGGCGATCGGGAAGCTCGAGGACGGCATCCGCAGGCGCGCCGCGGCGATGATCGACCGACTGCTCGCGGCCGGTGGCGGCGACTGGATCGACGATGTAGCCGACGTGCTGCCGATGTCGGTCATCGGCGACATCGTCGGCATTCCCGACGAGGACCGCCCGGAGATCTTCGACACGCTTGACCGCATTCTCAAAGTCGCCTCGTCCGACGATGACGCCGCGCAGCAGGACGCTATGGAACTGTTCGGAAAGATCTTCACCTACGCACTGGAACTCACCGCAGAGAAACGCAGCAATCCCACCGACGACATCTGGAGCGTGCTGACCTCGGCGGTCGTCACCGATGAGAACGGCGAGCAGCTGTCCATCCCGGCCAATGAGCTCGAGATCTTCTTCTTCGTCATCGCGTTCGCCGGCAGCGACACCACGAAGAACGCGCTGGCCTCCGGACTGCAGGCGTTCGTGGCTAACCCTGCGCAGATCGAGCGCTACCGCGCCGACGAAGCCATCCGATCGAGCGCGGTGGAAGAGGTGCTGCGGTGGTCGACACCCGTCGCGTTCTGGACGCGTTCCACGAAAGTCGACATCGAGATGGACGGCATCACGATCCCCAAGGGCGAGCGGGTGGTGTCGATGCTGCGGTCGGCCAACCGCGACGAGGAGATCTTCGAGGATCCGTTCTCTTTCGACATCGGCCGCAGGGACAACCCGCACGTCACCTTCGGCGGGGGCGGGCCGCATCACTGCCTTGGTGCGATGCTGGCGCGCGCCGAGATCCGCGCGGCGCTCGACGAATTGCTCCTGCGCGCCGACGACATCACCCTCGGCCCGGCCAGGGTCACTTATCCCAACCTGACCAACAACATGTCGATCTTCGATGCGATGGCGATCTCGCTGACGCCGCGCTGAGTCACAAACCTTTCGGCCGGGTGCCGATGACCCCATCGGCGGTAAGACGTTCGAGATCCGCCTCGGTCAGCCCACACAGCTGTATCAGCACCTCGCCGTTGTGCTGTCCGAGCGTCGGAGGCGTGCGGTGCAGCCACCTGTCGGTGCCGTCCGGCCGGGCGAACGGCGGACATGGGTACAGACCGGGTCCGGTGCTCGGATGCGTCAGGCTTTCGAAGAAGCCGCGATGCACGAGTTGCGGGTTATCGACCACCAGAGACGGCGAAATCACCACGGCTGCAGGGATTCCGGCCTGCGCCAGGCGGTCGGCGACTGCGGCGGCATCCTGAGTGGCGAACCACTGCGCGGGCTCGACATCCGAATCCGCCATGAGGGCGACGAGTGCGTTCCACTCATCATCTGTGCGTGCGGTCACGGCGATCCAGCTGTCGTCGCCTGCGCACCGGTAGATGTCCTGTCTCATGCCCGCGATCCCCTGATTGCCGCGCCGCTCCAGGATCGAGCCGAATTTCTCGAATTCCATTGTCTGCACGGCGGTCACGTTGAGAACGCTTTCGATCATCGGCACTTCGACGAGTTGGCCACGGCCGGTGCGCTCAGTGAATTCGAGTGCGGCCAGGAGCGCGAACGCGGCGTGCGTACCTGCGAGCGGATCGCAGGCGCCGCGCGGGGCGACGGGCAATCCGTCGGGCAGGCCGGTCACCCAGGCGAGGCCGGCGATCTGTTCCATCGTGGGCGCGAAGCCCACCCGGTCCCGCCACGGACCGGTCAGCCCGAACGCCGGCATGCGCACCACCACGAGTCGCGGGTTGAGTTCGAGCAACACGTCGGCGCCGAGACCGAACTGGTCCATCACCCGCGGCGAGAAGTTCTCGATCACCACGTCGGCCTCGCTGATCAGCTTCTTGATCAGGCCGACGCCCGCATCGGTCTGTAGGTCCAATGTGACCGACCGCTTGTTGGTGTTCATGGCGTGGAAGACCCATCCGTACTCCCACCAGTCGTCGACGTCTTTGCGCATCCCGCCCGAGTAGCGGATGCCGTCGGGCCGCTGGATCGACTCGATCTTGATCACCTCGGCGCCGAAGGCCGCCAGCGAGTGCGTCGCCGACGGGCCGGCCCAGAACGCCGTGAAGTCGATGACCCGAAGGCCGGCGAGCGGCTGAGGGTCCGACATCAGTTCAGGTGCGGACTGCCTTGGTTCCCAGAGGGATTCGGTATCGGAGTCACCGATACCGGGTGCCGTGCGAATTGCGGACGGCGCCGCGGCCGACATCAGCCACGGCGGACGCGGCTGCCGGAACCCGGCCGGGTTGTCGACATACACGCCGCGCTGTTGCAGGTGGTCCATGTCGGGAATCGTCGCGCCGTTTCCCAGCGGGGCCAGCGGCAGCCTGAACAGCTGCCCGAGTTCGACGATCTCCTCGACGGTGCGCTCCCGCATCCACGGGTCGATGCGCTCCCGGATCCAGTCGCGGTAATCCCATCGCCCGATCTGGAATTGCAATTGAGGCACGTCACAGAAGTCCGGACAGTCCACCATCGCGGCGAAGTCCAGCCACTGCTGCCCCGTGACCATGCTGATGCCGACGAACCCGTCTTTGGCCGGTTCGATCGAGGGCACCTCGACGGAGCGTCTGACGGGTGGCACCTGCAACAGTTGCGAGTGCAGCCATTCGCCACTCTGCATCAGCGTGATCGCCTCGAGCATGGACATGTCGAGGTGCGTTCCGCCGCCGCCGTTACGGACCCCGCGGTGTGCTGCGAGCGCGCCGTACGCGGCCCAGGCGCCGCCCATGTACTCCCCCAGGTCACCTCCGATGGAGATCGGCGGACCGGCGGGGTCGCCACGGAAACCTGTGAGCCCGGAGGCGGCCTGCAGGGTGAACTCCGTTGCAGGTCGCTCTGCCCACGGACCGGACCAGCCGAAGTCGGAGATGGTGACGACAATGACCCGGGGCGCGTCGTCAAGCAGACGCTGAGGGTCGATGCCCCGCACGGTTGCCGCGGATCTGGTGGCCGTGACGATCACGACGTCCGCGCCGGCCAGCAGCTCGTCGGAAAGGCTTGTCACGCTGCGCTTCCCGGCATTCAGATACGTGAACAGCGGCGAATCCCCACCGGATGCAGCCACCGCACCGGTCGCCGAGAAGCGCCGCAGCGGGTCTCCGGTGGCGGGTTCGACCTTCACCACGTCGGCACCCGCATCGGCCAGCAACTTGCCGCAGTAGGCACCCGCGATACGATCGCTGATCTCGACGACGCGCAGATCATGCAGCGGGGTAGGTGCTTGATCATTCACGGCACTCACGCGCCACAACCTCCCGTGGTTTCTTTGTCATCTTAGTAACTTTTGTCAGATAGCGAACCTGTACACCCCAGGTAGCGGGCCTTTCACTGTTAGCATTGAGGCGATATGACCACGCTGGGAATTGGCCCCGAGGCTCGTCGCCGGTTGGGCGCGCGCCGGACGGCCGAGATCGTCGCGGACGAACTGCGCCGACAGATCATCGACGGCGAGCTTTCCGACGGTGATCTGCTGCCGCGCCAGGAGGTGCTCGTAGAGCAGTTCCGGGTGAGCCTGGTGTCGCTGCGGGAAGCCTTGCGAATCCTCGAAACCGAGGGCCTGGTGTCGGTGCGCCGCGGCAACCGTGGTGGCGCCGTCGTGCACGCGCCCGCGAAGGCCAGCGCGGCATACATGCTCGGGTTGCTGCTGCAGAGCGACACGGTTCCCCTTGCCGATCTGGGCACTGCGCTGCAGGAGCTCGAGCCGATGTGCGCGGCTCTCGCTGCGCGGCGCGCCGACCGCGGCGACGAGCTCATTCCGAAGCTCAAAGAGATCAACGACTCGATGGCTGAGCACATCGAGGACGGCGCAAAGTTCACCGAGATCGGTGGACAGTTCCACGACGAAGTCGTCCGCGGCTGCGGCAATCACACGATGATCGCTGTGGTGGGGAGCTTGGAGACGCTCTGGACCGGTCACCTGAACTGGTGGGCCGAGGAAACCACGGCGCGGGGCGAGTACCCGTCCATGAGCCAGCGCCGCATCGCAATGACCATTCACAACAAGATTTCCGACGCCATCGAAGCCGGGGACGGCGAGCGCGCCCGCAAGCTTTCAGCCCGCCACATCGCCGACACTCAGACCTACTTCAGTGCGGTCGATCCCGAGCAGCGGATCGTCGCACTGTCGCCGCAGGCGCTGGCCCGACGCACGCACTAGACGGTTGTGAAAGCCTGAGCGTGCGTAACGCCTTGGTCACCGGCGGTAGCGGTGGTATCGGAAAGGCCTGCGGGCGCAGGCTCGTCGAACTCGGATACGACGTCGTCCTGACCGCTCGGCGTGAGGAACCGCTGCGTGCGGCCGCGGCCGAGATGGGCGCGCGTTATGCCGTCGCCGATGCGGCCCAACCCGAGACGTTCGCACCCGCGGTCGAGGCGCTCGACGAGATCGACCTCGTCGTTCACGCTGCGGGAATCCTGGGCGGAACCTACGCCCGGAAGCAGACTTTCGCTCAATGGCGCGCGACGATATCGGCGAATCTGGATTCGTGTTTCGTGGTGACGTCGGCCGCGCTGCCGAGGATGAAGGCGGGCTCGCGCTTTGTGTTCATCTCCTCGTCGGCGGCGCATGAACCAATGCTCGCGCGGACGGCCTACTCGGCGTCGAAGGCCGGGATGAACGCGTTCGCGGGGGCACTTGCGCGTGAGGTGGACCGTGACGGCATCAACGTGCACATCGTGACACCCGGGCCGGTCGAGACCGAGATGCTGCAGGACGTGCCCTTCGAGATGTACGCGATCCGCGCCGCGGACGTCGCCGATGCGGTGGCATGGCTGGACACCCTCGACCCGTCTGTCGACCTGCCCGAGATCCGCTTGCACGCGATCACGCGCGGGCCCAATGCACGCGAGCCCGTGGTGCCACTGGAAGCAGAACGCCGCACCACCAAACAGTGATTTCGGCGTGTCTGGTAGCGCTCAACGCGACTGGTCACGCCGAAACCACAGTCACTCTGCGAGATACACCTGCGATTCCATTTGGTGAAAGATCCGCAATCGCTCGCCCCGCCGGACCAGCAGCCACGTGACCCAGCTGGCACCGGCGCGCTCGTCGTCAGCCTCCCTGCTGGTCAGTCGCCAGCGGCTGAGCAGCAGCGCGCGCACGACGGTGTCGTCGACCACGTCGAACTCGTGCAGCTTCGATGACACGGACGCCGACTTCAGCCGGCCCGCCACCCTCCCCCAATGTCGGTCCAGCTCATCGTTGCCGATCAGCGGTGCCGCATACTCGTCACCGACGTAGATCGGTGGCGGTTCATCGCGCACCCAAAGATCAGTCAGCCCAACGAAGTCCAGGCCCGACCACCGCTTGTCGTACTCGCGGACCAGATCGGTCAGGGCCGACTCGACGGGGCGGTCGTCAGACGGCGGCGTCACCAGTGGCCGGCTGTTCTCCGGGGAGCGACTTGACGGTCGGTGGCAGCCCGTACAGCGCGGTGGCGTTGCCGCGCATGATCCGCTCACGCTGGTCGGCGGGGAACCGCCTGATCGCCCAGTCGGGTGCGTCGTAGCTCCAGTGCGGATAGTCCGTGGAGAACATGATGCTGTCGCCGAGGTCCATCATCTCGATGTACTCCCGGTACTCGCTCACGTTGACTTCCTCCAGCGGTTGGGTCGTGAACCGCACGTGCTCGCGCACGTAGTCGGACGGTTTGCGCCGAACGTGTGGCAGATCGGCCTTGCGGTGCTCCCAGATTCGGTCCATGCGCGACATCACCGGCATCGCCCACGTGAATCCGCCCTCGACGAACACCACCCGCAGCTCTGGATGCCGGTCGAACGCGCCGTCGAACACCAGGCTCATCAGATGAGACACGTACAGCAGCGGCCACGACGCGAAGAAGTCGTGCCAGTGCGCGGGGTTTCCGACCGGATAGATCGGGATCAGCTCGAAGGGGGTCTGCCCCATCAGGTGGGTGGCGACCGGAAGGCCGTTGCGTGAGGCGGCTTCGTAGAGCGGATCGAAATGCGGGCTGCCGAACGGGATGCCGCGAGTCTGCGGTGTCATCAGCACCTCGGCCATGTACGGGTGCCCGGCCCATCGCTCGATCTCGCGCGCGGCTTGAACGGGATCCTGTGCCGTCACACTGATCGCACCGCGCCATCGCCCATGCCAGTTGTTGTCGCCGAGCCACACGTCGGCCAGCCAGTCGTTGTGGGTCGCCTTGAGGACGTGTTCGGCTTGCGGCAGCTGGGCGTCGCACATCGGTTCCAGCACAGCGATGCTCACGCCCGCGTCGATTAGGAGCTGTTTGGCGGCGAAGTCTGGATCACTGCCTGCGACACCACCTCTCGGTGGACTCGCGTCGACGCGCAAGGAGTTCGTCTTGTACGAGTCGGGCGTGTCATAAAAGTGCGGGACCGGCGAGACCGCGTTACCGGTCGGCCACAGCCTGTCCTTCCACTCCGCGGGTGCGTAGGACTTGAGCACTTCACCCGACACCGGCAACGGGTGCACGTCGGTGTCGACGATTGTCACCGCGATGTCCTGCGCGACGTCTTCTTGCGTGCGTTCGATGGTCGTCATGACAGACTTCCTTCTACTTCAGCCGCGACCCCGTACAGGTCACTTGCGTTGCGCCACAGCACCTTCTCCCGCTGCACGCTATTGAGGCCCGCGACGACGGCGTCCGGGTTCGAGGTAGACCAATGCGGGTAGCTCGATCCGTACATGAGCAGATCCGCCTTGTCCGTGAAATCCATCCATCGCTCGGCCTGACTCTCGTCCGTCGGCCCGTCGAATGCTGATGAGCAGAACCGAACGTGGTTGGGCAGGTACTCGCTCGGATAGCTGTCGACCCACGGGGTTTGGTCCCGCATCGACATCCAGAAGGTGTCCAGCCGCCATATCAACGGCGTCAGAATGTCGTAGCCACCGTCGGCGAAGACGAACCGAAGGTCCGGGTGCCTGCCGAACATGCCTTCGATGATCAGTGTCGCCAGATGCACGAACGAGTTCAACGGCATGAACGCCGCATAACCGGGATACGTGTAGGCGTGTCCTGCGAACGTCGGTGCGTGGTCGACGCCGTTTCCTCCGTTGATGTGCACGGCCACCGGCAGGCCGTGGGCGGCGGCGGCTTCCCAGATCGGCTCGAACATGGGCTTGCCGTACGGTTCGCGCGACTGCATCGGAACACCGACCTGCACCATCTTCGGGTGGCCTGCCAGTCGTTCGATCTCGGCGACCGCGCCCTTGACGTCCTCGGGATTGACCCGGATGGTGCCGCGGAATCGGCCCGATGTGTCCGGATCCAGCCAGCGGTCGAGCAGCCAGTCGTTGACCGCCGCGCAGATCCGGCTGTTGAGCAGGTAGTCGGCGATATTGCCGCGGGTCAGCGGATTGAGAATCGCGCAATCGACGCCGCCCTCGTCGAACAGGTGGCGGGCCACCGTTTCGGGGTCGGACCCCGGATAGCCGTCGCCGTAGAGATCCTGGCGATAATCGCCACCCGGTGCCTGATACCACTGCTGCTCCACATCCGGGATGGACCGCAGCTTGTGCGGAGCAGAGAGGTAGCGCCGGATCTCCGAGTTGTACCGGAAATGTGGTTGGACGTTCGCGTCAACGATCATGCGATTAGAAACACCTGCCCATCGGCGACGTCGACCTCATAGGTGCGGACTCTTTTCTTCGGGTCGGCGAGGTTCTCCCCGGTCGTGATGTCGAACTCCCACTGATGCCACGGGCAGCGCGCGATCTGGCCTGCGCGCACGTGCCGGATCTGGTCCGGCATCTCAGGGGCGTATTCGGTGGTGCCCCGGACGTACCCCAGACACAGCGGGGCGCCTTCGTGTGAGCAGTAGTTGGCGATCGCATACAGCGAGCCGTCGATGTTGTACACGCCCACGCCGAACTTGCCGGCCTGCACCAGTTTCATGGTCCCCGGAGGCAGGTCTTCGATCGCGCACACCGCTTGGCGCTGCATGTGTCCTCCACTCTCCTTGACCTAGAATACTAAAATAGTAAAGATAGAGCGAACCACTCGCTAGATGCGGCCGCCGGGAGGCAAGTGTGACGATCAGCACCGATTCGGCAGACCAGCCGGCGGCACCCGATTTGGTGAACGATCCCTACCCCTATTTCGAGCACATGCGCAAGACAGCACCGGTCTGGCGCGGCACGCTCATGGAGAGCGACTTGATGCCGGAGGAGCTCAAAGTCGATGAGAACTGGGTGCTGTTCGACTTCGACAGCGTGTTTTCGGCGTTCCGCGAGGACGAGGTGTTCGGCTCGCAGTTGTACAACGACACGATCGGCCTCGTCTTCGGCCCGACGATCCTCGGCATGCACGGCAAGCAGCATCACGACCATCGCAGCCTGGTGAGCAAGGCATTCAAGCAGAGTGCGCTCAATCAATGGGAACCCGAAGTCATCGACCCGATCTGCGATCAGCTGGTCGACGAGTTCAAGGACGACGGCGAGGTGGATCTGGTCAAAGCGGTGACGTTCGAGTTCCCCACCCGGGTCACCGCGGCCCTGCTGGGGTTGCCGCAGGAGGATCTGGAGATGTTCCGGCGGCTGTCACTGGACCTCATATCCATCACCGAGGACATCGAGGCGGGGCTGACGGCGTCGGTGGAATTGGGCACGTACTTTCAGGATCAGGTGGACCAGCGGCGAAGCACGATGACCGATGACATCATCGGCGACCTCGTCGCTGCGGAGATCGACGGCGAGAAGCTGACCGACGAGGCGATCATCTCGTTTCTGCGCTTGCTTCTGCCCGCCGGGCTGGAGACCACGTATCGCTCCTCGGGGAACCTGCTGCAGCTGTTGTTGACACATCCCGACCAACTCGAAGCGCTGCAACGGGATCGCGACCTCATTCCGGCCGCGATCGAGGAGGGGATTCGTTTCGAGACTCCGTTGGTCCTGGTGGCCCGGAACACCACCCGCGACGTCGAGATGCACGGAATGACGATCCCGGAGGGTGCCCAGGTCAACGTGTGTATGGGTTCCGCCAATCGCGACGAATCACGTTGGGCGGATCCCGGGGTGTTCGACATTCACCGGCCTCGGCGTGCCCACATCTCATTCGCCGGTGGGATCCACAGCTGCCTCGGCATGCATCTGGCCAGGGTCGAAACGAAGGCGATGCTCAACAGCCTCTTCGACCGGGTGACCGACCTGCATCTGCTGGAGGACGACGACACGAAGATCGTCGGTATGCCGTTCCGCTCGCCAAAGCACCTGCCTGTGACGTTCCGGCCGGTCGCATGAAAAGCCGGGCGGCGATCCTGCACGACATGGGCCAGCAGTGGTCGGTCGAAGAGTTCGAACTCGACCCGCCGAAGGCCGGCGAGGTGCTCGTGGAGATGGCCGCCGCGGGGCTCTGCCATTCCGACGAACACATCCGCAACGGCGACATGTCCGCCTCCAACGAGGTGATGCAGGCGTACGGGCTGCCGTCGATGTTCCCGTTGATCGGCGGCCACGAAGGCGCCGGTGTGGTACTCGAGATCGGCCAAGGTGTCACCGATTTCGCGCCAGGCGACCACGTTGTCACGTCCTTCGTCGCGGTCTGCGGTAAGCTGCCGCTGGTGCAATTCCGGCATGGAGTACATCTGCGACATGGGCGCGACGGTGATGGTCCCCGGTATGCCGACGGACGGCACCTTCCGTCATCACACCGACGACGGCCGCAATCTCGGGCACCTGTCGAAGGTCGGTGCGTTCTCGAAACACACTGTCGTTTCCACGGACTCGATCATCAAGATCGATCGCCACCTGCCGTTGCTGCCGATGGCGTTGCTGTCGTGCGGAATACCGACCGGCTACGGCTCTGCGGAAAACCGCGCCAAGGTACGTAGCGGCGACACCGTCGTCGTGATCGGTGTCGGGGGTATCGGCACAGGTGCGATCCAAGGTGCGCGCATCAACGGCGCCGCGCACATCATCGCCGTGGATCCGGTCGAGTTCAAGCAGAAGTCGGCTTTGGGATTCGGTGCCACACACAGCGTCTCGACCGCCGCGGAAGCCGCCGACCTGGTGCGCGACCTGACGTCCGGCGTGATGGCCGATAGCGTCGTCGTCTCACCGTCGCTGATCTCGGGCGAGGACGTCCAGGCAGCGCTGACCTTGACCCGCAAGGGCGGGACGTGCGTTCTGACGGGAATGACCAAGCAGCTAACCAGTTCCGTGTCGATCAACCTGCAGGAGTTCATCCTGTGGAACAAGAACCTCGTCGGCACGGTGTTCGGCTCGTGCAACCCCCGGGTCGATATCCCCCGCTTCGCCCGGCTGTACGAGTCCGGGCTGCTGCAACTCGACGAGATGATCACCAGGCGCTACCGCCTCGATGAGATCAACGACGGCTACCGCGACCAGCTCAACGGCGAGATCATCCGCGGCATCATCGACTTCAGCCTGGACTGAGATTCGTCACACGATGCGCGACGTACGGCCCTGCCAGTAACCGTCGCGAATATGCCGCTTGTAGAGCTTCCCGTTGGGATCGCGCGGTAGTTCCGGATCGAATTCGATTGTCCGCGGGCACTTGTAGGTGGCGAGGTGGGACCGGCAGTAGTCGATGAGTTCGGCCTCGAGTGCGGGCCCTGTCTCGACTCCCATGAGCGGTTGTACGACGGCCTTGACCTCCTCGCCGAACTCGTCGTTCGGCACCCCGAACACCGCTGCGTCGACGAGCTTCGGGTGCATCACGAGAAGGTTCTCCACCTCCTGCGGGTAGATGTTCACCCCGCCGGAGACGATCATGAACGTCGACCGGTCGGTCAGATACAGGTAGCCGTCGTCGTCGACGTATCCCATATCCCCCAGCGATCGCCATCCACGATCGTTGGAGACCGACGCGGTCTTGGCCGGATCCTTGAAGTATTCGAACGCCGGTCCACCCTCGAAGAAGAGTTCTCCGGACGCGCCGACCGGAACCTCGACTCCATCCTCGTCCAAAACGTGCACGGGGGTGATCGGCTTGCCCACCGATCCGGGATGGGCGAGCCATTCCTGTGGCCCGATTCCGGTGCCTGCGAACCCCTCTGTCCCCCCGTAGTACTCGTGGATGACCGGGCCGAACCATTCCATCATCTTGTGCTTGACGTCGACCGGGCACGGTGCGGCGGCATGGATCACGCACTGCAGGCTCGACACATCGTAGGAGTCGCGCACGGCACTGGGCAGTTTCAGCATCCGTACGAACATGGTCGGAACGAACTGCGCATGGGTGACGCGGTGGGTCTCGATGAGCCGCAGCACCGCCTCGGCGTCGAACTTGCGTATCAGGATCGAGGCGGCACCAACCCGGTGCACGGCCATCGTGTAGTTGATGCCCGCCGCGTGGTACAGCGGCGCCGGCGACAGATACACGCTCGATGAGGTCATGTCGTAGCGCTGGCCCAGGGAGTACTCAAGCACCTTCTGTGCCCACGATCCCCCGCCATCGGTCGGGAGTGGCCGGCGAACGGCCTTGGGCCGCCCAGTGGTTCCCGACGAATAGAGCATCTCGGACCCGTCGGAGATCGGCGGCGCCTCGCCCGCCGATGACAATGCGTCGCCGTAGGAGCGCCAACCGGGCAGCGCGGCGCCGACGCTGATGTAGACCACGATGCCCGGGTTGTTCTGAAGAAGATGTTCTGCCAGTTCGGCCATCGACTCGTCGATGAACACGGCCTTGGCTTCGGAGTCGCTGAGGACGTAGGCGACTTCGTCGACCGTGAAGTGGGTGTTCACCGCGCTGTAGTACAGCCCGGAAAGCTGGCAGCCCCAGGTGATCTCGAAGAACTCCGGACGGTTCGGAAGTATGAGCGCGACACCGTCGCCTGGCCGCAGCCCGGCCTCGTACAGCAGGGCTGCGACGCGCTGACTCCCGGCGTACAGGTCACCGTACGGGATGATCCCGTCATCCGCGACGATTAGGGCCGGCGATTGCGCGGCCTCGATCGCATGGTCGGCGATGTTCACGAAGGCCGCTCTATGAAGCAGCGCCGTCCGTTGACGCGGCCGCTTGGCGCTTGGCCATTTCGGACGGCAGCACCTTGTCCTTGAACACCCGCTGAATCAGCTCCTGCACATCCTTACTGATCGACGCGAGTGCCACGAGGTCGTTGGAGCTCTGCCAGTGCACCCGCATGCCCATCAGCTCCCACGCCCGCTTGAGATTGGCCTTGGTGAGCATCAGCGTCGTCAACGGAGCCTGGGCGATGTGGCGGGCGATCGCGTCGACACGGTCGTCGAGATCCTCGCGCTTGACCACCTCGTTGACCAATCCAACCTCCAAGGCCTTCTTGGCGTCGATCACCTCGGCGGTGAACAGGTAGTAGGCGGCGCGGCGCCAGTTCATGAATACCCATGGCTCGATGGAGCATTCACCGGACGGCATGCCGAACCCCTGCAGCGGAGGGTAGGAGAAGTAGGCGTCCTCGGAGGCGATCACGATGTCGGTGGTCAGGCCCATGTGGGTTCCGCCTCCCACGCAGTATCCATGCACCTGCGCGATGGTCGGCTTGGAGAATTCCCACAGATTCAGCGTCGGCTTGACGAACAGATCGGACTGCGCCTTCCACGGGTGCCCGGTAACCATGGCGTTCTCGACGAACGCCGGATAGTCGGTGGCGTTGTCGCCGATGGCATGACCCGAGCAGAACCCCTTGCCGTTGGCCTTCAACACCAGAACCTTGATGTCGTAGTCACGGTCGGCGTCCAGCAGCGCCGCGTCGACCTCCTCGGCGAGCTTCTGGTCCTGGGCGTTGGCCTTCTCCGGCCAGTTGAGCGTGATCTTCGCGATCGCGCCTTCCTTCTGGTAGATGATCCGCTCACGGGTCTCGTTGAGATCCATCCGTAAATACCTTTCGTTATGAAGTGATGACGCCGATTTCGGCGCCGATGTCATAGGTGGACCCGACCTGGCCCGTCCACTGCACGGTGCCCGACGCGCCCGCCTCGATCTCCTGTTCCACCTTCTCGGTCGCGATGACGTAGATGGGTGTCCCCTCTTCGACGTGCTCGCCGGCGCTGACGAGGATTTCGGTGAGCTCTGCCTCCGAGACCGCCACCGAAACCCGCGGGATGCGAATGACGAATTCAGCCACGGGCGCCCGCCGCGTCAAGCGCCCGCACCGCCGCCTCGACGATCCGGGCAGCCGTCGGGTAGAGCTGTGCCTCCAGCGCCGCGGCGGCGGGAGTCGGCACGAATCGGGCACCCACCCGTTCGATCGGCGCCGCGAGCTCGCTGAAACACTCGGCCTGAAGAGTGGCGACGACTTCCGCACCGGGACCTGCGAATTGGACCGCGTCGTGCACGACCACCGCCCGCCGGGTACGACGTACGGATTCGACGATGGTCTCGATGTCCAGCGGGACGAGCGTGCGAAGATCGATGACCTCGGCATCGACGCCCTGGTCCTTCAAGAGATTCGCGGCTGCCAACGACTCGAGCACGCTGCGTCCGTAGCTGATGAGGGTGACGTCGGAGCCGGGCCGCTTGACATCGGCCTGACCGAGCGGAATGGCGAAGCCGGGATCGGTTGGCACCATGCCCTTTTGACCCTGCAGGCGAATGGTCTCGACGAATAGGCATGGATCCTCGTCGAAGATGGCCGACGTCAGCAGGCCCTTCCCGTCACGTGGCGTCGACGGAATGATGACCTTCATCCCGGGAATGTGCATGAACCAGGCTTCCAGCGTCTGCGAATGTGTCGCCCCGGTCGCGAGCCCGCCGTACACCTGGGTGCGGACGGTGATTGGTGCTGTGGTGCGGCCGGCGGTCATGAACCGCAACTTGGCGGCGTTGTTGATGAGCTGGTCCGCAGCGATACCGATGAAGTCCATGATCATGATCTCGGCGATCGGCAACAGTCCGTCGATCGCCGCACCGATCGCGGCCCCGACGATCGCGGCCTCGGAGATCGGGGTGTCCAGAACACGGTCATGCCCGTATTTGGTCGACAACCCCGCGGTCGGCCCCGATGCGCCCGGGTCGGCGATATCCTCGCCGAGCAGGAACACCCGGTCGTCGGCCTCCAGTGCCTGATCGAGCGCGAGGTTCAGCGCCCCGCGCATGGTCATCTCTTTCTCGTCCATATGCGGCTTCCTCAGACGGGATAGCGGATCGGGGACGCGTACACGTCTCGGTCGAGCTCGTCGATCGACGGGGACTCCGCGCTGATGACAGTCTTGAGCGCCGACTCCACCTCGGCGAGGGCGCCCTCGTCGATTCCGCTGAGCTCATCGTCGCTACAGATACCGTTGTCTATCAGGTGCTTTCGGAACCGCGGGACCGGGTCGGCCTCCATCGCCGCGGCGAGCTGCTCCTTCGGGATGTAGGGCATCCGGTCGCCGAAGTAGTGGCCACGGAAGCGGAAGGTGACGCACTCGATAAATGTCGGACCGTCACCACCGCGCGACCGTCGCAGCGCTTCGTCCAGGACCTCGGCCACCGCCAGCGGGTCGTTTCCGTCGACCCGGACACCGGGCATGCCGTAGCCGGCGGCCCGGTCGGCGACATGCTCGAGCTTCATGGTGTCGTGGGTGGGCGTCATCTCGGCGTAGAGGTTGTTCTGACAGACGAACACCATCGGCAGATCCCACAGCGCGGCCATGTTGGCCGCCTCATGGAACGACCCGGTGTTGGTCGCCCCGTCGCCGAAGCTCACCACTGTGACGCGGTCGATGCCTTTGCGTTTCGCCGCCATCGCGAGTCCCACCGCGACCGGCGGTCCGGCGCCGACGATGCCCGTCGAGAGCATCACGCCCTTCTCGGGTTTGGCGATGTGCATCGTGCCGCCCTTGCCACGGCTGGCCCCGACGATGCGGCCCATCATCTCGCCGTAGATCTCTTCCAGCGGAACGCCTTTGCCGATCAGGTCGTGCAGCCCGCGGTAGGTCGTCACCAGCTGGTCGTCGTCCCGCAGCGAGACGCCCATCGCGGCGGCGATGGCCTCCTGGCCACGGGACGGCCAGTACACGCACATGAACTCTCCGGTGCCGATGCCCTTGGACAGCCGGTCGTCGGCCGCCTTCATCAACACCATCAGCGCGTAGAGACGCCGCTGAACGTCAGCCGGGTAGCTCACGGTCCGTACGATCCGATCTCGCGGTACACGCGGGGAATCGGCTTCGGTTCCATGGCGAGGTTCTCGAGTCCGCTCATCTTGCCGCTCGCCCCGAGTTCCCCCAGCCGTTGCACGGCCGCATCGAGGTCGTCGCAGTCGAGCTCGTAGATCGCGATGAACGGCCCGTTGCCGTCGTTCGGCGCGAAGCGACGCGCGGACACGATCCCGTCCACCGACATAATCTGCGCGAGATGCGTGTCGTTGTACCACTTGTGGTACTCCGCTTCCTTGTCCGACGAGACCGGCATCGTCTCCACGTACATGATTCCTTTGGGCATACCTATACCTCCGCTAGACGCCCGACCACGGCTTGATCTTCAGGAAGCCACCCGCGTCGACGCGCAGCTGCTGGCCGGTGACATAGCGGGCGGCGTCGCTGGCCAGAAACAGCACGGCTTCGCTGATGTCCTCGGGTTCGACGTAAGGGATCGGCATCCCCTGGATCATCGGAAAGACGATTTCGGCGTCCTCACGAGTCGGGTTCTCCAAGTCCGGACGAAACGCCTTGTACATCGGTGGACTGTGCAGCATGTCCGTGTTGACGTTCGTGGGGTGGACCGCGTTCACCCGAATCTTCTCGGGAGCCAGAGTTCGCGCCAGGTCGTTCACATAGTGCGCGACAACCTGTTTCGCGAACGCATACCCGGCACCTCCGGGTCCGCCGTCCATGCCGCTGGTGTTCATCGCCGTCGCCATGAAGGCGGCCACCGATCCTGTGGCGATGACCGACGCGCCGGCATGCAGATGCTTCATGCTGGCGTGAATGAGGTTCATGACACCGACGAGGTCGACGTCGACCGCATCGACGAACGCCTGCGGCGGCAGCCCCGCGGTCATCGGGCAGATGCCGGCGTTGGCGACCACGATGTCGAGTTGCCCGAACTCGGCGACGCCGCGATCGATCGCTGCCGACAATGCGGCGCGATCGCGGACGTCGGCGATCTCCGTGTAGGCGCGCTGACCCTCCTTCTCGACCAGCCTTGCGGTCTCGTCGAGGTCTTCGGGCCGTGCGAGGGGATAGTCGTTGGTCGCGATGTCGGCGCAGATGTCGACCGCGATGATGTCGGCGCCCTCGGCGGCCAGCGTCCGGGCATGGGATCGCCCTTGCCCGCGTGCGGCGCCGCTCACCAGCGCTACCTTGCCCGTCACCCTGCCCATGGCCGAACCTCTCTGCGCGTGACAGCCCGACAGCAAGTGGCCGCCCGTCGATCCCTTGTGCTCCGGAGAGTCTCCGAATAACCGTGCCGCAACATTGCTGCAACTGTAACGGCAGCGGTAGCTATACTACCTAAAATTATAAAGAAACCAATCAGACGCCGAGCCCGAACAGGACACCGTGGACTTCTCATACCCGGCGGAGGTGGAGCAGTTCCGTAAGGAGCTGCGCACGTGGCTGTCCGCCAATGTGACCGACGAGGTTCAGGCCGCCGACCGGCGGCGTGGCCGTGACCCCGAGGCCTTCGACACGCTGCGAGTCTGGGACGCAGCGGTGGCCGACGCCGGATGGGGCGCGGTGTCCTGGCCGCAGGAATACGGCGGCCGCGGCGCGACGGTGCTCGAGCAGCTGGCCTACGCCGAAGAGACCACCCGCGCGCGAGCGCCCATGCCGCTCAACGTGATCGGGATGAACAACATCGCCCCGGCGATCATGCAGTTACGGCACTGACGCACAGAAGCGGGCGCTACTCCCCCGCATGGTGCGCGCCGACGACATCTGGTGTCAGGGCATGTCGGAGCCGGAGGCGGGGTCCGACCTGGCTTCGCTGCGCACTCGTGCGGTTCGCGACGGCTCCGCAGACGGCGCCGATTTCATCATCAACGGGCAGAAGATCTGGACGTCGCTGGGCCATCGGGCCGACTGGTGCCAGCTGTATGTGCGCACCGACGCTGAAGCGCCTAAACACAAGGGCATCTCCTGCCTGATCGTCGACATGACGTTGCCAGGCATCGAGGTGCGGCCGCTGGTGACCATCAACGGTGCCGCCGACTTCGCGGAGGTGTTCTTCACCGACGTCCGGGTCCCCGCCGACGCCCTACTGGGTCCGCTCAACGGGGGCTGGCAGGTCGCCACCACCACATTGAGCCACGAACGCGCGGGGGCCGCGCGGCTGTACGCGCAGATGGAGGTCCAGCTGGCCGACCTCGTCGCCGATCTCGCCTGCCACGTCGTCGACGGCAGGCCGGTGCTCGAGAACAGCGCGACGCTGTGTCGGCTGGGCGACGTCGCGGTGCGGATCAAGTACCTCGAGCTGTTGTGCAAGCGGTCGATCTCGGCGACGTTGCACGGCGGTGACGCGCTCGGGTCGGCCAGTCTGGCGAAAAGCGTGTGGGCCGAGCTGGGCCAGGACCTCGCCGTGCTGGCGTTCGACGTATTCGGTCCACAACATCCCGGCGGGCGGTGGGTGGACCGTCGCCTGTCGTCGCGCTCACTGACGATCGCGGGCGGTACGACCCAGATCAATAAGGGGATCACGGCGACGCGGGTGCTAGGACTGCCGCGGCCATGAACCTGGAACTCACTGAAGAGCAGCTGGCCCTGCGTGACACCGTCCGGCGCTACCTTGCCGAAAAGGCAAGCCTGGCAGCATATGTGCGGCCGCTGCTCAACGGCGGGTCCGACACCGGAGACGACGTCTGGCGTGGGCTGGCAGCGCTGGGTGTCGCCGGCATGCTCGTCCCGGAGGAATTCGACGGCGCCGGTATGACGATGGTCGAAGCAGGTGTGGTCGCCGAAGAACTCGGTGCCGCGCTCTATCCGGGCCCGTGGTCGTCCAGCGCCGTCGCCGCAACGCGGGCGCTGCTGCACACCGGCGCAGGCAAGAGCGCCGCCGCACTGTTGACCGGGATCGCCGACGGCTCCACGATCGCCACCGTCGGTCCCCTCGGCGGCACCCGGCCGTCGGCCGTTGAGACGGACGGCGGCATGGCCCTGCGCGGTGCGATCGCCGGCTTGGCGGACGCGGCCGCGGCCGATGTCGTCCTGGTATTCGCAGAGGACCGTGACGGGACCGCGCTGTTCTCCGTCGACGCGTCGTCGGCCGGCGTGGATATCTCGGCGTGCGCGCATGTGGACCTGACACGCCGACCGTCGGATGTCGAGTTCCGCGACGCGCCCGCGCAGCGGCTTGCCTCGGCTTCGCCCGATGCGATCGCCGCGGTCGTTGACGACGTGATGATCGTCCACGCCGCCGACGCAGTCGGTGCGGCCGCGGCGGTGATGAACCTTGCCATCGAATACGCCAAGGTGCGACGGCAGTTCGACCAGCCGATCGGTAGCTTCCAGGCGATACAGCACCTGTGCGTCGACATGTACGAGGCGGTCGAACTCGCGCGCAGCGGCGTCATCCACGCGCTGTGGGCGGCCGACGCGGCCGAGCCTGCGGAACGTCACCTGGCGGCGTTGCGCGCCAAGGCATTCGCCGGACGCCTGGCCGCGGTCGGCGACACGGCGATCCAGGTCTTCGGCGGGATCGGCTTCACCTGGGAGCACGATGCCCACCTGTATCTGAGACGCCTCTTGGGCTGGAGCGGATTCCTCGGGGCACCGGACCGGTACCTCGAGGAAGTCGGCGCGGCCTTGGCGGGAGTCCAGTGAACCGATTCGACCGGAAAGGGTTGTCGTGACCGGAGTTCTGAGTGGGGTGCGTGTCGTCGAACTGGCGTCGTGGACCTACGTGCCGTCGGCCGGCGCAGCGCTGGCGGACTGGGGCGCCGACGTCATCAAGGTGGAAGACGTCAAGGCAGGCGACCCCGGTCGGGCCCTGGTGATCGGCGGGTTCACGAAGGACGCCGCCCGGGCCCACATCGACTTCATTCTCGAGATCGGTAACCGTGGAAAGCGCAGCATCGCCGTCGACATCAAGTCCGACACCGGCCGCGAGTACTTCGGCCGCCTGCTGGCCACCGCGGACGTCTTCCTCACCAACTGGCTGCCTGCGCCGCTGGAACGGGCCAGGCTGACCGTCGACGACATCCGCTCGTTCAATCCGAACATCATCATCGCGCGTGGCACCGGCACCGGTGTGCGCGGACCCGATCGCGACAAGGGCGGCTTCGACGCGGCCACATACCTGTCGCGCGGCGGGGTGTCCTACACGATGACGCCGTTCGGCACGGAGACGCCCGCGGTGCAGGGACCGGGTTTTGGTGACCTCCAGGGTGGGATCACCCTCGCGGGCGGTGTGTGTGCCGCGCTGTTCCATCGCGAGCGCACCGGAGAGCCCAGCATCGTCGACTCATCCCTGCTCGCCCAGGCGATGTGGTCGATCGCCCCGTCGATCTCTGTCGCCGACCTCTTCGACATCGATGGCATCCCCGGCGCTCCGCCTGGTCTGGCGATCAACCCGCTCGTCAACCGCTACAAGACGCGTGACGGCCGGTGGATCCAGATGGTCTTCCTTCAGCCCGACCGGTTCTGGGCGGGCTTCTGCAAGCGGATCGGGCTGCCGGACCTCGCTACCGACGAACGTTTCGTGCCGTCGAGCAACCTGATCGCCAACGCCACCGAGGCGTGCGCACTTGTCGGGGAACGGCTCGCCAGCGAGGACCTCGACCACTGGCGGAAGGTGCTTGCCGACGAACCGGGTGTCTGGGCCGCGCTGGCCACGCCCAAGGAAACCCTCAACGATCCGCAGGTCAGGCCCAACGGCTACGTCATACCCAACGTCGACGACCAGGGCAACGAATACCAGATCGTCGCCGCACCAGTGCAATTCAACGAATCACCGCCGGCGCCTGCGCGTGCGCCCGAACATGGACAGCACACCGAGGAGATCCTGTTGGAGCTCGACCTCGACTGGGATGACATCTCGGCGGCCAAGGACAGCGGCGCGATTCTCTAGCGCGATCCTCAAAGGAGAGGCCAATGACAGACCGGCGCACCCTGGAAGCAGTCATCTATGAGCGTGAACCGCCGATTGCGCGAATCATCCTCAACCGGCCTGACAAGGCCAACACCAAGGATGCCCAACTCGTGCAGGAAGTCGACGCGTGCCTTCGCGAAGCCGACCGCGACAGGGACATCAAGGTTGTCATCCTGAAGGCCAACGGGAAGGGCTTCTGCGGCGGGCACGTCGCCAGGTGGGGTCCGGACGAGAATCCCTACCCGGACTTCGGGGACACGTTTGAGGACCTGTACAAGGGCACCGCCGATCTTTTCCTGTGGCCGACGTTGTATTTGTGGGAGTTCCCGAAGCCGACCATCTCGCAGATCCACGGCTACTGCATGGGCGGCGGCATCTATCTCGGGCTGCTGACCGACTTCTGCGTAGCATCCGAGGACGCGTACTTCCAGATGCCGCTTGCGCAGAGCCTCGGCGAGCCCGGCGGGCACACCATGATCGAGCCGTGGCTGTTGATGAACTGGCATCGCACCATGGACTGGTTGCTCTTGGCCCCAACGCTTTCCGCGCAGGAGGCGCTGGAGTGGGGCCTGCTCAACAAGGTGGTGCCGCGGGATCAGCTCGAGGAGACCGTCGAGGAGATGGCTCGTAAGATCGGCCAGATCCCGCTGACCACGTCGATGGCGGTCAAGAACAACGTGAAGCGCGCCTACGAACTGATGGGGATGCGGGTGCACCTTCAAGTGAGCCACATCCTGACCAACATGGTCGGGGCGGCGACGGACGTTCAGGAGCGTCGGCGCAAGCTCATCGAGTCGGGCCTGAAGCCAAGGGATTTCGTCGACACCGACGGGGAGACTTCTTCCGGCGAGCAGACGTGAAAGTCCCCCGACACGCCCAAGAACGGGTACTTTTGCGTCTGCTCGCGCTAGGAAAGTGACCTACGCGCGGCGTGACGGGCCGCGACGTAACCGAAGATCATCGTGTTGGCGATGCTGCCTCCAGCGCCGAGGTAGTTCCTGCCCATCACGGTGGCGGTGATATTGCCTGTCGCATAGAGACCGTCGATGACCTGGTCCTGTCTCGTTCAGCACCTGGGCGTGCTCGTTGGTGATCACTCCCCCGCAGGTGCCGACGTCGGCCGGGAACACGCGGGTGGCGTAGTACGGCGCCTTGTCGATCGGACCGAGCGCGGCGTTCGGGCTTGATAGCCTGGGTCGCCGAGGCACGACGTTGTAGGCCGACTGGCCGCGTCCGAAGTCGGGGTCGAGTCCCTTGGCCGCGAACTCGTTGAAGCGCTGGACCGTCTGCTCCAACGCTTCTGCGGGAACATCGATCTGGCGAGCCAGATCGCCGATCGTGTCGGCACGTTTGACAGCACCCTGCGTCGATCAGTTCGTCGGACAAGGTGCGCTTCTTCAACGGGTTGGCCCCTGACACATACCGGCCGACGTAACCCTCGTCGAAGACCTGCCAGCACGGCACCGCCTTATTGGCGTACATCGCCTTGCCGACCTCGACATAGGAGTTCGACTCGTTGCAGAACCGCCTGCCGGTCCCGTCGACGTAGATGGCACCCGGACGCTGACGTCCGGAGCCGAGTGATGCCGCACCGGGATCGGCGAGGAAAACCATCGGCAACCACCAGGCCTCGTCCAACAGATCGGTCTGGCGCCGAGCTTCCATCGCCGTCTGCAAGACCTCGCCAGTGTCGCCGGCATTGGCAATCGACCACTTGCCGTCGTTGGGCTGGTCGCCGCTGAAGCGACGGCGCATGTCGGCATTGCGGCTGAAACCTCCCGCGGCGAGCAGCACGCCCTTTCGCGCTTGGACGTTCATGTCGTGCCATCTGCGACTGATGTCGCGCACCGACGACGCGGCCGTCCTCGACGATGAGGTCGTCCATCGTCGGCGCCTCCACATCGGCGGCTCGCCGCCGCGCATCAGGACCTTCAGCATCTGACCGATGAGCGACGCACCGTTGGTCAGCATGATCACGGCGCCGGAGCCGGCAGCACCCGTGCGCAGGAACACGCGCATGGCAACGGCGAACGCGCGCGGTGAGCGGTTGAAGTACTGCACTAGCGCGCTGCTCGTTGGTCTTGACGACGAATCCGTAGTTCTTGGCCATCGACGGCTGGACCCTGTCGCTCCAGTCGCCGAGTTCGGCGGCGTCGTAGGGAATTCCCTCGATGGATCGACCGGCTGCGTTGCCGCCCTTATGATTCGGGTAGTAGTCGCTCCAGCCGGGACACCGAACCAGCCGAACACCCTTGCGGACAAGGAAATCGATCATCTCGACGCCCGCAGTGAGAAACATCTCGCGGCGGGCGGGCGAGGAGACCTCACCGATGTCGCCGACGACGTCGTCGAAGTACGCCAGGCCGTCCTCGTGCGAATCGGGGATGCCCGCGTCGCGCATCAGCGGGTTGTTCGGCAGCCAGACCATACCGCCGGACATCCCGGTCGACCCGCCGACGAGGTCCTGCTTCTCGACCACGAGGGGTTCGATCCCCGAGTCGAGAGCTGCCAGCGCAGCGACCATTCCGCCGCCGCCGCTTCCCGCGATGAGCAGGTCGACGGACTTATCCCAATTCACCATGCACGGGCCCTCTCCGAAAGCCCGAGGTCGGCGACGGGCACGTCGATGGTGGTATTCGTCTTCTGAATCGCGGGCACCAGCTGTTCGTACGGCAGGCCGGCCAGGAAGCCGTCGATGACGCGCTCGAAATTGGAGATCAGACCTTCGATCTGATTCGACAATCGCATGTATTCGAATCCCTTGGCGTGCAGGCCTTTCTGCTGACGCGGAAGATTCGAGAAGTCCTGCGCGGGAATCATCGGCCAACTGGGATCGTCTGGCGCCAGCGGTTCGGGCGGGATCGGTTTGCCCGGGGACACATCGTTGGGATAGCGGGTCAGCGACCACACCTCGAACAGCGTCTGCTCGGGTCCCAGCGGACGGATCCGGTAGGACGACGCACTGCTGTACTGCGGCAACAGGAAGTAGTGCGGAAAACAGAACCCGATCGCGTCGATGACCTGGCGCCGATCGAGGTCGTTGAGGTCGGGGAAGTCGCATCCGCGTGCCCGGTGCCATTCGGTCACCGCGCCGTTGAGGGCGCCGCGCCAGGCCGCCATCGCCTCGGCCGGATCGTCGGGCAGCGACATGGTCTGCAGCCCTTCGGCAATCCGCACATCGTTCTCGTGGGTCATCCCGCCCATGCCCGAGCCGAGCGTCCGCATGAAGTACAGGCTCGCCTGGATGATCGGGTTCACCGAGGAGGAGTCCGGTTTGTAGGACGACGGCAGCAGCTGTGGGTGAGTCTGCGGTACGTGGTAGCCCTCCATGAAGGCGGCAGTCGCCAACTTCCAGTTCACCGGAAGCAGGCACGACTTCCACCATTCGGTGCGCAGCGCCTCGACCTTGAATTCGTCGTGTTTGGAAGCGAACGGCTCGATGCAATCCCGTAGCGGTGGTGCGTCGTCGTCGAGGTTGATCCATGCGCAGCCGCCCCACAGTTCGCACCGCACCGGTGCGAGGGCGAGATCGTCGGCACCGAGATTGCCGTCGTCGAACGCTTCGGACCGCAGCACGAAAGTGTTCTTACCGTCCAGCCCCCAGCACCATCCGTGGAACGGGCACACGAAGGTGCGGCGCGATCCGCTGCCCTCGACGAGCTTCATGCCGCGATGCCGGCAGGAGTTGTAGAACGCGCGGATTTGATCGGTTCCAGTGTCGCCGACGCGCACGACGATGACCGACTGGTCGAGAATCTCGTACTCGACGAAGTCACCCGGCTTGGGCAGTTCCTCGAGACGGCACGCCATCTGCCACACGCGCGGCCAGAACAGTTCCGTCTCCAGTGTGTAGAAGTCCTGGTCGTAATAGCGCTGTTTGGGGATGCGATCGACACTCCCCACTGCCCACGGCACCGGAAGCGGTGTCCAGTCCACTGTGCTCGATTGGTGGTCCAATCTGCTCACCCCATCTTGCCGCGGCACCAGTTTTCGTATCTTAGCAAAAATAGCAAGTCGCCCGGCCGGGTGGGCGGATCGGCGGGGCTGCTCAGCGCAGGGCGTAGAACTGCTGTGCGTTCGTCCCGCCGATCTTCGCGCGGGAGTCCTCGCTGATGTCCGGGCGAGTCCGCAAATGCTTTGTGCTGTCTGGCCATTCGCCGTCCCAGTGCGGGTAGTCGCTGGCGAACATGATGAAGTCGTCACCGAGCACATCGATGACGCCCGGCAGGATCGGCTCCTCCGGCTCGCAGGTCGTCCAGATGTTGCCCGCGCGCAGGTACTCCTCGGGGTCGCGCTGCCACCCGCCCTCGATCCAGTCGCCGCGCTTCTCGAAATGCTCGTGCAGACGGTCGATGAAGAACGGCACCCAGCCGACCCCGGCTTCCAGGAACGCGACCCGCAGGCTCGGGTGTCTGTCGAACACACCACCGGAGATCAGCGCCGTCATCGCCGTCATCTGGTCGAACGGGAAGCTGACGCAGTGCACCTGGATGTAGTTGGTGAACCGGTCGACGCCGATCTTGGGAAGATGCATGCCCGGAGCGCCGTGGACGCCGAGCGGCATGTCGAGTTCGACGGCGGCGGCGTAGAACGTATCGAGGTCGGGGTGGTCGAGGTTGCGGGTCTTCAGTGCGGGCGGGATGTGGGTGGCGACCAGCCCGAGGTCCTTCGCCTCGCGCATGACGTCGATCGCCACGTCGCCGTGCTCGATCGGGGTCACCGCGATGCCGCGCAACCGGCCGCCGGTCGGCCGGCAGTAGTCGGCGATCCACTGGTTGTACAGCCGGGCGAACCCCGCGGCGAACTCGGGGTCTTCGAGGCTTGGAGCACATAGTCCGAGGCTCGGATACAGGACCATGGTGTCGATCTGGTCGCGGTCGGCATCGCCGAGCACGCCCTCCGCCGAGGAGTAGTCGATACCGTCGGCGGTGCTCAGCCCGTGTTCGCGGGGGCAGCCGGCACCCGGGCCGTCGGCCTCGGGATAGTTGCGGCCTTCGATGACGAGGGCTCGTCCATCGGGGCGGGGGGTGATGTGCTCGGGCCACCGCTTCATCGCCTCGACGGCCAGTGATGCTCCCTCGGCGACGTGCCCATCGGCGTCAATGATCCGCATCATTGGATGCTAGAACTACAGCATGCCGAGCGAGACCATCCAGCAATTGCTGCGCGAGCGCGCGTCGTCGGACACCGTCGCAGTGAAGTACGGCGACGACGCCTGGACCTGGCGCGAGCATCTGCGCGCCGCGTCGGCCCGCGCCGCCGCGCTGCTCGCGCTCGTCGACCGCGGCCGGCCGGTGCACATCGGTGTGCTGATGGGCAACACCCCGGAGTTCCTGAACCAGATGGCCGCGGCGGGCCTCGGCGGCTACGTACTGGCCGGGATCAATTCGACCCGCCGGGGTGAGGCGCTGGCCTCGGACATCCGGCGGGCCGACTGTCAGGTCGTGGTGACCGACGCCGAACACCGCCCGCTGCTCGACGGTCTCGACCTCGGCCGCGTGCAGGTCGTCGACACGTCCTCCGATGACTGGGCGCGAATGCTCGACGCCGCCGGTGAGCTGACGCCACACCGCGAGGTCGAGCCGATGGACACCTACATGCTCATCTTCACCTCGGGCACGAGCGGCAACCCCAAACCGGTGCGCGTCTCGCATTTCATGGTGCTGATGTCGGGCCAGGCGCTCGTCGAGAAGTTCGAGATCACCCCCGATGACACCTGCTATCTGTCCATGCCGCTGTTCCACTCCAACGCATTGGTGGCCGGCTGGGGGGTGGCCGTCGCGAACGGCGCGGCGATGGCGCCCGCCAAGTTCTCGGCGACACGTTTCCTCGATGACATCCTGCGGTACGGGGCCACGTACATGAACTACGTCGGCAAACCGCTGGCCTACATCCTGGCCAGCCCCGAGAAACCCGACGACGCCCGCAACCCGTTACGCATCGCCTTCGGCAACGAGGCCAGCGACCGCGACATCGAGGAGTTTCAGCGCCGCTTCGACTGCACGGTGTGGGACGGCTTCGGCTCCACCGAGAACGCAGTCATCATCACCCGGGAGCCCGGCACACCCAAAGGCTCACTGGGTAAAGGGTTCCCGGGTGTGGCCATCTACAACGCCGACACCGTCACCGAGTGCCCGCCCGCGCGGTTCGACGCCGACGGTGCACTGGCCAACGCCGAGGAGGCCGTCGGCGAGCTCGTCAACACCGACGGCGCCGGTTTCTTCACCGGCTACTACAACGCCGAGGACGCGACCGCCGAACGCCTACGGCACGGCATGTACTGGTCCGGCGACCTGGCCTACCGCGATACCGAGGGCTGGATATACCTGGCGGGGCGCAGCGGCGACTGGCTGCGCGTCGACGGTGAGAACATGGCTGCGGCACCGATCGAACGCATCCTGGTGCGGCTGGGCGAGGTGAATCGGGTGGCCGTATACGCAGTGCCCGACGAGAACGTCGGCGATCAGATCATGGCCGCGATCGTGCTGAACGACGGCGCAGCCCTGGCTCCCGACGATTTCGAGGCGTTTCTCGCCGCGCAGCCGGACCTCTCCCCCAAGGCGTGGCCGAGATATGTCCGGATCGCACCCGACCTTCCGACGACCGCCACCCATAAGGTGCTCAAGCGTGAACTCGCCGCCCAGGGGCCGACGGCCGGCGACGGTGAGCTCTGGGTCCGCGAACCGCGTGGTACCCGCTACCAGCGGAGCTAGAGCTGACCCAGCGGTCGGCAGAGGTTGGAAACCGGATTCCAATACTGGCCGGGTGCGCACGCCAGCGGCGTCGCGACTTGCAGGTGTTGGTCGCCGGATCCCACCACTGTCCACCAGGACAATTGAGCGGCTGCGCCGAGCCGATCGCCGAAGTCGCAACCGAGAGGGCTGCGATCGGGGCGCAGGCCGCCGCGACGATCGCAGAACGAAGGATGTTCTTTCGCATGCCCTCAGCCTGCCCCAATCGCGAAAACCTCAAACCGAGATTATCGCTGCGTCCGCGGACTAGCATCCCGCACGTAGTGAGACCAGGCCAAATGCTTGACAGTGCAATCGGTTTCACGCCGCTCGAGGGAGGATGCGGTGCCCGAACCCGATGTTCGCATCAAAGAGCTGATCGACCGGTTCAACGCCGGCGACGCGTGTCCAGCGCGGCTGCTGTGTGACGACCACCCCGCCGACAAGGTCGCGTTCACGGTCATCGAGTCGGATCTGACCGCTCGTGACCTCACCTACGGTGAGCTGCGCGAGCGATCGACCCGGCTGGCGGCGGCCTTAGCAGAACTCGGTGTCGGACCGGGTGACGCCGTCGCCACCTTGATGGGCAAGTCCGCCGAACTCGTCGTGGCGCTGCTGGCGATCTGGCGACGGGGTGCCGTGCACGTGCCGCTGTTCACCGCGTTCGCGCCCCCTGCGATCGCCATGCGGCTGGAAGGCAGCGATGCGCGGATGGTCATCGTCGATGCCGATCAGCGTGGCAAGCTCGACCACTCCACCGATACGCCGGCCGATGCCCCGTGGTGCGTCGTCACCCTCGGTGGCGACCATCGGGACGGCGACCTGTCATTCGATGAGCTCATCGCCAGCCCTGCGCCCGCGGTGGAACCGGTGGTGACCGGCCCTACCGCACCGTTCATCATGATCTTCACCTCGGGGACCACCGGAGCGCCGAAGGGTGTGCCGGTACCGGTGCGCGGGCTGGCGCACATGGTCATGTATCTCGACTACGGGTACGACCTGCGCGAGCAGGACGTCTACTGGAATGCCGCAGATCCAGGGTGGGCCTACGGCCTGTACTACGCGATCGCCGCTCCGCTGGCCGTCAGCCGGCGCAGCATTCTGCTGCGCCCGGGATTCTCGCCGGAGCTTTCGTGGCGAGTCCTCGCCGAATTCGGTGTCACCAATTTCGCGGCAGCACCCACCGTCTACCGAGCATTGCGCAACAGCGAGGCACCGGCCGATGTGCGACTGCGCTGTGCGTCGAGCGCGGGCGAACCACTCACGCCGGACCTTCTCCCCTGGGCCGAAAAAACATTCGGTGTGCCGATCCGGGATCAGTATGGCCAGACCGAGATGGGAATGATCGTGGCGAACGCATGGCATCCCGACCTGATCGCCCCGATCAAACCCGGATCGATGGGTACACCGCTGCCGGGACACAACGTCGTCGTGCTGCGCGACGACGCAGACGAAGCGGCCCCCGCCGGCACCCTCGGCCGAGTGGCGGTCGACAGCACCGCACCACTGTTCGCGTTCGACGGGTACCACAACGAACCCGAAAGAACCGCACAGCGTTTCACTGAGGACGGCCGCTGGTACCTGACCGGCGACATCGCAATGTGTGACGACGACGGCTGCTTCTTCTTTTCCTCACGGGACGACGACGTCATCATCATGGCCGGCTACCGTATCGGTCCGTTCGATGTGGAGAGCGTGCTCGCTGCGCACGAAGACGTCGCCGAAGCCGCCGTCATCGGAGTGCCGGACGCGATGAAGGGTGAGGTCATCGAGGCATACGTCGTTCTGCGCGCCGGTGTGCAGCCATCCGACGCACTCACCACCGAGTTGCAACAGCATGTGAAAGCCAAGTTCGCCGCGCACGCCTACCCTCGGCGGGTGCACTATCTCGACGCTCTGCCCAGGACGCCAAGTGGCAAGATCCAGCGCTTCATCCTGCGCCGGCAGCGCGTCGCCGAACTCGCCGAGACCGGCGCGAACTAGATCAGCTGTGCGACCTCAACGCGCGGCGTACGACGTCCAACCCAGGGCGGACTCAAGCCGCGCCGTCCTCCAGGTAGCGATACAGGTCGCCCAGCTGACGCCCAGATATTTGGCGATGTCCTTGCCGGTGTGACCGTCGGCTTTCATGCGCTTCGCGGTGGCAATGTGCTCGGTGTCGTCGACCTTTTGAGGGCGCCCGAACTTAGTGCCATTCGCACGGGACGACGCCAATACCTGCACAGGAACGGAGCACGTTCGCGACCAGGTCCGCGTCGAATGCGACGTCGCGCCAAGACATCTGACCATTTGTGAATGCAGACCACCCTGGCGCGAGGACTTCGGTCCCGACTGGGTTTAAGCAACTGACCGCGCTCGCGATAACCCCGACCGACACACGTCCTGGTCGGCGCATGCCTACCTGACTAAACCCCGCCCTCGATCATCGCCTTGGCCCAGGCGATGTGTCCTTCGAACCCAAGCGTTTCCGCCATCGCGCGATAGCGACTCACTAAGTCCCGGTAGGCAACCTCGTCGCCGCGGGTCCTGGCTAGCAGCGCGCGCAGCCGCAGCAACCAGATGTCGCGCACCGCCCAACCTTCTGTTGCCGGCAGGTTCGCCAAGCGCTCGATCGCCTCTTGGGCTTCGGCCAGGTCGGCCTCGGCGCCACGCTCCAGCAGCATCTCCACCAGAACGCCGGTGCCGAAAACGCCATACCCGAGCCGTCCTGCCTGGTGCAGCTCGTCCACGGCTTGGCGCATCCCCGCAATGGCACCATCGCGGTCGCCGCGCCTGGCCCTCTCAGGGGCGGCCAACAACTCGGTGACCGAGACCAGGGAGGGGTTACGCTCGCGCACCAACTCGCGGGCCCGCACCATCATCTCCAGCCCGCGGTGACGGTCGGCCGCGGCGTCCCGATACAGCAGCACCCAACCCAACGAGTACTTGGCCAAGCTAAGTCCGTGATCGTTGCTGGCCCTTTGGGCGGTCTGCACCGCCTCCTCGCTCGCGCGCAGCGCGGAGTCATCGGCCCGAAGCACCCCGTAGGCTATTTCCACATCGTAGGTCCACCTGACGAGAACGGCGAGGGTTGCCGGGTCGCTGCGTCGGGCCGTCGCGACGGCGTCGTGGAGGTCTTGGCGCCATCCGGGACGGCCCAGCCACCACCGAGCAACGCCGCGAAATGCCACCGCGACCGCCAGCGGTGATCCCACACCGAAGCCGGCGCCCTTGGTGGGATCACCGCCGGCCAGGTCGATGATGGTCTGCGACCACCGCAAGATCTCGCCGAACTCGCCGACACTGAACCAGTTGGCGAACGCTACGAACGCCAACCCGACGGTCAAGGTGGGATCGCCGATCGACTCGAGCAGCGCCATCTGTTCGGATGCCAGCCGTGACCCCTCACGCGAACGCCCAGCGTAGAGCAGCTCGGTGGCCAGCCCGGTCATGCCGATGGCCAGCGAGACCTTGTCCCCGGCCGCGCTGCACAACTCCCGCAGCTCCGCGAAGCGGCCCCGGCTTTCCTGGACTGCTGGGCCAAACCCGACGGTGGCGCACAGCATGGTGCGGGGGGCGATGCGCATCGACAGCTGGTCGGGGTCGTCGGCAGGCAGCGCGTCGGCGATCCCGCGTGCCTGCTCCCAGCTGAGCCGGGCAGCGGCGATGTCGCGGTTGGCTGCCCACGTTGCGGCGCGCATGTGCCAGCCATATGCGGCGTGAAGATCGCCGGCGGCCTGCAGGTGTTCGGCGATCAGCGCCGCGTTCTCGTCGGCCGAGTCCGGCTCGCGCTCTTGGATCGCCGTGGCCAGGCGCCGGTGCCATTGGGCGCGATCGGATTTCAGCTGCGATTCGTAGGCCACCGCGCGGATCAGCGGGTGCCGGAAGGCGTACTCGGCGCTCGGGGTGAACCGCACCTGATCGATCAGCTCGACGCTGAGCAGCTCGTCGAGCACCGCATCGATGCCCAGCGCGGCCAGCAGCTCAGCCCCGAAGCGGGCGCCGATCACCGACGCCGCGTGCACCGTCCGCTTGGCCGCGGTGGTCAGCCGGTCGATGCGCGCCTCGATGGCTGCCTGCACCGTCACCGGTACCGCGACGTCGGCGATATCCGCGCGACACACGTAGCTGCCGCGCTCACCGGCCAGCACCCCGCGCTGTGCCAACTCGCGCACCATCTCCTCGGCGAAGAACGGGTTCCCGGCGGAGCGTTCGGCGATGATCCCCGCCAGCTCGCCGACCGAGGGATCCGAACCGAGCAGCTCACCCAGCAGCGCCGCAATGTCCGAATCACCCAGCGGGGCAAGCGCGATCGTCTGCGCACCGTGCACCCGCGTCAGCGCTCCCTCGTACTCGGGGCGGAAGGTGATCAGCACCATCGACGGGGTGCGCGGAATCACGGTGAGGAAGTCGGCCAGCATCGACTCGCTGACCGCATCGATCCAGTGCGCATCCTCGATGATGAACAGCGCCGGTGCGGTGCGCGCCAGCGTTGTCGCTTTCACCAGCGCGGTCAGCCGGCGCCGCCGCGCATCCGGATCGATCTGGGGCAGCGCCACATCGGGGTCGGCGATGCCCAGCAGATCGTCCAGCAGCAGCAGATCCTGCGCGTCGGCATCCGGCACTTGTTCGCGGACCCGGGCGCGGGCGGCTGGGTCGTCGAGGTCAGCTATGCCGTAGCCCGCCCGCAGCAGCCGCGTCACCACACCGAACGGGATGTCACGGGCGTGGGATTCGCAGAAGGCCGAAAACACCTCGACTCCGCGACCGGCCGCCAGCGCCGCGGCCTCCCGCGCCGCCCGGGTCTTGCCGATGCCCGGCGCTCCCACCACGTTCACGACACCACCGCGGCCACCGATCGTGCGCTCCACGAGGGCGTCGAGGGCCGCCATCTCCCAGCCCCGACCGACCAGGCCGCCTCGGCGCGCCTGACCAGCCCATCGCGCGGGCCGATCCCCACCAGCCGTCGCGCACACACCGGTTCGTCGGCCCCCTTGATGCGCACCCACTCCGGTTCAGCTCAGCATCACGAGGTGCTCGACCAGTCGCGCGGTCGACTCCGACAGCATCACCCCACCCGGCGGGGCAACCGACTCCATCCGCTGCGCGAACCCGACCTGCTCACCGATCGCGCCATACCCCAGCGACCCGGAACCGATCGCACCGGCGATCACCCGACCCGAATTCAGCCCTACTCGCACCCGGAGCGCCACGCCGTCGCGGCGGCCCACCTCGGCGGCGAACCGTTTTGCCTCCTCCTGGATGGCCAGCGCGGCGAGGCAGGCCCGAAAAGCGTGATCCTCCAACGCAACCGGGGCGCCGAACAGCGCCATCACACCGTCGCCGGTGAACTCCACCGTCCCGCCGTAGCGCTGCACCACCGCCGCCGACCGCTCCACCAACTCGGTCACGATGTCGCGCAGCCGCTCAACGTCCACGGCGGCCGCGATGTCCATCGAGCGCACCATGTCGGCGAACAGCACCGTCACCTGCTTGTACTCGGCCGGCTGGGTGGTCTGCGTGAGTCGCATCCCGCACTCGCCGCAGAACTTGGCCGTCGGGCTTGACTGCGCGCCACATGACCCACAGAACAGCCCCGTCGCGGTCAGTCCACCGCCACCGTCCCCGCTGGGGTCCACGTCAGTATCGTTTCACCGCCGCTCGGTGATGTCCGTCGTATCGCGTCGCCATCTCTGACACGAAGTTTTGAGACCCTCATATGTCGTCTATTTCAAGACAGCGAGTCAGAATGGGCCGCAAACTCGGCCAAGCCACGAAGGAGAAGTGATGATCGAGGTACTGCCAGACATGCCGCAGGGAGTGACCGGCATCCGCGTATCGGGCCGCCTGCGCGGTGAGGATCTGCGCGAGTTCAAGCCAGCCATGGAGAAACTCCTGAAAACCGGAGAGATCAGAATCGTCGAGGTCGTGACGCCAGACTACGAGGGCTTCGGGCCTGGCGGCCTGATCGAGGACTTAAAGCTAGGCCTCGGTGCCCTGATCCAACACCATTCGGCGTTCAAGCGAATTGCGGTCGTATCTGACAAGGACTGGGTCACCCACGCGCTGCACGCCTTCGCCTGGATGGTCCCCGGCGAGCTCGCCCTGTTCAGCCTCGACGAGCTTGAGCGGGCCAAGGAGTGGGCCGCCGACTGACTCTCTGGCTCGGCAAACAGCAGACCGCCGGTGGGCATCACAAGGCGTTCTCGGGCCCCGACGGCAACCTGTTGGTGAATGGCGCGTGATTTTGCGCCGTACCCCAATCCGGTAACCGCGACGACGGCGTACTGCTTAGGTCGATCAGAGCCTGGGCAGAAGGGGTGTGGCTCACAGTCATTCGGAACTAGTCGTCAGCCCAGCACGACCCGCAGCCGCTCCCAGCCCCGAACGGTGGATGTCGGTGCGAGCTGCGCGGTTTCGTAGTCGATGCCCCATTCCGGCCAGCGGTTGAGCAACTCGTCGAGTGCCACCCGACCCTCCAGGCGTGCAAGGTTGGCGCCGAGGCAATAATGCAGGCCCTTGCCGAACGTCAGGTGCGAACCGCTGCGGTGAATGTTGAAGGTATCGGGGTCCTCGTAGCGCTCCGGATCGCGATTGGCGGCCCCGAACAGAAGAAGCATTGCGCTCCCTGCAGGCACCGTTTGACCGTATGCCTCGAAATCCCTTGCCATGTAACGGGCTACGTGCGGGCCTGTCGGCTCGAAGCGCAGCGTCTCGTCGATCGCGGGGTTCAGCAGCGAGCGGTCGCGCTGGATATCGCGGCGCTGATCCGGATGCTCGGCAAGCACTTTGGCGAGCCAGCCGATGAGCCGGCCAGTGGTCTCGTTACCCGCGCCGGCGACCACCTGGGTGTAGTGCAGCACCTCTTTTCGATGGAGCTTGCGGGTCACCCCCTCTTCGTCCGTGAACTCGACGTTGAGTAGGGCAGTCATGAGGTCGTCGGACGGGTTATTCGAACGCCATTCGACGTAGTCGGCGTACATGCGACCGTCCGCGATGGCGTCCGCCTTGGCGACCTTCATCGGTGTGCCCGGCTTGGTGCGCAGGTTGGCGTCGTTCTTATCGCGGAAGCCGACCTGATCCGACTCGGGGATGCCGAGCAGCATGCCGATGACGCGCATCGGCATCATCGCAGCGAGTTCGGCGACGATGTCGAAGCCGTCCGAACCCACCAGCGGGTCAAGGCAATTGATGCAGTAGCGGCGGATCTGATCCTCGATCTCGGCCATCCGGCGCGGCGTGAACACCCGTGCCATCAACCCGCGCAGCATGCTGTGGATCGGCGGATCCTCGAACATCATCACGCCCTTGGGCATGTCGAAGTCGGACTTCACCAGTTCCAGGATGTCGCTGCGCTGGTTCGAGAAGGTCTCCCAGTTCGACAGCGCCTTCTCGACATCGACGTAGCGCGACAACGCCCAGAAGTCATAGCGCTCGTTGTAGTAGAGCGGCGCCTCATCGCGCAGACGCGCATAGGTCGGATACGGATCGGCGGTGATGTCGACGTCATACGGGTCGTAGTACACCTGTGTGTCGTTGGCAATCGTCATGTGCGCTCCCCTATTTGAGAAGGCTGCCCGCATCGACGGGCAGGGTGACACCGGTGATGTAGCGGGCTTCGTCGGAGGCCAGGAACAGGACCGCATTGCTGATGTCGACGGGCTCGACCCACGGGATCGGAAGGAAGTGGAACGACTGGCAGATCGGTGCGAGGTCGTCGGGCCCCGGATTCTCCAGATCGGGCCGGAACAGGCGGTACGTCGGCTCGTTCATCAGCAGTGGTGTGCACACATGTGTCGGATGCACGGTGTTGACGCGGATGTTCTTCGCGCCGAGTTCCACGGCGAACGTCCGCATCAGGCCGACGACACCGTGTTTTGCGGCGATGTAGTGGCCGACCTGGGGGTAGGCCTTGGTACCGCCGACCGAACTGGTGATGATGACCGAGCCGCCGCCGCCGGCAAGAAGGTGTGGAACTGCGGCCTTGACGGTTTTCCACACGCCCCCGAGGTTGATGTCGATCGTCTCTTCCCAGATGTCCTCGCGCATTCTGTGCAACTTGACGCCGGTGGTACCGATGCCCGCATTGGCCACGACGATGTCGAGCCGACCGAGTTGTTCGACTCCGCTGTCGACCGCGGCCTTCAGCGCCTCGTAATCGCGGACGTCGACCTCGGCGGTGACGACGCGACGGTCCAGGTTCTTCACCATGTCGGCGGTCTCGGCGAGATCCTCGGGCGTGGCGGCCGGCGCCGTCGAGTGCTCGAACCCCCGGCAGATGTCGACCGCGATGATGTCGGCGCCCTCCTGCGCCAACCGCACCGCGTGACTGCGGCCCTGACCGCGCGCCGCCCCGGTGATGAACGCGACCTTGCCCTCTACCCGACCAGCCATCCAGACGCTCCTCATTGTTGGGCGATCGCCCAACATCTAGACTGCGGCCATGTCTAGCAGCACCATCAGTGAGCGGTCAAGGGGTGGCGGGGAGTCGACCGCCCGAGACGCGCTCATCGGAGCGACCGCCCAAATCATGCTCGAGGAAGGGTACGCCGCGGCGACCTCGCGGCGGGTGGCGGCGAAGGCCGGCGTGAAGCCCGCCCTGGTGCACTACTACTTCCCGACCATGGACGACCTGTTCCTGGCGGTACTGCAGGACGGCGCCGAGACCAACCTGCAGCGTCAGCGCCAGGCGCTGGCCGATGACGAGCCATTGCACGCGCTGTGGCGGCTCAACAGCACTCACGGAGCGCGGCTGTTCATGGAGTTCATGGCGCTGGCCAATCACCGTAAGGCCATCCGGAGCGAGATCGCCGCGTACGCGGAGCGCTTCTGCGACGTCGAGGAGAGCGCGGTCACGCTGGCGATGCGGGCGCACGGCGTCGACATGACAGCCTTTCCGCCAGTGGTCATGTCTATGATCGTGACCAGCCTGGCGCGGATTGTGCTGCTGGAACGTGGGCTCGGTATCACCCGCGGTCACGCCGAGGCCGAAGCTTTCGTCGAGCACTATCTGCAACGCTTCGAACTGCCGTCTTCGTGACCCAAACCGCATGCTCATACCGGTAGTGAGCAGCAGCACAATTACTTGTTATAACCTGTGGCGGGTGAGAACTTATACGGGCTAAGTTATGCACATCTGAACTGCAGCGACTGACACGAAACTCGAGGGCGTATATATGGGTGGCACGGGCCGGGGACGATCGGCATGATCGGCCTCGCCAAGAAGATCTGGATTCCGCTCGTCATCGTGCTCGTGGTGGCTATCGCAGGGTTCACCGTCCACCGCGTGCGCACCTTCTTCGGCGCCGAGGGCATCATCGTCACCCCCAAGGTCTTCGCCGACGACCCTGAGCCCTTCGACCCCAAAGTCGTGAAGTACGAGATCTTCGGCTCGGGATCGTATGCGGACATCAACTATCTGGATCTGGACGCCAAACCCCAGCGCATCGACGGCGCCGGACTGCCGTGGTCGCTGACGCTGCAGACGACTGCCCCATCGGCTGCGCCCAACATCGTTGCGCAGGGCGACGGGTCCACGATCACGTGCCGCATCACCGTCGACGACGAGATCAAGGACGAAAGAACGTCTAGCGGCCTGAACGCACAGACCTTCTGCTTTGTTAAGTCCGCATGAGTACACCGACGAGCGAAGCGCCCACCGAAGCCTTTCCGCCCGCCAGGCACTCAGCTAGGCCGTTCATCCCTCGGATGATTCGCGTGCTGGCCGTCCCGATCATTCTCATTTGGATCGGGATCATCGCCGTCTTGAATGTGGTTGTGCCGCAGCTGGAAACGGTCGGCCAGATGCGCGCGGTCTCGATGAGCCCGGACTCCGCGCCGTCGATGATCGCGATGAAACGGGTCGGCGAGGTGTTCCAGGAGTACAACTCCGACAGCTCCGCCATGATCGTTCTGGAGGGTGACCAGCCCCTCGGAGACGACACCCGAGCCTTCTACGGCCAGTTGATCGAGAAGCTCGAGGCCGACAAGAAGCACGTCCAGAGCGTTCAGGACTTCTGGAGCGACCCGCTGACCGCCTCGGGCGCGCAGAGCAGCGACGGCAAGGCCGCGTACGTCCAGGTGTACCTCGCAGGCAACCAAGGCGAGGCATTGGCCAACGAGTCGGTCAAGGCCGTCCAGGAGATCGTCGACGGCATGCAGGCGCCGCCGGGCGTGAAGGCATTCGTCACCGGTCCCGCAGCGCTCGCCGCCGACCAGCACATCGCCGGCGACCGAAGCATGAAGATGATCGAGGCGGTCACGTTCACAGTCATCATCGTGATGCTGCTGCTGGTCTACCGGTCGATCATCACGGTACTGCTGACCCTCGTCATGGTCGTGTTCCAGTTGGCCGCCGCCCGGGGTTTCGTGGCGTTTCTCGGCTACCACGAGATCATCGGCCTCTCGACGTTCGCAACCAACCTCCTGGTCACGCTTGCGATCGCTGCCGCCACCGACTACGCCATATTTCTCATAGGCCGATATCAGGAGGCCCGCGGGGCCGGTGAGGATCGCGAGTCGGCCTACTACACGATGTTCCGCGGGACCGCGCACGTGGTGCTCGGGTCGGGTCTGACGATCGCGGGCGCGACGTTCTGCCTCAGCTTCACCAGGCTCCCGTACTTCCAGTCGCTCGGTGTCCCGCTTGCGATCGGGATGGTGGTCTGCGTCTTCGCGGCGCTGAGCCTCGGGCCCGCGATCATCACGGTGGCGAGCAAGTTCGGCAAGGTGCTCGAGCCCAAGCGGGCGATGAGGGTGCGCGGATGGCGCAAGATCGGCGCGGCCGTCGTCCGGTGGCCCGGTCCCATCCTGGTCGGGACCATCGCGATCTCCCTGATAGGCCTGCTGACGCTGCCCGGGTACCGGACCAACTACAACGACCGCAACTACCTGCCCGCAGACTTGCCTGCCAACCAGGGATACGCCGCCGCCGACCGACACTTCTCAGCGGCTCGGATGAACCCCGAACTGCTGATGATCGAGAGCGACCACGATCTGCGCAACTCCGCGGACTTCCTCGTCATCGACAAGATCGCGAAGTCCGTGTTCCGGGTACCGGGCATCTCGCGGGTCCAGGCCATCACCCGGCCCGACGGTAAGCCGATCGAGCACACGTCGATCCCGTTCCAGATCAGCATGCAGGGCACCACCCAGCAGATGAATCAGAAGTATCTGCAGGACCGCATGGCCGACATGCTCGTCCAGGCCGACGAGATGAACAAGACGATCGCGACCATGACGAAGATGTCCGCGCTCACCAAGGAGATGGCTGCGACCACCCACTCCATGGTGACGAAGATCAAGGGCATGACGGTCGACATTGCCGAATTGCGCGACAACATCGCCAATTTCGACGATTTCTTCCGGCCGCTGCGCAACTACTTCTACTGGGAACCGAAGTGCTTCAACATCCCGATCTGCTGGGCGGTGCGGTCGATCTTCGACACTCTGGACGGCATCGACACTCTGACCGACGACGTTCAGGAACTGCTGCCGGACCTGGAGCGCCTGGACAAACTGCTGCCGCAGTTGGTCACGCTGATGCCGCCGATGATCGAGACCATGAAGACCATGAAGAACATGATGCTGACCATGCATGCCACCCAGAAGGGCATGCAGGATCAGATCGCCGCGCTGCAGGAAAACTCGTCGGCGATGGGCGAAGCGTTCGACCAGTCGATGAACGACGACTCGTTCTACTTGCCGCCGGAAGTGTTCGACAACGCCGAGTTCAAGAAGGGCATGGAGAACTTCATCTCGCCGGACGGCAAGTCGGTGCGCTTCATCATCGCCCACGACGGGGATCCGATGACGCCGGAGGGCATCAGCAGGATCGAAGCGATCAAGCAGGCGGCCAAGGAAGCCGTCAAGGGCACGCCGCTGGAAGGTTCGAAGATCTATCTGGCCGGCACTGCAGCGGTATTCAAGGACATGGCCGACGGCAGCACCTTTGACCTGATGATCGCCGCGATCGCGTCACTCGGCCTAATCTTCATCATCATGCTGATCATCACCCGAAGCGTCGTTGCGGCCGCGGTCATCGTCGGCACGGTGGTCATCTCGCTCGGCGCGTCGTTCGGGCTGTCGGTGTTGGTCTGGCAGCACTTCCTGGGGATCGAGTTGCACTGGATGGTGATGGCGATGTCGGTCATCATCCTGTTGGCCGTGGGCGCCGACTACAACCTGCTGCTCGTGTCCCGGCTCAAAGAGGAATTGCATGCCGGGGTCAACACCGGGATCATCCGCGCGATGGGCGGCAGCGGTTCCGTCGTGACATCTGCCGGCCTGGTGTTCGCCTTCACCATGATGTCGATGGCGGTCAGCGAGTTGACGGTGATCGGCCAGGTCGGCACTACCATCGGTCTGGGTCTGTTGTTCGACACGCTGGTGGTCCGGGCGTTCATGACGCCGTCCATCGCGGCTCTGATGGGCAAGTGGTTCTGGTGGCCGCAGCGGGTGCGAGCACGGCCGGTGCCTTCCGCCTGGCCCAAACCTCGGCAACAATTGGCATCAGTGGGTCCTGAAGGAGGCCAGTCATGAAGCGAGCAATGATCGGGTTAGCGTTGGCTGCAGCGGCAGTGGTGGTGGGTGCTGCGCCAGCACATGCCGACGTCGACACCGATTTCGCCAACGAACTGCACACGTACGGGATCTACGGACAGAAGGACTACAACGCCTGGATCGCCAAGCTCACCTGCAAGCGGTTGGACAAGGGTCTCGACACGGATGCGAACAAGTCGGCCCAGTTCATTCACATGCAGCTGGTGAAGGACAGCACCACCGATCAGGCATGGCAGTTCCTCGGCGCCACTCTGCGGAACTACTGCCCCGACAAGATGTCGATTCTTGAACAAGCAGCGCGATAGCAAGGAGGACAACGTGTTACGCAAAGCGAGCATTGCCGTAGCCGCCCTGAGTTGTGCGGCGGTGGTCTTTCCGGGTGTCGCGTCTGCGGACGCCACCGACGACTACCCGATCCCCAATCGGATGTTGAAGACCACGTGCACCGTCGACCAGTACATGGCGGCCGTCCGTGACACCGATCCGGTGTATTACGAGCGGTACATGACCGACTACAAGAACAGGCCGGTCGACGTTCAGAACGGCGCACGTGACCGGATCTACTGGTTCTTCTCGCTGAATTACGCTGGTCGGCGGCAGTATTCGGAGGACACGGCGACGAACGTCTATTACGAGTTCATGGCCACCCGCTGGGGCAACTGGGCCAAGCTGTTCTTCAACAACAAGGGCGTAGTCGCACACGGCACCGACGTCTGCATGAACTACCCGGTCAGCGATCCGGCCGTCTGGACCTGGTAACCGCTCCACCTGACTCAGGGAGAGCGGCGAGGATTCGGCCGGTGCCTGCGGGACCGACATCGGCTGTGTAGCGACCGGCCTTGCGGCACGACCTGCTCGACCGCAGGCGATGCGGCCACTTGGCCGGCGTCGGCGATCGAGGCGGTATGTGACAACTTGGCGCCCCGGAGCGACCAATCAGTATGAAGACAACAATCGTGCGCATACTCGGAGTCGTCGGACTGTCCGCCACCTCATGGCCACTGGCATTGGCCACCATTCCACCCGCGGCCGCGGCGCCGTGTCCCGACGTCGAGGTCGTGTTCGCCCGCGGCACGACTGAGCCGCCCGGCGTGGGCGGAATCGGGCAGGTGTTCGTCGACTCACTGCGTTCGCAACTCGGCGCGCGCTCCGTCGGGGTATACCCGGTCAACTATCCGGCCAGTCGTGAGTTCGACACCAGCACCCCGGCCGGTCGCGACGATCTCAGCGCCCACGTCCAGTCGATGGCTGCCAGTTGTCCGGATACGAAGATGGTGCTCGGCGGCTACTCTCAGGGCGCCGCCGTCGTAGACCTGGCAACCGGGGCGATGCCGCCGGCGGTTGCCGATCACGTTGCCGCGACCGCCCTGTTCGGCGGCCCGAAAAGCAGCTTTGCGGACTCGCTTTCTGTCGGTCCCCCGCCGGCGCTCGCCCCCCTGTATGCCGCCAAGACCATCGACCTGTGTGTCCCCAACGATCCAATCTGTTCCGAAGGTGGCTGGGACTGGGGCGCGCATAGCGCCTATGTTCAATCAGGGCTGGTTGACCAGGCAGCCTCCTTCGCAGCGGGGCGACTCTAGGTGGCCGGACAGCGGCCCGATCTGGTAGGACTAAGGCAGGCCTAACACTGCAGGGAGGAGCTCCGCGAGGTGCCCAACAGTGTTTGAGGCCGGGTGCAGTAGCTCTGGAGCCGGCGCGTCACGCCGGATGACAATCCGATGAGCGCTCCGACGGTCAACCCCGCCACCCCACCCCAGCAGGAACGGCGTAGCGGCCTGGCCAAGTGGATCCGCCGGTTGGCGATCCCCATCATCATCGGCTGGGTTCTGCTCGTCGCCGTCCTGAACACCGCCGTGCCGCAACTCGAAGTCGTCGGCCAGATGCGGTCGGTGTCGATGAGTCCGTCGGAAGCGCCGTCGGTGATCGCGATGAAGCGCGTCGGCGAGGTTTTCGAAGAGTTCAAGTCGGACAGCTCGGCGATGATCGTCCTCGAAGGTGATCAGCCGCTCGGTGCGGAGGCGCATCGGTACTACGACGAACTCGTCGACAGGTTGGAAGCCGACAAGAAGCACGTCGAACACGTTCAGGACTTCTGGGGCGACCCGTTGACGGAAGCCGGCGCGCAGAGCAGCGACGGCAAGGCCACGTACGTACAGGTATTCCTCGCAGGCAACATGGGCGAGGCGTTGTCCAACGAGTCGGTGCTGCAGGTCAAGACCATCGTCGACGGACTCCCTCCCCCTCCGGGTGTCAAGGTGTTCGTGACGGGCGGATCGGCGTTGGTCGCCGACCAGCAGATCGCGAGCGACCGCAGCATCCGGATCATCGAGATGGTCACCTTCGGGGTGATCATCACGATGCTGTTGCTCGTCTACCGATCGATACGCACTGTCCTGCTAGTGCTGGTGATGGTGTTCCTGACGCTGTCGGCGACTCGCGGTGTGGTGGCATTCCTGGGTTACCACGAGTTGATCGGCCTCTCAACGTTCGCGACCAACCTGCTTGTCACGCTGGCGATTGCCGCGGCGACCGACTACGCCATCTTTCTCATCGGTCGGTACCAGGAAGCCCGAACGTTAGGCCAGGACCGAGAATCCGCGTTCTACACGATGTTTCACGGCACCGCGCACGTGGTGCTCGGCTCAGGCATGACGATCGCGGGCGCGACGTTCTGCCTTTCCTTCACCCGGCTGCCCTACTTCCAGTCACTCGGAGTTCCGCTTGCGGTGGGAATGGCCACCGGGGTGCTCGTCGCGCTGACGTTGGGTCCGGCGATCATCACCGTCGCAAGTCGGTTCGGTCTGCTGGAACCCAAGCGCGCCATGCGCATCCGTGGCTGGCGTAAGATCGGCGCCCTCATCGTCCGCTGGCCGGGTCCGATCCTCCTCGCGACTATCGCACTGTCCCTCGTCGGCCTGCTCACCCTGCCTGGATATCGTCCCAACTACAACGACCGCATGTACCTGCCTGCCGACCTGCCTGCCAATCAGGGGTTCGCAGCGGCCGAACGGCATTTCTCCCCCGCGACGATGAACCCGGAGTTGTTGCTCATCGAGAGCGACCACGACCTTCGCAACTCAGCGGACTTCCTGGTGATCGACAAGATCGCCAAGGCCGTCTTCCGGGTGCCCGGCATCAGCCGCGTCCAGACGATCACCCGTCCCAGCGGCAAACCCGTTGAGTTCAGCACCATTCCGGCCCAGATGAGCCTCGGCGGCGTAGGTCAGGACCTGAACCGCAAGTACCTGGGAGACCGCATGGACGACATGCTGGTCCAAGCCGATGAGATGCAGACGACCATCGACACAATGTCGCGAATGACGGCGTTGATGGGTGAGATGAGCGCGACCACGCACAGCATGGTCGAGAAGATCCGTGGCATGACAGTCGACATCGCCGAATTGCGGGACGGCATAGCCAATTTCGATGATTTCTTCCGGCCGTTGCGCAACTACTTCTACTGGGAACCGCACTGCTACAACATTCCGATCTGTTGGTCGCTGCGGTCGATTTTCGACACCCTCGACGGCGTCAACACGACAACCGATGATGTTCAGGCCCTGCTGCCGGACCTCGAGCGACTCGATGCGCTGATGCCGCAGTTGTTGGAGTTGATGCCGCAGACCGTCGAGACCATGAAGACGATGAAGAACATGATGCTGACGATGCACGCCACGCAGGCGGGCATGCAGGATCAGCAGGCCGCCATGTCGGAGAACCAGTCGGCGATGGGCGATGCGTTCAACAACTCCTGGAACGACGACACGTTCTATCTGCCCCCGGAGATCTTCCACAACGAAGAGTTCAAGCGCGGGATGGACAGCTTCATCTCGCCGAACGGTCACGCGGTCCGGATGATCGTCTCCCACGAAGGAGACCCGCTCAGCACCGACGGAATAGCCCGCATCGACTCAATCAAGCAAGCGGCGAAGGAAGCCATCAAGGGCACACCGCTGGAGGGTTCCAAGATCTATATCGGCGGCACCGCGTCCGTGTTCAAGGACATGCAGGAGGGCAACAACTACGACCTGCTCATCGCGGCCATCCTCGCACTGGCGCTGATCTTCGCCATCATGTTGATCATCACGCGCAGTCTCGTCGCGGCCGCAGTCATCGTCGGCACGGTGGTGCTGTCGCTCGGCGCATCGTTCGGTTTGTCGATCCTGATCTGGCAACACGTGCTGGGCATCGATCTGCAGTTCATGGTGATGGCCATGGCGGTGATCATCCTGTTGGCCGTCGGTGCCGACTACAACCTGTTGCTGGTCGCGCGTCTCAAGGAAGAGCTGCCCGCAGGCATCAACACCGCGATCATCCGTGCGATGGGCGGGAGCGGATCGGTGGTGACCGCGGCGGGGCTGGTGTTCGCGTTCACGATGATGTCGATGGTCGTGAGCGAGCTGACGGTCGTCGCTCAGATGGGCTCGACGATCGGAATGGGTCTGCTGTTCGACACTTTGGTGATTCGCGCCTTCATGACACCGTCGATCGCGGCGCTGATGGGGCGCTGGTTCTGGTGGCCGCAGGTGGTTCGGACTCGGCCCCTGCCAGCGACGTGGCCGGCGCCGGCGGATCGTTCAGCGAGCCCGTAGACGCGCCGCCGGCCTGGGGATTGTCCCGTCTGTCAGGTCGATTCGTTTCGCATACCAGGCGACAAAGCCGCTGGTGGCACCGGTACGGTTCCGCATCGCCGACGGAGTTCCACAGCTAGACAGGCTCTTTCGCCGAGCCAACGCACAGCCGCGCAGCCACGGCAGCTGCAACGAATGCGCCGAGCATGGTTAATCCCGCAGTACCGGCCAGGCCGTTCTTGGCCAGGTACACCAGCGCGACGCCGGCGAGCATGATGAACGCGCCCGCGGCGGCCGACCGGGCACCCGTCGCGTTGGCGGACGCATCCCACCATGGCAGCCGACGGTGCTCGAGCGGCGAGAGCAGCTTGAACGCAGCGAGCATCACGACCGCGAACACCACGGCGCGCAGTGCCAGGAGGCCCCAGAAGCCTGGTGCGTCAACGTGGTACGCGTCTAGTCCCACTGCGTGCAGGGCGAACGTGGCGACAGCGATGGCGGGGATGTGCCAGAGGTAGAGCGTCATCGCTCCCCCGTTGCCGACCGCGACGACGTACCAGACACGGGGTCGCTCGGCCCACCGGCGGATCGCTCCCGCGGCGGCCACGAACACGAATGACATCCAGGTGCAGTGCAGCGCGAGCAACAACGTCGGTGGTGACACGTTGGAGATCCGCTCGGTCCCGGTCACGACCAGGGAGACGTCGTAGGGCCCCGTGGCCGCGAGCACGACCTGCGCGGCGAACGCGGACGCGCCCACGGCAAGCGCCGCGCGCGCGCCGATCAGCCGGCGGGCGTAAGCCACGCCGATCGCGACCGGGATCAGCCAGACGACCACGAAGTTTGCGACGCCCGCCATGGGCGTGCCGACGGCGAACCGAATCCCGTCGATCGCTGCGGCGCCGGCGAGCAGGAAGCCGACCACGACGGCGACCGTGCGACCCGTCGACATCCGCGTCAGCACAGGAACGAAGGCGAGGACGACGAGGTACACACCAAGGAACCACAGCAATGCGACGCACTCACCTCCGAGCCCTTCGGCGGAGTCGGCGCCCAGGAAGTGTTGTGTCACGAGCAGCCCGACCGACCATGCGGCCAGGTACCAGAACACGGGGCGGCACAACCGTTGGGCCCGGTTGAACAGCCACGTCCCCCAGGGTTTGCCTGCGTGCCAGCTGTAGGCGCCCGCCGCGCCGCCTGCGAGGAAGAACAGCGGCATCACCTGGACGATCCAGGTGACCGGGGCGATCGCGGGCAGTTCGCCGAGCAGGTTGCCGATCCGTAGACCGCTGTCGTCGATGGTGGCGAGCAGCAGCGCACAGTGCCCGAAGATCACCACCACCAGGGCGCCCAGACGAGCGACGTCGACCGCGCGGTCGCGGTCACGCGGTGTTTGGGCGTCGAACTTGTCAGCGCCGGACAGGGGCTCTGTGAGCTGCATGTGTTCAGGATGCCGGTCCGCGGGCCGGTGTGGATGAGTAGTACTACGCGACCGCAGCCAATCAGACGTCGGCGATGGTGCGGCTCACGGCGTAGTGCACGACCGCGAGAGCGCACGACGCGCCCGAACACAACGCCTCTTGACGGGGGTTTTCGGCCGCCGCGCCCTCGGTGGTGCACGAGTCGCGTCGCCCTGAGCTTTAGTGACATGCAGGGCGCTGGAAAATCAGAAGATAACGATGAGCGCGACACCGTGTCGAACGCCGATGTACGACAGTAAAGTGCCGTCCGTGAGCAGAAACCTGTTAGCCAAAGGCCGCGGCCGCTGGTTGGCAGTTGCGGCCTCGCTCGCTGTCTCCGCCGGCATGCTGTACGCCCAGAGTCCGGACACTCCATGCTGCCGGCAGACCGCGGCCGTCGCACCGACCACCTCGGAAGCTGCTCCGACCGCCGCGCCGAACGTCGCCATACCCGCGGAGGCGGAGTTGTTGGCGGCAAGCGCGCCTGCCGCCGCGAGGGAACTCCCGTTCGCCCTACCCCCCGGTGTCGCGCCTGAGGAGGGGCTGCAGGTCAAGACCATCTGGGCGGCACGTGCGATCAGCGTGATGTTTCCCGAGATCACGACGATCGGCGGGTACCGCCAGGATGCCTTGAAGTGGCATCCCAACGGCTTGGCGATCGACGTGATGATCCCGAACCACGGCTCCAAAGAGGGCATCGAACTCGGCAACCAGATCGCCGGGCTCGCGTTGGCAAATGCGAAACGCTGGGGCATCCTCCATGTGATCTGGAGACAGGGCTTCTACCCGGGGATCGGCGCGCCGAGTTGGACGGCCGACTACGGCAACGAAACGGCCAACCACTTCGACCACGTTCACATCTCCACCGACGGCGGTGGATACCCGACCGGGAACGAGACCTACTACATCGGATCCATGAGCCCCGCGCCGAAGAACTGATCACGACGCTCCCGCCTTTGCTCCTTCTCCGGACGTGCTGACCGGTTAGCATCGGGACGAACGGGACGAACGCAGGGAGCCTTCTCCGAGTCGTTGGTGGCAGCCGCGCAGTAGGGGAACGGGAGCCTGCACTGAACGAGGGGCCTCCATGGATGCGGATTTGATCGCCCTGATTCTCATCGGCGTGGCCATCCTCGTCGGACTCGGCACGATCGCGGCGACGGTCATGCTGCTTGTGAGGGATCAACCAGAGACCGCTGATGACGATCTCGCCGACAAGGAACCTGCCGCCGACGACGAGCCGTTCGATGACCAGTTACTGGACGAATCGGAAGAGCCGGCACAGACATCGGCGTCGCCGCGGCACGCAGAAGACGAAGACCGTGCGTAAGAAGAAGAGCGTGCGCAGGCTGAGCGACCGTTCCGCCCCATCAGATCCGATGAAATAGCTAACCGGGCAGATCCACTCGCAGCGCAAGGTGCTCATCGAGTATCCGGCGCAGCGCGGCGTCCATCGGATGAGCGGATGTCAGGTCGCGGCCGAACCGGCTGTCCACCCCAACCACCGCGCCCTCACGCAGTTCGGCGGTGTCGACCTGATCGACGAACGGATCGAACAACGCGGGCGGCGTGGCCAGGTAATACAGCGCCCGGCGCGACTCGTTCAACCGTGCGGCATACATCAGTCCGTGTTGGGTGATCACGAAGAGCTCCGAGGTGATCCTGGCGTTCGGCGTCTCGGTTTTGCCCCATGCCATTGCGGCGCGCCGGGTCTGCGCCAATCGATCCGGGACGTCGTCGGTGAGCGTGAGCAACCTTTCGACGAGTGCTGCGCCCGTCCGCGGATATGCGCCGATACCTGTTCTGAAGTACCGCTGGAAAATCTCGCCGAAAAAGTCGTACAGTTGCTCGCTCATCGCCGCACCCCAGGTTTCAGACGGACACCTCGATTATGCGCCCGAAAGCGTCAGCGGAGCAGCATGCATCCGAGAATCCCAACGGACCCCGAGGACTGCTGGCCATCAAGCCGCCGAAGCTCAGCCCAGACAGACAAGTAGCTGCGCGCTTGGCCGTGGCCCTGCAGTCTGCTTCAGAACTGTTCTGCACTCGCGAGGTAGTTGACCGGCTTGTCTCGGACGTTACTGATCCCGCTGGAATGTGTCCGCGATGCGTGTGTGAAGTTCCAAGCCGCTGACGTCGTCGGGAACCCGCGGTGGTTCCAGCGTCAACGTCTCGCCGTTGGACGCTGCGCCAGCGTCAGTACCGGTGGCCTCGTCCCGGAGCTCGGATGCTTGCGGTGTGGCGCGTTCCAGAAATCGGAGCAGTTCGACGGGGAAGGGAAGTACCAGGGTGGAATTCTTCTCTGCGGCGACCTCGACGACGGTCTCCAAGAGTCGCAATTGCAGCGCGGCTGGGTGCTCGGCCATGACCTCGGCTGCTTGGGCCAGCTTTTCGGATGCCTGAAGTTCGCCCTCGGCGGTGATGACCCGAGCCCGTCGCTCACGCTCCGCCTCGGCTTGGCGTGCAATCGACCGCTTCATCGAATCGGGCAACACCACATCCTTGATTTCGACGCGGTCGATCTGAACACCCCAGCCCAGCGCGGGACTGTCGATCATCAACTCCAGCCCCTGATTGAGACGCTCGCGGTTCGACAGCAGGTCGTCCAGATTGCTCTTGCCGATGATCGAACGCAGTGATGTCTGTGCAACCTGGCCAATAGCCGACACGTAGTCCTGCACGTCGACAGCCGCACGCACCGGATCCGAGACCTTGAAATAGATGACAGCATCTACACGGACGGTCACGTTGTCGCGGGTGATGCCATCTTGGGAAGGCACGGGCATCGTGATGATCTGCATGTTCACTTTTTCGAGGCGATCGGCGATCGGAATCAACATCGTGAGTCCCGGTCCGCGGAGGCCGGATTGCACACGGCCGAACCGGAAGACGACGCCGCGTTCGAACTGCTTGACGACCTTAATATTCGTTCCGAGCCAGAGCACACCGATGCCGAACGCTGCGGCCAGTGCGTAGAGGGTGTTCATTTCTATCTCCAATCTGCCCGGGCTTCGGCTGTCGGTACTCGTAAGCGAGCCCGGGCTTCTATTACCGATGAAACGCCACTCCTTGCGACAAAGCGAGTGAACGTGCTCGGCTTCCCGATCAAGCAAACGCCTGTGTTCGCGGCAGTGGGGGACTCTGGCCTCGGTGAAGAGCTCCAGGTGCTGTTGGCGCACTCGATGTGGGGGCATCGCACTGCCAACGCCCGGCGGCATGACCCGCGTGGACCCCGCCTGAAGAGTGGTTTAGGTCGTGGTGTGTTGGTCGGCTGAGTCGCTGGGATCGATGACCTTTGTTTCCTCACGTGCCCCGTGGGTGATCTCAATGCGGCGAGGCTTGGCCCTCGCCGCCACGGGGAGGGTTACGGTCAGCACCCCGTTCTGATAGGTGGCGGCGATGTGCTCGGCGTCGACGTCCGCACCGAGGGACAGGCGACGCATGAAACCGCCGGTGAAGCGCTCGCAGCTCAGCCACTGCACGTCGAGTTCGGTGCGTTCGCTGCGTTGTGCCTGCACGGTGAGGATGCCGCCATCAACGCTGACATCCACTGAATCGGGGTCCACGCCCGGCAGGTCGGCGTGAAGCACGTAGTGATCGCCGGAGCGGTAGAGGTCCATCGGCATGGCCAGTGGGACTCGGGCGGATCCGGGCGATGTACCGAGCAGCTGCGCGGCGAGTCTGTCGATGTCACGGAAGGGATCGGGATGAAGCACAGCAACCACCTCCTACATGCTGGTTGCCGCACCTCGCCACCGCGACGGGTGTCGGCTGGCTGCGCTCCTTCTGGTGTAGCACTCAACCCGCGCGAGCACCAGGGGTGCCGGCGCTGCGCCCAGGTCTTCGGCGATGAGGACCCTGATGTCCAGGATCGACTTCCACATCAAGGGGCCAGACGCGCCTCGATCTGCCCGCCGATGTCGGGCGATATCGGCGTCGATGCTGGCGATCCGGCCCAACCTGTGCGCGAACAGGAATTGGTGATGATCGGCGAGATGCCCGTTGAACGCTCGGCCCAAACTCATTTTGTTGCTTTACCTGGATAAACGGGGTAGACCTAAGGTACGGATCCACGGCAGACCAAGGTCGGACCGGAAGAGAAGATTCCTCCTCTCGGCTGTGGCGCCCAGCACGAGCACTAGGCACCCACGCGAAGCAAGGCCCATCAACTGGGCACAGCGCGGTGGGCTTGCGTCAGGCGGGGTAAATGTCTCCTGACGCCGAGGCCACATTTCACCGCGCCATCATGCACGCCTGGTAACCAGCTGATTCGTGCTTCGGACGGCTCTCCTGTTCGTCAGGAGCGCCGTCCGACTCGTGTATGCCGAACTCCCGGGGTCGGCACGCCCAAGGTGAAGGCGACGTGGCAGCCGAACGAGATCCAAATTGTAGTGAATACTGCCCCGCGAAAGCCTGAGGCTGGCAGGGCTACTTCAACAAAAGGTGAAGGAGTTCGGGTCTACGCCGTGTACAACTACTCGGGGGTTGACCGCGATGGGATCACCTCATTCGCCGCCTCGGAGGACCTGGAGCGCGTCGTGAAAGTGATCGACATAGCCCTGGAGAACGCAAACGACAACTGCGAGGCCGACGTATTGCCTGGGGATTCGGCGGCTCGGCAACGCAGAGCATAAAGCTGCAGAGCCCGCGCAGCGACAAGCCGACCTCGACGAACGCGCAGCGAAGCTCGCCAAGCCGGATGACCCCTGAGCGTAACCGCCGATCAAGGAGCGGGAATGAAAAAAGACCAAGCAGACGAATTTGAACAGGAACTGTTGCAGCCGCTCGCAAAGGCTCTCCGCACGACTCTTGGTGATGCAGGGCAGGTGCACGTCAGCAATGAGCCGCACCTGATGACCGGCAATCGGGTCGAATACGAAACGTGGCTCGAAGTCGTGCTCAACGATGCACGAACCGAAGTCATCTTTCGGCCCCTCAGCCGCGAAGACTTCTCAGCGGTCTGGCAATGGGGAAAAAGCGGCCGATTCATCTTCCCGATTCCACAAGAGGGCGGCGGTTCCGGCGACAGCGCTCGAGCGTCCGTTGACGCTGTCGCCGAACGCATCCGCGAAACAGCAAGTATGTGGGATGAGGAGCCGCCCGAATGGTTTGGCTGGTCAGTCACCTGAAGGCAACTTGGCCGCCGAACGCTAATCTCACACAACTCCGCAGTGGTGTGTACCCCGCGGGGCCGCCAAGGAGGAAGTCAGCGACGCCCGGGCCACCTTTCTCGGCGCTGGAACGGCTAGGCGCTAGGAAGCTGTATCGGTTGCGGTACATACCCCGACGGATACCCATCGGGGTCTGCCGCGATTCACCGTTATGGCCTTTGACCTGGGTGGGCAATGCCGAGTCGGGCTGTCGGCTGACAGGATTTGATGCTGCGACCACTTGACCCCAGTCGGACAGAGGATGAATTTGGTTGTCTCGCAACGACTCTCGAAGCAGCCTGACCAGCGAAAGCCGTCTCAAGCCGTCCCCCGTCGACGCTCCGAATTCGCACCTAGTTGTGACACTGGTGTGACAACGTCAGTGGCGGAGTCGTTAGTTTTCGGAATGTCCGTGCTGTTTGCTGAAGCCTCTCCGGCGGCGTCGTTCCGAGTCGGCCTAGGAGCAAGCAGCCGGGCTATCGAACCCTGACCTACTCGATGCGAACGAGTGGACTCTGGGCGTTTGCAGCGTATTACTTCGTTGACAACGTCGAAAAGCCGCAGCTCCGTTGGTTGGGAGGGTTGGCATGCACCGGCCCTTGTCGGAGCTACTGCGGACACTGCGTCGATCCAATCCGCCGAAGAGAGAGCGGGCGCGCACCGTTGGGGGTGGTCCCGTCGTCGAGCCAACGGGCCACCAGTCCCGCATCGGCGTCTCCTCCTGCCCGCTGGACATCGTTGAGCCCGACCAGCGTCGCGACGGTGTGGGTGTCACCAGCCAACAGCCAAACCGGCGTGCGGGTATCGCGTTCGGAGTAGTCAACTCCCCCAGTCCGCCGCCGGCCCTCGCGAGATCCCGCGCGGCGTGCTCGGCAGCTGCGGCGGTGTCGATGTGGTAGTTGCTGGACCACCGCTTGAGCTTGGAGATCGTCAACATCTGTAGACCTACTCAATACGACAGTGGCTTTACCGGATCGGGTGATCGTAGTTGTGGCACTTGCTGTGCCACAACCATTCTCGCACTCTTGTGCAAATGTGCAGTTATTTCGTGCAGTTATTTGGTGAGCTGCATGCGATGCGGGAAGTTCATAGTTGTTGTGCTGCTATAGCTTTGGATGATACAGACTGAGATGTGACGGGATTGGTTGAGACGGATATCGAAAGGGGTTGGCAATTGGGGATTGGAGTAGTGCCCACAGACCAGCCCGCCTGCGATTGTGGCACAGGTAGCGGTCGTAGAACTCGACTTTCAATGTCGCCCAGAATGATTCGGCCGCAGCGTTATCCCAGCACACCCCGGTCCGTCCGACTGAGCGGGCCACGTTGTGCGCATCGGCGAACCGGGCCAGCTGCACCGAGGTGTACTGACAGCCGCGATCAGCGTGCAAGATCACCTCCTCGGCCAGCTCACCGCGCATCGCGACCGCCATCGCCAGCGCGGACTCGACCAGATCGGTGTGCAGGTGCTCATCGATGGCCCAGCCGATCACCCGCCGTGAGCAGCCGTCACGCACCGCACACAGATACAGCCAGCCCTGCCCGGTGCGCAGATAGGTGATGTCTGACATCCATACCCGATCCAGCTCACCGGCGTCGAAATGGCGCCTCACCAGGTCGGTCGGTACCGGCGCATCCAGGTCGATGACCGTGGTAGCCGGCGCGAATCGACGCGGGCAGATCCCGGCCAGCCCTTGACGGCGCAGCGAGGCCGCCACAGTCTTCCGGGACACCCGAGCCCCGGCCGCACGCAAATCGGCCAGGATCCGCGGGGCGCCGTACACCCCGTCGGAAGCCGCATGGAAGTCGGCGACCTGGGCGTCGAGCTCGGCACGGCGCTGCTGCGATGGTGAGGGCTCGCCGCCGCGGGATTTGCGCCATTTGTAGAACCCTGAGCGTGACACCTCCAGCAGCTCGCACATCCGCTTGACCGTGTAGTGGCCTTCTCCGCTCGATCGGTTGAGTGCCTGTTGACGGGAGGCGTTGGCTTGGCCGGGGGTAAGCGTTGGGCGGGCCTTGATGGGGGTTGCCACCGAACAATCCGCGTCGCGGCTGTGCTCCGTCTGCTTCGACGGCAACTACCCGATCGAACTGCCCAGGCAAACCGCGCTCGGCAAGGACGTCATCCAACGGACGCTGGCCAATGCCGCCCGAACCGGCGCCAATCCAGCTAGCGTTATGCAATCGGAGAACGACAACGTGCCTGCACTGCGCCGTCCCTAGCGTCTCTGGTCGGCGGTAAGTATGCCGCTGCGCTAGCCGCCCTCGCGCTCGTCGTCGCCGGATGCGGACTCGGTCGCCCGGCCGATGCGGTCAGCGGTCAGTACCTTACCGTCGGAACTACCGACAAGGTCTCCTCGCTCGATCCTGCGGGCTCGTACGACAACGGGTCGCTGCAGGTGATGAACCAGGTGTACCCGTTCCTGATGAACTTCGTCCCGGGCAGCGGCGAGCTGAAACCGGACATCGCGCAACGCTGCGACTTCACCGCGCCGACGACCTTCACCTGCAAGCTCAAACCGAACCTCAAGTTCGCCAACGGGCATGCGCTGACGTCCTCGGACGTCAAGTTCTCCATCGACAGGGAGAACGCCATCAACGATCCCAACGGACCGCAGTCGCTGCTGGCCAACCTCGACAGCGTCGAAACGCCGGATCCGTTGACGGTGGACTTCAAGCTGAAGCTGCCCAACGACCAGACCTTCCCCCAGGTGCTCGCCACCAACGCCGGACCGATCATCGACGAAGAGGTGTTCCCGTCCGACAAGGTGCTCGACGACGACGCGATCGCCGCAGCCGAACCGTTCGCGGGTCCCTTCACGATGACTACCTACGCCAAGAATCAGCTGATCGGCCTGCGCGCCAACCCCGACTATCAGGGGCTGTTCGGCAAGCCGAAGACCGAACTGGTCGGCATCAAGTACTACGCCAACACCGACAACCTCAAGATCGACATCGAGAACCAGGCGATCGACGTCGCGACGCGCAGCCTGTCGCCCACCGACATCGAGGGACTTCGGAAAAACCCCAACCTCGTCGTTCACGAGGGTCCCGGCGGGGAACTGCGCTACATCGTGTTCAACATGAACACCATGCCCGGCGGCACCCCCGCGCAGAAGCTGGCGGTTCGCAAGGCGATCGCCGTGTCGCTGGACCGCGACGCACTCGCGCGTGACGTGTACAAGGGCACCTACACGCCGGCGTACTCGGTGATCCCGGACAGCGTCCCTGGCGCCAACGAGGCGTTCAAGGTCGCCTACGGCGCCAAACCCGACCGCGCCAAAGCCGCGAAATACCTTGCCGACGCCCAAGTTCCGACGCCGGTACCGCTGAACCTGCAGTACAACCCCGACCACTACGGGGTGTCGTCGTCGGAGGAATACGCCGCGATCAAGGGCCAACTCGACGCCACTGGGCTGTTCCGGGTCAACCTGCAGTCCACCGAATGGGTGACCTACACCGCCGAACGGGTCAAGGATGCCTACCCGCTCTATCAGCTCGGCTGGTTCCCCGATTTCCCCGACGCCGACAACTACCTGACACCGTTCTTCACCCCGGACAACTTCCTGGGCAACCACTTCGAGAATCCGGAGATCACCGCGCTCATCACCGACGAAGCGACGCAGCCCGACCCGGCCAAGCGGGCAGCGATCATCACCAAAATTCAGGACGAAATGGCCAACAACTACCTGTCGACGATCCCGCTGCTGACCGGAAAGCAGATCGCCGTGGCGGGCAAGGACATTGAGGGCGTCACCCTGGACAAGTCGTTCAAGTTCGAGTTCGCGCCCTTGCAGAACTCGGCGCAGAAGGCCGCATGACGGCCACCACGGAGGCGGCGCCGGCCGCCGCCCCGGAACCGGCCAAGCGTGCCGGCGGGCAGACCCGCTACGGCGCCTTGGCCCGTTATCTCGGCGTGCGGGCACTGCTGATCATCCCGACCGCGTGGATCCTGGTCACCCTGGTGTTCTTCCTGATGCGTGGTATCGGGGACCCGATCACCGCGTCCGCCGGCGGCCGACTCACCCCGGCGCAGATCGCCGAGCGCAAGGCGGCGGCGGGGTTCGACCGTCCGCTGCTGTCGCAGTACTGGGACTATCTCACCGGCCTGTTCCGCGGCGACTTCGGCACCACGCTGACCGACAGACGCCCGATCAGCGACCTGATCGTGGTCAACGGCGCCGCCACCCTGGAGCTGGCGGTGTGGGCCCTGCTGGTCGCGATGATCGTCGGAATCCCGTTGGGGCTGTTTGCCGCAACGCACCGCGACCGCGTGCCCGACGTGGTCCTGCGGCTGCTGGCGGTGCTGTTCTACGCCGCCCCGGTGTTCTTCGTCGGCATGCTGCTCAAGCTGCTGTTCTCGGTGAAGCTGGGTTGGCTGCCCGCATCCGGCCGCTTCAGTGCGTCCACCGAGATCGCATTGGCCGGCGTGCGGCCGCAGACCCACATCGCGATCGTCGACGCCATCCTCTACGGCAACAGCACCTACATCGTCGACGTTCTCAAACACGCGGTGCTGCCGGCGCTGGCCCTCGGACTGCTGACCGGCGGCGTGTTCCTGCGCCTGGTCCGGGTGAACATGCTGCAGACCCTGCGCGCCGGGTATATCGACGCGGCGCGGGCCCGCGGGCTCTCCGACGGCGTCGTGACCCGCCGCCACGCGTTCCGCAACGCGCTCGTCCCGGTGGTGACAGTGATGGGCATGCAGATCGCCCTGCTGCTCGGCGGCGCGGTGCTCACCGAGACCACGTTCGAATGGAACGGGCTGGGACTGCAACTGGCGCGCTATCTTTCGGCGCGCGACTTCGTCGCGGTGCAGGGCATCGTCACGTTGATCGCGATCGTCGTGGCGGTGATGAGCTTCGTGATCGACCTGGCGGTGGCGCTCATCGACCCGAGGGTGAGGTTCTAGAAGATGACGATCGCCGCGGGCGCCGACAGGCTCGTCGTCGAACAGCCGAAGAGCCGCGCGTTCCCGGGTCTGGGGCTGCTGCGTTCCACCCACGGGCTGCAACGCGCCACCCTCGTCCTCGGGTTGGTGCTCGTCGCGGGCTTCATCCTGGTGGCGCTTTTCGCGCCGCTGCTGGCGAGATACGGCTTCGCCCAGACCAGCGCGGACGGCGTCGAATTCGTGCGCCAGCAGGCACCGTCGGCGCAGCACTGGTTCGGCACCTCAGTGCGGGGCGAGGACGTGTACTCGCGGGTGATCTACGGCGCCCGCACCGCGCTGATGGTGATCGTGTTGTCGCTGATCATCTCGCTGCTGCTCGGTGTCGTGCTCGGCCTGGTGTCCGGTTATCGCGGTGGCTGGCTGGACCGGGTGCTGGTGCTGGTGATGGACGCGCTGTACGCGATGCCGTCGCTGCTGCTGGCGATCGTGGTGTCCATCGTCCTTGTGGCCGGGCAGTCCGGCACGCTGGGCGGCATCCTGTCGGCATCGGTGGCGATCATGGCGGTGTTTGTGCCGCAGTACTTCCGCGTGGTCCGCAACGCGACGCTGGCGATCAAGGTCGAGCCGTTTGTCGACGCCGCCCGCGTCACCGGCGCCAGCACGACGCGAATCCTGTTCCGCCACATACTGTCCAACGTCACCTCGTCACTTCCCGTGATCATCACCCTGAACGGCGCCGAGGCGATCCTGACGCTGGCCGGTCTGGGGTTCCTCGGCTTCGGCATCGAGCCGACCAAGGCCGCCGAATGGGGTTACGACCTGAACAAGGCGCTCTCGGACATCTCCAACGGCATCTGGTGGACCGCGGTGTTTCCCGGTACGGCGATCGTATTGGCGGTGCTGGGCATGACCCTGGTCGGGGAGAGCATCAACGAGGTGCTCAACCCGCTGCTGCGCACCCGGCGGGCGGCGAACTGACATGACGCAAGCACCAGAGGCACCCGCCCTTTCGTATCGTCAGCTTTCGGTGACCTTCAGCACCGACGCCGGTCCGGTACGCGCCGTCGACGATGTCACATTCGACGTGAAACCCGGCGAGGTGCTGGCCGTCGTCGGCGAATCCGGTTCCGGCAAGTCGGTGTCGTCACGGGCCGCGATCGGGCTGCTGCCGGACACCGCCCGGGTCACCGGCACGGTGCTGCTTGGCGACCGCGACGTCGCCGGGCTGTCCGACAAGCAGTTCACCGCGCTGCGCGGTAAGGACATCGCGATGGTGTTCCAGGAACCGGGCGCGGCGCTGGACCCGCTGTTCACCGTCGGCTACCAGATCAGCGAGGCCATCCGCGCGCACACCGACGTCGACCGAAAGCAGGCCCGGGACAAGGCGATCGATCTGCTGCGGCTCGTGCGGCTACCCGATCCCGAACAGCGGTACGGCTTCTATCCGCATCAGCTGTCCGGCGGGCAGAAGCAGCGCGTGGTCATCGCCTGCGCTATCGCCTGCGACCCGGAGGTGATCCTCGCCGACGAGCCGACCACCGCGCTGGATGTCACGGTTCAGGCCGAAATCCTGGAACTGTTGCGCGACCTGCGGGATCGGCTGGGCAGCGCCATCGTGCTGATCACCCACAACATGGGGGTGGTCGCCGACCTGGCCGACCGGGTCGTCGTCATGAACGCCGGCAAGGTCGTCGAGATCGCGACTGTGGCAAAGCTTTTCGCCGAGCCGTCGCAGGATTACACCCGCACCCTGCTGGCGGCGGTGCCGCACCTAGGGCAGGGCAACCCCGAACACCAAGCCGGCGCAGAGACCAAGACGGAGAACGTGCTGGAGATCGATCGTCTCAGCGTCGAGTTCCCGGGTGCGATCGGCTCGGCGGCGTTCAAGGCGGTCGACGACGTCACGTTCAGCATCGACCGCGGCAAGACCCTTGGCCTGGTGGGGGAGTCGGGCTCGGGCAAGTCCACGATCGGGCGCTGCGTTGCGGCGCTGCAGAAGCCGACGACCGGTACGGTCAAGATTCTCGGCCAGGACATCACCGCCATGTCCGAGAAGCAGCTCCGGCCGGTGCGCGCGAAGTTCGGCTTCGTGTTCCAGGATCCGGCGACCTCGCTGAATCCGCGTCTGCGCGTGGGCGACTGCGTCGCCGAGCCGCTGAAAGTGCACAAGGTGATGCGCGGCGCGGAGTGCACGGCCCGCGTTGCCGAGCTGCTCGACGCGGTGCGGCTGCCCAAAGACACCGCCGCGCGCTACCCGCACGAGCTGTCCGGCGGGCAGCGGCAGCGCGCGAACCTGGCGCGGGCGCTGGCGCTGAGCCCCGACCTGCTGGTCGCCGACGAGCCCACCAGCGCGCTCGACGTGTCGGTGCAGGCGTCGGTGCTCGACCTGTTCGAGGAGCTGCAGCGGGAATGGGCGTTCGCCTGCCTGTTCATCAGCCACGACCTGGCCGTGGTGGACCGGCTGGCCGACGACGTCGCGGTGCTGCGCAACGGCGTGCTGCAGGAGATGGGCCCGCGGGATCAAATCCTGCGTAACCCGCAGACCGAGTACACCCAACGGCTCGTCGCCGCGGTGCCGGTACCCGATCCCGAAGAGCAGCGCCGCAGGCGGGAGGCCAGCGCCGGGCTGTTCGACTGAATCCCCGGCGGTGTCGGCAACCTTCCTGACCACCGAGCCCCATCCCCCGCTTCGTGCTCGAGGAGACGGCCGCCGTCAGGCAGCCGGGCGCTAATTGCCCTCCACGGAGACGACGAATCCCGCGCCGCCCAGGGCGGCCAATACCTCCTCCCGGTGTGCCGGACCCCGGGTCTCGACGGTAAGCATCACCTCGACTTCGTCCAGTGCCAGCTTGGGTGCTGTGCGGGAGTGCACCACGTCGAGCACGCTGGCCCCGCTTTCGCTGACCACGGCGAGCAACATGCTGAGCCCGCCGGGGCGGTCCGGGATGGTGACCTTCACTGCGAGATATCGCCCGGCGGCGCGCAGGCCGTGGGTGATCACGTGGGTCAACACCAGCGGGTCGATATTGCCACCCGACAAGACCGCGCAAACGGGGCCGTGCAGGCTGAGTTCGGGTGCCGATGTCATCAGCGCTGCCACCGCCGCCGCCCCGGCCGGTTCGACGATGAGTTTCGCACGCTCCATGCACAGCAACAACGCGCGCGACAGCGCGTCTTCGCTGACCGTGCGAACCGAATCGGCGAATGCCCTTACATGGGCAAACGGGATCACCCCGGGCAATGCCACGGCGATGCCGTCAGCCATCGTCGACATCGACTCCGCGCGCACGGGCTGTCCGGCGGCCAACGAACCCGGCCAGGCAGCCGCGGTCGCGGCCTGCACTCCGATCACCCTGACCTGCGGCGCCAGAAAGTGCGCCGCCGCAGCAATTCCGGCGACCAGACCTCCACCGCCGGTCGGCACCACGATGGTTGCGACATTCCCAATCTGCTCCAGGATCTCCAGCCCGACGGTGGCCTGGCCGGCGACGATGTCGGCGTGATCGAACGGGTGGATCAACACCGTGCCGTGCTGCTCCGAATATTCACGCGCCGCGACCAGCGCGTCGTCGACGGTCTCGCCGATCAGGTGAACTTGCGCGCCATAAGCCTTGGTGGCCACCAGCTTTGGGAGCGGGACGTTGACCGGCATGAACACCGTCGACGCGATCCCTAGCTCGGTCGCGGCCCACGCGACTCCTTGCGCATGGTTGCCTGCGCTCGCCGCGACCACACCGCGAGCCCGGTCCTCGATGCTCAGATTGGCGATCCGGTTGTAGGCGCCGCGGGGCTTGAACGACCCAGTGCGTTGCAGGTTCTCGCACTTGAGCCACACCTGTTCGCCCGTGCGATCCGACAGCACCTGCGACGCGATCACCGGGGTTCGTCGCATCACCGGCCTCAGCCGATCCGCCGCCGCGTTGATCTGATCGAGCGTGAGCAGCTCCACAGCTAGACCCGCAGCTCGCGAACCGCCGCCGGATCCCCCACGGGGTCAGCCGGATAAGCGACGCCCCACCGCGTGAATGCGGTGGTGGACAGCCGAAGCGCATCACGGTGGGCGTCATTGGCGATGATGTCATCGGCGTTCATGTTTGGCCTCGCTTGCCCACTCGTCGAAGATGCTGTTCCAAGCTGATGCGTCATCGGGATAGAGCCAACGCTAGACCTGTCGACCGTCGCGATAGCGGAACACGCTCACGACTCGTGCTTACGCATCGATGCCCTCGCGCGCGCCCATGACGCTCAGAGCGCACGCGATCGTAGCGTCCGAACACGTGGTCCTCGTGGCCGTCGATGATCGGGGTCACGGACCCACAACCCTGCCCCTCGAATTCGACCCCGGACACTGAACCCGCTAACCAGCCACGAGCTGAGTAGGCTGCCAATGCACGCACCAATAATCGACTCTCGCAAAAGTGACCAATCCTTGGGGTCCGGCCACTGGCCCTCAGGCGATGCGTTCGATTGTGGCCAGCGCGGTCGCCAACTGTTCGCGGGCGACTTCGGCGTCGTAGTGAGCCTGCATGTTGATGAAGAACATGTCACTCAGCCCGAGCGCGCGTGACAAGCGGAGCGCCGTGTCGGCGCTGATTCCGCGCTTGCCGTGCACGATCTCGTTGATCCGGCGCGGCGGCACATCGATCACCTTGGCGATCCGGTACTGCGAGATCCCCATCGGCTCGAGGAACTCTGTCAAGAGGATCTCGCCGGGGTGGGTGGGGGCGAAGTCTGGCATATATCTCTCCTCTCTAGTGATAGTCGACTAGCTCGATGTTTCCAGCTCCGCTGGCGCTCCAGGTGATCAGCAGATGCGCCACTGGTCGTTCACGCGGATGCTGTACGGGCGACGCGGCGAAGGCTTTGCCACACCCCGGAACACTCCGGAAGTCGTTGGTGCACAACAGATTTTGTGGGCACAGTTACCCGCATCGTGAGCGCGATCGCGCGGCCGCCTCGATCGGGCAGCGCTGGCCGGACTCCAGACGACATGACGTGCGCTGGCACCATGCCCGACGTCTACACCGCGACCGTTCGGGACATCAGCGGCTTCGCGAAATCGCTCGCTCCATAGGTCCGACTACGTCCCGCGGTCCAAGACGTCGAACGCCTCAACGGCGTGATGGAACGGTGCGGGCGTGACGCCGATTTCCGTTCCAAATGGATGGTCGAGCCAATAGACGAGGAACAGGAGCAAGCCCAGGAGCACAGCGACCCCGCCCGCCAGGGCCCCGTGAGCACGTCGGCTGCTGAGATTGACGAAACCCGCGATCGCAATCAGCAGTACGCCACCGAAGATGAGGCCGGCCCACAACAGCGTCGGAATTCGAGGTTCTTGGTCCAGGACACGCTGATCTCTGTCGGTCGTCAATACGGTCAGCTGATTGAGAAACTCTCCATCGACTGGACTCGACGTGCTGGCGGCCCGATTGCCGAAGAGGCGATACATATCGGTGATGGCGGCTCTTGCCGTGTCGCTCGTGCCTCCGCCGGTTTCTTGAGCAGACCATTCCGGACCCGATACCGCCTCTGCGTACTTGCGAAGCTGCTGGCGCAGCTGTGTCCGCTCGGGATCGGGCATCGCGACGGTCTGCCGGTACATCGTCGTGAGGGTCGACGCCTCATGAGCGACGTTGGCCTCGGCCGAGGAAAACTGTTCCCACGCCACGACCACGGTGAACCCGAGCAGAGCTCCGAAGACCAGACCGACGACAGTAAGGAACGGCGACAACGACGAATTGTGCGTCGAGCCGATGTTCTCCCCAAGCGTGCGTTTCGACAGCCACAGAAAACCGAGCGCGACCGCTATCGCCCCGACGAGAGTCAGGACCAGCGTCGCCCATAGACCCAACACTCCGAAGCCGCCCATGAATGACCTCCCCTTGCAAGGTACAGACGGCCCGACCGGCCGCTACATCATGTAATCACCGCGAAACGACATTCCGTAACGCGATTTGCGAACCTTGGATTCAAGGTTCGCTTGCAACAGTGACTTGTGGTGGTTGTGAGAGTAGCCGTTTGAAGACTTGGACAGGACTGTCGAAGTCGCAGCTCAACGTTTCGCCGACGCCTTCGTTGTGGTCGTGATGGTCACGTCGAGCGTGGTCGGCAAGCTCTTGATCATGCGGATCGCCTGCGGCCGCTCGATGGTCTGCGTCAGGCGTTCCTCCGAAAGCAGTCGGATCACGTTTTCGACGAAATCCGTTCCGCTATAACCGATTCGGGTGACCAAACATTCTCTGACAACAACCCGACCGTACAGGGTGGTGTCGAGCAGCACGGCGGTGCCGATGGTGAACTTGGTGGACGCCAGCACCGGGACTCCCCAGGCCGCGTCGACCTCGTCCGACGACGGGTCCGGGGCGGCGTAGTAGTCGCCGATGGTGTTGGTGGTTCTGCGGACCGCGCTCCACGTCGTCGGATGCATCAGGCACAAATCTGGCCCGCGCGGGCACCGGCCAGCTTTTCCAATCGATTGCCCGGCGGCACTCGTAGGTCGTTGATGCTCTCGGCGGCATTGACGAGAACGAGCTTGTTGTAGGCAAGTCTGCTGAGCTCCGGACTGAGTTTCTTGACGTAGCGGCGTCCCCAGATCGCCTCGGTGTTCTTATCCCGGAACGACCGGATCACAAGTCCATGATAACGCGCAGCGTTATTAACGCCAAGCGTTACGAACGCCGCGCCGGAAAAATAGTGGGTCACTCTTCGATCGCCATTACCGGCGCGTGTACGGCCACACCTCGGACAGCACAGCGCGTGCAGCGGTCGACGGTTGCATCCAGCTGGGGCCCTCGAGTTCTGAACCGGCGTTGCTGTACGGGCCGTATATAGGCTGCGAAAAGCGGCTCCCGATTTCTCCGAAACCGCCTTGACCTGCTGTTAATTGGTCGGGCTGACAGGATTTGAACCTGCGACCACTTGACCCCCAGTGTCATTTTCCACGTCCGCACAGGACTCGAGACGCCGTTATCTGGTGATGCCACCGTCGGCGAGTTCCGCGGATAAGTCAGCGGTCTTGAGCAGCAGACCCGCGACGATGGCGGCGACGTGACCCTGACTGACTTCAAACTCTCCGCGCAGCCAGCCGGGATGACTTCCATCGCTCCGCTCACGAGTGCGTAAGCAGCCATCTCGGAATCGAGTTCGTGTGCGCCTGCGCTGGGCGGCTTGTTGATCAGCGCGGCCATAGCTCGACCTATTGCGCGGGCACTCTCCAGCCGTGCTTGTTGCAGAACCTCAGAAGTATGCGAACGCAAGAGAAGTTGCACCAGTCTCGGATCAGAAGTTAGAAAGTCGAGTGCCGCGACGGCAGTCGCGTGGACTTGGGCGCGGATGTCCGGGGCGGCCTTCCGGCTCACTGCGTCGACGGCGAGATGCCGGTACACGGTGGCGCGGGACACCCAACATCTTCGCGATGTCGGTGGCGGCATCCCCTTTCCCGCAGGTTGCGCGCCTTGGTCGCGGCGGCGTCGTCGAACTTGCGGGGACGGCCACCCCTACGACCGTTGGCCGCATCCGCAGCGAGTCCGGCGCGGGTGCGCTCAGTTATCTGCGTACCGATGGACGTCGTTGGGGACCGTTTTCGGAGTAGGGCCGAGTGCTGAGGTATCGTTCCCTCGCGTCCGTCGAGTTGTTCGGCGGAAACACGGGCTGTGGCGCAGTTTGGTAGCGCACTACACTGGGGGTGTAGGGGTCGCAGGTTCAAATCCTGTCAGCCCGACACCATCGTCGCAGCTCAAACCACCTTTTCGGCCTACGCGGCTAGCCATCGTGCGATCCGCGTGTGACGCCTCCCGACCACCCACTCGCCGGTGGCGTTTGCCGAGCGACAGCCGATAGCACCTAAGCATCAGTTGAGTCTAAGCTGGTAGCTGCACCGCGACGCCATAGCCGCGGTTGCCAAGGATCCCATCGGCCTGGACTGGCCGCATCGCCCGCGGAGGGCGGTCCCTAGTCCCGTCTGCCCCAAGGATCTCCTCATGTCTCGCACGACCCCACCCCCCGAGCGCCCGCGTGCGCTGCTGTCGTCCGCCCAGGCCGCCGCGTACCTGAACGTGAGTGTCAACACGCTGCGCCGCTACGTCGCCGACGGCCTGTTGACCAACCGCCGCGTCGGCCCGCGACTGCTCAAGTACGACCCCGCCGAGCTGGAAGCCTTCGCCAAGGGCGGCGGCGCATGAGCACCGAACCCGAAGAGTTCATGCCCGATGATGACGTGTACGCCGCGTCATGGGAGGCGATGAACCACATCGCCGTGCCCGATTCTCTGACGCCCGAAGAGTGTCACCAGTTCTGGGCCTGCGTCGAGACCCACGCGTACTACGCGCGGAAAGACCGTTTAGGCCTCTTGTGCGGCGACGATAAGGACTACTCGAACAACCACTGCCGCAAGCAGATCGTCATCGCCTCCCATCTCCGCCAGGACGCCGAGCTGCGCAAGAACGCCGAGTTGCGCGACGCCAAGCTGCGCGACGCCGAGCTGCGCAACGCCAAGCTGCCGCGATGGGTTCACCGGGACGCTAAGCTGCGGGCCGTCAAACCGCCGCCGCAGCTGGACGGCGGCGACGCATGAGCCGCGGACGGAAGCTGGTCAAGGTCGATGATGTCCGCCGCTATCCCTTCCGTTGCGACCGCTGCGGGCGGCGGTACCGCGGACACGGCGACTGGAACGTCACCCTCGCCGGCGGCGTCATCGTCGGCGCGTTGTGCCCGGATTGCCAGAACACCGAGGAGCACCTGGAGGCCGCGATCAATGAGGCGACACTGTCCTACGACCACGATGAGCTGGGCCGTATCACCTCCGTACCCAAGCGGGGGACCAAGGGACCCAGGTCAACCCGGCCACTGGGCGGCCCTGGACGCTCAAGGACGCGGTCGCCGCGGCGCTGCCGACCACAAGTTCACCTCCACTCTCTGTCGCTAAGCATAGGAAACGACAGTCATCGAGCGCACGCCATTTTGTCGCGGATGCGCGGTCTCGACCTCGCATCGCTGTCGGCGTCATCCGTGTTTCCGGGTATGAAGGTGTCTGTGTAACCATGCACGCTGCATGTTTGATTCCATTCCTGTGTCGAAGTTCTCGCGAGTCAGCCCAGCAACTTCCCAAAATGCATTGGCTAGCTCCGAATCAATGAGGGCGAGCCAGTCCGCGCATTCACCATCTAGGACGACGATGAGGTCGGCGAGACAGTTGGTGCGTCCAGACATTTTGGCGACGTCCCTGTCGGGGTTTGGATTGAGTGACACCAGCACGTCTCGCGCGGTCGCCCAGTGGTTCGGGTTGGCGCCATGGACGAATTCACCGAGCGATTTGAGAAGGACACCGAGGCGTCGCCAGCCGCATTTCTCGATCCAGTCTCGTGGCGTCGTCTCTGAACGTGCCTCGAGCTTGATCGCAGACTGTGGCTTCATCCGCCAGGTACGCGCACGTGCTACTTGTTCGATGAGCACACGTAGGCAGCCCATGGCTCGATCATCGTCTTCAAGCCACAGCCAAACCGCGGAACGTAAAGCGCCGGAACAAGTTGCAAATGCTGATGCTACCTCTTGTTGCCCGCCCTCTTTCAGCCACAGTGCGAGCACCGCTGACATTTCGCTGGCTAGCACCGCATCCACTGTCAGCTGCGCAAGTGCTTCCTCATCGAAGTCATCGCCTACCTGTTCCTGCTCGAATTTGAAAGCGGCAGTTGCGAGTGCCAGCGCGCGAGTCCGGCGGTCTGCGAAGGCTAGTGCGGGGCCGAGTTCGTCCCGTATGGCCGTAGTGCTTCCACGGCAAGCCCGCGCGACTTCGTTTCGATAGTGCGCTCCGGGTGCGCCGAGGCTGTGAAGTAAATTCCGATCGCGCAACATCATTAGGTCGACTGGCCACAGGTAGGGTTCTAGTTTCATGATCTGGCCGTGCAGCGGTCCGGCGATCGGCGTCTGCCATATTTTGCGAGCCAATTCGTCGTTGCAGGCGTCTTCGGCTGCGGTTGCCAGGCCTGCCTGAGCTCGGTGGACACAGAGCAACAGAGCATCAGTGATTGTGTCCAGAGCACCTACGAGTTCGGCGCGCAATGGTTCGGTCACTTCGACCGATTCCCACCATAAGACATCCATCAACGGGCCGCTTCCGTGCAGCAATTCGCTCATAGCTAGGTAGCAACTGCGGGCGTCGATCTGTCGCGCAAGTAGTCCGGCAACAGGATGATCGGTGCTTTCTTCTGAACGCCAGGTGAGAAGGCGCTGCGCACCCTCGATGCTCCAGATGCGGTCTAGCCAGTCCGCGGTGCTTTCGCCCGATCTCTGTGGAGCTCCGTGGTTGGCCGCGAGATTTGTCGACCAACGTTCCAGCTGGGTGCGGGCAACCACACACGCCCCGACCATCTGTGCACACAGCAGGAAACGAGTGGATATCGCGACGCTGTCAAGGCCCCAACCGATTTGGTCGACCCACGTCGAACCGATACTGACCGGCACTCGCATGCCGGGCTGCAGCCTCTCGATCGCCACATCAAGATCGAGGAAGCCGGTCAAACTGGGTAAGGCGGCCGCCTGCATGACGGGTGAGGTATCGCGGAGTCGTTCAAACCTTTGATTGCTCCGCGAAATGAGCGCGTTGCCCATCACACCGTTTCCCCATGTTGAGATGGCTTGTTTGAAGCCCTCGACGGTTGTGGGGATAGCCCTGCCACGGAACTCCGCTTTCCGAGCAATTTTGGATGACTGCCGCTGCTCTGCGCGTCGTTGCCGCCGCGCCTCCCTCGCCGAACTCCGCGTCGCCGGTCCTCTCTGCCGGCGCGAAGTCTAAGTCGGCCTGCCGTCGGATTCATCTCCTTTGTCTCGCCAGACGTAGACGATGCCGACGGACGCACCCCGGCCGGAGGGGGCCAGCGCTCCGTGAAAAGCGAGCCGAAGCCGAGGCCGTGAGCTGTCCGTAGTCTGTTTAGCCATCAGGGTGTCCCTCCCGTTCCACGCCCAACGGTCCCGATCGAGATGTCGTCGGGTGACGCCGGCGCACTGAGGGGCACGTAGTGGCCCGGGTAGCCGGCGTGAGCCGGCGGCGGGCCAGGCCGCTCCTGGGTCTGCAGGACAGAGATGTCACCGTGCTTGGTGATAACGACTGCGCGCATGGTATCGCCCCTTTTTATCCGACCGGTCGAAGCAGGAGCCTACCCGCGAAGGGTGCCCGGTTGTAGATGGGACGCCACCTGCGTAGGACCGGCGGGGTGGCTTCGGCTTTGGACACCACCCGCGGCTCGATGACGTCGAATGTCTTGCCGTAGCGCTGTATCCGCCCATCGCCGGCGGCATACAACTGCGGAAATTGCATGGCTACCTCACCTCGCCGCAGATCAGTTTCCGACGGTGACGGCTTGCTGCTGGCCGCGCTCTCTAAGGGGTCCTTCGAACCTGCTCAACATGTCGTAATAGTGGGTGGGAGTGAGCCCGGTCAGAATGTCGAACACATAGGCATCGGGCCCGACCAGCAAGCGGGCCTTGCCCTGCTCGACGCCGCGGTGGATGATTTCGGCGGCCTTGTTGGGCTGGGTCATGGTGAGCGCGGTGAATTCCTGAACCATCTGCTCGTGGCTGCGGCCACGCCCGTCCGGGTCTTTGCGGAATCGGGTACTGCGCGCGCTCGTCGATATCGGTGATGGCCACCGGACAGCCGTGGGTCGAGAGCCGTTGTGCCAGAACGCGCCCGATGCCCGACCGCTGCTGAGATGACGACGGTGGGGGCTGATCGTCCGACGCGTTGACTTGCTCAGCGACGCTCCTCTAATTCGGTGTGGTTGGCCTGCGCCGAAGCGATGTGGCCGGTGATCAGATCAGCGAGGCGTCCCCACGCCCCCGATGGGCGGGTCGTGGACCATGCCGGCGATCGTTTCCAGCCGCGCCCCGCGAATGGCGCGGGCCGTTGCGGCACCCCCGGTCGGATGGACCAGGCGAAGTCCAATGGCTACGAGTGCAGCTGCTGTCCCAGGCCCGCGATGAGCACGACGGGAGGATCGTCCGGGTCGCCGATCTGGTCGTGACACAGTTCGATACCGCGGCCGACGTCGACAACCACTTGCTCTGGGGTTACGTCGACACCCGCTCGGAATCGTTGAGAGAGTTCAATTTCGAACCCGCCTTTCGTCGGTAGACAACGGCGCGGCCGCCGCGTCCTGGCACGGTGCCCACGCCGCGGAAGTAAGTGCGCTCCCCGGCGGCATAAGTTGTGTCGAACTCGAATTCGCGCAGCAACGTGTGCAGCGTGACGTTCATCTCCATGTTGGCGAACGCAGATCCGATGCAGCGGCGGATGCCGCCCCCGTACGGGATCCAGGTGTGGGTGTCGGGGTAGCCGCCGAGGAAGCGGTCCGGGTTGAATGACTGGGCATCTGCGAAGTTTTCTTCGGAGTTGTGCGCCATCGCGATGCTTCCAATGACGGCGTGGCCTTTGGGGATGACCCACTCGCCCAACCGGATTCGCTCAAGTGCCACCCGAGCGATGGCCTCCACCACCGGGCGGGTGCGCTGCACTTCCCATATCGTCGCCTGTCGAAGCTCCGATCCACCCTCGTCAGCCTCCGCGGCCAACCGGGACAGCAGGCGCGGGTGCCGCCGCAGCCGCTCGATCGCCCAAGCCAGTGTTGATGCCGTCGTCTCGTGGCCGGCGGCGAGTAACGTGAGCAACTCGTCGGCGATGTGGTCGTCGGAGATCGGCGAGCCGTCTTCGTAGCGTGCCTGCAGCATGAGGGAAAGTACGTCGTTGCGCTCCTCGAACGCCGGGTCGGCCCGTGCTTCGGAGAGGAGCTCGGCGATGATCCCGTTGTAGCGCCTGCGATTTCGCTGCACCCGACCCCACGGACTCCACGGGCCGAGGTCTCGCCGGAACGCCGCCGGCATCACCGCCATCCGGGGGAAGAGCCGCACCATCGGCGGAAAGAGTTGCCGCAGTTCGTCGAACGCGCTGCCCTGCGCTCCGAACACGGTGCGCAGGATGGAGTTGAGCGTAATGCGCATCATGGGGTGCAGCGTTTCGAACTCCCGGCCCTCCGGCCAGGTCTCGGTCTCGCGCATTACCTCTTCTTCGACGATCGCGTCGTAGCCGGCCATGCGCTTGCCGTGAAGGGGCGGGACGAGCAGCTTTCGCCGTGCGCGGTGCTCGTCGCCGTCCAGGCTGAACGTCGAGCGACAAGGTAACGTCGTGTGATGAGGCGTTATTCGGACGCACAGTTGGTCGACGCCATCCGAGCTTCCCATTCCTGGCGCGGTGTCCTCCGCGCGCTGGGCCTCTCTGCCACGTCCGCGGCTGCAATGCGCTCGGTCCGTCTGCATGCGAACAGACTGGAACTCGACTACAGCCACTTCACCGGCCAGCGACGCTGGACGGACCCGCAGCTCGTCGCGGCGATCGCTTCCGCCACGAGTTGGGCAGAGGTCGCGCAGACGCTCGGGCTTGCTGGCGGCTCGAGTACGACGACGATCCGCGGCCACGCCGTTCGGCTCGGCCTCGACACTGCTCATCTTGCTGCGCCGAGGAACCCGCAGCCGCCAGTCGGATTCATGCGTCCGCAACAGACCAATCTGCCCCGGGCGGGCACACTCATGGCCGCGGCGTGGTTTGAGCTCTGTGGTCATTCCGTCTCCTGGCCTCTCGAACCGTGCCGCTACGACCTACTCGTCTGGATCGGAAGGGCGGCCAAACGTATCCAGGTCAAGACGACCACGGTGATGCAAGGGACGTCGTGGACTGTGTGGATCTCCAATTCCGGCAAGGAGCGCACGACGTACGACCCGGATGAGATCGATCACTTCTTCGTCATTGACGGTGATTTCGACTACTACCTGATCCCTGTTGAGGTCGTGGGAGGCTTTACCGCGATCCAGTTATCCGCATATCGGGGGTACCGACTCCCACGGAATGCCTGTGCCGATCATTGAGCTCCACGAGTTCGGCCAATGCATCAGCGAGGTAGGTCATCGGCTTCGACGTACCGCGCCATCTTTGGCCTTCGTGCCGGCAATGTGAGTCGGTGAATCAACCGCGTCGACGCAGCCGCAGACTCCGTCAGGCCTTCTAAACGGTCAGCAGCCGGTACAGCCCGATCAATCCGACCACCACGATCACCGCGCGCAGGGCGTTGGGCGACAGCCGTCGCCCGTAGTGCGCGCCCAGGAACCCGCCGATCAGCGACCCGACGGCGATCAGCCCGGCTGCCGGCCAGCTGATGCGGTCGAACGCGACCAGCGTGTACGCCAGCGCCGCCACGATGTTGACTACCAGCGACAGCAAGTTCTTGGCCGCGTTCATCCGCTGCATACTCTCGGGCAGCAACGCGCCCATTGCAGCGATCAGCATGATCCCTTGTGCCGCAGTGAAATAGCCGCCATATATGCCGATCGCGAACGTCGCGAGAACGAGGATCACCATCTTGCGTGACGACACATGTTCGGCTGACTCCCCTGCCGCCTCGGCGCGCCGCCGCGCCCACGCCTGAATCCGTGGGCCCACCACCACCAGTACCAGGGCAAGGATCAACAGCACCGGCACGACCTGCGTGAAGACCTTCTCCGGAAGGTGCAGCAGCAGCCATGCGCCTACCCCCGCGCCGAAGAATGAGGCCGGCAGCTGCCACGCCAGCCGCCCCCACTGGCCGCGGAGCTCACGCCGATACCCCCACGTTCCTGACGCGCTGCCGGCCACCAGGCCGACGGCATTGGACATCGTGGAGGTGACCGGCGGATAGCCGAGAGCGACAAGGGTCGGGAAGGTGATCAATGTTCCGGACCCGACGACGGCGTTGATCGCACCCGCCCCGACTCCCGCCAAGGCGATCAGGATCATGTCTATGACGGGCACTCAGCCAACCCTAGCTGAGCGATGCGCCGTGATGAGTAGCGCTCACACCGCGACCGCACACACCGAAATCAGCGTGATTTTGGCCCGCGCTTCTCACGCATCCGGACGTTGATCCGGATCGGGCTGCCCTCGAACCCGAACGTCTCACGCAATCGCCGCTCGAGGAACCGCCGGTAGCCGGCTTCGAGGAATCCGGTGGTGAACAGCACGAACGTGGGCGGCCGCGCGGTCGCCTGGGTGGCGAACAGAATTCGTGGCTGCTTACCGCCGCGCACCGGCGGAGGGGTGGCGGCCACGATCTCTTTGAAGAACGTGTTCAGCCGACCCGTGGGAATCCGGGTGTCCCACGACTGCAGCGCTGTCTCCAGCGCGGGCACCAGCTTCTGCACGGCGCGACCGGTTTTGGCCGAGATGTTGACCCGCGGCGCCCATTGCAGCTGGGCCAGCTCACGGTCGATCTCGCGTTCCAGCAGGTAATGCCGATCCTCGTCGACCAGATCCCACTTGTTGAACGCGAGCACCAGCGCCCGGCCTGCCTCGATCACCATGGCCAGCACTCGCTGGTCCTGCTCGGTCAAAGGCTGCGACGCGTCGATCAACACGATCGCCACTTCCGCGGAATCGATTGCGCCGTGTGTGCGCACCGACGCGTAGAACTCATGCCCGCTGGCCTGGCCGACCTTGCGCCGCAGGCCCGCCGTGTCAACGAACCGCCAGACCTTGCCGTCCATTTCGATCAGCGAGTCGACCGGATCCACTGTCGTGCCCGCGACGTCGTGGACCACCGAACGTTCTTCTGCGGCAAGGCGGTTCAACAGAGAGCTCTTCCCGACATTCGGCTTGCCCACCAATGCGACGCGGCGCGGACCTCCCGCGCCCGATGCCATCTCGGACACCGTGGGCAGCGTGTCGATCAACCTGTCGAGCAGATCGGCGACGCCGCGACCGTGTATCGCGCTGACCGGGTGCGGCTCCCCCAGCCCCAGCGACCACAACGCCGAGGCGTCGGATTCCCCTCGTTCGGAGTCAACCTTGTTGGCCGCCAGGAACACCGGCTTGCCGGAACGCTGGAGCAGTTTCGCTGCCGCCTCGTCTGCCGCGGTCGCTCCCACCACCGCGTCGACCACGAAGATGATCGCGTCGGCGGTGCGCATGGCGACCGACGCCTGCTCCGCCACCAGCTGCTGCAATCCCTTGGCGTCGGGCTCCCAGCCGCCGGTGTCTTGCACGACGAACCGTCGCCCCAACCAGTTCGCGTCGTAGGACACCCGGTCGCGCGTCACACCCGGCACATCCTGCACCACGGCCTCGCGGCGACCCAGAATCCGGTTCACCAGCGTCGACTTGCCGACATTCGGCCGCCCGACCACAGCCACCACCGGTGGCGACGCCGCGGCTTCCTCGATCGCTTCGGCGACGTCTTCTGCGCCGAGTTCCCAGTCGCCCTCGTCGGCCCATGTGCCGTCGGTCATTTCGACACACCGGCCCGCTGCTCGACGAGTTCCGTGAGGCGCGCGATCACCTCGGACTCGTTCATCTCACTGGTGTCGACCACGACCGCGTCGTCGGCGGCGCGCAGCGGCGACACCTCGCGGGTGGAATCCAAGTGGTCCCGCCGCTTCACGTCGGCCAGCACCGTCTCGTAGTCATCGCCGAGGCCGGCCGCCACGTTCTGGTCGTTACGCCGCCGCGCCCGTACTTCGGCCGACGCGGTGAGGAAGATCTTCAGGTCCGCGTCGGGCAGCACGACTGTGCCGACGTCGCGGCCCTCGACAACGACGCTGCCCGGGCCTGCCGCGAGTTCGCGCTGCAGCCCGACCAGACGCGCCCGCACGGCCGGAACCGCCGACACCGCGGACACGGCCCTGGTGACCTCGTCGCCGCGAATCTCGCGCGAGACATCCTCCCCGTCAAGGTAAGCCTTGTCCTCGTTTGGGTCATAACCCACCGACAATGGGACATCCGCGGCAGCCACCTCGATCGCCGGTGTGTCGGCCAGGTCGACGCCTGCCCGCACCACGGCGAGTGTGACGATGCGGTACATCGCGCCGGTATCCAGGTAGCGTGCAGCCAGTGACCGTGCCAAACCCTTTGACACCGACGACTTTCCGGTTCCCGCCGGTCCGTCGATCGCGATCACCAGCGGTGAGTTCACAGGCCCACCGCCCGATAGAGGGCGCCGAGTTCCTTCTGGCTCAACACCCGGATGCTGCCCGGCCGCTGATCTCCCAATGACACCTCGCCGATATCGGTGCGCACCAACTCCTTCACCGGAAACCCGACGGCCGCCAACATGCGTCGCACGATCCGTTTGCGTCCCTCGTGCAGCGTCACCCGCACCAGCGTCTTGCCCGGCGCGGTGTCCACCACCGCGAAGTCGTCGACATGTGCTGGGCCGTCGTCCAGTTCGATCCCGTCGCGCAGCTTGCGGCCCAGTCCGCGCGGCACAGCACCGAGCACCGTCGCGAGGTAAGTTTTGGGGACCTCGTACGAGGGATGCATCAGGCGGTGCGCGAGTTCCCCGTCGTTGGTCAACAACATCAGCCCTTCGGTGTCGGCGTCCAGGCGCCCGACGTGAAACAGCTTCTTGTTTCCCCGCACTCGGTGCTCGACCAGGTCGCCCACACATGGCCTGCCCTTATCGTCAGACATCGTCGAGTGCATTCCCTTGGGTTTGTTGATCGCCAAGTGCACCAGTGTGTCGTCGACGGTCACGCGGGCACCGTCGACGCGGATGACCGACACCTGCGGGTCCACGCGCGTGCCCAGTTCGGTGACGATCCGATCGTCGACCTCGACGCGGCCGTCGATGATCATCTTCTCGGCGACTCGGCGCGACGCGATTCCGGCCTGCGACAGTACCTTCTGTAAGCGCACGCCTTCGGGTTCAGCCATCCGAATCGTGATCCATGTCGAACGACATCGGCGCCTCCGCGGCCGGGGCGCCACTGAGCTTCATGAAACGCGGTTCTTCGCTGAGGGATTCGCTCAGATCGTCGATGACGTCGACGTCGGGAAGGAGTGGCGCGATGTCAGGTAGATCGGCCAACGAGGTCAGTCCGAGCCGCTCCAGGAACAATTCGGTGGTTGCGAAGGTCACCGCGCCGCTGTCGGGATCGACGCCGGCCTCGGTGATCAGGCCGCGTGCGAGAAGTGTTCTCATGACGGCATCGACGTTGACGCCGCGCACGGCGCTGACCCGGGCACGCGTGACGGGCTGACGGTAGGCGACCACCGCGAGCGTCTCGAGCGCCGCGCGTGTCAGCTTCGAACGGGCTCCGTCGAGCAGCAGTCGCTCCACGTAGGGCGCGAACCGTGCCCGGGTGTACATCCGCCAACCCCCGCCGGCCTCCCGCAGGTCGATCCCGCTTTCGCGGGCAGCCAGCTCCTCCGACATCAGCTGCAGCTTCGCGCCGACCCGGTAGGCCGGCTGTTCGGTTGCGGCCGCGAGTTGCTCGACAGTCACCGGGGTGTCCACCACCAACAGCAGCGCCTCGAGCACCCCGCCGAGTTCGGCATCCTCCAGCTCCGGAGCGTTGGCGACATCGATGCCCAGGTCGAGATCTGTCGGAGTGTCGTCAGTCATAGTGGTCTTCTTCCACCGCCAGGTGTTCATTGGTCGGACGTTCGCCGGTCCACGAAATCTGGAGCGCACCAAGCGGTTCTGGTTGATCGAATGCTACTGCCCTGGCCCGGTACAGCTCGAGCAGAGCCAGGAACCGGCCGACGATCTCGATCGGTACCTGGCAGTCGGCCACCAGGTCGCGGAACGACGCCCATTGGCCGATCCCGCGGCCTTCCAGCAGCGCCATCAGATTACTGACCTGCTCGGTCACCGACACCCCCACCTCGTGCAGGTGCTCGGTCGCGACGGTCGGCACCGGACGCGGCGTGAACGCGGCCGCGGCGATCTGTGCGAATGTGTCGGCGTCGACCCCGATCATGACCTCGGGCAGAAGTTCCTGGTAGCGCTCCTCCAGCGCCACCGCCCTCGGATAGCTGCGCAGCGCGGCGGCCTCGAGTTCGGCGAACATCTCGGCGACGTGCTTGAACGCCCGGTACTGCAGTAGCCGGGCGAACAGCAGGTCACGGACCTCCAGCAGCGCGACGTCCTCCTCGTCGTGCACCTCTCCGGCCGGAAGCAGTCTGGCCGCCTTGAGATCGAGCAGCGTCGCGGCGATCACCAGGAACGTGGTCGTCTCGTCCAGTTCGAGCTGTCTGCCAATCGCCTTCGTGTAGGCGATGAAGTCGTCGGTCACCTGATGCAGCGCCACCTCGGTGACATCGAGTCGGTGCGCGAAGATCAGCTGCAGCAGCAGGTCGAACGGCCCCTCGAAATTGCTCAGCCGGACCTGAAACCCCGTCTGCTGCGACTGGTCGGTCGGGGTCACCGCCTCGGTCACGCGCCGAACCGGTCGATGACCTCACGTGCCAACGACCGATAAGCCTCTGCGCCAGCGGATTTCGGCGCCCAGGAGGTGATCGGTTCGCCGGCGACGCTGGTCTCGGGGAAGCGCACCGTCCGGCTGATGACGGTGTCGAACACCAGGTCGCCGAACCTTTCCAGGACTCGGGCCATCACTTCGCGGGAGTTTACGGTGCGCGGGTCGTAGCGGGTGACAAGGATGCCGCCGATCGACAGCTTCGGGTTCAGCCGGTCGTGCACCTTGTCGACGGTATCGGTCAGCAGGGCCAGGCCGCGGAGCGAGAAGAACTCGCATTCCGTCGGGATGATCACCACGTCACTGCAGGCCAACCCGTTCACGGTGAGTAGCCCCAGCGACGGCTGGCAGTCGATCAGGACGTAGTCGTAGCGGTCCAGCACCGGGTACAACGCGCGCGCCAGGGATTGTTCGCGGCCGACTTCGTTGACCAGCTGGATCTCCGCCGCCGACAGATCGATGTTGCTCGGGACCAGATCAAGATTCTTGACGCGGGTGCTGAACAGCACGTCGTCGATCGACACCCGCGGCTCGACCAGCAGGTTGTGGATCGTGTGATCGAGTTCGTAGTGCGGCACGCCGAGGCCCGCCGACAGCGCGCCCTGCGGATCGAGGTCGATCAGCAGGACGCGACGCCCGTATTCGGCCAGGCTGGCGCCGAGGTTGATGGTCGACGTGGTCTTGCCGACACCGCCCTTCTGGTTGCACATGGCGATGACCTTGGCCGGACCGTGCGCCGTCCTGGGTTCGGGCGTCGGGATGGCTCGCGGAGGACGGCCGGTCAAACCGATTTCGGCGCCGCCGGCGTCGTCGGTCATGCCAGACCGTGGCTGGTCAGGCAACGCACAGGCTTGGCAGACATCCGGGCAAGTTTAACGGGACGTGCCTGCCTGGTCTGCCAGACCCGCGGGCAACATAACGACCACTTGCCTGCGCCGCGCGCCTACGCTCGCAGGCATGAGTCTGACGCAGCGGATACCGCTCCTTCGCTGGTCGGTCTGGCGCTTTGCATGGGGCATGCCCGGGTTCGTCAAGACCGGTCAGATCGGTGACGGCCGCGAACAGGCGTGCGCGGACTTCGTCGAAGCCAACGCGCGCCGCGGCGACATCGACGACGTGCTGGCAGCCATCGACAAATTCGCCTACGAGAAGTCGATGCTGATGAATGTCGGCGACGAGAAGGGCGCGCTGCTCGATGCTGCTGTGCGGCGCGCCGACCCGAACCTCGTGCTCGAACTCGGTACCTACTGCGGGTACGGCTCGCTGCGGTTGGCGCGCGCTGCGCCGACGGCCAAGGTGTACTCCGTCGAGTTTTCGGCGGCCAACGCCGAAGTGGCGCGGCGAATCTGGGCGTACGCCGGCGTCGACGACCGCGTCACCTGTGTCGTCGGCACCATCGGCGACGGCGGCACCACACTGGACGCGCTGGCCAACGAGCACGGCTTCGCCGCGGGGACGTTGGACGTGATGTTCATCGACCACGACAAGCGTGCCTACCGGCCGGATCTGCAGAGTGTTCTCGACCGTGAATGGCTGCACAAGGGTTCGATCGTCGTCGCCGACAACGTCCGGTTTCCCGGTGCGCCGAAGTACCGCGCCTACATGACCGAACAGCAGGGCAAGCTGTTCAATACCGTCGAGCACAAGACACATGTCGAGTACCAGACGATGATCCCTGACCTCGCTGCTGGAGTCGGACTACCTGGGCTAGGTGCTCGCGATCTTCTTGGCGAGCCGGCGTGACTGCTTGGCCATGTAGCCGATCAGCGAGGGCCGCGATACCAACCCGTGGAAGTACAGCCGGTCGGCGGCCGGGGCCGGTGCCGCCGCGATCGGCGAACCCTCGGGGGTGAGGACGCCGAGATGGCCGACCAGCGGCTCGAGACCAGGTCGGTATCCGGTCGCGAACACCACGACATCCACGGTGAGTCGGCGGCCGTCCGCGAGCACTGCCTGGCTTCCCTCAAAGGACGTGACCGCGGCTACGACCTCGATCGCCCGACTTTTGACGGCATCGATGACCTCGGGATCGACGAGAGCCGGCGCGACATGCAATCGATGAGCGCGCGTGAACGGTCCCTCCGACGGAATCGGCAGTCCGAACTCGGTGAGATCCCCGAAGGTCTTTCGCCTCGCGCTCGTGGCTATCCGATCTGCCAGACGTGGCGGTAAGTGGTACAGCGGGACCGCGAGGACATCGCCGGGCAGTCCACCAGGTCCGGCGCGACGCATGACGTTCGGCGGCGTTCGCACCGACAGAGACACCGTGGCGACGTCGCCGGTGGTGAGGTCGTGGGCGATCTCCATACCCGACGACCCGGTGCCGACGACGAGTACGCGCAGATCCGCATACGGGCTTGGCGTTTCGGTATTCAGAGGAATGCAGCGTCTCGCCGGTGAAGCTGCCCGGCAAGGCGGGAATGACCGGAACGCCCTGGTAGCCGGTCGCGACGACGACGTTGCGGGCATTAACGTCGCCCGTCGAGGTGGTCAACCGCCAACCGCGCGCGCACGGATCGATCCGCTCGACGCGGGTGTGCAACCGCAAATCGATGCCGTCTTCGTGCGCGTGCCGATCCAGATGCTCGACGACGTGATCGCGGGCCGGAAAGGTCGGCGTACCTCGTGGATACCGCCGACCCGGAAGATGAGAGAACTGTCGGCCGGTGTTCAGCTTCAGCCGGTCATATCGACTGCGCCAGGAGGCAGCCACCTCGGGAGCGCGGTCGATCAGAAGCGGCCGAACGCCGCGGTCCTTGAGGCTTACCGCTGCAGAGACGCCCGCCGGACCGGCGCCGACGATTGCCACGTCATAGTCGGTCATATCCCCTCACAACGCATGCAGCCGCGGGAACGTTCACTGCGCCCGCGGGTGGGCTCCGGCCCAGACCTCTCGGAGCGCGGTGACGGTGACCATCGTGTAGATCTGCGTCGTCGTGACGGACGCGTGGCCGAGCAGTTCTTGGACGACGCGGACGTCGGCGCCACCGTCGAGCAGGTGCGTGGCGAACGAGTGGCGCAGCACGTGCGGTGACACCGCGGAGGTGATGCCTGCCCGATCGGCGGCGTCCTGCAGCACCTGCCAGGCACTCTGGCGCGACAGCCGTCCGCCGCGAGCGTTGAGGAAGATCGCCGCGGTTCCCCTCCCGCGTCGGGCCAGGTCGGGACGCCCACGCACGAAGTAGGCGTCCAGCGCGGTGACCGCGGGCCGACCGATCGGCACCAGCCGCTGTTTGCCGCCCTTACCTCGCAACAGCACCGAACGCGCTTCGGTGTCGATGTCGTCGACGTCGAGGCCGACGGCTTCGGAGATCCGCGCGCCCGTCGAGTAGAGCAGTTCGAGCAGGGCGCGGTTGCGCAACGTGAGCGGCCCGTCGGCATCACTGTCACCGCCTGCCCCATCCAGCAGTGCCAGCACCTCGTCGAGGGACAGGCTTTTGGGCAGCCGCCGGCTCGGTGTCGGCGGTTTGACCGCCGATGCGACGTTGAGCGCGGTGAGGCCCTCGGCTTCGGCGAAGCGGTGCAGCCCCCGAACGGCGATCAAGGAACGCGCCGCGGACACAGCGCACAGCGGGACGCACCCCGCATCAGGGTCACCCCGGCGCAGCGCGACGAGGAAGTCCAACATCCCGTGGATTCGTCACCTTCACCAGGTCGTCGATGCCGCGCAGCGTCAGATGCTCGAACGGCGCAGGTCGCGCCGGTAGAGGAGCTCAAGGTGTTGGCCGCGACGCCGGCGTCGATGGTCAGGTGGTCGAGGTAACCCTGCAGCTGGTCATCGAGGGCCGAACGGAAAGTCGTCATCAGCGATCCCTCCTGCGCGGGAAGGATGTCGGCCTGGTCGGTCCACGGCGCATCGATGGTCGCATCGCGTCGGTGTCCGGCATCGCGTGAGCAGCCAGAATACCCGCCACCGCAATGGAATTCACGATCTCGCCGTTGAAGACCATCTGGACGGCCTCGACTAACGGGAACCACTTCACCTCGAGGTCGGCTTCCTCGTCGTGGGCGTCGGGCCTGCCGATGTCGGACAGCACCGTCGCCCGGAAGACCCGCACACTCTCGTCGCTGAAACCCGGCGCCGTGTCGAGATCGACCAGTACCCGCCAGTCCTTTGCGGAAAAGGCCTACCTCTTCCCGCAATTCGCGTGCCGCGGTCACGTGCGGCGGCTCATCACCGAGATCAAGCAGCCCGGCCGGCAGCTCCCAGAGCCGTCTGCCCAGCGGCTGTCGGTACTGATGAGCACGATGTCGTCCTCTTCTCGTCGATTGCCAGGACAGCCACCGCGCCGAAGTTCTCGACGACTTCCCTCTTCGCAGTGCTACCGCCGGGCATTCGCACCTCATCGGAACGCAGCGCGAAAAGTCTTCGACGTAAATGGTTTCGGATGTGACCGTCTCGAGATCGGTCAGCCACGGGGTTCAGTTTTTTGCAGCTGGGCGTCCCGCAGCACCTGCCCGACCTCCTCGGGGATGCTCCGACCCGTTCGCGTGCTCGGCGATGTCCATGCCGGGCTGCTCCTCCGCCTTGTATCCCAGCGCCGCGCCGACGAATGCGGCGAGCGAGATGAGGGGTACCGGGTAGGCCTGCTCTTCAGCTCGGGGTGCGCCTGGGTACCGACGATGAACGGATGGACGTCGCCGGAGTACTCGATGAACTCCACCAGGTGACCGTCCGGCGAGGTTCCGGAGAACCGCAGCCCGCTCTCGGCGATGCGCTCCCCGGTACCAGTTGTTCACCTCGTACCGGTGGCGGTGCCGCTCGACTCCTCGTCTGTTGCCGTAAGCCGCGCGAGAAGGGAACCCGGGTCCAGCACGGCAGGGTAAGCACCCAGGCGCATACTCCCGCCGAGGTCGCCTCGCCGGCGACGGCGTCCCGTTGGTCGGCCATCGTGGAGATGACCGGGTCTGGGGTTGTCGGATCGATTCTGCGGAGTTGGCCCCGGCTAACGCCAGATAGCGGCGCGACGCCTCGATGACGATGCACTGCAGTCCGAGACACAGTCCGAACACAGGCAGGCCTCGGTGGCGGGCATAACGGATGGCGCCGATCTTCCCTTCGATTCCACGAATACCGAACCCGCCGGGAATCAGCACGCCGTGGGCGTCGGCGAGCGCCGCCGCCGCGCCACTCTCGGTCTCACAGTCGTCGGAAGCCACCCATCGCATCTCGACCTTGGCGCGGTGTTTGAAGCCACCGGCCCGCAGCGCCTCGGCGACCGAGAGGTACGCGTCAGAGAGGTCGATGTACTTGCCCACCAACGCGATCCGCACAGTCTCATGCGGGTCGTGCACGCGTTGAAGCAGTTGTTCATCGGGTCCAGTCGACGTCGCGGAACGGCAGGCTGAGCCGCCGCACCACATACGCGTCGAGTTCCTCACGGTGCAGCACTTTCGGGATGTCGCAGACATCCATGTGCATCGGGGGTGGAGATCACACCGTCGATGTCGACGTCGCACATCAGCGCGATCTTGTTCTTCAGCGGTTCGGGCACGTCGCGGTCGCAGCGCAAGATCAACGCGTCCGGCGTGATGCCGATGCTGCGTAGTGCGGCCACCGAGTGCTCGGTGGGCTTGGTCTTGAGCTCGCCGGAAGGTCCCATGTAGGGCACCAGCGAGCAGTGCAGGAAGAAGCAATTCTCGCGGCCGACCTCCTGGCGCACCTGCCGCGCGGCTTCCAGGAAGTGGCAGCGATTCGATGCCACCGACGGCGCCGCCGATCTCGGTGATCACCACATCGGGCCGGCGCCCGTCGGGATCCGGCGTGGCCATTGCCAGGATTCGGGCCTTGATCTCGTCGGTGATATGTGGAATGACCTGTACGGTGTCACCGAGATACTCGCCGCTGTGCCTCTTGGCGATCACCGTCGAATAGACCTGTCCCGTCGTGACATTCGCCCAGCCGGGCAGGTTGCGATCGAGGAATCGCTCGTAGTGCCCGACGTCGAGATCGGTTTCGGCGCCGTCCTCGGTCACGAACACCTCACCGTGCTGGAACGGGTTCATGGTCCCAGGGTCGACGTTGAGGTAGGGGTCGAGCTTCTGCATCGTCACCTGAAGGCCGCGCGCCGTCAGCAACTGACCGAGGCTGGACGCGGTGAGACCCTTCCCGAGGGAGGAAACGACGCCGCCCGTTACGAAGAGGTGCTTGGTGGCAGCTTGCGGGTGCTTGCGTAGCGCTGGCAAGAGCAACCTCCGTGACGACTGGCAGGGCGTGCATATCTAGGCCGATTCCTAGCTTGGGGCCTGCCGGCCCAACGGAACCTCACCGTAACACCGACGCCGGCAACACGTCGCTGACGCGCCGTCTGTTGGGCCTCGCGTGCAACGGCGGCCCCGGTGCAACGGCTGATCGCGGGACGGTTACCGACGCGGCGCCCTGACCGGTGCCGTACTGACCGGGCTGTCCGCCGCTGGTGAGGTCGCCCAGAGCCAGCGCCGAGGTGAGCCGGCCGGACTCGGAGTCGATGTCGTCGACGGTGCTCATCCTGCTGCACCGAGCGCGGCGTCGTACCGGGTGACTGCCACGGCGGCGGTGCCCGACGACGACCCGTCGCGTCCGACCAGCACGGTGCCGGAGCCGTTCGGAGCCAGCCCGGCTGCGAACCTAGCGACGGTGGAGCCTTGGTTGCCTGCGTCGTCGCCCAGTGCGCCGCCGGTGACTATCAGCGCGGTGTTGGCCGCGCTGATGCGCTCGTTACCGTAGGTGATGAAGCCGGTGTCGCGCAGCGTCGCCAGCACGGTGTCGCGCTGCGCGTCGTCGACGACCGTGACCTTCGGGTCCTTGTTGATCAGCAGGGCGATTCCCCAACAGGTCACCCGCCTGCGAGCCCTGATCGACCGACGCAGTGCTCAACTGCTTTCCAGCAGGCACGATCGGCGAGTTCACCACCGATAGGAGCTTCTCGGCCAGTTGGCGTTGACGAACTCCGGCGTCAGTGCCACCGTCCCGGTGACCGTCCGCCGGCTCCCCCACCAGGCGTGCCAACCCGTCGACGTCGTCGTCTGCGGCATCAGGAGTCCGGAAGACCACGACCG
>CAVRMG010000010.1:0-78220 GCA_963721495.1 uncultured Actinomycetota bacterium | reverse complement strand
ATCCCGGAACTGGTCTCTCGAATCCAGGGCGCGCCGCGCAGCGACGACGACTATGAACGCACGGTGTTGTTCCACCAGTTCGCCATCCAGATGAATCTGATCAGCCCCATGTGGTTCGCGATCCGTGCCAGCCGTCAGATGCTCACTCAGGACGGCACCGGCTGCGTCATCAACATCTCCAGCGGCGCAGGCCATCCCGCCGGATCGCCGACGTTGGTCTCCTACGGTGCGGCCAAGAGCGGGCTCAACCACCTCACGCGCTCGCTGGCGCAGGAGTGGGGGCCGAAGGTGCGCGTCAACTGTATTGCGTTGGGACCCACGATCACCGAGAACTTCCGATCGTTCGTATTGCCGAAGGACGACCCGACCGGCAGTGACTACTTCGCTGCCGTGCCGATGCGGCGCGGCGGCGAACCGGACGAGGTCGGACGGGTCTGCGTGTTCCTGGCGTCGGGACAGGCGGACTTCGTCAACGGCACCACCATCGAAGCCGACGGCGGGATGCTGCCCGGTGTCCTGTACGACGCCGGTCTCGACATCACCGATCTGCTGTAGAAAGAGCGCAATCGCGATCGGCACTATTCACAGTGATGGCCGGGGGACGCTGAATTGGGAGAGCGCATTCTGAGACTGATTTCTGAGACTTACTGACCTGCAGTCTCCTGTTCGAGTGGGCGCATGCCGAATCAGTCTCGTCCTTTTCATCAGCCGAGCAGGGCCACCAAGGCCCCAGGGGCGGTCTTCCACATAAAGTTGCGTCCGTCTGCGGTGACGTGGACCGAGATCTGATGGGGGTTGTAGCCCTGCATCTGCAGCGTCACCATGCCCTCGAACGTGCTTTCCGACGCCCTGATCAGAGAGGCCTCGCCGACGTAGACCGGCAGGAATAGGGCGGTGGCGGGATCGTCGAAGTACTCCTGCATCGACGTCTGCACCTGTGACTCCAGGCTGCTCAGATACAGCTCCTCGGCGGCTGCCGCGTCGGCGAGGGCCTGGGCCTGGACCTCGTCGGTGTACTGAGTCACCTCGGGGTACTCGAGTTGGCCGGCGATCTCACCACCAATCCCTCTGCGCCCCTTAACAAAACTGGTCGACGGTGCATCGTGGGAATGCTTGCGCCACCGCATCCGATATCACAGGCAAGCCCTAAACAATCTTCAGGACCGCTACGCGGGTTGTGATGGTTGTCGCCGAGTTGTAGTAGTAGGTGGTGATCAGGGCTCGGGTGCCGTCGGGGCTGAACCACGTTGTACCCCATGGGGCGCCGGTAAGAGTGACGCTGGCGGTCTGCGTGCCGGTGTTCATGTTGACGACCACCACCCGGGTTGTGTTGCCATCGCCGATCGTGATCAGGGCGTGATTGCCGTCGGCGCTTAACAGCGACGTGCTCGACGGGTAGCCGCTGGAGGTGAGGGTGGTGCCGATTTGGGTGCCCGTGACGGTGTTGATCACCGCGATCCGGGTCGTCTCAACGCTGCTGTAATAGTTGCGGTCGGTTGCGGTGATCACTGCGCGGGTGCCGTCGGCGCTCGACAGCGCTCCGGCGTAACCCGCAAGGGTGAGGGTGGCGCCGATCTGCGTGGCGGTGGTGGTGTCGATCAACGTCACGTAGGTGGTAGCGAAGTGGTCAAAGGGGTCGTAAGTGCTTGTGAGTATTAGGGCGCGGGTGCCGTTGTCGCGCAACAGCGTTGAGCCCGACGATAGGGGGCCGTGGAAGGTGAGGGTGGTGCCGCCGGTCTGGGTGCCGGTGGTGATGTCGAGCACTGCCCATCGCATGGTCGTGCTGACGGTGTTCACGTTGTAGGCCGCTGTATTGATCAGTGCGCGGGTGCCGTCGGCGTTCAACAGCTGCAAGCTCGCCGGGGGAAAGGTGAGAGTGGCGCCGATCTGGGTGCCGGTGGCGGTGTTGACCATCACCACCTGGCTGCTTTCGATCCCGGTGGTCCGGTCTCTGTCGTGGGTGGTGATCACGACGTGAGTGCCGTTGGCACTGAACTGCGGTGACGCCGAACCGGCGAGGGTGATGGTGGTGCTGGTGCCAGTCGTGGTATCGATCAACGCGGCATGCGTGGTGTAAACGTTCGATTGGTTGCCGTACTCGGAGACCTGGGTGGTGATAATGGCGTGGCTGCCGTCCGCGCTCCACACGGGAGATTGGCTGGCGCCGATGAGGGTGCGGGTGGTGCCGATCTGTATGCCAGTCACGGTGTTGATCACCGTCACCCGGGTGGTGTAGGTACTCGTGTCGTAAATCGAGTCCAAGGTTTGGGTGGTGATCAGTGCGCGGCTGCCATCGGCGCTTTCTACCGGCGAGCCCAACAGTGCGCCGGTCACGGTGACAGTGGTGCCGATCTGGGTGCCGGTGGTGGTGTTGATCACCGTCACTCCAGTTTCTCCGGAGGTCGGGCTGCCATCACCGGTAATGATCAAGGCGTGGCCACCGTCGGCGCCCAACAGCAGCGTGTCCGTTGGCTCGCCGGCGAGAGTCAGAATCGTGCCGGTCTGGGTGCCGGTGGTGGTGTTGATCACCGCGACCCGGGTGATGCTGCCGTTGCTGTCGGAGGTGGTGATGAGGGCGCGGCTGTCGTCGGCCCCCAGCAGTCGTACGCCCGCTGGGGCGCCGGTGAGGGTGAGGGTGGTGCCGATCTGGGCGCCGGTGGTGGTGTTGATCACCGCGACCCGGGTGATGCTGCCGTTGCTGTCGGAGGTGGTGATGAGGGCGCGGCTGTCGTTGGCGCCCAACTGCAGCGTGTGCACTGGGGCGCCGGTGAGGGTGAGGGTGGTGCCGGTCTGGGTGCCGGTGGTGGTGTTGATCAGCGCGACGCGAGTGATGCTGCCGTTGCTGTCGGAGGTGGTGATGAGGGCGCGGCTGTCGTCGGCGCCCAAGAGCAAGAAGCCGTTCGAGGTGCCGGTGAGGGTGAGGGTGGTGCCGGTCTGGGTGCCGGTGGTGGTGTTGATCAGCGCGACCCGGGTGATGCTGCCGTTGCTGTCGGAGGTGGTGATGAGGGCGCGGCTGTCGTCGGCGCCCAAGAGCGATAAGCCCTTCAGGGTGCCGGTGAGGGTGACGGTGGTGCCGGTCTGGGTGCCGGTGGTGGTGTTGATCAGCGCGACGCGGGTGATGCTGCCGTTGCTGTCGGAGGTGGTGATGAGGGCGCGGCTGTCGTCGGCGCCCAAGAGCAAGAAGCCGTTCGAGGTGCCGGTGAGGGTGAGGGTGGTGCCGGTCTGGGTGCCGGTGGTGGTGTTGATCACCGTCACCCGGGTGGTGTCGATGCCGGTAGTCGTGTTGGGGGCGGAGGCGATGACGATGGCGCGGGTGCCGTCGGGGTTCCACTGCGCTGACCCTGCGCCGGTGAGGGTGAGGGTGGGGCCGATCTGGGCGCCGGTCGTGTTGTTGATCACCGCCACCTGGGTGGTTGTGGCGAGCGTGAATAGGTTGGTGACTGTGGTGGTGAGCACGGCGCGGGTGCCGTCGGCACTCATCGAAAGCAGAGCCGGTTGGTTGCCGCTGAGGGCGACGGCGCCGAGGGCGGTCACTCCTATGTTGGCGACGGCCGGGGCGATGGGCACGGTGACGCTGGTGGGCGTGGCGGCTTGGCCGTCGGTGGCATTGACGGTGAAGGTGGCGAAATCCTGGCCCGGTGTTTGCGCCGCCTGTGCTCGCGCGGCGACGGTCGGTGTGTATGTGTAGATGCCAGCCGCGTTCACGGTGACTGTGCCTGTCGATGGCTGAGTCACGGTGTAGGTCAACGAGTCATTGTCGGGGTCGGTGAAGTTCAGGTTTCCCGATACCGCTCCGGTCGTGGTGTTCGGGGTGCCGACCGTCGGGGTGCCCGCGGCCGGGGCGCGATTGGGTGGGTTGATCGGTACCGACCACGACGCCGGTGTTGACAGTTGTCCGTCGCTGGCTGACACGGTGAGCGTGACCGACGTCGGCCCACCTGAAGCCGCAGCGTTACGCGCGGCTGTGGTGGGCGTGAAGGTATAGGTGGCACCGTTGAGGGTGACGGTGCCGCTGGCCGGCTGCGCCGCAACGCTGTAGGTCAGCGGATTGTTGTCCGGGTCGGTGAAATTCAACGATCCACTCACCGCGCCGGTGACCCGGTCGGGGGTACCGACTGATGGGGTGCCTGCCACTGGTGCCCGGTTACTGAACACGGTCGGTGCGATCGGCACCGACAGTTGTTGTGGTGCGCTGCCGCCGCGACCGTCGGTGCCGGTGACGGTGAACGTGGCCATATCGACCTGCGGTGTCTGTGCTGCCGCGTCGCGGGCGGCCTGTGTGGGGGTGAATGTGTAGCCGCCGGTGCTGGTGATGCTGACCGTGCCGGTGGAGGGTTGAGTCAGGCTGTAGGACAGGGTGTCTCCGTCGGGGTCGGTGAAGTTGAGTACACCGCTGACTGCGCCGGTGTTGGTGTTGGGGGTGCCCACCGTTGCGGTGCCGGCGATGGGCGCGGTGTTGGCGCGGTTGATGGTCAGGATGCGCACGGCTCGGTCGGCGAGGTCTGACACATAGATTTGGCGGCCGTCCGGAGACACCGCGACCCAATGCCAGTTGTTTTCGACCTGACTGTCGACGGGAGCCGGTGCGCCGATGACGGTGTTGGTTTTGGTGTTGATCATCGACACCGTGTCGGTGCCGTTGGCCACCAACACCAGGCTTCGGTCCGGGCTCATGGTTAACCCGAACGGATTGGTGCCCACCGTGATCGACGACACCGATGGTGTGGCGGTGGTGGTGTTGATCACCGACACGGTATTGCCGCCGGAGTTGGCCACATAGATCCGCGACCCATCAGCGTTCGCGGCTATGCCATACGGGTTGGCGCCCACCGCGACTGTGGAAACCACTGTCGGCGTGCCGGTACCGCTGGTGTTGAGCACCGACACGGAATTGCCGTAGTAATTGGCCACATAGGCGCGGCTGCCATCGGTGTTGAGCGCTATCGCCCCCGGGGTGGCACCCACCGCCACTGTCGAGGCCAATGTGTAGGTGTTTGTGGTGGTGTTGGCGTTGATCACCGCCACCCGATTGGTGCCCGTCATCGTCACATACACCCGCTGCCCATCGGGAGACACCGCAATCCCATAGGAGTCCCCGCCGGTCAGGGCGACCGTGCCCACCACCTGATTGGTGGCCGTGTTGATCACCGAAACACCGTTATAACCAGTGACATACGCCCGGTTGCTGCCTTGGGGGCCCAGTGCGATCGCCCTCGGTGAGGCCACCACACCGATGGTGGCCGGCGTCGCGGTCGGGTTGGCCCGATCGATCACCGACACCGTGTTCGACGCTTGATTCGCCACATAGATCTTGGTGTCCGATACCGCCACACCCGAGGGATTGGCGCCCACCGCGGCCGTGTTCGTCGGCGCCGATATCACCGCCGGCAACACCGCCACAGCGACCGTCACCGGCGTGGCCAGCTGCCCATCACTGACGGACACGGTGAACGTATCGGAGTCCGTCCCCGAGGTCAGACCCGCAGCCAACCGCGCCGCCGACGTCGGCGTATACGTGTACTGTCCCGGCGCCGTCGTGGTCAGCGATCCGCTCGCCGGCGCACCTGTCACCGTATAGGTCAACGGATTCCCATCAACATCAACCGCATTCAAACTCACACCGATCGCACCCGTGACCTGATCGGGAACCGACTGCGACGGAGACACCGACGGCGCACTATTGGGAGAGGTTGCGGAGATCGGCACCGTCCAGGTGACGTTGGTGGTGGCGAGTCCGTCGTTGGCGGTGACGGTGATGCTGGCCGTGGTTGGCCCGCCTGCGGCGGCGGCGTTGCGTGCGGCTTGGGTGGGTGTGTAGGTGTAGGTCGACCCGTTGAAGGTGATGGTGCCGCTGGCGGGTTGGGTCGGGACGCTGTAGCTGAGCGAGTCATTGTCGGGGTCGGTGAAGTTCAGGTTTCCCGACACCGCTCCGGTGGTGGTGGTGGGGGTGCCGACCGTCGGGGTTCCTGCGGCGGGGGCGCGATTGGGTGGGTTGATCGGTACCGACCACGACACCGGTGTTGACAGTTGTCCGTCGCTGGCTGCCACGGTGAGCGTGACCGACGTCGGCCCACCCGAAGCCGCAGCGTTACGCGCGGCTGTGGTGGGCGTGAAGGTATAGGTGGCACCGTTGAGGGTGACGGTGCCGCTGGCCGGCTGCGCCGCAACGCTGTAGGTCAGCGGATTGTTGTCCGGGTCGGTGAAATTCAACGATCCGCTCACCGCGCCGGTGACCCGGTCGGGGGTGCCGACCGATGGGGTGCCTGCCACTGGTGCCCGGTTACTGAACACGGTCGGTGCGATCGGCACCGACAGTTGTTGTGGTGCGCTGCCGCCGCGACCGTCGGTGCCGGTGACGGTGAACGTGGCCATATCGACCTGCGGGGTCTGTGCTGCCGCGTCGCGGGCGGCCTGTGTGGGGGTGAATGTGTAGCCGCCGGTGCTGGTGATGCTGACCGTGCCGGTGGAGGGTTGGTCAGGCTGTAGGACAGGGTGTCTCCGTCGGTGTCGGTGAAGTTGAGTACACCGCTGACCGCGCCGGTGTTGGTGTTGGGGGTGCCCACCGTGGCGGTGCCGGCGATGGGCGCGGTGTTGGCGCGGTTGATGGTCAGGATGCGTACGGCTCGGTCGGCGAGGTCTGACACATAGATTTGGCGGCCGTCCGGAGACACCGCGACCCAATGCCAGTTGTTTTCGACCTGACTGTCGACGGGAGCCGGTGCGCCGATGACGGTGTTGGTTTTGGTGTTGATCATCGACACCGTGTCGGTGCCGTTGGCCACCAACACCAGGCTTCGGTCCGGGCTCATGGTTAACCCGAACGGATTGGCGCCCACCGTGATCGACGACACCGATGGTGTGGCGGTGGTGGTGTTGATCACCGACACGGTATTGCCGCCGGAGTTGGCCACATAGATCCGCGACCCATCAGCGTTCGCGGCTATGCCATACGGGTTGGCGCCCACCGCGACTGTGGACACCACTGTCGGCGTGCCGGTACCGCTGGTGTTGAGCACCGACACGGAATTGCCGTAGTAATTGGCCACATAGGCGCGGCTGCCATCGGTGTTGAGCGCTATCGCCCCCGGGGTGGCACCCACCGCCACTGTCGAGGCCAATGTGTAGGTGTTTGTGGTGGTGTTGGCGTTGATCACCGCCACCCGATTGGTGCCCGTCATCGTCACATACACCCGCTGCCCATCGGGAGACACCGCAATCCCATAGGAGTCCCCGCCGGTCAGGCGCGACCGTGCCCACCACCTGATTGGTGGCCGTGTTGATCACCGAAACACCGTTATAACCAGTGACATACGCCCGGTTGCTGCCTTGGGGGCCCAGTGCGATCGCCCTCGGCGAAGCCACCACACCGATGGTGGCCGGCGTCGCGGTCGGGTTGGCCCGATCGATCACCGACACCGTGTTCGACGCTTGATTCGCCACATAGATCTTGGTGTCCGATACCGCCACACCCGATGGATTGGCGCCCACCGCGGCCGTGTTCGTCGGCGCGGATATCACCGCCGGCAACACCGCCACAGCGACCGTCACCGGCGTGGAAAGCTGCCCATCACTGACGGACACGGTGAACGTATCGGAGTCCGCCCCCGAGGTCAGACCCGCAGCCAACCGCGCCGCAGACGTCGGCGTATACGTGTACTGCCCCGGCGCCGTCGCGATCAGCGATCCACTCGCCGGCGCACCCGTCACCGTATAGGTCAACGGATTCCCATCAACATCAACCGCATTCAAACTCACACCGATCGCACCCGTGACCTGATCGGGAACCGACTGCGACGGAGACACCGACGGCGCACTATTGGCCACCGCAGCCAACGCGAATGTCTGCGCCCCGCCCGTATCAGCGGACTCGGTGCTCGCCATCATCAAACTGGACTGCGACGGCTCCTCCGCCAACGTCGCGCGCATCGCCGACTCATTGATCAGGCCCTGCTGTGACTGTCGCCGCCAGGCCGCCAACATTGCCAACTCCACCGGCGAGTCGACCGGACCGGTCGGCACGTCTGAACCCGCGTCCGACGACGGACCCAACCCCACAAACGACAACACCGACGACATCATTGACGCCTGCTCCGGCGCCTCCTTCCGCGGCGAGGGCACCATCGCGACCACCGGCGCCGCGTCACCGCCACGGCGGGTTGCGTACTGCGCACCACCGTCGGCTCGCTCGCCGCCACCGACGGCGCCGCCACCGCTCACGCGCCGGTGCGGTGTTCGACGGCGCGCTGGTCAACTTTGTGCTGTCACTCGGCTTGGCCGTAGCGCTCGAATTCGACGGCTTCGGCTTCTTCGGAGTCGCCACCGTCGACTTCGAATCCGACTTTCGCGCCGACCCCTCAGCGGAGGGGGCCGGCTTGGCAGGGGACCCCGAATCAGAATCATCGGCGTCTGCGCCCGCGCTACCCGGCGTCGTCGACGTCACCGCCCCACCCGACGAGTCCACATTCATTCCGCCCGACGAACCAGACGAACCGACGGAAGCAACCGACTCCCCAGACGATCCCCCCTGACCCACGGCCGGGGCTTGCGCCGATGCCGCCGGACTCGGATCCGCAGGCGGCGGAGCGTCATCCGCCGGCGCGCTCGGAGCGCCGGTATCAGTCCCATCAGCCCACGCCACCCCCGGCGCGCCGGCCACCGCAACACCCACACCCAACGCCACCGCCAGCCCACCGACGCGGCCCACGAAACGCCCAGCCCTCATGACAGCCTCCCCGTCCAAGCGCCACCGCTTAGGCACCGCATTGGGTGTTGCTCTCTATGGTGGGAATCTTGGCTCGCGTTCCGTGAAGCGAGCGCAGTAGTGCGCCACTGCAATTCCGCGCGTTTCGGCGCGGTACTACTTAGCCGCAATCTCGCGCCGCTGCTATGCCCAGACAGCGACGGTCGCGTCGTGCGCGACTGCTTGCCGTCTGGTCAGGGGGCACCGCGAGTGCCCCCGCGACTCAGTAGGCCGCGCCGACTCCGCGCGAAATTGCAGCGTTGATCGACGCTCGACGCCGATCTTCCGCCTGACTCGTGGAGGCGATATGACCGCAGCATCGAGTCGGGGCCTTCGCGGCAGCGCTGGATCCGGTCGCCCAGTCACCCTGTGGCCGCACGAGCTCCTCGACGCGATTGGCCGAGGGGACCACTAACGCCCTGGCTCTCGTCGGCGGCCGCCGCGCTGAGCACCCCGGCCGGTCCTGCGAGCACCGGCGACCGCACCAGCCGCGACGGTTCCGCGGCAAGGACGCCTGCCACCCCGACGACCTCGACCACGGCGCCGACAACACCGGCGACAACCGATGCCCACAGCAGTGACCTGCACCCCCAGATGCCCACGGACACCACTGCGATCGGACGTCGACAGCCCCACACCGCCCACCGGCGTCGTCCCGCTGCCGGCACCGCTCCGCCTCCGTGCGCAGACCGCGCCGCTACCGAACACCCGGCGCCGCCGACAACACCCTACCGAATCCCAAGCCACGCCGGCAGCCGTCACCGGCGGCGACGACGGCGGCGCCCGGCCTTCGGCGCGCCTCGACGCCGACGCACCGACGCCCGGTCAACCGCCGACACTTTGGACGCTGGTTCGCAATTCGAGCGACCCTCTTCAACCAGCAGCCGACCGTCGACCGCGACGAAGCACCAGCCGACCACCGCGACCCCGCTGCCGGCGCTGACCCGCGATCACCGACGCACGCCCCCGACCGCCATCATCCTCGGCCGCTTCGCCATGGCCGACCTGATCTCCGCGCAGATCGATCAGCACGGCGCCGAGAACGTCAGTGTGTTCGTCGACTCCGCCGGCGGCAATATCGCGCTGGTCGCCGTGCAGGAAATGGTGCGTCGCGGCGACCCCGTGCCGTCGCGTATGGTGCTGAGTTCACCGGCGCTCGATTCCACCCTGAGTAACCCGGCGATTCAATTTGTCGACGATCCAACCTTGTCGGCTACACCGACACTCTTGACTGTGCTCAAATCTGGCGCGCTTTGGGCCGACGGCCTTGATCTCACCGATCCACTGGTCAGTCCCCTGTTCGGGTCGCTGGCCGGGCTTCCGCCGACTGCGGTCTACGCCGGAAGCAACGACGTGGTCGCGCCCGATGTGCTTCTCCTCCAAGACAAGGCCTTGGCGACGCCGGGCGCCGACTTCACCTTCGTCCTCCGCAAGGGTGAACCACACGACTGGGCGGTCCTCACGATCTTGCCCGAGACGCAAGCCGTCCTCCCAGACATCTATCGACAGCTAGGCATCGCTTCTTGAGTGGGTCGCGCCGCAGCCGAAAGCCATGCTGCTTGGCCAGTATTCAGCGGCCATCCGCCGAAGCGTAGATGCCAGCCCTCACTTCATGGCCTCCGCCCTCGCGATGTGTCCTTCGAAGCCAAGCGATTCCGCCATGGCGCGATAGCGACTCACCAAGTCCCGGTAGGCGACGTCGTCGCCGCGGGCCCGGGCCAGCAGCGCGCGCAGCCGCAGCAGCGTGATCTCGAGCATCGCCGAATCGTGATCGGCCCACAGGTTCGCCAACCGGTCGATCGCCTCTTGGGCTTCGGCCAGGTCGCCCTCGGCGCCACGCTCCAGCAGCGTCTCCACCAGAACGCCGGTGCCCCAAACGCCATAGAAGAGGTGTCCTGCCTGGCGCAGCTCGTCGACGGCTTGGCGCATCACCGGAATGGCAGCATCGCGGTCGCCGCGCCTGGCCGTTTCCCGGGCGGCCCACAAGTCGGTGACCGGGATGAGGAAGAGGACACGCTTGCGCAGCCATATGTCGCGGGCCTGCATCATCAATTCAAGCCCGCGGTGACGGTCGGCCGCGGCGTCCCGATTCAGCAGCCCGACAGCCAACGTGTACGCGGCCAAGCCCAGTGCGCGATCGCTGCTGGCCCTCTCGGCGGTCTGCACCGCCTCCTCGCTCGCGCGCACCGCGGAGTCATCGGCCCGAAGCACCCCGTACTGCATCGCGAAACCGTAGGTCCAGGCGACGGCGCCGGAGAGGGTTTCCGGGTTGCTGCGTCGGGCCATCGCGACGGCGTCGTGGAGGTCTTGGCGCCATCCGGGACGGCCCAGCCACCACCGAGCAGTGCCGCGCCATGCCAGCGCGATCGCCAGCGGTGATCCCATACCGAAGCCGGCGCCCTTGGCGGGGTCACCGGCGGCCAGGTCGACGATGGTCTGCGACCACCGCAAGATCTCGCCGAATTCACCGACACCGAGCCAGTTGCCGAACGCTATGAACGCCAACCCCATGGTCGGGGTGGGATCGCCGATCGACTCGAGCAGCGCCATCTGTTCGGATGCCAGCCGCGACGCCTCACGCGCGCGCCCGGCGTACAGGAGCTCGGTGGCCAGCCCGGTCATGCCGATGGCCAGCGAGACCTTGTCCCCGGCCGCGCTGCACAACTCCCGCAGCTCCGCGAAGCGGCCCCGGCTTTCCTGGACTGCTCGGGCTTGCCAGTCGGTGGCACACAGCATGGTGCGGGGGGCGATGCGCATCGACAGCTGGTCGGGGTCGTCGGCAGGTAGCGCGTCGGCGATGCGGCGTGCCCGCTCCCAGCTGACCCGGGCCGCGGCGAGATCGCGGTTGGTTGACCACGCGCCGGCGCGCATGTGCCAGCCGTACGCCGCGTGCAGCTCGCCGGCGGCCTCGCAGATGTTCGGCGATCAGCGCCGCGTTCTCCTCCACCGACCCCGGCGCACGCTCTTGGATCGCGGCGGCCAGGCGCCGGTGCCACTGGGCGCGATCGGATTTCAGCTGCGATTCGTAGGCCACCGCGCGGATCAGCGGGTGGCGGAAGGCGTACTCGGCGCTCGGGGTGAACCGCACCTGATCGATCAGCTCCGCGCCGAGCAGCTCGTCGAGCACCGCATCGATGCCCAGCGCGGACGAGCAGCTCCGCTCCGAAGCGGGCGCCGATCACCGACGCCGCGTTCAACGTCCGCCTGGCCGGGGTGTTCAGCCGGTCGATGCGCGCCGCGATGGCCGCCTGCACCGTGGCCGGCACGCTCGACGTCGGCGACATCCGCCCGACAGACATAGCCACCGCGCTCACCGGCCAGCACCCCGCGCTGCGCCAACTCGCGCACCATCTCCTCGGCGAAAAACGGGTTCCCGGCGGCCCGCTCGGCGATGATCGCCGCCAGCTCGCCGACCGAGGGATCCGAACCCAGCAGCTCACCCAGCAGCGCCGCGGTGTCCGAATCACCCAGTGGGGCAAGCGCTATCGTCTGGGCGCCGTGCACCCGCGTCAGCGCTCCCTCATACTCGGGGCGGGAGGTGATCAGCACCATCGACGGGGTGCGCGGAATGACGGTGAGGAAGTCGGCCAGCATCGACTCGCTGACCGCATCGATCCAGTGCGCATCCTCGATGATGAACAGCGCCGGTTCGGTGCGCGCCAGCGACACGGTGTTGATCAGTGCGGTCAACCGGCGCCGCCGCGCATCCGGGTCGATCTGGGGCAGCGGCACATCGGGGTCGGCGATGCCGAGCAGATCATCAAGCAGCAGCAGATCCTGCGGGTCGGCATCGGGAACTTGTTCCCGCACCCGCGCGCGGGCGGCTTCGCCGTCCAGGTCGGCCACGCCGGTGCGCGCGCGCAGCAGCCGCGTCACGGCATGGAAGGGAATGTCGCGGGCGTGCGATTCGCAGAAGGTCCAAAACACCTCGACCCCGCGACCGGCCGCCAGCGCCGCGGCCTCCCGGGCCACCCGGCTCTTGCCGATGCCCGGCGGTCCCACCACATTCACCACACCACCGCGGCCACCGATCGCGCGGTCCACCATGGCGTCGAGGGCCGCCATCTCCCAGCGCCGGCCGACCAGGCTCGCCTCGGCGCGCCCGACCAGGCCATCCCGCGGGCTGATCGCCATCAGCCGGCGCGCGCGCACCGGTTCGTCGGCTCCCTTGATGTGCACCCACTCCGGTTCAGCCAGCATCACGGTGTGCTCGACGAGCCGCGCGGTCGACTCCGACAGCATCACCCCGCCCGGGGGCGCCACCGATTCCATCCGCTGGGCAAACCCGACCGTCTCGCCGGTCGCGGCGTAGCCCAGCGACCCCGAACCGATCTCACCGGCGATCACCCGACCCGAATTCAGGCCCACCCGCAGCCGCAGCGCCACACGTCGCGGCGCTGCACCTCGGCCGCCAACCGGTTCGTCTCCTCCTGGATGGCCAGGGCGGCCAGGCACGCCCGAAAAGCGTGATCCTCCAACGCGACTGGGGCGCCGAACAGCGCCATCACGCCGTCGCCGGTGTACTCCACGGTCCCGCCGTAGCGCTGCGCCACCGCCGCCGAGCGCTCCACCAGCTCGGTCATGATCTCGCGCAACCGCTCCATATCCAGGGCGGCCGCGATGTCCATCGAGCGCACCACATCGGCGAACAGCACCGTCACCTGCTTGTACTCCGCCGAACGGGTGGCCTGCGTGAGTCGGCGCACCGCACTCGTCACAGAACTTGGCGTTCTCCCGCAGCCCAGTGCCGCATGACCCGCACGTCACGCCCGCGCGGTCATCCAGCACCGCCGATCTGGGTATCGCCTCACGCTCCGTATCGTTTCACCGCTAGCTCAGCGATAGTCTCGCGATCAGCGCCGCCATCTGCCGCACAAGTGCCGTACGGCGTGGGGCGGCAGCAGCCCGACGCCGCGACTAAGTAGTCCGCGTCGGAATCGGCGAGATTGCAGTGGTGCACTACTGAGCTCCGTCGCAGCCGCACGCGAGCAACGATTCCCCTCGCGGAACTCGACACCGGACGCGGTGGGCCATCGTTTCGCCAGGACATCAGATGGAGGACGGATGATGGGTACCGCAAAGTACATCGGTCGCGTCGGGGCACTGGCGGTCGCGCTGGGAGTACGGAATGTTCGGCGCACCGCCACCCGGATGACGGTGTCGATCGGGTCGCCGTCCTGGTGGTGATGGCCACGGTTGTGCCGGTGCCGGTCGTCGACGCGTGCCGCCGACGGTGAGCTGCCGCCGCCGGACTACGACCGCCTTGATCATGTGCGCGACCACCTGCCCGACGCCCGACGACGCCTACGTCGACGCCGTCATGAACCAGTTCATCGCGCCGACTCATCCGGGCCAGACGATCGAGCCCGTCGCGGTGACCACGCCCGAGGAGTTTTGGCCCGTCACCGGGGCTTGTTCCGCCTCCTCGTGGCTCGCGCTCGGGCCCCCGGAATATCTTGGGCCTGGTGGCCCAGCGTGGCCGGACGAGCCGTGGTGGAAACTCTCGGGGCTCTTCGACCTCACCGTCGATCAGTCGGTCCAGGCCGGGGTCGGCCGATCTGGAGACGGCGATGGCCGAACCACCGCAACGACCATCTGGTGATCTACGGCTACTCGCAAGGCGCGGCCGTCGCGAACCTGGAGAAGCGCAAGGCTCGCCGAGCAGTACCCGGCGGGAACCACGGCCCCCGATATCGACTTCGTGCTGAGCGGTGACCCCAATCTGCCCAACGGCGGCCTTGCTGCCCGGTTCCCGGGCCTCTACATTCCGATCCTCGATTGTGTCCTTCAACGGCCCCGCGCCGACCGACACCCAGTTCGACACGGTCGAAATCACCCGGCAGTACGACTGCTTCGCCGATTTCCCGTTGTATCCGCTCAATGTCATCGCCGAGTTGAACGCGGTGCTGGGCGTCGTTCTACGTGCACGTGTACCCGTTCGACGTCAGCCTGGCTCCCGATCCGTCGACGTCGCCGGCTATCCAGAGTCAGCTACGGCGACACCAGCTACTACTTCTTCGAGACCCAGGACCTGCCGTTGTTCGGTCCGCTGCGCACCCTGGGGGTGCCCGAGTCGTTGATCGACGTGGTCGAGCCGTTCTTCCGGGTGATCGTGGAACTGGGCTATGACCGCAGCATCCCGCCGTGGGAGCCCACCCCGGCACGGCTGATCCCGCCGCTCGACCCGGTGACGGTGGCCACCGATCTCGTCAACGCGATCGGCGAGGGGATCAACAACGCCGCTGGCCCTCTTCGGTGCGCCATCGCCGCTGAGCAGTCCCGCGCCGGTGCACTCCTGCGGCACCGGCCACCGAAACCGCAAGCTGACATCTCCCCGCAGGTGATGTCGACTAGCACGCCGACCCAAACCGAGCAGGTGACCGCCGACGGGAGCGGCGACGGGAACCCGGCGGGCGATGTCGACGGATCGACGACGAACGGCTGACTCGAACCGCCGACGCGGATCCCGGCAGGTGTCGTCGGCGCCAGCCAGTGCTTCCGAAGTCGTCCACCACGGCAACGCCCGCGCCTTACCGGCCGAGCGCGCTCGACGCCCAGAGCGCGGCGAAGCCTGCCGGTCAGCCGGCCAAGCCTCGGCCGGCGGTGCGCGATTCGCTCGGCGCGCCGAGCAGCCGCGCGGTTTCGGCACCGCGGCAACGGACGCCGACCACCCGACCACCGGGACCGCTGGCTGCCGACCCGGCGCACGACCGCCGGATCGTCCTCAGCCGCATCAGCGCCAGCCGCTCGTCCTCGACTGGCGGCAATTCCTCGGCCGGCGATTCATCTGACAGCGACGCCGGCGGTGTCAATTGATTCTAAGTGCGGCTCGTCGACCATCGCCTCGGCCCAGGCGATATGTCCTTCGAAGCCAAGCGATTCCGCCATGCGCGCGATAGCGATCTCACCAAGTCCCGGTAGGCAATGTCGTCGCCGCGGGCCCGGGACAGCAGCGCGCGCAGCCGCAGCAGCGTGATCTCGACGCATCGCCGAACCGTCGTCGGCCCAGCAGGTTCGCCAACCGGTCGAACGCCTCTTGGGCTTCGGCCAGGTCGCCCTCGGCGCCACGCTCCAGCAGCGTCTCCACCAGAACGCCGGTGCCCCAAACGCCATAGAAGAGGTGTCCTGCCTGGCGCAGCTCGTCGACGGCTTGGCGCATCACCGGTATGGCAGCATCGCGGTCGCCGCGCCTGGCCGTTTCCCGGGCGGCCCACAAGTCGGTGACCGGGATCAGGAAGAGGGCACGCTTGCGCAGCCATATGTCGCGGGTCTGCATCATCAATTCAAGCCCGCGTTGACGGTCGGCCGCGGCGTCCTGGTTCAGCAGCCCGACAGCCAACGTGTACCCGGCCAAGCCCATTGCGCGATCGCTGCTGGCCCTGTGGGCGGTCTGCACCGCATCCTCGCTCGCGCGCACCACGGAGTCATCGGCCCGAAGCACCCCGTACTGCATCGCGAAACCGTAGGTCCAGGCGACGGCACCGGAGAGGGTTTCCGCGTTGCTGCGTCGGGCCATCGCGACGGCGTCGTGGAGGTCTTGGCGCCATCCGGGACGGCCCAGCCACCACCGAGCAGTGCCGCGCCATGCCAACGCGATCGCCAGCGGTGATCCCATTCCGAAGCCGGCGCCCTTGACGGGGTCACCGGCGGCCAGGTCGACGATGGTCTGCGACCACCGCAAGACCTCGCCGAATTCACCGACACCGAGCCAGTTGCAGAAGGCGATGACCGCCAACCCCATGGTCGGGGTGGGATCGCCGATCGACTCGAGCAGCGCCATCTGTTCGGATGACAGCCGCGCCGCCTCACGCGCGCGCCCGGCGTACATGAGCTCGGTGGCCGGCCCGGTCATGCCGATGGCCAGCGAGACCTTGTCTCCGGCCGCGCTGCACAACTCCCGCAGCTCCGCGAAGCGGCCCTGGCTTTCCTGGACCTCTCGGGCTTGCCAGTCGGTGGCACACAGCATGGTGCGTGGGGCGATGCGCATCGACACCTGGTCGGGGTCGTCGGCAGGCAGCGCGTCGGCGATCTGGCGTGCTCGCTCCCAGCTGAGCCGGGCCGCGACGAGATCGCGGTTGGTCGACCACGCGGCGGCGCGCATGTGCCAGCCATAGGCCGCGTGCAGATCGCCGGCGGCCTCGCAGATGTTCGGCGATCAGCGCCGCGTTCTCGTCCACCGACCCCGGGTCACGCTCTTGGATTGCCGCGGCCAGGCGCCGGTGCACCTGGGCGCGATCGGATTTCAGCTGTGATTCGTAGGCCACCGCACGGATCAGCGGGTGGTGGAAGGCGTACTCGGCGCTCGGGGTGAACCGCACCTGATCGATCAGCTCGGCGCCCAGCAGCTCATCGAACACCGCATCGATGCCCAACGCGGACAGCAGCTCCGCTTCGAAGCGGGCGCCGATCACCGACGCGGCGTTCAACGTCTGCTTGGCCGGGGTGTCCAGGCGGTCGATGCGGGCCTCGATGGCCGCCTGCACCGTGGCCGGCACGGCGACGTCGGCGACATCGGCGCGACAGACATAGCCGCCGCGCTCACCGGTCAGCACGCCACGCTGGGCTAATTCGCGCACCATCTCTTCGGTGAAAAACGGGTTCCCGGCGGCCCGCTCCGCGATGACCGCCGCCAGCTCGACCACCGAGGGGTCCGAACCCATGCAGTTCACCCAGCAGTGTCGTGGTGTCGGAATCATCCAGTGGGGCAAGGGCTATCGTCTGGGCGCCGTGCACCCGCGTCAGCGCTCCGTCATATTCGGGGCGCGAGGTGATCAGCACCATTGATGGGGTGTGCAGAATGACGGTGAGAAAGTCGGCGATCATCGAGTCGCTGACCGCATCGATCCAGTGCGCATCCTCGATGATGAACAGCGCCGGGTCGGTGCGGGCCAGCGACACGGTGTTGATCAGCGCGGTCAACCGGCGCCGACGGGCATCCGGATCGATGGCGGGCAGCGGCACTTCGGTGTCGGCGATGCCGAGCAGATCATCAAGCAACAGCAAATCCTGCGGGTCGGCGTCGGGCACTTGTTCCCGAACCCGAGCGCGGGCGGCGCCGCCGTCCAGGGCTGCCACGCCGGTGCGCACGCGCAGCAGCTGAGCCACCACACGGAAGGGAACGTCACGGGCGTGGGATTCGCAGAAGGTCCACACCACCTCGACGCCGCGACCGGCAGCCACGGCCGCCGTCTCCCGGGCCGTCCGGCTCTTGCCGATGCCCGGCGGTCCGACCACGTTCACCACACCACCGCGCCCTTCGATCGCACGGTCCACCATGGCGTCGAGGGCCGCCATCTCCCAGCGCCGACCGACCAGGCTCGCCTCCGTGCGCCCGACCGCTCCGTGCCGCGGGCCGATCCCCATCAGCCGGCGCGTCGGAACCGGTTCGTCGGCCCCCTTGATGTGCACCCACTCCGGTTCACCCAGCACTACGAGGTCCTCGACCAGCTGGGCGGTCGACTCCGAGAGCATCACCCCGCCTGCGGGTGCTACCGATTCCATCCGCTGGGCAAACCCGACGTGTCGCCCGGTTGCTGTGTAGCCCAACGACCCAGAACCGATGTCGCCGGCGATCACCCGGCCCGAATTCAAACCGACCCGTATTTGCAGCGCCACACCGTCGCGGCGCTGCACCTCGGTGGCCAACTGCTTCATCTCGTCCTGGATGGCCAGCGCGGCCACACATGCCCGAAAAGCGTGGTCCTCCAACGCCGTTGGGGCGCCGAAGATCGCCATCACGCCGTCGCCGGTGTGCTCCACGGTTCCGCCGTAGCGCTGCGCCACCGCCGCCGACCGCTCCACGACGTCGGTCATGATTTCGCGCAGCCGCTCCATATCCAGGGTGGCCGCGATGTCCATCGAGCGCACCACATCGGCGAACAGCACCGTCACCTGCTTGTACTCCGCCGATCGGCTGAGCTGTGTGACCGGTGCACCGCACTCGTTACAGAACTTGGAGTTCGGTGACAGTTCCGTCCCACACGACCCACACGACAACCCCGTTGCAGTCAGTGCACCGCGACCGTCGTGCCCGCTGGGGTCCACGTCAGTATCGTGTCACCGTTGGTCAGCGATGTCCGTCATATCGCTGCGCCATCTTCGAGACGAAGTGTTGAGACTCTCGTATGTCGTCTATTTCGAGACGGCATTCAGTTCCGCTCGGGCGTGGTCGATCTGGGCGAATGCGTACGTCACAATCTCAGCGGTGGTCATCGCCTCGCCCTTTCGGCGTGCGACTCGTAGGTCGCACCGAGCACATCGCGGAGGTGAGCATTCGCGGTGACGAAGTGTGCCATGACGGGAAGTGCAGCGAGAGGGCTTGAGACGACGAACCCGGCGATGGTGGCCGCCGGCTCGTATCGTCCGAGCCGGTCGAAAAACGCGGCAAGAAACCCCAGGGGGGCGCGGAGCATGTAGGTATTGCCCGAGTCGTGAAAGTTGCCGATCGCCACGGTGAAGTAATCGAAGGCCGCCAGCGGGTCGCCGTGTTCAGCCTCGTCGCCGCCCAGGGTGTACGCAGTCGTGGACTCGACGAAGCGGTTCCCGCTGTCTTGGGCGATCACCAGGGCCCGTCGAAGGACCGCGAGCGAGCGGACCGGATCGGCGTCACGGACGGCCCCGCCGTAGGCGAGAAGCGCCCACGACAGCGCGAACGGGTTGCCGGTAGCTTCGGCGGCGTCGATCAGACCGTTCGCGGCTTCCATCGCCTCGTCGGCGGAGCCGGTAACCGCCAGTCCGATGACCAGGCTCGTCGTGGTGAGCGAGTAGGTGTCGCGACCACGAGCGAGCTGAGCGCGACACCACTGAATCCACCGTTCGAACTGGCCGACAGCAGGGTAGGCACTGCCAACGAAGGCATCGGCGCCGTACGGGACGTGGTCGCTGCCAATGGTGATCGCCTTCATGGCGGCCTCGGTGTAGCGAATACCCGGATCGATCCGTCCAGCCATATAGCACAGCGACGCCATCGCATACAGCGCCGTGAGCCGGGGATGGTCATTGGCGTGTGCCGGCTCGATCAGCTCTTCGGCCCACGCGATCGGTTCGTAACTCTCTGTCGCAAAGCCGAACCACGCCGCCGATATTGCGATTTGCGCGGCGACATCCAAATCGTCCTGGTCGGCGGCCCACCGGAACGCGGCACGCAGATTAGCGAGCTCGACGGTGAACCACGCGTAGGCCTCGAGCTGCCTGGGGCTATCCCACAAGGACATGATGTCGGTTTCTCGCCCCGCGAAGTAACGGGCATGGGCGGTGCGGACCTCGGTGGCCTCGCCACTTGCGACGAGTTGTTCCTCGGCGAACTGGCGGATCGTCTCCAGCATCGAAAATCGGGTCCGCCCCGCTGACCGGTCGGCGATCAGCAGCGACTTGCGCACCAGCGCGTCCAGCAGATCAAGGATGGCGTAGTCGTCGATGTCATCGGGTCCGGCCACCGCGCAGGCGCTTTCGAGGTCGAATCCGCCAGAGAACACCGAACACCGTTCCAGCACCGACTTTTCCGCGTCATCGAGCAGGTCGTAAGACCACGCCACCGCGTGACGCAGTGTCTGGTGGCGCTCCAATCCGCGTCGTGACCCCACCAGTAGTTTGAACCGGTCATCAAGACGATCCCGCACCTCTGCCGCCGTCATCGACGCCATCCGCGAGGCCGCCAACTCGATCGCCAACGGGATCCCGTCGAGGCGACGACACACGTCCTCCACGGCGGTCGCCTCATCGGCCAACGTGTCCGACACCATGCTCTGAGCGCGTTCGACAAACAACTCCACCGCCGCACCAACGTCCAGTGACGGCACCCGCCACAAAGTTCGTCAGCGACACCGATTCCCTCACGACTGGTGGCCAACACTTTCACGGTGGCCGACGCCGCGAGGATCGCGGCGACCAGATCCGCGACGCTGTCCACGACGTGCTCACAGTTGTCGAACACCAACAGCCGCGACCGGCCCTCCAACGCCGACGCCACCGACTCGCCGACGCTCTTGCCGGGTTGTTGAGTGATGCCCAACACCGCCGCCACCGCATCCGGTACCGCAGCAGGATCAGCCACCGCCGCCAACTCGAAAAGCCACACCCCGTCGACAAATTCGTCGGCTAACCGCGTCGCGACTTCCACCGCGAGCCGGGTCTTGCCCACGCCGCCGACGCCCGCCAATGTCACCAACCGATGCGAGCGCAGGGCCGCTTGAAGATTGGCGACCTCGCCGTCGCGGCCGATCAAGCGCGTGATCGCCGGACGCAAATTTCCGGGATTCGAGTCGACTCCCCGCAATGAGCGGAAATTCTGTCCGCAGTCCGGGTGCTCGGACCTGGAACACCCCCACCGGCGCCGACACATCACGCAACCGTCGCGGTCCCAGATCGAGAAGATCAACCCCGCTGAGCAGAACCGCAGTGGAGTCGGCCACCAGAATCTGACCGCCATGCCCGGCGGCCATCACCCGCGCGGCCCGGTTGAGCACCGTCCCGAAGTAGTCCGCGTCGCGCAGTTCGGCCTCGCCGGTCGCGATACCCATCCGCACCGGCAACTCCAGCGCCCGCTGCGCAGCCACTGCGGCGTCGACGGCGGACCTCGGCGAGGAGAATGCTGCGCACACCCCGTCGCCGGTGTGCTTGAACATGAAGCCGTCGTGCGACTCGATCGCGGAGCGCAACACCGCGTCGTGTGCGGCCAGTGCCGCCCGCATGCCATCAGCGTCGTTCTCCCATCGACGTGTCGACCCCTCAACATCGGTGAACAGAAACGTCACCACCCCCGAGGGGGCAGCCGCCGGATCAGCGAACACCCCCGCAGAATGTCACACCGACACGCGCCTACCTCATACATCGGCGGATCCGGCCCGGTCCTCGGATACACGTGTTTTGAGACGAACTTCCGCGAGTCGCAGATGTCGTCGATTTCGAGACGCGATCTGATGCCGGACCCTCAGTTGTGATGCTTGGCGGGTCGCCGGCCACGTGGGACGATAGGCCCCGCGCCGTCCGGACCGCGTCGGCGCTGCGCGGGAGGGAAGCACCACGCCGTCACGTCGACCCGAGCTCTCGAGCATGGCGGACGACTATGCGCGGCACGCCCTCTCGCAGCGCGCCGCCTTCGAGGCGACCCACCCGGCCGTGATGGCCGCCGCGGAGCGGCTGGCGAGCGAGCCCGCTGCTCTGCGTGGCCGATCTGGGCGCTGCCGACGGCGTGAACTCTCACGGCCTCATCCGCGATCTCGTGGCGCAGCGCGCCGGCCGGCCGCTGATCTACGCGCTCGTTGATCTCCCGACGAACGCGTGGCGGGTCGCCGCCGCTCACCTCCGGGAGGCCTTCGGCGCGGAGGTGGACCAGGGCGTGATGGTCGTGATCCCTGCACTGGCCGAGTCCGGTAGCGGGGTCGCCGACACGGGCACGGGCGCCCATTACGCCTCGCCGGACGCCCACGGCGAGGCCTGTCGACGAGCGCTCGATCGCGACCCGCCTCCCGCCACGGTCATCTCCATGGCCGGAATCCCTCTCCACCAGGCGCCCTCCTTTCCACGAGGCACAGTGCATGTCGCGGTGACCGGGACGACCATGCACTGGATTGCCGACGCCGCCGGCCTGGCCTCGAGCGGCTCGGTCTTCCCCGGCTACCCGGACCACGTGGACGAGGACGAGCGACGTGCCTGGCGCGTCGCCGCGGACCGGCAGTGGGAGCGAATGCTCGAGATGCGCTCACTAGAGCTGGCGTCCGGGGGGTGGTTTATCGCCGCCATCCCGGCCTCGCCCGCTCCATGCCCGGACCGGACGGGGCTTTACGTCGAGATCATCGGGGACATGAACCTGCTGCTCGCCGACTGGCGCCGCGCCGGGCGCATCGGCGGCGCCACCGTCGCCGCGGCCGTCGTTCCGGTCTGGTCGCGCACACTCGACGAGTTCCGGGCTCCCTTCGAGGCGGGCGGCGGGAGCTTCGCGGGCCTCGAGCTCGAGAGCATCGAGCTTTTCCGTCTCGACAACCCCTACGGGCACGACGATTCCGCGGTGTTCGCGCGTGACTACGTCCAGAGCGTGACCGCATGGGGAGGGCCGCTCCTCCTCCGTGCCTTCGCGCGCGAGGGCGAGGCACGCGCTGCCGGTCTCCTCGCCGACTTCCTCGGAGAGCTCGAGGAGCGCGTCGCGGAGGCCCCCGACCGCTATCGCTGGGACTACGTCGAGGCCCTCGTCATCTGCCGGAGAGTGAGTGACGCGGGGCATTGAGACCCTCGTATGTCGTCTGTTTCGAGACGCGCGAAGGTGCGCTGACCGGTCGACCTCAGAGCGAAGTCCGGCAAGGCAGGTTCCATCGCACGCTGGTAGAAGCAATCCGTTCCACCGCGACCTGGTGACAAAATGCGCGCGCGTGCAGCGCTAAATGGAGTCGGCAGCAACACTCAGTGGTCCGAGGTTGACCGTGATTCCACCACTGAAGGGGTAGTCGATCATCAACACCACGGCGACAGACACTGCAGCGAGGAATGCCCAGGCATACATGAGATAGGGCGGTCTCACCGTCAGGGCAGACATGCCTACCGTGGCGGCCAGCAGTGACCCGGACAAGACGATGAGCGCGATCAAAATTGGCGGAAGCGATCGCTGCGCTACCGCAGTTACTTTACTTTGGGCGGCGGTCAACGATGCAGCCGCCGATACCATTCCGCTCGCCACCGGGTCCGTGTTCCCGTGGCCCGATGCCACTCGGTGCACACTGTTCTGGAGTGTGTCGAATGTTTCGGCAGAGGGCAGCGCACTGAAATTCCCATCCCCAAGCGCTGGTCCATCCTTGTTCACGACTGTGTGAAGGTAGTTTCGTAGATTGCCGTTGACCTCGTCGGCGCCGGCTTTGTCCTGGATCTCACTCGCGGCCCAAGAAAGTTGCTGCGCTGAGGATGCCTGGAGGTCGACCGCGTCTTGGCCAGCGCCCACCCCCGACCAGGTGATCGTGATGGCAAAGCCGATTAGGAAAGCGAAAGTCGCCCCAAAGACACCGAGCAGCTTGTCGGCGTGTCCTTCCAACTGAGCACTTCGTTCCGGCGACGCCAGCCCGATGAGGGCAAACCGGCAACCGGCGCTGATGGCGGCGAAAAACACGAATCCAATGGCGATCATCAGCCAGGGAGCTAGCTCAGATATGGTTCGCACGCCTAAGCCCTTCCCTCATCGGCATCCTGAAGGCCACGAAGTGCGTGATTGATGCTACTAGTCACGGCACGGCTTCATGGGTTCTCGCCGATTGGCGTCCGGCCACCACCGGCCGCGCCCTTCCCAATACGCCTGACTGCGGCGCATCCACGACGGACCCTCGTACCTAGTCTATTTCGAGGCGGCGTTGAGTGCCGCTCGGGCCTCGTCGATTTGGTCGTAGGCGTAGGCGGCGATCTCGGCGGTGCTCATTGTCTCGCCTTTTCGTGCGAACGAGTCGAACTGTTGGCCACCGAGGACAGTGCGCAGATGTGCTGTCGTAGTGAGAAGTTCAGGGTATGTCGCCATGGCGAAGGGAGTTGACGCGCAACCCGCGATTATGGCTGCGGGTTCGTAGCGTCCCATCCGGTCAAGAACCGTAGAGAGGGTAGCTATAGGGATTCGCATGTTCGTTGGGCTACCCGAGTCGTGGTGATTGTGGATCGCAACGGCGATGTAGTGGAGCGCGCGGAGCGAGTCACCGTATTCGCCCTCGATTCGGGCAGCAATGGTCGCCAGGGTTGTCCCGTTGCCGCGGTTGCCACTTCCTTCGGCGACCTGCAGCCCGCGGCGACAGGCCTTGAGAGCACCTACCGGATCGGCATGTAGGTGGGCGACACCGAAGGCGAGTAGTGCGTATGAGAGCGCCCACGGATTGCGGGTGGCCTCCGCGGCTTCGATCAGCCCCGCAGTGGCTGCGATCGCCTCCTCATCAGACTGGGCGGCGGCCAGGGAGACGATGAGGGTTACCCTCGCACCTGTGTGCGTGGCGCGACCGCTCTGAACCCGGCTGCGGCACCAATCGACGGCCAGTTCAGGCTGGCCTGCGTTGATGTACCCGAAGCACAGCAGGCCTTCGATGCCGAACGGCACCTCGCCCCGGCCGCTCTCAACAACCGCCATGCCTGCGTCGCGGTAACGCACACCCGCGTCAACCCGTCCGGACATAATGCACAGCGAGGCGATCACATACAGGAACGCGAGCCGGGGATGGTCGACAGCACGGGCCGGCTCGATCAACTCTTCGGCCCAGGCGATGGGCTCGTAGTTTTCGACCCAGAAGCCAAGGAACGCCACATAAGTCGCGATGGTGGCGGCATCGTCGAGGTCGCCGCGGTCGGCTGCCCACCGAAACGCCGTGCGCAGATTGGCCAACTCGGTGGCGAACCATTCGTAGGCCTCACGCTGTCGCGGGCTATCCCACAGGGCGAGGACGCCGGCTTCACGAGCGGCGAAGTGGCGGGCATGCGAGGTGCGCACTTCGTCTACCTCGCCGCGGGCAACGAGTTGTTCCTCGGCGAACTGGCGAATCGTCTCCAGCATCGAAAACCGGGTCCGGCCCGAAGATCGGTCGGCGATCAGCAGCGACTTGCGCACCAGTGCGTCAAGCAGGTCGAGAACGGCGTAGTCGTCGAGGTCATCGAATCCTGCTACCGCACAGGCGTTTTCCAAATCGAACCCGCCGGCGAACACCGAACACCGTTCCAACAGCAATTTTTCCGCGTCGTCCAGAAGCTCGTAGGACCACGCCACGGCCTGGCGCAGCGTTTGGTGGCGCTCCACGCCGCGTCGTGACCCCACGAGAAGTTTGAACCGGTCATCGAGACGATCACGCACCTCCGCCGCCGTCATCGACGCCATCCGCGAGGCCGCCAACTCGATCGCCAACGGGATCCCGTCAAGGCGACGACACACGTCCTCCACGGCGGCCAGCTCCTCAGCCAACGCGCGCGCATCCATGCTCTGCGCGCGTTCGACAAATAACTGCACGGCCGCATCGACGTCCAGCGACGGCACCCGCCACAACTGCTCGTCAGCGACGCCAATTCCCTCGCGGCTGGTGGCCAAGACTTTCACGGTCGCCGATTCCGCGAGGATCGCATCGACCAAATCCGCGACGCTGTCTACGACGTGCTCACAGTTATCGAACACCAATAGCCGCGAGCGGCCCTCCAGGGCCGAGGCCACCGAGTCGCTGACGCTCTTGCCGGGTTGTTGAGTGATTCCCAACACCGCTGCCACCGCATCCGGTACTGCAGCGGGGTCGGCGACCACGGCCAACTCAAAAACCCATACCCCGTCGATGAATTCGTCGGCCAATTGCGTGGCGACATCCAAGGCAAGCCGGGTCTTACCAACTCCACCGACGCCTATCAATGTCACCAGTCGATGCGAACGCACGGCGGCTTGGATATCGGAGACGTCAGTTTCGCGGCCTATCAAGTTCGTGATCGCCGGACGCAAGTTGCCGGGATTCGAGGCGACTCCCCGCAGTGGCGGAAAGTCCGTAGCCAGGCCCGACGCTTGAACTTGATACACCGTGATCGGGTTAGGCAGATCCCGTAACCGTCGCGGCCCCAGATTCACCAACTTCACTCCGCTGAGTAGCGTTGCCGTCGAGTCGGCCACGAGGATCTGACCCCCGTGGCCGGAGGCCATCACCCGTGCGGCGCGGTTGAGCACCGTACCGAAATAGTCCGAGTCCCGGAGCTCCGCTTCGCCGGTCGCAATGCCCATCCGAACGGGCAACTCCAGCGTCCGCTGTGCAGCGACCGCCGTGTCGACAGCCGCCTTCGGCGAAGCGAACGCCGCGACCACCCCGTCACCCGTGTGACTGAACAGAAAACCGCCGTGCGCCTCGATTTCGCAGCGCAGCACTTCGTCATGCGCGACGAGGGCCGCCCGCATTGCATCAGCGTCGTCTTCCCACCGACGGGTCGACCCCTCGATATCGGTGAACAGAAACGTCACAACCCCCGACGGCGGAACCCCCGCGGACACCCTCGCAGGATGTCACACGGAACCCTGCTCTACGAGGTCAATGGCGGCTTACTTTTCGAGAATCTCATGTGTCGTCTCTTTCGACGCAAGCTCCTGCTGACTTCAATGGGTTCGTGCTGCTCGATTTCGCATCGCTGCGACTGGGGAAATGGACAATGGTGCGCACTGTTCCGCGCGGCACATCCTTCCTCGCGGTCTCGTCGACGGGAGTATCGGTGTGACTGAACAAGGACCGTTGACCCGGAAGGTGATGGAGTATCAGGAGGTCATGAAGCGGTTGGTGCCGAGTGCGCATGAACCGCAGGACTGGAACCCTCTGGCGCAGTTGGTTGCAGTAGACGAATTCGAGCGTGTCGGCACTTTTCGCGAAGTCCACAATTGGCAGCAATACGTCCAGATGTTGTGTCAGTGGGCGGGTTCGATCGGCACCTTCGAGACCACGGTCAAGCAGATAACCGAGCTGCCCGGCCTGGTGTATTTCGAAATCGAGGAGCGACACTTCGCCGAGGAGCGCACCACCGTCGTGAACTCTTTGACCGTGTTCGAGTTCGACGGCGACGAGAAGATCCGCAACATCCGCGTGTATCTGCAGCAGGCACGCTGATCACTCGAGCGCGGCGTAGTCCCGTGTCGCAGGTTGCGATGATGGACCGGTGGGATCATCCATGGATTCGGAGAAGGTATGACGACGCGCAAACCCGAACTCTCGTTGTATTTGGGCACATTCACCGATGCTCCGCAGCATGACTGGCGCGCGACGCTTGGTTTGGCGCGCGCGATGGACGAGGCGGGAGTAGACCGGCTAGTGGTGTCCGACCACGTCGTGTTCGGCGAGAATCTCGACGCGTATGCCGACCCATCGATCGGCGGCCAGGCGGGCGGTCGGCAGCCGACCGGGCCGGACGGAAGCTGGCTCGAGCCGTTGACGGTCCTGACGGCGATCGCCGCCACGACGGCCCGCATCAGGCTGGGCACCGCGATACTGCTGGCCGCGTTGCGACGTCCCGCAGTCCTGGCTAAACAGCTCGCCACCCTGGACGTGCTGTCGGAGGGCCGCGTGGACCTGGGGGTCGGAGTCGGTTGGCAGCGCGAGGAATACGAAGCCGTCGGACTCTCCTTTGAGAATCGCGGCCGGCTGCTCGACCACACGCTTGAGGTATGCCAGACGTTATGGACGCAGCAACGGGCGTCCTATCAGTCCGCCGAGCTGACGTTCGAGGGCATTCACCAGATGCCGAAGCCGGTGCAGCCCGGCGGGGTGCCCGTATGGATCAGCGGCACGGTCAACAACGCGGTTGCGCGCAGGATCGCGCGCTTCGGAAGCGGCTGGATCCCGTGGGGTGCCGCCTACGCGGATATCCCCGGCGCGATCGCAGCGATGAAAGACAAGGTGCGCGAGTTCGGTGGCGATCCCACCGATCTGCAGGTTCAGGGCGTCGCACGGGTAAAGAAAACCGACGATGGATCAATCGACTACGCGGCATCGGCGGCGGGAGTTCCGGCACTTGTCGCAGCGGGCGTCACCGATATCCGGTTCCCGGCTTCGTTGACCGCCGACCAGGATCGGGCGCTCGAGATCCTGTCGTCACTCGTCGGGGCCTTCCGTGACGCGACGAGTTGAGTCGCCATGGCCTCGCCGAGCGTGAACGTGTTGCGAAAACTCCGCCTCAAGCTCGCAGTGGCTTCACACTCGGCGGCCAAAGCTCTCAGAGGATCTCGTTGATGTCGTTCTTCAACGCCTCGGCATCGGTGCCGAAGACCGCCTGAACGCTGCTGCCGACCTCGATGACGCCCGCGGCGCCGAGGGTCTTCAGGCGGGCCTGATCCACCTCGCCCTTGTCGGCCACCTCCACGCGCAGCCGGGTGATGCAGGCGTCGACGTTGACGAGGTTCTCCCGTCCACCGAACGCGGCGATGACCTGCTCGGCCTTGCTGTCTGCGCGGGTGGGTGCGGTCAGCGTCGCGGTCGCGCCCGCGGCCGTCACGGCGGTCGCCGAATCGGCACCCTCGCCGAGGTTCGCCTGCTCCTCCGCCTCGAATTCGCTCTCGGGCTCCCGGCCCGGCGTCCGCATGTTCCATTTCTTGATCGCGAACCGGAACAGCACGTAATAGACGACGAAGAACACGACACCCATACCGATCAGCAGAGGAATGTTCTTCGCTGCCGGGGCGGTGCTGAACAGAAGCATGTCGATCAGGCCCGCCGAGAACGAGAAGCCCAGGTGGATGTCGAGCAGGTACGCGATGGCCAGTGACAGGCCCGTGAGCAGCGCGTGGATCACGTAGAGCGGGAACGCTACGAACATGAACGCGAACTCGAGTGGCTCGGTGATCCCGGTAAGGAACGCTGTCAGCGCCGCCGCGGACAGGATGCCGACCGCGACCTTTCGCTGCTTCTTGTTGGCGACATGGATCATTGCCAGCGCGGCGGCGGGCAGCCCGAACATCAGGATCGGGTAGAAGCCCGACGTGAGGATGCCCGCGGTCGGATCACCCGCGGCGAACCGGGTGAGTTCACCGGTCACGGCTTCGCCACCCGGCGGCTGATAGTCCCCGTAGAGGAACCACACGTACGAGTTCGGGATGTGGTGCAGGCCCAGCGGGATGAGCATGCGGTTGACGAACCCGTAGACGAAAGCACCGAGCGCACCAGACCCGCCGATGAACTCCCCGAGACTGGTCAAGCCCGCATCGAAGAACGGATAGAGGTAGCTCATCGCAAACGCGATGAGCAGGCTGGCCAGGGACACCGCGATCGGCACGAATCGCCTGCCCCCGAAGAATCCGAGATAGGACGGCAGTTGGATGGTGTGGTAGCGGTCGAACAGCCACGCCGTCACCAGGCCGATCACGATTCCCGCGAACACGCTGTAATTGATCTGAGCCTGCTCACCTGCCTTATCGAGCTCGCCGGCCAGCACGATCGGCGACATGGTCTTGAAGACCGCCTCCATCACGAGGTAGCCGACGACGGCCGACAGTGCGGTGGAGCCGTCGGCCTTCCTGGCGAAACCGATCGCGACACCGACAGCGAAGAGCAGGGCCAGGTTGCTGAACAGCGCGTCGCCCGCCGCGCTCATCGCCTTGAAGAAGTCCCCGATGACGGGGGATTCGATCCTCCCCAGCAGGTCGGGCTGGCCCAACCGGAGCAGAATGCCTGCCGCAGGCAACACCGCGATCGGCAGCATCAAACTCTTGCCCAGCCGCTGCAACTGCGCGAACCCAGGGAAGCGCAGGCCTGACTTCTCTTGCACTCCTGTAGGTTTCGATGCGTCACTCATTGCGGAGACCTCCTCTGCGTCAACGCTGTTGGCCGTCGAAGCTCAGCGGAAGCTTAGAGGAAACGCCGAAGTCCAGACCCTCTTTCCGGCACGCTCGTATTGTTGGTGCGCACGAGCAGAAGGAGTCTCGACGTGAACTCGACGCAGGTCCTCGCGCCGGTCGGCGGGCGTGCCGTTCCTCTCGCAGATGTTCCCGACCCGGTGTTCTCGGCAGGCATGGTGGGCCACGGCGCCGCGATCGACCCACCGCGGGAAGTGATCGACGCCGTCGCCCCGGTCAGTGGCAAGCTGCTGAAACTGATGCCGCACGCCTACATCGTCATGACGCCGGACAACGTCGGAGTTCTCGTCCACCTCGGGTTGGACACCGTTTCGTTGAACGGCGAGGGGTTCACGGCACACGTGAGCCAGGGCGACCAGGTGACCGTGGGGCAGGTCCTCATCACCTACGACGTCCCCTCGGTGGAGGCCAAAGGGCTCAATCCCATTGTGCCCGTGGTGGTCATGGACGAACGGGAACCCGGGAACATCGTCCCGTCCGAAGCGGTTCTCGAGGGTGCTGAGATTCTCTCCGGGGCAGACCTTTTCATCGCGCACAAGTAGATGGAAGTCGTCATTCTGCAGGACGCCACCGAGATTGGCGGCGTCGGTGCCGATGCGATCACCGCTCTGCTCGGCCGCAAACCGGCGGCGGTACTGGGCCTGGCCACCGGATCGTCGCCGCTGGCGATCTACGACGAACTCGCGCGTCGCCGCGACGCCGGCTTGATCTCGTTCCGAGGGGCTCGTGGCTTCACCCTCGACGAGTACGTCGGTCTGCCCGCCGACCACCCTCAGCGGTACCGCACCGTCATCGACGAGGTGTTCGTCTCCAAGGTCGACTTCGCTCCCGGTGGCGTGCAGGGCCCCGACGGCCTGGCCGCCGACATCCCGGCAGCGTGCGCGGAGTACGAGGCCGCGATTCAGGACGCGGGTGGCGTCGACCTGCAGATCCTCGGCATCGGTACCGACGGGCACATCGCGTTCAACGAGCCGGGTTCGTCGTTGGGCTCACGAACCCGGATCAAGACGCTGACCATGCAGACCCGGATGGACAATGCGCGCTTCTTCGGCGACGACGTCGATGCGGTGCCGACGCACTGCCTCACCCAGGGGCTGGCGACCATCATGGAGGCCCGGCACTTGATCCTGGTGGCGACCGGCCGTCGCAAGGCCGAAGCCGTGCATCAACTCGTCGAGGGCCCGATCAGCGCGCTGTGGCCGGCCACCATCCTGCAGCTACATCCGCATGCGACCGTGCTGCTCGACGAGGCGGCGGCACGGCGCCTTCAACTTGTCGACTACTACCGCGAGACGTACCGCTCCAAGCCGGAATGGCAGGGCATCTGAGTGCTGTTGACCGCCGAGACCGTGCTCACGGGCCGAGAGCTGTTGCGGCCCGGATGGATTGAGGTGTCGAGCGGCGTTGTCGATGCGGCCGGAAAGGGTGCACCGCCACGGCCGGCGGCCCGAGATCTCGGCGCGGTGACCGTGGTCCCAGGCTTCGTCGACACTCACGTGCACGGTGGGGGAGGGACGAACTTCTCCGCCGCTGCGCCCTCGGATACCGCCACGGCCGTCGACTTCCATCGCAGGCACGGGACGACCACGCTCGTCGCCTCATTGGTCACCGCCGCCCCGGACGAGTTACTGCGCCAGGTAGCGGGATTGGCCGGCGACGTCGGCGCAGGCCTGATCGACGGGATCCACCTGGAAGGTCCCTGGCTGTCCACGCTCCGATGCGGGGCGCATGCGCCGTCGCTGATGCGGGATCCCGACCCTGCCGAGATCGCGCGCGTGCTCGAAGCCGGCGCCGGGTGCCTCCGCATGGTCACCATCGCGCCGGAACGCGACGGGGCACTGGCGGCGATCGGGCGGATCGTCGATGCGGGTGTGGTGGCCGCGGTGGGGCACACGGAGGCGACGTACGAGCAGACGCGGGCGGCGATTGCGGCGGGAGCGACGGTGGGCACCCACCTGTTCAACGCGATGCGCCCGATCAACACCCGCGAGCCGGGGCCCGTCATAGCGCTCCTGGAAGATCCCCGTGTCACGGTCGAACTGATCACCGACGGGGTGCACGTCGATCCGGCGGTCTACCGACATGTTTCGCGCAGCGCGGGACCAGACCGGGTGTCGTTGATCACCGACGCGATTTCCGCGGCCGGAATGACCGACGGGACGTACCACCTCGGACCGTTGGCGGTGGACGTCGTGGACGGTGTCGCGCGCGTGGCGGGAACGCAGACCATCGCCGGCAGCACCGCGACCATGGACCACCAGTTCCGCTTCGCCGTGAACCACAGCGGACTCACGCGAGACGAGGCACTGATGACTGCGGTGTGTCAGGCGTCGATCAACCCGGCGCGCGCCTTGGGGCTGCCGCTCGGCGGGCTCGTCCCCGGAGGCGCTGCCGATCTTGTCGTGCTGGACCCGGACCTCCAGGTAGCGGGGGTTCTGCGCCAGGGATCGTGGTTCATCGATCCGTAACTGGCATCCTGGCGAGATGGGGTTGTTGTTCCGACTGCTTGAACTGTTGATCGTGATCGTGCCACTCGCGGGCGCGATCTACGCGGCGTTCAAGGCGGTCTCTTCTGCGAGGAACCGACGCGACGACGCGCCCCCAACCGACTACGAGCCCGATATCGCCGCCGGAACCACACGGCCCACGACCGTCAATCCCGCCGCGCTGTGGCGCACCATCACGCGCGCGATCGACGAGCATTCGCGAACAGATTCACGGTGGCTGGATTACGAACTCGACCCGGCCAAACTGCTGGACTTCCCCCTGATGACCGACCTCCGCGATCCTCTCACCGAACGGTTTCACAAGGCGAAGATCCGGGTCGACATGCTGCGTCCGGTACGAGCAGAGGATCTGTTGGACGATCGAGAATCCGCCGGAGATTACCTGGCCGCCGTCGAACACTACGTCGCCGCATTCGACGCTGCCGAGGCCGAAGCGATTCGCAGACGTCGCGACGATTTCCCCGAGCCTTCACAGCAGCGAATCGCGCGTGCTCAGCGGCTACTGCGTGTGGCCTCGAATGAGGCTGCGACACCAAAGGAACGTGAACGCGCATACGATCTGGCACGTCAGGAACTCGAGGGTTTGATTGTGTTACCACCCGCGGCGCGCGCGGCCATCGAGGACGGCATCAAGGGCGCGATCGATCCATAAGCGATCGTGCTACCTCACCCGACCGGTGCGGTCTCCGGTGAATCCTCGTACCGCATGGGATCTGACGAACTCGGCGACGACATCGTCATCGTCCATGTCCAACGTGGACGAGGGAGTGCTGAACAGTGAGAAGAGCATTCGGGCGTACCACTCGCCTGCGGAAACGACGTCAAGGCCCTTGCGTACCTCACCCGTGAGTTTCGCCGCAGCGAGATAGGGTCCGAGGAACTCAGCACATTCGCGCAGCAGCACCGCGGCGTTCTTGGTGAGCAGCAGGCTCACCTCGTCCTCGTCGAAGTAGTCCTCGGGTTCGATGAACCGTCGGGCCCTGGTGACAAAAACTCCGGCGAGAACCAGCTGGTCCTCGAGCGTCTCGCCCTTGCGCATCGCCTTGACCATCTCGCGGTAGAACTTCTGAGACGCACCTTCTGCGCACGCCTCCACGATCGCCGCCTTATCGCGGAAGTACTCGTAAACCGTGCTGCGAGACACGTCGGCGGCCCTGGCGATGTCGACGACGGTCGTCTTGTCAAGACCGTGTCGACGGAAGCAGTCGAACGCGGACTCGATGATGAGCTCGCGCGTGTCAGTAGCTGTTGCCTCGGTGGTCACGGATACCTCGAGAATCAATCCGCGGACTCGAGAATCAATGCGCTGGTAGGAACACCGGTTCCCGAGGTGACCAGCACATGTTCGACGTTGTCGACTTGGTTGTAAGAGGTGCCACGCACCTGCCGCACACCCTCGGTGATGCCGTTCATGCCGTGGATGTACGCCTCACCGAGCAGTCCACCGTTCGTGTTGATCGGCAGTTCCCCGCCGAGCGAGAGCCTTTCGACCGTCGCGAAGTCCTTCGCCTCGCCGCGCCCGCAGAAGCCCAGCTCCTCCAGTTGGGCAAAGACGAACGGTGTGAAGTGGTCGTAGAGAAATGCGGTCTGGATATCTGACGGTTTGAGACCCGAATCGCGCCAGAGCTTTTCGGCGACCACACCCATCTCAGGCAGACCTGTGATGTCCTCGCGGTAATAGCTCGTCATCATCTCACCCTCGGCGGCCGCGCCCTGAACAGCCGCGGTGATCACCGCCGGTGGCTGGCGAAGGTCACGGGCACGCTCCGCACTGGTGATGACGATCGCGACGCCGCCGTCGCTCTCCTGGCAGCAGTCGAGCAGGCGCAGCACGGGTTCGATGACCCATCGCGAGTTCTGGTGGTCCTCGAGGGTGATCGGACGCTCGTAGAACCACGCGTCGGGGTTGCGTGCCGCGTGGGCGCGGTCGACGACGGAGATCGTGCCGAAATCCTCGTTGGTGACGCCGTAGGTCGACATGTACCGCTGGGCATGCAGCGCGACCCACGCTGCGGGCGTCAACAGGCCGAATGGCGCGTAGTTCGCCATGAACATCGGTGTCTCGGCCGTCGCTCGCGCTGTCGCGCCGCCGAACCGGAAACCGGACCGTTCGTTGAATGCTCGATAGCACACCACGGCGTTGGCCGTGCCCGTCGCGACTGCCATCGCCGCCTGCACCACGGTGCCCGCCGCCGCACCCCCACCGTGGTGAACCCGGGTGAAGAACGTCAGGTCACCGATCCCGACATTGCGCGCAATCTCGATCTCGTCGCTCGAATCCATCGTGAAGGTGACCATGCCGTCCACCTCATTAGGGGCCAGACCGGCGTCGTCGATCGCGGCTTTGACTGCCTCGCAGGCGAGTTGGAGTTCGCTGCGTCCCGACTCCTTCGAGAATTCGGTCTGGCCGATGCCGACGATCGCGGCCTTTGCGCGCAAGCTCATTGCTTGACTCGGTCGTCCAGCAGGCTGACCGTCGCCGTTCCCGACACGTGGTCGCCCAGGCTGTTGCTGCCCTTGAACGCGATCTCGACAAGCCCCTCACCGTCAGCTCCTGCTGACGTCGCGGTGACGTTCCCGGTGAAGCGCAGGGGGTCGTTGGGGAATGCGGGCACCCCCAGTCGGATCGCCAGCTTCGTCACCATCGCTTCGGGGCCTGCCCAGTCGGTGAGGAACCGCACGCACAGACCGTTGGTGGTGAGGATGTTCATGAACATGTTGGGCGATCCCTGTTTCTTCGCGAACTCGGGATCGTGGTGCACCGGCATGAAGTCCCGCGATGCGATCGCGCCGGCGACGATCACCGTGGCGGTGACCGGAATCTCGAGCGGGGTGACCTCGTCGCCGACATTGATGTCGCGCCAGTCCAGCGTCGTGGTGCGAAATGTGGTGGTGGTCATGGCTCTTCTTCAGTAGTCGGCGCCGAGGCGGGCGAGTTGCGCGGACGCCGAACCGAGGGTCAGCTCGTTGTGTTTGGCCCACAGGAAGTAACGGAACAACGGATACGTGGTGTCGATGCCTATGCCGCCGTGAACCTGCTGAGCGGTCGCCGCGACTCGGGCACCCGCTTCGGCCGCCCAGAACTTCGCGATGCTCGCCTCCCGGCCGGGCGCGCCGCCCTGGTCGAGCAGCCACGCGGCCTGCCACATGGTCCACCGGATCGCTTCGACGTCGATGAACGCGTCGGCCATCCGCTGCTGCACGGCCTGGAAACTTCCGATCGGACGCCCGAACTGCTCGCGTTCGGTGGTGTACGACGCGGCCATGCGCAGCGCGCGCTCGGTGACGCCGAGCTGGATCGCACACAGTCCGACAAGCGCGCGGGCGTGCAGCGACTCGATGATCTCGGTACCGTCGCCGATGAGCTGGTCGCCGTTCGAAACTGCTGCGCCGTCGAGGAATACGTCGGCGTGGGGCTCGCCATTGGTGGTGACGACTTGTCGAACATCGACACCGGCGGCGTTCGTATCGACCAGGAAGACGCCGAGACCATCGTCCATCGCGGCCGGGATCAGCATGGTGTTGGCGATCGGCGCGGCGGGAACCAGCTCCTTGCTGCCGTCGAGCCGCCAGCGGTCACCGTCGCGCCGTGCGGTGGTGGTAGGCATCGTCGGGTCGGACCGGCCGTGTTCGGTCAACGCTGCGCTGAGCAGGAGGTCTCCTTTGATGACCTCGGGGAGATACCTCTGCTGCTGGCGGTCGTCGCCGTAGCGGGCGACGGTGTCGGCGCCGAGAAGCAGGGTGGCGTACACCGGTACCGGCGCGACGCTCCAACCCACCTCGGCGAGAAGCAACGCCAACTCCACGAAGCCGTGGCCGCTGCCGCCGGTCTTCTCGGGCAATGCGACTCCGAGTAGGTCGGCGGTCGCGAGTTCCCGCCAGAGTGCCGGCGTCGTAGCGCTGGTCTCCGGCTTCGAGCTCGGTCAGACGCTCGGGGGTCGCACGGTGGTCGAAGAGCTGGCGCGCGACCTTGACGATCGTCTCTTGTTCTTCGGTGAACGTGAAGTCCATTTGTGTGCGCCTCGCCTATCGGGCCGGACGGAACTGGTGCAGCACGAGGTCTTTCCCATCAAGGGTGTCGAACGTCTCGTAGAAGACCTCGACGGCCATGCCGACTTCGACATCGTCGGGCGCGATCTCGCACAGGTTCGACACCAGTCGCATGCCTTCGTCGAGCTCGATGAGAGCAACGATGTAGGGGTACTCCATCAACGGCATCGGCGGGTGCTGCGGCATCACGTAGCTGTACACCGTGCCGCGGCCCGAGGACTCGACGGTGTCCCAGTCGAGTGAGTTGCAAGACGGGCACATCGGACGTGCAGGCTGCCGAAGCGCCTGACATCCCTTGCACCGCTGGATCAGCAGCTTGCGATCGCGTAGCCCGTTCCAGAAGAACTCGGTGTCCGGACTGAACGACGGTGCCAACCGCGTCGCCATCAGTCCCCAGCCGTTCCGGCGGGGGCCCAGTTGGCCTTGAATCGGAAGACCCGGAAACGCTGGCGGCCCAACACTTCCCCGTTCTGGTCGGTGTAGGTCGACACCCACGTGACGAAATGGCCGGTGCCCAGAGAGGTCTTCTTCTCGTCGGAGATGTCCTCGTACTCCTGTGTCACCGAGATGACGTCGCCGAGGCGTGGATAGCGTTCGATCTCGAACTCCGAGTTGGTCGCAACGATGCCGGTGAATCCGGCCTCCTCGATGAACGCCGCAGGGTTCTTGTTCTTGTCCATTTCGATCGGAACGCCACCCCGTTCGGCGATGCCCTCGATCTTGGGAGCGGGCATGGTCCAGGCCTGCAGCATCACCGGGGGAGACACGATGCCGCCGAACCTCGACTTTTCGGCGAACTCGGGATCGAGATAGACCGGGTTCATGTCGGCGAGCGCATAGGCCCAGTGCCGAATCATCGGCTGGTTCACCGGGTCCGGCGCAACGGTTGGCCTGCCTGATCCACCGGTCGGCTGGCCGATGAGCGCGTCGAGCTTCTGACGGAACTCGGTGTCTGTCATTTGGCATCCCCGTTCTGGTTGGCCCTGAGGTCGCGTGGTGCGCGCGGCATGAAAAGTCCCGCCATCGCGATGATGTCGCGTTGTAGTTCGTTGGCGCCGCCGCCGAAAGTGTTGATCACTGCAATCCGGTACGCCGATTCGAGTGCTCCGCGCAACGGCGCGTCTTCGCCTTTTCTGACTCCGTTACGGTCGAGAACCTCGAGCAGTTCACGGGCTACCTGCTGCGTCAGTTCGGTGCCGAACACCTTGACGGCCGACGCTTCGCCCATGCCGAGAGCACCTTTGGTCATGGCCGCGTTGACTCGCAGATTCATGATCCTGTACGCCGCGACCTGCGCTTCGACGCGGGCCAGCGCGTGTCGCACCCACGGCTGGTCGATGACGCGACCGCCGTCGACTTCGGTGGTCTGTGCCCACTGCAGCGTCTTTTCGAACAACGGCTCCACCGCGCCGAGGTTGCCCATCGCCGCGCGCTCGAAATTGAGCTGTGTCGTGATGAGCTTCCAGCCCTCGTTCTCGCCGGCGACGATCGAACTGGCCGGCACACGCACATCGTCATAGAACGTGTAGAAGGTGGAAATGCCCGGCATGGTGTGCAGCGGCTTCCACGAGAACCCGGGCGATGATGTCGGAACGATGAAAATCGAGATACCCCTGTGTTTCTTCGCCGCAGGGTCGGTGCGCGCGGCGAGCCAGATGTAGTCGGCATGGTTGGCACCGCTGGTGAACATCTTCTGCCCACTGACGACGTACGCGTCGCCATCACGCACGGCAGTAGTGCGCAGCGACGCCAGGTCGCTCCCGGCGGCCGGCTCCGAGTACCCGATCGCGAACTCCACCGTGCCGTCAAGGATCGCAGGTAAGAACGTCTGCTTCTGCTCCTCGGTGCCGTATTGCATGAGCGTGGGCCCGACGGTGTTGAGCGTGACGAACGGTATTGGGGCGTTCGCCCGCTGAATCTCTTCGTTGAAGATGAACTGCTCGATGGCCGAAAAGCCACGTCCGCCATATTCCTTCGGCCAGCCGACGCCGAGCAGATGGGCGGCGCCCAGTGCCTGCACGCACTCTTTGAACTCCGGGCCGCCCTCCAGGCGGTTGGCAACCACCGCCCTGCGCTCAGGTGTCATGACCGTCTCCAGCGAGGCGCGAATCTCGGCGCGAAGCTGCTTTCTGTTCAGGCGTGAAATCCAGATGCACCGCTCAGCGCCCCGTTCCGAGTCGCACGGGCATACGTTTGACGCCGGGCACCATCGTTGCCCTCATTCGATCGACATCGCCGACCAGTTCAAGCTCCGGATAGCGGCCCAGCAGCACCTCGAAGAACACACGCGCCTCGAGTCGGGCTAGCTGGGCCCCGACGCACGAGTGCTCGCCACAACCGAAGGCGATGTGCGGATTCGGGTGGCGGTCGATCCTGAACTCCTCGGCGTCGGCTCCGAAGATCTCTTCGTCGCGGTTGGCCGAGCCATAGAGCATCACGACGGTGTCGCCCTCGCGGATGTGCTGCCCCCGAATCTCGACGTCGACGGTCGCTGTCCGGGCCATGTGGGTCACCGGGGAGCACCAACGCAGCATCTCCTCGACCGCGCCGGGGATCAGCGTGGGGTCCTTGACGAGCTGCGCGCAGGTATCCGGATGCTCGATGAGCGCCAACGTGCCCAACGCGATCAGGTTGCGAGTCGTCTCGTTACCGGCCACGAGCAGCAGGAACGCGAAGTTCAGCAGGTCCTCGTCGGTCAACCTCGCCCCGTCGACCTCCGCGGTGCTCAACACCGACAGCATGTCGTCTCGCGGTTCGGCACGACGTGCGGCGATGAGCTGCTGGAAGTACTCGAACAGCTCACCGATCGCCACGAACGAATCGAGCTCGATCTCGGGGTCGGCGTTTCCGGTGCATGCATCCGACCATCGGCGGAACTTCTCCCAGTCGTCTGATGGGGCGCCGAGCAGTTCGGCGATCATCCGCGTGGGCAGGGGGGCCGCGAGCGTTTCGGCGAACTCCAGGGTGGAGTCGGGACGGACGTCGTCGAGGACGCCGTAGACGATCTCGCGCACCTTCGGCTCGAGAATTGCGACCTGCCGCCGGGTGAAGCCGGTGTTGATCAGCTTGCGCAGCTGACGGTGTCGTGGCGGATCGGTGAAGATGAGGTTGCCGTCCTGAACCGGGTTCGGCATCACGGGATCGGGAATGGTGATGCCTTTGGCCGAGGAGAACTTGTCCGGATGCGTGGAGACGTACCTGGCGTCCTCGTATTTCAGCAGGGCCCAGAACTTGGTGACGTCATTCCAACAGACCGGCTCGCTCGCGCGGAGTTCCTTATACGCCGGGTACGGGTCGCCCGCGAAGAAGTCGGGCGAGTGCAGAGGGACTTCGGTACGCAGGGCGGCCTCCCTCGACGGAAATAGCATCAGACAGTTCATGGCAATCTGTCCGATACTCACTGTGTCTACTTGACGGCGTCAGAACTGTCAATGCTGGATGATCTGTTGGTTTACAACCAAGTTGGGCAGCGACGATTGACGGGTGAGTCCGACAGGTGTACACCAAGTGTTGATCCACTGACTTCGGTGAGGAAACGATATGGCCGACGCGCGTCCACTCCTCGACTCATACCCGCTCTACATCGAAGGTCGGTGGGTCGAGCCTGGGAATGGTGGCTATGACGACATTTCGCCGGCGACGGAGGAAACGATCGCCCAAGCTCCCGACGCCGGCGTCGCCGACGTCGACGCCGCGATTTCGGCCGCGCGGCGGGCGTTCGACGCCGGGTCGTGGGCCAACAGTTCGGTCGACGAACGCGCTCGGTGTCTCAATCAGTTGGGCAACGCGCTCATGCAGCATGCCGACGCGTTCTTCGCATTGTCCCAAGCCGAGTGGGGCTGTACCACGAACGAGCGCATGATCCAGATCGACGGTCCGGCATTCATGGCGCTGAACACCGCCGAACTCGCCGCCCAGCTCACCGACGAGCCGATCAGCCCGTTCGGGGCTGCAGGAACAACACTGCTGCGCCACGAGTCGCTCGGTGTCGTGTCGATCCTGACACCGTGGAACTTCCCACACAGCCTCAACGTGATGAAGATGAGCCGCGCGTTGGCCGCTGGCAACACGGTGGTACTCAAACCATCACCGCTGACGCCGCTCGCCGGCCTCGCGCTCGCGCGAATCATCGACGAGCACACCGATATTCCGCCGGGGGTGGTCAACGTTGTCACGCCCAGCGGCATCGAGGCGAGCAAGTTGCTCACCACCGACCCGCGTATCGACATGGTGAGCTTCACCGGTAGCTCTGCCGTCGGCCGTGAGGTGATGGCCGCCGCGGGCGGCACCATGAAGCGAATCCTGCTCGAGTGTGGCGGAAAGTCGGCGGGCATCATTCTCGACGACGTCGAGGTGACGGACCAACTGCTGGAACGGATCCTGTTCGACGGCTGCTCGCTGCATGCCGGGCAGGCGTGCATCCTGCAGAGTCGCCTATTGCTGCCGGAGCGCCTTCACGATGAGGTCGTTGACAGGCTTGTCGAGTTGGCCAGACGCGTAAAGGTGGGTGATCCGACGGATCCTGAGGTGCACATGGGTCCGCTCATCAGCGGTGGTCAGTTGGATCGAGTGGAGGCGCATGTTTCAGCCGCGCTCGATGGAGGTGCCACGCTAGCCGCCGGCGGCCGCCGTCCTGCCGGCCTGGACAAGGGCTTCTACTTCGAGCCGACGATCCTGACCGGCGTCACGCCGGACTCGGTGATCGCCCAAGAAGAAGTGTTCGGACCGGTTTTGGCGGTTCTGCGTTACCGGAACGACGACGACGCGGTTTCGATCGCCAACAACTCGCAGTACGGGCTCTCGGGCGCGGTCTGGGGCGGCGACGTGGACCGCGCGGTCAATGTTGCGCGGCGTGTCCGCACCGGGCAGATTGCGGTGAACGGTTGCATCCCAGGTGATGCGCCGTTCGGCGGATTCAAACAGAGCGGACTGGGCCGCGAAGGCGGCGGCCTTCCGGGGCTCTACAGCTACATGGAACAGAAGGCCATCGGAATTCCGGCGTGATGGAGGCCCTGGAGGGACTACGCGTCGTCGAGATCGCCGGGGACATCGCGGGCCCGTACTGCACCAAGCTGCTCGTCGACCTCGGTGCCGAAGTCACGAAGATCGAGCCGCCTTCCGGAGATCCGATGCGGCGCTGGGGGCCGTTTCCCGGCGGGGTCCCGGACCCGAACAAATCGGGGCTTTTCGATTATCTGAACGCAGGGAAGCGCGGCGCCACAATCGATCTCGACAACGACGCACCTGCCGCAGGAAGGTTGATCTCACAGGCGCACCTGCTGGTGGACGGTCTACTGCCGGGAGCCCTGGACCACGTGGGCCTCGGCAAGGACTCGCTGGAGTCGCTCAACCCCGGTCTCGTCGTCGTCCGCATCTCTGACTTCGGCCACACTGGGCCGCTTCGTGACCGCGATGCCACGCCGCTGACGGTGCAGGCGGCGTCGGGCTGGGTCAACAACCGAGATCCCGGTCGGGCGCCCGTGCAGGCGGGCGCGAGGATTTCCGAGTATGTCGCAGGCGGCTACGGCGCGCTCGCGGGGCTCACCGCGTTGAGAACCACGTCTGACCGGTTCATCGAGGTTGACGTCTCCGTGTTCGAGTCGCTGCTCTCCACACTTCCGTATCCGATGCTGATGGCTGAGAAGATGCGAAGCCTCGGGTTGCCCACCTCCACGAGGTCGGCGCCGATGATGGGTATCGTCCGAGCGGCGGACGGCTGGCTCGGGATCAACTGTCTGACGGGACAACACTGGCTCGACGTGTGCGCGCTGCTTGGCCTGCCCGAGTACGGCGAGCTGCAGGTTGTGATCATGCTCGGAGGGCCGGAACGCGGCGAGTTCTTCGAGAAAGCCCAGCCGTGGCTGTCGGAGCACACAGTGGGCGAGATCGTCGAATTGAGCCAAGCGATGCGCATTCCGGCGTCGCCAGTCAACGACGGCGCAACGGTCCTGGATTGTCCGCAGTACCTCGAGCGCGGGTTCTTCCTTGATGCCGGCGGTGCGGACTGGTCCTTCCGTAGGCCCGGCGCCCCGTTCCGGTTGTCGAAGACCCCGGCGCTGCCGCCGCGACCTGCACCTCGTCTGGGTACTTCAGCGTCCGACGCCACAAGCTCGTCGGTGTTCGATGGTGTGGGGACTGATCCGTCGAAGCCCTTCGCAGACGTGAAAGTTCTTGACCTGACGACATTCTGGGCGGGTGCATACCTCACCTGTTATCTCGGTGCCTTCGGCGCCGAGATCGTCAAAGTGGAGTCGATTCAGCGGCCCGATGGGTTCCGCTATTCGGGGGCGTGGGCCCACGAGGGGGAGCAGTGGTACGAGCGGAGCGGGATGTGGCAGGCGACGAACCTCGACAAGCGTGACATCACCCTCGACCTCACCTCCGAACAGGGTCGCGACCTCATCCGCCGCCTCGTTCGGGAAGCCGACGTCGTCGTCGAGAACTTCTCGCCGCGGGTGATCGAGCAGTTCGGGCTCGACTACGAGTCGTTGGTGGAGCTGAAGCGCGATGTAATCCTCGTGCGCATGCCCGGGTTCGGTTTGAGTGGGCCGTGGCGCGAATACGTCGGATGGGCACTCAATTTCGAGCAGACGTCGGGCATGGCCGCTGTCACGGGTTACGCGGATGGTCCGCCCTGCACCCTGCAGGGGCCCGCCGACCCGATCGTCGGGGTGCACGCAGGCATCGCACTACTTGCCGCGCTCGAGCATCGCCGCAGCACCGGCGAAGGCCAACTCATCGAGATCGCACAGGTCGAGGTCACGGCGTGCGTGACGGCAGAGCCGGTGATCGATTACACGATGAACGGCGTTGTGCAACCGCGCGGGGGCAACCGCACACGCGGCGTCCTACAGGGTGTGTATCCGACGTCCGAGGACGGCGAGTGGGTGGCGATCTCCGTCCGCGACGACACCGACTGGGTCCACTTGGTTTCGGCGATGTCGCGGCCTGATCTCCTGGACGATCGGCGCTTCGCGTCGGCGGATCACCGGGAAGCGGCGCACGACTACTTCGACGCCGTAGTCGCCGAATGGACGGGGGCCCTTGAGCCGGCGCAGGTCGTCGATGCTCTTGGCGCAGTGCACGTCCCAGCAGAATGGGTGCTGACCGCCGGGCGCATGTACGACCTGGCCCAGCTCGACGCCCGCGGATACTACGAACAGTTCGAGCACCCGATCACCGGTGTGCACCGCTATCCGGGTTGGCCGTTCACCATGACGCCCGGACCGCGCAGCCACCACCGATTCGCGCCGCCGACACTTGGACAGCACAACGAGGAAGTCCTGCGCCGCCTCGGGTTGTCGGATGACGAGATCGGCGATCTGCGTGTGCGTCGTGTGATCGGGGAGACCGCACTCAACACATAGCGCCTACCTTGGCCCCACCTGCGACCAGTAGCTGCGTTCACGCTCAGTCAACTCGTTCGAGGTGATCGCGCCGAAGGCAGCGGCGTCGCGTACGAACCGGGCCGGCGCGTCGGGCAGCGCATCGGGGCCCTCCAGCCGAAAACAACTCGGTGCGAGCGGGCCGAAAAGCAGCGCCCTTCGCAGAGTCGGCCAGTTGTGCAGGTGCGGTTCCACCCCGGCCGCCCGAGCGAATGTCACCGCCGCCAGATTCATCCGCGTCTTCTGTGACGATCCGCGTCTCGCGCGATAATCGGCGATCGCTTGTTGTTGTTCGGTGTCGTCGGGCGCCGGTATCGCGCCGCCCCACGTGTACGCGATCCAGCGGGCCTGAAGTTCCAGCGGCACAAAGTATCCGCCCGACTGATCCCACATGCCGATAAACGCCAGTCCGGGGAGGTCTGGATGAAAGGTGTAGCGGTCAGCGTCCAGATGCACTGCGTCGAGGTCGAGAGTGGCACGGACGTCGTCGCTGAGGAACGGCAGATCCAGCGAGAAACCTGTGCCGAAAACGATTCCGTCGAACTCTTCGCTGTATCCGTCCGCGAAGGTCACTGCAGTTCCGCTGATCGATGTCATCCACGGTCGCACCGTGATTCGGCCCTCGGCCACCAGCGGAAGGTACCCCTGATTGAGGGTGACGCCGGCGGCGAACAGTGAGGGATCGGGCGCGGGCGCGCCGTACTGCTCTGGGCTCCCGTTGGCCTCCACCACGATCTCCTTGAGCTGGCGGTCGATCTCTTCGGGCGGGAGCGTCTCGTTCGCCAGGGCTCCGTACCGCGTGAAGATCCGGTGGTCGGACGGCACTCCCGCCGCGAATTTCGGAAGGACATAACGTTGTCGCCGCTGAGTCACCACCACACGTGCCGCGCCGAGCCGCCCGAGTTCCGTAGCGATGTCCAGAGCGCTGACCGCGCAGCCCGCCACCAGAACGCGCTTGCCGACATAGGGTTCGGCTCCCCGGTAATCGAATGTCGAGATGACTCCCGCAGAGCCGGTGAATGTGGCCAGACCCGGCACCGTGGGGACGGCCGGGGACCGAAATCTGCCGGTGGCCACCACCACTCGGCCGAAGCGCTCGTTCACCCCGTCGGACGTCACCTGCCACCCGGTACCTTCTCGACCGACACGGTCCACGTGTGCCCTGAACCGGATACGTGCACGGAGGCCAAACATGTCGGCGTAGCGGTTCAGGTAGTCGAGGACGTCATGGTTCGACAGGAAGACAAGGTCGCCTTCGTGCTCGAGGTCGCTGAAGGCCGTCAGCACCCGACTGGTGTTGGTGTACATGGCCGGCCACACCCCGCTCTGGCCCGGCCGGCCCGTCCATTGTCCGCCGAGTTCGGAATCCTGCTCGAAGATCGTCGGCTCGAACTCCTGCGACTGCAGCCATCGTGCAGCGACGAGTCCGCCCGGTCCGGCGCCGATCACCGCGACAGTTCCCGTCATCTGACTGCCCTCACGTCAGTCGGCGGCTTCGCCACCGCGCCAAACGATTCTGGGGCTGCTGAATCGCGGCCATCACGGCGCTCATCGGAGAGGCCAGCGAGGTCGCGTGCGCATCGGACTCGGCACCGGGGACAGCCGGGCGATCACCTTCCCACCACGTCGGTTGCAGCAGCGCGGTTGTCACCGGAATCGCCTTGTCAACGCTCTTGCGGCCCCATACGCAGGCACGGTCGATGGACGCTGGCGACGGCGCGAGGTTCGCAGGAGACAGTGTGGGCGCGAACCGCACGAGATGGTCGGCGTAGGGCGCGTTACGTACCATCTGCAGCTGCACCGCCTGGGCGATAGGGACGAGCCACAGATGCCGTGGATCCCATTGCGGATGAAAGCAATCGAACGCAAGGTAGCATGCGTTGCGGGTGCCCAGCCTGCCATCACGGACCCGCTTCCACGCCAACTCGACCGGAACGTTGCTCGCCGCGCCGCCGTCGACCAACGCCGCGACGTCCTTGTCGTCGCATAGGGCGTCGAGAAGCGGAACCATGCGCGGGTCGCTCGTCTCGTGGTGCAGCACACCGGGAATCGCTGACGAGAACGAAGCCGCGTCGACGACGTTGAAATCGCGAGTCAAGTCGTCGTCACCGATGACGATCGGTTTGACGACCCGTAGATCGATGAACGCCGACACCTGCCACAGTCGCGCCGCCACCTGCGGGCCGATGCCGATCGGGCGAAACGGAACCGAACGCATCTGCAGCGCCGCCAGTTCCGGGCGGCGGAACCTCGACGGCAGCGCCGAGTACGGCTGCCTGCGCACACCGGCGACCACGGCGTCGAACGGAATCGCCAAGTCCGACATCCGCATTTGGTTGCCGTCCTCACGACTGAACAGTGCCTGGGCGAACTGATTAAAGCGCAGCGAAAACAGGCCTGCCAACCCGTGTCTGCGGCGAAGCCGCTCGGGCCCGAGGATCGCCCCGTAGGACACGGTTTTGGCCCACGCGACGTACTCGCCGATCGGCACCGGCAGCGCCCGGGCGACCACGCTTCCCATGATCGAGCCGAACGATGCGCCGATCATGTAGTCCGGTACCTGGTCTGCCTCGAGCAGTCGCTGCATGCCTCCGATGTAGACGAAGCCTGCGCCGCCTCCACCGCCCAACACGGTGACCAGCTTCTTGTAGCCGACCTCGGCATCCAGTTCGGCGGCGGAGAAGTCGTTGCCGTGCCGCTCGATCAGCAGTCGGCGCTGCTCGTCCTGGTCGTCGGTCAGACCTCTGAGAACATCGCGGGCGGCTGTCAATGCCGTTGCCGGGTCACGCTCTTCGCGCAACGGTCCGTGCAGCGCGTCGGCGACCCTGCCCCGCCACGGCGCGATCTCGGCGCCCACCGAAACGTCCCCGCGTCCCCTGCTGCCGGTCGGACCCGCGGCCCCCGGTTCGAAGTCGGCGAGCCGGGCAAAGTTGAGGATGTAGCGCAACTTGCGCATCTCCTGGCCGCTCAACACATCGGGTGCGGCCAGATGGTGCCGGACGAGTTTGTTCTCCATCTTCTGCAGCAGCAGTGCCGGCTCGGTCGACGGAAGATCGACGGCGGAGACGGAGTCGATGTTCTCGTTCTCGACAGCCTCGATGAGGTTCAGTGCCGCTTCGCGACGGCCGCGGCGAGCGGAAACGTTATCGGCGAATGGGATCTCCATGCGTTACGGCTGCGCGAACGGCGCCCAACGTTTGTCGAAGCCCGCCTTGCGCAGTTCAAGCTGATCGTCACGCTCCTGCTGCGTGATGAAGGCGTCCGCCGGCAGGAAGCCCGCCAACTCCTCGTGCGTCAACACCCGCTGGTCGACGATCTGCGGCTGATTGGGCGCCTCGGGGTCTAGATCCTGGAATCGGATGGCGATCGTGCCTTGGTTCAGGCCACCGGTCGAAACCCAGTTCGCTGCAAGGGGATCCGTCGGCGAGATCACCACGGTGTACGTGCCGTCGGCGTTTTGGAAACAACCCATCTGTTCGTTGTTGAGGCTGGTCGGCTGGTCCCAGTAGTTGTCGGTGATCGTCCAGATGTCGTACGTCGGAACGACGAAATACTTGGCGTCGCCAGGGTCGATGGTCAACACGAGTGCCTGCCCATCCTCAAGCTGGAAGTGCCCGTTGCTCTGCTTCTGGTTGGCCAGGAATTCAGCATTGCTGGCCGGCTGACTCACGGTATTGACCGGTCGGGCTTCGCCGGTCTTCGGGTCGGTGGTCGCGAGCGCCATGTACTTGGCCTGCTCGCCGGCACCTCTGACGATCAGGATCGCCGCGGCGAACAGGCCGCGCAGCAGTGGCGGCTCGAACGGCAGCGGCGGAACCAGCGATACCAGCGTGGTCAGCAGGGGATTGTTCGCCACCAGGTTTCCGAGGAACGCGAACCCGCCGATCTGGGCGAACAGGCTGTTGGGCGGACCGCCGACCCGCTCGATCGACAGGCTCATCGGGGTTTCGTCGTTCCAGTCACCCAGTGTGTCGCGGGCAGCGATGATCGTCGACCCAGCGGTGAGCTGAAGGTGATTCGGCCCGCCGGTCGGCGCCCGGCTCACGGTGATGACGAAGTTCCCGTCCTCGTCGATCTCGAAATCGTCGTCAACAGTCAAGACCGTCGACGTCGTCCCGGCCAGGCCTTCGAGCACGCTGAAGGTGATGTTGGCCGGGCGCGCGTCCGCATCGGAGTAGTTGTGGATCTGGCCCCGGATTTCGTATTCCGAGGCGCCGTTGACGCCCGTGAAACGGTAGATGGTGTCCGGGTTGTCGTACAGGATCCGTGAGCCGGGCACGTTCTGGCCGAACCAGATGTGCGGTGGGGCTACCTGGGTGATGAATTTTGGCGTCATCGAGTTCAGCAGCAGTTGCTGAAAGGCTGCGCCCATGGCGTACTCGTTGACCGCTTTGTCGAGTGCCGCCAGGTTCTCCGCGTCCACGCCCTCCGGGTACAACTTGTTGGCCGCGTCCAGGAATTGTTGCCGCAGGACGAGTTTCATCAATGCCACCGGCAGCGAGTTGGCGGTCTGCGTGGCCAGCTTCTCGGCGGCCAACTGTTCCGGCGTCGCCAGTGGACTGTCCGCGTGCGCTCGAAACGTCCTCTGCCAACAACGCCGCCACCGGCCCTCCGGTGGTCGAGACGAGGGGCGAGACGATGTGCCCGAGTTCTCGGCGCACCCAGCCCAGCATCGCCCACAGCAGTGGCGGCTGCGGCGGTGCCACGGGGCCACTGGCAGCTTGTGAGCCGAATCCCAACGCGGACAAGACCGTGCTGAACAATCCGCCGATGCCGGTGGTCACCGCGGCGGCGGGGGAACTGACCCGCGTCGACGTCGGTGTGGACTGCGGAACGATCGCCGCGAACGTCGAAACTGCCAACGAGGCAGCCGAATCGGTGTCTGCGGCGATACGCATCCCCTCGTTCGTGTCGTCCTCGTCGGTGTGCGTCGATGTGACGACGGTTTGCGATGCGGTGCTCGTCTGTGGATGCGACGTCTCGACGTCGTCGGTCAGGGAGTTGTCGTCGTGTCCACTTCGCGTGTCCGATGTGCCGTCCGTGTGGTCGGCCGTTTCGTCGACGCCCTCGGGCGTCTTCGACTCTGACGACTCGTCGCCATTGTCCGTCGACTCGCTCTCCTCCTGATCGGTGTCGCCCTCGTCGGTTGTCTCTCGGTCCGCGGCGTCCGCGCCCTCGTCGGTGTCCGCGTCATCGCCCGACGGGTCGGCGTGGTCGCGCGACGAATCGGAGTCGTCGGACGGTCCCTGGGCCGCCGAACCGGACGAGCCCGACGCACCGGAGCCTTCGGACGGTCCCGGGGCCGCCGAACCAGGCGAGCCCGACGCACCGGTCCTCGCGCCCGCGTTCGATGCTCGCGCGCCCCCAGATGACGCGTCCGATGCGCCGGATGGACCGTCTTGTGCCCACGCGATCCCCGGGCTGTTGGCGATGGCCGCCCCGATCCCCAGCGCGACTGCCAACGCGCCGACCCTGCCGATGAACCGTCCGTACCCAGTCGGCGTCGTTGCCAAGAAAGGCGTCCTTCCGTGATGGGGTCCTACGAGGTGATTGCTCGACGGTATAAGGGTCCGCTGTTTGCGTATGCATTTCGAACGTTTGCGGGTGTGGCGGTCGCTTTCGCTAACGGCATTATTCATGTACCGTCTGGTACATGATTACCGACAGCGGCGTCGACATCGATGCGCCGGCCACTGTTGTCTGGGATGTCTTCAGCGATGTCGAGCACTGGCCCGAATGGACGGATTCGGTGACCAGCCTGGTCGCACTCGACGGGCCGGGACTCGCGGTGGGCAGGCGATTCGAGATCAAGCAACCGCGCATGCCGAAGCTGGTGTGGGAGGTCACCGATCTGGCACCCGGCAAGTCGTGGACCTGGGTGCAGCGCTCGCCCGGCGGGCTGACTGCGGCCAGCCACGACGTCACCGCACTCTCCGAGAGTCGCACCCGGGTTCGTCAGCAGCTCGACCAACGTGGTCCCGTCGGTGCCGTGGTCGGCCTGCTCATGCGGCGGATGACGCGGCGCTATCTCGAACTGGAGTCCGAAGGTCTCAAGAGCCGAAGCGAGCATCTGCATCACCTCGATGGCCCGGCCTCCTGACCTCGAGCGGCGCCAGGAGCTGCTCGACGCGGTGGTGGAGGAGTTCGCGGTAGGGGGCATCGGCGACCGCTCGCTGCGGGATGTGGCCGCGGCCGTCGGCACCAGCCATCGCATGCTGTTGCATCACTTCGGCTCGCGCAACGAACTCCTGCTGGCCATCGTCGACCAGGTCGAGCGGCGTCAGATGGCGCTCATGCATGAGCTGCCGGAACATCCGGCGGACGCGATCGCCGCGATGTGGGCCAACCTCCGCCGCCCCGAACTGCGCCCTTTCGAGCGCCTGTTCTTCGAGTGCTACGCCCGCGGCGTCCAGGGGGAGGAGCCGTTCGCGAAGATGCTGCCGGGCGCCGTGGATTCCTGGCTTGCCGACGACGCCGCGCGGGCGGTCGATCCCGCGACGATGCGTCTCGGCCTGGCGGTCGCGCGGGGTTTGTTGCTCGACCTGGTCGCCACCGACGATCGCGATGGCGTCGACGCCGCGGCGCAGGCGTTCGTCGATCTGGTGCGTCGCGGCGGCGTTTAGGAAGCGTCTTACTCCTCGCTGCTTTGCCGGTCACCGATGAAGTCCAGTAGCCGTGGGTCGTCGGACGTGAACCGGTCCATCTCTTCGCCGCCGTCGCAGCGCAACAGCGCGATCGTCACGGTGTCGCCTCTGCGGGAGACGACCTCCCACACAGCGCCGGAGTCCTGCCAGCGCTGAATTTCTGCGACCCGATCGATATTCATATCCCCACGATTCCATTGTCATAGGCTCACCGTCCGTGAACCCAGCATTCGCCGTCGCGGCCGCCGCGGCGTTCGTATGGCTGGGCATGGTGTTGGCGATCTCCTTCATCGAGGCGCCTCTGAAGTTCCGTGCGCCCGGAGTCACGCTGGCGATCGGGCTTGGCATCGGCCGCTTGGTTTTTCGCGCCCTCAACGTGTGGCGGCGGTGCTCGATCACCTCGGCCAACACCTGGCCGAACTCCTGGCCGCGAAGGCAGATGAAGCCGCGATCGGTGAAGCGGTCGACCGTCAGCTGCGGGTCCTTGCCCGTGTCTCGCTCGACGGCTATTCGATTGGCAAATTGCAAAGCCGCTTTCCGACAATGGAACTGCTGCTCGACACCGTCCGGGCGCGGTATTCCACCGAACTCGGCGCGCGGCTTGCCGCGGCACACACGATTGCGCTGCAGTTGGGCTGGTGCCTGTTCGGCGACTTTTTGCGCGTGTCGACGGGTCTGGACGACCTCGACGATCGCACGTTTGCCCGGTCGATAGGGAGCACGGTTGCGCTGATCTTCGACGTCGAGGCGCCGACGAGCTCCTAGGCCAAGGGGCCGGCGACCCTTTCGGCGGCCGTCACCAACGCCCCCGAGGCGGCCATGGCGACGACGGCGTCGATCTCCGGTGACAGGTACCGGTCGGTGCCCGGTCCCGGAACGGATTTCCGGACCGTCCGCGATGACGGCGGCGGTCGCGGGCGACGCTCGCCAGCGGGGCGCGCATTTCGATACCGCGTGCGGCGGTGTACACCTCGACCGCCAGCACCCGGGTCAGTCCGTCGATGGCCCTGCGCAGCTTGCGCGCCGCCGACCACCCCATGGAGACGTGATCCTCCTGCATCGCCGACGACGGGATCGAGTCGACGCTGGCCGGGTTGGCCAGCCGCTTGAGTTCGGACACGATCGCCGCCTGCGTGTACTGGGCGATCATGTGCCCGCTGTCGACGCCGGGATCGTCGGCGAGGAACGGATTGAGGCCGTGGCTGCGGGCGACGTCGAGGAACCGGTCCGTGCGCCGCTCGCTGATGCTCGCCAGATCGGCGACGACGATGGCGAGGAAGTCCAGCACGTACGCGACAGGGGCGCCATGGAAGTTGCCGTTGGATTCCACGCGTCCGTCGAGCGTGACGACGGGATTATCCACGGCACTTGCCAATTCGCGGCCGGCGACGGTGCGGGCATGCTCGACGGTGTCGCGCGCGGCGCCCGCGACCTGGGGTGCGCAGCGCAGCGAGTACGCGTCCTGGACCAGCGAGCAGTCCGGGCCGCTGTGGCTGGCCACGATCGGAGATTCGGCGAGCACGCGACGCATGTTGGCCGCGGCGTCGCCCTGACCCGGATGCGGTCGCATGGCGTGCAGATCCGCGGCGAACACCCGTTCGGTGCCGAGGAGGCCCTCGACACTCATGGCGGCGGCGACGTCGGCCAGTTTCAGCAGCGCGTCGAGGTCGCGCAGCGCCAGCACCAGCATGCCGAGCATGCCGTCGGTGCCGTTGATCAGGGCAAGGCCCTCCTTCTCGGCGAGCACGACCGGCTCGATGCCGTGCCGGGCCAGCGCGTCGGCGGACGGCAGCAGTTCGCCGTCGGCGGTGCGCACCGAACCCTCGCCGATGGCCGACAGCGCCACGTGGGCCAGGGGCGCGAGATCGCCGGAGCAGCCGAGGCTGCCGTATTCGTAGACGACGGGCGTCAGTCCGGCCGACAGCATCGCCGCATACGTCTGCGCGACCTCCGGTCGCACACCGGTGCGGCCGGTGGCCAATGTCGACAACCGCAGCAGCATCATGGCCCTGACGACTTCTTGCTCGATCTCCGATCCCGATCCGGCGGCGTGTGAGCGAATCAGGCTGCGCTGCAATTGGGTTCTCAGCTCGCGGGGGATATGCCGGGTGGCTAGCGCGCCGAACCCGGTGGATACCCCGTAGACCGGCTTGGGGTCGTTGGCGAGCTGCTCGATGCGGGCGCGGCTCTTGGCGATCGCGTCCAGCGACTCGTCGGAAATGGTGACTGCGGCCCCATCGCGGGCGACACGCACCACCTCGTCGAACGACACCGGGCCGATGCCCACGACGACGGCTTCGGTATTCACGATCGTGACTCCACCTTGTTGTAGGAATGCGGCAAGTGCTGTCCGGCCCTGACGACATCGCGCACCAGCGGCACACCGGGCCGGTACGCCAGGTGTATGTACGACGGTGCGTCCAGCCGGACGAAGTCCGCTCGCCGTCCTGCCGCGAGGACCCCGACATCGCTGCGGCGCAGCGCAGCGGCACCGCCCGCGGTGGCCGCCCACAATGCCTGGGCCGGAGTGAAATTCATGTCGCGCACCGCGACGGCCATGCAGAACGGCATGCTGGTGGTGAACGAACTGCCGGGATTGCAGTCGGTCGCCAATGCGACCGTGGCGCCTGCGTCGATGAGCCGCTTCGCATCGGGATACCGTGCGCGCGTGGAGAATTCCGCCCCGGGCAGCAGCGTAGCGACGGTGGTGTCGGCGGCGCCTGCGAGTGCTTCGACGTCGTCGTCGGTGGCATAGGTGCAGTGATCCACCGAGGCCGCGCCGAGCTCGACCGCGAGCCGGATGCCCGCGCTGGGGCCGAGTTGGCCTGCGTGCAGCCGCGGGGTCAGCCCGGCGGCCATCCCGCTGCTGAGGATGTGGCGGGCCTCGTCGACGTCGAACGCGCCGCGATCGCAGAACACATCCACCCAGCGGGCGTGCGGTGCGCAGGCCTGCAGCATCGGGCCGGTGACCAGGTCGATATACGCCGCTCGGTCGTCGCGGAACTCGGCGGGAACGACGTGCGCGCCGAGGAATGTCGTCTCGTCGGTGACTGCCCCGGCGATCCGCAATGAGCGGGCCTCGTCTTCGACCGTCAGCCCGTAGCCGCTCTTGCACTCGAAGGTGGTGACCCCGGCGCGAAGCAGCTCGTCGGCGAGTCGCTGGACTCGTGCGAGAAGTGTCGCGTCGTCGGCGGCGCGGGTGGCCGCCACCGTGGACGCGATCCCGCCCGCCCCGTAGGGCTGGCCGCTCATCCGCGCCGCAAACTCGGCCGACCGTTCGCCCGCAAACACCAGATGCGAATGGCTGTCGACGAATCCGGGGATCACGCTGGCGTCGGCACAACTGACTCGATCATCGGCATCCGGAGCGTCGGCACGGCGGCCCACCCACACGATCTCTGAGCCGTCGACGACCAGCGCCGCGTCGGCGATGATGCCCAGCGGGTCACCATCGCCGCGGGTGGGGTCATTGGTGACGAGCTCACCGATGTCGGTGTACAGCACGGTCATCGGGCGGCCTCCATCGAAGTGTCCATCAGATCCGCAATGGCGGATGCGAGTTCGGCTTCCACGTCCGGCACGGTGAGATGCTTGCCGCCGACCACTACGGCGCGTCCGTCGACCACCACGTCGGTGACGTCGGGTGCCGCCGCGGCGAAGACTACGTTCTCCACCGTTGCACCGCCGCCCGCGGTGCGGATCGAATCCATCTGCACTGCAACAAAGTCCGCTCGCGCGCCCACCACGAGTTCTCCGGCGTCGGCCCAGCCGATGGCGCGTTGGCCATCGTAGGTCGCGGCCCGCAGCAGGCGGTCGGCAGCAATGTTGCCGCGCGTGCGGGAGGCGAGGCGTTCGTTGAGTTCGACGGCACGGGCCTCTTCGAACAGATCGATCACGGCGTGGCTGTCGGAACCGAGGCAGAACAGTCCGCGTCCGGCGAGCAGTGCGGGTGCGGGCCCGATTCCGTCGCCGAGGTCGCGTTCGGTGGTGGGGCAGAAGCACACTCCGGTCGCCGTCCGATCAAGGTCGGCGATGTCCTCGACTGTCAAGTGGGTGGCGTGCACGGCCGTCGACCGCGGCCCCAGTGCCCCGACGTCGCGCAGCACTGCAGTCGGCGTGCGGCCGTGCACCGCGAGGCACTGCTCGACTTCGCGGGTCTGCTCCGACGAATGGACGTGCAGCGGAACACCGTGCGCAGTAGCCCATTCCACAACTGCAGGCATGTGCTCGACGGGCACACCCCTGACGGAATGCAGGGCGGCGCCGACCAGGACGGACGGTAGGGCACCGACCTGCTGTCGTAGCGCCTCGACGCGCTGTGCCCACCGGTCACCGGTGCCGTCGCCGAACCGCTGCTGAGGGCCTGCCAGCGGTGACCCGTCGGGCCCGGAACTCAGGTAGCAGGTGTCGAGCAGGGTGAGGCGAATACCTGCGGCGGCGGCGCCGTCGATCACGGCGTGTCCCATCGCATTCGGATCGGAGTAGTGGGTGCCGCCGGAATCGTGGTGCACATAGTGGAACTCGCCGACCGCGGTGATTCCCGCCAGCGTCATCTCGGCGTACACGGCTCTGGCGAGCCGCCGGTAGCGATCGGGGTTCAGTCGCTCGGCCGCGCGGTACATCAGGTCGCGCCAGGTCCAGAACGATCCGCGGTCGCGTTGGGTGCGTGAGCGCAGCGCCCGGTGGAAGGCGTGCGAATGTGCGTTGGCAAGGCCAGGAATGACCAGTCCGCGCAGCCGGTGTGAGCCGGGCTGCGCGCTGGTGTCGGTGTCGATCGCGGTGATCAGGCCGTCGCTGACGCTGAACAGAACGCCGTCGGCCACAGAATCGCCCCCGAGCCAGGCGTGTTCGCACCACCACGTGTCTGTCACGGTGCCACCCAGTCCGCCATGACGTCGGCCAACGCCACCGCTCCTGCATTGCAGTCGCCTGACTCTGCGAACTCCGTCGGCGAATGCGACACCCCGGTTGGGTTGCGAACGAACAACATTGCGGTCGGGACCACAGGGGACAGGATGCCTGCGTCATGGCCGGCCTGGGTCGGCAGCACCGGGATGTCGCCGAGGTCGGCCAGCGCCCGTTGCAGCCGGGCCCTCGGGCCCGCGGGAAACTCGACGATCGGCGTGACCGACTCGGCGGCCACCCCGAGTTCGATACCGTCGGCAGCGGCGTGCTGCCGCGCTTCGGCAGTGATCTTGTCGACGAGCGACCGCAGCGTTGCCTCGTCGGCGGCGCGGGCATCGAGCCACGCGTGCACCGATGACGGAATCGCGTTGGCCCCGTTGGGCGCGACGATGACCTTGCCGAACGTCGCGACCGCTTCGTGAGCGGCGGCCAGCGTCCGTGCCGCGTGCACCGACGACGCGAACGCGAGCATCGGGTCGTGTCGATCCGCCAGCCGGGTGGTGCCTGCGTGGTTCGCCTCGCCGCAGAACGTGAACTGCCAGCGCCCGTGCGGCCAGATGGCCGACGCGACGGCGATCGGCCGCTCGACGAGATCCAGTGCGCGGCCCTGCTCCACGTGCAATTCGACGAAGACGCCGACGCGATCGGCCAGCCGCGGATCGGTACCGAGATGCTCGGGCCTGCGGCCCGCCTTCGTCATCGCCTCATCCAACGTCACACCGTGGACGTCCCGCAGCCCGCGGGCCCTCTCGGCGCTCAACGCACCGGTGGACAGCTGGGAGCCGATGCACGCGACACCGAATCGCGCTCCCTCCTCGTCGGAGAAGGCGACGACCGCAACGGGAACCGTCGGCACCACGCCCCGCTCACGCACGATGTCGACGGCAGCGAACGCGGACACCACACCCAGTGGCCCGTCGAAGGCGCCACCGTCGGGAACCGAATCCAGATGGGAGCCGGTCACGAATGCGCCGCCCGGATCGCCGGACCAGCCAGACGGCATCCACCACGCCCACAGATTGCCGTTGCGGTCCTCCTCGACATCCATGCCGCGCTTGGCGGCGCAGCCGGAGAACCACTCACGCAATGTCAGATCGGCGTCTGTCCATGCGTAGCGCCGGTATCCGCCGGTCGAGGTGTGCCTGCCGACGTCCAGGATCGTCGGCCAGAGGGTGTCGAACGCCGTCACGCGTTCTCCCGCATCGGAATTCGTACGCCGCGTTGGTCGGCGATCTCGGTTGCGTGTTCGTAGCCGGCGTCGACGTGTCGGATGACGCCCATGCCGGGATCGTTGGTCAGCACCCGCGCGAGCTTCTGCGCGGCCAGGTCGGTGCCGTCGGCGACGGTCACCTGGCCGGCGTGAATGGAGCGGCCCATGCCGACCCCGCCGCCGTGGTGAATCGACACCCACGTCGCGCCCGACGCGGTGTTGACCAACGCATTGAGCAGCGGCCAGTCGGCGATCGCGTCGGACCCGTCGAGCATCGCCTCGGTCTCCCGGTAGGGCGAGGCCACCGAGCCCGAGTCGAGGTGGTCGCGGCCGATCACGATCGGAGCGGACAGTTCGCCGGATGCCACCATCTCATTGAACTTCAGTCCCGCGAGATGACGCTCCCCGTAGCCGAGCCAGCAGATGCGCGCGGGCAGCCCCTGGAACTCGACCCTCTCGCCGGCCATCTCGATCCACCGGGTGAGGTGCTTGTTGTTCGGGAAGAGCTCGAGGATCGCCCGGTCGGTCGCGGCGATGTCCTTCGGATCACCCGACAGCGCCGCCCACCGGAACGGGCCGAGGCCCTCCTCGAACTGCGGTCTGATGTAGGCGGGGACGAAGCCGGGAAAATCGAAGGCCCTGTCGTATCCGGCCTTTCGCGCCTCGTCGCGGATGGAGTTGCCGTAGTCGAACACCTCGGCGCCGCGGTCCTTGAATCCGACCATCGCCGCGACGTGCTTGGCCATCGACTGCTGGGCCTGCTCGGTGAAGTAGACGGGATCCTTGTCGGCCATCTTCTTCATATCGTCGAACTCGATGCCGACCGGCAGATACGACAGCGGATCGTGTGCCGAAGTCTGGTCGGTGACGATGTCGATCGGGGCCTCGCGGCGCAACAGCTCGGGAAGCACCTCGGCGGCGTTGCCAAGCAACCCGATCGACAACGGCCGCTTGGCGTCGCGGGCCTCCACCGCCAGCCGTAGCGCGTCGTCGATATCGGCGGCCTTGATGTCGAGATAGCGGTGCTCGATGCGCCGGTCGATCCGGGTCTCATCGCAATCGATGCAGATCGCCACCCCGTCGTTCATCGTCACGGCCAGCGGCTGGGCGCCGCCCATGCCGCCCAGCCCGGCCGTCAGGGTGATAGTGCCTGCCAGGGTGCCGCCGAACTTCTTCTTCGCGATCGCGCCGAAGGTCTCATACGTGCCCTGCAGGATGCCTTGCGTGCCGATGTAGATCCACGAGCCTGCGGTCATCTGCCCGTACATCATCAGGCCCTCGGCCTCGAGCTTGCGGAACTGCTCCCAATTCGCCCAGTCGCCAACGAGATTCGAGTTCGCGATAAGTACGCGTGGCGCCCATTCGTTGGTGCGGAACACGCCGACCGGCTTGCCGGACTGCACCAGCATGGTCTCGTCGTTCTCGAGTCCGCGGAGCGTCCGCACGATCGCGTCGAACGCCTCCCAGCTGCGGGCGGCGCGGCCGGTGCCGCCGTAGACCACCAGGTCTTCGGGATGCTCGGCGACCTCGGGGTCGAGGTTGTTCATCAGCATCCGCAGTGCGGCCTCCTGCTGCCAGCCCTTGCAGGACAACTCGGTGCCGCGGGGGGCCCGGACGAGGCGCGCGGTGGACGTCGTGGAAGACACTATGCTCTCTTTCCCCTGGTCAAACTCGGTGTTGATACCAGGACACCGCACTGGCGCCCGTTGCGGTAGGGAGAATGCAGGGATACTGTCTCGTATCCGAGACGCACGGGAGGTACGCGGTGTCCAGCACGTCACCAGCAGTGGGTCGGGCGCTCGATGTGCTCCTGCACCTCGCCTCCCGGCCGGGGCCGGTACAGGGCTCGGCGTTGATCCGAGACATCGGAATGCCGCGATCGTCGGCCTATCACTTGCTCGATGTGCTGATCGAGCGCGGCTTCGTCGTGCACCTACCCGATCAGCGTGCGTACGCACTGGGGTTCTCGGCATTCGAGGTCGGCGCGGCGTATCTGCGCCACGAGCCGCTCGAGCACATCGCCAGACCCATCCTGAAACGGTTGGTCGCGGCCGTCGGCGAGACAGCGCATCTCGGAATCCTTTACGGCGCCGAGAGTGTCTACTTGCTCAAGGAGCAACCGCAGACCTCCGGTGTGCCCGTCACCCTGGTCACCGACGTGGGCGTGCGGTTGCCTGCGCACCTGACGGCTAACGGCCGATCGATCCTCGCGCACCTGTCCGCCGCTCAGGTCAGGGCATTGTTCCCGTCGTCGGCCACGTTCATCCATCGCACCCAACGCGGACCCAATTCCCTTGCGGAGCTACGGCGAATCCTGCAGACCGAACGCGCGCAGGGGTGGGCGGAGGAGGCGGGGATGATTACCGAGGGGCTGCAGTCGGTCGCCGCGTGCGCCTTTGACTATGCGGGGCGTCCGGTTGCAGCGTTCAGCACGACCCGCCGCGAGGACCGGCCGAACACCGCACTGCCCACCTTGGTCGAGGCCGTTCGTGCGGCGGCGCGGCAGTTGACTCAGGCATTGTCCGGACACGCACCCGACGGCTGGTTCTGAAATTCCGCCTGTTCGGCAGGACCGTGGCGTTGAGATCGACGCACCTGTCGCTGTCGTGTAGGACGTATTCAGCGACGTCGAGCGCTGGCCCGAATGGACCGCCTCGGTTACCCGGCTCGTCGCCCTCGACGGGCCCGGGCTCGCGGTCGGCAAGCGCTTCGAGATCAATCAGCCGCGCATGCCGAAACTGGTCTGGGGTCGCCCGGTGGTTTGACGGTTGCCCGCCATGAAGTCATCCCGGAATCCGACCGGCGGACGCGGGTTCGACAGCAGCTCGATCAACGCGGGCCCATCGGCGCATTGGTGGGTTTGGTCATGCGCGGGATGACGAGGCGCTACCTGGACTTGGAGGCGGCGGGCCTCAAGTCCCGAAGCGAGCAGCGGGCCGTCAATGGCCCGTCCGCCTGACCTCGAACGGCGCCAGGAGCTGCTCGACGCGGTGGTGAAAGAGTGCGCGGAGCGTGGCATCGTTTGGATGGGGTGATCAGCCACGTCGGCCGGGGCCGGCCCGAGACGCACCAGCGCGGGATCGGTTGCATGAGCTCGGCAACCGCCCTGGCGGACTGCATGGGCATCCGCTGCCGGCCGGGTTCGCGAATCTTCCCACTTCGATCTCGGTCTCGGACAGCTCGAATTTTCGGATGACCGACGGCGGGGACCGTGCACGATGTCACGCGGCCGCCCTTCCAGGAGATCACCGCCCAAACCGCGCCGGAGTCCTGCCAGCGTTGAAGTTCTGCGACCCGATCTTCATGCATGGTTCTACGATTCCACCGCATGAGTGGCAGTTCCCGCATCAGGGTTGCGCGGGTCTACGAGGATCTGGGTCCTGACGACGGTGAGCGCGTGCTCGTCGACCGGCTGTGGCCGCGGGGTTTCCGCAAGGGGGATCCGCGGGCGGGTCGTTGGATTCCGAAGGTCGCGCCGTCCACCGAGCTGCGCAAGTGGTATTCGCACGAGGCCGCACGGTTCGACGAGTTCGCCGCCCGGTACGCACAAGAACTCGAGACGGCGGAGGGGGCCGCGGCGATGGACGAGCTAAAGGAATTGCTGCGCGGCGGCCCGGTCACGCTCGTCACTGCCGCCCGGGACCTCGACGGCAGCCACGTCGCTGTCCTCGCCCGGCTGCTGGCATAGGCTGCTGGCTGCGCAGGCAGCCTGAGCGGTCGCAGCCGCCGCGGCATTCGTCTGGCTGGGCATGGTGGTCGCGATCTCGTTTATCGACACCCCGCTGAATTCCGCGCCCCCGGCTTGACGCTGCAGATCGGACTTGGCGTCGGCCGCTTGGTCTTTCGTGTGCTCAACGTGTGCGAGTTCGCGCTGGCTGCGGTGGTCGTCGGGTCCTTCGCTCTCAAGCCGCCGGCCACGGGCACGGGCCCATTGGGCGTACGTCGGGCTGGAGATTGTCAAGGTCATCGCGCTGCTGATCGCGGGTGTATCGCTGCTCGCGACGTGAGACGATCGCCCGATGCGGCTGGGACTGCACGCCCTTGGCATCGGTGCGGGTGCGACCCGCGCAGTCATCGACACGGTGGCACTCGCTGCCGAACGCGCAGGTTTCGCCACGCTCTGGTCGGGCGAGCACGTCGTGATGGTGGACCGTTCGGCGTCCCGCTACCCATATTCCGACGACGGCCAGATCGCGGTCCCGTCCACTGCGGACTGGATCGACCCGCTGATCGGACTGAGCTTCGCCGCCGCTGCGACCTCGTCGATAGGACTGGCGACGGGAGTGTTGTTGCTGCCCGAACACAATCCGGTGGTGGTGGCGAAACAGGCCGCGACGCTCGACTCGTTGAGTGGGGGTCGGTTCACTCTGGGTGTCGGCATCGGGTGGTCGCGCGAGGAGTTCGACGCGCTGGGTGTCCCGTTCGAGCGACGCGGCGCGCGCACGGCAGAGTATGTCGCCGCCATGCGGACGCTGTGGCGCGACGAAATCGCCTCGTTCGACGGTGAATTCGTCAGCTTCGATTCGGTGCGTGTGAATCCGAAACCGTTCAACGGCAAGAGCATCCCAGTCGTCTGCGGTGGCAACAGCGATGCCGCCCTGCGTCGGGCGGCGGCGTGGGCTGACGGCTGGTACGGGTTCAATCTCGACGGGGTGCGCCAAGTGGCCGAACGCATCGCATTCCTTCGCGGTATGTGCGCGGAGCTTGGCCGCGACCGACGCGACGTGCGGGTGACGGTGGCGCTGCGCGACCTGCAGACTCGCGATGTCCCACCTCTCGCGGACCTCGGCGTCGACGAACTCGTCATCGTCGACGCTCCACCAGAGGACGCGCGCGTCGCCGCTGAGTGGGTGTCGGCGGTGGCCGAGCGTTGGCTTGCGGCGCGGCGTTAGCCGAGAAGTTTTCGGGCGTCGCGACGTGCCTTGTCGGCGGCCTGTTGCTCGCGCGCAAACAGAAGGCCGTAGGTGAAGCCGTTCTCGCCGGGCGTCGTGCCCGCGATGAGGGCAAGCCGCCGCAGGGTTCCGGTGGCGACAACTCCGTCCTGGTGATCGCCGAGCACGCGCTGAATCTTCTTGTAGTGCTTCACCGTTTTCTTCGCACTCTTGTCGAGGGGCGCGCGTAGTTCTGCCGCGTAGCGGGCCCGCTTGGAGGCTTTTCGCGCGCGGTGCAGCATCGCGTCCTCACCCGACTTGACGGCTTCGGTCAGCCTGCGGTCGGCCTTTCGCTGGGCACGTCGTGCGCGCTTCGTCAGCTTGCCCGCATTCGGCGAATGGGCGGTCGGCGGGTTGGTGCGCCACTGTTGCAGCAGCGCCAGCAGATCGAGATACCGCTGCGACGCCATTGCCTCCGTGACTTTCTGTCGCGCCTTCAACTGCTCGGAATGCAGGTCGGTGTTGATCCTGTTGGCCACCGGGCCGAGCACCAGGGCATCGGGGTACTGCGCGAGCGCGTCACGGAAGCGACTGCGTTGCACCTGGCAGTCCCGCACCTCGCCGAGCAGGCCGGCGAAACACTTGAGTTCGTCGTCGACACCTGCGATCGCCGCGCCGTCGAGCAGCTTGCCGAACACCCGCAGTGTGCTGCGCAGCCGCCTGATCGCGACCCGCGTGTCGTGGATCGGGTCGATGCCTCGGCGAAGTCCGAGATCGCCGTCGAAGATGTCATCGATCTGTTCCGACACGTAGCTGGAAAACGCGAGTTCCGCGGCACTGGCGGTGCGCTGTTCGGGCCGGGCTGCATGGGACACCCGTGCGAGTTTGGATGGATACCGCGAAGGTGTTGCGCCCGCCTTCTTCAGGAGTTTCGCGATTCCCGGCGGGAGTGCCTTCGCCATCGGCCCGAGTTCAACCTCGATCTCACGCCACGCCAGTAGGCGGTGGTCGACCGACGCGCGGACGTGGTCGTCGGCGAGTTCGGCGAACAGCTCGCGTTGTTTGGCTTCGGTGATCCGGTAGCGCTCGCGCACCGTGCGGATCGTGGCCACGTTGACCAACGGTTTACCCAGCCGCAGCCCGGTCAGCAGATCGGTCAGTTCGGCCGGCGGCGAATCGGTCAGCGATGCGCGGATCTCAACCCGCCCTTCGGTGTCCGGCACCTTCAGCTGCCAGCCGGTGTCGTCGTCGCCGTCGCGCCGCCGCAGCAGCACACCGTGCGCCTGCAGGTCGCCGTCGGCGGTGTCGTAGTACGCGCTGTTGAGCTCGACGGTGCTGCGTTCCACGCTGGCGCCCGCGATGACGTCATCGAGGCGGGGGAGCGCGAAGTTCTCGTCGACCTCCCATTTTGTCTCTCGTTCGAGCACTTCCTTCATGCCGAGAGACTCCCCGGGAGGAATGGGCGCGAAACATCGGCGACCCGCGTGTCGTGGATCGGGGTGCCACTGCGCGGGCGCGCTCGCCGATCACTGGATGCCGGCGTTCTCCTTAAGGTAAACCTGGCTTACCTCGACCTGTCAGTAGACGTACCGCGCCAGCTCGGTGCTTCCGCGGCGCTCCCCGCCGTCGATCGATACCAGTGCAGGAACCAGCTCGCTGGTCACCAGCCCATGCTCATTGGTGAGCCGGTCGATGATGTCGAAGCTCGCTGCAATCCGCTCGGGGGCGTCGACCACGATCGTGGTCACCGGCACCCTGCGAACCAGCTGAATCAACTTGTCGCCGTGCGGTTCGTGGTCACCGTGGAATCCCCAGATGCCGCGCAACACCGTCGCCCCGTCGGCCGCCCCAGAATCAAGGAGCTGGCGAACGATCGCCCGGTGGATCGGTGTGCCGTCGTGAAGCGCGGCCTCGGAGGTGTACACCATGAGCTTCTGCCACAGTGAGCGGCCGCGGTCATCGGTGGCCGGCAGGGCCGCAGGACGGGCCAGCACTTCACCGTCGCGTTTGCACAGCTGCGCCCGCTCGATCGTGAAAATCGGGTCCCGCAATAGCGTTTCGAGTTCGGGGAGGGCGTCGGCAACCTGGCCACCGGTTCCGACCGCGATGACCATCACTGGCACGTCCATGTTGCGGCTGAAGAAGCGGGCTCTTCTGCGCTGCCCGCCCGCCGTGCCGTCGACGCCGAGAAACACTGAGGCGCCTGCAAATCCGTGTCGATGCAACACCTCACACGCCGCGCGGTATGCGGGCCGTCCGTCCGCACGGTCCTGGCGGCCGACGTAGACGGTCAGCTTCGCGGCGGAGTGCGGCCGGATCGACCCCCCGCCGAGGTGCGCGCGTTCGAGCGTCACGAGGCCGCGGGGCACCATCGCGGAGACCTGGTCGGCCAGCCCCGCCATCTTGTCGGCGGTGTCCACCGCGGCGACGGCTATCGGCGAGTCCTCCGACATGCTCAGCGATTGGTCGCTGCGCAGAACATGGTGCGGGCCGAAGCTGGCGATGCCCCGCAGCACGACGCTGGTGGCCACCGAGTTGGCGCCGTAAAGATCGAGCAGCGCGTCAGAGAGGAAACGATCCTCGTGGCGCAGGCGCTCGCCGAAGTAAGCGGTGAGCTTGAGGAAATCGGTCACAGCGCGGCTCCGATCCAATGGCCCAGCCACGCCGCGGCAAGGCCGAGCGTGACACTGACCGCGATGTTGGCGAACGCCGACCAGGCCTGGCGCTCCTCGCCGAGGCGCTGAGTCTCCAGCATCCACGTCGAGAAGGTGGTGTAGGAACCGACGAACGCGGTGCCGGCGAGCAGCGCGACGTGAGGGCTGAGCAAGAGTCCGGCAAGGAAACCGAGCAATAGGGCCCCGCTGAGATTGACCATGAGAGTGCCGAACGGAAATGGCCGCGCGACCCGCTTGGACACGGCGCGATCGACCAGGAACCGCAACACCGCGCCGACCCCGCCGATCAGCGCCACGCCAGTCCAGACCGCGACGATCATCGGCGCACCCGCACGCGCCGCACCAGGGCGGAGGCGATGTAGACCGCGAGAAGTCCCGCGGCGATGCTGCCGACGGTGTAGCCGACCGCCAGGCCGTAGTGGTGGTGCTCGAGCATCTTGATGGTCTCGACCTGCATGGTGGAAAACGTGGTGAGGCCGCCGCACAGACCAGTGCCCAACAGCGGGCGCCGATAACTGGACACCGGCAAACGCTCGAGCAGCCGGGTGGCGAAATAGCCCAACAGGAATGCGCCCACGATGTTGACCGTGAACGTGGGCCACGGCCAGCGGCCCGGGTCGGGCGCGGCTAACGTCTCCAACGCCGCCCGTGCCAGCGTTCCCAGCGCCCCGCCGACGAAGACCGCGGCCAACTCCCGTCCGTCGAAACTGAACATGAGCCAAAGTAACGCCGTCCAGCTTCCGGACCGGGGTACGGCACGAATTACGGAGGAGCAGACTGATGACCATGGCAGCCAATCCCCGCGCCGGTCAGCCGGCGCAGCCCGAAGACCTCATCGATGTGGCTCAGGTGGTGACGGCGTACTACACCGTCGAGCCTGACCCCGACAACATCGATCAACAGGTGGCGTTCGGCACGTCGGGGCATCGTGGCTCCAGCCTCGACGCGGCGTTCAACGAGGCGCACATCTTCGCGACGACGCAGGCCATCGTCGAGTACCGGCACGCGCAAGGCACCACCGGGCCGCTGTTCATCGGCCGCGATACCCATGCGCTGTCCGAACCGGCATGGGAGTCGGCGCTGGAGGTGCTGGCCGCCAATGACGTGGTGGCGATGATCGATTCCGCAGGCGGCTATACGCCGACGCCAGCAGTCAGCCACGCCATCCTGGCGTTCAACCGTGGTCGCGACCGCGATCTGGCCGACGGGATCGTCGTCACGCCGTCACACAACCCGCCCCGCGACGGCGGGTTCAAGTACAACCCGCCCAATGGCGGACCTGCCGACACCGAGGCCACCGGGGCGATCGCCAAACGCGCCAACGAACTGCTGCGGGACAACCTCAAGGGCGTGAAGCGTGTGCCGTTGTCCCGTGCGGCGGAGTTCGCGCAGCGGCACGACTACCTCAATGCGTACATCGATGACCTCCCAAATGTCGTTGATGTGCACGCGATCAGCGCCGAGGGGATCCGCATCGGCGCCGATCCGCTGGGCGGGGCCAGCGTCGACTATTGGAGCGCCATCGAGGAACGGTTCGACCTCGAGTTGACGGTGGTCAATCCGTACGTCGACGCGACGTTCCGGTTCATGACGCTGGACACCGACGGCAAGATCCGGATGGACTGCAGCTCACCCAATGCGATGGCGTCGCTGATCGCCAACCGGGACAGCTACCAGATCGCGACGGGCAACGACGCCGACTCCGACCGGCACGGCATCGTGACGCCCGACGGCGGCCTACTCAACCCGAACCATTACCTCGCCGTGGCGATCGACTACCTGTGCACCAACCGGCCGGACTGGCCGGCGTCGACGGCGGTCGGCAAGACCGCGGTCAGTTCGTCGATCATCGACCGGGTGGTCGCAGGGCTGGGCCGCAAGCTGGTCGAGGTGCCGGTGGGCTTCAAGTGGTTCGTCGACGGATTGCTCAGCGGCACTATCGGTTTCGGCGGCGAGGAAAGTGCCGGGGCCTCATTCCTGCGGCGCGACGGATCGGTGTGGACCACCGACAAGGACGGCATCATCCTGGCGCTGTTGGCGTCGGAGATCCTGGCGAAGACGGGTTCGACGCCCTCGCAGCGGTATCACGAGCTCGCCGAAAAGTACGGTGCGCCAACGTATGCCCGCATCGACGCGCCCGCGGGTCGCGAGCAGAAGGCCCGGCTGGCCAAGCTGTCGGCCGACCAGGTGACGGCCACCGAACTGGCGGGTGAGGCGATCACCGCCAAGCTGACGACGGCGCCGGGCAACGGCGCGCCGTTGGGAGGCCTGAAGGTGACGACGGAGAACGCGTGGTTCGCGGCGCGTCCGTCGGGCACCGAGGACGTGTACAAGATCTACGCCGAGTCGTTCCGCGGGCCCGAGCATCTTGCCGAGGTGCAGGAAGCGGCCAAGGAAGTGGTGAATAAAGTCATTGCGTGAGCTCTGACGCGGAGGGCGACTGTTCGACGGACAGTTCCGACCAGGATGACAAGCCGAAGCTCCCGCGTGAGGTCTGGCTGCTGGTCGGCGCGAATGTCGTGGTCGCGCTGGGCTACGGGGTGGTCGCCCCGGTGCTGCCGCAGTACGCCCGTCACTTCGGCGTCAGCATCAGCGCGGCGACGTTCGTCATCACCGCGTTCGCCGTCATGCGACTGGTCGCCGCGCCGCCGGCCGGGTTACTGGTTCAGAGGCTGGGGGAGCGGCGGGTCTACATCAGCGGTCTGCTGATCGTCGCGGTGTCGACCGCGGCGTGCGCGTTCGCGCAGACGTACTGGCAGCTCCTGCTGTTCCGTTCCGTGGGCGGGCTCGGCTCGGCCATGTTCACGGTCTCCTCGCTGGGGCTGATGATCCGTATCTCACCGCCGGACGCGCGCGGCCGCGTCGCCGGCCTGTTCTCCTCGGGGTTCATGGTCGGGTCGGTCGGTGGACCGGTGCTCGGCAGTGTGACGGCGGGGTTCGGGCTGGCGGCGCCGTTCGTCATCTACGGCGCCGCACTGCTCGTCGCCGCGGCGGTGATCTTCTTCAGCCTGCGGGGCAGTACGGTCGCCGCGCCCGACGAGAGCACCGAGCCTGCCGTGTCGGTGCGTGAAGTGTTGCGTCACCGCGCATACCGGGCGGCGCTGTTCTCCAACTTCGCGACGGGCTGGGCGGCGTTCGGGCTGCGGATCGCACTGGTCCCTCTGTTCGTCGTCGAGGCGCTCGGCCGCGGTGCCGGTGTCGCGGGTTTGGCATTGGCCACGTTCGCGATCGGCAACGTGTCTGTCGTCATCCCCAGCGGTTATCTCTCCGACCGCGTCGGGCGACGCAAGCTGCTCATTCTCGGGCTCACCGTGTCGGCGGTGTCGACGATCCTGGTCGGGTTCACGTCGTCACTGCCGATCTTCCTGGCGGCGGCGTACGTGACCGGCGCGGCGACCGGGATCTTCATCTCGCCGCAGCAGGCGGCGGTCGCCGACATCATCGGCAGCAACGCGCGCGGCGGGACCGCGGTCGCGACCTTTCAGATGATGGCCGACCTCGGGTCGATCATCGGATCGCTGGTGGTCGGCCAAGTGGCCGAACACACGTCGTTCAGTTGGGCGTTCATTGTCAGCGGGGGTGTCCTGCTTCTTGCGGCACTGGGCTGGACGTTCGCCCCGGAAACCCGAGGTCGGCCGCCCGTCGGGCCGACACCGCCTCGGGCGATAGGCCCCGAGGCCGGCGGCGAGGTGCCCTGACCTGCGATTTTGAACGCTTACCGCAGGTGGTGTAACTTCGGTGAGCACAACTTCAAGGGGCTATGGCGCAGTTGGTAGCGCACCACACTGGCAGTGTGGGGGTCAGGGGTTCGAATCCCCTTAGCTCCACCGGTATCGGCTCAGGTCGAGAAGTGGTTTCAGACCTCCGTAGGCCGCGACCCCTCTCGTCAGATGGTCATTAGTGGGCCAAAAGTGTCCCTTGGGACATCCCGCCGTCCACTAGCTGAAACGCCCCTGGTGATCGTCGGTCATGTATGTGATTCACCTTCGGGCTCAACCGAACAGCGACGCACCGGCGGCCCTCAACTCGTCGGCCTTGGCCTCGCTGTAGATCCACAACGACACCGCCGCGTCGTGCCCGTGCCAGCCGCCACGATGTGCACCGGGTGGTCCTGGTCGAGCATCAAGACTCGCTGGTGTTGCGTAGGCCGTGGAGCGGATGTGGCGCAGTCCGGCCCGCTCGCGTAGCCGGTGAAACTCGTCGCTGTACCACTCCGGGCGAACGGGGGCGCCATCCTCGTCCACGGCGATCAGCCGATTATCCGACCACGCGATGCCGACCGCCATGGCCTCTTTCCTCTGCCCTGTCTTGAGCACCCGCAAGGCCTCGACCGCCTCGGCGGGCAGCGGCAGATCCCTGCGCGACCGCCGCGACTTGGGCTGATCCTCCTCGGTCTCCGGCGCCGACGGCCACCCGGCCGCGCCGGACGCGCAACATCTCGCCGTCGATCGCCGCCCAGCGCAGCCCGAGCACTTCGCTGCGGCGCAACCCGTAGCACGACAGCAACCACAGCGCGAACAACCTCTCGTCGCGCACCGAGTCGCGGAACGCCTCGACCTCGGCGAGCGTCCACGACTTCGCGGTGATGCTCGTCGTTGTCGATCTCATCGGCGGGCCGCTCGACCAACGCAATCGCGTTGCGCGACAAGCACGCCCTGATCCACGAACGACTGGACCATCATCGTGAATATGGTCAACGTCGTGCGCACTGTCACCGGTTTAACCCCGCCGGCGGGCGCGTCGGCCTCGGCGGGCTCGGCCAGCACGTATAGCCGCCCGCCGGGGCCGGGTGACGCGACCGGCGTGGACCAAACCCGACAGGCAGGTGTGCACGTCGCGACCGGGGAACGCCGCGGCGATCGCCGCAGCCGAGATGCCCTCGGGGTGCTCGCCGATCAGCGCGGCCACCCGACCGGACAGCGACTCGGGCCGGTAGTGGCGCGGTGACTGGCGCCCCTCGGTCAGCATCCGCTCGACCAGCTCGTCGCCGTCGGCCTTGGTGAGCTGCTGCAGCTGTTTGCTGCCCAGCAGACGGCGCACCGGTTTGAGGCTGTGGCGGTAGCCGTTCAATGTGACCCGACGGATACCGCGGCGCCCTTTAAGCCACGCATCGCACGCCTCGTCCACGGTGATCGCCGTCCGCCGGGTGTAGGTGCCCGTCGGCGACCTCGTGGGTGATCCGGCGGTACTCCCGGCGGGCCTCGGCGTAAGTCGGGTAGGTGAAGCGGCGACGGTCGCGCGACCCGTCCGGTTTAACGCCCACATCGACGCGGAATTCGTAGCTGACGGCGCCGTTCTTGGGCGAGGCGTTTCGTGATCGGCTCGCTTCGCCGGCGGCGCCTGGGCTGCTCGGTCATTGGTTCCCTTCGGTCGTGGTGGCGGTGGGTTATTCGGTGGTGTCGCGCTGTTGCGGCGGCGGACGTTTCGGCAGCGGCCGGTCCTCGAACAATCCCTCGGCCTTGGCCCGTTTGAGCAGCCTGTCGACGGTCGTCTTGCTCACGTTCAACTGGGCGGCGACGGTGGGGCGCACCGGCTGTCCGAGGGCAAGAGCCCGTTCGGCGAGCATCACCGCCTGGTGAACTCTCGAAACGGGTTTCTTGGCCGAAGGCGGTGTCTTTTTAACGACGATCATGCCCGGCATCCGTTCCCATCGTCGGCCGCCGATGTAAGAGATCCGTCCGCCCAGGCGTTGCATCGCTTGCACCGCCGTGTAGGCCAGGCGTCGGGCGGGGGTGTGACCAGCTTGTTGACGCCGCGGATTTTCCTTGAGGCGATGATGGTCAAGGCCTTCCCCGGTGTGATCGACGGCACCGCAGAGATCAGCGCCGCCGATGGCGCGCGCGCGGCCGCCGAGTTGCAGAAGATGACCGCCGCCGACGCCGACACTGACCGGATGGCGAAGATCGTGGCGACCCAGAACAGGATCATTGATGCGTTTCGCTGCCTGCCGCCCCGCTTCAGCAGCAGGTGCTGGACCGGGTCGAGGGCCGCAGCGCGCCCGCCGGGCGGCGCGCGTCTGGCACTGGTCGAGACCACCCCGGCCACCGACGACGACTTCGACTCCGGCGACGACGACTCCGACGAGGACTGAGCGCGGTTCTGCGCAGCTTGCCCACCTTGGCCGCGTCGAACTAGCCGGGACGCGTGTTCGTCGCTCCGAGGCCGCCACAGCGGCCAGCACACGGGCGCCTTGAACGCGTCCCGCCCCGGGCGCAGCCTGGGGGCGAGGGAACCGGTTCTCCAGGCAGATAAGATCGAAAGTTTCTGTAGCCCAATCCCTTTGCGATTAGGGCCGGGTGCGAATGTTTTTCACCCTGTGCGACTTTCACCGCCGACTTCTCGCCGGGGATATCGGATTACCGGTCGGTTATATGGGTCCGGGTGATCCGGTCCCGGAAAGTTGGACAGGAATGTGGGACCGGTGTTTTGGAATGCGTTACGACATTGTGGCACACCATAAATTGGACGTGGGTTCCGGCGTGGAGTGCGCCAGCTGCAAATCCGCTGGGCCGCAGGGTGAGTCATGCCGCTTGTCGTTTGGCGTGGTAGCGACGAAGAGCAAGCTCGTTACGCCGCCGTCGTTACTCTTCAGTCAGTGGCCCACGACTCTTCAGTCAGTGGCCCACGCCGCTTGTCGGGATGGTTGCGGCGGTAGCGGGGCCGACGCCGTGGCCTCGCACTTGCGGCAGTGCGGGCCCGCAGGCGGGATCTGCTCGCAGCCGCTCACGCGCCCTTCTTGCATTGCCACGACGGTATTGACCCAGTTTGTTTAAAAGGTCGTGGATGGTGAGCGGGCGTGCAGACGAATCACCGGCAGCTCGCGGTCGGTTTTCTGTTCGTACTTCGCGAAACGAGGTAACTCGTTCTGGATGAGTCCCCATGCCTGTTCGTGTGCCTGCCCGTGGAGCTGTTCGGCACTGACGGCAACCGTGCGACCGGCGATTTCAACTTTGACTTGGTCGGGATGGGCGGCGATGTTGTGGTACCAGGCGGGATGTTTGGCCGCGCCGTTCGCCGATGCCACGACGAGCCAGGCGTCATTGCCGTCGGGAAAATAGGCGACGGGGGTGCTGCATCCGTCGGCTCCGCTCTTGCGGCCCACGGTGGTCAGGACCAGCGCGTCCATTCCCATCACCTTGCCGCCTTTGCAGCAGCAGATGCGATTCATCGTCCAGCCATTGAACCAACGCATCAGCAGCCCGGCTTTGGGCTGGCGAGTGCCGTAGGTCCCGTTGGGCGTATCGAAGCTCATGACATCTCCTTCACTGGGCGGCTCTGTCACCCGTGCGCGCCTGGAAGACACGGCGCAGAAGTCCCCATGCCCGACCTGCCACATGGTCCACGAAGGCGACTGCTTTTAAAGAGAAGTCGAGTCTGGCTCCGTGTCGGAGCCGGCACGGCGATATGCCGGACATAGTTGACCAGCAATGAAACGATATTGACGTGGACCCCAGCGGGATTAGTCGGCCGGGCAGGTTCGCGTAGAACCTCACTTGACCCCTCCTGTGCGCTTCTTGCGGCGGGTACGCCCGAGTGCGAATTTGTCTTCAAACTGGTGAACCAGGTGTGTCGGTCTACCCCACCGGCGAGGTAACGGACCTGCCGGTGTTTTGGTTGGTGATAACCGCGCTCGTGTAACGGAAGTCGGGAGGGGCGGCGCCGGTGAGCGTAATCGTAACCGGAGAATAGGCCGCCGAGCCTTGCGCACAGTTGGGAACGCAGTCGTCTCGATATTCGATGCCGTGGCCCGTGGCGCCAGCACCGACGCTCCAGCTCGTCCCAGACGATTTTGTCGACGGCCCAGGTGGTGTCATCGCAGAGCAAAATGATGTGTTCTGGCTTGACTTCCGGCGGCTGGTAGCAAGTAACCAGCACCGGTGTGCCATCATCCGCCGCCGCGATAGGCAGATCCCAACCGGCGGTCAGCAACGCGATCGACAGCAGAACCCCACCCGAAGCCCCTCCACAAATTCCCCTTCGAATCCGCCCGCCATTTCCTGCCGCTGGAATCAAGCGATTCATTCGCCGTCACCGTCTTCAATCGCGCGCTAATGCGCCGTTCAGCGCGAGGTAATCATCTCCCCGCCAGTCCGGGCGCGGTGCGCTATTCGCGGAAGAGGGTCCAGACTCCGGACGAGCAGAAGATCAGGTAGCTTAAGATTATGTGATCTGGACTACGACACCCGCCGACTGACACGGCGTTCCGATGGTATGGATACCGGCGGGGACCGAGGGCGCCTGATCCCAGACCTTGCCGGTACAGACCAGCCCCGTACCGGTAGCGGGGTCAACTGCGAGCTTGTCCTTGTCGCTGCATGGCTGAAGATACGCCGGACCACCATGGGCAAGTGGTGCTAGGAACACTTGACTGGCAAAGCCTCCACACACCGTCGCGGTGGCCACTGAGGTGATCGCCCATTTACGAACCATTGGGACTCCTTCCTTCTTTCAGGACTGTCGGCGTTCGTCGTATCCGGTGAATGACTGGGAGGAAGAGAATAAGAGCATGGCGACGTGGTCGCCTTGCCATTGGTAGCGCACGCTCGTGATGGCGGCGGGAGCGCAGGCGTTACAGGCGCCCGGTGTTTTGTAGTTGAGGACCACCGTGTCGTCGGTGGTGGCTGGCCCGTTGAGCGAGGTGAATCCGTAGGCCCTTGAGGTCGCCGTCCCGAGATAGGCGCCATTGTGGAACATGAGCGCCGTCACCGGTGAACTGCCCGTGGCACCCTCGACGGTGACCAGCGCGGTGGACAGCGTCGCGCAGGGGTTGAAGTTGCCTTCGAAGGATCGAGGATCGGCAGCCCACGCCCACCCGGTTCCCGGATACGGAGGCAACGATCTGACTGCGTTGATGACCTGTTGGGACGCTAGGTTCACCCCGCACGTCGTTGGCGGAGCTGCGGCTGCAGGTGCGGCAATGCTCGCGGCGACGGTCCATGCGACCGCACCAGAATTTCACTGCCGGTTCTGGTGCGGTCGCATGGACCGTCGCCGCACCTGCAGCCGCAGCTCGCCAACGACGTGCGGGGTGAACCTAGCGTCCCAACAGGTCATCAACGCAGTCAGATCCGTTGCCTCCGTATCCGGGAACCGGGTGGGCGTGGGCTGCCGATCCTCGATCCTTCGAAGGCGAACTTCAACCCCTGCGCGACGCTGTCCACCGCGCTGGTCACCGTCGAGGGTGGGCGGTTCACACGTAGCGCGCTGATGTTCCACAATGGCGCCGGGACAGCGACCTCAAGGGCCTACGGATTCACCTCGCTCAACGGGCCAGCCACCACCAGCGACACGGTGGTCCTCAACTACAAACAGCCAGCACCTGTAACGCCTGCGCTCCCGCCGCCATCACGAGCGTGCGCTACCAATGGCAAGGCGACCACGTCGCCATGCTCAACCTGCCTCCTAGTTATTCACCGGATTCGACGAACGCGGAAGGAGTCCGATGGTTCGTAAATGGGCGATCACCTTGGCGTCGGCCACCGCGACGGTGTGTGGAGGCTTTGCCAGTCAAGTGTTCCTAGCACCACTTGCCCATGGCGGTCCGGCGTATCTTCAGCCATGCAGCGACAAGGACAAGCTCGCAGTGAGCCCCGCTACCGGTACGGGGCTGGTCTGTACCGGCAAGGTCTGGGATCAGGCGCCCTCGGTCCCCGCGGTCTATCCATTCCATCGGAACGCCGTGTCAGTCCGGCGGGTGTCGAGTGGACGGGGTGCCAGAATAACGGCTACCTCGATCTTCTGCTCGTCCGGGAGTCTGGACCCTCTCCGCGAATAGCGCACCGCGCCCCGGAGCTGGCGGGGAGATGATTACCTCGCGCTGAACGGCGCATTAGCGCGCGATTGAAGACGGTGACGGCGAAATGGCTTGATTCCAGCGGCAGTTCGAAGGAATTCTGGAGGGGCTCCGGGTGGGGTTCTGCTGTCGATCGCGTAACCGCCGGTTGGGATCTGCCTATCGCGGCGGCGGATGATGGCACACCGGTGCTGGTTAACTGCTACCACACCCGCAAGTCAAGACCAGAACACATCATTTTGCTCTGCGACACCACCTGGGCCGTCGACAAAATCATCTGGACCAGCTGGAGCGTCGGTGCTGGCGCCACGGGCCACGGCATCGAATATGAGACGACTGCGTTCCCAACTGTGCGCAAGGCTCGGCGGCCTATTCTCCGGTTACGATTACGCTCACCGGCGCCCCGACTTCCGTTACACGAGCGCGGTTATCACCAACCGAAACACCGGCAGGTCCGTTACCTCACCGGTGGGGTAGACCGACACACCTGGTTGACCAGTTTGAAGACAAATTCAGCACTGGGCGTACCCGCCGCAGAGCGCACAGGAGGGGGACGAGGTCAAGGTCTGCGCGAACCTGCCCCAGCCGACCACCGCTGGGTCGCATCAATATCGTTTCATTGCTGGTCAACTATGTCCGGCATATCGCCGTGCCGGCTCCGACACGGAGCCAGACTCGACTTCTCTTTAAAAGCAGTAGCTGGACCATGTGGCCGTCGGGCATGGAACTCTCGGCCGTGTCTTCCAGGCGCGCACGGGTGGCAGAGAGCCGCCCAGTGAAGGAGATGTCATGAGCCGATACGCCCAACGGGACCTACGGCACTCGCCAGCCCAAAGCCGGGCTGTGATGCGTTGGTTCAATGGCTGGACCATGAATCGCATCCGCCGCCGCAAAGGCGGCAAGGTGATGGGAATGGACGCGCTGGTCCTGACCACCGTGGGCCGCAAGAGCGGTGGGCGCGCCCCCGTCGCCTATTTTCCCGACGGCAATGACGCCTGGCTCGTCGTGGCATCGGCAAAGCGCAGTTGCGTGCCCGCGACGTCGCCGCCGTCCGACCAAGTCAAAGTTGAGCGGTTGCCGTCAGTGGACAGCTCACGGGCGGGCGCACGAACAGGCGGTAGGGGACGCATCCAGAACGAGTTACCTGGTTTTTCGCGAAGTACGAACAGAAAACCGACCGCGAGCTGCATGATCCGTCTGCACGCCCGCTCACCATCCACGACCTAAAAACGAACTAGGTAGATACCGTCGTGGCAATGCAAGAAGGGCGCGTGAGCGGCTGCGAGCAGATCCCGCCTGGGCCCCGCTTGCCGCAAGTGCGAGGCGTCGGCCCCGCTACCGCCGCAACCATCCGACAGAGCGGCGTGCACCAACTGAAGAGTCGTGGCCACTGACTGAAGAGTAACGAGCGGCAGCGTGACGAGCTTGCTCTTCACTACCCACCGACAAGCGGCCGTAAGACTCACCCTGCGGCCCAGCGGATTGGAGTGGAGCGCGCTCCACGCCGGAACCCACGTCCAATTTATGGTGTGCCAGCAGATGTCGTAACGCATTCCAGCGCCCGGTCCCACATTCCTGTCCAACTTTCCGGGACCGGATCACCCGGACCCATATAACCGACCCGTAATCCGATATCCGGCGGAGAAGTCGGCGGTGAAAGTCAGCGGCAGGAGAAAAACATTCGCACCCGGCCCTAATCGCAAAGGGATTGGGCTACCAAAAAGTTTCGATCTTATCTGCCTGGAGAACCGGTTCCCCGCCCCCAGGCTGGCCGCGGGACGCGTTCAAGGCGCCCGTGCTCGGCCGCTGTGGGCGGCCTCGGAGCAACGAACACGCGTCCCGCTAGTTAACCTCCGCGCCAAGGTGGAAAAGCCGCGCAGAACTCGCGCTCGTCCTCGTCGGAGTCGTCGTCGCCGGAGTCGAAGTCGTCGTCGGTGGCCGGGGTGGTCTTCGACCAGTGCCAGACGCGCGCCGCCCGGCGGGGCGCGCTGGCCCTCGACCCCGTGCAGCACCTGCTGCTGGAAACACATCAATGATCCTGTGCTTCTGGGTCGCCACGATCTTCGCCATCCGGTCATCTCAGCGTCGGCGGCGGTCATCTTCTGCAACTCGGCGGCCGCGCGCGCGCCATCGGCGGCGCTGATCTCTGCGGTGCCATCGATCACACCGGGGAAGGCCTTGACCATCATCGCCTCAAGGACATCCGCAGCATCAACAAGCTGGTCACACCCCCGCCGAAGCGCCTGGCCTACACGGCGGTGCAAGCGATGCAAGTACCTGGCCGGACGGATCTCTTACATCGGCGGCCGACGATGGGAACGGATGCCGGGCATGATCGTCGTTAAAAAGACACCGCCTTCGGCCAAGAAACCCGTTTTCGAGAGTTCCACCAGGCGGCGATGCTCGCCGAGCAGTTGCCTCGGACAGCCGGTGCGCCCCACCGTCGCCGCCGAGTTGAACGTGGCGAGAAGACGACCGTCGACAGGCTGCTTAAGCGGGCCAAGGCCGAGGGATTGTTTAGAGACCGGCCGCTGCCGAAACGGCCGCCGCCAACAGCGTGACACCACCGAATAACCCACCGCCACAACAACGACCGAAGGGGAAGATCATGACCGAGCAGCCCCAGGCGTCGCCGGCGAAGCGAGCCGATCACGAAGCGCCTCGCCCCCAAAACGGCGCCGTCGGCTACGATACCCCCGCGCCGGATGTGGGCGCGCCGCCTCGAACCGGACGGGTCGCGGGACCGGCGCCGCTTCACCTACGGACTTTCACCGAGGCCCCGCCGGGGGGTACCACCGCCCCCACAGAGGTCGCGGGCACACCCGGCGGACGGCGATCGCCGTGGATGAGGCGTGCGATGCGTGGCTTAAAGGACGCCGCGGTATCCGTCCGGTGACATTGAACAGCTACAACAACAGCCTCCAAACCGGTGCGGCGCCTGCTGGGCACTCAACGGCTACAACAGCTCCGCCAAGGCCGACGGCGACGAGCTGGTCGAGTGGATGCTCACCGAGGCCGCGACTCACCGCGACACTACGGAAGAACCCGAGTCGCTGTCCAGCCGAGTGGCCGCGCTGATCGGCGAGCACCCGGACGGCATCTCGGCGGCGAGAGAGCATCTCCGCCGCGTTCCCGGTCGCGATGTGCACACTTGTGTCCGGTTTGATCCGCGCCGGTCGCGTCACCCGGCCCCGCCGCGCGCTATACGTGCTCGGCTGAGCCCGCCGAGGCCGACGCGCCCACCGCGGGGTTAGACCGGTGACAGTCCGCACGACACTGACCATATTCACCGAGATATAGTCCCAGTCCTTCGTCGACCGGGCGTCTTGTCGCGCAACCCGATTGCGTTGGTCAAGCATCCTACCGACGTGATCGAGAACGACGACGTCACCACGAAGTCGTGGACGGTCGCTGAGGTCGAGGCGTTCCGCGACTCGGTGCGCGACGAGAGGTTGTTCGCGTGCTGGTTGTTGTCGTGCTACGGGTTACGCCGAAGCGGACGTGCTCGGGCACCGCTGGTCCACGACGGTGACACGCTGCGCGTGCGGCGCGCCCGGGTGACCATGGTGCCGGAACCGAAGAAGGTGCTGCGAGAAAGTCGCGGCGGTCAGCGCGGGACTGCCACTCCCGCGACGAGGCCTTGCGGTACCAAGACCACGGCAGATGAAGAGGCTATGGCTGTCGGCATTGCCTGGTCGGACAATCGGCTGATCGCCGTGCGGGTGTCGCGCCCGCCCGGAGTGGTACAGCGACGAGTTCCACCGGCTACGCGAGCGGGCCGGACTGCGCCATATCCGCCTCCACGGCCTGCGCAACACCAGCGTGTCCCTGATGCTCGACCAGCACCACCCGTCAGCGGCCTGGCACGGCCACGACCCGGCGGTGTCGTTGCTGAATCTATAGCGAGGCCAAGGCCGACGAGCTGAGGGCCGCCTCGGCGCGTCGCTGTTCGGTTGAGCCCGAAGAGTGAGAACCACATACATGACCGACGATTACAGCAGCATCGCTAGTTGGACGGCGGGATGTCCCAAGGGACACTTTTGGCCCAGCTAATGACCATCTAACGAGGGGTCGCGGCCTACGGAGGTCTGAAACCACTTCTGACCTGAGCCGATACCGGTGGAGCTAAGGGAATT
>CAVRMG010000009.1:0-104648 GCA_963721495.1 uncultured Actinomycetota bacterium | reverse complement strand
CCGGGCCGGGTCACGCCCGCTGCCTTGGTCGTGCTCGAACAACGCATCCGACCCGACGCCCGCGACACCCTTGATTACTTTGCCTCGCAGAAGGTTTCGATCAAGGTGATCTCAGGCGACAACGCCGTGTCGGTCGGCGCCGTGGCCAGGTCGCTCGGCCTTCACGGCGAGACGATGGACGCACGACAGCTTCCCGACACTCCCGCCCAGTTGGCCGACACCCTCGAGGAGTACACGACGTTCGGCCGGGTGCGGCCCGATCAGAAGCGGGCCATGGTGCACGCCCTGCAGTCACGCGGCCACACGGTGGCGATGACGGGGGACGGGGTCAACGACGTGCTCGCGCTCAAGGAGGCCGACATCGGCGTGGCGATGGGCTCGGGCAGTTCGGCGTCCCGGGCGGTGGCTCAGATCGCTGCTGCTGGACAACAAGTTCGCGACACTGCCGTACGTCGTCGGCGAGGGCCGTCGCGTGATCGGCAACATCGAGCGGGTCTCGAACCTGTTCCTCACCAAAACCGTCTACTCGGTGCTGCTGGCGATTCTCGTCGGTCTGGAGGGGTTGTCGTCCAAACTGTTCGGAACCGATCCGCTGCTGTTCCCGTTTCAGCCCATCCACGTCACGATCGCGGCCTGGTTCACCATCGGGATTCCGGCGTTCGTCCTGTCTTTGGCGCCCAACAACGAACGCGCCCACACCGGCTTCGTACGTCGGGTGATGACGGCGGCGCTGCCGTCGGGACTCGTCGTTGGGATCGCGACGTTCACCTCGTACCTGGTGGCGTATCAGGGCCGTGAGGCCACCCCGACCGAACAGATGCAGGCGTCGACCGCGGCGCTGATCACCCTTCTGGTCGCCGGCGTGTGGGTGCTCGCGGTAGTGGCACGTCCGTACCAGTGGTGGCGGGTCGCGCTGGTGACGCTGTCGGGGCTGGCGTATGTGGTGATCTTCTCGATTCCGGTGGCGCGAGAGGCGTTCATGCTCGATCCGTCGAACGTCAAGATCACGTCGATGGCGCTGATCATCGGCCTCGTCGGAGCGGCGGCGATCGAGGTCATCTGGTGGGTCCAGGGAGCGATTCTGGGAGAGCGCCGCAGGCTGTGGGCGGCGCGGACGAGAGGAGCATTCAAAAATGGCGGCGAGTAGGGTAGCCCTATGGCATTCCTCGACAAGGTGAAGAGTCTGCTGTCCAAGAACGCGGACAAGGTGGACACCGCGATCGACAAGGCCGCCGACATCGTCGACCAGAAGACGCAGGGCAAGTACACCCAGCACGTCGACAAGGTGCAGGACGCCGCCAAGAAGGCCGTCGACAAGAGCAATCCGCAGACACCCTAGTACATATGGCCAAACTCTCTGTCTCCGTCGACGTCCCGTTGCCGCCGGAGACGGCGTGGAAGTGCGCGTCTAATCTGTCCCGCTATAAAGAGTGGCTCAGCATCCACCGCGTCTGGCGCAGCAAGCTGCCCGAAACCCTGGAGAAGGGCACGGTCATCGAGTCGATCGTGGAAGTCAAGGGCATGCCCAACCGGATCAGGTGGACCATCGTCCACTACAAGCCGCCGGAGGCGATGACGCTCGACGGCGTCGGTGTCGGCGGCGTGAAGGTGAAACTGATCGGCAAGGTCAAGCCTGCCGGTGACGGATCGACCGTCACGTTCGACGTGCACCTCGGCGGGCCCGCGTTGTTCGGTCCGATCGGCATGCTGGTCGCCGGTGCGCTTAAGGGCGATATCCGACAGTCGCTGGACAAGTTCAAATCGGTGTTCGCGCCGGCGTGATCGCATTCGAGCGCGCCATCCCAGTGCTAAGGGTCTTCGATCAGGCCAAGGCCGAGGAGTTCTACATCGGCTATCTCGGCTTCACCACCGATTGGGAGCACCGGTTCGAGCCGGACTTCCGCCGGTACGCACAGATCAGTCGTTCCGACTTGATCATTCACCTATCGGAGCACCACGGCGACGGCACGCCGGGCAGCGTGGTGTTCGTGCCGATGCACGGCATCCGTGAGTTCCACGCCGAAATCACCGCTAGGGACTACCGATTCGCGAAACCGGGGCTTGAGAATGAGCCGTGGGGACTGACCGTGGAGGTGACGGATCCGTTCGGTAACCAGTTGCGGTTCTGTGAACGGAGCCCGCACGCGTGAACGTCGGTTCCATTCGTAGACAGTTCGGTGCGTCCAATGCCTATGACATCCGACGATTTTAGAACGGTGGAGGGTCGTTGGCTTGGCGGGCTGACGTTGATGGTGCGTTCCCGTTGTATTCGGTAGGCGCGCGCTTGGGCGCGGGTGCCTTTCGTTTCGGCATCGCCAGGCCGCGGTTGGGGCCGGGTGGCGGCTGTTCGGGTAGGGCGAGTTCGCCGGTGAGTATCGCGAGTTGCGGGAACAGCATCGCCCCGAACGGCTTCGTGGTGTGCACTCGGCCGGTGGGTGTGGTGAACACGATGGTGCCGTCGGGCTGCTGGCGCACCGTCCAACCGTCGGCCCCGGTGTAAAACGTCTTCATCAAATGATGGAACCGACAGAAGCAATCGTTGTTCGACGGGTGGGTGGGCCCGAGCGGATACGGGACGGTGTGATCGATGTCGGCCTGCCATGCTGGTTTGTCGCAGCCCATCCAGCGGCACGTCAGATCGCGGGAGCGCACGAAATCGGCCAGCGCGGCCGAGGGCCGGTACTGCGGCTCGGCCACGGTGTCTTTGGGCACGATGATTGGTTTGAGGGTGGCGGTTTTGGCGATCTGGTGCACCATGGCCGGCGGAATCACCCCGTGACCGGAGACATATCCCGGCGTGGTGCCCTCGCCGGTGGCGGTGGCCTCCTCGGCCACCACATGAATCACCACATTCGACGGGACATCGGCATTGGTGGCGGCTTGGCAGTGTTCTGATCCGCATTGGCAGGCTATGGTCGATTCCCCGGCCAGCACCGCGGTGATCGCGTCGGCGCGGCGTTGCCGTGTGGTGCGCGGATCGTCGCGGCACACCGTGGCCGCTAACCCTGCGAGTCTGGCGTTCAGCGCTGCGGCGTCGGTGATGCGCAGCGAACCGTAGACCTCGACCGTCCCGTCCTTGGCGCGGCCGAACTCGAGGTGGCGGTCCTCATCTGCCTGTTGGGCGACCCGCCACGCGTCGGGGTCGACGTCGAGGACCATCCAGTCCAGCAGATCGGCCAGCTTCTTATCCGACAGCGCATTCCAGGCCGGCGCCTTATGAGCCACCATCTCATCGATTGCCGCCAGGGCCTGCTCGTCTCTGATCAGCGCGGTGCGAAAGGCCACGATCCGGATCACCCGGAAATCGACCGCGCCCGCGGTGAACACCTCGCCCAGGGTGGGGAGCCGCTCGATCAGGGTCTGTCCGTAGTCCATCATCGATGAGGCCCGCCCGCGGCTGATCCCCAACTCCGCGGCGATCTCGGCGGCCACCACATCCCAGTAGTCCACACACCACTGCAGAAAGTCCTGACCCGAGGCGGCCAACCGCTGCAGCGTGAACCGACCCGCCGCCACCACCTTGCGCGCCACCGCGACCCGCTCAGCGCGCTCGGCATCACCCATCACATCAAGCAACTCACTGTCGGTAGCTGATTCGAACACGCTTCCAATCCTGCTCACACGGACCGACGAACCAACGTGCCCGAACCCCTACCTGTGGATGAATCCGCGATTGGGGATAACCTCGTCAGCGGCGCGGGCGTCGACGGATCAGCTGGGTGAATTCGACCGCGGAACGGCGTACGGATTCCAGTTCCAGCGACACCGACAACGTGTCCACCATCGCGAACGGCAGGGTGGTGGCGACCGCGCCGCGCCCGTACTCGATGTGCCACGAGCCGGGATGAATCGTCATGCCGCGGGCTTGACCCCGTTCCATATGTGCGTGCCCCCCGGGAGCAGGGTCTTGGCGGAGATCGTCGTCGGACTCCACGTCATACCAGTCGATACGGCCGGCTATCAGGAACTTGTGGACGTCCACGTGCTTGTAGCGCCCCGAAAAGCCTTGCGTACCAGAAGGTGAGCCGAAGATGACGATGTACTCGCGCGGGCTGAAGTAGAGAAACCGGACCTTGCCCAGGATGCCGCCCGCCTTGCTGCCCACCCAGCGCCCCGGCGTGGGATCGATGAGACCGGGGTACTCGGCCGCGAGAAGCTCGGTGGCCCGCCTGAGCAGCTTCCCACCTTCCAGCGGCAGGCCGACGACCTCCTTGGCAACCGTGTGCAGGACGTCCGGATCGATCTTGTACGACTTCATCGGTCGAACTCTATGGGCAGACTGGTCGGCCCACTCATACCGAGCAGTGGCCTCCAGGGTGCCGGTCCGACGACCCGGGGGTTCGGCATCCGGTGAGCAAGGATCTTGAGTGCTTCGGAGAGTTCACGTCTCGCCAGGTTCGCACCGAGGCAGTAGTGGGCACCGCCGCCGAACGTCAGGATGGCTGGAGGGTCGTTACGGGTGATATCGAAGCGGGTCGGATCGTCGTAGATGGCCGGGTCCCGGTTCGCCGCGTAGGTGTTGACGAGGATGAACGTGCCTGCGGGGAAGGTGTACTCGCCCACGGTGACGTCCTCGGTGACGCTGCGAAGCGTGCTGCACATCGACGGCGAATGACGCATGGTTTCCTCGACGGCGTTCATTCCCAACTCGGGGCGGTCTCGAAGTATGCCCACTGATCTGGATGGTCGCAGAAGACCTGCATCGAGGCGCCCAATTGCGTGCGTGTGGTGTCGGTGCCGGCCAACAGGATGCTGAATGCCAGCATGCGCACTTCGCCGGCGTCAAGCCGATCGCCGTCGACTTCGGCCCGATGAGTTCGGAGAGCAGGTCATTAGTCAGGTGGCCGCGCCGATCGGCGATCATGTCGTCGATGTAGTCATCGAACGCATCCCACGCTCTCAACACCGTGGGTTCCTCTGCGGCGAGGTCGATATCGAAGCTGACGACCTTGAAGATGTCTTCTGCCCACTTCGAGAACAGTTGCCAGTCCTCAGGGGGTGCGCCGAGTAGCGCGCAGATGACGGGTATCGGATATGGGCGTGCGATCTGTTCGACGAATTCACAGCCGGCTGCAGCATCGACGGCATCGGTGAGTTCGTTGATCACCGTGTGGATGGTCTCGTCCATACGCGCGGTGGCACGCGGCGTGAAGGCCCGTGAAACCAAGCTGCGGAGTCGGCGGTGTTGGTCGCCTTCCATACACAGGATGCTGCGGGTCACTCGATCCCACAGCTCACCGGATGTGATGCCGTGAGCGGTCAGGTGAATGCCCGGGGGAATCCCGAACCGGGGATCGCCGAGAACCGTTCGCGCCAGATTGTACGAAAGTACCTCGGGCCCAATCGGTCCCAGCGCAATCGGCGCGGCCTGCTGTGCTTCCCGGAACTGGGGATAGATTTCCTGTGGCGTGTCGGTCACGTCGTAGCTGAGTGTGGGCAGACCCGCGTCGAACACGCTGGGCTTGGCGGCGTCGACGGTCATGGGATGTTCGTCGAGAGGAAGGTCAGCGGAAGGCCGAATACGGACAGGTCGATCTCGTCGAGGTAGGTGCCCTCTCCTGAGAAGCTCTGCCGGAAGCGCGTTGTCGACCCGTAGCGCTCGGTGATCGTTCTCGGCCGCAGATGCGCCCGGAACCCGCAGCACCACGGTGTAGACGCCGTCGCCGTGACGCTCCACGAAATCGTTGACGAACGTGGCGACTTCGGCGGTCGAGCCGGGAACCGCACTGATCAACTCGAGACCCCCGTTCCAATCCAGGTCGACGTTGACGCCGAGTTCGGTGAGCTCGACCGGCTGGAAGGTGAAGCCGATCTCGGTGAACATCTCGGCGACGGCGGCGTGCCGCTCGGGTGCGACCGCGAACGCGATGTGATGCAGCCGCGGCGCTTCGCGTTCCTCTGTCATGTGCGCACCAATCCACGCGGTCGAATCAGACCGAGATCCAGATGGGTGAGCCAGCCGGTCGGCGCGTCGCAGACGTCGGGAATCGCGTTGATGGCACCCATCGCCGTCCAGTCGTATCCCGGATGCGCCATCGAACCATCCGGTTTCTCGACACCCTCGAGGGTCAGTTCGCTCGGCGGGTCACCCTCGAAGACGATGCGGTAGCGCGTCTTACCCCAATCCCACGACGGCTCGATCTTGTCCGGGGCGGTGGTCAGATAGATCGCATGGAAGACGATCAGCGGTCTGCCGTCTACCCAGGCCGTCCACTCGTGGTGCTGCGCGGCGACCGTGCCCCGGGGGATCGCGCCCAGTTCGTGCGGAATGTCCTCTGTGGCCACGGCGGCTTTCACCTCCGCGGCGGTCACCTCGTCGATGGTCACGCCGAGGCCGTCGGCGATCATGTACATCGACTGGGCGAAGAACGGCAGGCCGAGACCCAGAATCGTTGGCTCCGAGAGGAACTTGTCCTTGTCCTTGCCGAAGCCCATCCAGTCGATGTGGTCCAGCGGCGCATCGGTGAGGACGTTCACGACTTCGTAGACGCGGATCTGGTCGATCTTGCTCATCACGCGGGCGAGCGTGAGCGGCAGGATGTCGCCCGCATAGCCCGGGTGGATGCCGCCGGCGTGGAAGGACGTCCCACCCTCCTGGCATGCGGCACGGATCTTGTCGCCGTCGGCCGCGAAATCGGGTGAGGGATAGAAGAATCCGCTTGTGGTGACGACGTTCTTGCCCGAACGCAGCAGCCGACAGACGGTGTCGGTGTCCATGATGATCGGGGTGTAGAACACGCAGTCGGCGTCCATGGCGACGATCGCTTCGATGTCGTCGGTCGCGGCGACGCCGACCGGTGGGATGCCTGCGATGTCACCGGCGTCCTTGCCGACCTTCTCCTTGCTGTGCACCAGCACGCCGACGAGATCGAAGACCGGGTTGTCGGCGAAATGCCGAACGCCGACCTGGCCGACATCGCCGGTCATCCACTGGATGACTCGATACGTTTTCTCAGACATTGAGCACACCTCGGGGAAGTAGCAGCGGAAGGTCGTTGTAGGTGACAATGCCCGAAGGGGCCGCGACGACCGCCGGTATCGCGGTGATCGCAGGCACGGCGGTGATGGTGAGTCCCAACAGGACGTAGTCCTCGATGGTCTCTCCCACGAAGTCCGGCGGTGGCTCGAAGCTCAGCGTGGTCTTGATCGTCGGACGACCCTCGACCGTGACGTCGTATCCGAAACCCATCGACCAGGTGGGATCCAATGACTGTCCCTTGGTCCACACCCCACGCACCTCGACGACATCGCGCCCGCCGAGGTACCCCTTCCAACGGACATCGATTCCCCCAACGCAGCCCTTGGCGATATGCCAGCCCCCGGGCAGGTCGAGGTCTTCGGTCGTCTGCGCGTACTCAGCCTCACAACGGATTTCGTCCAGCTCCACGCCGAGAGCATCGCCGAGGAGAAGCACCGCCTCTCGAAAGATTCCCGAGCCTCGCTCCGTGATTTCGCGCAGGTCGGGCTGGTCGATCGGATAGCCGAAACCCATGATCTTCTCGGTGTCCGGAGAGTTGTAGATGGTGGTGTCGAAGGACTCCACGATGGAAACCCGATCCACTCGGTCGGACATTCCGGCGGTGATGATCGCGAACAATTGCATGAAGCCCGGATTGAGTCCGCTGCCGAATATCGTCGAACCGCCGAGTTCGCAAGCCTCCGCGATGCGGTCGCGACCCGCTCCGAGCCGGTGACCGGTGATGAACTCCGAGGTCGTCACCACGTTGATGCCGGCGCCCAGAATCCGCACCAACTCGTCGACATTCGCGAACATCGGGTTATAGACCACGCAGTCCGGCTTCAGCGCAATCAATGCGTCGACGTCGTCTGTGGCCAGGACACCGAGCGGCTCGATCCCGCACAACTCGCCGGCGTCGCGGCCGACCTTGTCCGGTGACCACGCGTAGCAACCCACGAGTTCCAGCAACGAATTGGCGGCTATCGCGTGAATCGACTTCTTCCCGACGTTGCCGGTTGTCCACTGAACAATTCGAAAAGTCATGCGGTGGAGCGCTCCCCGGGCGTGAACACAACGGGGATCTGCCGGAACCCCCGCGTCACGGAGTTCCCGTGGAACACCGCGCCATTGCTGGATGCGAGAGCGCAGTCCGGCATCCGCGACAAGACCTGCTCGAGTCCGACGGCGAACTCCAGTCGCGCCAGATTGGACCCTAGGCACCGATGGACGCCGGCCCCGAATCCGAGGTGCCGATTCGCTTGGCGATCGAGGACACAGCGATCCGGATCGGGGAACTCTGCGGCGTCACGGTTCGCCGAGGCATAGTTGACGATCACCGATTCACCGGGGCAGAAGCTGTGCCCGCTCAACTCGACGTCCTTCGCAACCGTCCGGGGTATGCCGTGGATCGATCCAGCGAACCTGATGAACTCCTCGACCGCTTTCGGCATGATCTCGGGCTCGGCGATGAGCCGGTCACGTTCCTCGGGATATGTTGCAACATAGTGGAATGCGAAGGACATCGCGCTCGCCGTCGTTTCGAGGCCGGCCTGCACCAGAAGCATCGCGTTCGCGACGACGTCCTGAAACGGCAACTTCTCACCGTCAATCTCGGCGGAGAGCAACACGTCGATCATGTCGTCCCGCGGAGGCTGGCTGGTGCGCGCCGTCACGGCATCGTGGAGATGTTGATACAGCCCGCCCCAGGCGGCCATGCGCGATTCCTCGGTCACACCGTTGAGCGCGGTGTCCGTCAACTCGATGCACAGGGGGACATCATCGATGGGCATGCCGAGTAGGTACTTGAAGAACACGACGCCCGGCTGTCGCCACGCGACCTGTGCGAGATCGCCCTTCCCGTCCTCGATGAAACCGTCGATCAGCAGGTCGGTCTCGGCGCGGATCTGGGGCCGAAGCGCCTTCATCCGAGCCGGTGAGAAGTACGGGTTGAGGACCTTGCGGAACTTCTGCTGTCTGGGCGGGTCGAGCGTGATCACGAGATCGCCCGCGAGCTGTTCGGCCCCCTCGGGAGTCGGGTTGCTCGAGAAGTGCTCCCAGTCCTGCAGGACCTTGTAGCACTCCTCATACCGATTCGCCACCCAGGCACCACCGGGTGTGGCGCTGAGAAACGGCGTGTCGGTATGCGAGAACGGCGTGTTCCGTCGCATCACGTCATAGACGTCGTACAGGAAGTCGTTGTCGTTGAAGTCCTCGTGCCGAAGATCGAGGTTCTCCGCATGTTCCTCGGGTGATTTCATCGTCACGGTGACGGCGCTCCCTGCTGCTGGTCTACTGCCTCGCGCGCCGCCCTTTCATCGTGAATTCGCACCAGTTCGCGGAAGCCGAGCCGGTGGTACTTCGGCACTGGCTGGATGCCCCACTGGTCCTGGGCGGTGTCCTTGCCCTCGGCGCCTTCGGGGGGCCCCAACGCCGGGTAGGGCACCTTGCACTCCAACGTGTCGTCGGAGTAGCGCACCTTGAGCAGCTCGCTGCAGATCTCGGTGAGGCTCAGGGTCGGATAGCCGTAATACACCGCCATGAACGGCAGCGTGAACGCCCCCTCGATGACCAGCGCGACCAGGCACACGAGGACCGCGCGCTTGATCCACTTGTGCATATTGGCGTAGAACGGCGTCGTCCCCGGCGGGAGATCGTCGGCCTTCGTTTCCTCTGTCGATTCAGGTGTGGTCGTCACAGCATTACTCCTTAAACCTGTTCAGTCGGTGAAGATTTCGCGGTTGACCGTGTGCAGATAGGGGATGGCGAGGAACGGGGTGATGTAGAAGATGTCGTAGAGCCACCACCCGATGACGGGAAACACCACACCGGCGTACCGGACGTCGGCGAACATCGTCATGTTGAAGACGTACGCGCACCAGATCACCACGCCCATCCAGCAGGTGATGATCATCCACTGCTGACCCCAGCGCTTCATCTGCAGGAAGCCGATCGCCGCAGCGCAGCGCATGGCGAAGACGGTCAGGATCAGGCCGGCCACATAGCCCTTCTCACCCGGTCCGGCAGCACCGCCGACCCACAGTTCGTTGTAGTGCCAGAAGTAACCCGCGTCGAACATGTTGCCCCAGCCGACCATCAGCACCCGGTTGATCAGGGTGTGGTTGGCGACCAGGTCGAGCGCCCATCCGAGGCTGTTGAGTGCGCCGTCGATGAGGACCAGATAACCGATCAGGGTGACGATCATGGGCCGAACCGACAGGCCGGCCCGCAGTGCCTGGCGCTGCAGCCAGACCCCACGCATGAAGATCGGGAAGCCGATGAGTCCGGGCGCCCACATACCCATCAACGCCGCGCCGACGATCATCCACTTGTCGGCCCGCCGCTGAGCCAGCCGAGACTCTTCGTGATGGTCCTCGAGGCTGACCGAGCCGTCGACCGGCGCGGGCGTCTTGTTGCCCGAAAGTCGGTTGAGCAGTGGGAGGTTCACAACTCCCACCAGCCTCGGGCGAAGGACATGTAGAGCTGAATCCCGAACATCAACGCCAGATAGCCGTAGATGACGATCTGCAGAATGATGAGCGCCCGCTTGCGCTTCACCTCTTTTTGGTCCATGGCAGGACTCCTTCCTATCGCGGTGTGCTCGGGCTGTCGTTGGTCGCCAGGCTGGCCACCGCTACTTCACGTAGGCCGTCGGTGATCGCACCGTCGGTGGACAGCGGCGCAAGGATGCACGCTTCGGCGGCGTCCAGTTCGCTTGCACCGGCAGCGATCAGCTGCGCTGCGGTCACGAGCACGCGGGTCGACGGCGGCTCGAAGTGAAATGCCTCGTCCGCGGTCCGGATCGCGGTGGCGCACTGAACCAGCCGCTTGGCGGCCGGCAGGTCGATACCCGCTTCTGCGACGATGACCTCGGCCTCTCGATCGGCAGGCAGGTACCTCATCGGAAGCGTGACGAAGCGTTGGCGGAACGACGGTTTGAGCTCTTTCAGCGAGCTGCGGTAGGCAGGGTTGTACGAACAGACGAGCATGAAGGTTTCCGGCGCCTGGACGACCTCGCCTGCGCGGTCGAGATACAACGCGCGGCGATGGTCGGTCAGCGAGTGCAGGATCGCCAGCGAGTCGTGACGGGCCTCCACGACCTCGTCCAGATAGCAGATGGCGCCGGCTTTGACCGCCCGGGTGAGCGGGCCGTCCGTCCATACGACGTCGCCTCCGGTCACCATGAAACGCCCGACCAGATCCGAGCTGGTGAGGTCGTCGTGGCAGCTGATCGTCACCACCGGCCGGCGCAGAAGCACGCCCATGTGCTCGACCAGTCGTGTCTTGCCGCACCCCGTCGGTCCGGTGAGCATCACGGGTAGGCGCTGGTGATACGCCTGCTCGAACAACTGGACTTCGTTGCCGTTCGAGTAATAGGTGTCGGTGGTCATCTCTCCCTCAGCTGGTTGTTACTCATGCGGCGACAAGCTCGCGATGGACGTGGGCCAATACCCGCGGAAGGTCCTCGATGCGCCGGATACGTTGGGAACGGCGCGGTCCGAAGACCTCCGGAAGCGGATCGACCCGGGTCGGGCCCACGCCGACGTAGTACATCGACACGCCTGCGTCGCGGGCCTCCTCGACGGCGTGCGCCGCGTCGGCCCACGCGTATCGACCCTCGTAGCCCTCGTCGGAGATCAGGCCGTCGCCGATCACGATCAGAAGGCGCCGCTCTGACGGCTGCGCCAGAAGCCGACTCGTCAAGTGGCGCAGTGGTGCACCGAGCCTGGTGTATCCGCCGGTGGCCAGGCCGACGCGGCTCGGCGGCACGAACCGCCGGTCCTCGAAGTCCTTGAGGCAATTGACTTCGACCCGGTGCCGGGTGTTGCCGGTGAACACGAAGATGCCGTGGCGTTCGCGCGCGAGGGTCATCGCCTGGGACAGCGCGTCGGCACAGGCCAACTCCAGTTTGAAGATCCGGCCGCCGTGCACACCCAACGACGAACTCCCGTCGAGCAGCACTGCCGTGGTGACATCGCGGCTGCTGGGCAGTAGTTCCCGGAAGATGCGCGGCTCGATCGCCTCTCCGGTCGTCAGGTCGATGTAGTGCCTGACGTACTGCTCGACGTCGAGATCGGAGCCGTCTTCGAGACCGCTCTTCATCGCGCGATGGGTGTGTTCGGAGAACCATTTCCGGAGGTCGGCCGATGTCGGCGCCGGTTGACGAGTGCGGCTGGTGTGTGGGCGCTCGAGGACCGCTACGTGATCCGGCATGAAACTCTTCGTCCACTCGTTCCACTCCGGATACGGGATGCCGGGACGATGGTCCGGGGTGATGTCGAGATCGTTGTCCTGAGGCCGACTCGGTGGCGGAAGATTGGGATTTCGCACACCGCCGTCGCCGCCCACGGGTACCGAGTACGGCCGGGGAAGGCGCTTCTGCGTTGTGGTCCAGGGCATTCGGCCGAAGCTGCGTCGCAGCTTGTCGGACAGTCCCTGCGGCATCGTGTACGCCAGCGGCAGTCTGCCCAGGAGCGGATGAACCGCCAACGTGTGACCCGTGCGCGCGAGTTCGACAGCGCGGTTGAGCATCTCCTTGGCATCGGTATCGCCGGGGAGCATCTCGAGGTCGGGCAGGAACCGTCGCACCTCTGGCAGCAGTCCCGGCCAGGTCGTTGCGATCCAGCCGATCGCCGCACCGCCCTCGACAAGCGTCAGCGCACTGAGTTCGCGTGCAGACAGCTCATTGAGCCGATACTCGACGATGCGGTCCTTCGATGGCGAACACTGCAGTGCAACACCGCATGTCAGGGTCCTGCGCGTCCAATCGTTTCTGAACGACGGATACGGAACATGCACGAAGTCCAGCGCCGAGCTCAGGCCGAAGTCGCGGTGGGCGCCGGTCACAAGCCGGACGCCCTCGCGACGCTGACCGCTCAACGCGACGGCGGTCACTGCGCAACTGCGCTCGATCGCCATCGCGTGTTCGTCGGAGAGCTCGGACATCGACACTCAGAACGTGCCGAGAGTCGAGAACATCCAGTACCAGAACCAGATGACCAGGCCGGTGCCGCCCCACGCGGCGACGTAGCGAAGGATCTCCCAGATCCAGTCCATCTCAGACCTCCTTGTTTCGGCTTGTTGCCTCTGTTGAAGTCATCGGACCTCCAACCCGCGTACCGCGGTGGTGATCAACTTCGCCAGCATGGTGTCGCGGGTGCTCGGCGCTGTCCGTAGTGGTCAGCACGCCGTAGATGCCGAGAAGGAAGAATGTCGCGCTGTAGAACGCGTCGACCTCCGGATGCACCTCACCGTCGCCTCGCGCCCGCTCGATCTCGCGGACCAGCAGGACGATGACGGGATGGTCGGTCCACTCGTCCTTGTGCGGCCGGGTCGGCGAGAAGTGCAGGGCGAGTATTTCTTTGAAGAGCACCGGGCCGAACCGTTGCTCGAGGTTCGCTCACCAGGTCGACGACCTCGGTCAGTGCGGAGACCATGTCATGCGGGCTGTCCAGGAACCGGGCGAACTCGGCCGCGATACGCGCCTCTTCGCGAGATTCCAACTCGAGAAGCACGTGTTCCTTGCTGGGGAAGTGGAAGAAGAACGTTCCATGCGCCACGCCTGCGGCCGTCACGATCGCGCTCACCTCGGCGCCGGTCATACCCGAGACCTTGAACTCGGCGATGGCCGCGCCGAGTATGCGTTCCCGCGTCTGCAGTCGGCGTGCTTCGCGCGCTCGACGGCTTGACCTGAGGCGTCATGGTTCGCTCTTTGTAACGCAATTACTGATTCAAGTCAATGAGTTCGAGTCATTGACGAGAATCAGTCGGTGAAGATCTCCCGGTTGACCGTGTGCAGGTACGGGATCGCGAGAAACGGCGTGATGTAGAAGATGTCGTAGAGCCACCAGCCGACGACGGGGAAGATGACACCGGCGTAGCGCACGTCGGCGAACATGGTCATGTTGAACACGTAGACACACCAGATCAGCACGCCCATCCAGCAGGTGACGATCATCCACTGTTGGCCCCACCGCTTCATCTGCAGGAATCCGATCGCCGCGGCGATGCGCATCGTGAACACGGTGAGAATCAACCCGACTTCCAACGCCTTCTCGCCGGGGCCTGCCGCACCACCGAGCCACAGCTCGTTGTAGTGCCAGAAGTAGCCGGCGTCGAACATGGCGCCCCAGCCGTTCAACAACACTCGGGCGAGGATGGTGTGGCTGGCGACGAGGTCGAGTGCCCAGCCGAAGATGTTGATGGCGGCGTCGATGATGACCAGATATCCCAGGAGCGTGACCAGCATCGGCCGAACCGACAGCCCGTCGCGTTGCGCCTTGCGCTGCAGCCAGACGCCGCGAAGGAACAGCGGCAGCCCGAAGATTCCCAGTGCGGCGGTACCGATCAGGAAGCTGCCCGAGATGAGCCACTTGTCGGCCTGCCGTTGGGCCAGGCGCGACTGCTCCATGTGGTCGTCCAGGCCGCTGCCGGTCGCTCTGGCATGCAGTGTCAAGGACCCCTCCTAGCGTCCGCGCAGCCTTGAGCTTCGCGACCGGAAACTGACTATAGTCAATCAGTCAGCGGGCTTCAATACCGCGCAGGGTCCTGACCACGTAGTCATCGAGGATCTCGCTTTGCGTCGGCCAGTCGTGTGTGGTGGTCAACAGGGCATAGAGGCCGAGCAGAAAGAACACCGCGCTGTTCACCGGATTCACGTCGGGACCCACGTTTCCCCGCTGTTGGGCGCGCTCGATCTCCTGCGCCACCCTGACGATGACAGGGTGCTCCTTGCTTTCGTCGGCGGGCCGCGTCTGTGAAAAGTGCAGTGCAAGAAAGTCCTTGAACAGCATGGCGCCGAGACGACGCTCCAGACCCAGAACGAGGCTGACCGCCTCTTTGAGGATCGACGACAGGTTGCGTTTCGAATCCGCGTACTTGCCGAGCTGTTTGGCGATCCTCTCCTCTTCGCGTTGTTCCAGTTCCAGCAGCACGTGCTGCTTGGTCGGAAAGTGGAAGAAGAAGGTGCCGTGGGCGACTCCGGCTGCGGCGACGATCGCGCTGACATCGGCCTCGGCCATGCCCGATCGCTTGAACTCGGCGATGGCCGCACCCATCAGTCGCTCCCGCGTCTGCAGCCGTTTGGCCTCGCGCGCTGAGGGTTTGTCCACCACTGCCATGCTCCGACGATAGCGCCTGCAGCGTGGTTCTCGCCGGTTCTGGTCTTGCTCCGTCATCTGTGATTGACTGCAGTCAATTGAGATGGAGGGTTGGTATGGCGCTGGAGCAGTTCAATCTGGACGGGCAGGTGGCCATCGTCACCGGCGCCGGGAAGGGTGTCGGTCAAGGCATCGCGAGGGTCCTCGCGGAGGCCGGAGCGACCGTCGTCGGTACCGCACGAACGGAATCCGACATCGTCGCCACGATCGAGGGCATCGAAAAGGCCGGCGGCAAGGGGCACGCGGTCGTCGCCGACGCCATCAGCCGTCCGGACGGTGAGCGCGTCGTCGGTGAAGCGATGGATCGCTTCGGCCGCATCGACATCCTCATCAACAACGTCGGCGGCTCGACCTATGCGCGGTTTCTCGACATCACCGACGAAGATTTCAAGCACACCTTCGACTGGTGCGTGACATCGGCGTTCATCATGAGTCAGCTCGTCGCGCCGCACATGATCGAGGTCGGCCACGGCTCGATCGTCAACATCTCCTCAGGCTCAGCGCGTTTCGGCATTCGCGCGCTGACCGCGTACTGCGTCGCCAAAGGCGGCCTCGAGGCGCTCACCCGCGCCATGGCGCAGGAACTCGCGCCGAAGATCCGCGTCAACGCGATCGCCCTGGTCTCGTTCGCGCACCGACGGACTACCAGGGGAGCCTGGACATGATGCCCGGTTCGAGGGAGAAGATGGAGGAGACGACGCCGCTGCACCGCCTCGGTCGACGTCGCGGACCTCGGCACGGCTTTGCGTCTACCTGTCGACCAAGGACTGCTACGCGACGAACGCGACCTTCCACGTGGACGGCGGCATAGACTCGAACAACTCGCCGCTGCCGATTCCCGACTACTGAGCGAAGGCACCAAATGCGAAGAGTAGTACAGTTTTCCACCGGCAACGTCGGCCAGCATTCGTTGGCGGCGATCATCGGTCGGCCCGATCTGGAGTTGGTCGGTGTGCACGCCGCCAGCCCGAACAAGATCGGACGGGATGCGTCCGAACTGTGCGGGCTGAGTGAGCCGACCGGCATCGTCGCAACCGACGACATCGATGCGCTGATCGCGCTGAAGCCGGATTGCGTCGTCTACACCGCGCAGGGTGAGACGCGGCCGATGGAAGCTCTCGAGCAGATGTCGAAGTTCCTCGCCGCGGGCATCAACGTGGCGGCCACGTCGATGGTGTGGCTGGTGACGCCTCGCCAGGCGGACGACTGGCTGCGGGAACCACTGGAAAAGGCCTGCCAGGCGGGCAACGCCTCGCTGTACGTGAACGGCATCGATCCCGGCTACTCGGGCGATACCGAGGTGCACAGTGCGCTGAGCCTGGTCACCCGCGCCACGTCGATCACCGTCCAGGAGATCTTCGACTACGCCAACTACGACGACTACGAGTTCACCGGCGTGTCAATGGGTTTCGGCATGACCGCCGACGCGGATCCGCCGATGCTCTTCCTGCCGGGCGTGCTCACCACGATGTGGGGTGGGCCGGTCCGCAACCTCGCCGACCAACTCGGTGTGGAACTCGACGAGATTCGGCAGCGCATCGAGCCGTGGTACGCCGACACAGCGGATCGAATGCAAGATGGCCACCGTCGAACCCGGCCAGATGGCCGCGGTCAGTTCGCGGTCGAGGGGGTGCGCGACGGGGTTCCGGTGATCACCATGGAACACATCACGCGACTCACCCCGGCCTCCGCGCCCGACTGGGAGTATCCGCCCGACGGTAAGACCGGGGTCCACCGCGTGGTGGTCGAAGGCGAACCACGGGTCGAACTCAACACGCACGTCTCGCACCCGGTGCTCGACGTCACCGAGGCGGGATGTGTCTCCACCGCGGCCCGCGTCGTCAACGCGATCGACTGGATCTGCCGTGCGCCTGCGGGATTGATCGCTGTCGAGGACATTCCGCAGGCCGAGATCATTCGCGGGTTGATGTGGTGAAGTAGTCGGCGATCGGGGTGTCGCCGGAGATCACCTCGAACGTCTGGCCGGCGGTGCCCGGCGTGTCGAGGACGGCGACCAACACCGCGGCGACATCCTCACGGGGGATGTCGCCGCGGCCGGTCTCCTCGGCGATCGTGACCTGCCCCGTCCCCGGATCGTTGATGAGATGACCCGGCCGAACGATCGTCCAGTCAAGCGACGCCCGCGCCCGGACGTTGTCGTCCGCAGCGCCTTTCGCGCGCAGGTACGCCACGAAGACCGGATCGCCGGCCTCGTCGGGCGCCTCGATGTCGGCTCCCATCGCGGAGATCATCACGTAGCGGCCGACCTGCGCGGTCTCGGCGGCATCGGCGAGCAGGATCGCCGCGTCGCGGTCGACCGTCTCCTTACGCGCCGCCCCGCTGCCCGGGCCCGCACCCGCCGCGAACACCACCGCGTCGGCTCCCCGGAGATGGGTCGCAACATCGTCGACCGAGGCGCTCTCGAGATCGATCACCACAGGTTCGGCGCCCGCTGCTTCGAGGTCCGGCGCGTGCGCCGGGTTTCGGATGAAGCCCGCGACCGAGTCGCCGCGCTGCGCGAGCAACCGTTCGAGGATCAGGGCAATCTGGCCGTGTCCACCGGCGATGACGACGCGCATGTCGCCATGCTACGGACAGCCATTTTCTTGCGCGAGCAGACGTAAAGTGTCCCGGAACTGCGGCGTGTCGGGTACTTCTGCGTTCCCCTACCTGCGGTGTGGGCCCAGCTCGCGCTAGTCGGTGAGCCGCTCTCGCAGCGCGCGCTTGAGGACCTTGCCGTAGCTGTTCTTCGGCAACTCGTCGATGAACTCATAGCGCTTCGGCCGCTTGAAGCGCGCGATGCGCTCCAGCAGATGCGCGTCCAGCTCGCTAGGCGACGCCGAGCCGACGATGAACGCGACGACGACCTCGCCCCACTCCTCGTCGGGTGCTCCGACCACCCCGGCCTCGTCGACGCCGGGATGCTCGAGCAGGATCTCCTCGACCTCGCGAGGATAGATGTTGCTTCCACCGCTGATCACGACATCCTTGGAACGGTCCCGCAGGGTCAGGAAACCCCGCTCGTCGAACGACCCCATGTCGCCGGTACGCAGCCAGCCGTCCTGAAGCGTCTTGCCGGTGGCGTCGGGATTGTTCCAGTAGCCCGCCATGACAACGTCTCCGCGACAGACGATCTCGCCGATCTCGCCAGCGGATGCCGGTGTGTCGTCGTCGCGCAGCACCGCGACGTCCACGCCCGAGCGGGCGTAGCCGACGGATCCCAGGATCGCGTCGTCGGCGTCGAGGTGGTCGGCTCGCCGCAGCCCCGTGATCGTCATCGGCGCCTCGCCCTGTCCGTAGAGCTGGACGAAGATCGGGCCGAACGCCGCCATCGCCTTCTTCAGGCTGTCGACGTACATCGGGCCGCCGCCGTACACGACCGTCCGCAGGTTGTCCGGGCGTGGGCGTCCGGTCTGCACGAGCCGCTGCACCATCGTGGGTGCGAGGAACGCGCTGCAGCCGGGATGGTGGTCGCAGAGGTCGAGGAACTCATCCGGCTCGAACGCAGCGGACTCCGGAATCACCTGCCGCGCACCGCGCAACACGTACGGCGGGATATAGAGGCCGGAGCCGTGCGACATCGGCGCACCGTGCACGCAGGCTGCAGTCGTGGTCCGGCGAGTCGAAATCCGCGAGATGGGACACCGTCATCGCCATCAGATTGCGGTGCGTCAGCATCGCGCCCTTCGAGCGGCCGGTGGTGCCGCTGGTGTAGAACAGCCACGCCAGGGTCGCCGGATCGGTGACGCGCGGCCGATCCGCCGGGGCACCCGTCATGCGAGCCGAATAGGCCTGCGAGTCAACGGTTTCGACGGGCACCTCGGTGACGGACGCCAGCTCCGCGCCGATCTTGGGCGATGCGAAGACCTGCGCCACGCCGGCGTCGTCGAGGATCTGGACCATCTCGCGCGGATGGAGCTTGTAGTTGATCGGGACGACGACGCACTCGGCGGCCCACGTCGCGAACATCAGCTCGACGATCTCGGGCCGGTTCTCGCTGGCGATGGCGATGCGGGTGCCAGGCGTTCCGAGCGTGGCCGCGAGCCGCAGCGCGCGGTCGCGCAGTTCGTCCCAGGTATGCAGTTGGCGCTCACCGCAGAACACCGCGCCGCGATCGCCGAAGCGGTCGGCGGCCTGGTCCAGAAGGGCGAACAGATTCAACGCGCGACCCACTCGGCGTTCAGTGCGAAGTCGGACAGGTACTTGGTCGACGTCCAACCGCCGTCGACGACGATCTCCTGACCGTTTATGAAGCTCGCACCGTCCGAGCACAGAAACGCGACGGTGCTCGCGATGTCGTTGACTTCGCCCAGCCGCGGGTATGGGGTCATCTCCGTGTTGATCTTGCGGAACCTCTCGTCCTCCAGTCGCGTCGCCACCATCGGCGTCAGCGTGACACCGGGCGCCACGGCGTTGCACCGGATTCCCTGCGGTCCGTACTGGCAGGCGATGTGCCTGGTCAGTGAGGTCAGCCCACCCTTGGCCGCCGAATACGCTCCGCCACGCAAACCGCCGACGACGGCGAACGTCGACGTGATGTTGATGATCGCCGAGCCGGGCTGCATGTGCACGACCGCTTCACGGGCCAGCCGGAACGGGGCGCGAAGCATCAGACCAAGAAAATAGTCCAGTGATTCGTCATCGGTCTCGTGCAACGGCTTGGGTTTACCGACCCCTGCGTTGTTGATCAGGAAGTCGATGCGACCCCACCGCTGGATGGCGGCGTCGACGATTTGTCGCGGCCCGTCATCTGTGGTCAGGTCGACGGCCATCGTCGCGATCCGCTCGGGATCGCCGACCGCCTTCTCCAGTTCGGCGAGCCGGGTCTCGTCGCGGCCCGTCCCGAGAACGGCCATGCCGGCCTCGGCGAGCTTCGTCGCGCACCCGAATCCGATGCCGCTGCTCGCGCCTGTCACGATTGCCACCTGCATGTCACTCCACCTTCGTCAGCGTCGCTCGGATCTGATGTTTCACGACCTTGCCTGCATCGTTCTTCGGCAGTGCGTCCCAAATGACGATCTGCTCAGGGATTTTGAACTTGGCCAGTCCCTCGCTGATCAGCAGCTCGCGCAGGTCGTCCAGGTCCGGTTCGCGTTGACCGGCGGTCACGATGACGGCGCACGCCCGTTCGCCGGTCCGCTCGTCGGGCACGCCGACCACCGCGATCTCGGCGATCGCAGGATGCCCGATGAGAAGGTCTTCCACTTCCTTGGGTGAGATGTTCTCCCCGTTGCGGATGATGATGTCCTTGGCTCTGCCGGTGACCACCAGGTACCCGTCGTCGACCCAGCGGGCCAGATCACCGGTGCGGAAGAAGCCCTCGTCGTCGAACGCCGCGGTCTCGTCCTCCGGATGCAGATAGCCGACGAGCATCTGCGGACCGCGGGCACAGATCTCGCCCTCGACGAGCTTGACATCGGCGATACCCGCCCGACCGTCGGTGTCGGCCGCATGGTCGAGATCGTGCAGGGAACCCACGGTGGTGACCGGCACCTCGGTCGACCCGTACACCCGCGACACCGCGGCCTTCTCGAAATAGCCTGCCGCCCTGCGGATCAGGGACGGCGGCACGGATGCTCCGCCGCAGATGAACACCTTCAGGTCCGGCAGCCGGGTTCCTGCCCGCTCCGCGGCGCCGAGCAGTCCGTCGAGAAACGGCGTGGCGCCCGCCATGTGGGTGCTGCGTTCCGCCAGCATCAGCGACACCGCCCTGTCGGGGTCCCAGCGCTCCATCAGCACCGCCGTCGTGCCCAGCAGCAGGGGGCATTCGAAGGCGTAGATCGATCCGCCGATGTGCGCGATCGGCGACGGGACCAGGAACGTATCGCCGTCGGACACCAGCCAGTGCTCGCCGATCTGACGGATCAGCGCGTGGATCGAATTATGCGTGTGCAGAACGCCCTTCGGCCGCCCTGTCGTGCCAGACGTGTAGAGGATCATGCGCACGGTGTCGGGATTCAGCACCGGCAGCACCGCTCCCGTCTGCCCCGCGAACAACGTCGGGTAAGGGGTGTGGCGGCCCGCGTCGCCGCGGACGACCACGACCTGCGGCGGCGCGCTCATCGGTGCGGTCACCCGGTCCAGCATGGCGGCGTAGTCATGGTTGCCGAAGGTCGACGGCACGAAGATCGCTCGGCTGTCGGCGTCGGACAGGATGAACGCGAGCTCGCGATCCCGCAGGGACGGCAGGATGGGGTTCACCACCATGCCGGCCAGTGTCGCGCCGAGGTAGATGACGGCGGCCTCGTGCCAGTTCGGCAACATGAACGACACCACGCTGCCTGCGGGCATTCGCGCCATCAGGGTCTGCGCCAGCGCGGTGGCCTTCTCGTGCAGGCCTTTGCAGTCCAGCCGAACATCGCCGTCCACCAACACCGTTCGGTCGGGCGTGGCCTGGGCGGCGTCTCGCAGTGAGTCGGCGAGCGTCTCACTCACCCACAGTCCGCGCCGGTAGGCGTCGGCCGTCCGCTGCTCGTCGACCCTCACTGTGCGGCCTGCCCCTTGACCCGGCGCATGGTCATCGAGTGGCGGTACCGCGACGAGGGATGCGTGTTGACCGTGACCTGTGCGACCTCGCCGTCGGACGTCTTGTACGTGCGCTGCATCTCCAGTGCCGCGGTTCCCATCTCGACCTGGAGTGCAGCCGCGAGCTCGCGTGACACCGCGATCGCAGAGATCTCCTGGTGCACCTCGACGATGCTGACCCCGAAAAGGTCCTCGATGAGCGGAAAGATCGGACCCGAATGCCGTTGCAGCAGACGGCCGACCGCAGCGAATGCGCGGTTGATGTAGTACTCGGTCGTGCAGATCGGTGTGGCGGTGCCGTCGGCCCGGTGGCCCCTGACGGCGAGCCATTCCGTTCCGGCCTTCAGTCCGGTCCGCTCAGCGAGGTGGTCGTCGACCACCACCATCGCATTGGACTCGATCGTGAGCTGCGCGCCCGACGCGAACGCGAGCAGATCGTTGATCGACATCACGTCCTGGGCATAGCTGTTGGCCTCCGGACGCGGTACGACCAGCGTCCCGGCGCGCGGGCGGGACGCGATGAGGTTGTCGTCACGCAGCCGGCGCAGCGCCTCGCGAACGGTGTAGCGGCTGACCTCGAACCGCTCGCACAGTTGTTGTTCGGTCGGCAGCTGGGAGCCGACGGGATACACCCCGTCGACGATCTCCTTGCGCAGGGTGCGTGCCACCTGCAGGTACCGGTGGTCGGCCGGCGTAACTGTCATGTGCGTCGCAGTGCCAGAACGCTGCCGTCCCCGTCGGCCGACACGTACAGGGTGCCGTCGGGGCCTGAGGTGATGCCGGCGAACGGCCCCTGAGGGCCGGAGAACGGTGGCATTCCCTTGAGCGGCTTGGGATTCACACCCGGCGGCGGTCCCACCGGCAGTCCGGCGGCGATGGTGTGCCGCTCACCGCCGGCCAGATCAACCGCGATGACCTCCTTCGCGCCCGCGTCGACGATGTACAGCTGACCCTCGGAGACATGGATGCCCTGCGGCCGTTGCAGACCGTCGACGACGGTCTCGGTCGACCCGGCCAGCCGCACGACGCGGCCCGCTCCCGACTCCGCCACCAGCGGCACACCGTCGGGTCCGAACGCCACCCCGACCGGGTCGAGCAGCCCGGATGCCAGCAGTTCCACGTTGCCCGACCGCAGCGCGTGCACGCTGCCGGTGCCGAGTTCGGCGAACACGATGGTGTCACCGGGGCCGATGGCGACACCGTAGAGCTGATCGAATCCGTCGGCGAGGTAGTCGGTTTCGCCGTCGCCGGGACGGTAACGGGCGATCTGACCACCCGACGTCGCCACCACGAAGGCTCCCGGTCCCGCCGGAGCCAGTCCGCGAAGAAAGCCGGGATACCCCGGTGTGAACAGCATTCCGACGGTCTCCAATGAACCGTCGTCCCCGACCGCATAGAAGTAGGTGCCGTCGGCGACGTAGAGCCGCCCGTCCTCGCCGACTACCAGGTCCAGCGGCCAGTTCAACCCGCCCGGCAGCGCGGTGCGTGTTTCGCCGCCGGCCAGGATCTCGGTGATCTCACCGGTGAAGTTGGAGACGAAAAGGCGGTCGCCGACGAAGGTCAGGTTGTCCAGCCCGGGGTTGAGCTGGGCCAGCAGCGTTTTCTCGCCGCTGCGCGGATCGATGCGCAGCACCTGTCCGCTGGCCACCTGTGTCGACACCAGGTAGCCGTGCGAGTCGAACTTGACGGCGTCCGGCACTCCGAGGTCGCCGGTGACCCGTTGCGGCTCACCACCTTCGGGGCTGATGCGCCAGATCTCGTTGGCCGTCATCAGGGGGTAGTACAGCAATCCGTCCGGCCCGACCTCCATCGCGTTCGGTGACGGCAGATCCTCCAACAGGATTCGCGACGCGCCGGTGGCCCGATCGAGCTCCATCAACCGTCCGCCGTCGCGGCACTCGTTGATGAACAGCCGGTCCTGATGCACCGTGATCCCGTTCGCGCACGGGAGATCGTCGCGCAGCACCCGCGCCGCACCGCCGGCCTCGCGCACGCTCACCCGGCCGTCCATCACCTCCGTCGCGTACAGGTTGCCGCTCGCGTCGAAGGCGACGTCGTCGGGCGCGATGATCTCGCCGCCCTTGGGGCTGATCGCCTCGACCTCACCGCTGGCCAGATCCAGCGCGCTGATCTGGCTGCCGGTCACCTGGGCGACGTACACGCGTCCGTCGGGGCCGGTGCGCAGACCGTTGGCGCCGAACAGCCGGCTCGGTGTGGTCAGCCTCTCGAGCCGCCAGCCTCCGGCGGCGGTCGGATTGGATGCGATGTACCGGGAGGGTGGGCGCGATGACGTGGCGGGAACAGTCATGACCCCGGACGCTATCAAGCCCTGCTAGTCCAGACAATAGGCTGAAGCGGCGGCGCGCCCGGCCTTGACGAGGCGATAACCCCTGCGGAATAGTGTTCTGCAATATGCAGAGCACTATATGTTGTCCGGACAATTGACGTGGACGACCTTCTGAGGCTGGACGGCCGCATCGTCGTGGTGTCGGGGGCGGGCGGCGGCGGCATCGGCACCACGATCACCCGCATGGCGGCCCAGGCGGGCGCCACCGTGGTCGCGGTGAGCCGGTCCAAGGAGAACCTCGACGAGCATGTCGCGCCGCTGGCCAAGCAGGGCTTGTCGGTCGTGCCGGTCTCCGCCGACGCATCCACCGACGAGGGCATCGCCGCCGTCATGGACCAGGTGCGGCGCACAGACGGCGATCTCTACGGGCTGGTCAACATCGCCGGTGGTGCGGCGCCGTCTACGTGGATGCCCGCGACGCGAGTGACGCGCGAGGACTGGCGGGCATTGTTCGCCGCCAACTTGGAGACGGCGTTCTTCATGAGCCAGGCGGTCGCCGCGGAGACTGCGCGGCCAGAGCCCGAAGGATCGATCGTGTCGATCTCTTCGATCAGCGGGATGAACACCGCACCGTTTCACCTCGCCTACGGCACCGCCAAGGCGGCGGTCGTGGCCATGACCCGAACGATGGCCGTCGAACTCGCACTCGACAACATCCGCGTCAACGCCGTCGCTCCCGGCGTGACGGAGACGGCCGCCTCACGCACCTACGTCGACGACGACCCCGATCGCGACCGCATGGCGATCGCGATGGGCCGCCGCGGCACGCCCGAGGAGCAGGCTGGCGCGATCCTGTTCCTGTTGTCCGATCTGTCCAGCTACATCACGGGACAGACGCTATTGGTCGACGGTGGCCTCAACCTCAAGTGGACCCATCTCGGTGCCGACAACACCTCGTTGTTCCTCTCCGACGATTCCTTCCGAGCAGCCATTAGGAGGATCTAATGACCGACATCGACGACAAGCCGGAAATGAATTCTGACGAAGAGCTGACTGAAGAGCTGTCCCTGCCGACGACCATCGGCGTCGACGCGTACATCTCGGAGGAGTACGCCCGCGCCGAACGCGACAAGCTGTGGCGCAAGGTCTGGCAGCAGGTCGGCCGAGTCGAGGAGATCCCCGAGGTCGGCGGTTACCTGACCTACGACATCCTCGACGACTCGATCATCGTCGTGCGTACCGGAGCCAACGAGTTCGCGGCCCACCACAACGTGTGCATGCATCGTGGCCGCAGGCTGGTCGACAACCCCGAGGGCGCCAAGAACGCGGTCGGCAAGGCGCGCAAGTCCTTCATATGCGGATTCCATGGCTGGACATACGGTTTGGACGGTGCCTGCACCCACATCCGCGAACAGGATGACTGGAAGGGTGCGCTGACTCCGCAGAACACCCATCTCGCTCCGGTCCAGGTCGACACCTGGGGTGGCTGGCTGTTCATCAACATGGATCCCGACTGCGAACCGCTGGCCGACTACCTGTTCCCGGCGGCGAAGATCCTCGATCCGTTCGGTCTGGAGAACATGCGCTACAAGTGGCGCAAGTGGTTGTACTTCGACTGCAACTGGAAAGTCGCGATGGAGGCTTTCAACGAGACCTACCACGTGTTCACCACCCACCCCGAGTTCAACAAGTTCGGCGAATTCAAGGGCTGGGCCAAGGCGCAGGGCAAGCACAGCAACATCGGCTACGACGCGCCGAAGGGCATGGACGAGACGAAGTCCAAGATCCGCCTCGGCACCGGCGATCCACGCATTTCGACCGCGGAGATGCAGATCTACACGATGGAAGAGACCAACGCGACCACCACCAACACACTGGTGAACGCCGCCAAGCGGCTCGTCGACGAACTGCCCGAGGGCACGCCTGCCGACCAAGTGCTGCAACACTGGCTGGCCTCGGCCCGTCGCGATGACGAGGAGCGCGGCGTGGTCTGGCCGACGATCCCGCCGGACATCCTCGGTCAGAGCGGGACAGCGTGGCAGATCTTCCCGAACTTCCAAGTGGGCCAGGGCCTGACGAGCGCGCTGTGCTACGGCGCCCGCCCTGATCCGAGCTACAACCCCGACAAGTGCATCTTCGAGGTCGCCGTCTACGAGCTCTATCCCAAAGATCAAGAACCGCAGACGGAATGGCAGTACACACCGAAGGACTCACCGGACTGGCGGTCGGTGCTGCCGCAGGACTTCTCCAACATGGCCGCGGTGCAGCAGGGCATGAAGTCGGCCGGCTTCCGGGGCACCAAGCCCAACCCGTACCGCGAACGCAGCACAGTCAACCTCCACACCCAGCTGTCCAAGTACATGGGCACCGGCGAACCCCGCGAACTGTAGGAGAACACAGACCTTGACCACCACCGAGAACACCTGCGGTCCCACCGATACACCGGACGACTTCGACATCGACGGATTGCGAGAAAAGTACGCACACGAGCGCGCCAAGCGACTGCGGCCGGAAGGCGCAAACCAGTATCTGGAGCTCAAGGACGATTTCGCAGATTTCTACGAGATCGATCCCTACACGCCGGTCACGGAACGCGACCCGGTCGTCGAAAACGCCGAAGTCGTCATCCTCGGCGGGGGATTCGCCGGACTGTTGGCCGGGGCGTATCTGAAGAAGGCCGGTGTCGAGGGCGTCCGGGTGATCGAGATGGCCGGTGACTTCGGCGGCGTGTGGTACTGGAATCGCTTTCCTGGGATCCAGTGCGACAACGACGCGTACTGCTACATCCCGCTGCTGGAAGAGCTTGGTTTCATGCCGTCGAAGAAATTCGCCGACGGCGCGGAGATCTTCCAGCACTGCCGCAACATCGGGAAGCATTTCGGCCTGTACGACGGTGCATTGTTCTCGACCCAGGTACGCGAAATGCGCTGGGACGAGTCACTCGAGCGGTGGCGGATCAGCACCGACCGCGGTGACAATATCCAGGCCCGGTTCGTGGTCATGGCCCAAGGCTCGTACAACCGCCCGAAACTGCCCGACATAGCAGGCATCAAGGACTTCACGGGTCACGTCTTCCACTCTGCGCGCTGGGATTACGACTACACCGGCGGCGACGCGAGCGGCGGCCTGGACAAGCTGGCGGACAAGCGTGTGGCGTTGGTCGGTACCGGTGCGACCGGTGTGCAGCTGGTTCCGCACCTGGGCCGAGATGCCAAGCAGCTCTATGTATTCCAGCGAACGCCGTCCTCGGTGGACGAGCGGGCGAATACACCGACGGATCCGGACTGGGCCGCATCGCTGCAGCCGGGCTGGCAGGAGGAGCGCAAGCGCAACTTCCACAACTGGTCACCGTTCGTCGGCGTGGTGTTCGGAGAGCCGGACCTGGTGTGCGACTTCTGGACCGAACTGGGTCGCAACATGAGCGCGCGCATCGCCGCAAGCGAGGATCCCGCCTCGCTGGGCATCGAGCAGATCATGGCCATCCGGGAAGAGGAAGACTTCAAGATCATGGAGCGGCTGCGCCGCCGCATCGCGGGAATCGTCGACGATCCCGCCACGGCGGAGGCACTCAAGCCCTATTACCGCTTCATGTGCAAGCGGCCGTGTTCGAGCGAAAGTTACTTGCCGGCCTTCAATCGCCCCAACGTCACGCTCATCGACGTAGCCGAATCCAAGGGTGTGGAACGGTTGACGGAGAAGGGGATCGTCGCCGACGGCGTGGAGTACGAGGTCGACTGCGTCATCTTCGCGAGCGGATTCGAGATCTCCACCGAGATCAGTCGTCGGTATGCGATCGATGTCATCGAGGGTCGCGACGGGACGTCACTCTTCGACTACTGGCACGACAACTACAAAACCCTGCACGGGATCACCAGTCGGGGCTTTCCCAACCTGTTCTTCACCGGCTTCATCCAGGGCGGAGTCTCTGCCAACACCACCGCGATGTTCGAGCAGCAGGCCAATCACATCGCCTACATCCTCTCCGAGGCGCAGAACCGCGGCGCGACCACGGTCGAGCCGAGTCAAGAAGGCCAGGAAGCCTGGGTCAGGACCGTCAGGGAACTGGCGATCGACAATTCCGCGTTTGAACTCTCCTGCACACCTGGCTATTACAACAATGAGGGTCGCGGCGGCGCGGAAGGCAACGGCTCGTTCCTCGGTGACTTCTATTCGCCCGGGTTCTACGCATTCGACGAACTGCTCGCCGATTGGCGCGCCACAGGCGACCTCGATGGGCTGACCCTGAAGAGTGGGAATGGGTGACCTGAGATTCGACGGCCGCGTCGCGGTCGTCACCGGCGGCGGACGGGGATTGGGCCGCTCGTACGCCCTCTTGCTCGCCTCGCAGGGAGCCAAGGTCGTCGTCAACGATCCCGGCGGAAGTCTGCGCGGCGGTGGCAGTGAAGCCTCCCACCCACCACCCGACGACGCCACACCCGCCGACGACGTGGTGCGCGAGATCACCGCCGCCGGCGGTGAGGCGGTGTCCAGCACCGACTCGGTGGCCACCCCGGCCGGCGGCAAGGCGATCATCGACACGGCGCTAGAGACCTACGGTCGCGTCGACATCCTCGTCCACAACGCCGGAATCGTCCGTGGCGCATCGCTGAAGGAGATGACCTACGACGACTTCGAGGCCGTCCTCGACGTGCACCTGCGCGGAGCGTTTCACGTTGTGCGGCCCGCATTCCCGGTGATGTGCGACGCGGGGTACGGACGCATCGTGTTGACGTCGTCGATCGGTGGGCTCTACGGCAACCACGGTGTCGCCAACTACGCGGTCGCCAAGGCGGGCGTGATCGGGCTGTCCAACGTCGCAGCGATAGAGGGCGCCGCCGACGGGGTGAAGAGCAACGTCATCGTGCCCGCCGCCGTCACCAGAATGGCCGAGGGCATCGACACGTCGGCCTATCCGCCGATGGGCTCCGACCTGGTGGCGCCCGCGGTCGCCTGGCTGGCGCACGAATCCTGTTCGGTGAACGGTGAAATGCTGATCGCGTTGGCGGGCAGGGTGGCCAGGGCGATCGTCGCCGAAACGCCGGGTGTGTACCGGCCGTCGTGGACCATCGCCGATGTCGGTGACCACATCGCGGCGATCCGCGACGCGTCGGACCCCGTCGTCTTTCCCGTGGTGCCCGACGGCCACGGCGATCACATCCGCTACAGCTTCGGCATGGCAGCCCAAGGAGCGGTCAGTGGTTAGCCAAGGACCCCTCAAGGGCGTGCGGGTCGTCGACCTCACCGCGATGGTGATGGGGCCGTACTGCACGCAGATCATGGCCGACATGGGCGCCGAGGTCATCAAAGTCGAGCCCCCACAGGGTGATAACACCCGGTTCATCTCGGTCGGCCCTGAGTCGGGCATGAGCGGCGTCTTCGTCAACGTCAATCGGGGCAAGCGCAGCGTGGTGCTGGACCTGCAGACCGACGCGGGCAAGGCCGCGATGCGAGCGCTCATCGAACGTGCCGACGTCTTCATCCACTCGATGCGGTCGAAGGCGATCGCCAAGCTGGGCTTCGCCTATGACGATGTCGCCGCGATCAATCCGGCGATCGTCTACACGAACTGCTACGGATACGGCCACCGCGGGCCCGACCGGGACCGCCCCGCCTATGACGACACCATTCAGGCCGAGTGCGGGTTGCCTGCGGTACAGCAACAACTGACGGGTCAGGCCGACTTCGTCGGCACCATCATCGCCGACAAGGTCGCCGGGCTGACCGCTGTGTACGCGACGACGATGGCACTGTTCCACCGCGAGCGGACGGGGGAGGGTCAAGAGGTCGAAGTCGCGATGTTCGAAACCATGGCATCATTCATGCTCGTCGAACATGCCAACGGTGCCATGTTCGACCCTCCGTTGGGACCGGCCGTGTATCCGCGCACGGTGGCACCGAATCGCAGACCCTATCGCACCAGCGACGGATACATCGCGGCGCTGATTTACAACGACAAACACTGGAACGCCTTCATCAATGCCGTGCAGCCGGCATGGAACAACGACAAGTACGCGACGCTTGAACTGCGCGCCAACGACATCGACGCCGTCTACGGACTGCTGGCCGAGACCATGAAGGAACGCACCACCGAGGAGTGGCTCGCGCTCTTCGGTCAGCTCGAGATCCCCGCGGCGCCGCTGAATACGCCCGACGCGCTGTTCGACAATGCGCACCTCAACGCCGTCGGCCTGTTCGAGACGGTCGACACCGTGCACGGCCCAGTGCGGTTTCCGGGTGTGCCAACCTGGTTTTCGCGCACCCCCGGCCGTGTCGCGGGTCCGGCTCCCCTACTGGGCGAAGACACCAATGACGTGCTCGGCGAGCTCGGGCTCACCGACCTGGAAGCAACGGGATCGGGATAGGCCATGGACTTCGAGATGGGGCAGAAAGCCGACACGCTGCGCGGTGAGTTGCGTGAGTTGGTGAACAACAATGTGCCCGAACACTTTCTGGGCGCGTTCACCGACAACCCGGCCGACCTCGAGACCGCGCAGGCGTTCTGTCGCCTGCTGGCCGAGCGCAACCTCCTGTGCCTTTCCTGGCCCGAGGAATTCGGCGGCGGCGCGGCGTCGGTGTGGGAGCAGACGGTGGTCCGCGAGGAAATGTGGGCGCACCACGAACCTCGCGGCGCCCAGTACATGGGGGTGAACTGGGTCGGGCCGATCATCATGCGGCACGGCACCGAGGACCAACAGCGCAAACACCTGCCGCCGATCGCGCGCGGCGAGGTCATCTGGTGCCAGGGGTTCTCCGAGCCCGAGGCCGGCTCCGACCTCGCGTCGCTGAGAACCACGGCGCGCCGCGACGGCGACGGCTGGCGGGTCAGCGGTCAGAAGATCTGGACGTCCTACGCGACCATGGCGCAGTGGTGTTTCCTGCTGGCGCGCACGTCCAAAGGCGAGAAGGGCCCAGAAAAAACAGCAGGGCCTGACGATCTTCCTTGTGCCGATGGACGATCCGGCGATCCAGGTGCGCCCCATCCGCTGCATGATGGGTCCGCACCACCTCAACGAGGTGTTCTTCGACGACCTGCGCGTCACCGAGGCCGACATCCTCGGAACCGTCGACGCGGGCTGGTCGATCGTGCAGGACGTGATGTCCTTCGAGCGGGTCGGCATCGCGCGGTATGCCCGGTGCGAACGCCTGCTCGCGGCGGCCCCCGCCGTTCTCGGAGACCGCTGGGACGACCTGCCCGCGGAGCTGCGCGGACGGTGGGTGCGGATGCTGACGCACTGTCGTCGCGCGCGACTGATGGCGTACCGGGTGGTGTCGCTGCAGAGCAGCGGACGCATCCAACCCGGCGACGCGGCCGCGTACCGGATCGCCGTCACCAAGCTGGACCAGGACAGTGCCGAGGTGCTGATGGAGATCGCGGCCGAGGTGTCCCACGACGACCCGCGCGCGACGTGGTTCCTCGGCGAGGTCGACGACCACTGGAAGTACTCGCAGGCCTCCACCGTGTCGTCCGGCAGCATCGAGATGCAGCGCATCCTGCTGTCCCGCGCCCTCCTGGCGGCCGCGAAATGAGCGAAATGATTCTCGACCTGTCCGAGGACGCCAAAGAGTACGGCCGACAAGCTCTTAGAGCGTTCGATTCAGCCGGTGGCGACCAGCTGGTGCAAGATGCCGAGGCCAAACCCGACATCCGGGAGTCGCTGGCCGGACCGATCCTCGCCGAACTCGGCGCGTGGGAACTCGATCCCCGTACGGACGCCGACGGTCTCGAAGCCGCCGCAGCGCTGTGCCGCAGCGCCGGCTACTGGGCGGTGCCCTACCCGGTCGCCGAACGGCTGGCCAGTCCCACCGACCTCGACGTCGACGGTCTGATCGTGGTTGCGGGAAGTCGCCCGGCAGGCGTGCTGGCCGGGCTCGAATCACGCTGGGCCGCGGTGACGATGGACGGTGCACGCTCGAGGGTGACACGTCAGGGCGCAGCCGGCCCTGCGTTCGTGGCCGAACTCGGGCTGTCCGCGATCGACGACGCGGGTGCGGCCGACGTCGCGCTCGGTCTGGTGTTGCCGTGCTGGACGCTGCTCGGCATGCTCGACCGCGCGATCGAACTGACCATCTCGCACGTCAGCCTGCGCAAGCAGTTCGGTCAGTCGCTGTCGTCGTTCCAGGGTGTGCAGTTCCAGCTGACCGATGCCGAAGTCGAGCGCAGCGGGGTCGACATTCTCGCCAAGTATGCGCTGTGGAGCGCCGGCGCGGGCAAACCGGAAGCGCTCAACGATGCTCTCGCGCTGAGGATGTCGGCGATCGAGGCGGCGGAGATCGTCTTCCGGGTGTGCCACCAGCTGCACGGCGCGGTCGGATTCTGTGACGAGACCACGCTGTCGTGGCTGTCCCGCTACAGCCAGCCGTTGCGGCGGTTGCCGCTGGGCCTGTCGGCGACGCGGGACGAACTGAGCCGCCGGGTCGGCAGAAGCGGCTTGACGGGACTGTTCGCATGAGGGTCGCGGTGATCGGCACCGGGTTCGGTAAGCACGCTGCCGCTCCGGCCTACGAGACCCTGGGTTTCGACGTCGAGGTCGTCAGCCCGCGCGATGACTCCGCGGTGCAGAAGGCGATCGCCTCCGACGTCGATCTGGTCTCCGTGCACTCACCGCCGTTCATGCACCTCGACCACGTGACCGCCGCGATCGAGCACGGACATGCGGTGTTGTGCGACAAACCCTTCGGCCGCAATGCCGCCGAGGCGGAGGCGATGCGCGATCGCGCCCGCGACGCCGGTGTCCTCGGCTTCCTGAACTTCGAGTTCCGGTTCAACGACGCCTGGTCCAGGCTCAAGGAGCTGACCGACGCCGGGACGATCGGCGCACCCGCACATCTGAGTTGGACCTTTTTCGGCAGCGGACTGCGCGGACGCAAGTACGGCTGGATCAACGACCGTGAGCTCGGCGGCGGGTGGATCGGCGCGTACGGCTCTCACCTGATCGACTTCACCCGTTGGCTGTTCGGCAGCGAGGTGGCCGAGTGCGGCGGCCTCACCCGTATCGAGGAACCCGAGCATCCGGACGAAACCGGAGCATCGCGCACCGCGACGGCCGAAGACGCCTACTCGGCGTGGTTCGTGATGGAGAACGGCTGCACCGCAGTGCACGACACCGCGTTCGCCGCGGCCGTTCCGGCGACACCGCGCGTCACCCTGATGGGCAGTGCGGGATCGATCGAACTGGCCGGCGACACACGGCTCGTCGTGCGGCGCGCGGGCGAGGCGCCCGAGACCGTCGAATTCCCCGCACCGCCGCGGAAAGCACCGCCACCCGCCCTGTCGGCATTCTTCGCTCAGGTCGCAGAGGCGTTGCGGACGGGCACCCAGATCACCCCCTCGTTCGACGACGGCGTCGCCGTCGCGCACACGATGGACCGGCTGCGGGCCACGGCGTCATGACCGCCGAAACTGAAGATATGCACCAGAATTCGGCCGATTCTGACTCACAAGCTCAGTTTCGGCAACGAGTCCGCGACTGGTGCGTCGAGAACATTCCAAGCGACTGGCGCCAGACTCAAACCGGCGCCCCCGATGAGGAATTCGTGGCCTTCCAGAAGGCGTGGTTCGCCACCTTGCACAGCGCGGGCTACGCCGTCCCCCACTGGCCGCGTGAGTGGGGCGGCGGAATGTCGGTGGCCGAACAGGTGGTGCTCTACCAGGAGTTGGCCGCCCACGATGCGCCTCGGCTGGTGCTCGCGTTCGTCGGCATCCACCACGCCGCGTCGACGCTGCTGGTGGCGGGCACCGAAGAACAGCGCCGCCGCCATCTTCCCGCGATCCTCGACGGCGAGATCTGGGTGCAGGGTTTCTCCGAACCGGAGGCCGGGTCCGATCTGGCGAGCCTGCGCACCTCCGCGCGACGCGAGGGCGACCACTACGTCGTCAACGGCCAGAAATTGTGGGCCAGCGGCGGTATGCATGCCGACTGGTGCCTGCTGTTGGCCCGCACCGATCCCGATGCCCCCAAGCGCAAGGGCATTTCGTACTTTCTGATGGACATGACCTCACCCGGGGTCGACGTGCGGCCGATCCGCAATGCGATCGGCGATTCGCATTTCTGCGAGGTGTTCCTCAACGACGTCACGATTCCGGCCGCCAACCTTGTCGGGGACGAGAACGCGGGATGGCAGGTGGCGCAGGCGACGCTGGGCGCCGAACGCGGCATGACGATGCTGGAGCTCGCCGAACGCCTCGGCAATGCCGGCTTCCAATGGCTGCTGCAGAGCAGCCCGGTCGAGGATCCGATCGTGGCGGACCGTCTGGCGCAGTTCGAAACCGAGATCACCGGCCTTCGCGGGCTGTGCCGAAAGGTGGTCGAGGATAACGAGACCGGGACGGCCGCCCCCGCAGACGCCTCCATCGTCAAGCTGTACTACAGCGAACTGCTGCAGAGGATGACGGATTTCGGCGCGGAGATCGGGGGACTGGCCGCGCACACCGAGTTGGCCAAGCCCATGTCCAGTGGCTGGGAGTCGGGTGCCTGGGTGCTCGACTTCATCGGGTCGTGGGAGTGGACGATCCCCGGCGGCGCCAGCGAGATCCAGCGCACCATCATCGGCGAGCGCGGGCTGGGCCTGCCGCGGGAACCGAGCGTTGTCTGATGGCACACGAATTCACGGGGTTCTCTGAGTTCCATGCGGACTTGCGCTCTGTGGCGGGAGATCTGCTCGCCAAGGACCGCGCCGTGGACTGGCCGGTGCTCGTTGACGCCGGGTGGGTCGGGCTCGAAGTACCCGAACAGTTCGGTGGTGCCGGTGCGACGTTCGCGGAAACGGCGGTGGTCTGCGAGGAGATGGGCCGCGCCGCCAGTGCCACCAGCTATCTGGGTGGTGCCGTGCTGGCCGTCGGCGTCCTGAAAGCGCTGCAGCCCAGCGATACTCGTGACCGCCTTCTGGCCGATGTGGCATCCGGCGCAGTCCGGTTGGCCGTTGCGCTCGAATCGACGGACTTCGTACCCGACGCCGAGGGCGCCGACCGGGTTCTGGTGGTCGCCGACGGCGGCGTCGTCGAGGTCGACGCGACCGTCACCCCTTGTCCGGTGGTGGACGAAACACGCCGACTGGCGACCGTGACGGTTGCCGGAGGCGAGGCCGCGGAGGTGCTTCGATTCGACGGTGATCCCGCGGCAGCGGTGCGCGGACTTCACGATCGCGCGGCGGTCGCCGTCGCCTGCGACAGCCTCGGTCTTTCGGAGGCGATGCTCTCGGCGACTGTGGGCTACGCGAAGGTGCGCCAACAGTTCGGCAGGCCCATCGGTTCGTTCCAGGCTGTCAAGCACGCCTGCGCCGACATGCTCGTCAGCATCGCCGTGTCCCGCCAACTCGTCGGTGCGGCAGTGCAAGCCGTCGCCGAGCAGCAACCGGATGCCGACGTGGCCGCTGCGATGGCCAAGTCGCACGCCTGCGGATCGGCCGTCGACATCGCAGGCAAGGCCATGCAGTTGCACGGCGGTATCGGCTACACGTGGGAGAGCGGCATCCACGTGTATCTCAAACGCGCCGCGCTCAACCGTACGCTGTTCGGCTCGCCCGCAGCTCACCGCAAACACCTGGCTCAACGTTATCTATAAGGAAATCAAGGAGTTTCACATGGGAGTACCCGTCTACAAGCGCATTCTCGACCTCTTTGAGGCCGAGGGTGTCAACACGCTGTTCGGCATTCCGGACCCCAACTTCGTGCACATGTTCTCTGAAGCCGAGGCACGCGGGTGGTCGGTGGTGGCGCCTCATCACGAGTTGAGCGCCGGGTTCATGGCGGAGGCGGCCTCGCGGATGACCGGGAAGCCGGGCCTGTGCATCGGAACGCTGGGACCGGGTGTGGCCAACATCGCCGGGGCGATGATGTGCGCGCTGGTGGAGAATTCGCCGGTCATCTTCCTCGGCGGCCAGCGAGCCCGCATCACCGAGCGGCGTGTGCGCCGCGGCCGTATCCAGTTCGTCCAGCAGGAGGGACTCTTCACCCCGTCGGTGAAGTACAGCAGCTCGATCGAGTACGCCGACCAGACCGACGAAATCGTCCGCGAGGCGATCCGGCGCGCGATGTCCGGCACTCCGGGCCCCTCCTACATCGAGTTCCCCTCGCACGTGATCCTCGAGGAGCTCGATGTCCCAGACCCGTTGCCGCCGAACCGGTATCGACTCGTCGGCCAGGGCGCGGGCGCGCGTGAGGTGGCCGAGGCCGCGAAGCTGATCCGCGAGGCCAAGAGCCCGATTCTGTTGGTGGGCCACGGCGTTCATACGTCCCGCACCGGAGGCGCTGTCAAGGAACTCGCCGACCTGATGCAGTGCCCGGTGATCCAGACCTCTGGTGGCACGTCGTTCATCCCGGGACTGGAGGAGCGGACGTTCCCCTATTTGTTCTCCCCGGCCGCCAACGAGGCAGTCGAGGAATCCGACCTGTGCGTCGCGTTGGGTACCGAACTCGGTGAGCCAATGCATTACGGCCGGACTCAGCATTGGGCCGGGAACAATGCGAACCGCAAATGGGTATACGTCGAGCAGGACCCGACCGCCATTGGCGTGAACCGGCCCGTCGACGTGCCGCTGGTCGGAGACCTGCGCGGCGTGGTACCCCAGCTGGTCGACGCGCTCAAGGACGGCCCGAGGAAGGCCTCGGTGGATCTGGATCGCCTGGTCAAGGCCGACACTGCAGAGCTGGCGCGGGTGGCCGAAGAGGCCCCGAGCGGACGCACCCCGGTGCACCCTGCGCGCTACGTGGTCGAGGCGACCAAGGCGTTCAATGAACTCGAGGACGGCATCATGGTGCGCGATGGCGGCGCGACCGTGATCTTCCAGTGGACCTACTCGCAGGCCAAGCCGCGCGACGTGATCTGGAACCAGAACTTCGGCCACCTCGGCACGGGCCTGCCCTACGCCGTCGGCGCCTCGGTGGCCGAGGGCGGCAAGCGGCCGGTCATGCTGCTGACCAGTGACTCGGCGTTCCTGTTCCACATCGCGGAGCTGGAGACCGCGGCGCGGCAGAACCTGCCGCTGGTCTGCGTGGTCGGTGTCGACCACCAGTGGGGCCTCGAGGTGGGCGTGTACAAGCGCACGTTCGAGCAGCCGTCCCCGCAGCCGGGCGTGCACTGGAGCAAGGACGTCCGGATGGACAAGATCGCCGAGGGCTTCGGTTGCCACGGTGAGTACGTCGAGAAGGAAGAGGAGATCGGCCCGGCGATCGCTCGCGCGTACGCCAGCGGCAAAGTCGGTGTGGTGCATGTGTGCATCGACCCGACGGCGAACTCCGAGGAGATGCCCAAGTACGACCGATTCCGCACCTGGTATGCAGAAGGCACCCAGTAGAAACCGGATTTAGTGGAGAGTGAAACCCATGCGTGAATATCTGAAGTTCTACATTGACGGCCAGTGGGTCGACCCCATCGAGCCGAAGTCCCTGGACGTCGACAACCCGACCACAGAGCAGGTCTCCGGAAAGATCGCGCTCGGCGCGTCGGCCGATGTCGACAAGGCGGTCAGCGCGGCCCGCAAGGCGTTCGCGACCTGGTCCCAGACCAGTCGCGAGGAACGCCTGGATGTGCTGCAGGCGATCATGGCGGAGTACTCCAAGCGTGCCGGCGATCTCGCCGAGGCGGTCACCGAAGAGATGGGCGCGCCGGCATCGTTGGCGGCGGGACCGCAGGTCAACCTCGGGCTCGGTCACCTGGCGACGGCCATCGACGTGCTGAAGAACTTCGAGTTCGAGGAACAGCACGGCTCGACGTTGGTGGTCAAGGAGCCGATCGGCGTGTGCGGGCTGATCACGCCGTGGAACTGGCCGATCAACCAGATCGCGTGCAAGGTGTACCCGGCGCTGGCGACGGGTTGCACGATGGTCCTCAAGCCGTCGGAGGTCGCGCCCTACTCCGCGCAGATCTTCACCGAGATCATCGATGCCGCAGGCGTTCCCGCGGGGGTGTACAACCTCGTCTACGGAGACGGGCCGGGTGTGGGCGCGGCGCTGTCGAGCCATCCCGACATCGACATGGTGTCGTTCACGGGATCGACCCGCGCAGGTGTCGACGTCGCCAAGAACGCGGCGGCGACGGTGAAGCGCGTGACCCAGGAACTCGGCGGCAAGAGCCCGAACATCGTGCTCGACGATGAGGACTTCGCCAAGAGCGTGGTCGCGGGCACGTCGGTGATGATGATGAACAGCGGCCAGAGCTGCAACGCCCCGTCGCGCATGCTGGTGCCGAACTCGCGGATGGACGAAGCGATCGCGGTCGCGCGAGAGACCGCCGGTGCGGTGAAGGTCGGTGACCCGGGCGACAAGACGGCGATCGGCCCGGTCGCGTCGAAGGTGCAGTTCGACAAGATCCAGGGTCTTCTCCAGAAGGGCATCGACGAGGGTGCGACCGTCGTCGTCGGCGGCACCGGCCGCCCGGATGGCCTCGACACCGGCTACTACGTCAAGCCGACGGTCTTCGCCAACGTCACCAACGACATGACCATCGCGCGCGAGGAGATCTTCGGGCCGGTGCTGTGCATCCTCGGCTATGACGACCTGGACCAGGCCCTCGAGATCGCCAACGACACGGACTACGGCCTGGCCGGCTACGTCTCGGCGGCCGATCTGGACAAGGCTCGCGCGGTGGCCCGCCGGATTCGCGCCGGCTCGGTCGCGATCAACCACGGGTTCGACATGAGCGCGCCGTTCGGCGGGTACAAGCGCAGCGGCAACGGACGCGAGTGGGGTCAGTTCGCGTTCGACGAGTACCTGGAGACGAAGGCGGCCCTGGGCTACGCGCCGGAGTCGGCGGCCGGATAGGCAGTGGCGCCGAGACTACGGTTTCTGACGAATATCGGCTGTATTCCGTCAGAAACCGTAGTCTCGGCGCAATGGCAGGCGACCTGGCCTCTGAAAGGATTGTGCAACACGTGTTTTCGGCAATACTGATCGACAAGGACGACAACGACCAGACGGTTGGTTTGACCAGCCTGGAGGAGACGCAACTCCCCGAGGGCCAGGACGCTTCAGTGAGCATCGACGTCGAGTACTCGACGCTGAATTTCAAGGACGGCCTCGCCATCACCGGCAAATCGCCGGTGGTGCGAAAGTTTCCCATGGTGCCCGGCATCGACCTTGCGGGAGTCGTCACCGAAAGCACACACGCGGAGTGGCAGAAGGGCGACCGCGTCGTGCTCAACGGTTGGGGAGTGGGTGAAACCCATTGGGGCGGCTACGCCCAGCGCGCCCGTCTCAACGGCGACTGGCTCGTGCCGCTGCCATCGAGTTTCACCGCCAAGCAGGCGATGTCGATCGGCACCGCGGGCTATACAGCGAGTATGTGCGTCGACGCCCTGCTCGCCAACGGGGTGCGCCCCGATCAGGGTGAGGTCCTGGTGACCGGTGCCACCGGCGGCGTCGGCAGCGTCGCGATCGCGTTGCTGGCCAAGGCCGGGTTCAAGGTCGCCGCCGTCACGGGGAAGTCATCGGAGTCTGACTACCTCCAACAACTCGGCGCCGGCACAGTGCTGGATCGCGCGGAGTTCGCCGAAAAGGGCAAGCCCATGCAGAAGGAACGTTGGGCGGGGGTTGTCGACGCCGTCGGCAGCCACACCCTGGCGAACGCGTGCGCCCAAACCCGCTATCGCGGAGCGGTTGCCGCCTGCGGTCTCGCTCAGGGAATGGATTTTCCGGCCAGTGTCGCCCCGTTCATCCTGCGCGGTGTTTCGCTGCTGGGCATCGACAGCGTGATGGCGCCCAAGCAGCCGCGGCTGGCCGCCTGGGAGCGCCTCTCTAACGACCTGGATCCGGCAGTGCTTGATTCGATCGCCGAAGAGATCGCTCTTGCCGATGTGGTGGACGCCGCCGGTCGACTCATGGACGGCAAAGTGCGCGGGCGCATCGTCGTCGACGTCAATCGCTGATCGGAGGAATACATGGCTGCGAAGTCTGTGAAGCCACAGAGTGTCGAACTCGACCTGTCCGACGTCGACCATCGCGTCGGCAAGCCGATCGGTGGCGGGCAATTGTGGGAGCCGTGCAGTTCGTCCGACATTCGGCGGTGGGTGATGGCGATGGACTATCCGAACCCGCTGCATTGGGACCAGGAGTTCGCCCGCGACTCCAAATTCGGCGGCCTCATCGCGCCTCAGTCCATCGCGGTGGCACTGGATTACGGGCACGGTGCCGCGCCCGCGTGCGTTGGGCACATTCCGAACAGCCACTTGATCTTCGGTGGCGAGGAGTGGTGGTTCTACGGCTGCCCGGTTCGGCCGGGAGACCAGCTGTTCCAGGAGCGCCGATTCCACGACTACAAGGTGACGGAGACGAAATTCGCCGGCCCGACGATGTTTTCGCGTGGGGACACCGTCCACACCAATCAACACGGCGCCCTGGTGGCGCGCGAGCGTTCGACCGCGATCCGATACCTGTACGAAGAAGCCACCAAACGCGGCATGTTCGAAGACCAGCTCGGGGACATCAAACGCTGGACGCAACCCGAGCTGGAAGAAGTCGACCGGCTGCGCCGCGAGTGGCTGGAATCCAATCGCATGGGTGTCTCGCCGCGTTTCGACGAAGTCAAGGTCGGAGACACGTTGCCGCGCAGGGTTATCGGCCCGCATACCATCGCCAGCTTCACCACCGAGTACCGGGCGTTCCTGTTCAACATCTGGGGCACCTTTGGGTGGGTGGCACCGCCGGGCATCGAGGATCCGTGGGTGTACCAGGATCCAGGTTGGGGCAAGGACTTCGCCTTCGACGAGGAGGATGCGAAGATCGATCCGCGCAAGCGCGACGGGCTGTATGTGGGGCCGTCCCGCGGTCACATCGATGCGGACCGGGCGAGTGAAGTGGGTATGGCACGTGCATACGGCTACGGCGCGACGATGGGCGCGTGGTGCACCGACTACCTCGCCTACTGGGCCGGTAACGACGGCATGGTGCGCCACACCAAGGCCGACTTCCGGGGACCCGCGTTCGAGGGCGACGTCACGTACTTCGACGCCGAGATCGTCGACAAACAGACAGAGTCCACCTGGGGTGTCCCGCTCGTTCAGGTCAAGCTGCGCCTCGCGAACCAGGACGGCACCGTGCTGGTGAGCTGCACGGCCGAGGTCGAACTTCCGTTGGTGTAGCCGTGGTCGCTGAGCCGGCTTCCGCAGCGCAACAATCGCTTTCGATGGTTTCCGGTCCGCCGCTTGCGGACGAGCCCGGGCTCGGGGCGCTCACACTGCCGGGGTTCCTGCGTGAAGTGACGGCGATGTACGGCGAGCGCGAGGCGCTCGCCTTTCCGGCCGCTGATCGCGTCACGCGCTGGACGTATGCGGAGTTGTGGGATAAAGCGATCGATGTGGCGCGGGCGCTTCGCGCTTGCGGCTTGGGCAAGGGTGCCCGCGTCGGCGTGATGATGACGAACCGGCCGGAGTGGATCGCGGCGGTGTTCGGCATCTCGATTGCCGGTGGTGTGGCCGCCACGATCAGTACGTTCTCGACGAGCCCCGAGCTGGACTATCTCCTGCAGTCCTCGGGTGTGTCGGTGCTGCTGTTCGAGCGTGCCGTGCCGCACAAGGACTTCGCGGGCATTCTGACAGAGCTCGAACCGAAGATCGCCGATTCGGAACCGGGTGCGCTGCAATCGGTTAAGTACCCGTACCTGCGTCGGCTCGTCTCGGTCGGGGACCCTTCGCCAGGCATCCAGCGGTGGGACGAGTTCCTGACCTGCGGGGCTGACGAACCCCGTGACCTTGTCGAGGCGACGGGCGCGGCGGTCCACCCCAGCGACGCAGGAGTGCTGTTCTTCTCGTCGGGTTCGACCAGCAAGCCCAAAGGCATCTTGAGCGCGCACCGAGGCGTCAGCATCCAGATGTGGCGATTCCGGCGCTTGTATCAGTTCGGGCCGGAGGACGATGTGCGCTGTTGGTCCGCGAACGGCTTCTTCTGGTCCGGCAATTTCGCCATGTCGCTCGGCTCAACGCTCGCTGCGGGCGGCGCGCTGGTGCTGCAACCGACCTTCGTCGCCGACGAGGCGCTCGCGCTTATGGACACGGAGCGAGTGAACTTCCCGTTCGCCTGGCCGCACCAATGGGCGCAGCTCGAGGCCGCACCCAACTGGGGTGAGGTGGACCTGAGCAGCATGCGGTTCGTCGACTTCAAAACCCCTGTCGCGCGCCACCCGACGGTGTCGACCAAATGGTTCGAACCGGGTCATGCCTACGGCAACACGGAAACCTTCACGATCACCACGAATTACCCGGCCAATACTCCGCCTGAAGTCCACGCCGAGAGCAGCGGCGTACCCCTGCCGGGCGTCACCCTCAAGATCGTCGATCCCCTCACCGGCGCCATCGTCGACCGCGGCGAGCGAGGGGAGATCTGCGTAAAGGGTCCGACACTCATGCTGGGCTACATCGGCACCCCGCTTGACGAGACGCTCGACGCGGACGGCTTCCTCTGCACGGGTGACAGCGGATACGTCGACGACGAGGGCCGCCTGTACTGGGAGGGCAGGCTCACCGACGTCATCAAGACGGGCGGCGCGAACGTCTCGCCCCGCGAAATTGACGAGGCGCTTATCCAGCATTCGAGCGTCAAGGTGGCGCAGACCGTCGGTGTACCGCATGAAACTCTGGGTGAAGTCGTCGTCTCGTGCGTTGTGCCGCACGACGGTGCGACGCTTGACGTCGAGGACGTCCAGGCGTTCTTGGCGCAGCGTTTGGCGAGTTACAAGGTGCCGCGTCATGTGCTCTTTTTTCGCGATGACGAGATCGCGCTTACCGGTAGTGCGAAGATCAAGTCAAGTGATCTTCGGCAGCTGGCCGGCAAGCGACTACAGTGACTGATTCATGGCAGGCGAGAAGTACGAGTACGGAATCGATTTCGAGCGGGTCGCGGCCATCGACATCCACACCCACGTGGAGGTCGACGGCCACGGCCACAAGGCCTACGACGACGAATTGGTCGACGCATTAGGTCAGTACTTCAAGCGTGGGCCGGGTGCGCTGTCGAGCGTCGACGCGCTCGCCGACGAGTATCGGCGGCACAACACCGCGGCGGTGGTCTTCACCATCGACGCGCGCACGGGAATGCGGCACGTGGGCAACTCGATCGAGGACCTCATCGCGGGCGCGGTGCGCAACAACGATGTGTTGATCCCGTTCGGCAGCGTCGACCCGTGGCATGAGCGCCGCGCGGTGCACCGTGTCCACGAACTCGTTCGCGACTACGGCGTCAAGGGCTTCAAGTTCCACCCGAGCATGCAGGCCTTCGAGCCGAACGACCGCCGGTTCTACCCGATCTACGAGGCGATCACCGAGGCTGGCGTGCCTGCGCTGTTCCATACCGGACAGACGGGGATGGGCGCCGGACTGCCCGGCGGGCACCGCATCAAACTGCGGTACTCGGACCCGATGCTGCTCGACGATGTGGCCGCCGACTTCCCGGATCTGACGATTGTCATGGCCCACCCCGCGGTGCCGTGGGTGGACTCGCAGATCGCGATCGCCACACACAAATCAAACGTCTACATCGACCTGTCGGGGTGGTCGCCGAAGTACTTCCCGCCGCAGCTCGTCCGCGCCGCCGGCCGGCAATTGCGCACGAAAGTGCTTTTCGGGACGGACTATCCGTATATTCAGTTGGACCGCTGGCGCCGCGATTTCGACGATCTGGACATCGACCCGGCGGTGGTGCCGCTCATCTACAAGGAGAACGCGCTGCGAGTCCTCGGCATCACTTCCTAGCGCGAGTCACCTCCTAGCGCGTGGGCCCCCGCGCAAGCTGGGGACAGACGCAAAGTCGCCCTTTCTTGGGCGGCGTGTCGGGGTGACTTTGCGTCTGCTCGGCAGGCCTGCGGTGGGTGCGATCGCGTGCGTGGAACCGTCCGAGCCGATGGCGGTCGCGGATTCCACCGAAGCGGGCTTCAACCTGTCTTCGCTGGATCAGTGACCCCGGTCTGCTCGACACCCTGTCCCTTGCGCAGGGTGTCGAGCAGTTCCCGATAAGGACCGACGAGGTAGGCGGTGTCTCCGGCGCTGAGTGTCGTGTCGCGCCGGGGATGAAGCCGAACCGGCTCGCCGGGGCAGGTGATCGCGATGACGCGGGTCTGAGTCGACAGGTCCGCCATCGCCATGCCATCCAACGCGCTCGCCGGATCGACGTGCACACCACCGACCATGAACGAGCGTTGCCCCACCGAAAAGGTGCCGAACACATCCAGCCCCATCGCGGCGCCGATGAACCATGGCGCTGCGAGATCCACTGTCGAGCGGACGTATTCGAAGTCGAACCGCTGGCCGACGGCTGCGCCCAACGTTCGGTCGTACACCCGCAGAACGATCGGTACCTCCGGCTGATCGGCTTCCGGTTCGGCGCGTGATCCGAGCATGCCCTTCAGCGCAATGCCGACCTCGATGTTGACCATGTCGTTATGTGTCAGCACCGCGACCGCACGAGCCTCCTCGATGCGCGCGGATTCCAGCGTCTGCCGCAACGTGGCGTCGCCGAAGATCACCGGCACGTCGAGGCGGGCGGCCGTGGGTAGGTAGCGGTTGTCGTCGTCGCTCTCTATCACCGCCACGTCGTAGCCGGCGGCGTTCAGATCGCTGACCACCCGGACGCCGAATGAGCCGAGGCCGACCACTATCACGTGGTGACGAAGGAGACGCACCTTGCGGCGACCGGCGGACTGAGCGATCCGTCGTGACAACAGCAGGTCGGCGATGAAGGCGACGAGGATCGCCGTCGTGGTCACACCGGCGAACATCAGCAGAATGCCGAACAGTCGCAGCCACGTCGGTTGGTGCAGAAAGCTGAAGTCCCCATAGCCGACGGTGGCGATGGTCTCGGTGCTGAAATAGAGCGCGTCGATCCACGTCATTCCCGGTGGGTGCTCATACGTGAAACGCAGCAGGAGCGTCGCGCTCAACAGCAAGGTCATGGATGCGGCGAAAGCCCGGTAGAACATCGGGTTAATGTCCTCGCGAACCATCCGCACGGCGTCGATCAGTCGCCGCAGTGCGGGCCGGCGTACGCGAGCGTGGGCCAGCGGCTTGGGAACGGCGATGCCCTGCGCCGTCAGCTCATCGGCCGTACCGATCATCGCGGTCCAGTCACCTTCGCGAACCCGCATGTCACGGCCGGGGCAGGCGACTACCTCACCGGGTTGTGGGGAGTTCTCGCCGTGGATCACCGCCACCGGTGCGAGATCGCCGTATATCTCCCGCAGAGTGGCGTCACTTGGGACGTCCGCGCCCGAGATGACGAAGTCGATGCCCGCCACCGAGATGGTGTGGGTGGTGCGGGACAGGCAGGCCTCCACCACCGAAGAGGCGGCCAGGTCGGCCACGTCGAGGATCGCGCCGGGACCGTTGTCCCGTGCCATCGCGTCACGCAGCACGCCGTTGGCGAGTCGGGCGACCACTCGGACGTCGGGGCTGGCTTGTCTTGCCAGAAGAGCGATTTCGAGGTTCAGTTCGTCGTCGTCGTCGGCACAGATCACCGCCTGCGCCTCGGCCAAGCCTGCTGCGGCCAGTCCGTCCGGGGTTTGTACGGTCAGGACGTTGGCGCCGGCGGTGTTCAACTCCTCGACGATGCGCATCCCGAGCGCATCGTCACCGCACACGATGATGTGGCCATGCATGCGGAAACGCTACTTCGGAAACCCGGGCGGTGAAGGGTGACGACGGGGATGCCGCTAGGCGATCATGAGCGAGTCGGCGCCGCCGACGTACACGATGCCGGACGGGTTCGGGGTGGTGGCCGCGTTGACGATCGCCCCGGAGAGTGTCGCGTCCGTCATGTCGCCCGAAACGACGGTCAGACGGACACCGGCGCGGTGGAATTCCGAGCGCATCGCATACAGCGCGGTTTCGCCGGCCCACCTGCTCGCGGCGACCGCCGTCTGACCCTTCGGAACAGCCTTATGGGGGAAGAAGTGGGCCTGGTGGCTGGTGACGAAGACGATGCGTCCGCCTGCCGGCATCAGCGGTACAGCCTTCAGTGCAAGGCGCCGCTGGGCATCGCGGTTGAGGCGCTTCGCGTACCCGAGGTCGGCGCCCAACTCGAGGCCGACCGACGCGTTGAGGATCAAGGTGTCCAGTCGCCCGAAGCGAGCCGCGATGGTGTCGATCATCGCTGTGGACTCAGCCTCGTCGGAGATGTCGGCGCCCAGCGTCGAGGCGTGCCCGCCTGCGCTGCGGATGGCGTGGGCAATGGATTCCGCACGCTCGGCTTGCTCGCGGTAGTTCACGACAACGTGGGTGTCGGGGCTGGCGAGTTGCTGGGCGACCTCGGCACCGATGCCCCTCGATCCGCCGGTGACCAGGACGATCCGTGCAGGTGCGTGATGCATGTCGGGTTCCTTCCGTCGCGGCCTTGCGTCCGCTTTGGGACCCTCACCGTACACAATCTCTAAGAAAAATAAGGACAAGATAAGGTAACAATAAGGTAGTCAAAGAGGGGCCATGATGGATGGCGTGGAATCGACCCGCGTGGACAGATGGCTGTGGTCGGTCCGGCTCGTGAAGACCCGATCCGACGCCGCCGAGGCGTGCCGGGGTGGACACGTGCGGGTGAACGGCCGGACCGCGAAGCCCGCCACCGGGGTGTCGCCGGGCGATGAGGTGCGCGCATTGGTCGGTCAGACGACGCGGGTGGTCGAGGTGGTGCGGGTGATCCAGAAGCGGGTGGGTGCGGCCGACGCGGCGACGTGCTTCCTCGACCGAACTCCCAAGCCTGCGCCGACGGACGCGGTTGTGGTCGCTGTCCGCGACCGGGGTGCGGGCAGACCTACGAAGCGGGATCGCCGGAGGCTGGAAAAGCTGCGCGCCGGTGGGCTCGGATACCCGTCACCTCGGTAGCCGATCGCGGAGCGGGCCCCGACCTGTCGTCGCTGCAATGATGGGGGAATGCCCGTTTCCACCTACGTCAAGGCGTGCATCAACGGCGCCCGCACTCCAGACCAGCACCCGAATCTGCCGGTCACGCCGGATCAGTTGGCGGCCGAGGCGCTCGCCGCACACGAGGCGGGTGCCAAGGCCGTGCACATGCATCCCAAGACCGCCGACGGAGTCGACTCGCTGGAACCGGCCGTCGTCGACGCGGCCATATTCGCGGTGCGACATTCGGTGCCCGGCCTGCCGCTCGGAGTGACGACCGGCTACTGGGCGCTGCCCGATGCCGACGCCCGGTTGCGTGCCGTCGACAGGTGGGGCGAGCTGCCCGACTTCGCCTCGGTGAACTGGCACGAACCGGGCGCCGAGGAGCTCGCGAGGCTCCTGCTCAGCAAGGGGCTCGGCGTCGAGGTCGGCATCTTCCACGCCGAGGCGGCGGCGTCGTGGGCGGCCTCAGACATCGCTGCACACTGCATGCGCGTGATGATCGAACTGGGGGGCGACGGGGACGTGGCCACCGCTGACGAGCTGCTCAGCCAGGTGATGGCGGTGGGCTCGCCTGCGCCGGTGCTGCTGCACGGCCTGGACGAAAGTTGTTGGCCGCTACTCGAACACGCGGGCAAGCGCGGCCTGCAGACGCGAATCGGTCTGGAGGACACGGTCCGGCTGCCGGATGGTTCGACACCGTCGGGAAACGCCGACCTGGTATCCGCCGCAGTAGCTCTGCTCAGTCAGTAGACGCGCCGAGCGCGAAATCGGCGAAGTCGAAACCCGGGACCACCACGCAGCTGACGAGGCACGGTTGGTCGTCACGAGGGCGGGCGCGCTGCCAGTGGCCGGGAGGGACGAGGATCTGGGGACTCTCCCCGGCCAGGATGTCCGCACCGAGTAGATGTGTTGTGGCGGTGTCTTGTTCGGTGCCGATCTCCAGCAGCAGCGGGCCGCCGGAGTGGTAGAGCCACATCTCGACGCTGCGCACCGTGTGCCACGCCGACTGCTGGTCTGGCATCAGCAGGAACAGGATGGCCGTCCCGGCGCTGCGTGGTCCCGTGTAGTCCGGCGGCAAAGCCGACTGCGGCACCGTCAACTCGCTGCGCCAGGTCTCCCTGAACCAGCCACCTTCGGGGTGAGGGGCCAGGTCGAGACGGCGCGCCCAGTCGGGGAGTTCGGTCATTTCCATACCGTAGTCTCAACCGCATGTCGCGCCTGCGTCCCGGTTGGCTGGTCGCGCTGTGCGCGGCGATCCTCGTGGTGAGTGCCTGGCTTCCCTGGCTGACGGCGGACGGCGCGCGTGCCAGCGCGGTTGGCGGCGTGGTCGGCGACATGGAAGATCTGCGGAACCGGCTTTCCGGCTTCGGGGTTGGCCAGGCCATCGTGCTGCTGGCGGCGACCCTGATCGTCGCGGGAGCGATGGCCGCGCGCGGCCTGTCGGCCCGGGTGGCGTCCTCCGCAGCGCTGGCGATCTCGGTGCTGCTGGTCGTTCTCACGGTGTGGTACTACCGGTTGTACGTGTACGCCCCGGTGTCGCCGGGCTACGGGCTGTATCTCGGCGGAGTCATGGCGGTCGCCGCGGTTCTCCTGTCGGTGTGGGCAATGGCTGCTGCTTGGGCGGCGGCCACCAGGACGATATGAGCGGCTTCGTCGAGCCCGTCTCGCTGACCGGAGACCGGTGGGTCGCGCTGGAACCGCTTGGCCGCGAACATATTCCGGAGATCACCGCGGCGGCCGCGGACGGTGAACTGGGCCGCCTCTGGTTCACCGCAGCGCCCGGGCCCGACGACGTCGACCAGTGGGTCGACACACGGCTGGCGGCACAGACGCCCGACACAGGGCTGACGTTCGTGGTACGCAGCCTCAACGGGGCGCTCGTCGGCTCGTCGAGCTACATGAACGTCGACGCGCCGAACCGGCGACTGGAGGTCGGCAACACCTGGTACGTGGCATCCGCGCGGCGCAGCGGGATCAACAGCGAGACCAAGCTGCTGATGCTCGGCCACGCCTTCGATCGGTTAGGTTGCGTCGCAGTTGAATTCCGCACTCACTTCTTCAACTTCACCAGCCGCGCGGCCATCGAGCGGCTGGGCGCGAAACTCGACGGTGTGTTGCGCAGTCACCAGGTGCTGGCGGACGGTTCGCGGCGCGACACCGCCGTGTACTCGATCCTCGACATCGAATGGCCGTCGGTCCGCAACAACCTGCACTATCGGCTTAACCGTCATGCGTGACGTGCGGCCTCCTGAACCAGTTGCATCCGCGACTCCAAACCCAACTTGGCGTAGACGTGCGTGAGGTGAGTCTGCACCGTGCGCGGCGAGATGAACAGTCGCGCGCCGATGTCCTTGTTGCCCAGCCCCTCAGCCACGAGCCGGACGACGTTGTTCTCGGTCGGGGTGAGCGACTCCCATCCGCTGGCTGGCCGCTTGCGTTCCCCGCGCCCGCGCTGGGCGTAGGCGATGGCCTCGACGGTCGGCAAAGCGGCGCCTTCCGCCCATGCGGCGTCGAAGTCCTTCTGTCCCAATACTTCTCGAGTAGCAGCGACGGCATCATCGTATCCGATCGAGTACACCGGCCATCGGACCACGCCCGTCGCGGCGCGGATGGCGGTTGCAGCGCTGAAGAGTCGGGCGGCGTGGCGGTGGTTGTCCTCGTCGGACGCCGACCGTCCGAGGACCTCGAGCGCTTCGGGCACATGCAGGAACGCGCCTGTGTCGGCTGCGAGCGCCAGTGCGTCGTGGCTGTCCCGCTCGGCCTGGTCGCTCTCGCCCTGCGCCATCGCAACGTGAGAACGCGCGACGAGGGCATTCATTTGGTAGTTGCCGATCGTCACCGCAACGGTGTCATCGGCCCATCGGCGCGCGGCGGCGAGATCGCCGCATCCCAGCAATGCCTGGGTCATCGGCGTAAGGGCTCTCGTGTAAAGCGCGCGTTCAGGAACGGTGGATGCGATCGCCGATTCGCACGCGGCCTTCGCCTCGGCGGCGTCTCCTGCAGCCAGCGCTGTAAGCGCCGATACGATATGCATAGTGTCATCATGGAGTCCGCCCATCGCCATCGAGACTTCGCGTGCTTCTTTCGCTTTCGTCCACGATGACGACACCTCCCCCTGGTAGGCGAACGAGTTGCTCTCACAGGTGAGTGCGAACAACTCGAGCATGCGCTCGCCGGCCCCGTGTGCCTCCTCGCTGACATGCCGTATCACTGTGTCGGCACCTGGGGCACCGCCTTGCCATGCCAGCGCAACCGCGAGCCATACCCGGCAATGCCGCGACATGAATCCATCCCCGACCGCCTCGGCGACGTTGCGGCCCTCTTCAGCCGCCCGTTGGGATGCGATCGGCTGCCCGGCGACATTCATCGCGACGGCCAGACAGCTGAGGAAGTAGCACAGCTTCGACCGATCGCCGGATCGACCGGGCGAGATCGATCGCGTCGGACAAGTACTTTTTTGATACTTCGGGGCTGAAGTACGCGATCGCACCGCAGGCGGCCAGGCTTGACGCCGTCAGCGCCGAATCCCCCAGCTCCCGTGCAGCGGCCAATGCCTCCTCTGCGCGCTCCAGGCTCGCCGGAATGGAGATCCACGCCGTCAACATGCCCTTGTCGGCGACTGCACGAACCCAGACAGCCGCGGCGACGCAATCGTCTCGATAGCGACTGTCGGTGAAGACGGCGTCGAACCCGGCGATGCCTTCGGCCATTCTGCCGCGCGCCTCCCAGACCCGTTGCAATGATGACATCAGTCGCAGAGCCGGTTCGAATTCCGCTGAATCGATACTCCATGTATGCGCGGCACGCAGGTTTCCGGTTTCTTGCTCGGCCCATCCGATGAGGCGCTCGTCGCCTTCCAGCTCTGCTGCGGTAGCGATGTAATGGTTACGATGCCGATTGCGCACCGCGTCGGCTTCGCCTGACTCGGCGAGCTTCTCGAGCGCGTACTGGCGAATCGTCTCGAGCAGGCGATATCGCATGGTGCCAGACTCCTCGTCAGCAATGACGAGCGACTTGTCGACGAGCAGGCTGAGCTGGTCGAGGATCTGGAACTGCTCGGTCTCGCTGGTGGCTGCGACGCCCTGGGCGGCGTCGACGTCGAACCCGTCCATGAACACACCCAGCCTGCGGAAGACGGTTCGTTCGGCTTCGGTCAGCAGCGCGTGAGACCAGTCCACCGAGGCCCGCAGGGTCTGCTGGCGTCGCATTGTGTTCCTGGCGCCACCGGTGAGCAGACGGAACCTGTCATTGAGGCTGTCGGCGATCTGCCGCAGTGACAGCGCGCGTACCCGCGCGGCGGCCAACTCGATCGCCAGTGGCATCCCGTCGAGCCGCCGGCAGATGTCTGCCAACAATTCGGTGTCGTCGCCAATGGCGCGGAAAGTGGGTCGCGCTCGTTGAGCTCGATCGGTGAACAGCGCGACGGCCTCGTCCTGCATCGACAGCGAGGGCACTCGCCAGGTGATCTCACCCGACACCGAAATCGGTTCACGGCTGGTCGTCAGAATCGTCAACTGGGGGCAGATGTTCAGCAGACGCGTGATCACGTCGCCGCACGCATCCAACAGGTGTTCGCAATTGTCCAGCAGCAGAAGTATTTTGCGGTCACCGATGAACCGCTGCACGGTTTCCAACGGAGACCGTCCCGGCTGGTCGGGCAGCCCGAGAGTGCGGGCGACGGTCAAGGAGACGACGACAGGATCGGCAATGGCCGCCAAGTCGACCCACCACACGCCGTCCGCGAACTCCTCGGACAGCGCAGCTGCAACCTCAATGGCGAGTCGAGTCTTGCCCGCGCCGCCAGCCCCGGTCAGGGTGACGAGGCGGTTGTCGAGCAGTAGCTGGCGCACCTCGTCGATCTGTCCGGCGCGTCCGACGAAGCTGGTCAACTGCGCCGGAAGGTTGTCGGAGCGAGCGGTTTTGGCGGTCCTGAGTGGCGGGAAGTCGTTGTGGATGTCGGGATGACAGAGTTGCACCACCCGTTCAGGGCGGGGCAGATCACGGACGGGATATGTTCCGAGTTCCGTCAGCCAGACGTCGGCAGGTGGCCGGTCCACACCAGATCGGCCGTGGTGCCCGACAACACGGTCTGTCCGCCGTGTGCAAGATCGCGAATGCGCGCGGTGCGGTTGATGGTCGTGCCGATGTAGTTGGCTTCGTCGCGCAGCTGAACCTCGCCGGTGTGTAGCCCGATGCGCAGCCGGATCGGGGCGAGAGGCGCCCGCTGCAGATCGAGTGCGCACGCCGCCGCGTCGCTGGCGCGTCCGAAGGCGATGACGAAGCTGTCGCCCTCGCCCTGCTCCACGGGCCGCACGCCGCCGTGGACACCGACGACCTCTGCCAGCATGCGGTCGAGGGTGGCGAAGGCGGCGGTCATCTCCTCGGGCTGGGTTCCCCACAGCCGCGTCGACTCCTCGACGTCCGCCAGCAGCAATGTCACCGTTCCGGTGGGTACCAGCTCGCTCACGCCTAGGTCGCTCCAGTTCAGCACGGACGCGTCAATTTCGCTCATGCTAACCAGCCTGCGGCGATCGCGACCGACAAACATCAGCGCCGACGCGTAGATATGCCGTGGGGGTGCGCGTAAATCGGGCGTACTGGATGTCGAAACTGCGGACAGATCGCCTTTTCGGGTCGAATCGCGATCTGCCCGCAGTCTCGATTGAGGCGGCTACCCGGCCTCGACGGTGGTCGGCTCTATCGACTGTTGGCGGCCGGTGTGGGAGATCTCGATCTTGCGCGGTTTGGCGCGTTCGGCTAGCGGGATCGTCACGGTCAACACGCCGTTCTCATACGTCGCCGAAATCGCCGCCGCGTCAATGCCTTCCCCGAGCGATAGTTGCCTGCGGTAGGTGCCGAAGAACCTCTCGTTGGCGAGCCACTGCGCGGCATCCTCTGAACGGGCGGTGCGGTGCGCGGAGATCGTGAGGGTCCCACCGTCGACGTCGACATCCACCGAGCCCGGGTCGACGCCGGGTAGGTCGGCGGTCAGGACGTAATGGTCGTCGATCTTGCACAAATCCATCGGCATGAACCGAGGAGTGCGAGTTGATCCGGTCTGGCTGGTCAGCAGTCCCCGGGTCAACGCGTCAAGGTCACTGAACGGATCAAAACGAAGCACAGCAATCCACCTCCTATGTCACTCAGGGCCCGCCCCTCTGGCGGGCGACCAAATCACTGTGCACCTGCGAGATTAGCACTCTCCTATCGAGAGTGCCAGAAATTTTTGAGGAGTTTTCGCGCTGAAATGTCGCGCACAAGCTCAGTTTCGTGGCGTCGGGTGGACGTGCGCGCCGCGCAGCGTGCCTGTGCACTGATCGCACGTCAGGACCGCGCTGAATCGACGGCCGCACGTCGTATGGGTGAGGATGACCGCCGGGCCTTCCGACGCCTGGTACCACCGCTGGGCCCAACCAAGCGCGGTCACCAGGACGGGGAACAGCGCGCGCCCCTTCTCGGTAAGGCGGTACCTGTTATCGGACACCCCGAGGACGCCATTAGAGGTGAAGATCGACAATCGATCGGCGATCGAGACGGGAGGCGCGCCCAGCTGTGTCTGAAAATCCGTGAACCGGCTCACGCCGACGAACGCTGCAACCAGAAGTGCGAAACCCCAACGGTTACCCATGACGCTCATCGTCTGCGGGTACAACCCTGCGGCGTGGTCGGACTCGGAACGCCGCCGGGTGGCGATGGCCACGGGTATGGACCGTGGCCACGACCCGCTCGGGCCCCACTGTGCGACAACATCTTTCTCGCTCGCGGACTCGCCACACGATCCGCAGGTGACGACCGGAATGAATTCGCCGCCGCACGTGCTGTGGCGCATACCGGGCAGCGGGTCGGCGTGGTCGGGCACCCAGTGGCGCTCCCACTCCCAGATCGACACCAGCACCGGCCACAATGCCCGCCCCCGCGGGGTGATGACGTACTCCGAGCGCGGCGGATTCGACTGGTAGGCACGACGATCGAGTACGCCCTCAGCCGTCAGTGCACGCAGCCGCGCCGTCAACACCGAGTTCGAAACGGGCAGTCGCGTCTGAAATTCGCCGTACCTCGTCGTACCCAACATCGCCTGCTGCACGACCAGCAGCGTCCACTCGTCGCCGAGCAGCCCCAACATGCGGGCGACGGCGTTGGGGCCCGGTTTCATCTACAGGCCGATCGCACCGGCCGCGGTGTCGGCGTGCCGCCAGCGCCGCAGATCCGAACCCGGCGCCCACGTGGAGTGGGTGCCACTGGAAATCCGTTCCGGCAGAGCGAGTTTGCACACCGGTCCGTCTGCGACCCGTGCGGCGTCGAACACGAGGCAGTACGAGGCGTCGGCGTTCATGTCGGTGGTCAGCGTGATCAGGTAACCGTGGTCCTCTGCGCTGCTGCCGACGCGCGGCGCCATCGCGGTTTCGCTGCCGTACACCCCGTCGTCGAAGGCGAACCGTTCCTCGGCCCCTGTCTCGAGGTCGTGCTTGACCAGTCCGTCGAACAGGAACCATCCGGGCTTGCCCGTCGCGGCGTAGGTGTAGCGGTACTTGCTGCCCGCGTAACCGCCGTTGATCATGCCGAACTCGGTGATGGCGTCCGACAACCGCTCTTCGCGCGTTCGGCCGGTCACAAGGTTGAACCGCCAGCGGTGCAGCCTGGACTGCAACCCGTCGAGGGCGAGGTAGCGAAATGCCTTCTGGTACTTGTCGCCCGTCAGCGAATCGACCGGAGAAGGGTCGCCCTCGAAGAAGCCGTCGAGCACGATCTCATCGCCGTCCTCATACGCGTTGGTGAAGTGCAGCACGAACGTCGAGTCGGCCTCGAACCACCGGATGTCCTCGGATCCGCCGCGGCGGGGGATGACGGCGAACCGTGACGGCATGTCGCGGTGGAACCCCGGCAGGTGGACGTCGGCCGCCAGCAGTTTGGGATCCCAGAACAGCGGAAAGTCGTTGAGAATGGCGTAGTTCTCGGTGAACGCCATATCGTGTGGGAGCCGCGGTCCTGGAAGTGGGACGTCGGTGAGGTGTACCAGGTCGTTGTTGGCATCGACGACGCCGTAGCGCATGTACGGCGCCTCCTTGCTGTAGGTGAAGAACAACAACTCGCCGGTGCGATCGTCGACTTTCGGGTGGGCCGACACGCCCCATTCGAACGGGAATCGGCCGTTGAAGTCCTCCTTGCCCAGGGTTTCACCCGAGTACGGGTCCACGCGGTAGAGGTCGCCGCACTGGTAGAAGCTCGTCAGCGCCGTCCCGCGGTGCACGATCACGTCGGTGCTGGAGGCGTCCTTCATCAACGTCCTTGCACCCCAACCCGTGTCACGCTTGGCGAGCTGCACCGGCTCGGCGAGGCCCGGCCACAGCGGGCCCCCCTCTTCGTTCTCCGCCGTGAATCCGTCGGTGCGGACGAATCTGTTGCGGTAGAACGCCTTGCCGTCCCGGAATCCGACGACGTGCACCATGCCGTCCCCGTCGAACGGGTGATAGAACCTCAGCGCCGGATGCAGCGGGTTCTCGGTGTTGCGCAGGTACACCCCGTCGAGGTCATGCGGGATCTCGCCCTCGACGGCCATCAGGTCGTCGGCGTCCCACTCGGTGGTCTGCGGGCGCCAAGGCCCGGTGCGGTACGGGTGGTCGTCGTCCTCCGGCAGCGTCGACAGGTACTTCCCGACGATCTCGACATTGGCCGCGGTCATCTCATGCTCCGCTCACGACGAAACTGACGGTGGTGGCGGTGCTGCCGCCGAAGTTCAACGTGCCGAACGTCTTTGCGCCCTCGACCTGGTAGTCGCCCGCCCCGTCGCTGACTTGCTTCGCGGCGTCGAGCAGCATCCGGACGCCGGACGCGCCGACGGGATGCCCGCCCCCGATCAGCCCGCCGCTGGGATTGATCGGCAGCCGACCGCCGATCGCGATCTCGTTGTTCTCGATCGCCTTCCACGATTCGCCGGGACCGGTGACGCCGATGTGGTCGATGGCGAGGTACTCGCTGGGGGTGAAGCAGTCGTGAACCTCGAAGCCGTCGACGTCGTCGAGGGTGACATGGGCGCGGTCGAATGCATCGAGCACCGCCCGCCGCACATGGGGCATCACGTACGGATCGTCGGAAGAGTGGTCGAGCTTCTGCTGCAGGCCGAGGCCGACGGTGCGGTGGCCCCAGCCGTCGATCCGGCCGATCGGCCGCGCATCCGGATGGTCGCGTAGCCATTCGTCGCTGACGAGGACGATCCCCGCACCACCGTCGGTCATCTGGCTGCAGTCGAAGCGGCGCAAGCGGCCCTCGATGACCGGGTTGACCTCATCGTCGCCGTCTCGGCCTGCGACCAGGTCTGGCACCGTCCAATCTCGGGTCTGTGCATTGGGATTGGTGCGCGCGTTCGCGAAGTTGAGTTGGGCGATCGCACGCAGGTGGATCTCGTCGATGCCGTATCGCCGGTCGTACTCACCGGCCACCTGGTCGAACATGTGCGGCCACATGAACTTGGCGCCGGCGCCCTCGTGGTCGGTCCATGCGGCGGCGCCGAGGTACTGGGCGGCGGTGTCGCCGGGCACTGTCTTCTCCAGTTCGACGCCGATGACCAGAGCCGTCCGGTATGCGCCGGACCGAAGATCCGCCATGGCCGCCAGGGCGGCGACGCTGCCCGATGCGCAGGCGGCTTCGTGGCGTGACGCTGGGGTGTCCCACAACCCGTCGTTAACGGTGGCGGGCATCGCTCCGAGGTGTCCCTGTCGGGCGAACATCTCGCCGAAGGCGTTGCCGAGGTGCACCACCTCGATATCCAACGCGTCGAGTTGCGCCGCTGCCAGCGTGGAGTCCACCACTTCGGCCGTCAGATCGGCGAAGTCATGTCCTTCGCGGGTGAGGTTGCGGGCGAAATCACTCTGATACCCGCCGAGGATCCAGACATTCGGGCTGCCCATTACGCTGACGTTACTACAACTAAGAGAGTGACTCGGGCGAATGGGGCGCCAAAGGACGGTCCCGTCGGCTCCAGGTCTGAACCGACGAGACCTCCGCCCACGTGGTGGTCGACCATCACGCGAGCTTGTACACCGCATGCCCGCTGTGTCGGATGACAAACGTTCGTGTAGTGGACAGCCGAAATGGGAAGTCTTTAGCGGTGACTGAAGTCCACCATCACGACCTAGCTGAGCGGATGGCCGAGTTGGCGCGTGCCGTCGCCGCGCCCCGCACAATGGACGAAGTGCTGTGCGATGTCACGGCAGCAGCATTGGAGCTCATTCCGGGGGCCGACGCCGCCGGGGTTCTGCTCCTCGGGAAGGGCGGAACGTTCGAATCGCTCGGTGACACCTCCGAACTGCCAGGCAAGCTCGACGAGCTCCAGGTGCGGTATCAGGAGGGTCCGTGTGTGCAGGCGGCCATTGATGACCTGATCGTGCGGGCCGAGGACTTCCGTACGGACGAGCGTTGGCCGCAATACGCGAAGGCGGCCGTTGAACTCGGCGTCCTCAGCGGCGTGTCGTTCAAGCTGTATACCGGTGACAGGACCGCCGGTGCGCTGAATCTGTTCTCGTTCAACGCCCGCGCTTTCGACGGCGAAGCCGAAACGACCGGATCTGTGCTGGCCGCACATGCCGCGGCAGCAATCCTTGCGACTCGCCAGAGCGAGCAGCTGCAGTCGGCCCTGACGACCAGGGATCGCATCGGCCAGGCGAAGGGCATCATCATGGAGCGCTACGGCATCGACGATGTCGCGGCCTTCGAGATGTTGAAACGGCTTTCGCAGGACAGCAACACCCGGCTGGCGGACATCGCGCAACGGGTGATCGACACCCGGGGCACCCATTGACGCGCACCCCGCCGAATCGGCGGTCTGTGCGCGACATCGTTCACGAGAACGGGCTCCTGCTGGCGTGCGTCGGATTGTTCGGCGTGTTCTTCCTCGGCATGATCGTCTCCGGTGCGGCCACGTACAACGAGGAGCAGCGTGAGCATGGGTCGGCCGAACAGATCTCGGTGCTGCAGTACCTGGCCACCGGGGACTTCGTCGAGGCGACTTTTGAGAACTGGGAGTCGGAGTTCCTGCAGATGGGGATGTACGTCGTCCTGACGGCATTTCTCTATCAAAAGGGATCGTCGGAGTCGAAGCCGTTGAACAAGCCGGCACCTCAGGATGCCGACCCGCGCGAGGCTTCCAACAGGAACGCGCCCTGGCCCGTCAAGCGCGGCGGATGGCCGTTGGCCGTTTACGAGCACTCGTTGGCGATTGCGTTCTTCGCCCTGTTCTTCGCGTCGTGGGCGTTGCACGCGATTGGCGGTGTCAGCGCGTTCAACGAGGAGCAGATCCAGCACGGGCAGCCCGCCATCTCGGTGTGGCGGTACATCACCACCGCCCAGTTCTGGTTCGAGTCGATGCAGAACTGGCAGAGCGAATTCATCGCGGTCGCGGCGATCATCGGGCTGTCGATCTTCCTGCGTCAGCGAGGGTCGGCCGAATCGAAGCCGGTCGCCGACCCGAATCGGGAGACCAGCGCGTGACTACCCGGTGCGTCTAGGGAACTTGTAGTCGCCCGAATGCCGAATCAGCAGGGGTCGCCAGGAGGTGTGTAGTACGGCACGCCCTCGACCGTGTAGCACGGTATCTCGCCGGGGATATACGGATGGTCGGCCGACGCGATGGCCACGCCCGCCGCCACATCACCGACGACGTTGGTGCAGCCACCTACCCCGACATGGCGTCCGTGTGCGCCCGCGCAGATGTCGGCGTTCGCCGCGGGTGCCACGGCGAACGGCGCGACCGCCATCGCGGTGGTCGTCAACAGCGCTGCTGCCAGACTCTTCATCGCATTACTTCCTTTGGCTTGCCCGGCCCGCGCTCATTGTCGCGCCCGCAGGTGTTTCGCGCTATGGCTTTGCGTGCGTTCAGTCCCTTTGGGCCGCCCTTCGAAGAAACCGTCAGGGTCCCCCGGGGCGGAATTTGTCCCGCTAGCGAGTTTGGAGTGGCTTGCCGGGGGAACAAACGTATTGCGCGGTGGCGCCTTGGGGAGTCGCTGCTGGGTTGGGTGGTGGTCGGCGGTCCGTCCCTGCGTGGGGCGGTTTGACGGCGTGAGACCGTCGGCCACCACCCTTTGACTCGCTTGTAAGTGGTGGCCGACAGCCTGGGGGGCATGGCTGTCGGCCACCTGACGCGCGATTGACGGCGGGGGGACCGTGCGCGCTTCGAACGACATACCCGTATTGAGGCGTCCAAAACCCAATTTCGGGACACTTATCCCAAGTGCAGTACGCCCGATTCGTCACAGGGCCCTAGTGGTCTCAGCCTCGGCGCCCTTTGAGTTTGGTGTTGTCATCGTCGGGTAGCCGCAGTTTGGCGGCGGGTTTGGGATGGGTTGCGTCGGTGCCGGCCGCAAGGCGGTCGTTGGCGCAACCGTGGTGTTGAGCGCACAGCCCACTGCTGGCGGTCGCCTCCCGATGTGCCTCGGCTTGGAGGTCGGGGGCCCGGCTAGCGGACCATAAAAAAGGCCGGCAGCGCGGTCAACAAGACAATCAAGCAAACAAAGGCGGCGATTTCCATCTCGCTTCCCCAGTGTTTGGCGACGGACGAGGCGTTCGAAGACGGGGTTCTGACCTATGACACGAGAGCAAGTGGCCCAAAGTTCAACCGACCGGACCACAAGCGATGAATAAACGATGACTTCCGGCGGAGCCGAATAAAAAATGCGGCGTGACGTGCCCCCGGCAGGATTGGAACCTGCGACACCGGCTTTTCGCGATGGCCGGCCCCGCCGTCAACGCACCCGCGCGGCACCCATCAATACCGAGCGTCGCGTCGGCGGGCCCGTCACTTCGGTGGCGGGCCGACGCTAGGGGGCCCCGCCGCCCGGCTGAGCGGGACCGGGTGGCGGGGTGGTCTCTACATCGCCCTGACGCGGTAGCGGTTCAGGACGGCCAACTCGGCCAACGACCAGCCATCGAAAAACGATCGGCGCTCATACTCGACGTTCTCGACCTTCTTTCGCCACAGACCTGCGGGCCGTTGGCGGCCAGGCGTGACGCGGCGAGGGCGATCACGACGGCGATCTCGCCGTTCGGGGTGTTGCCGCTGAAGCCGCGACTCCGCGTGTATGCCTTGGCCAGGACTGTGATTATCGGGACGCGGTCTCCGCGCTGGCTGGGCTGGTCCCGGTCGGGCCGCCCATCAGGGCGGTGGCCGAGTGCTCGACGTCGAATATCTCTACCGTTATCGCCTAGGTGAGGACTATGACGGCGTCGGACTGCAGCAGCCCGAGGTCGTAACGGGTCACTACGCGAATACCGATCTGGTCATAGTCGGCGTACCGCTCCGACATGACCGTCACGGATGGCGCCATGTCGCGGGCGACGGCGACGTGTACAGGCCGCCGATCAACGCGCACTGCTCGGAGCAGACGGGGCCGGCGGGTGCACTGATCTCGCCGACCGGTCGCTTCGCTCGTTCAGACCGCGTCGGTTCAGACCGAGGCGGGGCGCGGCCGCACCAGCATGAGCCGCATCAGGTATCCAAGTGCGAGGCGATAGCCGCAGCCCTGGTGAGACTCAGCTGGGTTTCTGGTGTTCGCCGGGCGAGCGGTTGTTATCGTCGCGCAGCACCGGTGAGTAGCGCTCGAAGTCCGTGTCGTAAGACGACCGACTCGGTGCTGACGTGCGCGATGTCGTGCCACAGTGCCAGGAAGGTGCCGCGGTGGCGCCAGCGCAGCAGCGCGGCCAGGAGTGTCGGGCGCCGGGCGTCGGAGCGTTCGTAGCCCAGATATGACGACTGGGTGTGCGGGCTGATGATCAGTCCGAACAATGTCGGCTCATCGGGGTGGTCGTCGAGATCGCCGTCGATCGCCAGGCGGATATCGACGACGGTGCCCACCTGCTGGTCGCCGGCGTCGCGCACCGGCAGTTCGAGGAGTTCACTGAGCTGCACGGCGGCCCCCCGGAATGTGCCGAATAATGTGGTCGCGCAACCAGTGTTCCAGCCATAAGGACTCGAAATCTTCCGCGACCGAGCTGAGTTGGACGACGGTGCCGATCTTGGTGATCATTCGCCACGGAATCCCTTGTAGCTTCGCACGTGGGGGCCGTCCGCCAAGGATTCTGGTCGCCAGCACCTGCCCGGTCAGGATCCCGGTCACCCGCGGCGCGGGAGCCGAGGCATCGACGTCCGCATCCACAGGAACGTCGATGTCGAGGTCGTCGACGATGCCGACAGGCGTTTCGTCGGCATCGAATAGTTGACGGTCCAGCAGATGTAGGCGGGCGTCGATCAGGCGCCCCGATGGGCGGGGTGCGTCGGGAAAGTCGTTGCGCGAGGACGTCATTGGCCGGCTCCAGTGACGATCATCAGGGGGATGGCGGCCAGTGAGGCCGCGAGAATGATGACGAGGTAGACCGATGCTGCGATGTTGACGGCGCGACCGTTGACGTACTTTCCCATGTATCCGGGGTCGTTGGCCACGATCAGGATCGGCAGGTACGTCAACGGCAGCGCGATCGCCGAAAACACCACCGAGTATTCGGTCACCAGGATGGGGTCGACACCGGTGAACAGCACCGCCGCGCACGCCACCACCACGGTCAACATCACCACGTGGAAGCGGGCCGCGTCGGCGGGCCGGCGGAATTTGCCCCATGCCCAGCCGAAGAACTGGGCCAGCGTGTACCCGGATGACAGGGTGGTCTCCAGAGCAGCGCCGAACGTCGCAGCGGCGATCCCGATGATGGCCAACGCCAAGGCAAGTTGGCCGCCGGCGGCCAGCACCGGCATGGTGATCTGTGACAGTGAGGTCACCTCGATCTGGCCGGGCAACAGGACCACCGCGGCGCACGCCGCGATCGCCACTGACAGCACCCCACCCAGGGGGAAACCGACCAGCACGTTGAGTCGAGAAGTGCCGAGATCTTTGACGGTCCACTTCTCCTCAACGGCACCGGAGGAGAAGAAGAACACCTCGTAGGGGGTCATCGCGGCGCCGAACAACGCAATCGCGTAGTACCAGTAGGTGGCGGCGGACTCGGTGTCGGGGATTACCGGTGCGAGCGCCTGATGGGTCAGCTGTGCCCAGTCGGGCTTCAACGCGAAGAGGCTGACTGCGAAGATGATCAGACTCAGGCCCAGCAGGCCGGTGACATTTTCCATGATGGAAAAGCGCACGCGCCAAATCACGATCCAGATGGCGAAGGCGGCGACCGGCACCCACAGCAGCGGTCCCACGTCGGTGGCCAGTTGCAGGGCCAAGGCCACACCGCCGATCTCGGCGGTCACGGTCATCAAGTTGATGAAGAAGGAGGCGCCCAGGTTCGCGGCGGCCATGCGGGGGCCGAGGCGTTCCCGGATGATTTCGAAGGTGGCGCGCCCGCTGACCGCGGCCACCCGGCCGGCCATTTGCGCATACAGGCAGATTCCGATCACGCCGACGACCACCACCCAGGCCAAGGCCAGTCCGAACCGGGACCCGACCACGGCGTTGGTGACCAGGTCGCCGATGTCGAGGAAGCCGCCGATGGCGGTGAGGATGCCGAGCGCGACCGCGAAAATTCGGGTCATCAGCGGTAGTCGCGTTCCAGTGTGTCGGCGCCGTCGAGCAGTCGCCGGTGCAGCGCCTGCGGGTCGGGCTGGTCGGGCAGGCCACGCACCGCGGCGGAGGCGGCGTTGAGGTCACCGATGAGGTTGGTCATCGATGCGGTCAGCATCCCCTGGCGGCGCACGTCGGCGGGGTCTTCGGCGCGCAGCTCGGCGATGCCCTGGTAGGCCTTGATGACCTCGTCGCGGGCGTCGGTCAGTTGCACGTTGACCAGTTGTCGGGTGGAGCGGTGCTGGGTCCACAGCTGCAACGCCAGCGCACCCGAGCGCGCCGCCGCGACGGTCTCTTCCATCGCCGCGGCCAGCCGGCCGGGCATGCCATCCCGATTGGCGGGACAGCTGGTGAGGACGAGTAGCGGTAGCGCGATCACGACCACGACCGCCGCGGCCGCACGGATCAGCCCCGGCGCCCGATTGGTCAACGTCGACACCGGCCCATCGTCGCCCACGCAGGCGGTCGGAGACCGCATGAGGTCGGCGTGTCGCAGCCCAGCTTCGATTGGCGTTTCTGGAGGTCTTTCAGTCCTGCGAAAATGGCTGACGAGCACCGTGGCATGCCACCTCGAAAGGCAAGGGTGTTGGAACTGCGCGCGCTGACGCCGTTTGCATTTGAGGGCACCCTGGCTGGCTCGCCCGCGACCATGGCACAAGGCCCCGCGTGGGTGATCGGCGCCGCAAGCTGGGCTTGCGCTCTTTCGGCATGCAGCAAACACAGCCGATCGAGATACCATGTGCGCTGCTTCGGCATCGGTATGTATGAATGCGACGAGCACATCTGTCATCGCCGGGAAGGCTTCGCACACAATGACTTCGTAGCCATGGGTGCTCAGCGTGAGAGCGGGCGGGTGGGTCCGAACCCAAGCACGGGCAGATGAAGGGCCAGCGGCGCCGAGAGTTGGTTGCGCCTTCTCGGTTCGTCCGTAATCGAGGTGCCTGAGACCCCGTGCACGCGCGACTCAACCACGGTCGGGCTGTCGGCCATGCGCTCATCCGTGATGGGTACTCGCCCGCGGACACGAAGAAATTCGGAACAGGTTTGGCGACCTTGTGATTGGGCACGTTCTGCAGAGAGACGACGTTGAGGAGGATTCTCATGCGCGCAGTTACGTGGCAGGGACGGCGGAAGGTGTCCGTCGACACCGTGTCCGATCCGGTGATCAAGGAACCGACCGATGCGATCATCAAGGTGACGAGCACCAACATCTGTGGGTCGGATCTTCACCTGTACGAGGTGCTCGGGGCGTTCATGAGTCCGGGCGACATCCTCGGGCACGAGGCCATGGGCGTCGTCGAGGAGGTCGGTGGTGAGGCCGGCGACCTGAAGGTGGGCGACCGCGTGGTGATCCCGTTCAACATCTGCTGCGGGCACTGCTTCATGTGCGGCCAGGGGTTGCAGAGCCAATGCGAGACCACGCAGAACCGCGATCAGGGCACGGGTGCCGCGTTGTTCGGCTACTCCAAGCTCTACGGCGAGGTGGCCGGCGGGCAGGCTGAGTACCTGCGGGTGCCCCAAGCGCAGTACACCCACATCAAGGTGCCCGACGACGGTCCCGACGAGCGCTACGTGTACCTGTCCGACGTGCTGCCGACCGCATGGCAGGCCGTCGAATACGCGGAGGTGCCCGAGGGCGGCACGCTGCTGGTGCTCGGCCTGGGGCCGATCGGCTCGATGGCCTGCCGGATCGCACATCGCCGGAACATCCGGGTGATCGGTGTCGACCTGGTCGACGAAAGGCTGAGCCGCGCCAGGCGGTACTGCGTCGAGGTCATCGACCTTCGCAATAACAACCTCGAGGACATGGTCCGCGACCAGACGGACGGCCGGGGCACCGACGCGGTGATCGACGCCGTGGGAATGGAGGCACACGGGTCGCCGATCGCCGAGACGGTTCAGACCGCGGCGGGATTCCTGCCCTCGCCGGTGGGGCGCGCGGTGATGAAACACGCAGGCGTGGATCGGCTGGCCGCGCTCAACTCCGCGATCGCGCTGGTTCGCCGCGGCGGCACCATCTCGCTGTCCGGCGTATACGGCGGCGCCGCCGACCCGATTGACATGATGACGTTGTTCGACAAGCAGATTCAGTTGCGGATGGGGCAGGCGAACGTCAAAAGGTGGATCCCGGACATCATGCCGCTGCTCACCGACGACGATCCGCTCGGCGTCGAACAGTTTGCCACCCACCGGCTTCCGCTGAGCTCGGCGCCCGACGCCTACGAGACCTTCCAGAAGAAGGAAGACGGCATGGTCAAGGTGGTGCTCAAGCCCTGACCGGGTACCCGGCTGCCATGGACCAATCCCAGGCGCCCCTTCTCGACGCGCTCATCGATTACCGCCAGAGCAACCGGTACGGATTCACCCCGCCCGGGCATCGGCAGGGTCGCGGCGCCGACGACCGTGTGCTCGAGGTGCTGGGGCACGAGCCGTTCCGTGATGACGTGCTGGCCAGCGGTGGCCTCGACGACCGCCGCACCACCAACAAGTACCTGAAGCGGGCCGAGGATCTGATGGCCCAGGCCGTCGGCGCGGAAACGGCGTTCTTCTCGACCTGCGGCAGTTCGCTTTCGGTCAAGGCCGCCATGATGGCCGTCGCCGGCGGCGAGGGCAGCCTGCTGGTCGGGCGCGACAGCCACAAGTCGATCGTGGCCGGTCTGATCTTCTCCGGAGTGCAGCCGCGCTGGATCACCCCGCGGTGGGACGCCGGCCGGCATTTCTCCCACCCCCGTCACCCGAACAGGTCGGGCAGGCGTGGGATCGTCATCCCGACGCTGCCGGTGCCCTGATCGTCAGCCCGAGTCCATACGGAACCTGTACCGACCTGCCCGGCATCGCGGAGATCTGCCACGAGCGTGGCAAGCCGCTGATCGTCGACGAGGCGTGGGGTGCGCACCTGCCGTTCCACGAGAACCTACCGACGTGGGCCATGGACGCCGGCGCTGATCTCTGCGTGGTCAGCGTGCACAAGATGGGTGCAGGCTTCGAACAAGGCTCGGTTTTCCACGTGCAGGGCGATCTCATTGATCGCCAGCGGTTGTCGGCGTGTGCGGACCTGCTGATGACCACCAGCCCGAACGTGATGGTTTACGCGGCACTCGACGGTTGGCGCAGGCAGATGGTCGAGCACGGTCGCCAATTGCTCGGCGATGCACTGGAATTGGCGCGCGGTCTGCGTGACGACATCGAACTGCTCCCCGACGTCGAGGTGCTCGACGACGAGTTGCTTGGCGTGGAGGCGTCCCACGACCTCGATCGGCTGCAGGTGTTGATAGACGTGTCGGCGACCGGAACCTCGGGCTACCAGGCGGCCGACTGGCTGCGCGAGTATCACCATCTCGACGTCGGGATGAGCGATCACCGGCGGGTCCTCGCCACCGTGTCGTTCGCCGACGACAAAGTGACCACCAAACGGCTGCTCGACGGGCTTTGGGCGTGGCGGAAGGCGGCCAATGGCTTCGATCCACCGCCGCCGATCCGGCTGCCCTCGCCGGACGACATCGAACTTGAGAGCCTCCGTCTGCCCCGCGACGCCTTCTTCGGGGAGGTCGAGGCGGTCCCCGCTGATAAGGCCGGCGGTCGCATCGCTGCCGAGCAGATCACGCCGTATCCGCCGGGTATCCCGGCGGTGGTCCCCGGCGAGCGGCTCAACGACGCGGTGATCGACTACCTGCGCTCGGGTCTGGCCGCCGGCATGAACGTCCCCGATGCGGCCGATCCGGCGCTGAAGACGTTCCGTGTTGTGGCCTGATGGTTGACCCGGCGGCGTCAAACCATCCCTGCATGTGGCGTCGACAGGTCGTGCGCTCCCATTGACGCTTAACAAGTTCGCTTAACCTTCAAAGCGCGCACGCGACAACGGTCATCGAGCCCTGAGCAGATCGGCCGCCTGCGGCGGCGTCAAATGATCAATGTGGAGACCAACGACGAGGCACTGTGCTGATCGCCGCCCGCTATCCGAGTGAGTCAATGATTCGCTGAGCAACTTCGCGGATCGGTGTGTTGCTGTTTTGAGACAGTTTGACCAGCATTTCGAATGCGACCACTGCATTGACCGAGTACCCCTTCATGATCATCCCCTTGGCTTGCCCGATGAGGTCACGACTGGCCAACGCCGAGTCGAACTGCCGCTGTTGATCAGCGTGCATAAGGGCAATAGCTGCGTAGGTTGCCAGCATCGCGCCCATCGCCTCGCAGGCGGGATCGAACGCGTACGGTCTCTGGCTGAGCAGATTCAGTGCACCGGAACCACTCCGATGAGTGAAGAGCTGAAACGACAACATGCTTCTGATGCCGGCGGCGACGGCGGCCGCCGCGAATTGAGGCCACCGGGCCTCTGCCTCGAGGTCATCGCTGCGGATCGTTGAATGACCCGTCGCGGCGGCCAAACATGGACCTTCGTCCAAGCTCAGTTGCACTCTCGTCGAGCTCAGTAACAACTGGCGCAGACGGGCGACTGAACGGAATCCGTCATCACCGACCAACATCACGTCGGCGTAATCCGCGCCGTCGATCAGGTTCACCGCGAGTTCAGTCACTCGCGACAAAGTCTGTTCCACGTCAACATCGGATGCGAAGCTGTCGGTCAGCTCCACCATCGCTGACTGGATCAAGGATTGGAACTCTCCGCGGGCAGCCATTGCATGGCTTCTTTCCCAGACGGGGGAATCATGTAGGGGTGTGCTAATTACACGCTCTATGCCGCGCCCTATCGATCAGCGTAAACCGGTCGTTTTCTATGAAGGGATCCGGTACCCGCTATCCACTGGATCTCCCGGGAGTTAGAGATGTCCAGAGTGGCCGTCCGCGGCTGATGGCACTGCCGGAGCAACTCGACGCGGACGCTGTTCGCGTTTGGTCGCGCCGCAGCCGGGTAGCCCGCGAGCATGGCAAAAGGGCTGGCGTTGGTGACCGGCGCGTCGAGCGGAATCGGATTTGAACTGGCGAAATTGTTCGCCGACGACGGGTACGACCTCATCGTCGCCGCCGACGAGGACGGCATCGAGACCTGCGCTGACAAGCTCCGTGGAGTCGCGGTCGATGTGCGAGCGGTGCAGGTCGACCTGCGCAAACCCCACGATGTGGTTCGCCTATACGACACCGCAACCGCCGGCGGGCGCACTCTTCACGCGGTGGCTTTGAACGCGGGCAGTGGGCGTGCGGGACCCTTCATCGAGGGCGACCTCGACGACGACCTCGGCATCATCGATCTCAATGTGCGCTCGACCGTCCAGCTGGCCAAGCTCGTTCTGGTCGACATGGCACGCCGGGGCAGCGGCAAGGTGTTGTTCACGTCGTCGATCGTGGCTGGTATGCCTGGCTGGAATCAGAGCATCTACAACGCGTCAAAATCGTTCGTCCAGTCCTTCGCCGAGGCGGTTCACGACGAGTTGCGCGACACCGGTGTGACCGTCACGGCATTGATGCCGGGTCCGACCGCGACGAACTTCTTTCGCCGAGCGGGCATGTCGGACACCGTGCTTGGGCGAATGCCGAAAGACGACCCGGCTCGTGTCGCCCGACAGGGCTACGACGCGATGATGATTGGCGATCGCAAAGTGCTCGCTGCATCCTTGTTCTCCAAGGCCATGGGAATCACGAACTGGTTCTTGCCCGACTCGATGAAGTCGGCGGCGAACCGCTTGATCGTCACCCGCACCGGAAATCGTTGAAAGGAGTTGGGATGGCACAACCAGCGACAATCGACAGCTCGCTAGCGGTAGAACGTCACATTGCGGCGACGCGGCAACAGGTATGGAACGTCATCGCCGATGGTTGGACGTATTCACAGTGGGTGGTCGGCAACACCCGCATGCGAGCCGTTGACCCGAGCTGGCCTGCACCGGGCGCCACCATCCACCACACCATCGGCATCTGGCCAGTCGTGATTAATGACGAGACGGAGGTCGAGTCCTCGACACCGACGGAAGAACTCGTTCTCCTCGCGAAGGGCCGACCCTTCGGTGGTGCTCGAATAACGCTGCGGCTGAAAGATACTGAGGGGGGTTGCTGCGTCGAGATGGCCGAGGTGCCGGTCGGCGGACCGCTCAACCTGGTGCCGCGTCGACTAGCGCTTGCTGCGGCTCATCCCAGGAATCGTGAATGCCTGGCGCGGTTGGCCGCACTCGCGGAACGGCGGGAAGAACCCCAGTGAGTCCGCAGACTGTCGACGCGGCGGTGATCGGGGCCGGCCACAACGGGCTGGTTGCCGCTGCGATGCTGGCTGATGCCGGCTGGGACGTGGTGGTTCTTGAAGCGCAGTCCGAACCAGGGGGAGCGGTCAAGAGTGCTGAACTCTTCCCCGGCTACGTCAGCGACCTCTACAGCGCGTTCTACCCATTGTCCGTCGCATCGCCTGCACTGCGGGCGCTGCATCTGGAAGATCACGGTCTGCAATGGACGCATGCCCCGGCAGTCGTCGGACATCCACGCTCCGCCGAGGATGACGACGCACCGGTCATTCACCACGAGATTGACCGCACCGCTGATGACCTCGAACGACGCGACCACGGCGACGGCGATCGATGGCGTGCATTGTTCGAGCAATGGCTGCGCATCAAGGACGCGCTCCTGGCGACTTTGTTCGCCCCGTTCCCGCCGGTGCGCGGTCCGGCTCACCTGCTGCGGAAGCTCGGTTCAGCCGAGGCGCTCAGGCTCGCCCATTTGATGCTGCTGCCCGCCGGGGTGATGGCGCAGCGATTGTTCGACGGTGAGGCGGCGCGACTGTTATTGCTGGGCAATGCAATGCATGCCGACGTGCCCATCGATGCACCGGGCAGCGGGGTGATGGGCTACATGCTGATCATGATGGCTCAGGATGGGGGATGGCCGGTGCCCGTGGGCGGGGCGGGCCAGTTGACGCAGGCGCTGGTGAATCGGGCTCGCGCCGCAGGAGCCAGCATCGAGTGTGGCCGCGAGGTCGACGCGATTGAGGTAAGCGGCGGGCGCGCGGTGGCGGTCCGCACCACCGATGGGTCGACCATTCGAATCCGCCGGGCGGTGATCGCCGACACCTCGGCTCCCACACTCTACGGCCATCTGCTGCCCGTCACACGCGGTCCCGGATGCAGTGGCCCGTGAACTCAAACATTTCGTTTGGGACACACCCGTTTTGAAGATCAACTACGCGCTGGACTCTCCGATACCGTGGCGGTCGAAGAGCCTGAACGACGTGGGCACGGTCCACATCGGGGCGGATCACGACGGTCTCGTGCGGTGGATGGCCGACCTGAACACCGCCACGGTTCCGCTGCATCCCTTTATGCTCTTTGGTCAGATGACGACAGCCGATCCGAGTCGATCACCTATAGGTACCGAAAGCGCTTGGGCCTATACACATCTCCCGCGGGGAGTGGGCGACGACGCCTCCGCCGATCAATTGTCGGCGGCGGTGGATGTGGTGCTCGAAAAACACGCCCCGGGATTCAGCGAGAAGGTGGTCGGTAAGACGATTCAGCGTCCGTCCGATCTCGAAGCCAGCGACGCCAATTTGCACACCGGTGCAGTCAACGGCGGGACGTCACAGCTCTACCAACAGCTGCTCTTCCGGCCCGCTCCGGGCTTCGGTCGGGCCGAAACGACCGTCGAGAATGTGTATCTCGGCAGTGCGGGCGCCACGCCGGGAGGCGGCGTCCATGGTGTGTGCGGCCGCAACGCTGCAAGAGCCGCGCTCGCCAACGACGGCGCCCTGGGTTGGCCTCGCCGGCGTCTCACCCGGACAGTGATGACCTTGACCACGCGGTAGCTCGAACACCGGAATGGCCTGAGTCCGGATAGATTTCGGCGGTCACCGTTTGACCGCCTCTCGATCTCCGGGACGACGCGACCTTCGAGGCGTCGTGATGCCTTCATCGCAACGCCCTCCCAAGTAATGGTGGACAGGCAGAGCCAGTCGCCCGGCGGGTGAACGGATCGAGTACCCCGGTGGCGTGCCCGGAAACGGGCTTTCGGCCCGTGAAAATTGCCGAATTTACGTTTCCGTCGCGTGGCCAGGGGTACTAGCCACATCGCAGTACCTCCAGGGATCGCGGGCACTTGCCGCAGTCGCCGGCGGTCTGTGACCAAGCTGCGCGGCGAGGGCTCCACGGTCGTCTACCGACGAGGAGTTGACGTGTTGCGAGTGGCTTCGGTGCCGGCATCTCACATCTATGTCCGGCATCTCACGGACCCCGGAAATGCCGACGGGGTCTGCCGACTGCCGGATCCGGTGCCCGCCGACGGGCAGAAGGTTCCCGGCGGGTGGTGGCCACCGTTGATGCTCGAACCGGGCTGGGTGACCGATCACCGCGACCAGTTCGACGTGTTCCATGTGCATTTCGGTTTCGACGCCATCACACCTGATGATTTGCGAGAAGTCGTGGATGAACTGGAACGGCACCGCAAGCCCCTGATCTATACCGTGCACGACCTGCGCAACCCGCACCACAGCGAACCCGACGCGCACGGCAAACAGCAGGACGTCCTCGTCGGGGCGGCCGATGCCCTGATTACCCTGACTCACGGCGCCGCCCGAGCCGTTTCAGAACGCTGGGGGCGAACCGCGATAGTGCTGCCGCACCCCCACGTACTGAACCATGAGCGAATACAGCGGCCTCGCCCTCGGCAAAGTCCCTTCGTCGTCGCGGTGCACGGCAAGAGCGTGCGCGCAAATATGGATCTGGTGCCGGTGATGGACGCGCTTGTCCCCCTGGTCGAAGCACTGCCCGACGCCATCTTGCAGCTCGACGTACATGACGAGATCTTTGAATCTGAAAGTTATTGGCATGCACCAGCACTTGGCGCCAAATTGCTTGAGTACAACAGGCATGACCGCGTCGAGGTCCGCGTGCACCCGTACTTCACCGACAACGAACTGTGGGAGTATCTCTCGTCAATCTCGGTCTCGGTGCTGCCTTACCGTTTCGGCACCCACTCCGGCTGGTTGGAGGCATGTTTCGACCTTGGAACAGCAGCGGTTGTACCGAGTTGTGGCTTCTACAGCGAACAACGACCATGCGAAGTCTTCGACTTCACCGAGAAGTCGTTCGACCCTCGCTCCCTGCGCCGCGCTGTACGGACGCATTACGACCGCTGGGCCGCCGGCATCGACGCGCCCCGGGCGCGTTGGTCGGAACGCCGTGCCGAACGGGTCGGCATTGCCCAGGCACATCGTGAGATCTACCAGGCTGCCGTCCAATGACCGCTGCACTGTCCGTCGCACTCATCGCGTCCAACCGGTTTCCTCTGCGGCAGCCGTTCGCCGGCGGGTTGGAAGCCCACGTCTGGCATCTGGCGCGAGCACTCATCGAACGAGGCCACGAGGTCTCGCTGTTCGCGGGTTCGGGTTCAGATCTCAGGCTGAACCTTGACGACGGCGAGCTCACGGTGCGGGAGTTGACTCTCTCCGCTGCGGCGCAAGCGGATCCGTCAGCCTCGCCGGAGGCCTTCATGGCCGATCACCACGCTTATCTGAACCTGATGATTCAGTTGGCCGAGCCCTGCAGCGGCTACCACATCGTCCACAATCACAGCCTGCACCATCTGCCTGTCGCCATGGCTCCCACTGCTGGCCACACCCATGATCACCACACTGCACACCCCGCCGACACCGTGGTTGGAGTCCGCGCTGGATATAGCCGGCAGCGCCGGTAGCCGATTCACCGCCGTCAGCCAGCACACCGCCGACGCCTGGCGCCACGTCGCGCCCGATGTGACCGTGGTGCCCAACGGTGTGGACTTTCGGCGGTGGCCGCTGGGGCCTGGAGGCGACAACCTGGTCTGGTTCGGACGCATCACGCCCGAAAAGGCGCCGCACCTGGCGATCGCGGCCGCTCGCCGCGCCGACCTGCCACTGGTTCTTGCCGGACCCATCAGCGACGCCGCCTATTTCGAGGATTCCATTGCACCGTCATTGGGCGACAACGTGCGTTATGCCGGGCACCTCAACCACGAAGAGTTGGCGCGTCTGGTAGGCCGCTCAGCGGCCGCGCTGGTCACCCCAGTGTGGCACGAGCCGTATGGCCTGGTGGTCGCCGAAGCGATGTCGTGCGGCACGCCGGTCGTGGCATTCGCCTGTGGCGGAATACCCGAAATCGTGTCACCGCGCAGCGGCCGACTCGTCGCACCAAACGACGTCGAAGCAATGGCCGACGAGATACCCGCGGCGCTGTCACTCTCCCGGATCGATGTTCACCGACACGCCGTCCTTCGCTGCTCGGCCGAGGCGATGGTGACCGCTTACCTCGACCTCTACCGCACGACGATCGACGATCGAAACGAGAACACCCATGATTGGCTACTACATCCACCATCACGGCGCCGGTCATCTCAATCGAGCCATCAGCATCGGTGCTCATCTGCGCCAACCAGTGGTTGCGTTGACATCGCTGGACACCCAGTTAAGTCATCCGTTCACCGACGTCCTTCGACTCCCGCGTGACGACCGCAGTGCGCGACCTGCAAATCCATCGGCCAACGGTGCACTGCATTGGGTTCCGCATCACGACGGCGGGCTGAGGACCCGGATGGCGCGCATTGCGCGATGGGTGGAAGAGACGCGACCAGCCGCAGTGGTGGTCGACGTGTCGGTCGAAGTCGCACTTTTCGTACGGCTACTGGGTGTGCCGGTGATCGTGATGACAATGCCCGGCGAACGTACTGACCGCGCGCATGCATTGGTCCATCATGTCGCCGACCACATCGTCGCAGCATGGCCGAGAGAACTCTACGAGCCGGAATGGCTGCGCGACTACGCCGCCAAGACCAGTTACGTCGGTGGCATCAGCCGCTTCGAGGATCACGACGATTTGTCGTCGGCGCACAACCGCACCTCGGTGCTTGTTCTCGGCGGGAGGGGCGGATGCGATTTCGATCAAGCGACGGTCGATACAACGGCGGCCCAGATACCCGAGATCGATTGGAAGGCACTGGGGCTACGCGGCGGCCCCAGCACAGATGATCTGTGGCCGGAAATTTGTGCCGCCGACGTGGTGATAACCCACGCCGGGCAGAACTGCGTCGCCGACGTCGCCGCCGCTCGGCGTCCAGCAATCGTCATACCTCAGCCCCGACCGTTCAGCGAGCAGTACACAACCGCCGACACGCTCCGCCGGCACGGTCTTGCGGTGACAACCCCTGGCTGGCCCGATGGCCGAGTTTGGCCGTCCTTGATCAGGCAGGCACAGTCCTCCGACCCGAACAGATGGCAACGGTGGCACACCGCTGGTGCGGCTGCGCGCGCTGCAGAGGCCATCGAGACCGCTGCGAGCCAGTACGCGGAGGTGACCACACCATGAGGAGCGCCGTCATCACCACGGTCCACGGTCGGGCGAAACACCTGCACCGGCAGCTCAGTGGAATCAACAGCAGCGCAAGGCTTCCCGACATCCACGTCGTCGTCGCGATCGACGACCCAACAGTGACGGATGTGGTCGCCGCCAGCGGCCGAACGGCACATATCGTGCACTGCGACAAAGGTCCGGGACCGCTTCCAGTCGCATCGGCCCGCAATGTCGGCGCGCTCGCTGCCCTCAAGGACGGTGCCGAACTTCTGGTGTTTCTCGACGTCGACTGCATCCCCGGCCGGAACATGCTTCGTCGTTACTGCGAGGCGGCCGTGAACCCCGAGCACCGGGACGCGCTGCTCTGCGGACCGGTCACCTACCTGCCGCCACCGCACAACGCAAACGTCGGCTACCCGTCGGACTTGGAACCCATGACCAATCCACATCCGGCGCGGCCGGCCCCCCGTGACGGCGACGTCATCGCCAGCACCGACTACGAGTTGTTCTGGTCGTTGTCCTTCGCACTGACCTCCTCGACATGGCGCACCGTCGGCGGCTTCTACGAGAACTACCGCGGATATGGCGCTGAGGACACCGACTTCGCGCAGACGGCGCGCGCCGCCGGTGTTCCGATGCGGTGGGTTGGGGGCGCACATGCCTACCACCAGTTTCACCCGGTGTCGGATCCTCCGGTGGAACACCTCATCGACATCGTCACGAACGCGCGTACATTTCATCGGCGCTGGGGATGGTGGCCGATGCGCGGTTGGCTGCAGGAGTTTTCCGAGCGCGGCTTGATTAGCTGGTCCAAGGATGCGCTGCGCGTCGTTTGAAGTGCCTCCGTTCTCTGCCGCAGGTGCTACGCGTTTTGATCACGGCGTGAGTCGTCGCGTGCAGAGTGTTGGCCCTGATGTACCGGCGATTCCCACGTGTACGGCTCCTCAGGATGGCCGGATCCGCCAAGGATGAAAGAGCGGTCGCTCCGGTTGGCCCGGGCAATGGTGGCCATCCAAGTGCCGACAGTGCTAAAGCGGTTACGCACGCCGGTGAGGAACGCGATGTGGATGAAGCCCCAGCCAAGCCATCCGATCACGCCCTTGAGCTTGACCGGCCCGGCCTGCAGCACGGCGTTGCCACGGCTGATGTACGCCGCCGATCCGAGGTCCCGGTAGCGGAAGTCCTTGCGTTTACCTGTGCCGAGATCGCGCCGGATGCACGCGGCGACGTGCAGCCCGCCCTGCATGGCGTTCTCCGCCACCCCCGGCAGCCCATCGCGACCGGCCAAGTCGCCGATGACGAACACCTCGGGATGTCCGGTCACCGACAGGTCGGCGTTCACTGAGATGCGCCCCGACCGGTCGGTCTTGGCGCCCAGCATCTCCGCGGCGTGCCGCGCGAAGGGCACGGCCTCGACGCCTGCCGTCCACAGCACCGTTCGGGTGGCGTAATCCTTGCTGGGGCCACCGCCCTTCGAGCTCACGGTCACGCCGTCGCGGCGGACGTCGGTTACGTGCACGCCGAAGTGCAGTTCCACACCCAATTTCTCGAGCGTCCGCGACGCGCGTTCGGCGAGCGCCGGTGCGAAGCTCTTGAGCACTCGGTCGCCTCCGTCGAACAGCAGCACCCGCGCCTCCTCCGGTTCGATGCTGTGGAATTCGTTGGCCAGCGAACGGGTCGCGAGTTCCCGGATCTGCCCAGCCAATTCGACGCCTGTGGGTCCCGCCCCCGTGACGGCGAACGTGAGCCATTGATCCCGCTCCCGGCCGGGCGGCAAGGTTTCAGCAATCTCGAAGGCTGCGAAGACGCGGCGGCGGATGCTCAGCGCGTCGTCGAGCGTCTTCATACCAGGTGCCCAGGCGGCGAATTCCTCGTTTCCGAAATAGGACTGGCGCATGCCCGCCGCGATCACCAAATAGTCGTACTCGACGTCGAACATCGATTCGTCGGGGCGACGGGCCGTGACGCGGTGCGCGCCGGCGTCCAGCCGGATGGCCTCACCGAGCAGCGTCTTCACGTTGCGGTGGTGTGCCAGTTCTTCGCGCAGCGACCGGCTGATCTGGCCGATGCTTAACGTCCCCGTCGCGCACTGGTAGAGCAGCGGCTGGAACACGTGGCACGCTGCGCGGTCGAGGAGCGTGACGTCCACGTCGACGCGTCCGAGGCGGCGGGCGCAGAACAGGCCGCCAAACCCGCCGCCGATGATAAGTACCTTGGGGCGCCCGGTGCTCATTCGACCCGCCGACGTCGCCTGGTTTTCCACTTGCGGGCGCTCGTTGTCGGTCAAAGCATCCATCTTCTTGCCTTTCACCGGAGTTGAAGATCCGCAGCGCATACCCGCGCCGGGGCGGTTGAAACGGGATCGGTTTCCGGCCAGGCGGTTTTAGCCACTACGACCAGGCGGCCCGCCTCCGGCAGAACATGGGGCGGTGACCAAGCGACCGCTTGGGGACCCGCGTCGTAGGCCAGGGAGCGTCTTCACGGCGGTAGGCGCCTATGAATGGCTGCTGTCTGGATTCGGGAGCTCGACCGGCTGAGCGCGGGACTACCGGGCTCAGCTGAGGCAGTCGGCGGCGCGGACCACCGTGGCACGCATGTTGCTCTTCATCATGCGCAGCGCCGCGGTGCCGAGGTCGGCATCGATGTGGGCAACCGCGTCGGAGGGCACCGTCACCTCGAAGTGACGGACGTAGGCATCGAGCGCGCTGTAGAGGATGCACTGCTCAGTCACTTGACCCGTGAGGATGATCCGCTTGGTATCCAACTGGTTGAGCAGGTAGCTCAGTGGGGTGGCATAGAAGGCGCTGTGGCGGACCTTCTCCAAGAACGCCCAGTCTTGATCCGGCAGAATAGGTTTGACGAGTTCGGGGTGCTTCCCGTCAAGGGCCTGCCGCACGATGTCCTCGCGGGTGGCGGCAAAGTCGCCGTAGTTGTCGTTGACGTAGATCAACTCGACGTCGTCACGACCACGTACCCGGTCGATCAGACCGGCCAGCGGTTCGACGATCTGGGCGACGCTGCTGGCCAGCGCGTCGGCGTCTTCGTGTTCATACGAGTTCAGCATGTCGACCACGAGTAGAGCCGTGTCACTCATACCAGCTGTACTACCCCGTTACGTTTACTCGACACGCGGCCGGGAACCACTTGGCTGATGGACTTCTACTCCGCCTACCGACAGGGTTTCGTGCGGGTGGCGGCCTGCACGCTGGATACCGCGCTCGCCGACCCGGCGGCCAACGCGGAGTCGGTACTGAGCGATTGCACGGGCCTGTCACGACGACGGCGTCGGTGTAGCGGTGTACCCGGAGCTCACGCTGTCGGGATATTCGCTCGAGGACATCGTCATGCAGGACACCCTGCTGGACGCTGTGCAGCGTGCGCTTGATGTTGTGATCGCGGGTTCTGCCGATCTGCTCCCCGTGTTGATCGTTGGTGCGCCGTTACGGTTCCGGCACCGCATCTGCAACACCGCCGTGGTAATCCACCGCGGCCGCGCTGCTTGGCGTCGTGCCCAAGTCCTACCTGCCGACCTACCGCGAGTTCTACGAGCGCCGCCAGATCGCGCCGGGCGACGACGAGCGCGGAGTCCTGCACGTCGGCGGCAAGGATGTGCCGTTCGGTCCCGATCTGTTGTTCGCCGCCGCCGACCTACCAGGCTTGGTGTTGCACGTCGAGATTTGTGAGGACATGTTCGTGCCGGTACCGCCGAGCGCGCAGGCCGCGCTGGCCGGTGCGACGGTGCTGGCAAACTCTATCCGGCAGCCCGATCACCATCGGCCGCGCCGAGGACCGCAGTCTGCTGGCCCGCTCGGCATCGGCACGCTGCCTGGCGGCCTACGTCTACGCCGCCGCTGGTGAAGGTGAATCCACTACCGACCTGGCCTGGGACGGCCAGACCATGGTGTGGGAGAACGGTGTATGCCTCGCCCAATCGGAGCGGTTCCCAAAGAGCGAGCAGCGCTCGATCGCCGACGTCGACCTCGATCTGTTGCTATCCGAGCGGTTGCGAATGGGCACCTTCGACGACAACCGACGCCACCACCGGATCGACGACACATGCTTCCGCCGCATCGAATTCGTGCTCGACCCGCCGGCCGGAGACATCGGCCTGCGCCGCGAGGTCGAGCGCTTCCCGTTCGTCCCGTCGGACACGGCACGCCTGGAACAGGATTGCTATGAGGCCTACAACATCCAGGTGTCCGGGCTGGAGCAGCGGCTGCGGGCGCTCGATTACCCGAAGGTCGTGCTTGGGCTCTCCGGAGGCTTGGACTCTACCCACGCGCTGATCGTCGCGGCGCGCGCAATGGACCGCGAGGAACGACCGCGCAGCGACATCCTGGCCTTCACCCTGCCCGGCTTCGCCACCGGCGACCGCACCAAGAAGAACGCCGAACGACTCGCCGAAGCACTGGGGGTGAGCTTCGCCGAGATCGACATCACCGAAACGGCCAACCTGATGCTGACCGAGGTGGGCCACCCGTTCAGCCGCGGTGAATGAGGTCTACGACGTCACGTTCGAGAACGTACAGGCCGGTCTGCGGACCGACTACCTGTTCCGGCTGGCCAACCAGCGCGGTGGCATCGTGCTGGGTACCGGCGACCTGTCCGAACTGGCCCTGGGCTGGTCGACCTACGGCGTCGGCGACCAGATGTCGCACTACAACGTCAACGGCGGCGTACCCAAAACACTGATCCAGCACCTGATCCGCTGGGTCATCTCGTCACAGCAGTTCGACGAAACCGTCAACGACGTGCTGCATCGGTGCTCGACACCGAGATCAGTCCTGAGCTGGTTCCCGCCGGGGAAGACGAGGAAGATCCAAAGCAGCGAGGGAAAGGTAGGCCCTTATGTGTCTGCAAGACTTTTCGCTGTTCCAGGTGCTGCGCTTCGGATTCCGGCCGTCCGAAGGTTGCTTTCCTGGCATGGCACGCCTGGCATGACTGCCGAACGCGGCGACTGGCCCAGCGGCTACCCCGTGGACAAACGACCGTCGTACTCGCTGAACGAGATTCGGCACTGGCTGCAAGTATTCGCACAGCGGTTCTACTCCTTCTCCCAATTCAAACGGTCTGCGCTGCCCAACGGTCCCAAGGTGTCTCACGGCGGCTCGTTATCGCCGCGCGGCGACTGGCGCGCGCCCTCAGACATGTCAGCGCGCATCTGGCTGGACGAGATAGAACGCACGATCCCGCTGCAGAGTGGCAGCAAATAGCGTAGGCGACGGTCCTTTGCACCTAACTGCCAGTCGAATAGCTTCGGGAAGTCCGAGTTGTACTGGTTCTTCAGGTCAGCGGTGCGCAGTGGGTCGTCCGACACCACCAGTGATCCACTGCTCAACGGACGAATCTGGGTGGGCGACAACCGCGCAGGTTTGATGTTCACGACCGGGTCCGAATCGTTCGCTTAGGTGACATAGTCGGGCGTTATCGGACTCCGCAAGCTCGTCGGGGAATACATTTAGGATTCCGTCATGCCGCTGAGCGACGGACAGACGTGTGATCTCAATCGGCAGGACGTGTCTCGCCGGCTACCGAGTGGTGCGCCTGCTTGCATCCGGCGGCATCCGATATCCGAATTGCTGCCGGCCCTTCAAACGCCGTGCAATGCGCTTGTTCAGCGGCGGCCCGTAGGCCTGCGTCGCAGGTTCGGCAGTGCCAGCTGGTGTGTCCGCCGCCGCCGTGGCAGCGGCAGGTGCAGTGGGTGTCGAGGACTTGCTGGGGGCCGAGACGGTGCCCGTTGGGGCATCGGCTGGATCGGGTTATCCACTTGCCGTCGGTCATTCAGACAAGGTCGCCATCCACCTGGGACAGGCTATTACCTAGGTCCGACTTGGCGGTCTCGCCGGCTCGGGAACGGGTGCAGAACCGGCGAAACCTTGGCGGTGCGTCGGCCGACCAACGCACGCACCCGCTGCTGCGGATGCCCGATGCATTCACCGCTAAACGGGAAAGGTTCGGCCCGCCACCCTCGCCGGGATGACGGGCCGATCCGGTTGTTAGCGCGAGTTTAGGTGCGCGGGGTGTTGCCGTAGCCGGCTGTTCCGGGCGCAGTTGCGACGGTGTGGTCGTTACGTCGCTTCAGTCCCAGCAGTCCGAGGAGACCGAGGAGGCCAGTGAGTCCCCACAGGCCGGTGTTGTCACCGTTGTCCTCCACCTCGGCCTGAGCCAAGGTGGTTGTCGTTGTCGGAGTGGGGCTGTCGTACGTGGTGGCGTGCGCCATGCCTGCTCCGCCGAAGGTGAGCGCACCGGTCATACCGAGAATCGCGATTGCTTTTCGCATGTTTGTCTCCATTAGTGAGGTCGGTTCTGCGAACCGATTGCTGACGAAGACCAAGGGGCTGTAGTCCTCATAGATGCGCGACAAGTGAATCGTCCCCCGACGAATTAACACCGTTCCCCGGTCGCTGGCAGTTTGTACCCCACGAAGACGTCACCAAACCGAAACCTTTGGGTCGTGACGGAGTGCGGGCCGCCACCGTGGAGAGTGGCTGGACCCAATACGCGCACGAACTGTCGCAGCGCATGCCCGGCTGCATCCTCGGTCAAACGCCGTGTTCGGAGCAGGGTTTCGAGTGGCCTGGCCAGGGTATGCGATGTGAGCGGCGTCACATCGCTGCGCTCTCAGAAAGAAGCTGACATGACCCACGGAGATAACCAGGAGACGTCGAATAACACCGGATCAGTCGAACCCAGTGACGGGGCAGGTCGCCCGGCTGGGGCCGTTGACCCGGACGCCAATCCCCCCATTAGCGATCCAGCCGAGGACACCGTCTACTACAAGGGTGTCGACGCAGACCCGACTCAAGACCCCGGGCCTGCCATACCGCCCTATGAAGGTCGCCAGACTAGCGCCAAAGACATTGGTGCAGCCGATGATCCGGGCACAGGGGGAGCGGGCAGGCCGGAGGAGGATTCTGCGTATCGGTCTCCGAAGCCGCAAGACACTCCCGGCGGGGCGACGGCGTCCCCGGCTGACGAGCAGCCAGCCTCGCAGGGCTCGGAAACCGAGAGTGATGATGAAGGGGTAGAAGCACCAGCTCAGGCGTCCGGCACCCGCCGCGGCGAAGATAAACCGTGACCTGAGGACTGGAGCAAATCGGCCCGCCCCCAGGAGAGCGGGTGGCGGGCGCACGGCCCGGCTACCTCAACTTCACCGCGACGCCAGCCGAGAACGCCGAATCATGCGTTTCAGGCGATCCCCGGCCTGGAACGCCGCTGCCATCTGATCGTGATGAGCAGATCGCGCAGAAGAAGGCCATCGTGTCGATCTACAGCGACGGGACGGCTGAGAGCGTCAACGGCGCACGTCTGATGTGCGCCAATTCTGGTAATGAGTTCACCGAATGAGTTGTGGACCGCTGATCACCCTACTGCGGGCCGCATAGAGCTGATCCGCACTGCCGCTGGCCCTTCCAGCGCCGTGCAATGCGTATTCAGCGGCGGCCCGTAGGTCACGAGTCGCAGGTTCGGCAGTGCCAGGTGGTATGTCCGCCGCCGCCGTGGTCGAGGCAGGCGATGTGGCCGACGAGGACTTGCCGGGGCCGAGAGGGTGCCCGTCTGGGGCATCGGCTGGCGGATGGGTTATCGACTTGCCGTCGGTCATTCGGACAAGGTCGCCCTCCACCCGTCGCAGGCTAGCGGCCGCCTCCGACACGTCGAACGGCCCCGTCCAGGTGCTGGACCGTGGCCGCAGGCACTGCGAAGCAGATTTGGTGCTCTCACACAGCTTTTGGCGTTAGGCAATTGGGTAATGAACATGTGCCGGTTGTGTATAAGCGAGGTGGACGAACAGCCATGGCGAAGGACTTGAATCCCGCGGCTCTCCCGGATCTTCGTATGTTCGACATAGCAAAGGGCGTGTTAGTCGGAGTGCGTCGCTGCACAGTCGACGAAGCGTTCGCAGAGCTCTTAGCGTGTGCTGAGCAACATCGGGTAGGAGTTTTCGCGCTGTCACGCGCGCTGGTGGCGCTCAGAGAAAGAAGCGAAGCGGTTCCGGATGTCGAGGCCGCGATGGCGGCGAGAACGGCGTGGGGAGATCTTCTCCTGAATCCTGCTGGTAACGCTTGAGATTGAATGCCAGCCTGAGGAGCTGCCCTGACGGCCAGGCGGCGAGTGATCCACCTGCCGCCTGTCGTTCGGACGCCATCGCCCTCCACCCGGTCCAGGCTATCGGCCGCGAGTGACAGGTGCGACTACGCGGTTTCAGCCTCCCGTGGTTGTGTCGACGACTTTCGCTGGTGTCGCGGTCCCGCGGACGGCGCGGATGCCACTTTCTGCGGACTGCCTGGTGGTGTAGGTCTCGCTGGTGACGAGGACGTGGCCGTCGCGGGCCTTCAGGACGAAGTAGTACTGGCCGTCTTTGCTTTTTGAGATGACGAACCCGCCGTTGTCTTGCGCCATCACGGATAGATTCCCGGGTCACAGCGCGTCAAACTCAACGTTGAAAAGGCGAGCGCGAGTCGTCGGCCGTTTGCTCCCAAATTCCCGCAGTCGGTTTCTTTGGGAGTGTTTCAGCGGTTTTGCTGCGGGTATTTTGCAGTCGCGTAGGCAGAAATCACTTGCGCGTCCTGCTTAAGGTGACCGGCGGCTCACGTCGCGTAGGCGAGGGCGCGGAGGTGGCCGCCCGTCACCGCCTGCCGCCGTGGAGAGTTCGTGGCGGGCGGGCCCACGTTCGGCTAAGGACCTCGGCTCGCAGCCCAGCGGGTCGAGTTGGTGGGCGATAAGGGTCGGCGCTATCTGCTTAACGCCAGGGCTGGTCTGCCCTCATCGCCGGTGCAATGGACATGGGACTCTCAGCCACGGTCCGCCCACTGCAAGGGGCTTTTTAGTTGGCTTGAGTTCGACCCGATAGGTGCGCGCAGCGCGCATCCGGTCGAGCGGGAAAGGCAGAAGGGTGGCCGGCGCGAGCGAATGCTCTTGTCAGGCAGCGGTTCAAAACGGCTGACCTACGTCCGACCCGGTTAGGGTCCAACGTCTCCACCCTACCAAACCTTGTCGGGTGACGAAACGGCCAAAATGCTTGAGCGAGTGAGCCACAACAGCCTTTTTCGTCACCTTTCTCGAGTAGCTGTTACGTCCAGCGCTGATTCCAGCCACGGTGTCGGCTGCGTGTGCAACGTCGTCAAGATCGGAATAGTCAACGTCGTGCCACCCGGGAGGTGATGCAGGCTGTGGTTGTGGATGACATCGAAGTGCTGGCTGCCGGATCGCGCTATCTGCAGCACTACCGATAGATACGCGTGATGTTCGGCCATGAACGTCGCGGCCGGCATGCAGGCGTCCGAACTTGCCGCCTGCGAGAGCGCGAGTGGCCGCACCCCCAGCATTTCGCAACCTGGGCTCGGATCGGAACCCGGCGGCAAACGAGGACACTTCGTGCCCGCAGTCGGCCAGCTCGTGGGCCCGGTGCCACACGTGAGCCTCTAGGCGCCCGCAAACGGTTGGCGGATCGGGAAGCGGCGGGGATTCCGTAGGTCGTGCGCCGTGTACACCAGCGGCTTGTCGTGCACCTTCAGTTCGTGCATGACTTCGCTGAGGACTTCGGGGCCGATGGCGTCGAAGCCGAAATGGGTGTGAAATAGGTCGAACCGGCGATGGTTATCGCCTACCCAGCCGGGTTCGAGCATCAAGGGCGGCCACCAGCCCCCAGCGACGGTTCGACCATCGGCTGGCACCGGATCATCAAGGCGCACAACGGGATCAGATCCACCGGAATCGGACAGGTGTCGAGCGTAGATGTGGGAGGCGGCACAGAGGCGATTCGCGATGGCAAGCTTCCCATAGGTAAGTCATCACGGTTCGCTCACGCGGGCGCTGCACGATAGGCGTCAGTGCAGGATCTGCAGCCCGGGGCAGGGAGCGGCAGTTCCCCCGCTGCTCCAGGACGCCACGGTCAGGTGACACCCGTCGAACACCGGTTAAAACAAGGCGCACGCCTCAGCGATCGCACCTGGCGGAACCGCTACACCAATGTCTGTGAACCCCCCGCGCCGCAGAATAAATCGAAGTGTCCTTGCCGCTTCGACTGCCGCGCAAATCGGACGCAACATCACGTATTGGGCTGGCACGAACGCTGGGTCCATCAGGTCGAGTTGCGAGCGCATGTGCGATACGCATGCTTGCGAAAGAGGTGACGGCGATGCCACGTCCCGAGGCGACCCGTTGCCATGTCTAGCGCGCGGGCGCAACCTCGGAAGCCATCACATCCACGGCGCGCTCCCACACCCGGTGCAAACCCACCGCATTTACCAACGCATCTGTGAAAGGCTTGTCGATATTGTCGGCAATGAGGACCCCCGGCGCGTCGAGGTCGATTCCCGCCGCAGCGAGGGCCGCGGTTCCGTCGCCCCAGGCTCCCATTGCTTTGCAGTGCCGGAACGCTTCCTGCAGCAGCACAACCAGTTTGATATCGTCCGTCGGCGCCATGCCGGCCGCGACGACTACCGCGTCGAATTCGATCGATCTCGCGGTCAGCAGCGTTCGTTCCACGATGACGCTGCGCCGACCAGACTTGAGCACGCCGCCCAATGGCGCGGTCACAAGGGGAGTCGCGCCCCGGCGCTCGATCGACTGCGCGAGTTTGGTGACGCCGGCCAGGTCAGAATCGGCGCATGCGATGATGCCGATTTTGCGGCCGTCGATGGGCCCTGGTCTGTCCACAACCTGTGACAGCACCGGCGATTCGAATATGTCGGCAGGCGGCTTTCCTTTAGGTGCCGGCATACCGAGTCCGATAGCCACCTGTCTTGCAGAGGTCGGCGTCGACGTTGGCCAGCACTTCGAGTTGGCGTTCCTTGATTGCCTGTTCGTAGCATTTACCAAGCTCGAACGTGAAGGCCTCGACGATATGCGCCTGTTCAACTTCGGTGAGGCTGCGGTAGAACATTGCCGGTTGGGTGAAGTGATCCTCGAAAGACGCAGGTTGAGCGCGCACGGTCGGCCCCGAGACTTGCCGTGGGGCGGGAACATAGCCGCCCTCATTCTCCTCAGCCACGAGCGGTTCTCCGTCATCGATGCTGTTCGGACGGTATGGCGCCTGCCCTGTGTGAATTGCGTTCTGGTGCATGCCGTCTCGCAGCATGTCGTTGACCGGACAGTGTGGCCTGTTGATCGGCAGTTGGGTGAAATTGGGGCTACCCAGCCTGGTGAGCTGCGTATCGAGATAGGAAAACAGTCGCGCCTGCATGAGCGGGTCATTGGTCGGCTCGATGCCCGGCACCAGGTTGCCGGTGTGGAATGCGACCTGCTCAGTTTCCGCGAAGTAGTTGGTCGGATTGCGGTTGAGGGTCAGCTTTCCAATGAGCTGTATCGGAACCATCTCCTCGGGAACGATCTTGGTGGGGTCCAGCAGGTCGATGCCTTCGTAGCTGTCAGAGCCATCGTCGTGCATGACTTGGATTCCGAGGTCGTACTCGAGGTAGGCGCCGGCCTCGATGCCGTCTGCCATGTCGCGGCGATGGAAGTCTGGATCGCACCCCGCTGCGATTTGGGCCTCTTCCCAGACCAGCGAGTGCACCCCGGCGATCGGTTTCCAGTGGAACTTGGCCAGACTGGTCTTGCCTTTTTTGTCGACCAGGCGAAACGTGTGTACGCCGAAACCCTCCATGGTCCGGTAGGACCTGGGGATGCCGCGATCACTCATATTCCAGAACACGTGATGGGTGGCTTCTGTATGTAAGGACACGAAGTCCCAGAACGTGTCGTGCGCCGACTGTGCTTGCGGAATTTCCCTATCCGGATGGGGCTTGCCAGCGTGGATGATGTCTGGGAACTTGATGCCGTCCTGGATGAAGAACACGGGAATGTTGTTGCCAACCAGGTCGAAATTGCCTTCATCGGTGTAGAACTTGACCGCGAATCCGCGGGTGTCGCGGACTGTGTCGGCAGAGCCACGCGAGCCCAGCACCGTCGAGAAGCGGCAGAACACCTCTGTCTTCTTGCCCTTCCGACCCAGGAAACCGGCCTTGGTGAACGACGCGGCGGTCCCGTATGACTCGAAGACACCGTGCGCGGCGGCACCGCGTGCGTGGACCACGCGCTCCGGGATCCGCTCGTGATCGAAGTGGGTGATTTTTTCGCGCAGGTGGAAGTCCTCGAGAAGTGACGGCCCGCGTTCGCCCGCTTTTAGTGAGTGGTCGGTATCAGGCATTCGCAAACCCTGCGCAGTCGTCAGGTATTTGCCCGACTGGGCGCGCGAATCGAAACCAACTGCTTCTCCGTCGATACTTCCCGTCGGACTTGCTGGTTTGGGGGCGGTCTGATCTGGCTGACGGCGAGGCGGCATCGCTCCTCCTGGGCTGGGTGTGTGTTGACTGATTACGCGCGGATACCCGGATGCCGCAGCATCAACCAGGCAGCTGCCGGAGAATCAACCGCGGCTCGATCAGTCATCTTCGGGTGGTCGGCGATCCCAGCCGACAGTCGGCGGAACGGCAGAAGCGGACGGTGTTGGTCGTCACGGGTGGTGCACCGAAATTCGAGGAGTCGCAGTCACTTCCGGATGTCTGCTATGCCGACATCGCTCGCACGATGGGTCTAAATGGCATCGCTGTTGAGACCGAAGATGATATCGCCGGCGGGTGGGGGCGGGCGCTCAGTGCTGATCGGCCGACGCTGCTGGACATCCGCTGCGACCCCGAGGTGCCGCCGATCCCGCCGCATGCGACCTACGAACAGGTCAAAGAGATGACGACTGCGGTACTTAAGGGCGACCCGAATGCCTGGCATCTGATCTACCAAGGCGCCAAGACCAAGGCACAGGAATTCATTCCCCACCGCAATTCGTAAACGGGCGCATACCTCGTTGTCCCCGTGAACGACATACGTGGTTAGTCGTCGTCACGCAGAATCGGCGAGTAGCGGCTGTATCCGGCTCGGAGCGTCACCGATTCGGAGTCAATCGCTCACCATCGGGCCCAAGGTCGACAAAGTGCCTCGGTGGCGCCATCGCAGCAGCGTGCTCAGCGCAGGGGGCGTCGGGCCAGCTTCGCCACGTGGACTAGCTTGACGAGCTCGACTTCTTGCCGCCCTTGCGCCCCGCCGCCTTCTTTTGCGAGGTGTTCCCCCCGCTGCCGCTTCCGGTGCTTTGTTTGCTTTGGCTGCTGCCCGAACTCTTACCGCCTCTGCTGGAGGCGCCGGGCGAGTTGGAGATCGCTGCTGCCCGGGACTTGCTCATACCTTTCTCGCGCAGGCCTTCGTACTGCTTGTCGTTCTTGACACTTGGACCGTGATCTTTTGCCACTGTGTGCTCCTTGTCGAAGGTGCAGCAGATATACCCGCTATGAACCGCTTGGACACCGTGCCGTTGGAGGGTGACGCGAGACGCCCTGTCCCTCGCGAGTGCCTTCTTCGTGTTGTGCTTCGGCTGGCGGCACATACCCGGAAAATTGTCGTTGCGGTGCGCGAATGATGGCGATCCTGCGGGTATCCCACGGGAATGGCTGTGAGGGGTGCCGAGAGTTTTGTGCCTGAGGTCGCCGACCTGCACGGGTTGACGGTGGCAGCAGCGGACTGCCAGGGCTGCGAATTATTCCGGGATGCCGAACAGACGGTGTTCGGACGGGGTTCGTCGACCGCGTCACTGATGCTCGTCGGCGAGCAGCCCGGCGACCGCGAGGACCGCGCCGGCGAACCGTTCGTCGGTCCGGCCGGCGCACTGCTGGACAAGGCGCTGGACGCCGCCGGCGTTGATCGGGACGGGTTGTACGTGACCAACGCGGTAAAGCATTTCAAGTTCACCGAACGGGGCAAGCGTCGCATCCATCAGAAGCCGACCCGAACCGAGGTGGTGGCGTGCAGGCCCTGGCTGTTCGCCGAGCTCGATCTGATTGAGCCGGAGGTGTTGGTACTTCTGGGGGCGACTGCGGCGCAGGCCCTGCTGGGTTCGACGTTTCGCCTGACTCAGCACCGTGGAACCGAACTGCGGCTGCCTGCCTCCGGTGGGTCGGCCGGACTGAGCGTCGACCCTGCTGTCGTGGTAACCGTGCATCCGTCGGCCATTTTGCGGGGTCGTCCGCAGGACCGCGACGAAGCGTTTGGCGCCTTGGTCGCCGATCTGCGGCTCGCCGCAGGCTTGCTCCGTGGTTAGACGCTGGTTATTGGCCCTTTAGGCTGCCGATGCCGAGCGACGTGTTCTTCGGCCGCTGGGGTCGTTCAACTTTGCAGGTTATCGACGTAGGTCTGCGGATCGCGGTCAACGATGTCCAATCTCGGTCGTGGGGTGTGCGGCCATGAACTCGCTGTACTCCCGACCGAGTGCCTCGCGGAGTTCGATGGGCGCATGGCGCCGCAAGCCTGACGACCATGTGGTCGTCGTTGGCTTCCCGGGCCCGACCGACAGCCGTCCACCATGCGTCGGAGCCGACGGCCGCGGCGTTGGCGGCTTTGACTGCGTCGCGGATCTCGTTGTGATCACCGATCGCATCCGAGTGTTTCGCGTTCGGGATCGTCGGCCCTCCCTTGAACAGTTGCCGGCAGAAGATCGTCTCATCGATGTATGCGTGCACGTCCAGCTCGTCGGCGAGTGGTCGCCAAGTCGACTCCAATGCAGCAACTTTGACCGATCTACGCGCCTGCAGGTCGTCGAGCCGAGCGAACTGCTCGCGGAACCAGTTGTGGTCGGCGAGTATGAGGGAAGTGATGTCAGTGTTGTCGATTCCGAAGATCAGTTGATGACTGTTACCGATTTTCTGCGGCGCTATCTCGATGGTCGCGGAAGACGCTGCTTGGCGTCGACGGACGGCGGCGCTGAGGGTGATACCCACACGCGCCGGGTAACCGCGCTCGGTGCAGACGTTTCTGCCCTGTCCGGACTTCGACCAGAGCGCCAGAGTCCTGACGCTCGCCGCCTCGGGAAACAGCGGGTGGAGGCCATCCAGGTGCTTCGGGCGCTGACAGTTCCCGGATACGGTTGGCGCCACCACACTTCGGCGGCGATGTGGCCGGTTACGAAGAGGTGCTGGTGCCATACGGACTCGACGTGTGCGGTGTCTGGTGCGGAAGTGGTCATGCCGACACATGCTCCGTCACCCTCGCGGCCGAACTGGCATCCAGCACAGGTATTGCGCGGTACGGCCGCAGGCGCAAACTCGGGCTATAAGGCGAATTGCCGCCTGGCTGGGTGAGCCGGCGTTTCATCGGAGTCATCAGGCTGCGCTCCTGCACAAGGATCCCGTGTACTACGGGCCGATCTTGCCCGATATCCCTGCTGATCTGCCGTACGCGTGGCCACCCTCGGATCGGCAGCGGGCGGGTTCCCATCCAGGCGCTGGCAGCCGGTGTTTTGTCAGCAGGCATCCGGGTAGCCGCACTGAATGAAGGGAGCATGACTTCAACAAGGGCGGACAACGCAGAGCCACGGCAACACGGCCGAAGGCACTCTCGAGGAGAAGATCATCTGACACCACCGCTGCACGGCGAACTGTGCGCGCGTCGAAGGCTGAGCCGAGTCCGGGTGCGCTGTGAGAAGAGCGTGAACGACGCCGTGCACAAGCTGGCGGCGTTACACAAACGGGGAACGTGGCGCGTGAGCAGCGACGACGACGCCACTCAGGCGGACTTCAACCGCGTCGTCAACATGACGGCTTCGCAACTCGAGCGGTGGCTTGACAGCGATAAATCTAAGCGGCCGGCCAGAAATCCGGGTAAGGGCGAATCGACCGGACACGCGAGTGGGCGACGGGCCCCGCGGTCGTTTAGCCCTGCTTGGTCAGCCGTCACCTTCGGGAGCCTTGCGGGGCATGTTTCAGCAGCTGCTCAATCTCGCGTTGACGATGGGTCGCATGCCCTCGGCAACCTGTGGGCTTGGGCCAGCCACGGTTGCGGCGATAGATGTGATTGCCCGCGAGCACCCGGAGGCAGTGACTCAACTAATCACGGACGCATGCGACGCGTTCAAGCGGGAGCACGGCTGACGCCGTCGGATCAGAGTCGGTCGTCGACAACAACCCGCTGTCACAGTTTTCACCCCCGCTCCACGGGTATCCGATGTTCACCCGTGGCCTGCCGAGATGGGCGCATGACCGACTCCAATCAGGCGCCGCGCAACCGTGGTTCGTACGAAAGGTAGATGAAATGGGTTTTCCGAAACAGCAGCAGCAGGTTCCGGGTGTGCAATCGGCGATGAACCCCGTTCCCGATTGTGGCGAGAACAGCTACCGCGGCTCGGGTCGGCTGACGGGTAAGCGAGCCGTGATCACCGGAGGTGATAGCGGTATCGGCCGTGCAGTGGCCATCGCCTACGCCCGGGAGGGGGCCGACGTGTTGATCGCCTATCTCAACGAAGACGACGACGCCGCCGAGGTGGCCCGCCTCGTTGAGGACGCCGGCCGCAAATGTGTGTTGGTCCGCGGTGACCTGGCCGAGTCGGCCCATTGTCGAAAGGTAATCGACCGTGCCGCTGCTGAATTCGGTGGAATCGATGTTTTGGTGAGTAACGCGGCGTTCCAGATGACACATGGTGACCTCGAGGAGATCAGCGACGAGGAGTGGGACTACACGTTCCGGCTCAACGTAGGAGCCTACTTTTATCTGCTGAAGGCCGCCTTGCCGCATATGGGTCCAGGATCGTCGGTGATCGGCAGTTCGTCGGTGAACTCCGACATGCCCTCGCCGACGCTGGCGCCGTACGCGGCGACCAAGGCTGCGATCGCAAACTTCTCGGCCAGTCTGGCTCAGCTGTTGGGGGAGAAGGGTATTCGGGTGAACAGCGTCGCCCCTGGACCGATCTGGACGCCGCTGATTCCGGCCACCATGCCCGAGGAGAAAGTCGCCAATTTCGGTGACGACACACCGCTGGGCCGCGCAGGCCAGCCTGCCGAGCTCGCGCCCGTGTACGTATTGCTGGCCTCCGACGAAGGCAGCTACATCTCCGGCGCGCGGATCGCTGTCACCGGCGGTCGACCCGTCTTGTGAGCGCGCCGGCTGTCTGGGCGTTCACCGTGCCGGGCTACGAGTGGCGGCACCATCCCGCGGCGGCGAAGTGTGCAAGATACGTTGAAACGTCGATCGCTGACCTGGTGGGTACCAGAGGTATTGCGGCCATCCGCACGCAGGATGAACTGGACGCGGACGACGAAACTCCGCCGCGGTTGTGGCCCACGTCCGACCGTGCCCGACGGAGATCGATGTCGCGATGAGTGCCGCACCGACGATCGGAGTCGAAGAAGAGTTCCTGCTCCTCGACCCTGAGACCCGGGCGCCGATACCGGTCGCTGAACGCGTCATCGGCCGCGCCGCAACGAGTCTCGGCGATCTGGTCAGCAGTGAATTCGCCCGCCAGCAGCTCGAGGTCAAAACACCCCCGTGTGCAGACGCCGCGCAGCTGCGCAACGAGCTGTTGAGATTACGGGTAACAGCCGCGGCGGCGGCGAGGGACGAGGGGGTGCGCGTATGCGCCTCCGGCGCACCGGTCATCGCGGCGCCCGGTCCGCTTGAAATCGGCGACCATCCCCGCTACCAGGCTGGGCTGGGCCAGTACCGAGCCATGCTCGACGACTTCTCGGTGTGCGCGCTCCATATCCACATTCACCTGCCCGACCGTGAGACCGCCGTACTGACGGGCAACCATCTCCGGCCATGGCTGCCGCTTCTTGTTGCGCTGAGCGCCAATTCGCCGTTCCACCGAGGCGAAGACACCGGATACGCCTGCTGGCGTGCCGTGATAAGAAGTCGGTTCCCTTGCCTGGGTCCTCCGCCCTACGCCGAATCACTGAGCCATTACGAGGAACTCGCCGCCGCGATGGCGCAGTCCGAGGCGATGCTGCACCGGGACATCCCATTTTGGGACATTCGTCCTAATCCATCTCTACCCACCCTGGAGATCAGGTCGATGGACGTCAATGCCGACGTTGACGATACCGTGGCGCTGGCCGTATTGGTCCGGGCACTGGTCGCTACCGCCACGGCCAGGGTACGTCGGGGTGAGCCGGGCGCTCATCCGGTCAGTGAGGTGCTGCGGGCGGCGTACTGGCGCGCGGCAAGAGACGGCTGGTCGGGTTGCGGCGTCGACGCGCTGTCCGGCCGAATCCTTCCGGTCGCGTTGCAGGCGCAGCGGATGGTCGAACACGTGAAGACCGCGCTCGACGAGTTCGGCGATGTGGCCCTGGCATTGACATATCTGGGTCGGATGGCGGAGCGCGGCGGGGGCGCCGAGCGTCAGCGCGCATCAGCGGCACGTCACGACGACTTGACTGGGGTGGTGGACGATCTCATCGCGCTGACCGAGGGGCGAAGGTGATCACGAGCACGTCGCGCCGGGCGGCTTCGGTCGGGTCGATCGGCCGGATGGGTGACACCCCGTGCAAGGTCCTTCGATCATCACCGAGCAGCAGCGTGCCTGGCTCGCGCAGCGTGGTCACCAAAAGGGTCTCACCCGTCATGTCGACGACCGTGCTCTCGCCGCCTGTCGCGTTGTCCCTGCCGATCAGCAGCGAGGCGACCAGCGTGACCCCGTCGCGGTGCAGACCCTCGGGTGTCGGCTGGCCCTCGGCATGCCCGGATGCCAGGACACGAAACGGTGTGACCTTGGCGCTCCACTCCGCGACCTCGTCCAGGGCGGTCGCGATGCGGCCAAGCAATGCCAGCAGGGCGTGCAGTAGTCGGTCGGCCGCGAACGTATTGGTGAGCGGCTCGAATCGACGATCGGTGTTGATGTAGAGCGGGTTGGAGTCTGCGGGCTGCACAAACGATTCGTGCGCGAGCAGCTTGGCTTCCCCGTCGAGGGGGTGGTACGAGAAATGGCCATACCGGCGCAGGCGCTGGGTGCCTAGTTCGGCGGCGTAGCGGTCGGGTACCAGTTCGTCCCAATGCGAAGCGAAACGCGTCAACGCAATATCACCCTCATCGATGCACCCTTTGAGGGCCGAAGAAGGCATCAGCGATGCGCCGACCGTGGTCAGCTCACGCAACGTCGGTTCAAGCGTCACCGCAGCCCGGATACCTTAACTGAGGGGCATTAAACGCTCTGCGGGAAGACGCTGCTCGGCGCCCGTGGAGCGTCAGGAGGGCCGACGGCTGGGACTGGCCGATGGCGTCGGCCGGATGGGCAGGATGTCTCGGATTACGACGTCAGCCGCTGTCAACGAGTTTTGAACGCCGGTGCTCCGGGAACCACACATTCTGTGACATCGCCATCGACAGTGGTGGAGCCTGCCCTGCCAGACGCAGTGGGACCGCTCTCCGGTGCCGTTTTGGAGGTCCTTTCGCAGCGGCCGTTGCGACGAGGTCTGATGCGTATCGAGGCACCCGTGGGTGATTCGGATCCCTACGGGCTGGATCTGCAGTTGGCGCTCTACGTCTGCTATGAGCTTCATTACCGGGGATTCGCCGGCATCGACCCGCGGTGGGAATGGAACCCGTCTCTCCTGCATTTGCGCGGTCTGCTGGAGGAATCGTTCTTGTCTGCGGTGCAGCACGATGTCGGCGAGATTGCTGCCGATGAGCGGGCGGCCGACGTGATGGAGGCACTGTCGGTCGAACCGGTCGACGGCGAGGGTCCGTCTTATTACCTACGCGACGCCGGCACCTGGCAGCAGATGCGGGAGTACTTTGTGCACCGCTCGCTATATCACCTCAAGGAAGGCGACCCGCACGCGTGGGCGATTCCCCGGCTGACAGGTCAGGCCAAGGCTTCGTTCGTCGCAGTCGAATTCGACGAGTACGGCGGCGGCCGCGGAAACCACGTGCACCAACAGCTTTACGCCAATCTGATGGATGCGGCGGGCCTAGACGCGACATTACCTGGGCTACATCGACCATGTCGGCGCCGAAGCGCTGGCCTCAGTCAATTTGATGTCGATGTTCGGCCTGCACCGTGAACTGCGCGGCGCGGCAATCGGGCACTTCGCGTCGACGGAGATCACCTCCTCGCCGGGTTCGCGCCGGCTCGTCGAGGCGCTTGAGCGGATGGCCGCGCCCAAGGCGTGCGCGGATTTCTACCGCGAACACGTGGAGGCCGATGCGGTGCATGAGCAGGTGGTGCGCTACGACGTCGTCGGTGACCTCGTACGGCGTGAAGCGCACCTTGATCGGGACGTGGTGTTCGGGATCAAAGCGCGCGATGTCGTGGAAGACCGGTTGGCGGCCCACCTGATGACATGTTGGACTGCCGGGCGCAGCTCGTTACGCCGGTCGCTGTCCGGATGACTCGTCGGCGCGGCGCCGACGCCGATGGCTGGTGTCACACAGCGGATAGGCCTTGCTTTTCCTGCATGCGCAGATCGCCACCATGAACCGGTCCGACTCCACGACACTGCCGTCGGGCATCTCGATCCGCACCGGACCCTGCATCATTACCGGACCATACGGCACAACCCGCACCAGCCGGGGGTCGGTGTCGCTCACTGTTTCTCCGCTCTGATCACAACCAGTTTCTCTTTGCGTACGCCCGGCGCCAGCAGGCCGACACTGTGTAGCCACGCGGCCCGCGCCGTGAGGACTGGCCCGAACGGAATCCATTGCTGGGCAATAACATCAGCATGTAGGCCAGCATTACGAAATGCGGTCAGGCTCGTCTGAACCCCGGCGAGCTCCGAATGCACCACCAGCATGGTACCGCCGCCGACGAGCAGCTCAGGCGCCGCCACGCACAGCGGATCCAGCACCAGGCGACCGTCGATGCCGGCATTGACCGCCCGAGCGGGATCCCGCCATCGCCGGCATGATCTCGGGTTCGTCGCAAGCGTGGGGTACATACGGCGGGTTGCACACCACGAGGTCAAACGGCCCGAACTCCATCGCGCGCGCCCACGATCCGAGATGAACCTCCGCGCCCACGCCCGCGGCCAACGCGTTCGCGCGGGCGCACCGTACCGCGCGCGGACAGATGTCAAAGGCGGTAACGGCCGAAGCTTGCTGCCGTGCCGCGGCGATGGCGACCACGCCGCTGCCGGTGCACAGATCGGCCACACGATGTCCGGCCGCCAGTCCAGTCTTCTCCATCACATCGATGAGGAGTTGCGAGTCCTGCTGAGGGGCATAAACCCCCTCCGCGACGACGAAGACGTCGCCCACATCGGTATATGCGGTCGTCACACATCGGCCTTTCAGGAGTCGCGACGTTTATTGCTGTGCGATTCCAGATGCCCTGTTTCGAATGGGTTAAACCCAGCGGGCCGAGCCGCCACGGAGTAAACCGTCCCGGTGGAAGTCTCGGACATCGCCGCCGAGCCTTTAGAACTGGGCGCAGAACTACGCCTGCGTGTTTCGCCCGCGGGCGTGCTGGCCCGCGGCACGATCGAGCGGACCACGCGCGAGGGGCTGACGGCTACCGCCACAGTCCGGCGAGATCGCCGGACGGGTGTACAAGGAAAATCGGACGCCCGGCGGTATGCCAGACATCCGGGACTCGCGTGGCGGATGCCCACGATGCTCCGCATAGCCATGCCGTGGAATGCGTTGCTGCCCTGAGCGAATGGGTCCCGATGTCTTGATGCCGGTGACAACGTGGGCCGGTGTAAGGGTTACGGGCTTGAAGCCTTTGCGATTCGATCAAGGCAGACCTTCTGCGCGCCGAACTCGACAGTGTCGCCGAAGAACCTACCCGCCACCATGCCCGAGGAAAAGGTCACGAATTTCGGTGACGACGCACCGCTAGGCCGAGCAGGTTAGCCTGTCGAGCTCGCGCCCGTGTACGTACTGCTTGCCTCCGACGAAGGCAGCTACATCTTCGGCGCGCGGATCGCGGTCACGGGTGGCCGACCCGTCTTGTAGACGAATAGCGAAAAGAATTCTCTGCCTTCTCCGGTACAACAAGCTGGTCACAAACCGCCCTTTCGACTTTCAATTCTCGACGCCATATCGAATCACCAGCGAAGGGATTGAAACTGGCGAGCTTCCGCTTTTCGGATGGAAGTAATTGCGGGACAAGCGCGTACATGCGAGTCGGACGGCCCTAGGTGGACCTGCAAGCAGTCGTTGGGCGCTGGTTCGTAGAGGGGCGGCGGATAACCGGCGGACTAAATTACCCTGCGCGGTGATGGCGAACGGTTTCGGGTCAAGGTGTAGGTCGGCACAATCTGGGCGCAGCCGATGAATTATCGCACCAAAATTGGACGGCGAGGCGCACGAATTCATGTGCAGCGTCACGTCCTCTGGGCCCTTATTGCTGGGATCGCTGTTGTTCTCAATCTCGCCGAAGGCGCTTCCACCTTCCGGTGGTCGGCAGACCCGACGGCTCGTCGTGTGCTGCCCGACGGCGAGCAATGGCCGCCCATGAGCTCAAGGAGCACGCCGAGGCTGAAGACGTCATGAAGGAGTTGGAGAACATCGCGACCAGGGCGACCCGAAGTTCGACGCGCTGGTGCGCAGGCTTATCGAAGATATCCGCCACCACGTCGAGGATGAGGAAAGTGACCTGCTTCCCAAGCTGCGCGATGCGTGTGACGAGGCCGACTGGAGAGAGCTGGGCAAGAAGTTTGAGCAGGCCAAAAAGATGGCGCCGACCCGACCGCACCCGTCAGCGCCTGACAAGCCGCCGGCCAACAAGATACTGGGACCGGGCGTCGGACTCATTGACCGCATGCGCGACGCATTGACCGGCGGCAACACCTGACGCCGAGAAGTTCGCTACCGCCGAGAAGGGCTCTGGCGAGTGATCGCCGCGCCGTCCGGACCGAGTGTTTCCGTCTACTGATGGACCATGCCGATGCGGTGGGGTGCATCCGGGTGTCGAGTCGGTTTCGCGCCCCCACCGCGCGGAAACACTTGCGACATGAGCCAGACCGTTCGTGCTGTCGCCGCCGTGGCCGCCTCGACGTTGGCGGGGGTCGCTGTGCGTGACCTCTTCCAGCGCAAGCACGCGCTACTGCGCAACTTCCCCCTCCTCGGGCACGGTCGGTACCTGATCGAAGCTATTGGTCCCGAGCTGAGGCAGTACATTGTCGCGGCGAACGACGAGGAGCGCCCGTTCACCCGTGACCAGCGTCGTTGGGTGTACGCCTCGTCGAAGAAGGAGAATAACTACTTCGGGTTCGGCACCGACAACGATATGGAGTACACGGCCGGCTATCCGGTGATCAAGCATCGCACTTTCGGTCGGGTCGTGCCGCCGTCGGCGCCGGCTGCGGCCCACGAGGTCAAATTGCCGTGCGCCAAGGTGATCGGTGCCGCTCGGGGCCGGCCGGGGGCATTCCGGCCGACATCCTTAGTGAACATTTCGGCGATGAGCTTCGGGTCGCTGTCCGGCAACGGGATCGAGGCCCTCAATCGGGGCGCCGTGCTGGCCGACTGCCTGCAAAACACCGGTGAGGGCGGCATTTCGCGCTATCACCGGCACGGCGGCGAACTGATCTTCCAGATCGGTACCGCCTACTTTGGCTGCCGCGGTGCCGAGGGCCGCTTCAACCTGGACAAGCTGAAGGAAGTGGTGGCCGGCGCCCCAGTGCGGGCCCTGGAGATCAAGCTGAGCCAGGGCGCGAAGCCGAGCCTCGGCGGCCTGTTGCCCGCGCCCAAGGTGTCCGCCGAGATCGCGGCCGCGCGCGGCGTTCCGGAGGGGCGCGACTGCGTCAGCCCCTCGCGGCATGCCGAGTTCTCCGACACCGACAGCCTGCTCGACTGGGTGGAACTGCTCGCCGCCGAGACGGGTCTGCCGGTGGGAATCAAGTCGGCGGTCGGTGATCTCGATTTCTGGCACGAGCTCACCGAGCTCATGCGGGAGACCGGACGCGGGGTCGATTTCGTGACCATTGATGGTGGCGAGGGAGGCACGGGGGCGGCACCGTTGATCTTCACCGACACCGTTTCACTGCCCTTCCAGCTCGGCTTCGCCCGGGTGTACCGGATCTTCGCCGAGCGGGGTCTGCATGAACAAATCGCCTTCATCGGCGGCGGCAAGCTCGGCCTGCCCGACAACGCGGTGGTTGGCTTCGCACTCGGCTGCGACATGATCAATGTGGCGCGGGAAGCAATGCTCGCGATCGGATGCATCCAGGCTCAGAAGTGCCATACCGACACCTGTCCCACCGGCGTCGCAACCCAGAACGCATGGTTGGCCCGCGGCCTGGTGCCCGAGGTGAAGGCCGAACGGGTCGCGAACTACATCAAGGCGCTGCGCCGTGATCTGGTCAAGGTGGCCGAGGCGTGCGGTGTCGAGCATCCCAGTCTAATCACTACCGACTCGGTGGACATCCTTGACGGTCGGACCGGCTCCACCCCGCTGCACGAAGTGTATCGATATAAGCCGGGCATGGGCCTTCCGTCGGCGTCCGACCGCGAGGAGATCGTCCGGTTGATGACCGTCAGCGAGCAGCAAGGCGGCTCGGCGCCACCGTCTCCGTCCGCCGTCGGCTGACCGGCGCCTGCCCAGTACGCACGGCGCCGACGCTGGCGCGTGATGTCAGGTGCGGCCCAGGAAGCGGCGAGTTCGATGGCGCAGCTACGTCCCATGATCGATCGCGGTCAGGAGTACGCCGGGATAGTCCCGATGTCGGAGCAGCAGCTTCGCGAGATGGATTGCGTTGCGCGCCGCCGCCGCACTGGTGCTCGCGACCGACCCCAGAGTGCCGACACGAGGTTCATTTGAAGCCCGCGTCGCGCTGGCTGCGTTAGAACCAGACTTTTCGACCACCGACTGGGCGGCCGACTGCGCCGAGTATCCAGAGCACGATGCCGACCACCACAAGGATTCCGCCGATCGTGTAAAGAATCGAAAGGCTGGTGAAGTATCCAATCAGGAGAAGGATGATGCCGAGCACAATCATGGTCAATCCGATCCGGACGTAGGATTTTGGAACCAGCGTACGAGTAATTGCCAGGCGCCTCAGAACCCAAACATTCCCTCCGGGCGTGGCGGACCCTTCCGTCGAATCCCGTAGCCACCCGTATTGATCGAGCGATGCCCAGCAACAGCGGCGCCGAGGCGGGATCGTCCGGGTCGGTCATCAGGGCGAAGTCGGGGCGCACTTCGGTGCCGTATTCGGGGACCGGGTGGTCAGAGTGGAGGGCACATGACCTGCGCCGACAAGTTTGGACTTCCAGCCCAGAAAGCTCGTCAGGACGTGGCGGATGAATGCGTCGCGGGTGGCCGGGCTGGCGTCGAGGACGCTGCTGGCCGGCCCCCAGCGGCGAACCACCCGGACTTTGATGATGCGCCGCTCGGTCCGTATGGGTGTTCTGTTACGCAGGACTGTTCCCGACCGATCTTGACGACGTAGCGGTACGCCTCGATGCCGCCGCGAGAAAGGCCATCGGGGACCAGTGAACGCCACTTCGTGTCATTGGCTCATCGACCAGGCACCGACCACGAGTCGGACCGGCCGTGGATCGGAATCACCTAAAGCGTCGATGAGCTGCGAATACGTGAGTGCCCCCGGCAGGATTCGAACCTGCGACACCGGCTTTAGGAGAGCCGTGCTCTATCCCCTGAGCTACGGGGGCTGACCGCTGGGAGCTTACCGTTTGACGGCGCCGCCTCCCGGTCGGCCGGATATCAGTTTTGGCAATTTTGTCAAAACTTCTTCCGAAGGCGGCCAGCGGGCCGCGATTCGCCAGTAGCGTGCCAGCCGTGGAGCTGAAGTTGCAGCGCGTCGGCGCATGGGCCGGAACGATCATGATTCTTCTCTACGGCACCTCGTTCTCGGGGATCGCGATGTTGTTCCCGCCGCTGTCTCCGACGGCGTCGCCCGACGAGATCTCGACCTTCTTCATCGACAACAAACTCTGGGTGCGCTTCGGCGTCGCAGGCTCGATCCTGACCGCGACGATCGCCCTTCCCTTCCTTGCGGCGCTGGTGCTGCGCCTGCGGCGGGCCGAAGGCCGGTTCGGCATGCTGTCGATGACCCAGCTGTTCGCCGCCACGATCTTCGTTCCGGCACTGCTCTTTCCGATGCTGTTCCTCGCGGCCGCCGCGTTCAGACCCGAGCAGCGGTCACCGGAGATCACCCAGGCGCTCAACGACGTGTTCTGGCTGTGGTTCATCGGCATCGTCGGCACCATCGTCGTTCAGAACGTGACACTGGCGATCGCCTCGTTCACCGACAAGTCGGATCCGCGGACATTCCCGCGGTGGTACGGATACCTGAACCTCTGGGTCGCAACACTTTCGATGCCCGGCTGCGTGGTCGTCGTGTTCAACGACGGCCCGTTGGCGTGGAACGGGGTGTTCGCGTTCTACATCCCGGGACTCGTCCTCGTGGTCTGGTTGTTCGCCACCACCTTCGTGATGCTGAAGTCCATCAAGGCGCAGGAGGCCGCCGAAAGTCAATTGGCCGCGGCGTCGTGACAGCGACGTCGACGGTGCCGTGCGAATCATCTGCCCGACGTATCCCCGGCGAGTCCGGCACCTGGGTGTTCCTGTTCGGCGACATGCTGGTGTTCGGCGTCTTCTTCGTCACGCTCATGGTGGAGCGGGCCAAGGCCCCCGAGGTTTTCAACGTCGCCCGCACGTCACTGCACATCGGTGTCGGGGTGGCCAACACCCTGGTGCTGCTCGCCAGCTCGTTGTGCGTCGTGGTCTTTCTCGGTGCGATACGCGCAGGAGCAAAATCCACTGCGACGAAGACGGTATGCGCCGCGATCGCGTGCGGACTGGTGTTCATCGGCCTCAAGGTCTTTGAGTACGTCGCGTTGGCCACCGGTGGTCACGGACCCGGCGCGAACCACTTCTTCCTCTACTACTTCATCCTGACCGGGCTGCATCTCTTCCATGTGTGCCTCGGCATCGGGGTGCTGGCCTTCCTGGTGACGCAGGCCCGGCGCTCCGACCTGAGCACCACCCGGATGGCGCTCGTCGAGGGCGGCGCGTGCTTCTGGCACCTGGTGGATCTGCTGTGGATCTTCCTCTTCGCACTGCTGTATCTGGTCAGCTGATGAAGGGACCCTCGGTGCTGCAGCTGGTCCGCAACCGGGCGGGCTTCTCGTGGCTGTTGCTCATCGCCGCGACGGTCTTCTCGTGGGCCGTCGGCGCCGAACACGGCACCGGCTCGGTGGTGGCGGTCGTCGTGTTGGCGATCGCCGCGATCAAGGTGCGCCTCGTCGGCCTCGACTTCATGGAACTGCGCCACGCGCCTATCGCACTGCGCGCGATGTTCGAGGCCTACTGCTTCGTCATCTGGGCGATCCTGTCGGGCCTGTACCTCTGGCTGTAAGCGTCACCGCAGTTCGGCAATGACCTTGGCGAAGGCTTCACCGTGCTGCTGCTGCACAGTGATGTAGGTGACGCCGTAGTTGTCGCGGTAGCCGCGGATCGTGTCGGCGATGTCTCTCGGTGAGCCCGACAGCACCGCAGGCGTGGCCAACATCTCGTCCTCGGACAGGTCGGGCAGGAACCTCTGGACGAGCGACAGGTCGGGCACCCCCGAATCGTCGGTCGGCATCGCGATCACGGAGATGTTGAGTTCCAGTTCGTCGAACCGCTCGCCCGCGGCGTTGCGGACGAAGGCGATGCGGTCGGCGAGAGGGTCGAAGTCCCCGCCGATCGGCGCCCCGCCGGTCAGGCCGATGATGTTGGCCCGCTGCGCAGCGAGGGTGAGCAGCTTGTCGCCGTTGCCGGCGATGAGGATCGGCACGTCGGATGCGTGCTCGTTCATGTGCTCAGTGACGTGACGCAGCCAGTCGACGCGCTGCCCTGCGGTGGGGTACGGCAGTTCGGCCTGCTCGAACTCTTCTTTGACATATCCCGCGCCGAGGCCAAGGTCGAAGCGGCCGCCGCTGAGATCACGCAGCGAGGTCACGTCGCGGGCCAGCAGCGCGGGCCGGTAGAAGCCCGCGTTGAGCACGAAGGTGCCGACCCGCAGCTTCTCGGTCGCCATCGCCATCGCGGTCATCATCGGGAACGGCGCGGTCGTGTAGAGGTGGTCGGCCATGTGCACGATGTCGTATCCCATGTCCTCGGTACGACGCGCCCAGTCCTGCACGGACTGCTGACGACGCGCGGACTGCAGTCCGACACCGAACCGGAAATCTTTGGCCATCCGCCGATCGTAGAAGTTCCGCCTGAGATGTTTAGCGGGTGGCGGTAGTGGGCATCATGTTGCCGCCGACTTCGACCCCCCGAGGTCCACAGCTAAGGACTTGTAACCCAGATCCGGCCCGTCGTGAGAAATTCCGACGGGCCGGATCTGTATCCCAGCCCATGAGCACTCATCCCACGATCGGCGTCGAGGAGGAATTCCTCCTCGCCGATCCCGCGTCCGGTGAACCGGTCGCCGTCAACGAGACGGTCGCCGGTCACGCGGCCGACCGTGGGGTGAAGCTGCAACTCGAGCTGACTAGCTGCCAGGTCGAGACCACCACCGACGTGGTCGGCGGCAGCGGCGAGCTACGTGACCAGTTGAGCAGGCTGCGCCGAGTGACGGCGGAGGCCGCCGCGGCGGGTGGCGCCCGACTGCTGGCGGTCGGGCTGCCGCCCACCGTGCCGCACGAATTCCCGATCACCGACACCCCGCGCTACCGCCAGATCGCCGACCGGTTCGGCATGATCGCCCACGAGCAGGGCATCTGCGGCGCCCACGTACACGTCGCGGTGCCCAGCCGAGAAGCCGCGATCCAGGTCAGCAACCGGCTGCGGCCGTGGCTGCCGCTCCTGCTCGCGCTCACCGCGAACTCGGCGGTCTACCGCAACACCGACACCGGCTACGCCAGTTGGCGCAGTGTGTTGTGGGCGCGGTGGCCCAGCGCCGGCCCGCCGCCGCAGTTCGACTCCATCGACGAGTACGACGCCGTCGTCCAGATGCTGCTCCGTGCCGGTGCGATGCTCGATGACGGCATGGTCTATTGGGACGTGCGCCCGTCGGCCAACTTCCCGACCATCGAGGTGCGCGTCGCCGACGTGCCGGCCACGGTGTCCGAGACGGTGGTGCTGGCAGTGTTGATCCGTGCCGCTGTGATGACGGCGCTTCGCGAGGAGCGGCAACGCGAACCGATGCCGCCGCTGACATCCCATGTGTTGCGGGCCGCGTACTGGAAGTCGGCGCGCGACGGCCTTGATGGCGATGCGCTCGACCCGACCGAGGGCCATGAGTGCGCGCCTGCGCGAATGTTGTTGAGCCGCATGGTCGAGCACGTCCGGCCCGCGCTCGAAGCCGTCGGCGACTACGACCTGGTCTCGGAAGAACTGGGCCGCATCGCCGAGCAGGGAAACGGGGCGATGCGGCAACGACGGGCGTGGCAGCGTCGTCACGACGTCGCCGACGTGATCGCCGAGGCGGCTGCGGCCACACTCGAGGGGACCTAGGTCAGTGACAGCGCGGCGAACGGCTCAGAGGACGGCTGCTGTGAACCGCCGGGAGGCTCGATCGTGAACGCCAGCGTGGTCGACCCGTCCAGGTCGGGCAGCACCGCGGTCGTCGACGGCGCCACCGCCTGCGCGTCCATCGTGCCTGCGGAGTGCGGGCCGTCCTCGTTGATCAGCCACATCTGGTAGACGGTGCCCGTCTTCGGTGGCGTGACGTTGTTCATCACCAGCACGCCTGCGTTCTTCTCGCGGGAGAACACCACGGTCGCGGTGCCGCCGCCGGGGATCTCGCCCGAAGTGGTGCGCACGTCCGGGGCGGCGAACACCTGCTCGGCGGTCGACATCTTCGGCGTCGGCCGCATTGCGATCCCGACCCCGAGCGCGCCGAGCCCGATGACCACCGCGGCAGCAGCGGCCAACGCCACCGTCTGCCAGCGTCTGGTGCGGGGCCGCAACTGCGCCACCGGCGGCGGGCCGATCCCGGCGAGGACCCGGTCGCGCAGTTCGTCCGGTGGCTCGACAGCGGTGGCCGCCGAGATCACGGCCATGGTCTCGGTACCGCACGGACCTCGTCGGCGAAGGCCTGGGCGACCTCCGGCGGCGCGGCCGCGATGCGGCGGTCGATATCGGCGCGTTCGGATTCGGGTATCGCGTGCAGCGCGTACGGCGTCGCGAGAGCGGTCAGGTCGTCTGTCGGTTGAGTCATGTGAGGCCCAAACACCGGCGGAGGCCGCGGATGGCATCGCGCATCCGCGATTTGATGGTCGCGAGGTTGGCCGACAGGCGCTCGGACACCTGCACGTAGGTCAGGCCGTCGTAGTAGGCGAGCTGGATGGCCTCTCGTTGGGTGTCGGTCAGCGATCCCAGGCAGTCGGCCACCTGACGACGCTCGTCGCGCAGGATCACCGAGTCAGCGACCTGGTCGGACGGCCGGTCAACGTTGGCGGCGCCATAGCGGGACTCGCGCTCACCGGCGGCCTGCTCGGAGCGCACACGGTCCACCGCGCGGCGATGCGCCAGGGTCATCAGCCACGCCAGCGGGGACCCCACAGACGGGTCGTAGCTGGCCGCGTTGCGCCATACCTGCAGGTAGATGTCCTGCGTGGTCTCCTCGCTGTACCCGGGATCGCGCAGCACCCTCGTGACCAGGCCATATACCCGGGCTCGGGTGGTGTCGTAGAACGCGGCGAATGCCTCGACGTCCTGCCGGGCCACCTGACGTAGCAGCTCGTCAAGGTCCGGGGTCACGAGCCGTAGCTTATCCAGCGCTGTCAATATCGTCACGGTATTCGCGATCTGGGCGGCCAGGGTATGAAAAATGAAGTACGGGAACGGTATTCACTGAAGCCGGGCCGGTTCCCCATGTACTTCTCGGTGAGTCGGGCACCGGTGGCCCACACAAGGAAGTAGGTCATGACGACCGGGGAGAACACGGTTGCGAACGAGACCCAGCCTGCAATGCTCGCCAGCCACAGCCCCCACCACACGCACGCGTCGCCAAAGTAGTTGGGGTGCCGGGTCCACGCCCACAGGCCCCGGTCCATGATGACGCCCTTGTTGGCGGGGTCGGCCTTGAACCGGCCCAGTTGATGATCGCCGACGGCCTCGAAGATCAGGCCGACGGCCCATATCGCGACGCCGGCGATCAGAAGTGGTCGCAGGATCACAGGAGTCGGGCCGAGGGCGGCCGAAAGTTGCAGCGGCAGCGAGACAAACCACGTGGCCGCTCCCTGGATGAGGAACACCCTGCGGATCACATGACCGGCCGAGAAGTCGCCGTGCAGCAGGTCCTGATAGCGCGGATCTTCGCCCTTGCCCGCAGATTTGACGATCATGTGCCAGGCCAGGCGCAGTCCCCACACCGCGACGAGAACGAGCAGCAGGATTCGCCGGAACAGATCACCCGTTCCCACTGCGGCGACAACCGCAGCCACCGC
>CAVRMG010000008.1:0-69548 GCA_963721495.1 uncultured Actinomycetota bacterium | reverse complement strand
TGCGTTCAGTCCCTTTGGGCCGCCCTGCGAAGAAACCATCGACGCGTCCCAGGGCGGAACTTGACTCGCTTGTAAGTGGTGGCCGACAGCCTGGGGGGCATGGCTGTCGGCCACCTGACGCGCGATTGACGGCGGGGGGACCGTGCGCGCTTCGAACGACATACCCGTATTGAGGCGTCCAAAACCCAATTTCGGGACACTTATCCCAAGTGCAGTACGCCGATTCGTCACAGGGCCCTAGTGGTCTCAGCCTCGGCGCTTTGAGTTTGGTGTTGTCATCTTCGGGTAGCCGCAGTTTGGCGGCGGGTTTGGGATGGGTTGCGTCGGTGCCGGCCGCAAGGCGGTCGTCGGCGCAACCGTGGTGTTGAGCGCACAGCCCACTGCTGGCGGTCGCCTCCCGGCGTGCCTCGGCTTGGAGGTCGGGGGCCCGGCTAGCGGACCATGAAAAAGGCCGGCAGCGCGGTCAACAAGACAATCAAGCAAACAAAGGCGGCGATTTCCATCTCGCTTCCCCAGTGTTTTGCGACGGACGAGGCGTTCGAGGACGGGGTTCTGACCTATGACACGAGAGCAAGTGGCCCAAAGTTCAACCGACCGGACCACGAGCGCTGGATAAACGATGACTTCCGGCGGAGCCGGATAAAAAATGCGGCGTGAGTGCCCCTCCGTGAAGCGCTGTCAAGCCATAACACGCCGTTCGCCAAACTGATCCGGCAAGGTCAGCCTCATCTGTGGGCAAATGACATCTCGTCGGAATCAATCGAGATCACGGCGTCAAAATCGTGTCCATATCGCATGAATCGCAAACTCACTCCGGCCGAGCAGGACGAACTCGTCGCGCTATATCAAGCAGTCACTTCGATGCTTGAGCTCGCGCGAAAGTTCGAAAGCCATCGCCATACGGTTGTTCGGCAACGTGCAACGAGCTGGCGTGTACCCAGGCCTTCTCTCAGAAGGGAATCTTGGCTTCGGCGCTACCGACGCTCTCGCGACGGCGACGGGCATTCAGCGATGCCGTACCGGTTTCCGGGATAGAGTGAGGTCACAGTGTGCCCGTAGCAGCGGTAATCGCATGCTCTGAAGGGCGCGAACCATGAGTGTTGACCTTCTGGCGCCATTGGCCAGGCTAGTAACTACAGCAGAAGCGATCGAGGGGCTACGAGACCTCTTCGCCGCCGAAGAGCCCCTAGACGTTATAGCGGCCCGCGTCGCTGAGACCGCAGTCGTCGCAATCCCGCATGCGGACGCAGTCAGCATCACCGTGCTGTCTTGGCCTGATGCCCGTACCGCGGCGTCCACCCATGAGCACGCGTTGGAACTCGATCAACACCAGTACGCGTCAGGCCGAGGGCCGTCCCTGGAAGCTGCATGGCAGCGCACGCCGCTGCGCGCAGTAATCAGCGAAGAACATCACCGGTGGCCGGAATTCGTTGAGGCCGCACAGCGCGCAGGGATCAGAGCGAGTTTGTCGGTTCCGCTGCTGATCGCAGGCCTGGATAAAGAGCAGGAACTCGTCGGCTCGCTCAACATATATAGCTACACCGCAACCGCTTTCGATCCGTTCGACGCTGAACTCATGCGCGTGTACACCGTTGCCGCCGGTCAAGCAATCAGCAACGCCGGTCGTTGGCAGAACTCCCGGGAAACTGTCACCCAGCTCGAGAGAGCACTCCTCTCGCGCTCCGACATCGACATGGCCAAAGGCGCGCTAATAGCGGTGCATGGCTGCGACCCATGTGTGGCTTTCACCAGATTGGTGGACGAATCCCAAAGGCGCAACATCAAACTGCACGCCGTCGCCCTCGAATTGCTCGACCGAATGCAGACGACGACCTAGGTACCGCTATCCCGGGACGATCAGAATGACGGTTCGCTCGGAGGGAACCGGATTGTACGTTTGACGTCTGATTCGGTCCTCCACCGCTCTCCGTGGAGGGCCGAACTATGCATCGGGGTTAGTTGGCGTCTACGTCGACCAATTCGGGGCCTTGTGACGGAAGGGGCTTCCGGTGCCATAGTTTGCCGAGGTTAGGTTGACCTACTTCGACCATGGCCCACCTTGAACGCGTTTGATTGCTAATTACGCAGTGTATTCGCCTGCAGCGCCGAATGGGCGTCCGTACGGAGGTCGGTTTAGAGTGGCTAGAGATATTTGCCCTGCTTGTGGTTACCCCACCATCGGGGCCGGAGTATGCGCCGCCTGCCTCCCCGCAGTTGCACTTGCCAATACGAAGCCGGATACGCGCAGACAGCAGGCCGCGGCGCCCGCGAAAGTGTCGCTGCTGCAGTCTGTCTCCAGCCGAACGGCTTAACCGACCCCGCCGATGGGTACACCGCGCCCACGTCGGCCCAACGGGGGACGTCACGCCAGAGGAGCATCAAATGATTGTGCTCGGAATCATTCTTCTGCTGATTGGTTACTTCACCCATCTCTCGATCCTCTACACCATCGGCGGAATCCTCGTAGTGATCGGCGTCGTGCTATGGGTGCTCGGCGCGGTCGGCCGCCCCGTCGGCGGCCGAAAAGTCTGGTTCTGAGGTCAGTCAGTCAACTATCAAGAATCGGGCAATAGGGTTTGCAGCGGAACTGGATTGTCGGCGCCGACCGCGTTTCGCCCGCAGCGTCGACCCTGACGAGTGGCCCTACCGTGAAAGTATGCCCGGTGTCACCTGCCCACGATGTAGCAGTAGCCATACCTATCAATCGAAGAAAGTCGATCGGCAGCACACCGCGGTGGGAATGCGGCGACTGCGGAAAATCCTTCTTCGTTCACTCGACACCGAACACGTTATGAGTAGGCGTCGGCGTCTTTTCATTGTGCGCCCTTGGTTTTGAGCGGTTGGGTGTTCGTCAGCCGGGCGCGGCCCGCCGAGATCTCGCCGGTTCTGCTCAACGTGGCGCGCCGAGACCGCATTCAGTCGCCGTAACTACGAATCACGGAAGAAGTGACCCCCGCCAGAACACTGACGGGGGTCACTTTCAGAGCTGGGGCGTATTAAACGCGCGGGTTGGGGACGGTGCCGCCCGCGCGATTCACCGGGTAGTCAGCGTCTTTGCGCCGCTTAAGCCCGGCGAGACCGAGCAGACCCAGTAGGCCGGCCAGGCCCCACAGGCCGTTGTCGCCGCCGTCGTCTTCGGGAGCCTGCTCCTGCGCCTGCGCCAGGGTCGTGGTGGTGGCAGCTGGTGCTTCGAGGGTGGAAGCGGTCGCGACGCCCGCACCGCCGAACAGCAGGGTCAACGTAGTGGCGCCGACAACAAGTGGCTTGTTCATTTTTTTCTCCCTTTTTGGGTGTGATCGGCCGAAGTCACGACCGGTCACTGGTCAGATTTGCGGACCAGGATTCTCTAGTCGTGACAGTTCAGGGCTGCGGTGTTTGCTGCGGCTAACCTGAACTCGCGAGCAGGTAATTGACGCAAATACTTCGAGCGAAACCACCCAGATCCAAGTAGTGCCTACAGGAACCTGTTTTGCCAGCTCAGCGAAGGTTGTGAGGAACAACACGACGCTGGTCACGGCGCTAGTTTGGGCCGTATCGAAGCGGGCACTTGTACAGCAGTGGGATTCACTGGCGAGGGGATGTCGCCGGTGTTCCTGCGAGACGGTCGGCGCGGTCATCCCCCCTGTTGAGAACCTAGCGTTGCCGCGCTGACCGTCGCACTCTGATGTCGGTGCCCCCAATACCGTGCCGCTTCATGAGCAATGCAGCGCCCTGGACCACCACCGCAGGCAACAAATTCCGCGAAGCCGCAAGATCGACGGAGAACCCGACAGCCAAGCTCCTCGCCGAAGGGCTCACGGCACTCACCGAATCCCTCGGAGAGTTGGACGGCAGGCTTGAGAAGGTCGAGCAGCGCAAGCTGGCTTACCACGAAGCGGATCGGCTCGTGAATCGCCGCCAGCGCCGCGCCGCCGGCCAACGCGGACCTGCCCGCCGAGACATCGGACAATTCGTCGCCTGCCCCGACTGCAACAGCACGGTCACCGTCACCCAGGTCACCGACCGCATCTACAACAGCACCGTCGAACATGACGCAACATGCCCATGGTTCGCCGCGTTCAAGCACTCCGGTGGGTTCGGTGTGCGATTCACCCGTCGCGGGGACAACCGGTGAACTCCCAGGGGATTTCGGACTACTCACACGCCCAGCATCGTCACGAGGCTCACTAGGACCGTCGTAGCTCGGAGTCGATGGCCTCGAAGTCGCGCAGACCATCGAGTCGTGGCCAACCGAATTCATTGCCAAGCACTATCCGCACAACGAAATTTCACAGCTTCAGTCGTGCCACGCTTCACAAGGAGCTAGCTGAACGCTCGCTATGAGCGATGTCCCAAGCGTCAACCGGGGGGCGGCTGCGAAGGAACGACGATGGGGTACTGCAGGTGTAGCAAACGGGTCCGCGCCTTGGCGGTCGCCACGCGGATGACGGTATCGATCGGCATCGCAGCCCTGGTCGTGACGTTCACGGGCGTGCCAGCGCCGACGGTGTCACCGCCCGTGCGATTGTCGGCATCGAGCGCGCCGTGTACGGACACCGAAATTACGTGTGCCTTGATCATGGGGTTCACCAGTGTCCCGAAGCCCGACGACGCCCTGGTCGAGGCCATCAGGAACCAGTTCATCGCGCCGACACATCCGAATCAGACAATCGATTACCTCGCGGTGAAGACACCCGAGGAGTTGTGGCCCGTCACCGGGATTTTGCGCCTCGCCGGGCTCGCGCTGGCCCCCAGTATCTGGGGGCTTGGTGGCCCAGCGTGGCCGGACGAGCCGTGGTGGAAACTCTCGGGGCTCTTCGACCTCACCTTCAATCAGTCGGTCCGGGCCGGGGTCGCCGATCTGGAGGCGGCGATGGCCAAGCACCCCAACGACCATCTGGTGATCTACGGCTACTCACAAGGCGCGGCCGTTGCGGTCCGGGAGAAGCAAAGGCTCGCCGAGCAATACCCGGACAGAACCAAGGCCCCCGACATCGACTTCGTGGTGGGCGGTGACCCCAATGTGCCCAACGGTGGCGTCGCCGCCCGGATCCCCGGCCTCTACATTCCGATCCTCGACCTGTCTTTCAACGGCCCCCAGCCGACCGACACCCAGTTCGACACGGTCGTCATCACCCGGCAGTACGACGGCGGAGCCGATTTCCCGTTGTATCCGCTCAACCTCATCGCCGACGTGAATGCGCTGTTGGGCTTCTTCTACGTGCACTTGCACGGCTTCGACGTCAGCCTGGCTCCCGATCCGTCGACGTCGCCGGTTTACCACAAGGACACCCACGGCGACACCAGCTACTACTTCTTCGAGACCGAGGACCTGCCGTTGTTCGGTCCGCTGCGCACCCTGGGGGTGCCCGAGTCGTTGATCGACGTGGTTGAGCCGTTCTTCCGGGTGCTGGTCGAACTGGGCTATGACCGCAGTATCCCGTCGTGGGAAACCCACCCCGGCGCGGCTGATCCCGCCACTCCACCGGGTCAAGGTGGCCGGCGATCTCGTCACCGCGATCGGCGAGGGCATCAACAACGCCGCTGCCCTGATCGGCTTGCCACCGCTGTTGAGCATTCCCGCGGAGCGGACCGAGATCACAACAGCGGATGTCTCCGACCAGCGGGCATTGAGACGGCAGGCCACCCAGACCGATGAGACGCGAACGGGGCAGCAGGCCACCCAGACCGATGAGACGCCAACGGGGCAGCAGGCCACCCAGACCGATGAGACGCCAACGGGGCAGCAGGCCACCCACACCGATGAGACGCCAACGGGGCAGCAGGCCACCCAGACCGATGAGACGCCAACGCCCACCCTTTCGACATCCAAGCCGTGGAAGCGTGCCGAGCGGCACGAGACGTCGCGCTCGGTGGTGCGCGGTCCGCTCGGGGTGTACGGCCAATAGAGTCGCGAACGGCGGCACTCCGGCGATGCAGACGCGCCCATCACCCAGACACCGGCTGCCGACGATGTGGCCACGACCGCGGGGACCTCGTCGCCAAAATCGTCATCGGGAGACGGTTCCCCAGGCGTCAGGTCGCCTGACGGCGACACCGACGATTCCAAAATGGGTACCTCGCCAGCCTGACGTACGCAGCCGCACAACGCTAGGGGGGTCGGCCAGCCGCTCATGGTTGATCCCTCCGATGCAGCGGCCACTTATGCGAGACGGAACAAGGGTGTAGTACTCGTACATTCTTTGCCAAGAAAGCGGGCCGCCACCCAAGCAGGATGACGGGCCGACTTTCTATGGTTCAGAGGTCTACCGGCTGTTGTCGTCGGCCCACCTGTCCACCTCGTCGGCGGCCGTGACGAGCAGGTCGGCGAGTTCGCGGGCCTGCGTGCTTGCGAGCGCGTCGTCGCCGAGATAGATGCGCGGCGGCTCGTGGCCGCCGCCCTCGTCGATGCGCCCATCGGCGAACTGGACTGCGGTGGGCTGAACACTTACACGGTCGATGTCGACACCGTCGATACCGCGGAGTTCGCCGAGTAACACCCGGTATGGGAACGGGACGTCGTTCTGCGAGGTGTCGGGGTGACCGCCAGCCGGCGCAGAACCGGAGGAGCGTGCTTCGTGTGAGAGGGCGGATGCCCTTGTTAATCCTTCGCTGGTCGGTTGTAAAGGATGATTGCTTCCTGCCGCAGCTACCCGCATGGTCGACATGATCGTCAAGTTGGATCGCTGGTCTACGCACCTTGGTGCCAGTATGGCAACTGGCTGATTGGCTGATTGGCAAATCGCGATCATCAATGCTGTAAGTTTGCTGTGTTGGCCTTAGCCGGGACCTTACAGATCCGTTCGCGGAGGGCGGGCAAATAGGTACGAGATGGGAGTGACAGTGGACATTCGCAGGATTGTGGTCGGCTCGGCGCTGGCCGCTGGAGTTGGTGTGGCGGGGATGATCGGAGCGGGCACGGCCAGTGCGGCGCCGGGTATCTCCTACGACGGCGGCCCCGGTGACCCCGTAGGAATCGGCGACAACTCGGCCACCGGTGCGCAGGCCAATGCATCCACCGACAACCGGGCGTTGGCGATCAGCGTGTTCCGGCCTGCCACGGCTACGGCGGATGGTCAAAACAGGACTGGGAACACGGTGTTCGCACTCGACGGCACGGCAGGGTTCCTCAAAACCAACACATACCCGTATACCGACGACCATGACAATCAGGTGGTGGCAATTAACGGGACCGCGCTGGCACACGGTGAGGGGACCAACATGGTCGCCATCGGCAGCAACGTGTCTAACAAGCTCACTACCACCTACGTGGATGGCACCAAGGGCTACACGTACGGTACGTGGTTGAATCCGCTATTAGGGGTTCGCAACACCGTGGTAGTGGTATGCGGACAACTGCTCAAAAGCGGCTCTTCCGACGTATTTAATGTGAACAACTACGATGCGTCCCGAAACGGCACCTGCTAGGAGCCTGACTGCCCCGGCGCGTGCCCCAGAACCGTCACCCCGAGTGCCCGCTCCGCGGGGTGCAGTTTCCACTGCACCGAGCACTTGGCCGTGTCGTGCGTCGACCAGGTCAACGATCTGATCCTCACGCCGTCATGGGACAGGGACGGCCAGTCGTCGGCGGTGGCGCCGGCAGGCACCGGGACGTCGGGCGTGTTGCTCATGGCTATTTCCTAACCGGACGGATACGACGTCAGGGTGCAGCACCGTTTGGCATGTATCTGGCACGGCGTTCCTCAAATCTTCCATAAACATGCTTTGACGTGCGGTAATGCTGGTGCGCGATACTGGGATTGAACCAGTCAGTGTTTGGTCCGCCGCATACCGCGCCCCAAAACTGTGCTGGCCCGCGATCTGCAAGCTGGCCGCGAAAATCTGCGCCAACACCACAGTCCGCCACGCCGACGTCGTCGAGGCGCTGCAATTGTCCTCAGATGGTCCGACGGCCCAGCTTCAGTTGAGCCACATCCGCTCAGGTGCTGTGCCGGGCAGTTTCACCGTCACACGGCCCGCGTCCGCTTGACCGAGCGGGCTGAGTCGTTTGCACGGTGCAGAATAATGAGCGCCACAACGCTGGTTAGCGACTTTTGATTCCTTACACGCGCATAGCGCGTGCCGCCGCGTTAAGAGGTGTTTTAGCAGTGTTGGCCAATCAGGGGGCGGCAGACTGCGTGCCACTGGGTTCTTGTGAAGTCCCTGCTGGGAGGTCATTCCCGCGGCGGAGCAGCCTTTCCGCCAGCGAAAACGTCACCGCTAGTGGACCCCGGGATTCTCGCGGTTTCACCCGCGTTCCATTGACCTCACCGGGCACCACCTTGTTGCCGTTAGCGGTCGACATGAGCGTGTGGGTGGTCGGCGCGGTGGTGGACCCCGCTGCGCCAATGGAATTGTCAAACCCCGGGTCCGCGGCCGACGGCGTGACCGTCTGCACCACGTCGGCGGGGACAGCAGCTGGTGTCGTGTTCACGGTGTCGGCTGCCGGTGGGCCCGTGTTGGTGCTGGTGGTCGTGTTCGGTCCGGTTGCTGTTGGCACCGAGTCAGTAGTTTCAGCCGTGGCTGCCGGGGCGAGGCTCAGCGACACCGTGGTCTGCTGGGGAGCCACCGTCGGGTCGAAGACCACCAACGTGGACAGCGCGGAAGCGGCGGCCGGGGAGATCGCTGGCGACGCCGACTGAGTCGTGGTGGGAAACGGCACCGGGCGGATGTAGGCCGTCTCGATCTGGGCCTTCAGCTCCGCGTTCCGCGCCGGGAACAGCGGCGCAAACACTCCCAGAATGGGAACGTACTGCGTCGGCGCCAACACGTAGGTGATATTGCCGTCCGCCGACGTCCACACCGCATTTGCCGGGTCGTCGATATTGACCAGTCTGTAGTCGTGCAAGCCGGAAATGAAGCCGCGGTGGGCATTTCTGAGGGCCAGAAAATAGTACGGAGACGCGGGGTTGTTGGGGTAATCAGCCGGACCGTCGTACTGCCGGGCGACGTCGATCACCTGATAATCGCTTGTCGGCCACACCTCACCGTGGAAGGCGCCACTGCCACCGAAGGCGCGGGTGGGATTGCCCATCACCACGAACGACAGCACAGCGGACGAGGGCCTGTTCGGGTCGGTGAGGTGCTGTTTGAGCCACTGCTCGGCCACCATCGCCCCATTGCTGTAGCCGAACACGATGACATTTGTCGGCGGAGGTTGTGTGGCGAGGGTTGCGGTGATGGCGTTCTGAAGCGCGGGCACGCCCAACAAGGTGATGAAGGCAAAGTAAGGGACCGTGGTACAGGTGTTGGGGAACTGGCAGACCACTCCCTGCAGCTGGTCGTGCATGTCGTTTTCTAACGGACTGATCGACAGAACCGTTGCTGGACGGTGAATAAGGTCGGACACCGCGGCGCCCGCGGTCGGCACGCCGACAACGGGCAGCACAGCCGCACACGCTACAAGCCCTCCCGCTACTCGGCTCGCACAACGCATATTCACAGGAAACCTCCATTACATAGCTAATCAACCTATAGCGCGCATTTTTGCCAGCACCACCAAGGTCTCCGCAGTTGTGAATAGTTAACTGTATCGTTCTGCGCGGACTGATTGGGTCATTTTGATAGACGCTGCAATGGATTGTTGAACGCGCAGGGAGAGGGATACCTGTGGTGATTGACGGAGCCTCACACGGCCGGCCAGGAAGATAGAACTCCGGCAGATACGGTCTTCATCGACACCGACGAAGACCCCGAGATTGCCATCGATGACTCGGCTTTAAGCCGGTATGGGACGTGATCAAGGCGCTCCGCTCGCACGATGACCAGCTAGGTGAGGAACTCGATGAACTCAGGCGACAGCTAATGGGACTGGACAGCGTGCCTCCGTTGGATGAGGTCTCGGTAGGGCGACGCTGTGTCCGAGCCACCGGTCGGTGAGCGTCATTCGAGCCGAAGCGAAAGTCGATTTCTACGCCTAGATCACGCCCCGACCGGCTGGTGAGGGTTCCTGTAGCACCGATGGGATGTCGTGCCACTGAGCACTGATCCATTAGCTCGTCGCTGGGCGCCCTTGGGCTCGACCATGTTCGATCGAACTTATGAGGGAGGCGCTTCCATGATGCTTGTCGGCGACGATTGGGCCGAGGACCACCACGACGTGCACCTGATGGATGAAACCGGGGCGCGGCTCGCCTCGCGTCGATTTACCCGAGGGACTTGCCGGCATCGGTGAGTTCCATCAACTCCTGGCCCGCCACGCCGACGAACCCGATCAGGTCGTGATCGGCATCGAGACCGACCGCGGCTTGTGGGTGACCGCGCTCGTCGCAGCCGGCTACCAGGTGTATGCCATCAACCCGCTAGCAGCCGCGCGCTACCGCGACCGCCACCACGTTTCTGGAGCCAAGTCCGATGCCGGGGACGCCAAACTGTTGGCCGACCTGGTGCGCACCGATCGCCACAACCATCGCCAGGTCGCCGGTGACTCCGCCGATGTCGAGGCGGTCAAGGTCTTGGCCCAGGCGCACCAGAATTTGATCTGGACCCGCAACCAGCACACCAACGCGCTGCGCTCGGCGCTGCGCGAGTACTACCCGGGTGCGTTGGAGGCGTTCGACGATCTGCACGACCGTGACACCTCGCCATCTTAGGACGGGCACCAACCCCGATCCAGGCTGCCGGCCTGAGTGTGTCGAAGATCCGCTCGGCACTCAAAGCCGCTGGGCGACAACGCAACCTCGACGCCCGAGCGCAGGCAATTCAGACCGCGCTACGCACCGAACAGCTCGCCGCGCCCGCGGCGGTCACTGCGGCGTTCGCGGCGAGCACCCGCGCCATGGTCGGCATCATCGCCGAACTGAACCGCCAGATCACCGACCTCGAGACCCAACTGGCAACACATTTTGAGGCGCACCCGGACGCCGACATCTACCGCTCCCTGCCAGGACTCGGTGTCATCCTCGGCGCCCGGGTGCTCGGTGAGTTCGGGGACGACCCGAACCGCTACACCGATGCCAAGTGTCGCAAAAACTACGCCGGAACCTCACCGCTAACCGTCGCGTCGGGCAAGAAACGCGCCGTATTGGCCCGCCACGTCCGCAATCGCCCGCTCTACGATGCCATCGACCAATGGGCGTTCTGCGCGTTGAACACCAGCCCCGGCGCCCGCGCCTACTAATGACCACCGCCGCACCGCAGGCGACCTCCACCACCAAGCGCTACGAGCCCTCGGCAACCGTCTCGTCGGCATCCTCCACGGCTGCCTACGCCACCACACCCACTACGACGAACACAAAGCCTGGGCGCACCGCCAAACCAACCCCCACGACAAGGCCGCTTGACAACCTATGAACCTGGGATGTCTAGGCCGGCAGGGCCGACGGCCTAGGCTCCCCAGCAAGATTCACCTCGACCTGCCCGCCAAGGTCGGCATCGATTTCGCGCGCGCTTTCGATGTGCGCCTCGTCGAGCAGAGCACGGTCTCCTGGGAGTTCTGGTTCGGCCTTCTGGAGCAATTTGTCTTCCGCCACGGCCACACCAACATCAAGGTCGACTACGTGCTCCAGGGTTATCGGCTCGGTGCCGTAACGCTGCGCGCGCGGGCGATCACGGCCATAGACTTGGAACTGTCCGATTCTCGTTCGGCAACCAGGTGCGGCGGGCCGTCCGTCTCGGTGACGACCAAGGCCAGCGGCCGCCCACCGAGTCACCGCGAGAATCCGACCGCGAGGCCATCGGTACGGGTCCGCCGGGCGCAACCGGCCAGCCCAGAATCCGCCCGTCTCCGAGTGAATCCCCCCACACCATTCCGTGCTGCGCCGAACGCAGCCGAATTCCCTTAGGAGACAACGAAAATCATGGAGACCTGGAACGCGGTCGAAGAGCACCGCAAGCGCGGCGAGGCCGCAATCGAGAAGGCCAAGCAGCTCGCCGAGAAGGCCGAGGCCGAGGGCCGGGCGTTCACCCCAGCCGAACAGGCCACGTTTGATCAGGCGCTGGCCGAGGGGCGGTAGTGCGCCGCCTCGATGAAGCAGAAGAACGACCGATCAGGAGTTCCCGCGCAGCGCCAACGCGCTGGCCGCCGAGCTCGGGCTCGGCGAGAGCACCGGCCCCGGCAGTGGCTCGCTCAAGGGCCTGCGCCTCTCGTTCAAGGGCGGCTCGATGGCGGCCAATCTGGCCCGCAGCATCCGGCCCGACGGGCAGAAGAGTTTGGCGCCGTCCGGTAGCGCCGTGGTGGGCCAGGAGTTCACCGCTGACCCGGTGGCGCTCGGTAAGCCGGCGCTGAGCCTGCTCGACGTGATCCCGGTGGTCACCCACAGCACGCCCGAGATCAGCTACCTACGCCAGACGACCCGCACCAACAACGCGGCGGTGGTCGCGGCCGGCGCGCTCAAGCCGACGTCGGTCTACACGGTCACCCGCATCGAGAACTCGCTCCAAGTGATCGCGCACCTGAGTGAGGGAATTCCTCGCCATTGGCTGCTCGACAACTCCAGCCTCGAGCAGTTCCTCGCCGGTGAGCTCGAGTTCGGATTGCAAACCGCGGTCGAGGCGAAGGTGCTGACCGACGTGAACGCGACGTCGGGCATTCAGACGCAGGCGTACGCGACGAGCGTGCTGGCGACGCTGCGCAAGGGCATCACGAAGCTCGAGCAGGCCGGCTACACCGCATCGGCGTTCGTGCTGACACCGGCCGACTGGGAGGGCGTCGAGCTCGCGCTGAGCTCGCAGGCCGCGATCGAGCACCTGAGCCTGCCCTATGACCCGGCGACCGCCGGCTGTTCGGCGTGCCAGTGACGACGTCGAACGCGCAGGCCGCCGGCGTCGGGCACGTAATCGCTTCTGGCGCGGTCGCTCTCGACACCGACAACCGCGGCGTCGACGTGCAATGGTCCGAGAACGCCACCGCCGACAGCTTCGGGAAGAACCTGGTGTTCGCCCGCTGCGAGTCGAGGTACGCGACGCTTGGGATTCTCACCGCTCGGCGTGGTGAGCCTCGACCTGACCGCGTAGGACGGGTTGCACCGGGTCGGCGTGGGGTCTCCTCAGCCGTCGGCCCGCCGTGAACTTGCGGTGACTCGTCGGGCGCACCTGCGGGTTCGACCAGAGGCCGAAGGCCGGTACTACAAGGCGCAGTTTCTCCTCGACCAGCGCGGGCAGCTGAGCGAGGTGGAGGAATGATCAAGGTTGGTGTGCGGCCGCACACCAAATCAGCCTGATAACGAAGCCAAACGCCGGATGATGAGGGCATGAGTTCCAGTTCGACTCAGCCCCCGCGCCGACGCCCGAATTCGGTTCTTCCGCGTCCGAGAACTGTCGCCGGCCGCACACAGGGCCGGCTGCGGCTCACCTCGCCGCCCCCAGCGCCGAGAAGCTGGTGGAGAGGTGCGACGCGACGGATTCGACGCTTTACCGGCAGGGTTTTCTCAGCGCGGGTTTGGTCGAGGATCGGCCGGCTCACCACTTGGATCGGAGCCGTTGGGGTCGCCGTCGCCGCGTTCACAGGCCTCATTTTCTCCTACCAGCAATACCGGCTTAGCCAACAGGCCCAGGTCATTACGGAACAGGGCCAGGTCACTGACCGGTTCACCAAGGCGGTCGAACAGCTCGGCTCGGATAAGAGTTTGGATGTGCGGCTGGGCGGCATCTTCTCGCTGGAGCGACTGGCCCGAGACTCCAAGGCGGACTATCCAACGGTCATGGAGGTGCTGACCGCCTACGTGCGTGGACACTCGCCGGTGGTCCGCTCCGACGACGGGCTCGTAACAGCAGCGACAGTAGTGCGATGCGCGGGCAATGAGATCTCAAAGCTGCCGATTGACATCGAAGCTGTCGTCACGGTGATCAGTCGACGGGACCCAACTGTCCGCCTAGCCAATCCAATCGACTTATCAGGTACCTGCCTCCATAACGTGGCTTATAGCGGCGCGACGCTAGCTGGCGCGAATTTTCGCAACACGGACCTGGAAAACCTCGAGAGCCTATCCTCCAAACCCATGGATCTACGCGAAACAGATTTGACAAACGCGAACCTCAGTGGCGCACATCTTGGGGATGCGGACCTAACCGGCGCGTTCCTACTCGGCGCGGATCTAACCGGCGCGGATCTAACCGGCGCGAACCTAACCGGCGCGAAGCTATTCAGCGCGAACCTAACCGGCGCGGACCTAACCGGCGCGTTCCTAACCGGCGCGAAGCTATTCGGCGCGAACCTAACCGGCGCGTTCCTAACCGGCGCGGACCTAACCGGCGCGGACCTAAACGTCGCGGACCTAACCAATGCGACGCTGCAAGGTATTATTTACGACTCATCGACGAAGTGGCCCAACGGATTCACACCACCACCGTCCTCCTGACTCCCCGCGGTCAATACGCCGCGATAACTTCACGTCATTGGGGTACCGGGGGCGCCGAACTCATGCGCTTCATTCGCTCGGCCGACGACCCGACGCGAGCGGCCTAAGCGCCACCTCGGCTAAGTGGCGTTGGAGATGCAAACTACCGCGGGGCGATCAAGGGTGTGGCAGTGGGTGTTGAGCGGTGGCCCGAACACGGTCTGATCGCAGGCGCGGCACGTCCACGTCGTGTGGCCTCCGTCGTGCCCGAGGCAGGCTTGATGACCGATGAGCACCTCCGCCGGGGCCGAGGGTGTGGCCGTTGGGGCAGCGTGTCGGCGGGAGGGTGATCCACTTCCCCGGACGTCGTCTGTACCAACTCGCCCAACACGGCATAAAGCCTAGAAACTACGCGAAACGGTATACGACGACGTGAAGCGCGATGGATTGGACCAGGACTTACAGGCCCTCGCTCTCCGTTCGCAAGGGAACCCAAATGGTCGGACCTTCGTCGTCTCCGTAGTCGGCGCCGCCCAGCGGTCGATCTCGTCAGCGCCCTCGATCAGCACCGCGGCCAGCTTCACGCGCCTGGGTGCTAGTGAGGCGTTCTTCCCAGCAAAGCTACTCTGTCAGGCCGACCAATTAACTAGTCATTGATTCGGTTGGTAGACCGACGGCGGTCCGAACTCCGGGCCGTTGAAGCAACTGGGGCCGAATTGCTCCACACAGGTCACTAACTGGTCCGGAGGTGGTGGTGGCGACGTCGTCGGTCCGGGGTCGAAAGCGACCATCAAAGCACTCTGCCTTGTGGTTTCCGACACCAGCCGCCCCGCCGGCGCCACTGCCGGAACGGCTGGCTCAGACGTCGCCTTCGGCACCGGCGGCGCACCGCCGGGGCGCCCGTAGTAGTACGCGGCCGATATCGTGTAGTTCTGCCACGGTGGGTCGATCGCGACATCAGCTTGCCAATGCTGGCCCAAGACATTCCCGAAGCCAGACCAGTACCCACCCGATGGCTTTGGGCCTATCGCAACAACCACGCCCGTGGCGTTGACGTCCTTTTCGGCGACGCCGGATACGGTGACGCCACCGGTCTCGTTCATCTGCAGTTTGTTAAACGAAACGTAATCGGGTTTCGGCGGGGGGCCCGGGGCCGGCGTGCTGCTGGTGGTAGAAACGGGGAAAACAGGGTCGTGGTTCATCATCCCAACGATGATGAACGCGGCCGCGACGATTAACGCCGTGCCGATCGAGCCGTACAGTGCTAGCTTCGACCCAGAGTCGCCCGGGCCGTGTGCGTGCGATGCCATCGCTCTACCCCCTATACGCAGAGCTTGTAGTTAGTACTTGTGTTGCCGCAAGGCGCTTTCGATCGCACTGATCGCAGGGGCACCACTCACACATCGACAGTCGAGCACCGCCGCCCGATCTGACATGCACATGATGGTCCCGCTCTCAGCACCGCAACCGTTAATTAACGGTGTCATCATTGTTATGCAAGATCACGCGGAGCATATGAGTACTGCACTACTCGACTTCTCGACTTCCGCGCCGGCATCCCTGCGGGCGTCCGCTGAGTACCCGCGGAAGCCGCTTGGGCCGCCGGAATTTAGGGCAGTGCTGCTTGACCGTTTGGCAAAGGCGCTGGCGGCTCTCGGTGCTGCGGTGGCACATATGTGGTGCAAAGAGTGGTGCGCGGCCAATGGCTAGAACGCAGAAGCCAGCCAGATCAACCCGCCGAAGCTTCGGCCGACTGCGCACGTTCCGGTCCGGCCGTTGGAAGGCCAGCTACACCGGACCGGACGGCAACCTGTACGAAGCGCCGCACACTTTCGGCGCCAAGGTCGACGCTGAGGCGTGGCTGACCGATCAACGCCGTGAGATCGACGCCAAGCTGTGGAACGCCAACGCCGCCGTACCGCCCGAGAGATGTCACCTTCGGCGCCTACGCGTCTGGCTGGCTCGCGGGACGGCAAGTGGCAGGACGAGGCGATCAAAGCCCGCACCCGCGAGCATTACCAAGCCATCCTCGACGACCACCTGGTGCCAACCTTCGGTGCCCGACACCTGTCCGCGATCACGCCGAAGGACGTCCGCGAATGGCGCGCCGGAGCGCTGGCTGACAGGCCAACAATGCGGTCGCACGCCTACTCGCTGCTGCGCACCATCATGACGAGCGCGGTGACCGATGAACTGATCGACGCAAACCCGTGCCGGATCACCGGAGCGGGCCGCACCAGCCGCGTGCACAAGATCCAGGGCCGCGAGTCGAGTCGAGAAGAGCTCACCACGCTCGCCGCGGCGATGCCCGAGCGGCTGCGACACCCATGGTGCTGTTCGCGTCATGGTGCGCGCTGAGGTTCGGTGAGACCGTCGAGCTGCGCCGCGGTGACCTGGCGCGTCGACCTGGGTGACGAAGTGATCCGCATCCGCCGCGCGGCAGTTCGAACGAAGGGCGCGTACTCCGTCACATCGCCGAAGTCCGATGCCGGTATCCGTGACGTCGCGATACCTCCGCACATGATCCCGCAGATAGAAGCGCACCTTGCGAAATATGTTGGTGCCAAGCGTGATTCGTTGCTATTTCGCCGCCGACGCACGGCGGACATCTGCAGCCGTCGACGTTGTACCGGCATTGGTAAGGTGGGATACCACCACCCCATGTGGGGAATCCACCACACCCTGCGGTGAAAATCCCACACCCTGTGGTGGATTCCCCACATGTACCTATCTCTGTAGAAGGTGAAGAAGGGGGAGAAGGCGACGGGTCCAGCGGGCAGCCAGCCGCCACCCTCCTGGATGGCGAACTAGCTAACAGCGAACCGGCCACGCCCGAAGCCAACCGGCCCGCCAACGTCCCCCCAACCCAACTCACGACACAACTCGCAACGTCGCCGCCGTCGCCGTACTGCGCGCGGCATCCGCAGGGCACTACCGCCAACTGCGCGGCGTGCGGTGCCGCCCGCAAGGAGCGCGAGGCGTTCGACCAGGAGCAGGCAGCCCTCATCGACGCCGAGCGCGCCGCCATCCGCGCGGAGATAAGCGCGTGCCCGGAGTGCGACCAGAACGGGTTCACCGAACCCGACGACGGCCCGACCCGGCGATGCACGCGTCATCGCCAACTCGCCGACCTCCCAGCGGTCAGGAGAGCTTCATGACGCGGCCGATCCCAGCGGCCTACCGCGGCGCCATCGACTCGCCGTGTCCGGCCTGCGGCGCCGAGCCCGGCGAGTTCTGTCTCGTCGACGACGACGACCGCCGCGGCCCGCGGCGGCGCCGGATGCCGTGTGTCCGTCGCTGCCTGCCGAGCCCGCCCGACGTCGAGCACCAGGCCGCGGCGGCTCGCCCGACCCGCTCGTTCAGCGAGCCGATCCACCAACCCGACGACACCGAGGAGTGACCCATGACGACCGAGCCCTTTGCCGACGAGCACGCGATCATCGACGCGGCACAGAGACGCATCTGCGCGGCGGAAGAACAGATCTACGCCCCCCTCGCGCGCATCCCCAAGCCACCCGGCGCCATCACCTGCAAGCACGACGACGAATCGATGGGGCTACTGCGAGCGGGCGGGCGCGTACACGCGCCGACCTCACGATGGGCCACTGGGCCGTGGCCGGTGATGAGTCCGGCGGCATCCGCGCCGAAGTCGACCTGCGCGTCGAGCAGACCGATACCGGCGCGCTCGCGCGAATGGCGCATCTACCTCGACGGCCACGGCTTCGACGGGATGACCGCCGAGGGTGCACGCCGACTGGCCGCGGCGCTTCTCGAAGCCGCCGCGGCGCTCGAAGCCAGCCGGTCGCACCACTCGGAGCCCGACGCATGAGCGACTGGCAGTCGGTGCGCGCCCTACTCGGCGGCATACCCGCGCTTCCCGGTGCCCGTTGCGCGGGCCGCTGGGACCTCTACGAGCGGACCGTCGACGAATACCGGGTCGACGGCCAACTCACCAGGGACGAGCTAGAGAGCGCCCGCACGCCGCTCTGCGCCTCTGCGAGACGTGCCCGGCGCTGCGGCCCTGCCGCGACTATATCTGCAAGGCCTGCCGATCGCGCACCGTCCGGCAGGCGTCATCGCCGGACAGGTGATCACAACCAGCGGGCGGACGTTGAAGGCGGATCGGTGACCGCGGCCGACGAGTCCGGTCTGTTGCGGGTCGGCGGCGTCGTCGTCCTCAGCGGCCCGGCGCTGCGCTGCGCGCTCGACGCCGCGCTGCTCGCTGTACGACCAGCGCAAGTTGACCGCGGGCATGCCGTTCTCCACGGCACCCTACGAGGCGCTGGCGTGTGAACTTGCCGCCGCGATGGCCGCAAACGGTCATGCCGGAACGTCCGCCATTGCGTCATCAGCGACCCTGTGCCGGTGGACGAACAACCGACCGTGCCGCTCGCCGAAGCAGCCGACTCACCTGGACATGTCGCCCAGGCAGGCGCGGCGACTCGCTCCGCAACTCGGAGGCCGGAAGGTCGCCGCTTCCTGGTTCGTCGACGAAACAGCACTTCGCCAACACATCGAAGGAAGGAACCAGTGAACCGACAAGAGCGAGCACGCGTGATCGCGAGTCGACCGACGACGAGATAAGGCAACTCCGCGAACGCATTTCGGATTCGACGCGCACCACGCCGCCGATCGGCGGTTCGCCCGCCGCCTGTTCGGCGGATCCGACGACGGCGACGACCAGGACGCCGACGACGACGGCGAGTACACCGAGGAGCAGCGGCAATGGGCCGAGAGGCCTGTTCGCCACCCTCGGCGACGACGACGACATCCTGCCCGGCCTCGGAGCGGGCGCACCATCGGCCGCACGACACCATAAACGCGAGACCGGCACCCTGCATAACGGAATTCGCATTAGCTGAACGTCATTCACCACCGAAAGGAACCCCCAACATGCTCGCAATCTCGGCTCGCACCCGCGCTCAAACCGTCACGAACACCGCCGCCACGCTCGGCGTTCCGCTGCCCGCCGACTACCTGGCACAGGTCGACGAGGCGGAAGCGTTCGTCGAAGCGGCCAAACAAACCGTCTGCACGGCGGAGAAGCTGCACGCGGCCGTCCTCGACGCCATCCAGGAGGATCGCGACTACTGGTCGGATCCGAAGATTCAGCGGTTCGCGCTCGACACCCAGCTCACTTCCTCGAACATCTTCGCTGCCGCACGCACCCGCAGCGAGAGCCTGATCTTGGCCGCACTCAAGGACCACGCAGACGACATCCTCGACGGCTGGTCCGACGCGCTCGACGAGCACTCAGCGCACCTTGTCGCCGCCGCGGAAGCAGGCCTGAACCTCGGCAATGCTGCGGGCGCGGTCGCACGCGGGGCGACATCATGCACCATCTGCACAACGCGCAGATCGCCGTGAAGGCATGGGCAGCAGCAGAACACGGCTTCCACGCGCTCGCTGCCGTCTCCGGCGTCAGCATCAACGTGCCCGGCACAGTCGCCCTGACCCCCGCGAGGCTCGCCGAACTGGAACCCGCCTACGAGCTGGCCCGCGACGAGCGGTCCCGCGAGGTTGGCGTGTGGGTACTGGCGCGCTGCGGGATCGCGCTGCAACTCGCGACGCTCAACGAATTCACGCGGCGCGCCACGCAGTTCCGCGCGGACACCGAAGCTGAGGCGCGCGACTACGCCGCACGCGCGAACGCGGCGGGGTTCAACCGCTGACACCCCACGGAACAGCCTCGCGGTCGGCGCGGTGCTTGGACGTAGTCGCCAGCGCCGCCGCGAGGCCCACCAACCACGACGACCAGGACCAGGACGTGACCAGCACCCATGCCGACACCTGCCCAGCAGGGCCACTCGGACCGCTCGGCGGCATCTGCAATTGCACCACGACGACGTGGACCAGGACGTGAGCACCGAGCAAGGCGCACCACTCGGCACAGAGCCCGAGCAGTGCACGCGCTGCGCCGATCACATTGCGCGCACGCCACACTCACGCGACTCACGCGGAACCGAAGTAAGAGCATGAACACCGACGCAGCCGCCATCCTCGACAAGCACCAGCGACGCCCGGACGGGCAGCACGACGGCTGGTGGGAATGTCACTGCGGAGAACCTCACGACGGACGGCACCTGATCGCTGTCCTCTGGGCACGCGGATACGCACTCGTAGACGGCGCAACGTGAACACCCCGCCGCCCACCTGGTGTTTACGCTGCGACGCGCCGTACCCCGGACCACGCACGGCCGGTCCCTGCCCGCAGTGCGGCACACAGGCACCCAGGGCGGGTGACCCCCACCCCGGTACCGCGGCGCCCCCCATGGCATTGGCGGCAGGCGCGCGCCGGGTGGAAAAAACAAACAAGCGGAAAGGATGAGATGGCCCGCAAGCTGGACACGCCGTGCATTGACTGCGGTCGGCTGCTGCCGACGTACCGAGACAGTGCGCCACCGGACCGGCGCCGCTGCGGGACGTGCATTGCGGCCGAGCACGCCGACTGGCGCCACGGAACGCGGATCGGCTATCGGCAGAGGAAATGCACCTGTGACGAGTGTCGCGCGTGGAACACGAAGGCTCAGACGGACTACGCGCGCGAATACCGGGAGCGCACCGGAACCGGCTTGCGGACGAAGTACCGCCGAGCGTCGCGGCAAGCGGGCTCGCCGAAGTCGGTTCCACAGTCCGCGATCGCCTCGACGCCCGATGAGCCGTGGGATGAGTCGATGATCAGAGCGCGTCGCAGCGTGGTGCCGGGTGCGCGCCTTCCGGGGTGTTGAGGCCGTTCCTATCGCGGACGAACCTGAGTGCGTCTTTCTGCTTCGGTGTGCCGATCCGGTGATGCGGGCCGATCGTAAATCGACAGCGACGCCATCCGTGGATAGAGGATCGCTGGACCGAGCCATCGAGCAACGAAGCGGCGCAACGCGAGTCCCTCACGCGGTTCCTCTCCAGGATCGGTCAGCATGGACTGCACCGTGCGCAAGGTCATCTCGGCAAGGTCACGGAGGGCGAGGGCATCGAAGCCGTGAAGTTCCCAATCGACCTCGAGTTGATGAAAAGCGGTTAAGCAGACCGAGATTGCCGTGTCGGAGGATAGCGACGTGACGGCTTCGCCGTCATTTCGCGCGGTCAGCAGACTTTCTAGCTGCGGATCGCCGACGAGGTTCTCGACTCCGAAGGCAATACATTCCACCACCACGGCGACCGGGTCTTCGAGGCCGCTGACGTGGTGGGCGACCTGGTCGATGAATCCGTTGACGGCACGCATCCCGCTGGCCATGAGCAATGCGTCGGCATTGGGAAAGTAGCGGTACACCGTCTGGCGTGTGACCCCGACCCTGCGGGCGACGTCGGCGAGACGTATCGCCGCTCCATTTTCGGCGACCTCCTCGTCTACCGCACTCAGGATGCGCGAAATAGCTTCCTCGTCCGAAGAGGGCGTCGAACCTGCCCAGCCGCGACTACGCACTCGCCGTCACCACCCTTGCGCTGGTGAACTCAATCGAAAGAGTCGACGGCCCGGTCATTCCCAGCAACGGCTTCCACGGAGCCGGACCAACGCGGTGAGCGTCCGGAAGGCGGCGCGTAAGGACTGTGAGTGCTTCCGCGAGTTCCCGGCGTGCGAGGTTCGCCCCTAGGCAGTAATGCGCGCCGCCACCGAACGTGAGAATTGCGGGAACGTCGTTGCGCGCGATGTCGAAGCGGTCCGCATCGTCATAGATCGCTGGATCTCGGTTGGCGGCGAAGGTGTTGACGACGACGAGCGTTCCTGCCGGGAACAAGAAGCCACCGAATTCGACATCGTCAGCGGCGGCTCGCGGCACGATGCAGGCTGCGGGCGAGTGGCGCATGCTTTCTTCAACGGCCTGCATCGCAAGCTCTGGTTGGTCGCGCAACTTCGCCCATTGGTCCGGATGCTCGCACAGCACCTGCACTGACGCCGACAATTGGTTTCGCGTCGTGTCCGTTCCGGCCATCAGGAATCCGGCCACCAGCATGCGGAGTTCGTCGAGGTTGAGCCGGTCGCCGTCACTTTCGGCACGGATTAGTTCGGACAGCAGGTCTTCCCTGAGGTTGTCTCGTCGGGCCGCGACCATGCCGTCGACGTAGGCGTCGAGTTCGCTCCACGCGCGCATAATCGCGGCCTCGTCGAAGTTGACGTCAGGCTGGAAGTTGAGGGCCTTGAAAACCTCCTCGTCCAGTCCGCGAACATCTGCCAGTCCTCGGGGGGCGCACCGAGCAGCGCGCAGATGATCGGGGTCGGGTACTGGTACGAGATGTCGGTCACGACGTCGCACCGTCCGGCGTCCGCGACCTGGTCGATCAACCCGTTAACCACGTCGCGGATCGTGTCTTGAAGACGCGAGGTCGCACGAGGAGTGAACGCCTTGGATACCAGCTTGCGCAACCGGACATGTGATGCACCGTCCAGGCCCAGGAGGCTGTTCGCCATCTTGTCGAACAACGGCCCTGACGTGATGCCTTGTGCCGCCAGGGTGACTCCGGGTGGTAGGCGAAATCTGTTGTCGCGCAAAAGGTCGCGAGCCATCTCATAGGACAGTATCTCCGGACCGAGCGGCCCGATTGCGATAGGTGAACGCGATTGCGCGTTTCGGACGTCATCGAGGACGTCATGCGGAGTGGCGTTGAGGTCGTAGCTGAACGTGGGTAGGCCGGAGTCGAAGACGCTGGGAGCAGTGCTGTTCGCGTTCATCAATCTCTCGCCTTCCAAATCCCGCCGTCACAGGCGGAGCTACGGACGTACTTGATGAAAGCGTATGACCAACGTGCACCGATCGTCAATGAATGTTGATATATTCCCAGCTAGCAGGAAGGATCGACTACCGCGATCATACGTTCTCTCGTCTAACGTCCGTACCTGTGGCAGACCATCCGGAACACCGTTGGTGCGTCGTGGTCCTGGTCGGCGTTGCGGTCCTGGTCGTCGTCGGCGTGGGATCCGCAGCGGCCCGCCGCGTGCCCGCATGCTTGGCCGATGACTAAGCGCGCGGAGTATCAGATTGCGCTCTACGAGGGCTCGCTCGCCGATCCCGGCGACCCAACCCGTACGTCGGCCGATCGCTGGTGCTCGCGAAGCTGTGGATGCGCGGGTACATGCGGATGATGCGGGTACGGATCGAAACCGGGCCTGCGATGCAGCGGTACGAAGGCAGGACTGAGTGACGCCCCTTTGGCAACTGTTCGTCAGCGGCGCTGTGGGTAGCTCGCTTACCTTCGCGTTCACCTGGTGGCGCGAGCGCAGGCGGATGCAGGACGCATACCGAGCCCCGCAACGGCAGGCGATCGGCGACATCGTCGCCGCGGCTCATGAGCTTCAGCTGCGCGTCCTCAACTGGCGTCGCGTGCTGACGGACCTGATCGAAGAGATTCGGCAGGACTCCCGCATCGACAACCTGCCGACGATCAGCGCTCAGATACGTGAGACTGAAAGCGCTTACGCCGCGGCACTGTTGGACATGCGCCGCGCGTTCGAGGTTGGCTCATTAACCGTGGTTGACGTGCGGTGCTGGCAGGAAATGGTCGTGGTAGCTGCCGCATTCTCACGGTTCGGCGACGGGCCGAATGGCGGAGAGATTTCGAGCGCCGATGCGGCTGAGCAGTTCGTCGCTCGGCTCGGGGAGTGCGCCGACCAGCTGCGCGCCGCCGTGTCCGCACTGTTGAAGACGGCCAACGAACGCGTCACTCCTGCGGAGTCGCGTCGCAGTCGGCGCCAACGTCGGAACGCACAACGTCAGCTGGCCTTGTACCTACGCGACGGAGCCGTTCAGGCGTCCGAAGGCCGATCAGACACCTAGGGCACACTCGCGGACATCATGGCCGCGCGAAGCTCGCCACGCGTGTCTTGTCCCGAGCGGTCGCGGCGGCGGCGAGCCCCTGGACGACCGCGCCGCGCTCGAAGCACTCCGGGATCCCGCCGCAACTCGAAGCCCTGTGGTGCGTATGTGGTGCGGGCCACCCTCGAAAGTCGCATTCATGCAGGTCAAACTTGGTGCGCGATACTGGGATTGAACCAGTCTTCCGCCGTTGACCTGACCAGTCAATTCGCAGTCATCAGGGCAATCCGTGGCCTCCGAGTAGCCCACTGATGGCACGTGGATGGCACGAAGCCTGACTACTTGTTGCAGAATTCGTCATTGACGTGCAGAAATGCTGGTGCCCCCGGCAGGATTCGAACCTGCGACACCGGCTTTAGGAGAGCCGTGCTCTATCCCCTGAGCTACGGGGGCTGACCGCTGGGAGCTTACCGTTTGTCGGCGTCGCCTCCCGGTCGGCCGGATATCAGTTTTGGCAATTTGGTCAAAACGTCTCCCGAAGGCGCCCAGCGGGCCGCGATTCGCCAGTAGCCTGCCAGCCGTCGAGCTGAAGTTGCAGCGCGTCGGCGCATGGGCCGGAACGGGCTGTAAGCGTCACCGCAGTTCGGCGATGACCTTGGCGAAAGCCTCACCATGCTGCTGCTGCACGGTGATGTAGGTGACGCCGTAGTTGTCGCGGTAGCCGCGGATGGTGTCGGCGATGTCGCTCGGCGAGCCCGACAGCACCGCGGGGGTCCGCAACATCTCGTCTTCGGACAGGTCGGGCAGGAACCTTTGGACGAGCGACAGATCAGGCACCCCCGATGCGTCGGTCGGCATGGCGATCACGGAAATGTTGAGTTCCAGTTCGTCGAAGCGCTCGCCCGCGGCGTCGCGGACGAAGGCGATGCGGTCGGCCAGAGGGTCGAAGTCCGCGCCGATCGGTGCCCCGCCGGTCAGACCGATGATGTTCGCCCGTTGCGCGGCGAGGGTGAGCAGCTTGTCGCCGTTGCCGGCGATGAGGATCGGCACGTCGGGTGCGTGCTCGTTCATGTGCTCGGTGACGTGACGCAGCCAGTCGACGCGCTGCCCTGCGGTGGGGTACGGCAGTTCGGCCTGCTCGAACTCTTCTTTGACGTATCCCGCGCCGAGGCCGAGGTCGAAGCGGCCGCCGCTGAGGTCACGTAGCGACGTCACATCGCGGGCCAGCAGCGCGGGCCGGTAGAAGCCCGCGTTGAGCACGAATGTGCCGACCCGCAGCTTCTCGGTCGCCATCGCCATTGCGGTCATCATCGGGAACGGCGCGGTCGTATAGAGGTGGTCGGCCATGTGGACGACGTCATATCCCATGCCCTCTGCGCGACGCGCCCAGTCCTGGACGGACCGCTGACGACGCGCGGCCTGCAGTCCGACGCCGAACCGGAAATCTTTGACCATTCGCCGATCGTAGGAGGTTGGCCTGAGAGGTTTAGCCGGTGGCGGTAGTGGGCATCATCTTGCCGCCGACTTCGACCCCCCGAGGTCCACAGCTAAGGACTTGTAACCCCCGATTCGGCCCGTCGTGAAAACATTCCGACGGGCCGGATCTGTATCCAGCCCATGACCACTCATCCCACGATCGGCGTCGAGGAGGAATTCCTCCTCGCTGATCCCGCGTCGGGCGAACCGGTCGCCGTCAACGAGACGGTCGCAGGTCACGCCGCCGACCGTGGTGTGAAGCTGCAGCTCGAGCTGACCAGCTGCCAGGTCGAGACCACCACCGACGTGGTCGGCGGCAGCCGCGAACTCGGTGACCAGCTGAGCAGGCTGCGCCGCATATCGGCGGAGGCCGCCGAAGCCGGCGGCGCGCAGCTGCTGGCGGTCGGGTTGCCACCCACCGTGCCGCACGAGTTCCCGATCACCGACACCCCGCGCTACCGCCAGATCGCCGACCGGTTCGGCATGATCGCGCACGAGCAGGGCATCTGCGGCGCTCACATACACGTCGCGGTGCCGACCCGCGAAGCCGCAATCCAGGTCAGCAACCGACTGCGGCCATGGCTGCCCCTCCTGCTCGCGCTCACCGCGAACTCGGCCGTCTACCGCAACACCGACACCGGCTACGCCAGCTGGCGCAGTGTGCTGTGGGCGCGGTGGCCCAGCGCCGGACCGCCGCCGCGGTTCGACTCCGCCGACGAATACGATGCCGTCGTCCAGATGCTGCACCACGCCGGGGCGATACTCGACGACGGCATGGTCTATTGGGACGTCCGCCCGTCGGCGAACTTCCCGACCATCGAAGTGCGCGTCGCCGATGTCCCGGCGACGGTATCCGAGACGGTGCTGCTGGCCGTGCTGATCCGGGCTTCGGTGATGACGGCGCTCGACGAGGAGCGGCGCGGGGAGTCCGTGCCGCCGCTGACACCCCATGCGTTGCGGGCCGGGTACTGGAAGTCGGCGCGCGAGGGCCTCGCCGGCGATGCGCTTGACCTCACCGAAGCCCACGAGAGCGCACCGGCACGAATGTTGTTGGGCCGCATGGTCGAGCACGTCCGGCCCGCGCTCGAGGCGGTCGGCGACTACGAACTGGTGACGAACGAACTGCGCCGCGTCGCCGAGCAGGGCAACGGGGCGATGCGGCAACGGCAGGCGTGGCAGCGTCGACACAACGTCGCCGACGTGATCGCCGAGGCCGCCGCGGCCACGCTCGAGGGGACCGAATGATTGCCGCGAAACGGTATTCCGGCAGCGGAATCACGAGAAGAGTCCTGCTGGAATACCGTTTCGCGGAACGCTAGATCAGTGGCAGCGCGGCGAACGGCTTTGAGGACGGCTGTTGTGAACCGCCGGGAGGTTCGATCGTGAACGCCAGCGTGGTCGACCCGTCGAGGTCGGGCAGCACCGCGGTCGTCGACGGCGCCACCGCCTGCGCGTCCATCGTGCCTGCCGAGTGCGGGCCGTCGTCGTTGATCAACCACATCTGGTAGACGGTGCCCGTCTTCGGCGGTGCGACGTTGTTCATCACCAGCACGCCCGCGTTCTTCTCGCGGGAGAACACCACCGTCGCAGTGCCGCCCCCGGGGATCTCGCCCGAGATAGTGCGCACGTCCGATGCGGCGAACACCTGCTCGGCGGTCGACATCTTGGGTGCGGGCCGCAGCGCCATGCCGACCCCGAGCGCGCCGAGTCCGATGACCACCGCGGCCGCAGCGGCCAGCACGGCCGTCTGCCAGCGTCTCCGGCGGGGCTGCAACTGCGCCACCGGCGGCGGACTGATCTCGGCGAGCACCCGGTCGCGCAGTTCGTCCGGTGGCTCGACGGCGGTGGCCGCCGAGATGACCGCCATGGTCTCTCGTACCGCCCGGACCTCGTCGGCGAATGCCCGGGCGACCTCCGGCGGTGCGGCCGCGATACGCCGGTCGATGTCGGCGCGTTCGGATTCGGGTATCGCGTGCAGCGCGTACGGCGTCGCGAGGGCGGTCAGGTCGTCGATTGGCTGAGTCATGCGAGCCCCAAACACCGGCGTAGCCCGCGGATGGCGTCGCGCATCCGCGATTTGATGGTCGCGAGATTGGCGGATAGGCGCTCGGACACCTGAACGTAGGTCAGGCCGTCGTAGTAGGCGAGCTGGATGGCCTCTCGCTGGGTGTCTGTCAGTGATCCCAGGCAGTCGGCCACCTGACGTCGCTCGTCGCGCAGGATCACCGAGTCGGCGACCAGGTCGGACGGCCGGTCGACGTTGGCGGCGCCGTAGCGTGACTCTCGCTGACTGGCGGCCTGCTCGGAGCGCACGCGGTCCACCGCGCGGCGATGCGCGAGGGTCATCAGCCACGCCAGCGGGGAGCCCGCCGACGGGTCGTAGCTGGCCGCGTTGCGCCATACCTGTAGGTAGATGTCCTGCGTGGTCTCCTCGCTGTACCCGGGATCGCGCAGCACCCTCGTGACCAGGCCAAACACCCGCGCACGGGTGCTGTCATAGAAGGCGGCGAACGCCTCGACGTCCTGCCGCGCCACCCGACGTAGGAGTTCGTCGAGGTCCGTGGTCACGAGCGGTAGCCTATCCACCCCTGTCAATATCGTCACGATAATCGCGATCTGGGCGGACGCGGTACGAAAAATGAAGTGCGAGAGCGATATTCACTGAAACCCGGCCGGTTTCCCATGTATTTCTCGGTGAGTCGGGCACCGGTGGCGTACACCAGGAAGTAGGTCATGACGACCGGCGACAGCACTGTTGCGAACGAGACCCAGCCTGCGATGCTCGCCAGCCAGAGACCCCACCACACGCATGCATCGCCAAAGTAGTTGGGGTGCCGGGTCCACGCCCACAGTCCGCGGTCCATGATGACGCCCTTGTTGGCGGGGTCGGCCTTGAATTGGCGCAGCTGATGATCTCCCACGGTTTCGAAGATCAGGCCGACGGCCCATATCGCGACGCCGGCGATCAGCAGTGGTCGCAGAATCACGGGCGTCGGGCCGAGGGCGGCCGAAAGTTGCAGCGGCAGCGAGACAAACCACGTCGCGGCACCCTGAATGAGGAACACCCTGCGGATCACATGACCGGCCGAGAAGTCGCCGTGCAGCAGGTCTCGATAGCGCGGGTCTTCGCCCTTGCCCGCGGATTTGACGATCATGTGCCAGGCCAGGCGCAGACCCCACACCGCGACGAGAGCGAGCAACAGGATTCGCCGGAACAGGTCACCCGTTCCGACTGCTGCGGCGACGGCCGCCACCGCGACGAATCCCACGCCCCACGCGGCGTCGACGACGTTGTATCGGCCGATCCGGCGGCCGATGAGGAACGTGGTGGCGTGGACCGCGACGAGGATCGCCAGCGATGCGGCAGAGACGACGACGAAGTTCATCGACGATCGCCCTGCGGTTCGAAAGTCCACTGGTAGACGTCGAGATACCCGGACCGGAAACCGGCCTCGGAGTAGGCCAGATACAACTCCCACATCCGGTGGAACACCTCGTCGAAACCCAACTCCGCCAAGGTATCCCGGCGTGCTATGAAGCGCTCCCGCCACAACCGCAGGGTGTCGGCGTAGTCCGGTCGCAGCGAGAACATGTCGACCGTGTGCAACCGGGTATGACGAGCGGTGGTGTCGAAGATCGCCTCGGTCGACGGCAGCAGTCCACCGGGAAAAATGTACTTCTGGATCCACGTGTGCGTGTTGCGACTGGCCAGCATCCGGTCGTGCGGCATCGTGATGGCCTGAATCGCGACCCGGCCGCCGGGCGCCACGAGCCGGTCCAATGCCTGAAAGTAGGTGGGCCAGAAGTGGTATCCGACCGCCTCTATCATTTCCACGGACAGCACGGCGTCGTAACGGCCGTCGACGTCGCGGTAATCGCACAGGTCGATCTCGACGCTGTCGGACAATCCCGCCGCGGCCACCCGCTGACGGGCCAGTCGCTGCTGCTCGGCGGACAACGTGACCGAACGGACCTGCGCGCCTCGCGTCGCCGCCCTGATGCACAATTCGCCCCAGCCCGTGCCGATTTCGAGCACTCGGCTGCCTGGCCCTACGCGCGCGGCGTCGAGGAGTCGGTCGATCTTGCTCCGTTGGGCCTCGGCGAGGCACGACTGGCCGGCGGGAAGGCTGCCGAAGAGCGCGCTGGAGTACGTCATGGTCTCGTCGAGGAACTCGGCGAACAGGTCGTTGGACAGGTCGTAGTGCTCGGCGATGTTGAGCCGCGCCTGCTGGCGGCTGTTGTGTTGTGAATCCGGCTGACGAACCACGGCGAGAGGCCGAAAGCGCTGCAGGACAGGCGGAATCAACTCGGTGAGCCGCTTGGCGAACTCGGTGAGCAGACCCGCGAGATCGGTGGAACTCCAGTCGCCCGCCATGTAGGACTCGCCGAAGCCGATGAGGCCGTAACGGCCCACCCGGCGAACCATCGCCTCGGGCCGGTGCACGAACATCGTCGGCAACGTCGGGTCGGCGGCACCGACCACCGTGCCGTCGGGGTAGACGACCCGGATCGGTAACCGCGCTGCTGCACGGCGGAACAGCCGGTCCGCGATCGCGCCGACCGCGGTGCTGACCGGCCCGCTCGGGACGCGCGCGACGGAAGGCCATCTGTCGGAATCGACGGTGGCCTCGGGAGTTCCCGTCAGATCGATGCTCACGACTGCTCGACCCTTTCTTTGTCGACTGACTTCGTACGCGGCACGACGGGAACGCGTCGCAGCCAAAGTGTGATGCCTTGTATCCGAATGCCGAGCGCACCCATCAGCGGCGCAAGCGGTGCCACGAGTTGCAGCCGGATGAGCTCACCGATGCCGGCCCGCCGGCGGGTTCCGCGCAGGGTCACCACGAATGCGGGCTGGTTGTCGCGGTGCAGTGAGATCCGCACGTCGAGGTTCTCCTCGGGTCGCGGGGCCCGCACCAGATAGTGGCCGTCGACGTCGTTGAACGGCGAGACGTACAGCTTCTTCATCACGATCGAGGGTTGGTCGCCGTCGGGTGGCAGCAGATAGGCATGGCGTCCCCCGTAGGTGTTGTGCACCTCGGCGATGACGTGGCACACGGTCCCGTGGGCGTCGTGGCACCAGTACAGGCTGATCGGGTTGAACACATACCCGAGGACCCGAGCCTGCATGAGGGCGGTGACCTTGCCGCCGCGCAGGTCGACGCCGCGGTCGGCGAGGAACGCGTCGATGCGTTGCCGCAGGGTGTCGGTCGGCTCACCCTCGAAGTGGTCATGCGCCTCGAACCGGGCGAAAGGCCTGAGCCAGCGCGGCAGTTGCGGCAACGCGTCCACGTCGACGTACCAGCTGTATCCGCGGGTTTCGAAGTAGTGGTGTACGGGTGCGCGGCGCAGATGGGTGATCCGCGTGCGGTAGATCGCGGGCGTCAGCACGGCACGGCCTCCAGGGACGCGGCCGGCCATTCGGCGCCGAGGCGTCGCGCCGCCCGCAGCCCCGAGGCCGCGCCGTCCTCGTGGAAGCCCCAGCCGTGGTAGGCACCCGCGAACACCACCCGGTCGTCGTCCAGGGTCGGTAGAAGTTGTTGGGCGGCAACCGACTCCGGCGTGTACATGGGATGGCTGTAGGTCATCTCCGCAAGCACGGTGGCGGGGTCGACATAGTCCTGGCCCCCGAGCGTCACCAGGTACCGGACATCGCCGCCCAGCCGCATCAGCCGCGATACGTCGTAGGTGACCAGCACCCGCCCCTCGTCGGGCGTGGCCAGGTAGTTCCACGACGCACGGGCACGCCGATTCTTCGGCAGCACCGACTCGTCGGTGTGAAGCAGCGCGTGGTTGGTGGAGTACCCGATGGCGCCGAGGACGGTGCGTTCGGCGGCCGTTGTCTCGGCGAGCATCAGCAGGGCCTGGTACGGATGCGTTGCGATGACGGCGGCATCGAAGAGTCTCGGCCCGGAGATCCCGGCCGTCACCTCGACGCCGTCGGGCACCCGCCGCACGGAGGACACCGGGGCGCACAATCGGACCTCGTCGATGTCGTTGGCTACCGCGTCGACGTACGTGGCGGAGCCGCCGACCACGGTGCGCCAGGTCGGCGAGCCGAACACGGACAGCATGCCGTGGTGTTCCAGGAACACGAACAGGTAGCGCGCCGGGTAGCGAAGCGACTCGCCTGGCGGCGACGACCAGACCGCTGCGATCAGCGGCGTCATGAAGTGGTCGATGAAGTACTGGGAGAAACCGTGGCGGTCGAGGAATTCACCGACGGTCGCGCCGTCGGCGTCGGTGTCGAGCAGGCGCAGCGCGGCCCGGTGGAACCGCTTGACCTCGGCCAGCATCAGCAGGTAGCGGGGACGGGTCAACGTCGACATGGACGGGAAAAGGCCGCCGAACCCGCGGGCGCCTGCGTACTCCAGTCCGCTCGCGTCGTCGCGCACCGACATCGACATGTCCGTCTCCCGGGTATCGATGCCCAGTTCGTCGAACAGCCTGCACAGCGTGGGGTACGTGCGGTCGTTGTGCACGAGAAAAGCCGAGTCGACGGCCACGGTCCGGCCGTCGTCCCGGTCGACATCGATGTAGTGGGTGTGCGCGTGCCCGCCGAGACGGTTGTCGGCCTCGTAGAGGGTCACGCGGTCTCGCAGTGCCAGGGCGTAGGCGGCCATCAGGCCGGATACGCCGCTGCCGATGACTGCGACGGAACGTCGAGAAGGGTCGGAGCGATCCACATCCTTGATTCGGAGCGCGACCGCGGTTGGATGGGTTTACGGCGGGGCAGAAAAGTGCCGACATGACGTCGCCGCGCGGGTCGGTGGCGGGCGACGAGGCGTCGGGCGACTGTGTGAACGTCATCGAGATGGCAGGGCCGCCGAACGTCTTGGCCATGAAGCTGTGGTACCCGTCGATATCGCCGCCGTGCCCCCAGGCCGTGACCCCGCACGGCAGCGACACCTTCTCCAGCCCGAGCCCGTAGTCGAGCAGGCCGTCGCCGCCGGGCATCGGAACGGTCTCCATCATCTGGTCCAGCAGCGGCCGCGGCACGATCCGGCCGTCGAGGAGCGCGGTGATGAACGCCGAGGTGTCCTCGTTGGTGGAGATCAGCGCGCCTGCTGTGCTTGCGGCGGACGCATTGAAGTCGGTGACGTCGGTGCGACGGCCGTTGACCAGCTCGTAGCCGTCCGCGAAGACGGGACGCAGGCCGTTATCGCCGGGCGCCGGGAAGTAGGTGTCGAACAGACCCAGCGGCACGATGATGCGCCAGGTGATCTCGTCGGCGGCAGGCCGCCCAGTCACCTTCCCGATCAGAAGTCCCAGAACGATGTAGTTGGTGTTCGTGTACTTCATCGTCGCGCCGGGCGCGAACTGCGCCGGCCGCGTCAGCGCCATGTCGAGGAGCTGCTCGCCGGTGGTCGGATAGTCCGGCGGCGGGGTCTCGGCGTCGAAGTACTCCGGCAGGCCGCTCTGGTGGCGCATCAGCTGTCGCACCGTGATCGCGTTCGCGTCGATGCCCTTGCCGCGGATGCGGCCCGGCAGGTACGTCTCGATGGGGGCGTCGAGGTCGATCCTCCCCTCGGCGACCAGCTGCATAATCGTCGCAGCCACAAAGGTTTTCGTCATGCTGGCCGTCCGGATGTGGGTATTGGGGGCGAACCCGGTCCTGGTCTCGACATCGGCGAAACCGGCCGCCGAGCGGGTGAGATCAGCGCCATCGCGCACCACGGCGACGCCACCGGCGAGGTCGCTGTCGACGACGATGCGGGTCAACGCGGTGTCGACCGTGGTGGGTTGGGCGTAAGCGGGCGCGGCTGTCAAACCCAGTAAGAGCAGGGCAGCGATGAATGCGATGCGCACTAAGCAGAGGGTAGTTCCCATGTGCGCGCGGTGGTGACGAGCCCCTGGACCAAGGCGGAGGTCGCGGGGGAGAGGCCGTCGTCGCCGGGCAACTGACTGCGCGGGCTGACGCCGCGCACCCGCGGGGTGAGTTCGAGTTGTGTGCCGCCGCCCCGCACCCGGTTGACAGGGTTGTCCGGGTGTAGTCCGCGCAGTTCACGGGGGATCGCGTCGACGTCGGTGACCACCTGATACCCGGGCACCGAGACGTGGCGCGCGAGATGTTTGGCGAGCGCGCGGTTGCGGCCGCCTGCCAGCAGTTGGGTGCTGCGGCCGATGCGGCCGTAGCCGTGCAGTGACACCGCCACCTCGACGTGCTCGAGGAACTCGGCGAGTCGTTCGGACTCTGTGGCGCGATAGAGCGCCGACGACAGGTGGTGCGGATAGTGGTCGGGGTGCCGAATCATGTACAGCGACGCGTCCGCGGCATCGGCGGCCCGCTCGGCAATCACGTCGGTCATCTGCTCCAGGCCGCCGCCATGGATGGCCATGAAGCCGAACCTCGACCGCAGGGTGGTCTCCTCGGTGATACCAGGTTCGGCCAGTAACTCCGAAAGTGACTGTGGCGCAAGTGATCCCGGCTTACCCGTGCGTCCGGGCCACTGCGAGGGATCCCACCGCTTGAGGAACTCGACCCATCGCTGCGGCAGGCCGTGATGCAGGGCGCCGTCGACGATGCGTTCCAGGTAGCCGGGCCGTGGCGGACCGGGGTCGACCCGGTGGTCGATGTAGACCCACGCCTGAGACGGGCCGTCGTCGGTATGCACGATGAGCCGGTCGCGGCGATACCGCACGGGAACGCCTTCCGCGCTGTCGAGGGTGGCGAGGTCGTGGTCGGTCAGCTGCCACACCACGCCGTGCACCTGGGAACCGTCGAACGGCTCGACGGTCGCCACGCCCCGCTCGTTGATCAGCCATTCGTGGTCGGCGAGCATCGCGGGCCGGGGGTCGACCGCGCCGGGGCACCGCCGCGCCATCTGCCGAACGCACAGGTTCGACCCGTAGGCGAAGTAGCTATGACCGGCTTGCATCACCTCCCATGATCGCAGAAGCGGGCGCTACCTGTTTGCATCAACCCTCGTCAACCAACCGCTTCAGCTCACCGGCCTCTCGCACGAAATCTTCTTCTCGCTGAATCCAGCGGCGATTATCTCGTAGTAGTTGTCGTGACCCAGTACGACGAAGTGGAAATAGTCCTTCGCGTCCCAATTCCGCCAATTCGGATAATCCGCTGCTCTTTGCTTACTGGCCTGCTGCAGCCAAGTCGAGTTTTCGACCTTGTAGATGCCGGAGTGAGGTGGTTGGTGTCCACGTCCAAGTCGATAGGGCAATATCTCCGAGCGGTGGCCTCGGACCGCCCAGGCATGATCGAACTGCAACTCGCACACGTAGTCGGCTGGTTCACCTGCATTTATCCAACAGCCAAAGTAGACGGCACATTTGGATCGCGAGTGTTCGAGAATCACATCTCCTACAGGGTCCTGCCATACGTGAAGTGGGACCGGCACACGTTCGTCTCGCATGACCATCAACCTGCCACGTTCAGATAGATGAGGACTAGCGCACCACCCGCAGTTTCAAAGCTCCTCGCTAAGACGGCGGCACCGCGAGCGCGTGGTTCCTCGCCGAAACCGTTCACACAGCGACCACGACAAATGACAAACCCGCGGCTTAGAAGCGTTCACGCACTTTCTCACGGTAGAACCGTTCACGGACCGCTCACGCCGTTGCGCGACGCAGCCCGACGCAGACGCATCTCGTGAAGGCATTTCTTGCCAGCAACAGACAGGCAAGCAATGACCGACGCCCGCGACGACCCGGTGCGGACCGGACTCTGGCACTAGACGGTAGGGGCACCCGACTCCGGCTCCCACTGATCGACAGTTGTATCCCCGTTCATGAGCTGAACGCATCGATAGCCCAGACCGGTCGCAACGTTCTTCATGCTCATGAACTGATCTCTCGCCGCCGCCTCGGACGTAGAGGGGTTCGACGCCCATATGTCGACAGCGTCAGCAGCACGCACGTCGGTCAGTGTCAGATCAGCAGCAGTTTAATCTTGATAGCTCGTGGTCCCGCGCGACTGGGTGAGCAACATGATCTTCGGCCGCCGAAAGATCGCACGATTAAATCCGCTCTCCGCGGGTAACTGTGCATGGCCACGGCTGACGTCGACTACCAAGTCCCCTCGGCGGTGGGGGAGCCGCGCGGGCGCCGACCGGACGCGAGCGAGCCAACCGGGCGGCTGGCCTTAGTCGTGGCACCCGATCGTTTGATCCAACATCGACTCTGGGAGGTCATCGTGTCAGGCACCGTCGCTCGCGTCAGCGAGATCAGCGCTAGGTCCGACACCAGTTTCGAAGACGCCGTGAACCTTGGCCTGTCTCGGGCCAACGCGACGCTACGTGGTGTCACGTCGGCCTGGATAAAGGAGCAGTCGGTGGATGTGGAGAACGGGAAGATTGTTGGCTACCGCGTCAATCTGCTCGTCACCTTCGTCCTCGAGTAGCAAGTCCTCGTGCTTACCGGAGCATGAGTAGAGGTTAGCCACGCCCAACGCAGCACACGCGACCGTTGCCAGCGTGGCGATTCATCGTGCTAATGCTGCCTCGGGGACTCCCCCACCCGCCACCGGAAAAACACATCTCGCGCGACCGCGTTAGCGATCGCCGCCGCGCACGCCGGACACCGGGTGGCGTTCGCCCCCGCCACCGGCTGGATCACCCGCCTAGCTGATGCGCACCGCCTCGAGCCCCTGAGAGGGGGTTTCGCGACGATCTGGAGATGCGCTTCCGGCAGTTGCTACCACCCGGATTTGGCGAACAAGCTTGCGCAGTTAACGTCCGCGTAAAATATTTCGTTCGGCTTCGGACCCCCGAAATGGAGGGTTTTGAGAGCATCCGGTGAAAGGTTCTTTTGTCGGCCAGCTAAGCACGTCTGTTAGCTGATCTCCAGCCTATAAAGAAAACCACCCGTTGGGGTGGTTTTCGACACCATCCCACGGGTAGCCGCGCTACATCCCAAACGCAAGAGGGATAAACCAAACTAACGAAAGGTTCGACATGATTGCCAGGCAGGACTTCGACCGCATCGAGGGAGCGACCGCCTACGACAACGCTGGCGAAAAGATTGGCAGGGTCGGCCAGCTATATATCGATGAGGAAACAGGTGAGCCCACTTGGGTCACCGTGTCTACCGGCCTTTTTGGCTTATCGGAGTCTTTCGCGCCTCTGCAGGGTGCGGAGTTCGACGGTAAGGATATCCGGCTGAAGTACGACAAGGCGACGGTCAAGGACGCTCCGCGGATCGATAAAGATCAACACCTCGACCCGGACGAGCAACGAGATCTCTACCGCCACTACCGCTTCGGCAGTCGCGGTGAGAAGGGTGACGCAGGCAAACCTGGATCAACCCCCGATTGGACCGACAGGGAACGCAGCCGCCACGGCGCTGATGCGGACGACAAAGAGCACGCCATGACGCTGTCCGAGGAACGGCTGAAGGCGGGCAAGGAGCGCGTGGAGGTGGGCCAAGTTCGGCTGCGCAAGTACACCACCACCCACACCGAGAAAGTCGAAGTGCCGGTCACCAAAGAAAAGCTCGTCGTCGAGCGCACGCCAGCCTCCGGTAACGCGACGAAAGCCCCGATCAGGGACTCCGGTGAAAAGGTCGAGATGATCACGCTGCGTGAGGAACGCCCCGTCGTCGAGAAGGAGACGGTGCCGGTCGAGGACGTGCGGGTCGGCAAGGAGCGAGTGACCGAGACCGAGCAAGTCAGCGCCAAGCTGCGCAAGGAGCGCGCGGACGTGGATATCGAGCAAGGCCACGACAAAGGTCGCGACAAGAACCGCGATCAGGGCACCGGCAGGGCTGACCGGGAATCCGCCGGCCGAAACGAGGTCTGACCTCACCGCCGACCCCTTCGCCCAATGACTGTTTGGGTCAATCACTTTCGCTCTTTAACGGAAGGGTCGTCTTATGAGTGGGGCGTCGCTAAGTCAGGATTTGTACGAGTTCGCCATCGAGTTGCGGAAGTTGGCCTACACCATGCCCGGCGGCCATGAGGACCCGCTCATCCGGCTGAGCGAACGGATGATTCGCTACGCTGACCAAAGAGCCGCGGGCGAGTCGCCGCCAACGAGGTTGGCGGATTAGCAACGGGTATTGCAGTGTTGAGCGGCCTGCCGCGGATTGGCCGCGCGCACCGGTACCCTTGGCCGCGGTGACCGCCCGTGCTTAGAGGATTATCCAGCCACGGCTCACGTCGATTACGTGAATCGTCCGTAGGTTACGGAGCAATCAGCGACGCCTGCCGGGAGCTTCATTGAACCCTGGCGCAGCCACCTCCGGTTCGGTGAGCTGGAAGGGGGGTGGCGCGATGACCTCGGGGACGGCCTCGTTGCCCCCTGCTGGAGCGCCTTCAGCAGGTAGCCCAGGGCCTTCAGCAGGTGCCCCACCGATGATCTCGGTGGACTCTCCAGGCGCTTCCGGGCCAATTCCCTCGTTTACACCGCTCGTTGAGACCCACACCATCAAGTCCTGGACACCGTCGTTGTAGACGACGCTGTTGGGAGTGTCGCCAACGACGTCGAAGTAGATCTTGCCCGGGATTCCGCCGCCAATGATCCGATAGTTCTGCCCGCTCTCAGCGCGGGCGTTGAACAGCGCAGCTATGGGAACGCCCCCGTCGTTGGTCACGTTTGCTTCATACAACCGGCCGTTGTGGAACACGGCGTCCGAACTCGGTCTCAGCCCTTGCACCGTGTAAGTGATCATTGGGTTGCCGTAGACATCCTTGAGTGACTCCTGCGTACCGAACGGCTTGATGTTGTTGGCCGCTGAAGCCGGGACCGCCGTACCGGCGGCCATGCCGACCGCGACCGCAGCGATGCCGACAGGTGCCACAAGTTTCCGAATCTTCACTCTTACCCCTCCTGTGTCAGACGCTTCGGGCCGAACGTTACCTCGCCGTTTCAGTGTGAACGGGCAATTTGGCGCAGGCAGGCCTCAGGGTCCGCGCTTGGCAAGCGCGACCCCGGTGACCGCCAACACGGCGATCATCGGCTTCTTCGTGGTTCGATCGCCGTCGAGATCTTTCAACAAGCCGAGTGCAGCGGCCAGCCGGTCACGATGAGCATGATCCACCGGGCGCTCGAACAGCTGCGAGCTCACAGCGCGTCGTGCACCTGTGGGCTGTGCGGCGACACAGTCGCGAAAACGCGCGCCGACCGGGTGTTCATGACTCTCGATGGCTCAGATAGATGAGGACCACGTTCAGCACACTGATCAAAGCGGCGACGAGCCAGCCGAGAGCGGTGGTCACGCGGTGGTTTGTGTCGTCGCCCATGAGCGCCCGATCGCTGGTCAGACGTATCAGCGGAATAAGTGCGAACGGAATCCCGAAGGACAGCACCACCTGGGACAACACCAGCGCGCGGCTGGGGTCGACACCCATCGCCAGGATCGCCAGTGCGGGCGTCAGGGTGATCAGCCGCCGCGCCACCAGCGGTATGGACACGTGCAGCAGGCCCTGCATGATCATCGCGCCTGCATAGGCGCCCACCGACGACGACGCGAGGCCGGACGCCAGCAGGCCGATCGCGAACAGCAATGCCACCGTCGGGCCCAGCGTGTCCTGAACCGCCGAATGCGCTCCCTCGATCGAGTCGGTGTTGTCGCGACCCTGCAGATTGGTCGCCGCCGCCAACAGCATCGAGAGGTTGACCGCCCCGGCGATGATCATCGCGATGCCGACGTCCCAGCGGGTGACTCGAAGCAGCATGCGCCGCATCGGACCCGGATCGGGGTGGCCGTGGCGGTCGCGGGCCAAGCCGGAGTGCAGGTACACCGCGTGCGGCATCACGGTCGCGCCGAGCATCGCCGCCGCGAGCAGCACGCTCTCGGGTCCTTCGAACATCGGCACCAGGCCGGCGGCGACCTCGTCAACGGGAGCCGGTTCAACGAACAGGGTGGTCAGGAAACCGATCGCGATGACAAGAAGCAGGCCGGTGATGACGCGCTCGAACACCTGTTGGCCGCGGCGGTCCTTCACGATGAGCAGCAGCAGCGACACGATTCCGGTGATCACGCCGCCGGTGAGCAGTGGCAGGTCGAACAGCAGATACAACGCGATGGCGCCGCCCATCACCTCGGCGAGATCGGTTGCCATCGCAACCAATTCGGCCTGCAGCCAATACGTCAACCGGTTAGGCCGTCGCATCCTCGCCCCGGCGGCCTCGGGCAGCGACATTCCGCTCACCAAACCCAGCTTCGCCGACAGGTACTGCACGAGGCAGGCCATCGCGTTGGCCACCACGATGACCCAGACCAGCAGGAAGCCGAACTGGGCGCCCGCGCTGACATTGGCGGCGACGTTGCCGGGGTCGACGTAGGCAATCGCCGCGACGAATGCGGGACCGAGCAGCATCCAGCTCGACCGCAACCGCACATCGGCGCCCTGTGTCAACCAACCCACCTTCTATCGGAACTACGAATAGAAAAGTTAGGTTAGCCGAAACCTGTCGCCGACGTGAACTAGCGGGGTCTTACCGACCCCAACCGCCGAATCCGATGACGAACCCGCCCCCTCCCCACCACGGCCCCCAGCCCCAGTTGTTGATCGGCGGGGGCGAGGTGACGATCTGTGAGCTGCCGTTGGTCTGACACTGCGTCGTGTTCGGACCGGTGTTGATGCATTCGGGCGCGGCCGCAGCGACCGGCGCGACAAGGACGGAGGCGCATACGCCCACCGCCGCGAAAAGTGGTGTGAGATAACGGATCTTTGTCCGCATTGTGGGCCTCCTTCGGCCGCGGGTGTGGTGGTCAGCGGCCACCGTGGCCGCCGCCGCCACCGTGGTAGCCACCGCCACCACCCATGATCAGCGCGGCCCCGTAGAACTCGTCGTCCCACGGGTACACGTACGTCGGCTCGGCCGGGGTCGCGTTGATCGAGACGTTGCCCGGGGTCGCGCATTCGGTCGTTGAGCCGCCGATAGCCACAGCACCACCGGTGTCGGTTCGCTGCGGCAGGGTTGGATCGGTTTGGGCGCCTGCCAAGGGTGCGGTCAGTGCCGCAGCGGCGGATGCGCCTGCGAAAAGCATTGTGCAATAGCGAAACTCAGTTCGCAAAGTTGGCTCCTAGGCCGTGAACAAGACGGCTATCAAGAGAAGTACAGGCCGGACTCGGCCCAGCCGGATGGCGCCGGCCAGGGGCGGCCGACGCAGCTCCTGCTCCGGCGCAGCTGCGAGCGGAGTGAGAAAACGAAGTGTGGTCCGCATAGGCGCGCCCTTCTGAAATGTTCTCCCCGGCTTATTGCCCAGCGTACAACCCTTTTCCGGTGATCAGGGGCAAGTCGAGCGTCGTCCTGATACCGGGGGCGGCGGCCACCACGGCGGGGATCGCGTTGACGACACGAGCGGCCGTCGCGACGAGCCCGGCGTGGTTGTGATCGCCGTTCGGGCTGCTCAGGCACAGGTCCAGCGCGTAGGACGGCTCACCGGTGATCTCGAGCCGATAGGACCCGCCCTCCTGTGCGGGTTGCGGCCAATCGGGGCGCAGGTCGTCGCGCAGCCGCGTGACGTGTTCGAGCACGACGGCGACGTTGCCGTCCTTCATCCCGCGCACCTCGAAGCGCAGGGCCGCCGCGGTGCCCTTCTCGATGTGGCCGGAGGCGATGTCGAAATCCTCGGGCGCCGGCTCGCGCACGTAAGTCTCGGTCACCTCGTCGAGTTCGACGCCGAGGCCCGCCGCCAGCTGCCGCACCACCGAACCCCAGGCGAGGCTCAGCACTCCCGGCTGCAGCAGCATCGGGAGCTCGTCGATCGGCCTGCCGAAGCCCATCACGTCGAACATCACGGTGGCGCTGTCGTACGTGTCGTAGTTGATGATCTCCATGCATCGGATCTGCTCGACGCTCTGGCACGTCCCAGCCAGCGCGAGCGGAAGCAGGTCGTTGGCGAAGCCGGGATCGATGCCGTTGACGAACACGCTGGCCTTGCCGGCCTGCGCCGCATCCTCGATCGGCTTCACGAGTTCTTCCGGCAGCACCTGCCACGGGTACTGGAGAAACACGGCGCTGCTGCCGACGACGTTGACGCCGGCCTCGAGGATGCGGCGGTAGTCCTCGAGCGCATCGGGAAGGCGGTTGTCGGCCATCGCGGTGTAGACCGCGCAGTCCGGCTTGGTCGCCAGCACGGCTTCGAGATCGTTGGTGGCGGTGATACCGGTCGAGACATCAAGTCCCGCAAGCTCTCCGGCGTCCTTGCCGGCCTTGGCCTCCGAGGACACCCACACGGCTGTCAGGTCGTACCGAGGGTCCTTGATGAGTTGGGTCAGTGCGTGTCGTCCGACGTTGCCGGTGCCGATTGCGGCAACCTTGATGGGCGCCGTCGGCCGAGCCGATGATTCAGTCAACGCTAGCTCCTCACAGATCCGGGATGGGCAGGTCGAGATTCGGGAAGGTCAGGCCTCCGTCGACCTCGAGCGTCTTGCCGGTCAGGTAGGCCCCGGCGGGGGAGGCGAGATAGATGGCGGCCGCGGCGATGTCCTCGGGTTCGCCGAGCCTGCGCATGGGAGTGACCTTCTCCATCGGTTCACGAAGGTCGTCGTTGGAGGCGACGATGTCGAGCGCCGAGGTGAGGATCGATCCCGGTGCGATCGCGTTGACCCGGATCCGCGGGCACAGGTCGAGGGCCGCCAGACGGGTGTAGTGCGCGAGTGCGGCCTTGGCGGTGCCGTAGGCGACGAACCCGCGTCCGGCCAACCGGCCCATCGTCGACGTGACGTTGATGATGCTGCCGCCACCGGAGTGCTCCAGCATCAACGGGACGGCAGCGGACGTCAGTGCGTGCGCGGTCGAGACGTTGAAGGTGAACGCGTCGCGGAGGTCCTTGGTCGACGTGTTCACCAACGGCGCGGGCATGGTGCCGCCGACGTTGTTCACGACGATGTCTAGTTTGCCGAACGCCTCGACGGCCTCCGTGGCCAGTTTGGCGGTGTCCTCGGGATGCGCGAGGTCGGCGACGACGATGTGGGCTCTGCGGCCGACGCCCTTGACCTGTTCGGCGACCTCCTCGAGCTGCGACTGTGTGCGGGCTGCAATGACCACGTCCGCACCGGCTTCCGCGAATGCCACGGCCATCGCCGCCCCGAGCCCGCGGCCGGCACCCGTCACCACCGCGACTTGGTCGTCCAGCCGAAATCTGTCCAGGATCACGTTCGTTTCCTTCCGTCGCCGGGCGAACGTTAGCAGGGCGGGCCTGTCTCGGAGGTGACTTTCTGGAACACGTTCTAATTTGCGCCCAGTTCTGCCGAAGCGCGGCGAGCGTGAGCTTGTGCGCGAAATCGGGGCCGATCGTCGAGCACAAGCTCACGTTCGAGCCGGCCCTGCTACTTCTTCGCGGCGGCTTTCTTGGCAGCCTTCTTGCGCTGCTTTCTTGGCGGGTGTCTTCTTGGCCGCGGTCTTCTTCGCAGGCGCCTTCTTCGCGGCCGCCTTCTTGGCCGGCCTGTCCGAACCGCCGCCGCCACCCTCGCGGCGGGCCTTGACACTGGCCTCGAGCTTCGCGAGCAGATCCGAGACGTCCTCGGTCTCGTCGAGCTCCTTCGGCTGCTCCTCGGTGGTAAACGCTTCGCCGCCTTCGAGTTTCGCCTGGATCAGCTCGTGCATCTGCTCCTGGTAATCGTCGTGGTAACGGTCGGGGTTGAAGTCGTCGGTCATCGACTCCACGACCTGGCTCGCCATTTTCAGCTCGGCGGGCTTGATCTCGACCTTCTGGTCCAGCACCGGGAAATCGGGGTCCCGGATCTCGTCGGGCCACAGCAGCGTCTGGATGATCATCACATCGCGCTTGCTGAAATCCTGAACCCGCAGCGCCGCGAGCCGGGTCTTGTTGCGCAACGCAAAATGCACGACGGCGACGCGATCGGTCTCCTTGAGCGTCTTGGTCAGCAGCACATACGATTTGGACGACTTGCCCTCGGGTTCGAGGAAGTAACTCTTGTCGTACATCATCGGGTCGATGTCGCTGGCCGGGACGAACTCCAGGACCTCGATCTCCCGGCTGCGTTCTTCGGGCAAGGTGGATATGTCTTCGTCGGTGATGATCACCATCTGGCCGTCATCGGATTCGTACGCCCTCGCGATGTCGCGGTATTCGACGACCTCGCCGCAGACCTCGCAGGTCCGCTTGTAGCGGATGCGCCCGTTGTCCTTCTCGTGCACCTGGTGGAACTTGACGTCATGGTCCTCGGTCGCGCTGTACACCTTGACCGGGACGTTCACCAGGCCGAAAGCGATTGAACCCTTCCATATAGAACGCATAAGCCCAGGTTAGCCGGGTTGAGGCAACAGCGGGCCGGACCCCGCCGCGGCGGCGTCGCGTGTGGCGCGATCGGGCAGGTCAGCGCCCGCGCGGCCGACGGTCAGCGCCGACGACAGCGCGGCCGTCCGCACCACGCCGGTCAACGCGTCAGTGCTGATCGCGGCCAAGGCGCGCCGGCGTTCGGCGCCCAGCAGGTTCAGTTCCCACAGCGCGTCGATCAGCCCGGTCATGAACGAGTCACCGGCGCCGACGGTGTCCACGACGTTCACCTTGTACGCCGGCACCTGTACTTCGCCTGCCGCGCACATCGCGAACGCGCCACGCTCACCCGTCGTCACCGCGACGACCGACGGGCCCGACGCCAGCCAAGTCCGCGCGATCTGCTCGGGGGAGCGGTTCGGGTCGATCCAGCGCATGTCCTCGTCACTGGCCTTGACCACGTCGCACCGCTCGATGAACCGGTCGATGCGGCCGCGCGCGGTGTCATCGTCGTCGATGAGCGCCGGTCGCACATTCGGGTCGAATGTGACCGTCGCCGACGGGTGGTAGGCGTCCAGCAGCGCTGCGATGGCCCGGCAGCCCGGCTCCAAGACGGTGGCGATGGACCCGGTGTGAGCAACCAGCGGTGGTGCCACCTCCGGCGTACCCGACAGCTGCCAGTCGATGTCGAACGTGTACTGGGCCGACCCGGCGGCGTCGAGTGTGGCCAGCGCGGTCGGGGTTCGATCCGCAGTGATGCTGCCCGAAACCAGTTGCACTCCAGAGCTTTCGACATAGTCGATGATGCGCCGGCCACGCGCGTCGTCGGCGATGTGGGTGAGGAAGTCGACTCCTCGGCCCAACCGGGCCAGGCCGACCGCCACGTTCAGCGGGCTGCCACCGACGTGCTCACCTGTGACTCGCCCGTCGCGCTCGACGATGTCGATCAACGCCTCGCCGATGACCAAGGCTCTTGGTGGTGCTCCTTTCGTCCGCCGCCCTCTCATGGCGTGTCCTTCCGAAGCAGTGTCTCCAGTGTCGCGCGCGCACCGTTGCGATGCAGCGAATCCAGTGCCCACACGTATGCCTCGACAAACCGGGGATCGCTCGCGAGATCACCGAACACCGCGGTGTTCTCGATGAAGGCTGTCGGATTCTCCCGTTGCGACTTCGCCAACGGCACCAGGGTGTCGGCCAGCTGATCCTGGACATCGATCGGCTCGCCCTGCTCGTCGGTGCCTTCGGCGTATCGCGCCCAGCTGGCGACCGTCGCGGCCGAGAGACGCACGGGTGCAGCGGTTCTCAGGTTCTCCCTGATGACCGGGAGCAGCCACTTCGGGATGCGGTCCGATGAGCCGAAGCACAGCCGCGCAATCGTGTCCTTCACACCGGGGTTGGCGAACCGCTCGATCAGCGTGCTCTTGTAGTCCGGCAGGTCGATGCCGGGCACCGGCTTCAGCGTCGGCGTCGCCTCGGTATCCATGTAGGCCCGCAGGAATTCGGCGAACAACGGGTCGCCCGCGGCATCGTGCACGAGCCGATAACCCGCCAGATACGCGAAATAGCACAGACTCTGGTGGCTGGCGTTGAGCAACCGCAGCTTCATCAACTCGTACGGCGTCACATCGTCGACCATCAGCACGTCGACCTTCTCCAGGGGCGGACGGCCATCGGAGAAATCGTCTTCGAGCACCCACGACGTGAACGGTTCCGCGGCCACCGGCCACTGGTCCGCCACCCCGAACTCGTTCTCCACGACGGCGACGACGTCGGGCGTGGTGACCGGGGTGATGCGGTCCACCATCGAATTGGGGAACCTGGTGTGTGTGGCCATCCAGTCGCCGAGGCCGGGATGGACGCGATCGGCGTAGGTGGTGAACGCGTGGCGGGCGACGTCGCCGTTGCCCTCGATGTTGTCGCAGGAGACGATCGTCGGTGACGCGATGCCGCGGTCGCGACGACGTGCCAGGGCCTCCGCGACGAGACCGAACACGTGTACGCCGTCGGGATCGACATTGTCGATGTTATCGATGTTGTAGCCGCCCTCGGTGATGGTCAGCGAGATGATGCGCGTGCTCGGCGCGGCCAGCAGTTCGATCACCGATTCGGGATCGTCGGGCGCATAGCGATAGTCGACGATCGATCCGATCACCCGCGCGTCGCGGGTGCCGTCGGGTTTCTCGAGCAACAGCGTGTACAGCCCGTGCTGGGCGGCCATCACCTCGGCCATCTTGCGGTCGGCCGCCATGACGCCCACCCCGCAGATACCCCAGTCTTCGGCGAGTCCCATCTCCAGAAGGCGGTCGACGTACATCGCCTGATGGGCGCGATGGAAGCCACCGACCCCGAAATGAACTATGCCGATGCTGATCTCGTCGCGGTTATAGTTCGGCTTGTCGACTCGGCTGTCTTCGAAAACCGTGCCAACGTCGCGTTGTCCAGCGTCATGACACCGTCACCACTGACTTGACGCTACCCGCGATCCGGTCTGAGTCCAGAGCTTCGGCGGCCTTCTCCAGCGGGAAGTGCGCGGTCACCATGGCGTCGAGGTCGACGCGGCCGGATTCCACCAGCGCGATCGCCGTCGGCCACGTGTTGGCGTACCGGAACACCCCTGTCAGCAGCAGTTCACGGTTCTGGATCACCTGCGTCGGCAGCTCCATCGTCTCGGCGCCCGAGCCGACCAGCACCACTCGGCCCGCCGGCCGTACCGCGCGGATGCCGTCGGCGACAGCCGGCGCGGCGCCCGAGGCGTCGATGAACGCGTCGACGGCGAGATCGGCGGTCGGTTCGGCGGTGGGGTCGACGGTCGTGGTGGCGCCGAAGGACATGGCGCGATCGCGGCGGGTCCGGTCCGGATCACTGACGACGATCTCTTTCGCGCCGTACGCGCGGGCCAGCTGGGTCACCACGATGCCGATGGGTCCCGCCCCGGCGATGAGCACCCGCGATCTGTCGTCCAGTTCGGCCTTGCGAATCGCGGCGATGCCGACCGACAGCGGCTCACACAGTGCGGCGGCGTCATCGGACATCGAGTCCGGCACCGGGTGTGCGAACTCCGCGCCGATGGTCACGTAGTCGCAGAGTGCGCCGTCCACGGGTGGGGTGGCGAAGAACCGCATATGCGGACACAGGTTGTAGTGGCCCCGCCGCGTCTCCTCGCTGTCGGGATCGGGCCGTTGCGGTTCGATCGACACCCGCTGACCGACGCGAGACGGGTCCACCGATTCGCCGACGCCGACGATCGTGCCCGCTGCCTCGTGACCGAGGACCAGCGGCGCCTCGACCACGAAGCCACCGACCCGCCCATGCCGGTAGTAGTGCGTATCCGAGCCGCACACACCCACCGACGAAACCCGTACGAGCACGTCACCTGCCGCGGGCTTCGGTACAGGTCGCTGCACCATTTCGATGCGTCCCGGCTCGACGAGTACGGCAGCCCGCATCTGGGTATCAGCAGAAAGTGTTGTGTGCGTCACACTGCACATGCTAGCGTCATGAGCATCTACTCGCACCCCTGAGCAAATGCTCACACGGATGAGGAAACGGAGCGAGATCTGTGACGACGACGTCGATCGGTGAGGACGCCGGCACCGCCGGTGCCCCGAACCGCGCGGCCACTCCTGAAGATCTTCGGCTCGCGTTGCGTGCGGCGACGTTGTACTACCTCGACGGACTGACCCAGGCCGAGATCGCATCGCGTCTCGGCGTCTCGCGCCCGACGGCAGGGCGTCTGGTGGCCAGGGCCAAGGCCAACGGAATCGTTCGCATCGACATCGTCGTCCCGCCAGACCTGCGCGACGATCTCCACGCCGACGAGGAGCGTGAACTCGAACGCCGCTTCGGACTGACCGAGGCGGTGGTGGCGGGGCACGGTGTGGATGTCGGTGCGCCAGGACGACCCGCGGCGTTCGCCAGCGTCGGCCGTGCTGCGGCCGCGCTGCTGATGCGCCGGCTCGCACCCGAAGACATCCTCGGATTCACCTGGGGTCCCGAGCAGGTTGCGGTCGCCACCGCCCTGACGCCGGGAGTGGCGAGCTGCCGAACAGTGGTGCAGTTGGACGGCGCCATGTCCACCGCGGCATATCAGACGGGCACCGAATTCATCCTCAGCCGCTGCGCAGACGTGTTCCGCGCCAGCACTATCCGGCTGCCTGCGCCGCTCTATGCAGACGCCTCGACCGTCGCCTCGATGCGCAGTGACTCGGTGATCTCGCGGACGCTGGAGGCCGGTAGGCGTGCCGACATGATGCTCTTCGGTGTCGGCGCCGCCTCGACTTCCACGACCTTGTTCGAGGGCAGCTATCTGGACACGCGAATGCTCGACGAGCTTGTTTCGCTGGGGGCGGTGGGCGAGATCGGCGGACGGTTTTTTGACGCCGGGGGCACTCCCGTCGAGACCGAGCTGCAGCAGCGGGCGGTCTCCGTTCCGCTCGAAGACGTCCGAGGCTGTGCGAAGACGCTGCTGATATCCAGCGGTGTCGCGAAGTATCACGCCACCCTCGGGGCTCTACGGGGCCAACTGGCCAGGCTGCTGGTTTGTGACATCGATTGTGCCCATTGGCTGTTGGCGCAGTGAAAGGTGAGTTGGATGGTGAAGGCAGTAAGAGGACTGAAAAAGCTGGCCGCCTGTACGGCCGTTGCGGGCGTGACGCTGACGGCCGGCTGCTCGGGTGCAGGCAGCCTGGGGGCGTCGGAGAACCAGGTGACGATCGCCCTCGTCTCCAATTCGCAGATGACGGACGCCCAGAAGCTGTCGTCGGAGTTCGAGAAGGAGAATCCCGGCACCAAGCTGAAGTTCATCTCGCTGTCGGAGAACCAGGCGCGCGCGAAGATCACCATGTCGAGCGCGATGGGGGGCAGCGAGTTCGACGTCGTGATGATCAGCAACTTCGAGACTCCCGCAGTGGGCCAAGGACGGTTGGCTGCTCAACCTTTCGGAGTACGCGAAGAACACGCCGGGTTACGACGAGAACGACTTCATCCCGTCGCTGCGGGAGTCGTTGTCCTACGAGGGCAACATGTACTCGGTCCCGTTCTACGGCGAGTCGTCGTTCCTGATGTACCGCAAGGACCTCTTCGAGCAGGCCGGCATCAAGGTCGACCAGAATCCGAACTATCAGCCGCACTGGCAGGAGGTCGCGGACTGGGCGAAGACCATCAAGGAGAAGGAACGTCTCCGACGCGGGCATCTGCCTGCGCGGCAAGCCGGGCTGGGGTGAGGTGCTGGCACCGCTGGACACCGTGATCAACACCTTCGGCGGGCGCTGGTTCGACGATCAGTGGAATGCCCAACTCAACAGCCCCGAAGTGAGCAAGGCGGTCAACTTCTACGTCGACCTCATCAACGACGCCGGCGAATTGGGCGCGTCGTCAACGGGATTCCAGGAGTGCGCCAACCTATTCGGTCAGGGTCAGACGGCGATGTGGTACGACGCGACGTCGGCGGTCTCGGTCCTCGAGGATCCGAAGACCTACCCGGACCTGGTCGGCAAGATCGGCTACCTGCCTGCCCCGATCGTCGAGAAGCCCAACTCGGGCTGGCTGTATACCTGGTCGTTGGGGATTCCCAAGGCCGCCCAGAATCCCGACGGCGCATGGAAGTTCATCTCGTGGATGACGAGCAAGGACTATATGAAGCTGGTCGGCGAAAAGCTGGGCTGGGCGCGCGTCCCACCGGGTAGCCGAACCTCCACCTATACCGAACTTCCTGAGTACGAGGCGATCTCGAAGTCGTACGGCCCGCTGACGCTTAAGTCGATCACCAACGCGACACCGGACAAGCCCACGGTTCAACCGGTTCCGTACACAGGTATTCAGTTTGTGGGGATTCCCGAGTTCCAGGATCTCGGAACGCGGGTGAGCCAGCAGATCAGTGCGGCGATCGCCGGGCAGAAGTCGGTGGACGCCGCACTGGAGCAAGCACAGAAATACGCCGAGGTCGTCGGCAAGACATATCAGGAGAAGTGATGACTCTTACTGCCGAAACCGAGTCAGACGCCAGTCAGAAGGCAGTGGCGGAACGGGTCCGCAAGATCCGGGAAGCACAGGACACCGGCGTGAGTCGTGCCGAAGGATGGCGCAGGCGTGCACCACTGCTGCCCGCGTTGATCTTCATGATCGTGGTCACGCAGATCCCGTTCCTGTTCACGTTGTACTACTCGACGTTGTCCTGGAACCTGGTCCGTCCAGGGTCACGGCAATTCGTGGGGCTGAACAACTACATCGCGGTGGTTCAGGACAGCCAGTTCTGGCGGGTGGCGCTGAACACCGTCGTCCTGATCGTCGTCGTCGTGCTGGTCTCGGCGTTCCTCGGCTTGTTGCTCGCATTGCTGTTGGATCGGGCGTTTCTGGGACGCGGGGTCGTGCGAACGCTACTCATCACGCCGTTTCTGATCACACCCGTTGCGGGGGCGCTGATCTGGAAGACCACGATTCTCGATCCCACCAACGGCATCCTGAATTGGGTGCTGTCGCTGGTGGGGATCGGCCCGGTGGACTGGATCGGTCAGTTCCCGCTGATGATGGTCATGGTGGAGTTGATCTGGCAGTGGACTCCTTTCATGATGCTGCTGATCCTCGCCGGCCTCCAGTCGATGCCTCGCGACATCCTGGAGGCCGGTCGAGTCGACGGTGCGGGCGCGTTTCAACTCTTCCGCGAGTTGACGCTGCCCCACCTTCGGCGATTCATCGAACTGGGAGTCGTGCTCGGCGCGGTCTACCTGGTCAACACGTTCGACGCCATCTTCATGATGACGCAGGGCGGACCGGGCATCGCGAGTGCGAACCTGCCGTTCTATATCTTCCAGCGCGCGTTCCTCGGCTTCGACATGGGCCAAGCCGCGGCGATGGGTGTGGTGGTCGTGATCTTCACGATGATCATCGCCAGCTTTGCGCTTCGGTTGATCTTCAAATCATTCTCCGGCAAGGAAGAGGCGGCCTGAAATGACAACCACAGTTCAGAAGAGCACGGCCACAACGGATACGGCTGTCTCGTCGAAGAAGAAGGTCCGCAAGTTCAGTCCGTGGGGGGTGGTGGCGTGGCTCGTCGGACTCGGGTTCTTCTTCCCGGTGTTCTGGATGGTCCTGACCGCCTTCAAGCAGGAGAGCGACGCGGCGACCAGTCCGCCGACGCTGTTCTTCACCCCGACGCTGGATCAGTTCAAGGCAGTGTTCGACCAGGGCATCGGGCCCGCGATGCTGAACTCCATCTTCGCCACCGGCATGTCGACGATTCTGGTGCTGCTGCTCGGTGTACCCGCGGCATTCGCGCTGTCGCTGCGGCCGGTGCGCAAGACGCAGGACGGCTTGTTCTTCTTCATGAGCACCAAGATGCTGCCCGTCGTGGCGGCGATCCTTCCGCTCTATGTGATCGTGTCCAACATCGGTCTGCTGGACAACATCTGGGCGCTCGTCATCCTCTACACGTCGATGAACCTGCCGATCGCCGTGTGGATGATGCGGTCGTTCTTCCTCGAGGTGCCCGGGGAACTGCTCGAGGCGGCCAGCCTCGACGGCGCCAGCCTGTGGCGGTCGGTGCGCGAGGTGATCCTGCCGCTGGTCTCGCCCGGCATCGCGGCCACCGCGCTCATCTGCGTGATCTTCGCCTGGAACGAGTTCTTCTTCGCGGTGAACCTGACCGCGGTGAACGCTCAGACCATGCCGGTGTACCTCGTCGGATTCATCGCCGGTGAGGGTCAGTACTGGGCCGTGTTGTCAGCGGCCGCAACCATGGCCGCACTTCCCGTGATCCTCTGCGGGTGGTTCGCACAGAACAAGCTGGTGCGCGGACTTTCGTTCGGCGCGATCAAGTAGATAGGGAATCTCAATGGCTGCAATCACTTACAAGAACGCCTCCTGCATCTACGAGGGTTCAGACAAGCTCGCGGTTGACTCGCTCAACCTCGACATCCAGGACGGCGAATTCGTCGTGCTGGTCGGTCCATCGGGTTCGGGCAAGAGCACCGCACTGCGCATGCTCGCCGGTCTCGAGGACATCGACGAGGGCAGCCATCGAGATCGGCGGCAAGAACATGACCGGCGTGCCGTCCAAGGACCGCGACATCGCGATGGTGTTTCAGAACTACGCGCTGTACCCGAACAAGACGGTCGCGGAGAACATGGGCTTCGCGCTCAAGTTGCGGGGCGTATCGGCCGACGAGCGGCGCAAGAAGGTCGAGGACGCCGCCAAGATTCTCGACCTCACCGAGTTCCTGGACCGCAAGCCCGCCAAGCTGTCCGGCGGTCAGCGTCAACGCGTCGCGATGGGCCGTGCCATCGTGCGTGAGCCGCAGGTCTTCTGCATGGACGAGCCGCTGAGCAACCTCGACGCGAAGCTGCGCGTGCAGACCCGCACCCAGATCGCCGCGCTGCAACGGCGGCTGGGCACCACCACCGTCTACGTCACCCACGACCAGGTCGAGGCCATGACGATGGGTGACCGGGTGGCCGTGCTGCGCTTCGGGAAGCTGCAGCAGTTCGCCTCGCCGAGTGAGCTTTACGACCACCCGGCCAACGCGTTCGTCGCCGGCTTCATCGGATCACCCGCGATGAATCTGCTGACGGCCCGGATCGTCTCTGATGGTGTGCGAATCAGCGAGGACTCCACGTTGCCACTCGAGCGCGAACACCTGACGAAGTTGGCCGACGCCGGAGTCGACACCGTCACGCTCGGTATTCGACCCGAGGACCTCGAGGTGTCACCGGGAGGCGGCATCGATGTCGTGATCGACCTCGTCGAAGACCTGGGCAGCGAGACCTACCTCTACACCCACGCGCACCCAGACGTGCAGTTGGTGGCGCGGTCGCTGTCCCGTACGCCGGTCAAGCTCGCAGACACCGTCGAGTTGCGCATGAAGCCGGAGGGCAAGGTTCACCTGTTCCATCCGGAAACTGGCGAACGCATCAACTGAAGATGCGCGCGCCGGAGTTGCGGCTCCGTGCACCGACTCCCGGACTTCTAGGCCTGCCGTGGGACCGACCGCTTCTCCAGTGGAACGTTCCCGACGTCCCGTTGCGCGACATCGCGGTAGGACCGAGTCGCCACCTGGTGAAGTTCGTCGACGCCGACGGCGCGTTGTGGGCGGTCAAGGACATGCCGCCGCGGATCGCGGTCAAGGAGTACGACGTCCTGCGGCGGCTCGAAGAGATGGGTCTGCCCGCGGTGCGTCCGGCCGGCCTGGTGCTGCAGCCCGAGTTCGACACCGCGATCCTGGTCACCCGCTACCTCGAGGGGTCCTGGCAGTATCGCCGACTGTTCATGCGGCTGCCGCCGGACCAACCGAAGCACCGGGCGCGGCTGCTGGACGCGCTGGCCGGCCTGCTGGTGGAACTGCATCGGCACGGCGTCTTCTGGGGTGACTGCTCGCTGGCCAACACGCTGTTCTCGCGCGACGGCCAGACTCTGCAGGCGTGGCTCGTCGACGCCGAAACATCGGAAGTGCATCCCGTCATTGAGTCGTGGGCAGCGCGAGCACGACCTCGACATCATGGTCGAGAACGTCGCGATGGGCATGGTCGATCTCGCCGAACGCCTCGGGCGGACTGCGTTGGAGGACGTACTGATCGACGAGGTTCAGCAGACCAGGGCCCGCTACGACACGCTATGGGGGGTGCTCCACGCCGAGCCCGTCTTCGGCTTCACAGACCGCTATCGCGTCGAGGGCACCGTGCGGCGGTCTGAACGAGCTGGGCTTCGCCGTCGACGAGGTCTCCTTGCAGCCGCTCAGCGACGATACGAGTCAGCTCAAAATTCATGTCGCCGTGGGTGATCGCCGCTACCACGCGCAGCGTCTTCAGGAGCTCACCGGATTGGATGTCGGCGAGGGGCAGGCGCGCATCCTGCTCGGGGACATGCATGGCGTATCAGGCGCAGCTGTGCCGAGAAGTGGGCCACGACGTCGACGAGTCGACTGCCGCCCGCTTGTGGGTGATAGAGGTGCTCACGCCGTACGAGCGGTTGGCCCACGACGTCATCCACAACACGGGCACCCCGATTCAGGCCTACTGCGACATGCTCGAGGTGCGATGGCTGTTGAGCGAGCAGGCGGGCCACGACGTCGGCACCAACAAGGCGCTCGCGGCATTGGCCGGCAACGTCATCCCCACCGACTCTGCTGCGAATATGGCGATCGCTGAGGTGCCGACGGCGCCATTCGCGGTGCTCGCGATCGACGATGACTGAACCTGTGTAACAACGCTTTCGGGTGTTTCGCACGCAGCGACAACTCTCAAAGAATCCTTCGGAAATACGTCGCCAACTTCTTAAGGTTCGCACATATGTTCGAGTCATGGGAGCGGATGCGGTGCAGGCCACGGTCGCCGCGCTGCGCGCCGCACACGACGAATTGGCCGCGCTGCCCATCGATGCGCTCACCAAGCCCGAGTTGGTCGGGGTGCTCGACGAACTCGAAACCCTCAGCTGCCAGATGCCAACTCAGAGCCACCGCATGCTGGCCCGCTTGCAGGCCGAGACCACTGCCAAGGAGATGGGCGCCAAGTCCTGGCGCGACGTGCTGGCGATCCGGTGGCGCATCTCATCCACCGAGGCCGGCCGCCGGCTCGACGAGGCAGCTCAATTGGGACCACGCCGCACACTCACCGGAGAACCGCTCGAGCCAGTTGCTGCCCTGCACCGCGCTCGCCCAGGCCCACGGGCTGATCAACCGCGAGCACGTCAAGGTTGTGCGCGAGGCGATGGAGCGCATCCCACCCGCGGTCGACGCTCTCACCCGCACCCAGATCGAAGCCGATCTCGCGCGCACCGCGATCGGTGTCGGACCCAAGGAACTCAAGGACAACGCCGACCGGACGCTGTTCCTCCTCGACCAGGACGGACCCGAACCCGACGACACCGAACGCGCGCGACGTCGCGGCGTGTGGACCGGGCCGCAGGGCTCCGACAAGATGACCCCGCAGAAAGCCAACCTCAGCCCCGAAGCGGCGGCGATCTATGAGGCGATCTACGCCAAGTGGGCCGCACCCGGGATGTGCAACCCCGCCGACGAGCACCCGTGCGTCTCGGGGACTCCGTCGCAGGAGCAGATCGACAACGACACCCGCAATCTGGCGCAGCGCCAGCACGACGCGCTCGTCGCGGTCGGCCGCAGTGTGCTGGAAAGCGGTGAGCTCGGCCAACACAACGGGCTTCCGACGTCGATCATCGTCCGCACCACCCTGCAGGATTTGGAAAGCCGCGCTGGCATCGGTGTCACCGGTGGCGGCACCATCATTCCGATCAGTGACGTGATCCGCATGGCCGCCCACGCCAACCACTACCTCGCGGTCTTCGACAAGGCCACCGGGTCGGCGCTGGACCTGTTCCGCGCCCGCCGCGTCGCCTCACCGGCACAGCGGATCATGCTCATTGCCCGCGACGGGGGCTGCACCAAACCCGGCTGCCCCGTGCCCGCCTACGGCAGCCAGGTCCACCACGCCGCCCGCGATTGGGCCGACGACGGACAGACCAACGTCGACGAACTGGGTCTCGCATGCGGACCTGACAACCGCATGGTCGCCCCCGGCGGCTGGACCACCAGGATCAACGACCACAACGACGTCGAATGGATCCCACCGGCACACCTTGACACCGGCCAAGCCCGCGTCAACGACTACCACCGTCCCGAACGACTACTTCGACCACCCGATGACGAACCGGCGGCCCACCAACCCGGCCGGCCGGAAACTCACGAGCCCGGCGGACCAGAACCCAACGCGGCTTGACGGCGCCGCCGCTCCAGCCGGAAACCGTTGCGCACCAACCCGGTCCGCGTCAGCAGGCGCCCGCGAGAGAAGCCCGGCCGAGGCTATGTTGGCTAGTCGCCGATGACGGGCGCGTTGCCGGGGTCCAGACCGCTCGGCAGGTTCGGGCTCAAGCCGCTTCCCGGATGCGTGAACTCCTGGTGGGCCATCGGCCGGCAGTTGTCATCCATCGGTGTCTGATCACCCGAACAGTAGGGGAGATGATCGTCGGGGTCCGCGCCTGCCTGGGGTGCCGCGATGACGATCGCTGCCGCTGCGAGCAGGCACGCCGCGAAGATTCTCGTCATAGTGCAACGCTACGCCGGGTAATACCGTCAGGTGGTGGATCAATTCGGTCGGGTGAAGCTGACCAATCCGGACAAGGTGCTGTACCCGGCCACGGGTACCACCAAGGCCGAGGTGTTCGACTATTACATCGACGTCGCCGAGGCGATGATCCCGCACATCGCGGGCCGGGCGGTGACCCGCAAGCGCTGGCCCAACGGCGTCGACGAGCCCGCGTTCTTCGAGAAGCAGTTGGCCTCGTCGGCGCCTGACTGGCTGAATCGTGCGTCGATCACCCACAAGTCGGGCACGACCACCTACCCGGTGATCGACACCGTCGAAGGACTGGCGTGGATCGCCCAGCAGGCCTCGCTGGAGGTCCATGTGCCGCAATGGCAGTTCATTTCGGGCGGGCGCAGCGGGGCGGGTGAAGATTCGGGCGGGCGCAGCGGGGCGGGCAAAGATTCGGAAACGGTCGGCCCGGCGACTCGCATCGTCTTCGACCTCGACCCCGGCGAAGGAGTCACGTTCCGGCAGCTGTGCGAGGTGGCCCACGAGGTCCGCGATCTCCTCACCGACATCGGCCTGACCACGTTTCCGCTCACCAGCGGCAGCAAGGGACTGCATCTCTATGTGCCGCTGCAGGAACCGATCAGTTCGCGAGGTGCGTCGGTGCTCGCCAAGCGGGTCGCCCAGCAGTTGGAGCAGGCGATGCCCAAGCAGGTCACCGCGACCATGACGAAGAGCCTGCGCACCGGCAAGGTGTTCCTGGACTGGAGCCAGAACAGTGCGGCCAAGACGACAATCGCACCGTATTCGCTTCGCGGACGCGAGAATCCGACCGTCGCGGCACCACGCACCTGGGACGAGATCGAAGATCCGAAGCTTCGACATCTACGGTTCGACGAAGTGCTCGAACGCATGGCCGAGTACGGGGACCTACTCGCGGATCTGGACGAGGCGGTGCCGGTCGAGGGCCCCCAGCTTGCGAGGGGAGACCGGCTGACGACGTATCGCAGCATGCGCGACTCTTCGAAAACGCCTGAGCCGGTGCCGAATAAGGCGCCGACAACAGGTAATGACGACAAGTTCGTCATCCAGGAGCATCATGCCCGCCGTCTGCACTACGACTTCCGGCTGGAACGCAACGGAGTGCTGGTGTCATGGGCGGTCCCGAAGAACCTGCCGGACACCCCATCGGTCAACCATCTCGCCGTGCATACCGAAGACCATCCGTTGGAGTACCTGACATTCGCGGGCGAGATTCCCAAGGGGGAGTACGGCGGCGGCAAGGTCATCGTCTGGGACACCGGCACCTATGAGGCCGAGAAGTTCAACGATGTCCCGCCCGACGGCGCCGCGAAGGGCGGGGAAGTCATCGTCACCCTGCGCGGCAAGCGGATCGACGGACGGTACGCGCTGATCCAGACCGACGGCAAGAACTGGCTGGCGCACCGGATGAAGGAGCAGAACAACCCGCACGCCGGCGATCTCGCGCCGATGCTGGCGAGCGAGGGTTCGGTGGAACGGTTGAAGTCCACGCAGTGGGCGTTCGAAGGCAAGTGGGACGGCTACCGGGTACTGGTCGACGCGAACCACGGCACACTGAACCTTCGGTCCCGGCGGGGCCGCGACGTCACCGACGAGTACCCGCAACTGCAAGCGCTGGCAGCCGACCTCGCCGACCACCACGTCATTCTCGACGGCGAGGCGGTCGCACTCGACGATTCGGGTGTGCCCAGCTTCGGCGAGATGCAGAACCGCGCACGCTCCACCCGCCTCGAATACTGGGCGTTCGACATCCTGTATCTCGACGGCCGATCGTTGTTGCGCGCCAAGTACTCCGATCGTCGCCGCCTGTTGGAAGCGCTGGCCGACGGGGGTGGGCTGATTGTGCCCGACTTGCTGCCCGGGGACGGCCCAGAGGCGTTGCAGTACGCCCGCAAGCAGCGTTGGGAGGGTGTGGTCGCCAAGAAACGCGATGCGACCTACCAGCCGGGGCGGCGGTCGTCGTCGTGGATCAAGGACAAGATCTGGAACACCCAGGAGGCGGTGATCGGCGGCTGGCGCCAAGGTGAGGGTGGCCGGTCGAGTGGCATCGGGGCGCTGATGCTCGGTATTCCCGCCGACGGCGGCCTTCAGTTCGTCGGTCGCGTCGGCACAGGGTTCTCCGAGAAGGAGCTGACGAAGCTCAAGGGCGTGCTGAAGCCGTTGGAGACCGACGAATCACCGTTCAATAAACGGCTTTCCAACCTCGACGCGAAGGGCGTCACCTTCGTCAGGCCCGAGTTGGTCGGCGAGGTGCGGTTCAGCGAACGGACATCCGACGACAGGCTGCGTCAACCGAGCTGGCGGGGCCTGCGCACGGACAAGGAGCCGTCGGAGGTCCGCTGGGAACAGTCGCGTTAGGTGTGCAGAACCTGGTCTTTGCACGTCATCGACGGCCACGAAGCGTAAAGCAGCGCTTCTGCCGTCTTTGCTCGGTACCTTTGGAGCGAAGTATCTGCAATTGATCGAAGGGCATGGGCATCATGGCGGAGGGGATCGTGTCTGAGCTGGCAGCCGCCGGGTTCGACGACGCCGTCGAAATTGGCCGGGGCGGCGGCGGGGTCGTCTATCGCTGCACCCAGAAGTCCCTCGGGCGAAGCGTCGCCATCAAGGTGCTCGCTTCAGATCTCGACGAGGACAATCGGGAGCGTTTTCTGCGGGAGGGCTACGCGATGGGTGCGCTTTCCGGCCACCCGAACATCGTGAACATCCTGCAGGTCGGCGTCACCGAAGGTAACCGGCCATTCATCGTGATGCCGTACCACGCAAGGGGTTCCCTCGCGGAGCGGGTACGGCGAGAGGGTCGGATCGCGTGGCCTGAGGCACTGCGCATCGGAGTGAAATTGTGTGGGGCGCTGGAAACCGCGCATCGGACAGACACCTTGCACCGCGACATCAAGCCCGCGAATGCGCTCGTCAACAACTACGGCGAACCGCAACTGAGCGACTTCGGGACCGCGCGTATCGCCGGTGGATACAAGACGATGACCGGCTTCTTCACCGGCACGCTGTCCTACACGGCGCCCGAGGTGCTCGCCGGTAATCCGCCGACTGTCGCGGCCGACGTCTACTCCCTTGCGGCCACGATTTACGCGCTGATCGCTGGTGGCCCCCCGCACGAGCGCAAGGCCGAAGAGGATCTCATCGCGCACTATCTGCGGATCACTTCCACGCCTGTGCCGGATCTGCGTCCAGAGGGGATCCCGGCCGATGTCTGCGCTGCGATCGAGAGGGCGATGTCGAAAGAGCCGGACGACCGGCAGCAGTCGGCCGAGGAATTCGGTCGTCACTTGCAGTTGGCGCAACGGCACAACGGGTTGACAGCGGATCCGATGGCGCTCAGTGAACCCGGTGGCGCGCCCGAGATGACGGGCGGCACCCCGGCGACTTTCACGCCCCCGCCAGCGCCGTCAGCCCGTCAGACAGCCCTCGAGGCCGCAGTTCCGGACCCGGGTATGTTCGCGCACACCAAGTCGGTAAGCCCGTCGAACGTGCCGTGGCAACCCGGCACACCTCCGCCAACCACACCTCCGCCAGGCTTCACACCTCCGCCGGGCTTCACACCTCCGCCAGGCTTCACACCCCCGCCGGGCTTCCCACCTCCGCAGTTCGCTCCCCCTGCGGCCGAGACGCCGAAGAAGAACCTCAAGTGGATTCTGATCGCCTCCGCGGCCGTCTTGGCAGTCGTGCTCCTGGTGGTCGGCGGTATCTACTTCGTCACGTCGTCGAAGGACGAGGGCGGTGGCGAGGCCGCCGCCCCGAGTCGACCGACCGCCGAACCGCAGCCTGTCTGGGAACCGATCGCCGACACCCGCATCGCCCGTGACGCGGTGGCGGCCACTCAGGCCGACGGCACCATCTGGATTTTCGGCGGCATGGGGGCGGACAACCGTGTCAGCACTGGCCACGAGGGCTTCGACCCCGCCATCGACAGCTGGAAGGGCGGCGCGGACCTGCCCGTCGGGGTGCAGCATGCGATGTCGGTGACGTGGCAGGACACCCCGGTCGTGCTCGGCGGCTGGCACACAGAAGGCACCGATCCGAAGGTCGCAACGGACCAAGTGTGGCGGGTTGTCAACAGTCGCTGGACGGCGCTACCGCCCCTGATGCAGCCCCGAGCGGCGGCCGCTGCCGCCGTGGTCGGTGACCGCATCGTCGTCACCGGCGGTGTCGACGCCAACGGCGCGCTACTGAACACCACCGAGATCTTCGACGGCAGCACGTGGAAGGAGGGCGCCCCCATCCCGACTCCGCGACAGATGTTGGCCGCCGCGTCAGACGGTGACCTCGTGTACGCCGTCGGTGGCACAAACGGCACCTCTGACCTGCCAACGGTCGAAGCCTACGACCCGGCCACGGACAAGTGGGCGGCGATGCCCCCGCTTCCGCAAGGACGCAGCGACTTCGGCGTGGCAATCAGCGATGCACGGTTGGTGGCGGTCGGAGGCACGTCCGCGGGACAGGTCCTCAAGAGCGTGGCTTCGCTCGATCTCGCCACGGCGACCTGGGGCGCATTGCCGGACCTGAACTCCGCGCGCCACGGCTTGGCGGTCGCCGTCGTCGGCAAGACGGTGTACGCAATCGGCGGGTCCACCGGTGTCGATAATCGTCAACTCACATCGTCGGCGGAAGCGTTGAAACTGGGACCACGGCGACCCCAACCCGCAGCGGAATGGCGGACGCTGCCGGATGCGCCGACCGCCAGGTTGATGATGGCGTGGACTGTGCTCGACGACGAGATCTGGGTCGCCGGCGGGATGCGCGAAGGCGAGACGCTCCAAACGGTGGAGAGCTATGACCCCCGGACGGGAGAATGGCAGACGCGGCCTCAGCTGCCGATCCCCCTGCATCATGCGACGGGGGCAAACTATCGCGGTGAAATGGTGGTCATCGGTGGCGCCACCGAGACCATCTCCGACGCGTCGAACAAGGTTTTCGCGTTCCGCGACGGCAAGTGGGTAGAGCTTCCCGCTCTCCAACATGCCCGGGCGGCGTCGGCTGCAGCGGTCGTCGACGACAAGCTCGTGGTCGTCGGCGGGCAGAACGACAAGCAGCTCGTCCCGCAGACAGAGGTGTTCGATGGGCAGTCCTGGACGGAGGCCGCCGACCTGCCGACTCCGCGTGAGCACCTGGCTGCGGTGTCGGACGGCGTCTATGTGTACACCGTGGGTGGGCGGTTTCTGACTGCCGACGAGAACTCAGCGGCCTTCGAGCGGTTCGACCCGGAATCGGGAAATTGGGAGAAGCTGGCGGACATGCCGACTCCCCGTGGGAGCTATGGCGCCGCGTTCATCGACGGCCGGATCGTGGCCGTCGGTGGCGAGGAACCGACTCGCGTGCTGGCCACCGTCGAGATGTACGACATCGCCACCGGGAAGTGGACGACGCTGGCGCCGATCAACACGCCGGTGCACGGCGCGGTGGTGGCCGCGGCCGGCTCGGCTGTGTACTGCATCGGGGGCGCCGACCGGCCCACCCATGAGGGTCCGGTCGCGACCGTCGAGGTTCTCGACTTCAAGTAGCGCGCTTACTTTTCGCGCGCACCGCCGCCGTCGCGCAGCTGGGCGATGGTGACGGCTCCGCGCCGCAGCGCCTCGTTCGCCAGACGGACCCGGCGGTCGCCCGCGGTGGGGATGGCGAACTTGTCGTAGAGGTTCAGCAGATGCTGTTTGACGGCTGCTTCGGTCACGAACAGTTCGCTCGCCATCTGCCGAACCGACACGGGCTCGGGAAAAGGGTCGCCGGAGACCATTGGCCGGCACAACACCATGAGCACGTCGATCTCGCGCGGGGTCAACCGGGGCGGGACCTCCGTGGGCTGGGCGGACACCGTCTCCTCTTCGCGCGTTGCGTTCCCGCCGTCCTTCACCTCCCAGAAGATCAGGCGTGACTTGCCGACGCGCACCTCGTCGCCGGAACGCAGGACGCGTTCGGCAGTGATCGGCTCCCCGTTGAGGTAGGTGCCGTTGCGACTTCCCATATCCCGTATCGACCAGGCGAACCCGAGGTTCTCGAGGACGGCGTGCAGACGCGAGACGGTCTCGTCGTGGCCGAGCGCCACCTCATTGGTCGAGGCCTTGCCCACGGTCACTCGTTGGCCGGTCAGGGGAATCAGCTCCCGCCCTGACGGCTTCCAGACTTCCAGGTGGGAAGACATGTGGAGCACATTAACTGGGGTGCCGGGGACGCCGCGGGTCGTCGAACAACTCATCGACGACCCGCGGCTCGCTCAACCGTGGTCGATGCCCGGTCCACAACTTTCCGGACAGCGGTGATGGCCTGTCTGACCGGCGCCGATTCCAGCGGCGGCCACGGCAGGCAGGTCGAGAGGAGGCAGCCGCTCGGTCTTGCCGTCGAAAGCGCTGATGGCCTTCGGCAGCGGTCTCGTCGGCGCCGAGGCAGCGCGCCCGCGCACTGTCTGGGCGTCATGGTCGATGGTGGTGCTCGGCAGCGGCTTTGCCGGCAGATCGCCAGGGCTCAGCCGCACTGTTTTCTCGTGGGCTCGGCGGGTCGAATCGGGGCTGTCGCAAGCATGAGAGTTCCTGGAGTCGGGTCGGTTGTTCAAAGGGACGACATTCATAGTCCTGACCTGGGCGTAGCGGCGCAATCGCCGACAAGGCAGAGTTCGGCCCTCGAAGGACAGGGTTTCCTGCCCGCCAGGTAAGGACGCGATGGCCGGGACGCACGATGGACTGGCCGGAGTCGACGCTGCCGACCATCGTCGCCTTCCCCGCGGGCGTGACAGGGACGGAGGCAAGGTCGGCGATCATCGAGTTCGCCGGCGGCGAGCCCGTGGTACACCACGGCCGCGAATTCACGGTGATGACCAATGATCCGACCCAAGAACGAACAGCTGACATTGCTTGCACAGCAGGGCTTTTCGGATCCAAGTAGGGATATGCCGTTGCCGGGCAACGGCAATGCGGTCGACCGATTCCAGCACGCGGCCTGCTACGCAGCCCTACTGCCGGAACCGGCCGATGTGCGGCAGGCGTTGGCGGTCGACGAACTAAAACTCGACGATGATTCCGATCGCTGGATATCGATCCGTACGACACCACACTGATCGGACATGTGACGATGCGATTTCAGCCGGAGCGGATGCCGTTCTAAAGCGATCGACATGCGGTAGGTTGAGGCCATCCTAGGGTTGAAAAAGCAGCCAGCGAGGACCTCAGCGTGATGAGGTGACAACGGTGGCGAGCCCCACTAGCCAGATTGATCGGCCCATTCGTTCGAGCGTCGAGGTGACCGAGCCCGGCGAGGTCGCTCAGCATCTCGAAACGGCGTACGGCGCCCGACTTCGCCTGGTTCGCAACCCTGTCACGCAGCGCGACGGCAGGCCGCTGCTGATCCACACCCGCACCGACGCCGGGCAGTTCACCATCGACGAAATCGACATCCCCGGCGACGTGACGGCGTCCCCGGACTCGATGAACAAGGTGATCGCGACGTGGGTGACCAGCGGCCGCCTCTCCGCCACGTGTGACCGCATCGAGGCCAAGGCGGTCGCCGACGAGATCACGCTGACGACACAACCGGACGCACCGCACGAGGCGCACGCTGAAGACCTCGCGGCGACCGCACTGCTGCTGGACCCGGCGCTCGTCGCGAGCGTCGCGACCGGCCTACCTCGTGCGCAGGCTGCGATGCCCTTCCGGTTCATGCGTTTTCAGCCGCACGACCCGTCGGCCGGCCAGCTGTGGAAGGACTCGATCGCCTACGTCAAAAACAGCGTGCTCGCCGACGACGCCACCGCCACGCCGCTGGTGCTCGGAAACGCCGCCAGGCTGCTGGCCGCGGTGACACTGTCCACCTTCGCCAACACGGCGACGATCGACGCCGTGCCGCACGATCGCAACGACCACCAGCCGGCACTGCTTCGCCGCGCCGTCGAGTACATCGAATCGAACGCCGCGGCCGACATCGCGATAGTCGATATCGCCGACGCCATCCACGTCACCCCGCGGGCGGTGCAGTATATGTTCCGTCTCCATCTCGGCACCACGCCGACCCAGTACATGCGGCGCGTGCGCCTGCACTATGCGCACCAGGACCTGGTGGGCGGCGATCGGGTCCACAACACCGTCGCGGCGATTGCCGCGAAGTGGGGGTTCGCACACACCGGACGGTTCGCGGTGCAGTACCGGCAGACGTACGGCCGCAGCCCGCACACCACTTTGCGTGACGAATAGCGTCGGCATCGTGAGGTGGTTATCCCCGCTGTTGACCGGTAACGGTTTCCGGCTGGTCACCACGCTACGGCCGAATCCGGACCGGTGGGTCCGCTGATCACACCTTCGAGATGACCTTCTCGGCGTACTTCTCGATGCTGCGGATCTTGTTTTCGAGCGGTTCGGTGTCGGGGCCGACGATGTAGGGGATGCGAAAGCCGACCATGATGTCGGTGACGCCGCGGTCCTCGAGACGCCTGATGCCGTCGGGTTTGTAGGCGTCCAGCGACATCGCGTGGATCTCGAACGGACCCGTCCGGCCTTCTTCCTCACGAAGTTCCTTGAGCCGGTTGATGAATCGGTCGAGGGCCTCGGAATCGCCCAGGTCTCCGCCGCCGTGCATCCACCCGTCGTTGCGGGCTGCGCGACGCAACGCCACGTCCGCGTGGCCGCCGATGAGGATCGGGATCGGCTCGGTCGGCGCCGGGGACATCTTCGTCCTCGGAATGTCGTAGAACTCGCCGTGAAACTCGAAGTACTCGCCCGTCGTCAGACCCCTGATGATCTCGATGCATTCGTCCATCCGCTTGCCGCGCCTGGCGAACGGCACGTCCATCAGTTCGTAGTCCTCGGGCCATGGGCTGGTGCCGACGCCGAGCCCGAGCCGGTTGTCGAACAACGCCGCCAGCGATCCCGCCTGCTTGGCCACCAGCGCGGGCGGACGGATGGGCAGCTTGAGGACGAACATGTTGAACTTCAGCGTCGTGGTCGCGGCGCACAACGCGCTGGCCAGGACGAACGCCTCGACGATTTCCTTGCCGTCGAGGAACTCGCGGCCACCGTCATCGGTGTACGGATACTTCGAGTCCGATTCGAAGGGATAGGCGACGCTGTCGGCGATGGTCATGGCGTGGAATCCGACCGCCTCCGCGGCCTGCGCCAGCGGGATGTAGTACTTCGGGTCGGTCAGGGACTCCGCATAGGTGAACCGCACCTGGCAATACTAGAACGTGTTCTAGTGCCGGGTTTAAGGATTGATGCGACGGGAACCTAACCGCGGTGAGTGCGGCCAAGGCTTTATACAAACCTCTTTCGCTCGTGAGCAGCGTTGTCGGCGGGCTGCTGGCCGGCAAGATCTTCACCGAGATCTGGCAGCGGATCAACCCGTCCGACGAAGAGCCACCGGAGCCCGAGGACCTGAACCGATCTACGCGGGAAGCGTTCGTCGCCGCGGCGGTGCAGGGGCTGATCGTCGGCTTGGTCCGCGCGGCTCTCGCTCGGGGACAAGCGAAGGGATTTGCGGCGCTGACCGACGAGGACCCGCGGTAAGCCAGGCATGATCGGCTAGGTGTCGACGCCTTCGTCCACCCGCCGAGGTTGGCTCACCCGCAATGTCTGGGTGCTCTCCGCGGTGTCGTTCCTCCAGGACACCGCCAGTGAACTGCTGTATCCGCTGCTGCCGATCTATCTGACGTCGATACTCGGTGCGCCTGCGGCGGTGGTCGGCGCCGTGGAAGGCGCGGCGGAGGGTGCGGCGTCGCTGACCAAGCTGGCGTCCGGACCACTCAGCGACCGATTCTCGCGTCGACCGTTGATCGCCTCCGGCTACGGCATGGCGGCGTTGGGCAAGGTGATGGTGGCAGCGGCGACCGCGTGGCCCGGGGTGCTGGCGGGTCGGGTGGTCGACCGGCTCGGCAAGGGACTTCGCGGCGCGCCCCGCGACGCGCTGTTGGTTGCGGACATCGACGAGGCGGCGCGCGGACGGGTGTTCGGTTTCCACCGCGCGATGGACACGTTCGGCGCGGTGATCGGACCTTTGCTCGGCCTTGCCGGATACGAGTTGCTCGACCATCAGATTGCGCCGCTGCTGTGGGTGGCCGTCGTGCCCGCCATCCTGAGTGTGGCTCTGGTGTTCCTGGTCCGCGAGAAACGCCCGCCGCAGTCGAGCGGCGCCCGTCGCGCTGTCTTCGCCCGGGTCGGAGAACTGCCTCGACGCTACTGGCGGGTGACGGCCGTAGTGGTCGCCTTCGGGTTGGTGAATTTCCCCGACGCCCTGCTGTTGTTGCGGCTCAACGACATCGGCTTCTCAGTTCCCGAGGTGATATTGGCCTACGTCGGCTACAACGCGGTGTACGCGCTGTCGAGCTATCCGGCAGGCCTGGTCGCCGACCGGATTGGTAAGCCGACCGTATTCGGCATCGGCCTGGTGTTCTTCGCCGTCGGGTACACGGGGTTGGGGTTGACAACGGACCCGCTGACGGCCTGGCTTCTGATCGGGGCGTACGGGTTGTTCACCGGATGCACGGATGGCGTTGGAAAAGCGTGGGTTTCGTCACTGGTAGGCCCGGATCTGCAGGGCAGCGCACAGGGGGTGTTCCAGGGTCTCAGTGGCTTCGCGGTGCTGGCGGCGGGGTTGTGGGCCGGGTTCGGATGGGGTGCGGACGGTCGGCTTCCGCTGTTGATCTCCGGAATCGCGGGCGGCGTCGTGGCGATCGTGGTGCTCGCGATCGCGATCGGCGGGCGCTACCGGAGCGGGACGTCGACTTCGAGGGCGTCGAGCGCGAACGGCGGCGCGCCCACACCGGCCACCGAATAGCCACTCTGCGGCGTGCGCTCGGTGATGCGTGCCTCGGCGCGGATTTCACCGACGGCCAGGACCACTCGCTGCGGCAGCTTGGTGCCGTCGGGAAGGGCCTCGAAAACCGTTCCCTGCCAATGGTATCGACCGTCGATCGGGTCGAGGTGGCCGGACAACCGCACCCGCACCGCCCGTTCGCCGTCGTCGATGCGGATCGTCGCGGGCCCGTCGTAGATGTCGCTCACCGGGGAAGGAACCCGCTGCGCCGCCACATGCGGCGAGCGATCGGCCCCAACAGCCCGACCTCGTCGAGGAACGCTGCCAGTGGTGCGAATCCCATGATCTGGGTTTCGCGGCGATGGGGGCTGCGTCGTGCGGTGCGGCGCGCCTGGCGGGCGTCGAGACCGACACGGCGGTAGGGCACCTTGTTGGTGAACAGGAACCGGAAGAAGTACCCGCCGAGTCCATTGACGTTGGCCACGAAGAACTTCGGGGCCCACCGCATGTGCGGAGTCCGCTTGCGCAGACCGTCACGGGCGAACTGGATGTGGCGCGCCTCCTCGGTGACATGAATACGCATCAGGCGCTGCACCATGGGCTGCAGCTCGGGATCGTCCATCATCTGCCGTTGCAGCGAGTCGAATATCTCCTCACCGATCAGCGCCGCCACCCACAGCACCGGGCCCTGGAACGCGAACGGCAGCAGATTGATGATGAATCGCTGGTAGTACCGCGGCCGTACCGGCTTGGCGCCCACCCGCTCGATCGCCTTGCCGAACATCACCATGTGGCGTGTCTCGTCGCCGAGCTCGGTCAGCTCGTAATGCGTGGCACTGGCCGTCGGATCCTGATGCATCATCTTGCGCAGCAGCGCCTGGTTGAGGATGTTCTCGAACCAGATCCCCGCCGAGAGCGTGTTCACGAGCTCCTCGCGCGAAAGCTCGATCTGCTGCTCTCGAGACAGCGAGTCCCAGATCGGCGTGCCGTAGAGCGACACCGTTTTCGCGGGCAGGAATAGCTTGTCGGGATCCAGTGGCGCGTCCCAGTCGATGTCTACGACGGGCGCGTACGACTTCTTCACAGAGCCCTTGAGCAGGCGCTCGGCGAACTCTTGGCGAGCGGGTGCAGTCATCGTTGACGTTCCCTTCGTCGGCGTTGCTGAGAAGGTACGTAGCCCAGTGCCGAGATGTCAATACCCCGGGTACCGCATACCTTAGGTATCCGCAGGTCACAGTATCCCGCGAAACGTGGTTTGGCGGCGTGCGCGACGGGTATCGACTGACATGGCAGACAATCAGTTCACCGGGGAAAGCCCTCCGCCGGATCCGGAGGACCCGCGCAAGCCTGACTCGCCCACCGACTTGACGAAGCCTTCCCTGCTTTACGTCGCGCGCAAGACGGCGCGTGAGTTTCAGCAAGACCAGTGCACGGACTTGGCGGCGGCCCTGACGTATTACGCAGTTCTGTCGCTGTTTCCGGCCATGCTGGTGATGGTTTCGCTGCTCGGAGTGTTCGGGCAGGGCGCGCGCACCACCGACGCGGTCCTCGAGATCGCGACCGGGATAGCGCCGTCATCGGCGGTCGATACGCTGCGGCCCACGATCCAGCAGCTTGTCGAGTCACCCGCCGCCGGCCTGACTTTGGTGCTCGGAGCGTTGGGCGCATTGTGGTCGGCCTCGGGGTACATCGGAGCATTCAGTCGAGCCATGAACCGAATCTATGAGATCGACGAGGGAAGGCCGGTGTGGAAGCTGCGCCCACTGCAACTCGTGCTCACGCTGGCGGGTCTGGTGATGGCCGCGGCGGTGGTGTTCATGTTGGCGGTCAGCGGACCGCTCGCGCGCTCGGTCGGTGCCGCCATCGGCGCCGGGGACCTGGCGCTGACAATGTGGAACATCTTGCGGTGGCCGGTCATCCTGCTGTTCGTCGTTCTGGCAGTCGCGGTCCTGTACTACGCCACACCGAACATCAAACAGCCCAGATTCCGGTGGATCAGCATCGGCGCAACCGTCGGCATCCTGACTTGGATTGTGGCATCGGTGCTGTTTGGTTTCTACGTGGCGAACTTCGGCAGCTACAACAAGACGTACGGCGCGCTGGCAGGCGTGATCGTTTTCCTGTTGTGGCTGTGGATCACGAACCTGGCGTTGCTGTTCGGCGCCGAGTTGGACGCAGAACTCGAGCGGGGAAGGCAGCTTCAAGCGGGGCTCCCCGCCGAGCGTGAGCTGCAGCTGCCACCGCGGGACACCCGCGTTCTGGAGAAGATCGAGTCAGCCGAGCAGGAGGACTTTGAACGCGCGTCAGCACTGCGCCGCAGTGGAGGCGATGCGGACTAGCGCATACTCGCCTGCGTGACTCGTCGGATCCACGTCATCGGTGTCGGCGCCGGAGACCCGGACTATGTGACGGCGCAGGCGGTCGACGCGCTCAACGACACCCAGGTGTTCTTCGCGATGGACAAGGGCGAGACTAAGGACGAACTCGTGGCGCTGCGCACGGCTGATCTGTGAGCGGTTCATCCGCGAGCCCGGCTACCGGTTCGTGGCGCTGCCGGACCCGCCGCGCTCGAAGGAGACCCCCGACAGCCCGGCCTATCGGCAGGCCGTCGCCGACTGGCACGCCCGCCGGGCCCGCGTGTGGGCCGATGCGATCGAGACCGAACTCGAACCCGGCGGCGTCGGGGCGTTCCTGGCGTGGGGCGATCCGTCCCTCTACGACAGCACGCTGCGGATCCTCGAAACCGTCGCGGCGACCGTCGACATCGACTACGACGTCATCCCGGGCATCACCGCGATCCAGGCGCTCACCGCCCGACATCGCATCCCGCTCAACGACGTTGGAGAGCCGGTGCTCATCACCACGGGACGGCAGTTGCGCGAGAATGGGATATCGGGCAGCGCCGTGGTGATGCTCGACGGGGACTGCTCGTTTCGGAGTTGCCCGCCGGCAACGCGGATCTGGTGGGGCGCCTACCTCGGCACACCGGACGAGATGCTGGTAGCAGGCACCGTCGGGGAGGTCGGCGAGGAAATCGCCGAAGTCCGCTCCGACGCCCGCGCCCGGCACGGCTGGATCATGGACACCTACCTACTGCGTTCGG
>CAVRMG010000007.1:0-164214 GCA_963721495.1 uncultured Actinomycetota bacterium | reverse complement strand
GGACCGCCGACTACCGGCTGGGCTGGTGGGTCATCATCGGCACGATCCCGATCGGTGCGTTCGGCCTGTTGTTCAAGGACGAAATCCGAACGGGCGCACGCAATCTGTGGTTGATCGCGACCGCGTTGATCGTGTTCTCGGCGGTCATCGCCGCAGCGAGTACTACGGTCGCCAGACGCGGCGCGTCGAACAGCTCACGTGGAAGGACAGCGTCATCGTCGGCCTGGCACAGTGCCTGGCGTTGGTGCCGGGCGTGTCGCGATCCGGCGCGACGATCAGCGCCGGGCTGTTCCTCGGGATGAACCGAGAACTGGCCGCGCGGTTCGGCTTCCTGCTGGCCATCCCTGCGGTGTTCGCATCGGGCCTGTTCTCATTGCCCGACGCGTTCATCCGGTCGGCGAGGGGATGAGCGCAGCGGTCCGCAGTTGTTGATCGCGACCGTGATCGCCTTCGTCGTCGGACTAGCGGCCGTCACCTGGTCCCTGCGTTTCTGGTCCGCCACAGCATGTACTGGTTCGTCGGTTACCGCGTGCTGCTCGGCACGGTCGTGCTCGTCCTGCTCGGCACCGGGGTGGTGTCGACGGTATGACCGTCATCCTGCTGCGACACGGGCGGTCGACGTCGAACACCGCCGGAACGCTGGCCGGCCGGACCGAGGGCGTCGACCTGGACGACGGGGACGAGAACAGGCCCAGGCCCTCGTGCGGCGGATCGGCCCCTGCCGATCCGCGCGATCGTCCGCTCGCCGCTGCTGACGGTGTGAACGCACGGTCAACCGCTGGCGGCCGCGCTTGGTCTGGACACGATCGTCGACGAGCGCATCTCCGAGGTCGACTACGGCTCGTGGACCGGGCGCAAGATCGGCGACTGCGTGAAGGACCCACTCTGGGCCGTGGTGCAGCAGCAGCCCAGCGCCGCGGTGTTTCCCGAAGGAGAGGGGCTGGCGGCGGTGCAGGCGCGCGCGGTGGCCGCCGTCCGCGAGCACGACCGCCGGCTCGCCGAACAGCACGACGGCGACGTGCTGTGGCTGGCATGCACCCACGGCGATGTGATCAAGGCCGTCGTGGCCGACGCCCTTCGGTACGCACCTGGACAGCTTTCAGCGCATCACCGCGGACCCGGCGTCGATGGTGTGATCCGTTACACGTCGGTGCGTCCGTTCGTCATCCACGTCAACCACACCGGCGATCAGTTGACCGCCGGCCTGGTCGCCAAACCGCCGAAGGACGATTCGCAAAATGACTCCAAGGATGACTCCAAGGATGACGGGGTGCCCCCCGAAGATGCGGTAGTCGGTGGCTCCGGCGGCTAGTCGGTCCTTGTCGCCCGGGATTGCGGCTGACGCAGCCGCTACCGGTATTTTGGAAGGTGCCATGGCCCGCGCAATCCACGTCTTCCGTACACCCGACCGCTTCGTGGCCGGGACTGTCGGGCAGCCAGGTAACCGGACGTTCTACCTGCAGGCCGTCCACGACAAGCGTGTGGTGTCCGTGATCTTGGAGAAGCAGCAGGTCGCCGTGCTCGCCGAGCGGATCGCCGCGTTACTGCTCGAGATCAACCGGCGGTATCGGCACCCCCATCCCTCCCGAAACCGCCGAGTTGGAGGATCTGAGCCCGTTGATCACCCCCGTCGACGCGGAATTCCGCGTCGGGACGATGGGGCTGGGCTGGGACTCCGAGGCGCAGACCGTCGTGGTCGAACTGCTCGCCGTATCCGAAACCGAGTTCGACGCGTCCGTGGTGCTCGACGACGCCGAAGACGGCCCCGACGCAGTGCGCGTATTCCTGACGCCCGAGTCGGCACGTCAGTTCGCGACGCGCTCCAACCGGGTCATCTCGGCGGCCGCCCCGTGTCCGTTGTGCGACGAACCGCTCGACCCGAGGGCCACATCTGCGTGCGCGCCAACGGCTACCTGCGCGGCGCCATCGCCGGTTCCGACGATGACGCCGACACATAGCGGCGGGCCAGACTCCGCTCGTGAAGCCAATGAGGTGCTGCAGCGCGGCGAGCTGACCGTCATCGGACGAATCCGCTCAGCGAGCAACGCCACCTTCCTGTGCGAGGCGCATCTGGATGAGCGTCAAGCACATTGCGTCTACAAGCCGATCGCGGGGGAGACCCCGCTGTGGGACTTCCCGGACGGCACACTGGCCGGCCGCGAACGGGGCGCCTACCTTGTGTCGGATGCGCTCGGCTGGAATATCGTGCCGTACACGATCATTCGGGACGGGCCGGCCGGCCGCGGCATGCTGCAGCTGGGTGGACCAGCCGGGCGAGTCTCAGAGGTGGGCGACGAACCCGAATCAGGGCCCGACCTCGTCGACCTTCTGCCCGCCGGACACGTCCCGCCCGGCTTTCTGCCGATCCTGCAGGCGTACGACTACGCCGGCGACGAGGTGACTCTGGTGCACGCCGACGATGTTCGGTTGTGGCGGATGGCCGTCTTCGATGTGCTGATCAACAATGCCGACCGCAAGGGCGGCCACATCCTCTCCGGCGTCGACGGGCAGGTGTACGGCGTCGATCACGGCGTGAGCCTGCACGTCGAGGACAAGCTCCGAACCGTGTTGTGGGGCTGGGCGGGCAAACCGGTGGACGACGAAACCCTGGAGGCGGTCACCGGTCTGCGCGACCAACTGCGAAACAGCTTGGCGGAACAGTTGGGTGAGCACCTCGCCGAGCGCGAGATCGCCGCCCTACTCACCGAGAACTGCTGGGCTGCTGGGCAATCCGGTCATGCCGACGCCGGACCGGCGACGCCCGATCCCGTGGCCGGCGCTTCTGACTCAGTCGCAGCTGCTACACACTCCGGTCACCGACTTCTGCATGCCGCAGTCGCAGAACGCGGCTTCGCGGCGGACGTCGGCTGAGCGCGTGCTACCGGGACGCACTTTGGTCTCCGGATGCTCCACGTACCAGCGTTCCCTTCCGCGAGCTCGGGCCGCGTACCGCGCCGCCGGCGACGCCGACGATTTCCTCTCTCGGTGGTGAACCCGGTCGTATACCCGTAGTAGATGTGCAGATCCGGAAGGCCGTCGCGTCGCGTGGCCCTGATGTAGGTCTTACTGGCCTCCACGACGTCGTAGTCGGCGATGCCGACGGCGCTCGTGACGCTTCGAATGAACCCGTGGTTCTCCGACGGAATCTTGCGCCTTCGACAGTGCCGCCGTGAGCGAATCGGACGATGGCTGATCTGCTGTGCTCATCGTCACAACAGCGTAGTGCGGCGATCCTGTGATGTCTGCTGCCAAGTGGTTGGTGATACTGACTCGATGAGCCTGACCGATGCGGCGCTGGCCGCCGAGGTGGCCGAAGAAGCCGGTGAACTGCTGCTGGCGGTGCGCGAGGAGATCGGCTTCTACGACCCGTACGACCTCGGCGATGCCGGTGACAGGCGGGCCAACACGCTGATCCTCGACCGCCTGCGCCGGGCCCGGCCCGACGACGCGGTGCTGTCCGAGGAGGCGGTCGACGACATCTCCCGCGTGCAGGCCGACCGCGTCTGGATCGTCGACCCGGTCGACGGCACGCGGGAGTTCTCCATGCCGGGCCGGACGGACTGGGCCGTGCACATCGCGCTCTGGCAACGCCTGGGAGTCGCCGGGCCGACGACATTCCTCACCGACGGGTCGGCGGGGGCATCACCGACGCCGCGGTCGCACTGCCGGCGCGCGGCGAGGTGTACCGCACCGACACCGTCCCCGCCCCGCCACCGCGCACGGACGGCCCGATCCTGATCACCGCCAGCGCCAACCGTCCGCCGCCGGTGCTGTGGTGGCTGCGCGACCGGCTGGACATCCAGCTCGTGCGGATCGGATCGGCAGGCGCCAAGGCGATGGCCGTGGTCCGGGGAGATGTCGACGCCTACCTGCACGCCGGTGGCCAGTGGGAATGGGATTCGGCGGCGCCCGCGGGCGTGGTGTCGGCGGCGGGAATGCACGCATCCCGGCTGGACGGTTCTCCGCTGATCTACAACCGGCCCGACCCGTACCTTCCCGATCTGCTGATGTGCCGTGCGGAGCTGGCCGAAGTGCTGCTCGAGGGCATCCGGTCGGCCTATCGGGATCGCTGACGGGAATGAAACCGCCGACCCCGGCGTCGCTCACTCTGACGCGACACACCATCGGGAGGTACCGCTGACCGCGCACCCTAGAGTCGACGCTATGAAATCGTGGCCGGCGCCGTCCGTCCCGGCACTGCCGGGCCGCGGTCCGCAGCTGCGACTTTACGACAGCGCCGACCGGCAGGTCCGTCCGGTCGCGGCGGGTGAAACCGCCACCATGTACGTCTGCGGCATCACGCCCTACGACGCCACCCACCTCGGCCACGCCGCCACGTACCTGACGTTCGATCTGGTGCACAGGGTGTGGCTGGATTCAGGGCATCGAGGTGCATTACGTGCAGAACGTCACCGATGTGGACGATCCGCTGTTCGAGCGGGCCGCGCGGGACGGCTCCACTGGCGCGACCTCGCCGACCGCGAGACCGACCTGTTCCGCGAAGACATGGCGGCGCTGCGGGTGCTGCCGCCGCACGACTACGTCGCGGCCACCGAGGCCGTCGCCGAGGTCATCGAGGTCGTCGAGAAGATGCTGGCCTCTGGTGCGGCCTACGTCGTCGATGACGCCGAGTTCCCCGACGTCTACTACCGCGCCGATGCCACGCGGCAGTTCGGCTACGAGTCGGGGTACGACCGCGACACCATGATGCGGCTGTTCGCCGAACGTGGCGGGGACCCGGAACGCGCGGGCAAGGGCGATGCACTCGACGCGTTGATGTGGCGGGCGCAGCGGCCCGGCGAACCCAGTTGGCCGTCGCCGTTCGGCCCCGGTCGCCCCGGTTGGCACGTGGAATGCTCGGCGATCGCGCTGAGCCGCATCGGAACCGGCCTGGATGTCCAGGGCGGCGGCAGCGACCTGATCTTTCCTCACCACGAGTTCTCGGCCGCCCATGCCGAATCCGTCACGGGGGAGCGGCGATTCGCCCGCCATTACGTGCACGCGGGCATGATCGGGTGGGACGGCCACAAGATGAGCAAGAGCCGCGGCAACCTTGTACTGGTGTCGAGACTCCTGTCCGACGGCACCGACCCGGCGGCGATCCGACTGGGCCTACTCGACGGTCATTACCGCGCCGACCGGTCGTGGAGTCAGGCGACCCTCGATGAGGCCATCGGGCGTCTGCAACGCTGGCGCAGCGCCACCGCCCTGCCCGCGGGACCAGACGCGACCGACGTGGTGTCCCGGGTGCGGCGATATCTGGCCGACGATCTTGATACCCCGAAAGCACTTGCCGCACTTGATGGTTGGACCACGGATGCGCTCACCTACGGTGGCCACGACGCACAGGCCCCGCGGACGGTGGCGGCCGCGGTCGACGCGTTGTTGGGTATCGAGCTCTAGACCCGCCCCAAGGTCTCGCACGGTGGAGTACGTTTCGGGCCATGGGTTCGGTAAACGGAAAAGTCGCCCTCATCACGGGTGGGGCCAACGGCATCGGTGCCGAAGTGGCGCGCCGCCTCCACGAAAAGGGCGCCAAGCTGGTGCTCACCGATCTCGACGAGGTGCTGCTCAAGGAGGTGGCGACGCGTCTCGGTGAGGACCGCGTGGTCACGGCCACCGCAGACGTGCGCGATCTCGCGGCGATGCAGGCGGCCACGACCAAGGGGATCGAGCACTTCGGGGGCATCGACATCGTGATCGCCAACGCCGGTATCTCGACATCGGGATCCGTGCTCGCGGTCGATCCGCAGGCCTTCAAGACGCTGATCGACGTGAATGTCGTGGGCGTGTTCAACACGGTGCGTGCCGCACTGCCCTCGGTCATCGAACGGCGCGGCTACGTCCTGATCGTGTCGTCGGCCGCGGCCTACGCGCCGGCGGCCGGCATGGTGCCCTACGACACGTCGAAAGCCGGGGTCGAGCATTTTGCGAACGCCCTCCGGTTGGAGGTTGCGCACCGCGGGGTGGATGTCGGCTCCGCGCACATGCTGTGGATCGACACGCCGCTGGTCCGCGAGGGCAAGGCGGATTCGGAGGCCATGAGGGAGATGCTGCGCAGGCTGCCCGGGCCGCTGGGCAAGACCACCTCGGTCGAGAAGTGCGGTGAGGCGTTCCTGAAGGGCATCGAGAACCGCAAACGTCAGATCAACTGCCCGAGCTTCGTCGGCCTGATGCGGTGGCTCAAGCCGCTGCTGACTTCGGGGCTAGGCGACTCCCTGACGGTGAAATCGGTTCCCGAACTGTTGCCGAAAATGGACGCGGAAGTCGCGGCGCACGGCCGGTCGATGAGCGTTCGCACCGAAGCGCTGGAAAAGAATTGATGCGCCGGATCGGCGTCCTCGTCACCATTGTCGCTCTGCTGGCGGCGTGCAGCACCAATCGGGACGAGGAGCCGACGACGTCGGCGCCACCGCCGAGCGCCGCTGCCGTCTCGCCCGATCAGGCGCGTGCGATCGCGAAAGAGGCCTACATCTACGGCTTCCCGATCGTCGACAACTACCGGGTCATGTACTCCTACTTCGTCAACAAGGACAACCCCGAGTACAAGGGCGGATGGAACGAGGTCCACAACACCGCACGGTTGTACACACCCGAGGATAAGACGATTCAGACACCGAACTCGGACACGCCGTACTCGGTCGTTGGCGCCGATCTGCGCACCGAACCGCTGGTCCTGACCGTCCCGCCGATCGAGCAGAATCGCTACTACTCGCTGCAGTTCGTCGACCTCTACACGTACAACATGGCGTACGTCGGCAGCCGCACCACCGGCAACGGTGGCGGGAAATACCTTCTGGCGGGGCCGAATTGGAAGGGCGAAAAGCCTCAGGGGGTCAACGAGGTCATTCGCTCCGACACCGATCTCGCGCTCGTGCTGTACCGCACCCAGCTGTTGGGTCCCTCCGACATCGACCAGGTGAAGAAGATCCAGGCCGGCTACCAGGCCGCGCCGCTGTCGGTGTATCTGAACCAGCCAGCGCCTCCGCCGGCCCCGCCGATCGACTTCGTGCCGCCGCTGACACCCGAGCAGCAGAGGACCTCGCCGCAGTTCTTCGAGATCCTCAACTTCGCGCTGCGGTTCGCGCCCGCTCCCCCCGAGGAACGGGAGATGCGCACACGGTTCGCCACGATCGGCATCGGCCCGGAGGGAAACTTCGAGGCCGACAAGCTGGCCCCCGAGATGCGAACGGCCATCGAGGGCGGAATGGCGGATGCCTGGCAGCAATTCGACACCTTCAAGAAGGAGAAGGTCGACACCGGCGAGGTGGGGTCGGCTCAATTCTTCGGCACCGTGCAGGATCTCAAGGGAAATTACCTGTACCGCATGGCGGGTGCGGTGCTCGGCATCTACGGGAACACTGCAGCAGAGGCGCTGTACCCGGGGATCTCACGCGATTCCACCGGCGCGGCATTGACCGGTGCTGGCAATTACACCGTCAAGTTCGCCTCCGGACAGTTACCGCCGGTTAACGCCTTCTGGTCGCTGACCATGTACGAGTTGCCGCAGAGCCTGCTTGTCGAGAACCCGATCCAGCGCTACCTGATCAACTCGCCGATGCTGCCCAGTTTGGTGCCGGATCCCGACGGCGGCTACACCATCTACGTCCAGAACGCCTCGCCGGGAATCGACAAGGAGTCCAACTGGCTGCCTGCGCCGAAGGGTCCGTTCGAGATGGTCCTGCGGCTCTACTGGCCCAAGCCCGACGCGCTCAATGGGACGTGGAAGGCGCCACAGGCGATTAAGGCCTAACCCCTGCTGTGTTGGTTCTTCCGGGGCTAGCCCCGGAAGCCCGGCCCACGCCGACGCAGATAGCGCTCGAACTCGGCGGCCAGGGCGTCGCCGTCGATCTTGCCGAGTGCCTCGCTCATGTCGACCTCGGCGTCGCCGCGTTCCTCCAGGGACTGCACGTACTCGGCGATCTCGTCGTCCTCGGTGGTCATCTCGGTCACCGCCTGCTCCCACTCCTCGGCCTGAGTCGGCAGGTCGGCCAGGGGTACCTCGATGTCGAGGACATCCTCCACCCGACGGAGCAGCGCAACGGTGGCCTTGGGGTTCGGCGGCTGCGACACGTAGTGCGGAACGGCCGCCCAGAACGTCACCGCGGGGATGCCGGCCTGGACGCACGCGTCCTGGAACACTCCGGCGATGCCCGTCGGCCCTTCATAGCGGGTCTCCTCGAGCCCGAATGCCTTCGCCGAGTCGGGGGAGTAGGCCGCGCCCGACACCGGGACCGGGCGGGTGTGCGGGGTGTCGGCCAGCAACGCACCCAGGATGACGACCGTCTGCACGTTGAGCTTGTCGGCGATCGCCAACAGCTCGGCGCAGAAGGTGCGCCAGCGCATGTTGGGTTCCACGCCGTGCATCAACACGATGTCGCGGTTCGCGCCGGGGGGACGGCAGTGCGAGATCCGCATCGACGGCCACACCAGCTCCCGGGTCACCCCGTCGATCTGCCGGATCACCGGCCTGTTGACCTGGTAGTCGTAGTAGGCCTCGTCGTCGATCTCCACGATCGGCTCGGCTTCCCAGATCGCGTCCAGGTGCTCGAGCGCATCGCTGGCCGCGTCGCCGGCGTCGTTCCAGCCCTCGAAGGCCGCGACGATGATCGTGTCGTTGAGTTTAGGCAGGTCGGGCGGCTTGAAGCCGCTCGCATCCGACGAGGTCACCACGCCAGCGTAAGCCCTGGATGGCGGCAAGGAGTGGCATCGCCACACCAGTTGATTTGCGTCGAGCGACGACCCTGTTTCTGTGACTGATGTGAACGATCGCGCGTACGACACCGACTTGCTCGACAGCTTGTCGAAGCGCGTCATGGTCGGTGACGGTGCGATGGGCACGCAGCCGCAGCAGCCGAACTGAGCCTTGACGACTTCAACAACCTCGAGGGCCGCAACGAGATCCTCAACGAGACCCGACCCGACGTCACCGAGACGAAATACGTTCGGCGGCAATCGGGTTAACCCTAGCGACTGCGCCATTGCCGACAAGATCCGCGAGCGGTCGCTCAAGGGCACCGCGATCGCAGCCGGGTCGGGGTCGATCGCAGCGACGAGGTGTCCGGCCGTCGATCGGGTGACGACGTAGACTTTTGTGGTCGAGAGGCGTTGCAACGGTTATTTGGGGGGCCCCGTCCCCTTCCGGTATCCGCCACGCTCGGCAGAGTTAAGGACGCCTTCCGCTACGGAAGGAGTGCACGTGAACGCCGTTGAATCGGACACCTTGGAGCCGAACATCCGCCCCGACTGCACCGACGAACTGACGGCTGCTCTGGGCCAGCGGATCATGGTTATCGACGGCGCGATGGGCACGGCGATCCAGCGGGACCGCCCGGACGAGGCCGGTTACCGCGGCGAGCGATTCACGGAGTGGCCGACCGCCCTTCAGGGCAACAACGACCTGCTCACCCTGACGCAGCCGCAGATCATCGAGGGGATCCACCGCGAGTACCTCGAGGCGGGCGCCGACATCCTGGAGACCAACACGTTCAACGCGAACGCGGTCTCGCTCTCCGACTACGACATGCATGAGCTGGCCTACGAGCTGAATTACGCCGGCGCTGCCCTCGCGCGCAAAGCCTGCGACGAGTTCAGCACCCCGGAGAAGCCCCGCTACGTCGCAGGCGCCCTCGGGCCGACGACGCGGACCGCGTCGATCTCGCCGGACGTCAACGACCCCGGAGCCCGCAACGTCTCCTACGACCAGCTGGTTGCCGCCTACCTCGAAGCTGCCAACGGCCTGGTCGACGGTGGTGCCGACCTCCTCATCATCGAGACGATCTTCGACTCGCTGAACTCCAAGGCGGCGGTGTTCGCCGTCGAGACGCTCTTCGAGGAGCGCGGACGCCGCTGGCCGGTGATCATCTCGGGCACCATCACCGATGCCTCTGGGCGGACGCTGTCCGGCCAGGTCACCGAAGCGTTCTGGAACGCGATCCGGCACGCGAAGCCGATCGCGGTCGGCCTCAACTGCGCGCTTGGTGCGCCGGAGATGAGGCCCTACATCGCCGAGGTGGCGCGGATCGCGGACACCTTTGTGTCCTGCTACCCGAACGCCGGCCTGCCCAACGCCTTCGGTGAGTACGACGAGTCCCCGGAGGCTCAGGCCGGCTACATCGCCGAGTTCGCCGAGGCCGGCCTGGTCAACCTGGTTGGTGGGTGCTGCGGAACGGCGCCGCCGCACATCGCCGAGATCGCCAAGGTCGTCGAGGGCAAGCCGCCGCGCGAGCTGCCGGAGATCCCGGTGGCCACCCGGCTCTCGGGCCTGGAGCCGCTCAACATCGACGACGACTCCCTGTTCGTGAACATCGGTGAGCGGACCAACATCACCGGCTCCGCCCGGTTCCGCAACCTGATCAAGGCCGAGGACTACGACAGCGCCCTGTCGGTCGCCCTGCAGCAGGTCGAGGTCGGTGCGCAGGTCATCGACATCAACATGGACGAGGGCATGATCGACGGTGTCGCCGCGATGGACCGGTTCACCAAGCTGATCGCGGCCGAGCCGGACATCAGCCGCGTCCCGGTGATGATCGACTCCTCCAAGTGGGAGGTCATCGAGGCGGGCCTGAAGAACGTGCAGGGCAAGCCGATCGTCAACTCGATCTCCATGAAGGAGGGCGAGGAGAAGTTCGTCCGCGAGGCACGGCTGTGCCGCAAGTACGGCGCCGCCGTCGTCGTGATGGCCTTCGACGAGCAGGGTCAGGCCGACAACCTGGAGCGCCGCAAGGAGATCTGCGGACGCGCCTACCGGATCCTGACCGAAGAGGTCGGCTTCCCGGCCGAGGACATCATCTTCGACCCGAACTGCTTTGCGCTGGCGACCGGTATCGAGGAGCACGCGACGTACGGGATCGACTTCATCGAGGCCTGCGCCTGGATCAAGGAGAACCTTCCCGGGGTGCACATCTCCGGCGGTATCTCGAACGTGTCGTTCTCGTTCCGGGGCAACAACCCCGTCCGCGAGGCGATCCACGCGGTGTTTCTGTTCCACGCCATCAAGGCCGGACTGGACATGGGCATCGTCAACGCGGGTGCGCTGGTGCCCTACGACTCGATCGACCCCGAGCTGCGGGACCGGATCGAGGACGTCGTCCTGAACCGTCGCGAGGACGCGGCCGAAAGGCTCCTGGAGATCGCTGAACGGTTCAATAGCTCGGAGAAGGCCGAGGACCCGATGGCAGCCGAGTGGCGCAGCCTCCCGGTCCGCGAGCGGATCACGCACGCCCTGGTCAAGGGCATCGACGCCGACGTCGATGCCGACACCGAGGAATTGCGGGCCGAGATCGCCGCCGCCGGTGGTCGCCCGATCGAGGTGATCGAGGGCCCGCTGATGGACGGCATGAACGTCGTCGGTGACCTCTTCGGCGCAGGGAAGATGTTCCTGCCCCAGGTCGTGAAGTCGGCCCGGGTGATGAAGAAGGCCGTCGCGTACCTGCTGCCGTACATCGAGGCGGAGAAGGAAGAGTCCGGCACCGCCGCGAATAAGGACACCAACGGCACGATCGTGATGGCGACCGTCAAGGGCGACGTCCACGACATCGGCAAGAACATCGTCGGGGTCGTCCTGCAGTGCAACAACTACGAAGTGATCGACCTCGGTGTGATGGTGCCTGCCCAGAAGATCCTGGACGCGGCGAAGGAGCACAACGCCGACATCATCGGGCTGTCCGGCCTGATCACCCCGTCGCTGGACGAGATGGTCAACTTCGCCGTCGAGATGGAGCGTCAAGGGTTGGAGATCCCGCTGCTGATCGGTGGCGCGACCACCTCGCGTGCCCACACGGCCGTGAAGGTGTCGCCGCGCCGTAGCGGTCCGGTGGTCTGGGTCAAGGACGCTTCCCGCTCGGTGCCGGTTGCTGCTGCGCTCCTCGACGACAAGCAGCGTCCAGCCCTGCTGGAGGCCACCGAGAAGGACTACGCATCGCTTGCGCGAACGGCACGCCCAGAAGAGCGAGCGGCCGATGCTGACGCTGGAGAAGGCCCGCGCGAACCGGACGCCGATCGAGTGGGCCGGCTACACGCCGCCGGTGCCCGCGCAAGGAACGGGAGTACGAGAATTTCTTGACTACGACCTCGCCGAGCTGCGCGAGTACATCGACTGGCAGCCGTTCTTCAACGCCTGGGAGATGAAGGGCAGGTTCCCCGACATCCTCAACAACCCGGTCTCGGGCGAGACCGCCCGCAAGCTGTACGACGACGCCCAGGAGATGCTCGACACCCTGATCAAGGAGAAGTGGCTGACTGCCAACGGGGTGATCGGGTTCTTCCCGGCGAACGCGGTCGGCGACGACATCGAGGTCTACACCGACGAGACCCGTACCGAGGTGATGACCACGTTGCACAACCTGCGCCAGCAGGGCGAGCACCGGGACGGCATCCCGAACCGGAGCCTCGGCGACTACATCGCGCCCAAGGACACCGGTCTGGCTGACTACGTCGGCGCCTTCGCCGTCACCACGGGGCTCGGTAGCCAGGACAAGATCGTCGAGTTCAAGGCAGCCAACGACGACTACAGCGCGATCCTGCTGGAGTCGATCGCCGACCGGTTGGCAGAGGCGTTCGCCGAACGGATGCACCAACGGGTCCGCAAGGAGTTCTGGGGATTCCAGCCTGACGAGCAGCTGGACAACGAGGCGCTGATCGATGAGAAGTACGTGGGAATCCGCCCTGCCCCCGGCTACCCGGCCTGCCCGGAGCACACCGAGAAGGCGACGCTGTGGGAGTTGATGGACGTCCAGGAGCGCACCGGCATCGAGCTGACCGAGTCGATGGCGATGTGGCCCGGTGCTGCCGTCAGCGGCTGGTACTTCTCGCACCCCCAGTCGCAGTACTTCGTGGTCGGCCGGATGGCCCAGGACCAGGTCGCCGACTACGCGACCCGCAAGGGCTGGACCCTGCAGGAGGCCGAGCGCTGGCTCGGCCCCAACCTCGGCTACAACCCGGAGGACTGAGCCCTACGTTGGTTGAGGAGCGTGGCACTAGCGTCACGAAACCCCGTGTCCTTTCGGCCGTGCTGGGGGACATGGACGGCACCTTGGTCGACACCGAGCCGGCCACCGAGATTGTCGACCGGTTGCTGGACGGCGGCTGCTGCGGTACCACCCCGGCTCATATCCGAGCGGTAGCTGCCGCCGTGGCCGGCCTGAATCGCCCCGAGCGAACGGTGATCCGCGAACCGTCGGTCTCCTCGCTGTACACCGCCGTGCCGTTCCATCAGGACGCGTCCGTCTTGATGATCGGCGAGCGCACGAATGCCAACGGCTCCAAGGCTTTCCGCGAGGCGCCTGGCCAGGTCGAGGGTCCCACCTCGAGCGTCGGCGGCAGCGGCGCCAGGTACATCCGCTCGACGCCTTCGAGTGCTGCGGGCACGGTGTCGGGGTCGCCGAGATACACGGTCACCGGCGTCACGCTGTCGGGCAGGTTGGCCGTTTTTGGATTCTTGGTCAACGCGCGGATGTCGTTGGCGCCCAAGTCGATCAGATGATTCACCACGAGACGGCCGATGTTGCCTGTTGCTCCGGTCACAAGGATGGCCATGAATTTCAAGGAACGTGTGTCCCGTGACAGAATCGGGGGCATGCGTGCGGTGCTGTTCGACATGGACGGCACACTTGTCGACTCCGAGAAACTTTGGGACATCTCCCTGGCCGCGCTCTATGGCCACCACGGTGGCCGGCTGAGTCCCGAGGTTCGGGCCTCGATGGTGGGCGGATCGGCGGAAGACACCATCCGCACGGTCTACACCGACCTGGGGCTCGAACCCGACCCCGCCGCGATGACGCAGTCCGAGGTCTGGCTGCACGACTACACCGCGGAGCTGTTCGACGGCGGGTTGCCCTGGTGCGAGGGCGCGCGCGAACTGTTGGAAGCGCTTGCCGCCGAGGGAACTCCGATGGCGCTGGTCACCAACACCCAGCGGGCTTTGACCGAACGTGCGTTGAACAGCATTGGCAAGCACTACTTTTCGGCGTCGGTATGCGGTGACGAAGTGCCGCGGGGCAAACCGGCGCCCGACGCCTACCAACGGGCCGCCGCTTTGCTGGACCTGGAGCCGTCGGCATGCCTGGCCATCGAGGACTCGGTCACCGGCACCGCGGCGGCCGAGAGTGCGGGATGCCCGGTGCTAGTGGTGCCCAACGATGTAGCGGTGCCTTCGGGCCCGCGGCGTCGGCACATCTCGTCGCTCACCGAGGTGTCCGTCTCGGATCTGCGAAGGCTTTTCGCCGAGTTGAATTCACAGTTGGGGGAACGCACCGCCTGAAGACGGCGTAAGTGATTGAATGTGACTTCCATCACGCAGCGCTGCGGAAGGGTGTCCCATGACTCACGGACCGGTTGGTGATTCTGCATCAGGTGTGGATTACGAAGAATCCGAGCACAGCGGTCGCGTCATCCGAATCGCTTCGGTAGCGGCCCTCGGCGGCTTGCTCTTCGGCTACGACAGCGCGGTCATCAACGGCGCCGTGTCGGCGATCGAGGACACGTTCGGCGTCGGCGGTTTCAAGCTCGGCTTCGCCGTGGCGTCGGCGCTGCTCGGGGCGGCCATCGGCGCGATCACGGCAGGCAGGCTGGCCGACAAGATCGGCCGGATAGCGGTGATGAAGATCGCGGCGCTGCTGTTCTTGATCAGCGCGATCGGTGCCGGCCTATCCGTGAACTTCGTGGGCACCAACGACGACTTCTACCTCGGACTGCCCAGCGGTGTCTGGATGCTGGTGGTGTTCCGGATCATCGGCGGCATCGGCGTCGGCGTGGCCTCCGTCATCGCGCCGATGTACATCGCGGAGACCTCGCCGCCGCGCATCCGCGGGCGGCTCGGCTCGCTGCAACAGCTGGCGATCGTGACGGGCATCTTCCTGTCTCTGGCGATCGACTATCTGCTGGCGCATTTGGCCGGCGGCTCCAGCGAAGACCTGTGGCTGGGGCTGGAGGCCTGGCGCTGGATGTTCCTCATGATGGCGCTGCCGGCCATCCTCTACGGTGTGCTGGCATTCACCATTCCCGAGTCGCCGCGCTACCTCGTCGCGAAATACCGCATTCCGGAGGCCCGCAAGGTCCTGTCGGTGCTGCTCGGCGAGAAGAACCTCGAGGTGACGATCACCAGGATCCAGGAATCGCTGAAGGCCGAAAAACCGCCGTCGTGGAGCGACTTGCGCAAGCCGACCGGCGGCATCTACGGAATCGTCTGGGTGGGATTGGGATTGTCCGTATTCCAGCAGTTCGTCGGCATCAACGTGATCTTCTACTACTCCAACATCCTTTGGGAGGCCGTGGGATTCGGCGAGAGCGCGGCGTTCATCATCACGGTTATCACGTCGGTGACCAACATCGCGACCACCCTGATCGCGATCGCGCTGGTGGACAAGGTCGGCCGTAAACCGCTGCTGCTGGTCGGCTCGGTCGGCATGGCGCTCATGCTGGGCACGATGGCCGTCATATTCGGCTTCGTGGCAGAACTGCAACCCAACGCCGACGGTGAGATGGTGCCGGTCCTGCCGGGCGCTTCCGGACCGATCGCCCTGATCGCCGCCAACCTGTTCGTGGTTTCGTTCGGCATGTCGTGGGGACCGATGGTGTGGGTGCTGCTCGGCGAGATGTTCCCGAACCGCATCCGCGGGGCCGCCCTCGGCCTTGCTGCGGCGGGTCAGTGGGTGGCCAACTGGTTGATCACCGTGAGCTTCCCGGGGTTGCGCGACCACCTGGGCGGCGCCTACGGCTTCTACGCGATATGCGCGTTCTTGTCGTTCCTGTTCGTCTGGAAGTGGGTTGACGAAACCAAGGGCAAACACCTGGAAGACATGCACCGCGAGGCTCACGAGACCCATCCCACTTCGCAGTAGCCTCGTTGGCCGTTACGGATGCTCGTCGACCAGCGCGACCGGGGTCAGCGCTAAAAGACCGACCAGCAAGAGTCCGAAAACTCCGGCCCAAAAGAGCAGGAAGAGCGCGGTCGCGGATCTGCAGGGCCTGCTTTGGTAAAGGTAAATCGCGTGCCCGACCGGTGGGAGGAAGAAGGTGAGGAGGCGCGCGAGTGAGCTCCTGCGCTTGCCGAATTGATCGGCGTCAGCGATCTCCCACCAATAGACGAACAGCATGATTCCGAACGACTGGACCACGCTGTTCCATTGCACGGCCGTCGGCCCAGCGGACCAGAGAAGGGCATCGACAGCGAATCCGACGGTGATGAATACCATCAAGCCGACATAGATCCAATCGCGCTTGGACACCGCCAAATTGTCAGTGATCGCCCGGCTCGGCCGGCACAAACTCACAAACCCGCGTGACCGGGGCATGGCGGGCGTGGAACAATCGCCTGCCGTGAAGACCTTCGACGCCCTGTTCGCCGAACTCAGCGATAAGGCGCGCACCCGGCCGGCCGGCAGCGGCACCGTCGCGGCCCTCGACGCCGGCGTGCACGGCCTCGGCAAGAAGATTCTCGAGGAGGCCGGCGAGGTGTGGCTGGCGGCCGAGCACGAAGGCGACGACGAGCTCGCAGGCGAAATCAGTCAGCTGCTGTACTGGACGCAGGTGCTGATGATCTCCCGAGGGCTCACCCTCGACGACGTCTACTCCAAGCTCTGATGTCTGCTCTTCGCGCAAGCGGCTCATCGTCGAACGGCGGCTTACGCGTCGCCGTCCCCAACAAGGGGACGCTGTCCGAGCCGGCCGCCGAGATCCTGTCCGAGGCCGGGTACCGGCGCCGGACCGATCCCAAGGACCTGACGGTCGTCGACCCGGTCAACAACGTGGAGTTCTTCTTCCTGCGGCCCAAAGACATTGCGATCTACGTCGGTTCGGGGCAGCTGGACTTCGGCATCACCGGCCGCGATCTGGCATGGGAATCCGATGCACCCGTGCGCGAGCGACTCGCTCTCGGGTTCGGATCGTCGACGTTCCGCTACGCGGCGCCTGCCGACAAGCAGTGGCGCGTCGAAGACCTCGCGGGTAAGCGAATCGCCACCGCGTTTCCGAATCTGGTTCGAAAAGACCTGGCCGCGCGGGGGATTGAGGCGACGGTAATCCGGCTCGACGGCGCGGTGGAAATCTCGGTCCAGCTCGGCGTGGCCGACGCCATCGCCGATGTCGTCGGATCGGGTCGCACGCTCGGATTGCACGACCTGGTGCCCTTCGGCGACTCGCTGTGCGATTCGGAAGCCGTGCTGATCGAACGTGAGGACGTCGGTGATGAGAACGCAGCCGCCCGTGACCAACTGGCGGCGCGCGTGCAGGGTGTGGTCTTCGGCCAGCAGTACCTGATGATCGACTACGACTGTCCGCGCAGCCTGCTCGACGAGGCCACCGCGGTCACACCGGGACTCGAATCGCCCACCATCGCCCCGCTCGCCGATCCGGCGTGGGTGGCCGTGCGCGCCCTGGTCCCACGGCGCGACGTCAACGCGATCATGGACGAACTCGCCGCCATCGGGGCCAAGGCGATTCTGGCTTCCGACATCCGGTTCTGCCGCTTCTGATTCGCCGGGCCGTGTCACCCCACGCGTGTTAGCGTCCGGGTGTCGTTTTCACCGGTACGGAGGTTGGCATGACGCAGGTCCTCGTAATCGTGCTCGCTCTGCTGATCGGCGTGATCGCCGGCCTGCGGGCGATGACCGCCCCGGCGGTGGTTGCCTGGGGAGCGTTTCTGGGCTGGATCAACGTCGACGGCAAATGGTCGGAGTGGATGGCCCATCCGATCACCGTCAGCGTCCTGACGATCTTCCTGCTTGTGGAACTGGTCACCGATCAGCTACCCAAGACCCCGAGCCGGAAGACGGCACCGCAGTTCGTCACCCGACTCATCATGGGCGCGTTCGCGGGCGCGGTGATCGGCAGTACCGACTTCCACACATTCAGTGCACTCGGAGCGGGCGTCGTCGGTGCGGTGCTAGGGACCATGGGCGGTGCGGCGGTTCGGCAGAAGCTGTACGACGCCAACGGCGAACGTGACCGCCCGGGTGCGTTCCTCGAAGACGTCGTGGCGGTGGGCGGCGGATTCCTGATCGCCTTCCTGGTCAGCCTCGTCTGAACCACGTTCTATGGCAGATAAATTCGACGCGATCATCATCGGCGCCGGCCAGGCCGGGCCGCCCCTCGCGGGCAGACTGACCCAGGCAGGCCAGACGGTGGCGGTGATCGAGCGCAAGCTCGTCGGCGGCACGTGCGTCAACTACGGCTGCATTCCCACCAAGACCTTGGTCGCCAGTGCGCACACCGCCCACACCGCGCGTCGTGCGGCCGAATACGGTGTCGGCACAGGCGAAATCAGTATCGAGATGGCCACGGTCAAAGCGCGCAAGGACAAGATCGTGCGCGACGACCGCGAGGGCGTCGAGTCCTGGCTCAACGACATGGACGGGTGCACGTTCATCCGCGGCCATGCCCGCTTCGAAGGCCCGCACACCATCCGCGTGGATGACCGCGTGCTCGACGCGGACAAGATCTTCCTCAACGTCGGCGGCCGGGCGGTGGCTCCCGATATGCCCGGGCTCTCCGACATCGACTACATGACGAATGTCGGCGTCCTCGAACTCGACACTGTGCCAGAGCATCTAATCGTCATCGGCGGCAGCTACATCGCACTCGAGTTCGCGCAGATGTACCGCCGGTTCGGCGCTCACGTGACGGTCATCGAGAAGGGGCCGCGGCTCACCTCCCGCGAGGACGAGGATGTCTCGGCCACCATCAAAGAGATCCTGGAGGCCGAAGGCATCGACGTGGTCGTCGACGCCACCGACATTCGCTTCACCAAGCGCGGCAGCGGTTTCGACGTGATCCCGCGCGAGGGTGCGCATCCCATCGCCGGGACCCACCTGCTGATGGCGGTGGGGCGCCGGCCCAACACCGACGATCTGGGTCTGGACAAGGCGGGCGTCGAGACCGACGCGCGCGGCTACATCGTCGTCGACGACCAGCTGCGCACGAACGTCGAGCACATCTGGGCGATGGGGGACTGCAACGGACGCGGTGCGTTCACGCACACCTCGTACAACGACTTCGAGATCGTCGCGGCGAATCTGTTAGACGACGACCCGCGTCGGGTCAGCGACCGGGTCACCACCTATGCCCTCTACATCGACCCGCCGCTGGGCCGGGCCGGGATGACCGTGGACGAGGTCCGCAGGTCGGGGCGAAAAGCGTTGGTGGGCAAGCGGCCCATGACGCGGGTCGGACGCGCCGTCGAGAAGGGCGAGACGCAGGGCTTCATGAAGGTCGTGGTCGACGCCGAGACCGAGCTGATCCTCGGCGCCGCGATCTTCGGGGTCGGCGGCGACGAGGTGATCCACTCCATCCTCGACATCATGACGGCGAAGAAGCCCTACACCGCGATCTCGCGCACCATGCACATCCACCCGACGGTCAGTGAGCTTGTGCCGACGATGCTCCAGGAGTTGAAACCGCTGGACTAGCGGTGCGGCTCACAGGCTGGCGGCCCGCAGTATGCGCAGCTGGCCGATCTCCGCCATGTTCTTGGTCAGCTCGGTGTTCACCCACAAGGCGGTGTGTGTCACGGTGCGACCGGCGGCGGCGTCCCAGGGAAACGACGACGTCCGAGCCAGCTCGTCGGGGGTCAACCCGGCGAGCAGTTGTCGCCACTGCGTGGCCAACTCCCGGATCCATGCCACCGCGGTGGGGCCGTCACCCGGCCACGTCACGTCCGCCCGACCACGCAGGCTCAGGCCCGTCACATTGTCGATGGCCAGCGACCACCACCAACTGATGTGCCAGGTGAGCCACGCTATCGTCGGGACCGGCAGCGGGTCGGGTTCGGATTCGGCCCAATCGGGGCGCCAGACGCCGGCGGCGTCCGGACGCACGGTCCAGCACAACGGTGCGGGTTCCCACAGGAAGTCGTCCTCTACGACGGCGGCGAGGTGCAAATCCGCGAGCGCCCACGTGAGGTCGAACTGCCACAACAATTCCTCGTTCATGCGCGACGCTGCACCAGCAGTGTCTGCGCGGAGGTCCCGATGAACCCCCGGCGGTCGAACAGTTCGGCTGTCGTCACGCCGATCCCGTCGGGGCCGATCGAACCGCGGGCACGGAGCGCGAAGTCACTGCCGGTGGGCAGCCGGTGCAGATGCACCGAGGTGTCGGTGTTCATGAACACGAACTGCTCGGGGTCCAATGCCGCACCGGCGCCGTTAGCCGAGTCGACGACCATCGCCAGCCGCTGCAGGTTCGTCGTCGGCTCCGAATCCACCAGGGGGACAAGGGGGCTGAGCCAAACCACGTTTCCCGTCTCGCCGTTTTCGGGCTGACGCCGCCAGTTCACGGTATCAAGATACCCCTTGGCGCCCACCCAGTCGTGCGGCACCGGGACTGCGTCGCCCTCCGTGAGAGCGGGAAAACGGTCAGTCGCCGCATCAGCCGTGTCACTGGTCGCCAACAGCCACGCCGTGACACGCGCGACCGGACGTTCGGTGCCGTCGGGCCGGGTCGCCGACATCTCTGCTGCCATCAACGAGATTCGTGCACCCGGCCGTTGTACCCATGCCTGCACCCGAACGCGGGTCACCGGGATCGCGCCGAGGATGTCCAGGGTCACGCGGCCGATTCGCAGTCCGGAGTCGGCCGAACGTTCCTCGATCAACTTGGTCATCAGCGCGAGAGGCGGTGAACCGTGCTGGATTTCGGGATCCCAGTTGCTGCGGGTTCCGTCGGTGGAGTCGAAGATAAGCGACTCGCCGTCGGACCCCACTCGCCGGTAGTGGCAGTCGATCACGCAGCTGGCTCCGAGGTGCGCAGCACGACGTCGTCCTCGGCGGCGGAACCCTCCTCAGGAGCCGCCGGCCACCCCGGATAAGGCGGAGGAGTGCCGCCGAACACCGGACAGCGGGAGTGATGTGCGCACCAGTCGCACATGCGGGATGGACTGGGGCGGAAATCGCCTGTGACACCGGCGGATTGGATGGCGCGCCAGATCGCCATCAAGGTCTTCTCGAAGCGGAGAAGCTCGTCGAGATCGGGGGTGTAGTCCAGCACCTGGCCGTCGGCCAGATAGACCAGCCGAAGCCGCGCGGGCAGCACGCCGCGGGACCGCAACAGCGCCACGGCGTAGAACTTCATCTGGAACATGGCCTTGAATTCGGCCAGTGCCCGCGCTTCGGGCGGAGCCTTGCCGGTCTTGTAGTCCACCACCCGCAGCTCGCCGGTGGGCGCGACATCGATGCGGTCGACGAAGCCGCGCAGCAGTGTGCCGTCCTCGAGCTCGACCTCGACGCGCTGCTCGCAGCTCTGCGGGTCGAACCGGGTCGGATCCTCCAGCCGGTAGTAGCCCGAAAGCAGCGCGCGGGCTTCATCGAGGAGCGCGACCCGCAGGCCCGGCTCGAAGTCGTCGGCCAGCTCCGGCTGCGCCGCGACGACACGCTCCCACGCGGGTTCGACGAGCGTCATCGCGGTGTCGGGGACGCGCTCTGCGGCAGGCAACGCGTACAGCTGTTCCAGTGCTGCATGCACGACCGAACCGCGCACCTGCGCCGTCGAGGATGGCTCCGGCAGCCGGTCGATCGCTCGGAACCGGTAGAGCAATGGGCACTGCTTGAAGTCGGCTGCCCGCGACGGCGACAGGGCCGGACGCCGAATGGCGGTCGGCTCGGGCTCGTCGGTCATGGGGCCAGACTATGGCGACACTCCGACAACCCCGCGCACCCGTTACGGCGCGTCGACTGGCAGGCTGAACTGCTGTGAACAGGACCGGGCCGTTCGCCGTCGGTGATCGAGTGCAACTCACCGACGCGAAGGGCAGGCACTACACGATGCTGCTGACTCCCGGTAAGGAGTTCCACACGCACCGCGGGATCATCGCCCTCGACACCGTGATCGGCCTGCCCGAAGGCAGCGTGATCAAGTCCAACAACGGCGACCAATTCCTGGTGTTGCGGCCACTGCTGGTCGATTACGTGATGTCGATGCCCCGCGGTGCACAGGTCGTTTATCCGAAGGACGCCGCGCAGATCGTGCACGAGGGCGACATCTTCCCGGGCGCACGCGTTCTGGAGGCCGGCGCAGGCTCCGGTGCCCTGACGTGCTCGCTGCTGCGTGCGGTCGGGCCCGAGGGGTGGGTCACCTCCTACGACGTGCGGGAGGACCACGGCGAACATGCGGTGCGCAATGTCACGACGTTCTTCGGGGAACGCCCGGACAATTGGGAGTTGGTGATCGCGGACGTCGGCGACTACGCGGGTCCGGAGGTGGACCGCGTCGTGCTCGACATGTTGGCGCCGTGGGAAGTGCTGGGCGCCGTCGGCAAGGCGCTCGTCGCAGGCGGCGTGCTGATGATCTACGTCGCGACCGTGACCCAACTCTCGCGTGCGGTGGAGGCATTGCGCGAGCAGCAGTGCTGGACCGAGCCGCGGGCATGGGAGAGCATGCAGCGCGGGTGGCATGTCGTCGGCTTGGCCGTGCGCCCGCAACACACGATGCGTGGGCACACCGCATTTCTGATCAACGTGCGCAAATTGGCGCCGGGTGCGATTGCGCCCATGCCGCTGCGGCGCAAGCGCCAACTCGGCGGCAGCGTCTAGGCACTTCTAGTCGTCGGTGCTGCGCCGCAGATCGCGCCGCGTGGACAACAGCTCCATCTCAGGCCGGTCCGCCACGAGTCGTTCGGCGGCGTCGAGCACGTCGACGATGTGGCCGCGGTCGGCCGACACCACGGCAATGCCGACGCTGGCGCGCCGATGCAGTTCCTGGGCGCCGGTCTCGGCTGCCGATACGGCGAACCGGCGGCGCAACTCCGCGATGACCGGTTTCAGGACGGACCGCTTCTGCTTGAGCGAGTGCACATCCCCGAGCAGCACATCGAACTCCAGCCAGCCGATCCACATGCGAGCGCCTAGGGAGTGGGTGTCGGTGTCGGTACCGCAGGCGCGTCCTCATCCAGATGCAGCAGCGAGTCAAAGGTGCGTCGCGTCAGCTGCCAGGAGTTGTCGACGACGTGGAACTCCATCGAAAAGGTGAAGTCGCGAGCCTGCGGGTTGGCGGTCTTGAGCGTGACCAGAGCCAGCACGTTGCCCGGGGTGCCCTGGGCCCACCTCAGGTCGCTGGCCTCCCACGTCACCGGGGTGTAGCCGCTGTCGGCGAGGGCTCTGCCGAGTTTGTCCATCGAATCGGCATCGCCGGGTCTCGCCGATTCGACCAGGTTGATCTTTTCCGCGGCGGGCACATTCGCGTCGGAGATCCGGTTCATCACATCCGTCAGCGCCGCCGGTGGCGGCAACGGGGCGATGGCGGGGTCTGCGCCTCCCGGTTCGGGGATGGTAGGCGGCCTGGTGACCGGGGGCAGCGTGTCCATCGCCGCCTCCGCCTGCTTCTCCTCGCTGTCCGCACCACATCCGCCAACCCCGAGCGCCGCCGCGATAGCGACGGCGCTCAGAATTACGGCACGTGTGGTGCGGTGCCCTGGCTGCCTAGCCGACAGCCGACATCAACGCCATGAGCGACTGCTTCGACATCTGCCAGCCGGTAGGGCTTGGACCGGGAACGAACGCGATGTTCTGGCTCGCGACGCCGCCGTTCGCAGCTGTGGCGGTGACGTCGGCGGTGACGACGGGACCGTTCTGGTCGATGTTCCCCACGCTGAAGGACAGCGGGAACTTGCCGTCGGCCTCTGCCTCGCTCAACTTCGAGTCGGCGACCCGGCCTTCGATCCGACCGATGCCGCCCTGGATGAACGGCGCCTTGCTGGCGGACATGCCCGGCGCGCCGAGTGCCTGAAGCGTCTGAAGCAGCGGGCCCTGCAGGTCTGGCGCGGGCGCCTCCGGCATCGGGATGTCCCAGACGACCGGAGCAACCGCCGGTCCCGCCGACACAACGGGGGATGCAATAGAAGTCACACCTGCCGCGGCACCGGCGATGGCAACGGCTGCTGCCGCGCCGCTAACGAGGGTTTTCAGGGTCACTGTTGTCCTTTCAATCGGCCCAACTCACCAGAGAGGTTAACAAGTGTTGCTGGTGTGTCGAATTCCTAGAGCGCACACAAAGGCTGAATCGCCGGTAGCGTTGAAGTTGTTACTGCACCAACTTCGGGTGCGGGGAGGGGCGCAACATGAGTGAGTCAGGGCGTTCTGAAGGGTTTGAAACCCCCCACGAATCAGGCATGTCCAGCGACGAAGCCGCCGAACTCGAAGAGCTGCGCCGTGAGGCGGCCCTTCTGCGCGAGCAGTTGGAGAACGCCGTAGGTCCCCAAAGCGGTCTGCGTAGTGCCCGAGACGTGCACCAACTCGAGGCCCGCATCGACTCGCTAGCCGCCCGAAACGCGAAACTGATGGAAACCCTCAAGGAGGCCCGGCAGCAGTTGCTGGCGCTCCGTGAGGAGGTCGACCGCCTGGGTCAGCCGCCGAGCGGCTACGGCGTTCTACTGGGCGTACAGGACGACGAAACCGTCGACGTGTTCACCTCCGGCCGCAAGATGCGGCTGACTTGCTCGCCCAACATCGACACCAAGACGCTCAAGCAGGGCCAGACCGTCCGCCTCAACGAGGCGCTGACCGTCGTGGAGGCGGGCAACTTCGAAGCGGTCGGCGAGATCAGCACGCTGCGCGAGATTCTTTCCGACGGCCACCGCGCGCTCGTCGTGGGCCATGCCGACGAGGAGCGCATCGTCTGGCTGGCCGAGCCGTTGGTGTCCGCCGAGTTCCTGCCCGAGGACGACGAGGAACTCGAGGACGACGACGATGACCTTCGTCCGCGCAAGCTGCGCCCCGGCGACTCCCTGCTCGTCGACACGAAGGCCGGATACGCCTTCGAGCGCATCCCCAAGGCCGAGGTCGAGGATCTCGTCCTCGAAGAGGTTCCCGACGTCAGCTACAACGACATCGGCGGCCTGGGCCGGCAGATCGAACAGATTCGCGACGCCGTCGAGTTGCCGTTTCTGCACAAGGAGCTCTACCGGGAGTACTCGCTGCGACCGCCCAAGGGCGTTCTGCTGTACGGCCCACCGGGCTGCGGCAAGACGCTGATCGCCAAGGCGGTCGCGAACTCGCTGGCGAAGAAGATGGCCGAGGTCCGAGGTGACGATGCGCGCGAGGCGAAGTCGTACTTTCTCAACATCAAGGGCCCCGAGCTGCTCAACAAGTTCGTGGGCGAGACCGAGCGTCACATCCGGCTGATCTTCCAGCGGGCCCGTGAGAAGGCGTCCGAAGGCACTCCGGTGATCGTGTTCTTCGACGAGATGGACTCGATCTTCCGGACCCGCGGCACTGGCGTCAGCTCGGACGTGGAGACGACCGTTGTGCCGCAGCTGCTGTCGGAGATCGACGGTGTCGAGGGGCTGGAGAACGTCATCGTGATCGGCGCCTCCAACCGCGAGGACATGATCGACCCGGCGATCCTGCGGCCCGGCCGCCTGGACGTGAAGATCAAGATCGAGCGCCCGGATGCCGAAGCGGCACAAGACATCTTCAGCAAGTACCTGACCGAGGAACTGCCGGTGCACGCCGACGACCTCGGCGAGTTCGGTGGCGACCGAACAGCCTGCATCGAGGCGATGATCGTCAAGGTCGTCGACCGGATGTACGCCGAGATCGACGACAACCGGTTCCTGGAGGTCACCTACGCCAACGGGGACAAGGAAGTCATGTACTTCAAGGACTTCAACTCCGGCGCGATGATCCAGAACGTGGTCGACCGGGCGAAGAAGAACGCGATCAAGTCGGTGCTGGAGACGGGTCAGCGAGGTCTGCGTATCCAGCACCTGCTCGACTCGATCGTCGACGAATTCGCCGAGAACGAGGACCTGCCCAACACGACGAATCCCGATGACTGGGCCCGGATTTCGGGCAAGAAGGGCGAGCGCATCGTCTACATCCGCACGCTGGTCACCGGCAAGTCGTCGAGTGCCTCGCGAGCGATCGACACCGAGTCGAACCTGGGTCAGTACCTGTAGGGCTACGTCGACAGCAGTTCCGGGCGCAGCAGTATTTGAGGTAGCGCGTGGGCGAGCCATTTCTCGTACGCCTCCGATGACCATCCGAGGTCGTCGGTCAACATCGAATACACGTGCGGCGACTGGGGTATCGACGCTGGTGCTGACGGTGCGTGAAACCGCGAGGCGGCACGCGTCAGCGCGGCGGAACGGCGGCCCGGTAACGGTTGCGGGCGACCAAGGTGAGCCGCAGGTCGTCGCTCAGCGGTTCGAGAAACTGCGTTCGGTACGTGGCGTCGCCTGCCGACTTCGCACTCACGTACATGAACGTCAGGGCGCCGAGGAACATCGTGACCTGAATCAGCGCCTGCGGTACCGGGATCGTCATGCCGAGGAACGTCCCGTCGCTCGACCCGTTGCGTGTCCAGGCCGCCAGCAGTTCCGGTGAAAGGATGATCAAGCCGAGGATGAGAAAGATCATCGCGGTGACCACGGCCACCACCAGAATGTGTGCGAGTTGCGAAACGACAAGCACGAAAAGCACATTGAGCCGTTCGGCGCGGTTGAAGGCCTGCGTCCGCGACGGATCGGGCATTGCGGCGAACGGTGTGTCGGCCAGTTGCGCAACCTGGCCGGCCACGGGTTCGGGTGCATCGATGGCCGGCCTGAATCGGTCGATGGTGACGGTGACCACGAACGCCGCGGCGATCAGGGCGAGGAACACCAGCGCGAGCCACAGTCGCGCGCGCGACACGGTGGCCGCCATCAGCCACACCGGTGAGTTGAAGAACACCAGGAACGTCAGAAGCAGCACCGGCAGCGCGCGGATCATCAACGACCCCGCTGCGGCGAGATGAGAGAACGTCGTCTGCGCGGTCCAGGCCATGATCGATCCCAGACCGGACGCGGTCAGTGCCAGCACGATCGCGATAACGATCGCCTCGAACAGCAGATCAACCAGCACCCGTGGGCTCGGCCCGCCGACGATGCCACCGGCGATCGCCACCACCACCGCAACGGTCGCCGCGAGGGTGCGGGCGTGGACGGTGGAGATTCTGGACACCAGCCAGCCGACCAGCGACGCGATGGGCAGCACGAGGACGACCAACCCCAGCACGAACCACTCGGCACGTGTCGGCTCGCCCTCGATGTTGACCGTGTGCTTACCGGTGACCAGCACCACCACGGCGGAATTGAGCATGAACACGGCGAATGCCGCCAGCGCGGGCGCCGATCGCGGCCACAGCCGCCGGACCAGCCGACCGGGCCGCAGGACGGCGGGCAGCCCGCGCTCGAGGAACCACTTGTCCGCCGCCCGGCGCTGTTCGACACCAATCACGAACTGGCCCGCGGCGGCGTTGCGGTCGACAGTGGGGTCGTCCCGGTCAGACGGCACGGTCGCAGGCTACTGCGGGTCGTCGCCTAGGCTGGGCCACATGCAGCGGATTATCGGTACCGAGGTCGAGTACGGCATCTCATCGCCGTCCGATCCCACCGCGAATCCGATCCTGACCTCCACCCAGGCGGTGCTGGCGTACGCGGCGGCCGCCGGGATCCAGCGCGCCAAGCGCACGCGCTGGGATTACGAAGTGGAATCGCCCCTGCGCGACGCCCGTGGCTTCGATCTGAGCCGCTCGGCGGGGCCGCCGCCGGTGGTGGACGCCGACGAGGTCGGCGCGGCCAACATGATCCTGACCAACGGTGCGCGGCTGTACGTCGACCACGCCCACCCCGAGTATTCGGCACCGGAGTGCACGGACCCGCTTGACGCCGTGATCTGGGACAAGGCCGGTGAGCGGGTGATGGAGGCTGCGGCGCGCCACGTCGCCAGCGTCCCCGGGGCCGCCAAGCTGCAGCTCTACAAGAACAACGTGGACGGTAAGGGCGCCTCCTACGGGTCGCACGAGAACTACCTCATGTCACGCCAGACGCCGTTCTCGGCGGTTATCCAAGGGCTGACGCCGTTCCTGGTGTCCCGCCAGGTGATCACCGGCTCGGGCCGCGTCGGCGTTGGCCCGAGCGGCGACGAGCCCGGGTTCCAGCTGTCGCAGCGCTCGGACTACATCGAGGTCGAGGTCGGCCTGGAGACCACGCTCAAGCGCGGCATCATCAACACCCGCGACGAGCCGCACGCCGACGCGGACAAGTACCGGCGGCTGCACGTCATCATCGGTGACGCGAACCTGGCCGAGACGTCGACATACCTCAAGGTCGGCACCACGGCGCTGGTGCTGGACATGATCGAAGAGGGCATGGACCTCACCGATCTGGCGCTGGCCCGGCCGGTGCACGCCGTTCACGTCGTCAGCCGTGACCCGTCGCTGCGCGCCACCGTCGCCCTGGCCGATGGCCGTGAGCTGACCGCCCTTGCGCTGCAACGGATTTACCTGGACCGGGTGGCCAAGCTGGTAGACAGCCGCGATCCCGATCCGCGTGCCTCCGACGTTGTGGAGACCTGGGCCACCATGCTCGACCTGCTCGAGCGCGACCCGATGCAGTGCGCGGAGATCCTCGACTGGCCCGCCAAGCTGCGACTGCTGGAGGGTTTCCGGAACCGGGAGAACCTCGGGTGGTCGGCACCGCGACTGCACCTGGTCGACCTGCAGTACTCCGACGTCCGGCTGGACAAGGGCCTGTACAACCGCCTGGTCGCGCGTGGGTCGATGAAGCGACTGGTCACCGAGCAGCAGGTGATCGACGCCGTGGACAACCCGCCGACCGACACCCGGGCGTACTTCCGCGGCGAGTGCCTGCGGCGGTTCGGGGCGGACATCGCCGCGGCCAGCTGGGACTCGGTGATCTTCGACCTCGGTGGCGATTCGCTCGTCCGCATTCCAACCCTCGAGCCGCTGCGTGGCAGCAAAGCCCACGTCGGCGCCCTGCTGGACTCCGTGGACAGTGCCGTGGAACTGGTCGAACAGCTCACTACTTAAGGCTTCCCGCCCACCTCACTTGATCGTTCCCGCCCACCTCACTTGATCGTTCCCGCCCACCTCCCCGTGGCGCGCTATGCCAGGCAATTCGCGCGTCGAACGGTAGGGTGGAGTCACGGCGGGCGCAGTGAGCCCGCCGAAGACATACGCAGGAGGCGGCGATGGCGCAGGAGCAGACAAAGCGTGGCGGTGGTGGCGGCGATGACGACGACGTCACCGGCAATGCGGGCGCCGGCCAGGAGCGTCGCGAGAAGCTTGCCGAGGAGACCGACGACCTGCTGGACGAGATCGACGACGTCCTGGAAGAGAACGCCGAAGACTTCGTGCGCGCGTATGTCCAGAAGGGCGGCCAGTGACCTGGTCGCCACGCGAACAGCCCGGCTTTCCGTCACCCCTACCAGGAGCACCGCCCCTTCCCGTGGACTTGTCGTCCTTCTCTGAACTGCTGCGCCGTCAGGCGCCCGAATTGTTGCCGGTGAACCGGCACGTGATCCCGTCGGATGCGGTGCCGCACGGCACCACGATCGTGGCCTTGAAGTATCCCGGCGGCGTCGTGATGGCCGGCGATCGCCGGTCCACGCAGGGCAACATGATCGCGGGCCGCGACGTGCAGAAGGTTTACATCACCGACGACTACACGGTGACCGGCATCGCGGGCACTGCGGCCATCGCGGTCGAGTTCGCCCGGTTGTACGCGGTCGAACTCGAGCATTACGAAAAGCTCGAAGGCGTTGCGCTGTCGTTCGCGGGCAAGGTCAACCGATTGGCGACGATGGTCAGGGGCAACCTGGGCGCCGCACTGCAGGGCTTCGTCGCATTGCCCCTGCTGGCCGGCTACGACCTCGATGACCCCAACCCGCAGGCCGCCGGTCGCATCGTGTCCTTCGACGCAGCGGGCGGCTGGAACTTCGAGGATGAGGGCTACCAGTCGGTGGGGTCGGGCTCGATCTTCGCCAAGTCATCGATGAAGAAGCTGTATACGCGAGTGGCAGACGCGGATTCCGCGCTGCGGGTGGCCGTCGAGGCGCTCTACGACGCCGCCGACGACGACTCGGCGACCGGAGGCCCGGATCTGGTGCGCGGCATCTATCCGACCGCAGTGGTCATCGGGACCGAGGGTGCGGAGGAGGTTCCCGAGCAGCGCATTGCGGACTTCGCGCGAGAGGTCATCGAAAGCCGTTCCCGGGCAGACACTTTCGGCCCGGATGTCGCACACAAGTCCACCGACGCGCGGGGTGACTCGTGAGCTTTCCATATTTCATATCGCCCGAACAGGCGATGCGCGAGCGTTCAGAGCTCGCGCGTAAGGGCATCTCCCGCGGTCGAAGCGTCGTGGCGCTGGCGTATGCCGACGGCGTGCTGTTCGTCGCAGAGAACCCGTCGCGCTCGCTGCACAAGGTCAGCGAGCTCTACGACCGGGTGGGGTTCGCCGCCGTCGGGCGGTTCAACGAGTTCGACAGACTTCGCCGCGGGGGCATCCAGTTCGCCGACACCCGTGGCTACGCCTACGCCCGGCGCGACGTCACCGGCCGTCAGCTGGCCAATGTGTACGCCGAGGCGTTGGGCACGATCTTCACCGAGCAGGCCAAGCCGTACGAGGTCGAGCTCTGCGTGGCCGAGGTCGCGCACTACGGCGAGACGAAATCCCCGGAGCTCTACCGGATCACCTACGACGGGTCGATCAACGACGAGCCGCATTTCGTCGTGATGGGTGGCACCACCGAGCCGATCTCCGAGAAGCTCAACGAGTCTTACACCGAGAATGCCAGTTTGTCGGCGGCGGCAAAGGTTGCGATCGACGCGTTGAAGGCCGGCATCAACGGCGAGTCGCGCGCTCTCGACGCGGCGACGCTGGAGGTAGCGATCCTCGACGCCAACCGGCCGCGCCGCGCGTTCCGGCGGATCACCGGGTCAGCGCTGGAAACGCTGCTGCCCGTGGAGGATTCATCTTCCGACGAGAATGAGTCGGACGCCTAGACCTCACGCGGCAAGCGCGTTGATCACGGCTTCGGGTTCCGCGCCGTCGCGGTAGAGCTGTCCGATCTCGCCACGCCCGTGTGGGCGATGTCGAAGGTCATCGCAATGTCCGACGGAGACGATGACGTATAGCGGCGCCACCTGGGTTTCGATCTCGACGGTCGGCGCGCACGCTAGACGTCTCGGCCGCGTGCGTCTTCGCTCGGGCGAGCACGGATGAGGATCAGCTCGGTGAACTGCTCGGGGCATTCCAGTGGTGTGAAGTGCCCGGCGTCGAACGCGGAGTGCAGCGCAACGTCGGTGAAGTAATGCTCGAGGCGGTCGGACCACTCGCGCGGGAACAGCGGATCATGTTGTGGCCACAGCACATCGGTGGGCACATGAATCTTGATGGCTCGATCGGGTGGAAGTTCGGTGAGGGACTGGGCGGTCATTCCCGCGCCGGCACGGTACCAGGCGATCGACGCGCTGAACGCTCCAGGAAGGGCGTAATCGGCCACCAGCCTGTCCAGATCATCTTCGGAGACAGTGAAATTCGGTCCGGACCAGTGAATCCAAAAGTGCCGCAGATACTCTCGCACCGCATCGGGATTGCCGTCGATCAACTGTGCGGCGAGCGGCAGCTGGTGAAAGGCCTGATACCAGAACTCGCTCTGCGCCTGCGCGGTCAGGACTCTGTCACCGGCGCCGGGCAGCGGGGGAGAAAGCACCAGCGCCGAGACCAGGTGCGGGTGCATCCGGGCGATGCTCTGAGCGACCCGGCTCCCGACGTCATAGCCGGCGAGCACGACTCGGGACAGGCCGAGTTCCTTGATGAGCCCGATGACGCTGCCCGCTTGGGCGGTCGCGCTGTAGAAGTGGCGCACGGCGACGGCATGCTTGTCGGAGCCGCCGAATCCGCGGAGGTCGGGAACGATGACGTCGGCGGCGCCACTGAGCAGCGGAACGACGTGCCGATAGTCATGGCGGTTACCCGGCCAGCCGTGCAGCAGGACCACCGGCGGCGCTCCCTTTGTCCCGAATCGGTCAAAGGCCAGCCGGAACCCGTCGACGGGGGCGCTGCGCGACCACATCGGCCCATTCTGTCCGTCCGACGGCGGTAATGGCTCGTTTTGTCTCCCTTCACCCGGCCGGCCGGATCCGATCACGGTCACCGGTGATTACCGCCAAGATGTTGCGCCACGAGTCCGAGGGCGAATTGAGCCCGTCGGTGTGTGCCTGCCAACCAGCCATCAGCCGTCCATCGTCGTAATAGCCTGTCGCTAAAGGGATTACGCGCGCCATTTCATCCGTGTCGGCGCCGTGCGGGCCACCGGGGATTGCCTGCACCGCCTGGATGAGGTCGCCGGGTGCCGTCATCGAGCAGCGGGTCACGTGTGGATTGTTCTAGCTAGCTGGTCAGGGCATCCGAAGCGGCAACAACTCCACTGCTGCGCGGTGTTGTCGACACCTGGCGCCCGGGCCTGGGGTAGTACCTCGGTCGTCCTGGTCAGCGCGTAACTTGTTGTAAAACGCCTGGCTTTAGTACATCGCTCAGATTTTCCCATGGAATGGTGAGTTCAACGACGCCGGCGCTTGATGGGGCGACCGTGCCCTGCTCGAAGGACACCCGCATCCCTGATTTTTCGGCCGTCCAGTGCGAGAACGTAGTCTGGTCCGCCTGAATATTGGTGCCGGTGAATTTACTGGCCGCACTGCTCATCGTCGGGCCCAACTTCTTCGACTCAGTTTGCAACCGCTTCAGGCCCGCATCCAGGTCGGTGAAGAGGTCCGACAACGTCGTCAGGCTGGCGCTGTCGTCCGTAGCCCCGGCGACATAGTTGTAGGTCGTGTGGGTGCTGGCGCCGTTGTCGCAATTGACGTTGACGTTCCACACCTTGTTGTCTGGGGCCGAGAACGGAATCATCAGTGGATACGTCGCATTCGCGGCCAGCAGGAACGGCGGCGGCTTGAACCACTCGGCCGAATACGTGCACCAGGATGGGGTCCCGCTCTTGTCGGTGACGTTGACCGTTATCCCGCCAGGGAACTGACTGAACGACAGGTCCGGTCCCGTAGGCGCGGCATTGGCCACCGCCGGGCCGACGCACCCCGCAGCGAGTATTAGCAACGGCAATGCGCCACGCAGCAATCGAGTCATGTTTGCCCCCACGTTTGCCCCTGTTTCGACTTCGCCAGATTTCGACTGGTGAATCGATAATGGAGCACCAGCTGTGATTTCGCTGAGAATTCGATATACCGACGCACAGTTCGCGACAGCGTGACCAAGCGAACACATCGAAGCCGTGCAGCAGGTCCGGCGGGGAATCGTGTTTCTGCCGCATCGGGGGTGCCCGGCGCCGCTGTGCGAGAGACGGTTACGACGGCAGCGTCAGCCGGTCGCGTACCTACTGCTGCTCTATGTGTGATGCGCTGGACGTCGAGTTCTCTCGGCTCCAGGCGCTGTACGAGACAGCCGGTGACCCGACGCTGAGCCGCGATGCGTGGCGTTCGATCAAGCGCGGCAGCGATGGAGGGCGTCCTTAAAGCTGTCTAGCAACTTCCCCCGCCTCTCGAGATCCTCCTTGATCCTCACTACGACGTCGTGGGTGAGAATTTCGGGATGCTGCAGGTCAGACCGCTCATCGTCGATCAGTTTCTGGGTTATCTCGATGTCTTTGAGAATGAAAGCACGCAGGTCGGTCCCCTGGGGCTGGTTCATGGTGGTTTCCTCCCTTGCTGCTACCGGGCTGACCGAGTGAGCCTCCTGGTATGGCCAGCATGACCGCGATGAACCCCATGCGTCGTGCGTAGTCGGCTACTCGACATTGGTCTGATCGTCAACGTGCCGGCACGCACCCCTGTCCGTCGCCCGATGGCCGGACGGTAGGTCGCCAACCGCTGGTCGAGATCAGCGACCTCTGGACCGAGGCGATGCGGATGCAGTACGAGCTGTGGCTGGTTGCGAAGTCGGTCGGGTTCACCCGTGAGCAGTGGCGAGCGCTCAAGCGCGGCGATGTGACAGCACCGTAGAATCGCCCGCCATGCGTCCGACACAGCGGTAGCGCTGAACGATGCGCTAAACCGTCATTTTATGCTGGCGCTGTTACGACGAGCTAAAGGAGACGCGGGATGGCGTGGTATCTCGCCCTGCAGGGTCCGGCGCACATGGCTCATCAGTCGTCGGTCTATGAGCTTCAGGACTGGGTGGATGTGAAGAAGATCGCGGAGGAACTGGTCAGTTCGGCGACGCTGGACCGAGTCGTTGCCGTTCCTGCGGTGCTGGCGCCGAGCCCTCGTGGTCGGCAGCAAGTGACGCTGTATGTGCGCCCCGCCGCCTGGGGCATGTGGACGTTCTACCAGCAATCCGAAGAAGACCGGCGTCAGCTCATGGATCAACTCAATGCGCTGTCCCAAGCGGCGCAGCAGCGGGCACAGCCGGGCACGACGGCAAAGGTGAACCCGCTCACGGGTCAGATGGAACCGGCGGCACCTTCACGGTTGGGGTAACCCCCGGATGGCAGCGGTCACAGCCACATCCGGGCGTTATCACATACGAACGCAGTGCACATTTCGGAGTGAGGCACGGATAGCAGGGCCTGGCGGCGGCGGAGTCCCTCCGCCCCTCGGTGCGGGGTAGTGGCACCAGCTCGGGCAGCGGCACAGGCCCCCTGGTTCGGCGCGGGAGCCCGCCGTGAAAGGCGAGCACCCAGTAGTCTCGATGAGGTGCAGCGACGAATCATGGGCATCGAGACCGAATTCGGTGTCACCTGCACGTTCCACGGCCACCGTCGGCTCAGCCCTGACGAGGTCGCCCGGTATCTGTTCCGGCGCGTGGTGTCGTGGGGCCGCAGCTCAAACGTATTTCTGCGCAACGGCGCGCGCCTGTACCTCGATGTGGGCTCACATCCCGAGTACGCCACCGCCGAATGCGACAGCCTCGTCCAACTGGTCACCCATGACCGTGCCGGCGAGCGGGTGCTGGAAGACCTGCTGATCGACGCCGAGCAGCGGCTCGCCGACGAGGGCATCGGTGGCGACATCTACCTCTTCAAGAACAACACCGACTCGGCGGGCAACTCCTACGGCTGCCACGAGAACTACCTGATCGTGCGCGCAGGTGAGTTCTCGCGCATCTCCGATGTGCTGCTGCCCTTCCTGGTCACCCGTCAGCTGATCTGCGGCGCAGGCAAGGTGCTGCAGACGCCCAAGGCGGCGACGTTCTGTCTGTCCCAGCGGGCCGAGCACATCTGGGAAGGCGTGTCGTCGGCGACGACGCGGTCGCGCCCCATCATCAACACCCGCGACGAGCCGCACGCGGACGCCGAAAAGTATCGTCGACTGCACGTCATTGTCGGCGACTCCAACATGTGCGAGTCCAGCACGATGCTCAAGGTGGGCACGGCGTCGCTGGTGCTCGAGATGATCGAGGCCGGCGTCGCGTTCCGCGACTTCTCGCTCGACAACCCGATCCGCGCGATCCGCGAGGTCAGCCACGACCTGACCGGCAGGCGCCCGGTGCGGCTGGCGGGCGGCAGGCAGGCCAGCGCGCTGGACATCCAGCGTGAGTACTTCGCCCGCGCGGTGGAGTACCTGCAGAGCCGGGAGCCCAACACGCAGATCCAGCAGGTGGTGGACCTGTGGGGCCGCCAGCTGGACGCCGTCGAGAGTCAGGACTTCGCCAAGGTCGACACCGAGATCGACTGGGTCATCAAGAAGAAGCTGTTCCAGCGCTACCAGGACCGCTACAACATGGAGCTGTCCGACCCGAAGATCAGCCAGCTCGATCTGGCGTACCACGACATCAAGCGGGGCCGGGGCGTGTTCGATCTGCTGCAGCGCAAGGGGCTCGCGTCGCGGATCACCACCGACGAGGACATCGAGGCCGCGGTGAACACCCCGCCGCAGACCACGCGGGCCAAGCTGCGCGGCGAGTTCATCAGCGCCGCACAGGAAGCCGGTCGCGACTTCACCGTCGACTGGGTCCATCTCAAGCTGAACGACCAGGCGCAGCGCACCGTGCTGTGCAAGGACCCGTTCCGCTCGGTCGACGAACGGGTCAAGCGGCTCATCGCCTCGATGTGACCGCAAGCGCAGCGAATCAGCAGGACTGCGATTGAACGTGCCGCCTGTGTGCGGCACTTCGCGAATGGCGTCCGGTCAGTCGGCCCTCGTGTTGCTACACGGTCTGACTATGTCTAGCGAAAGTGCGTGGCGAGAAGTGGTTCCACTTCTCGCCGACCATCACCAGGTGTCTGCACCTAGCGCTTTGGGGCATCGCGGCGGCCCTCCGGTACAGCGACGCCCAGTCACGATGAACGATGTGGTTGACGCAGCGGAGCACTACCTTGACGAGCGCGGCCTTGATCGACCGCATATTGCCGGCAACTCCCTGGGTGCCTTTATGGCTATTGAATTGGCCAGGCGCGGTCGCGCGGCGACGGTCTGCGCGCTTTCCCCTCCCGGCCTGTGGTCCCCAGGCGATGGTTTACAAGCTCGTTCTCTGAGAGCGAGGGGCCGAGCGTTGAGCCGCCTAATGCGACCTGCCATCCCGCTGATGTTCAAACCGGCCTCCATGCGCAGATTCGCGTTCCGCGACATGGCCGTCGATGGGGATCAACTGACCCCGGCCCAGGCGGTCGAGATCCTTGACGACAACTTCGCCTGCGCAGTGTTCGATGACCTTTCGGCGGACGAATGGCACATCGCGCCGCTGGACCCGTTGCCTTGCCCAATTACCGTCGCATGGTCGGAGAAAGACAGGGTGCTTCCAATGGCGGAATACGCCAGCGCACTCTCGGAGCGCCTGCCCCACGCGACGTTTAAGGTGCTGACTGGGGTCGGACACGTTCCCATGATCGATGACCCTGGCCTCGTAGCGCGCACCATCCTCGCAGTCACAGGCGCAACGAAGGACTAGGCCGCCAGTGGAGGTGCGGCACGGCGGATAGGCTACCGGCATCACGTTAGGGCACAGGCGATGGCTGAGGACGAAACGGCTGACGACGAAACGGCTGACGACGAAGCGAAGAAGTCGTGGTGGCTCACGCTACCCGGGATCCTCACTGGGATTGGTAGCGCCATCGTCGCGCTCACCGGGCTTGTGACCGTGCTGTTTCAGGCCGGTTTGTTGGGCAGCAGCCAAGACAGTACGCGCGCGGGGACCGCGACATCGGCCGAGATCCGACCGACCGAGACATCGGGCTCCCACCACTCAGCAGCCGACGGGGGTGTTCGCCCAGCTGGGACCGACGAGCAGGGCTTCCTGAACTCCGCCGCCCGCTGCGACCCGGGACGCCCCGCCGCGGCGATGGGCAACACGACGCAGACCGAGCTGGTGCTGTGTCAGACCGGGCCCGGCGCCTTCTACTACCGGGGTGTGCGCCTCAGCGACGGCGCCCTACTCGCACTCGCCAATGCGGTGCGCTCGGCGGGCGGCTTCGACGTGACCAACCCGGCCGATGGCACCCGATATGAGATCCGGCCCCATCGGTTGACGCTCCTGAGGACGGACGGTCACGTCGCCGCGCAGGAAACCATGGTGGCCTACTGGTCGATACCCATGAGCTGACGAGCCGACCGCGCCCTTGTGCTCACTTTGGCGGCGTGTCCGACGTGCGACGGCCCCGCTGGGTCACGTGTCCGTGAGGCCGTATTCCCAGCAAAGCTACTCTGTCAGCCCGTCCAATTAGCCAGTCACTGATTCGGTTGGTAGTCCGTCGGCGGTCCGAACTCCGGGCCGTCGAAACAACTGGGGCCGCGTTGCTCCACACAAGTCACTAACGGGTCCGGAGGTGGTGGTGGCGACGTCGTCGGTCCGGGCTGGAAAGCGAACATCAAAGCGCTCTGGCTTGTGGTTTCCGATACCGGTCGCCCCGCCGGAGCCACTGCCGGAACAGCTGGCTCAGTCGTCACTTTCGGCTCCGGTGACGGCAGCGCTGCCCGTGCCGGTGACGCGCCGGGGGACCCGTAGTAGTAGGCGGCCGATATCTTGTAGTCCTGCCACGGTGGGTCGGTCGCGACATCGGCTTGCCATTGCTGGTTCTCGATCTTTCCGAAGCCGGACCAGTACCCGCCCGATGGCCTTGGGCCTATCGCAACGAACACGCCGGTGGCGTTGACGTCTTTGTCGGTGATGCCCGATACGGTGACGCCACCGGTCCCGTTCATCTGCAGTTGGTTGAACGAAACGTGATCGGATTTCGGGCTCGGGGAGGTGCTAGAAACCGTGGTCGGGGAGGTCGTAGAAACGTTGGCAACAGGGGGGTCGTCGTGGTTTATCATCCCAACGACGATGACCGCGACTGCGCTGATCAACGCCGTGCCGATCGAGCCGTACAGTGTTAGCTTCGACCCGGAGTCGCCCGGGCCCTGTGTGTGCGATGTCATCGCTCTACCCCCAAATTCGCAGAGCTTGTAGTTAGTAGTTGTGTTGCCGCATGGCATTTTTCGATCGCACTGATCGCAGGGGCGCCACTCACACATCGACATCCGGGCACCGCCCGCTCTCAGCACCGCAACCGTTATTTACCGGTGTCATGATTGTTATGCGTGATCACGCGGAGCACCTGAGTAGTGCACTACTCCATTTCCGCGCCTGGCATACCCTGCGGGCGTCCGCGAAGTACCCGCGGAAGCCGGTCTGCGGAATCAAAACCTGTCGCACGCCCCATTGCGATGCGCCGACTCGGCATCGTGATCATGCAGTACCGCTCGACCGCGCCGCCACTGCCCGGCCCACCGCCGATCGAGGTCAGCGAAGTCGAAGAATCGTTATCGAACTCGCGGATCTACACGCCGCTTAAGCGTCGGTGCACAGAGACCGCGTAGCTTCCCCCGTCATAGGGCTGACGGTCCCAGGTGGCCCAACGGTGCACCGGCTCAAGGCCTGCCGCCTCAGCCAGCCGGTCGTACTCCGGCAGCGACAGGCCCGCGGGCTGCAGGGAGAACCCGGACACCAGAAGCGCGCCGGGCGCGAGCAGCGAACTCAGCTCCTCGAGCACCCACCCTTCGGTGCCCGGGTCAAGGAAGATCATCACGTTTCCCGCCATCGCGACGACGTCGAACTCGCCGCTGAGCTGGCTGGTCGCGTCAGTGAGATCGGCGCGGATCCAGTCCAGTTCGGGTGCTTTGGCGCGGGCGGCGGCGAGCATGGCGTCGTCGAGGTCGATGCCGACCACCGAGAATCCGCGCGCCGCGAGTTCGGTCGCCACCCTGCCGGTCCCGCATCCGGCGTCGAGAACGCGGCTCCCACCTGTGTCGCGCAGCAGGTTCTCGATCAGATCGGCCTCGCCGTGGATGCTTTGACCTGCGGCGGCCAGCTTGCGCCACCGGGCGTCGTACTCGTCCCCACGGGGCGCCCCGGTGTCCTGCCAACGGCTGCCCACGACTCACCCTAAGCTCTTACGAGTGGCGATTTCCAAAGTCGAACGGTTGATGAACCTCGTCATCGCATTGCTCTCGACGCGTACCTTCATCACCGCCGACCGGATCCGCGAGACCGTGTCCGGCTACGCCGACAGCGCCAGCGATGAGGCGTTCTCCCGCATGTTCGAGCGCGACAAGAACGAGCTGCGCGATCTGGGCATCCCGCTGGAAACCGGACGGGTGTCCAGATTCGGTCCGACCGAGGGCTACCGGATCAACCGCGAGGCGTACGCACTGCCTGCCGTCGAGCTGACCGCCGACGAGGCCGCGGCCGTCGCGGTGGCCACGCAACTGTGGGAGTCGCCGGAGCTCATCACCGCCACCCAGGGTGCGCTGCTCAAGTTGCGGGCCGCCGGCACTGACATTGAGGCCGTCGACGCCGCTGTCGCGATCACCTCGACCGCTACGCTGCCGAGCCTGCGTGGCTCGGAGGAGGTACTGGGAATCCTGTTGTCGGCCATCGATTCCGGGCAGGTTGTCCAGTTCCCGCATCGACCGTCGCGCAGCGAGCCCTACACGACGCGAACAGTGGAGCCGTGGGGCGTGGTCACCGACAAGGGCCGCTGGTATCTCGTCGGACACGATCGCGACCGCGACGCCACCCGCACCTTCCGGCTGTCCCGCATCGGGGCGGAGGTCACCGCGATAGGCCCGCACGGCGCCGTGCAGCGACCCGACGGGGTCGATCTACGCGAGATCGTCGACCTCGCGGTGGGAGAGTCGCCGACCAGCGGACAGGCCACGGTGTGGGTCGCCGACGGCCGAGCCACCGCATTGCGGCGCCGCGCGACGGTGGTCGGTCCACGCACGGTGGGCGACCGGTCGGGTGAGGAGATCCAGCTGGACATCGGGATGATCGACCGGCTGGCCCGTGAGATCGCGAGCTACGGTCCCGACGCGGTTGCGCTGGAGCCACAGTCTCTGCGCGACGACGTGCTGGCCAGGCTGCGCGCCCAGGCAGGGCAGACGGATGAGGTGCGCGCATGACCGCCGTATCGACGCGGCTGGTGCGGCTGCTGAACATGGTTCCCTACTTCCAGGCGAACCCGAAGATCACCTACGCCGAGGCCGCAACGGATCTCGGGGTCAGCGTCAAACAGCTGCGCGACGACCTCAACCAGCTGTGGATGTGCGGGCTTCCCGGCTACGGGCCCGGTGACCTGATCGACTTCGAATTCTCGGGCGACACAATCGAAGTCACCTTCAGTGCCGGCATCGACCACCCGCTACGGCTGACGTCGCCGGAGGCGACCGGCGTGCTCGTGGCGTTGCGAGCGCTGGCCGACGTGCCCGGCATGGTCGATCCCGAAGCCGCCCGCAGCGCGATCGCCAAGATCGAATCGGCCGCGGGAATGGTCGGACACGGCGAGGGAATGCCCGTCGCGGCGGTCGACGAGCCCGCGCCGATCGAAAGCAACGCCGCCGCCGCGGTGCGGGCCGCCGTGCGGGACGGCCGGGCACTGGCGATCGAGTACTACGCGGCGTCTCACGACATGTTGTCCAGCCGCGTCGTCGACCCGATCCGCGTCGTCCTGGTGGCCGACCACAGCTACCTGGAGGCGTGGTGCCGGTCGGCCGAGGGGGTGCGGCTGTTCCGATTCGACCGCATCGTCGATGCGCAGGTCCTCGGCGAACCGTCGGCGCCGCCGCCTCCTGCGGTGCAGGCGGGACCGGACACGTCGCTGTTCGACGCCGACCCGTCCCTGCCGTCAGCGACCCTGCTCATCGACCGTTCGGCGTCGTGGATGTTCGACTACTACCCGCTGCGGGACATCCGGGAACTGGCCGACGGCACGTGGGAGGCCGAGATGACGTATGCCTCCGACGACTGGATGGCCCGGTTCGTGCTCGGCTTCGGTTCGGCGGTGCGGGTGCTCGCACCGCAGTCGCTGGCCCAGCGGGTTCGCGAATCCGCCGCTGCGGCGCTGAGCGCCTACGAAGTGGCCAGGTAGACTGAGCCCGTCGTCTGGAGGTGACCAAATTGGGCGGTCTACAACCGTGGCATTGGATAATCGTCATTGCCGTGCTCGTCCTGCTCTTCGGCTCCAAGAAGCTCCCGGATGCGGCGCGTTCTCTTGGCAAGTCGATGCGGATCTTCAAGTCCGAGATCAAGGAGATGCAGTCCGAGTCGAAGCAGGACACGCCGTCATCGGATGTCGCCGGCCGGGCGGCTCCGTCGCCCACTCCGATCGCCTCGGAACGTGCCGACTCTGCCGCTGAGGCGGCTCCGGAGGTCGCGCCGCCGCCGGACCAGCGACCGGCCTGACCGACGCAGACCAACCGGCCGCGGCGTAAGGCCGCGTCATAGGCATCGCCGTGCAAACCCCCGGAATCTTCAAAAAACTCGATCCACGTCGGCGTCGTTCGCAGGTCAACCCCGACGGCACCATGTCGTTGGTCGAGCATCTACACGAACTGCGCACTCGCCTGCTGCTCGCCGTGACCGCGATCGTGGTGACGACGATCCTCGGGTACTTCTGGTACAGCCACGGTTTCTTCGGACTGCCCAGCCTTGGCGACTGGCTGCGCGGACCGTACTGTTCGCTGCCTGCCTCGTCACGCGCCACCATCGCGCCCGACGGACAATGCCGGCTGCTGGCCACGGCGCCGTTCGATCAGTTCATGTTGCGCCTGAAGGTCGCGTTGACCGCGGGCATCGTGATGGCGTGCCCGGTGTGGCTGTATCACCTCTGGGCGTTCATCACCCCGGGCCTGTACAAGAGGGAACGCCGCTTCGCCGTCGCGTTCGTCGTCGTCGGCGCCGCCCTGTTCATCACGGGCTCCGTGCTGGCCTACGTGGTGCTGTCCAAGGCGCTCGGGTTCCTGCTGACCGTCGGAAGCGACGTGCAGGTGACCGCCCTCTCGGGTGACCAGTACTTCGGGTTCCTGATCAACCTGCTGCTGGTGTTCGGCTTCAGCTTCGAGTTCCCGCTGCTCATCGTGATGCTGAACTTCGTCGGAATCCTTCCCTATGAGCGGCTCAAAGCATGGCGGCGCGGCATGATCTTCGGCCTGTTCGTGTTCGCAGCGTTCTTCACGCCCGGTTCGGACCCGTTCTCGATGCTCGCACTCGCGATGGCCCTGACGCTGCTGCTCGAGTTCGCGATCCAGATCACCCGCATTCACGACAGGCGCAAGGAGCGTCGTGCCGCCCTCGACGACGTCCCCGACGAAGAGGCGGCGCCGATCGGTGGTGTCGAGCAGGTCGAGGCGCCGGCCGCCGTGCCGACGCCGGGGCGTGTCGTGGTCGATGACGACGCCACCTGACTCCCAGCTGGCGGGCTTCGCCGAGCAACTGCCGTTTCGGCTGGATGACTTTCAGCAGCGCGCGTGCGAGGCGCTGGAGGGCGGACACGGCGTCCTGGTCTGCGCACCGACCGGCGCCGGTAAGACGGTGGTGGGGGAGTTCGCCGTGCACATGGCCCTGGCTGCGGGCCGGAAGTGCTTCTACACCACGCCAATCAAGGCGCTGAGCAACCAGAAGCACAACGATCTGGTACGTCGTTACGGTGCGGAGAAGATCGGCCTGCTCACCGGTGACCAGTCGATCAACGGCAACGCCGACATCGTGGTGATGACCACCGAGGTGCTGCGAAATATGCTCTACGCCAATTCCCCTGCACTGCACGGACTTTCCCATGTCGTCATGGACGAGGTCCATTTTCTGGCCGACCGGATGCGCGGCGCGGTATGGGAAGAGGTGATTCTGCACCTGCCCGATGACGTGCTGCTGGTGAGTTTGTCGGCGACGGTGAGCAACGCCGAGGAGTTCGGCGGCTGGATCCAGACGGTGCGCGGCGACACCACGGTGGTGGTCGACGAACATCGCCCCGTCCCGTTGTGGCAACACGTCATGGTGGGCAAGCGGGTGTTCGACCTGTTCGACTACCGGGCGACCGGTGCGGCGAAGTCAGGACGCGAGCTGCTCGTCGACCCGGAGTTGTTGCGCCACATCGCACACCGTCTCGAAGCGGATCGGCTGGCCGACTGGCAGCCGCGCGGTCGCCACCGGAACCACGGCCGCCCGAGCCTTCACCGGCCCCCGGCGCGCCCCGACGTGATCGGCGTCCTCGGCCGCGAGGGACTGCTACCCGCGATCACGTTCATCTTCTCGCGGGCCGGATGCGACGCCGCCGTCAAGCAGTGCCTGCGTTCATCGCTGCGGCTCACCACCGACCAGGAACGCGCCCGCATCGCCGAGGTGGTCGATCGCCGCTGCGGCGACCTGCCCGAGGCCGACCTGATCATCCTCGACTACCACGAATGGCGCGAGGGACTGCTGCGTGGACTGGCGGCCCATCATGCCGGAATGCTGCCGGTGTTCCGCCACACCGTGGAGGAGCTGTTCGTCGCAGGCCTGGTGAAGGCTGTATTCGCCACGGAGACACTCGCTTTGGGAATCAACATGCCTGCAAGGACCGTGGTGCTCGAACGCTTGGTGAAGTACAACGGCGAACAGCACGTGCCGTTGACACCGGGCGAGTACACGCAACTGACCGGGCGCGCGGGCCGCCGCGGGATCGACGTGGAAGGCCACGCGGTCGTGTTGTGGACGCCCGACGTCGATCCTGCCGAAGTGGCCGGGCTCGCGTCCACCCGCACCTTCCCGTTGCGCAGTTCCTTCGCGCCGTCGTACAACATGACGATCAATCTGGTTCATCAGATGGGACCGGCACAGGCGCACAAGCTGCTGGAGAGTTCGTTCGCCCAGTATCAGGCCGACCGGTCGGTGGTGGGGTTGGTGCGCGGCATCGAGCGCGGTGAACGAATGCTCGAGGAGATCGCCGCCGAACTCGCCGACGGCGAGGCGCCGACCCGGGACGGCCGCGAGAGTCCGATGCTCGACTACGTGCGGTTGCGCCTGCAGATCTCGGAACGCGAGCGGGCTCAGTCGAGGGCGTCGCGACTGCAGCGTCGCAAAGCGGCCAACGATGCGCTGGGAGCGCTGCGCCGCGGAGACATCATCACCATCACGCAGGGCAGGCGCGGTGGGCTGGCCGTGGTGCTGGAATCGGACCGCGACAGCGACGATCCGCGGCCGCTCGTGCTGACCGAACACCGTTGGGCGGGCCGGATTTCGTCGGCGGACTACTCGGGGGCGTCGGCGCCTCTGGGATCCATGTCCTTGCCGAAGCGGGTCGAACACCGCAACCCCCGCGCGCGGCGCGACGTCGCCTCTGCGCTGCGATCAGCCGCGACCGGTCTCGACGCGCCGTCGGCGAAGCGCAAGCGCAGCGGCCCCCCCGCCGAACGCGACGTCGACCCCGAATTGGCTGCCCTGCGTGAGCAAGTGCGCCGCCACCGCGCACATCAACTGCCCGACCGCGAGGAGAAGGCACGGCTGGCCGAGCGGTATCTGCGAATCGAGCGCGACAACGAACAGGTCCGGCAGAAGGTCGCTGCGGCGACCAACTCGCTGGCGCGCACGTTCGACCGAATCGTCGTGCTGCTCACCGAACGTGGCTTCATCGAGGCCGGCGCGGAGGCGGAGGCAGATCCGAAGGTCACCGACGACGGGCGTGTGCTGGCGCGGATCTACAGCGAAAGTGACCTGCTGGTCGCCGAATCGCTGCGCAGCGGCATCTGGGAGGGCCTGGACGCCGCAGAGTTGGCCGCGGTGTTGTCATCGGTGCTGTTCGAGACGCGCGGCGACACGCCGACCGCCCCGGGCGGTGTCGATGTCCCGACAGGCAAGCTCCGCCGGGCGCTGAACCAGACCCGCAGGCTGTGGACCGAACTGCGCACCGACGAACAGCGTCATCGACTCAGCCAGAGTCGCGAGCCCGACGACGGGTTCGTTCCCGCCATCTATCGCTGGGCCGCCACCGGCGACCTGACCACCGCGCTGGCCGCGTCGGATTCCGCGGGCACCGGGTCTCCGTTGTCGGCAGGCGATTTCGTGCGGTGGTGCCGCCAGGTTCTGGACCTGCTCGACCAGGTGCGAAACGCCGCGCCCGACCCCGCACTGCGGGCGACCGCGAAACGCGCGATCAACGACGTTCGACGCGGCGTCGTAGCTGTTGATGCGCGGTAGTGTGTGGCAAGCACGACCCTCGATCAAGGAGTGAGATGAGCGGACCGCAGGGATCTGACCCGACGCAGGCGTGGCCCGGCGGCCAACAGCCGGAGCAGCCGTCGGAGCAGCCGTCGAGCGACCCGTCGGCCAATCAGTGGCAGCCCCAGCCGTCGAGCAGCGAGCCGACCACGGCCGCGCCGCAGTGGCAGCCGCCGGCCTACGACCCGTCGCAGCAGCAGTACCCCCAGTACCCGCAGCAGCCCGCCTATCAGCCGCCGCAGCCGTACCAGCAGCCGGCCGAACAGTACGGCCAACAGCCGACCGAGTACGGCCAGCAGCCGACCGAGTACGGCCAGCAGCCGACGGAGTACGGCCAGCAGCCGTACCAGCAGCCCGGCCAGTACGGCCAACAGCCCGGTCAGTACGGCCAGCCCGGCCAGTACCCACAGCAGTACGGCCAGCAGCCGGGTCAGTACGGACAGCAGCCCGGCCAGTACGGCCAGTACGGCGCCCCGGGCGCCGAGGAGGGGTCGAAACGCTCGCTGGCGGTCATCGGCGGCGTGATCGGCCTGCTGGCGGCGATCATCGTCGCGGTGGTCCTCGTGACGGGCTTCTGGAAGCCCGGCTTCTTCGTCACCACCAAGCTGGACATCGACGCCGCGCAGACCGGCGTGCAGCGGATCCTGACCGACCAGGCCAACGGCTACGGCGCCAAGAACGTTCAGGACGTCAAGTGCAACGACGGTCAGAACCCCAAGGTCGAGAAGGGTGGCACCTTCGACTGCGAGGTCAGCATCGACGGCACCAAGCGCCAGGTGACCGTGACGTTCCAGGACGACAGCGGCACCTACGAGGTGGGCCGGCCGAAGTAGGCCGCCGCTAGCGGTCCGGCAGGTCGTCCAGCGCCTTCTGCAGGCGGCCGATCGACGACGTCACGCCGTACTGTTCGGCCAGTTTGGCGACCTTGCGCGGGTGTTCGGCGGCCAGCGGCAGTGCGTCGGACGGCGTCGACCAGTCGAGTTCGGCGTCCGACGCAACCCGCACCACCGGCCCCGCCTTCTCGATGTAGTCGGTGGCGGCCAGGAGTTTGGTCCGGTACGCCTTGGACATCTTGGATTTAGGGTCGTGGGCGGCGGCCAGAATCCCCTCCAGAGAGCCGTGCTGTGCCAGCAGCGTCGCGGCGGTCTTCTCGCCGACACCCGGAACACCGGGCAGCCCGTCGGACGGATCGCCGCGCAGCAGCGCGAGTTCGGCGTAGGCGGGGCCGGCCCGCCCGACCGGCACCCCGTAGGTGTCGGCCACCTCGTCCGGACCCCACTTGATCGCCTTCGCCAGACCCCGGCCCAGGTAGAGCACCCGGACCGACACCGGCTGGTCCCGCACCAGCTGCAGCAGGTCCCGGTCACCGCTGACCACCACGACCGGGTCCCGTTTCTCGCGGGCGGCCAACGTGCCCAGCACATCGTCGGCCTCGCATTCCGGCGCGCCCGCGGTCGCGATGCCGAACGCGTCCAGGATCTCCATGATCATGTCGACCTGCGGCGTGAGTTCGTCGGGCACTTCCTCGATGTCAGGCCCGTCGGCATGCACCTCTTCGACCCGGTGCGCCTTGTACGACGGGATCAGGTCCACCCGCCACTGTGGCCGCCAGTCGTCGTCGCGGCACACCACCAGGCGTGCCGGACGCTCGCGGGTGATCACCGTCGCGACGGCGTCCAGGAAGCCGCGCAACGCATTGACCGGACGCCCGTCGGGCGCCGTGATCGACGAGGGCACACCGAAGTACGAGCGGAACCACATGCTGGCGCCGTCGAGCAATAGCAAGGGAGCGGACACGGACATTCACAGTAGCGTGAGGTATGACTTTCGCAGTCGATCGAATAGACCACGTGGTGCTCAACTGTCGCGATGCCGAACGCAGCGCCGCCTGGTACGAGCGGGTGCTCGGCATGAAGCGCGAGGTGTTCGGCGACGGCCGCGTGGCCCTGGTGTTCGGCAACCAGAAGATCAACGTGCGGCCCAGCGGCGCACCGAACTGGGCCACCGGAGCCGTCGACGCGCCCGGCTCGCTGGATCTGTGCTTCATCGCCGATATGAGCCCCGATGACATCGGCGCGCACCTGCACGACTGCGGTGTTCAGGTCACCGAGGGCCCAGTCGCCAAGACCGGGGCGCTGGGCCCGATGACGTCGCATTACTGTCGAGACCCCGACGGCAATCTGATCGAGGTCGCCAGCTATTCGGCGCCGGATTAGCCTTTCCGTCATGACGGTCGGCCGATTCAGCACAGACGTATATGCACAACGCCTGCGGGCCGCCGCCGATGCCGCGGCAGAAGCCGGCTTGGCGGGGCTGGTCATCACGCCGGGCTATGACCTGCGCTATCTCGTCGGCTCCCGCGCGCAGACCTTCGAACGGCTGACCGCGCTCGTGCTGCCTGCCTCGGGTGAGGCGACGGTCGTGGTGCCGCGGCTGGAACTCGCTTCGCTGAAGGAATCGGCGATCACCGAACTTCCTCTGGCGGTGCGGGACTGGGTCGACGGCGACGATCCGTACCGACTGGTGGCCGATGCGCTTCGGGGCGGACATGAGGAGCATGAAGGCAATGAAGCTCCCGCTGCGACGGCCGTCACCGACGCGATGCCCGCGCTGCACCTGCTGCCGCTGGCTGACGTGCTCGGTGTGGTGCCCGTGCTCGCGACGGACGTGCTGCGTCGGCTCCGAATGATCAAGGACGCCGCCGAGATCGACGCGCTGCGCAAGGCCGGCGCGGCGATCGACCGCGTGCACGCCAGGGTGCCGGAGTTTCTGGTGCCCGGCCGCACCGAGGCCGACGTGGCTGCCGACATCGCCGAAGCCATTGTCGCCGAAGGGCATTCGGAGGTGGCGTTCATCATCGTCGGATCCGGGCCACACGGCGCAGACCCGCACCACGAGTGCTCCGACCGTGAATTGCGGGCAGGCGACATCGTCGTCGTCGACATCGGCGGCCCGTACGAACCCGGATACAACTCCGACTCCACCCGCACATACAGCATCGGCGAGCCCGACCCCGACGTGGCGCGGCGTTACGCCGTTCTCCAGCGCGCACAGCAGGCCGCGGTCGAGGCGGTGCGGCCCGGTGTGACTGCCCAGCAGGTGGACGCCACCGCCCGCGACGTGCTGGCCGCCGAGGGGTTGGCCGAGGCCTTCGTGCACCGCACCGGACACGGCATCGGACTGTCGGTGCACGAGGAGCCCTACATCGTGGCGGGCAACGACCTGATGCTCGAGGAGGGTATGTCGTTCTCCGTCGAGCCCGGTATCTACTTCCCCGGCCAGTGGGGAGCCCGGATCGAGGACATCGTCATCGTGACGGCCGACGGTGCGTTGTCGGTCAATGCGCGCCCGCACGACCTCGTCGTGGTGCCCGCCGGCCCGGCCACATCGGCTTGAGTTCTCCTCGCGAGCAGACGCAAAAGCACCCTGACACGCCGCAAAAAGGGGACTTTTGTGTCTCGCGCTGTGAAGGTGAGCTAGTCGGGCGCGCGGTCCAGCAGATCCGAGGATCCGAGCACCCGCGCGACGCGAACCTCGATCACCACGCGCTTGGGGTTCGCCCGCGGCGTGCGGTAGCGCTGCGCGTATCGCAGCTCGGCGTCGCGCACCGCGTCGGCGTCGGTGTTGACCCCGGCCTTGCCCTCCAGGGACAGCCAGCGGGCACCGTCGACCTGGCTGAGCACCGCCACGCCCTGGTTCTCCGCGTTGACCGCCTTCTGCGAACCGCCGGAGGTGATGACCCGAGCGATATGGGTCTTGGGATCGAAGGTGAAACCCACCGCCACCACATGCGGCGAATTGTCCGACCGAAGTGTCGTCAACATGGCCAGATGCCGTTCGGTGAGGAACGCGATCGCGTCGTTGGTGAGCCGAGTGGTTGCCTTCGCCATCGGGCCCAACTTAGCGCAGGCGATAATCGCTGCCGTGAAGGACACGGAAGCCGGCAGCGTTGTGATCTTCGGCGGACGCAGCGAGATCGGGGTCGAGTTGGCGACGCGGCTGGCGCCGGGCGCGACGGTGGTGCTGGCCGCCCGCCGCGCCGATGACCTCAACAAGCAGGTCGCCGCGGTGACCGCCGCAGGCGCCGCCGCCGTCGCGGTGCGCGAGTTCGATGCCGACGCCCTTGAGTCTCACCGTGCCCTCGTCGACTCCATCGTCGCCGATCACGGCCCGATCGGTACCGCGGTGCTGGCGTTCGGCATTCTCGGCGACCAGGCCCGCGCCGAGAAGGATCCGGCACATGCCGCGGCCATCGTGCACACCGATTTCGTCGCACAGGCCAGTCTGCTCACCGTCTTGGCCACCACGATGCAGGCGACCGCATCCGGGCGCATCGTGGTGTTCTCGTCTGTCGCCGGCGTCCGGGTGCGGCGTGCCAACTATGTCTACGGGTCGGCCAAGGCGGGACTCGACGGGTTCTGCAGCGGGCTGGCCGACGCACTGCACGGATCGGGCGTACGACTCCTGCTGGTGCGGCCCGGGTTCGTGATCGGCCGGATGACCGAGGGCATGAGCCCCGCACCGTTCTCCAGCACCCCGGATCAGGTGGCCGCCGCGACGGCGCGGGCGTTGGCCAAGGGGCGCCGCGCCGTGTGGGTGCCGTGGATACTGCAACCGGTGTTTATGGGCATGCGGCTGTTGCCGCAATTCGTATGGCGAAGGATGCCGCGGTGATGAGCGCTTGCGCGAAGAACAGGCTGTGGTGATGAGCGCTTGCGCGAAGAACAGGCTGTGGTGATGAGCGCTTGCGCGAAGAACAGACGACCATGATCGTCGTCGTGGGCATCGGCGCCGACGGCATGTCCGGCCTCGCGCCGTCCGCCCGCAACGAACTGGCCAGGGCCACAGTCATTTACGGGTCCCGGCGGCAACTCGACCTGCTCGACGACAGTGTCACCGCCGTCAAGCGGGCCTGGCCGTCGCCGATGTTGCCCGCCTTGCGCACACTGCTCGACGATGCAGAGGGCGACGTACACGTGGTGGCCAGTGGTGACCCGCTGCTGCACGGCGTCGGCAGCTCCCTCATCCGGCTGTACGGACCGGATCGGGTCGCAGTGCTGCCGCACGTGTCGTCGGTGACGCTGGCGTGTTCGCGGGTCGGGTGGGCCGTGCAGGACACCGAGATCATCAGTCTGGTCACCGGCGAACCGCACACCGCGGTGCGGCGCGGCGGGCAGGCGGTCGTGATGTCGCGCGACAGCACCAGTCCGGCGGCGTTGGCGCGGCTACTCACCGATACCGGCCGCGGCGACTCGGAGATCACTGTGCTCGAGCAACTTGGCGGTCCAGCGGAACGGCGCCGGTCCGCGATCGCACGCGAGTGGGCGGCACGTCCACCGGGCGACGTCGACGACCTCAACGTGATCGCGGTGCGCTACCTGCCTGACGAGCGACGATTCGCGGTGCTGCCCGATGATGCGTTCGCCAACGACGGGCAGATCACCAAACAACCGATGCGGGCGTTGACGCTGGCGGCGCTGGCGCCCAGGCCCGGCGAACTGCTGTGGGATGTCGGTGCGGGCTCGGGCAGCATCGCGATCGAGTGGTGCCGCAGCGGAACCGGTTGTCACGCGGTGGCGTTCGAGCGCGACGAACAGCGGCGCAAGAGGATCACCGAGAACGCGGTCGCATTCGGCGCAAGAGTCGAGGTGCATTTCGATGCGCCCGAGGCGTTCGACTCCGTGGCGCCGCCTGCGGCGATCTTCATCGGCGGCGGGCTGACGCAGCCGGGGCTGCTCGAGGCGAGCTTCGACAGGTTGCCCATCGGCGGGAGGCTGGTCGCCAATGCGGTCACCGTCGAGTCTGAAGCCCTTCTTGCCCAATGGTATTCACGCCACGGCGGCGAGCTTCAGCGCTTCGAACATCAACGCGGCGAGCCGCTCGGCGGGTTCACCGGCTGGCGGCCCTCGATGCCCATCACACAGTGGTCGGTGGCCAAGCGGTGACGGTCTACTTCATCGGCGCGGGACCGGGCGCCGCGGATTTGATCACGGTGCGTGGCCATCGTCTCGTAAGTCGCTGCCTGGTCTGCCTGTACGCCGGCTCGATCATGCCCGACGACCTGCTGGCGCTGTGCCCGCCGGATGCCCGCGTGGTCGACACCGGGCCGCTGACGCTCGATCAGATCCTCGCCGAACTCGCCGACGCGCACGAGAAAGGACTCGACGTCGCGCGGTTGCACTCCGGCGATCCGTCGATCTACAGCGCGGTCGCCGAGCAGTGCCGTCGCCTCGACGAACTGGGCATCGACTATGAAATCGTGCCCGGAGTACCGGCTTTCGCTGCGGCTGCCGCGGTGTTGGGCCGTGAGCTCACCGTTCCCGGGGTGGCGCAGACCGTCACCCTGACGCGGGTCGCGACCCTGTCGACGGCGATGCCGCCGGGAGAGGATCTGCAGACGTTGTCGGCTGTGGGCGGCACCCTGGTACTCCACCTCGCCGCGGCACAGGTCGACGCGATCGTGCCCGACCTGCTGGCCGGCGGCTACCGGGACGAAACGCCCTGCGCGGTAGTGGCGTTCGCGACGTGGCCGCAGGAGCAGGTGCTCCGGTGCACCCTCGCCGACCTGGCCGAGGCGATGCACGCCGCAGGTATCACCCGGACCGCCGTCATCGTCGTGGGCGACGTGCTTGCCGCCGAAGGTTTCTCCGACAGTTACCTGTACTCCGCGGGCCGGACCCGCGGCGAGCGGCATTGATGCGGATCCTGTTGCTGGGCGGTACTTCTGAGGCCCGCGCGCTCGCGGCGCGACTTCATCCAGACATCGATGTCATCAGCTCGCTCGCGGGTCGGGTGCCGGACCCCGCGCTGCCGGTCGGCGAGGTGCGGATCGGCGGCTTCGGCGGGGTCGACGGGCTGAGGCACTGGCTCCTGGACGCGAACGTCGACGCGGTCGTCGACGCGACCCATCCCTTCGCCGCCACGATCACCGCGAACGCCGCCGGGACGTGCCGGGAACTCGGGGTGCCGCACCTGCTGCTGGCCCGACCCGCCTGGCCACCCGGTGACGCGATCGTCGTCAAATCCGACACACACGCCGCGAAGACCGTTGTCGACCATCACTTCTCGCGAGTGTTCTTGACGACCGGGCGATCGGGCAGCGCCGCCTTCGTCGACGTCGACGCGTGGTTTCTGATCCGGGCGGTGACGGCGCCCGACGTCCACGAATCTGCCGCGGCGCCATCAGGTGGTGCTGTCCCGAGGGCCGTACCGCTACGACGACGAACTCGCGATCCTCCGTCAGCACCGCATCGACGCGCTGGTGACCAAGAACAGCGGTGGGTCCATGACCCGGCCCAAACTCGATGCCGCTGCGGCCCTCCGGATTGCGGTGGTGATGGTGGACCGCCCGCCGTTGCCCGCCGGTGTCCGCACCGCGACAACCGTCGATGAGGCCGTCGCGTGGGTCAGGTCGACTGATAGGAGTTGATCAGGTCGAGCGTGTCCAGCTCGCGGATGGCCTGGCAGCCGCGGCTGAGCATGGCCAGCATCATCTCGTCACCGCGTTCAGTCGTTGCGGCGAAGGCGGTTCCGAGCGCGACGAGCAGGGGCGCCTGCACGACACCGAGGCGATAGTCGCGCCAGCACGTATCGACGTCGTAATCGGTGATGCCGTAGCCGACAAGTGATTGGTGATAGCGCTCGACCAGGTCACGCTCGGTCTCGGACCGAATCGCCGGTTCGAGGCTGGTCGCGGTGAAGTACGCGAGGTCCCGTGCGGGAAGGCCGATTCCGACGGTCTGCCAGTCCACCACGGTGATTCGTGTCCGGTCGGGATCGAAGAGCATGTTGTCGAGCCGGTAGTCGCCGTGCATCAGCGCGTACCGCTTCGGTTCGGCCATCAACCACGGGGTCACCGAAGACATTGCGGCCACCAGGGTTTCCTGATCCTGCGCGCTGATATGCGAGCCGAGGCGGTCGATGACAATGTCTGCGGCCATCTTCGAGATCTCGCCGAGGCCCTGAGCTGCGGCGTCGTCACCCGGTTTCGGCATCGCGATCGACGGGAGGTCCATCCAAACCGGGTCACACCAGCTCGGGCCGTGTAGTCCCGCAAGAGCTTCCACGGCCAGCCGAGCCTCTGCGGATGTGCACCCGGCGATCTGATCGCCCTGTACCGCCGGTGCCATGTCGGCCAGCAGCAGAACGACATCGGCTCCGTCGTCGGAGATGTCGCAGTGGAATGCCCGGGGTATGGGGATGCGCATCTTGTCGGCGATCCGCGAGTAGAACTCGACCTCCGAGCGGTATCCGAGCGCGACGCGCTCACGGACCGCGTCATCCTGCGCGGACAGCTTGATCGCGAATGAGTTCGGCAGGTCCGGTTGTTCGGCTTGGTACGTCGCCGACACGCGATACGTCGCACCGGTCTGCCCGGTACCGATCGGGGTGACCTCGACGTCGAGCACGTCGGTGTTCAGCACCGAGCCCAGCCAGGCCGGCGTTACATCTTCGGGTCCGCGTGGAATGCCCATGGTCGTCAGATCCTAGGTGGGGTAGCTGCGCGGCGTGAACACCCGGTCGTCGTACCACTGGGTCTGGGACGACCCGACGATCAGCAGGCAGCGCATGTCGACGTCGGCCGGATCGAGGTCGGCCAGCCGCACGACCTTCACCTCTTCCCGTGGACCCGACACGTCACGGCCGATCACGACGGGCGTGCCAGGATCTCGGTGTTCGAGCAGCAGGTCGCGCATCGCCCCGACCTGCCAGGTGCGGCTTTTGGAGGCCGGGTTGTAGATGGCCAGCACCAGATCGGCGCTGGCCGCGGCGGTCAGACGGGTCGCGATGACATCCCACGGCTTGAGCCGGTCCGACAGCGAGATGACCGCGTAATCGTGGCCCAACGGCGCGCCGACCCGGCTGGCGACCGCCTGCGCCGCGGTCATCGCGGGGATAACCCGGATCCGCACTCCCGGCCACTGTTTGGCTTCCTCGAGCACTGCGGTTGCCATTGCGAAAACGCCCGGGTCGCCGGACGACACCACCGCCACCGCACGGCCCTGTTCGGCCAGCGTGCAGGCGAGCCGGGCGCGGGCCGGCTCGTCGGTGTTGTCGCTGGGATGACGCCGCTGACCCTCGCGGGCGCCGATGCGGTCGAGGTAGGGGCCATAGCCGATGAGGTCGCTGGCCGACGCCAGCTCGCGGCGGCTCTGCGGTGTCATCCAGTCGGTGTCACCCGGTCCGAGTCCCACCACTGCGACGCGGCCGGTGCTCGCCTCTCGCCGCGGCGTTCCGGGCAGCATGGCCAGCGAGAAGTACGGCACCGATGTCTCGTCGACGTCGCCTGCGGGCAGCACCCGTTGCGCCGGTGTGCTGGCGCGTTCCACGTAGAAGGTGTCGTCCAGCCGCCCTGTCGACGAGAGCGCTTCCCGCACAGCCGGATACGAGCGGCCGAGCTTCAGCACCACCGCGGCGTCGCTGTCGGCCAGCCGACGCTTGAGTTCGTCGACCGGCAGGGTGCCGGGCAGGATCGTCAGGACTTCGTCGCCTTGGACGAGGGGAGTGGCGATTGCCGCCGACGCAGCGCTGACCGACGTCACACCGGGGACGATCACGGCGTCGAAACGCTGCGTGAGTCGCGTGTGCATGTGCATGTAGGAGCTGTAGAACAACGGATCGCCCTCGGCGAGCAGTGCGACGTCGCGACCCGCGTCGAGATGTGCGGCAATACGATCGGCCGCCTGACGGTAGAAGTCCTCGATCGCGCCGGAATAGCCGCCGGGATGGTCGGTGGTCTCGGTGGTCACTGGGTAGACCAGATGCTCCTCGATCTGGCCCGCACGCAGATACGGCTCGGCGATGCCGCGCGCGATGCTCTTACCGTGCCGGGCGCTGTGGTACGCGACGACATCGGCCGCACCGATGACCCGGGCTGCCTTGACCGTCACGAGCTCCGGATCGCCGGGCCCCAACCCGACGCCCCAGAGCGTGCCCCTCTTCACCTCTGCCGTCATTCGCGTTCAGTGGCAATCGCATTCACGGCCGCGGCGGCCATCGCGCTTCCGCCGCGGCGGCCCTTCACCACCAGATACGACATCCCGCGGGGCCGGTCGATCAGCTCCTGTTTGGACTGTGCTGAGCCGACGAAGCCCACCGGTCCGCCCAGCACGGCGGCCGGCGTCGGTGCGCCGTCGTCGACGAGTTCGAGGAGCCGGAACAGCGCGGTCGGCGCGTTCCCGATCGCCAGCACCGCACCGCCGAGCCGGTCGGCCCACAAGTCCACCGCCGCCGCCGACCGCGTCGTGCCGAGTCGGTCCGCCAGCGCGGGCGCCCGTTCATCCGCGACGAGGGACACCACCTCGTTGTCTGCCGGCAGCCGGGATTTGGTGATGCCCGCAGCCACCATCGACGAATCGCACAGCACGGGCGCGCCGGCGGCCAGCGCCGCATGGGCCTTGGCGACGACGTCGTCGCTGAAGGCGATGTGCTCCGCGACGTCGACCTGCCCACAGGTGTGGATCAACCGGACCGCCACCCGCGCGACGTCGTCGGGAAACCGCGACAGGTCCGCCTCGGCGCGGATCGTCGCGAACGACTGCCGGTAGATCTCGGCGGCGTCGCGGATGTAGTCGAGCACCCGATCACCCTACGGGTGCGTGCCGCGCAGCCGGTATCCGTCTCCGGTTGCCACCAGCACCTCACCCGCCGGGGGACTGCCGCACGCCCGTTCGCAGCCGACGAAATGTCGATGACCCGCCGCGGGCTCGTCGATCCTGGCTGTGACATCGGCGCGGACGTCGGCGGCCGAGTGCTCACATCCAGGGCTGCCGGTGCATGAGCTGACCGACAGCCAGGGCGAGGTCTCGTCGAACACCAGCCCCATGGGCGCCAGCACCCGCAGGGCGGCATCGGCGACTCCTTCGTCGAGGTCGAAGACGAGCACCGAACGCCACGGCGTGATGGCCATGGGCGCGTTGATCGCCGCGAGGTACTCCGCCACGCGGGCCTGCAGAACCCCCAGCGGAACCGCGGCGCCCAAGGCCACCCGCCCGTCGCTCTGCGGAATCCAGCCCACCGGCGGACGGGTCACCGGCTGCCATGTTCCGCCGGGCTCCGCCGTCACCGGAAAGTCGGCCAGCAGTGGCTCTGGATCATCGAGCTCGCTTATGCGCCAGCATGTTCCGCGGGTTTCAGCGAAGCGGCCGGCCACGGTCACAACCGTCCCCACCGCGTCGTCCATCGCGACTCGGACGCCGGAGTCCCGGCCGGCCAGTAACAGTGCGGCCGAGTCGCCGAGGAGGTGGATCCCGACGTCGGCCGCCAGTCCGCTGATGTCGCCGCGCCCGTCGTCGATCCCGAACAGGAATCTGCCGGGCAGGCGGGACAACTCGGGTTGCGCCTGAATCGCGGTGTCCAGCTCAACGACCAGCCCGCGGATGTCCGGCTCCGCACCCACCCGGCCGGACAGTGGCGACGCGATGATGTTGCGTACCCGCTCGTGCGTGTCCGAAGGCAGCAGGCCCGACGCCGCGAGCGCCTCAGCGACGGACGCGGTGGCCTCAGTGTCGCGGATGCCGCGGATCTGGATATTGCCGCGCGAGGTGAGCTCCATCGCCGGCGAAGCCGAGTCCGTCGCCGCGCGTGCCAGGGCTTCGAGCTGCGGCGCGGTGATCAACCCACCCGGAAGCCGCACCCGAGCCAACGCGCCGTCGGCGGCGGTATGTACCTGCAATGCGCCCGGGCAGGCGTCCTGATCGCGGGTCCTGGCCACCCGTTCACGGTACGCCCGGGTTGCTGGCATACGCCCATCCGGCTCACGGGGTTCGTCGACGGGGCTGCAGCCTGCGCACATGCGTGACCTGGGTATTCCGCGGGTGTTAACCACAGAATGAGGTAGTCGCCTACGCATGTGCTATTGCCGCGACATCCGTAATTTTCTCTCCTGTAGGAGCTCGGCATGGATCGGGCACACACGGCGGGAGACAGGAAATGACCGATTTAACAACCCTCTGGAGTCCGACATCGCAGACGGCTGCCGGCCCGGCGCCGGCCCCGGTGACGACGGTCGGGGAAACGACACTGATCACCGAACAGCAGGTGATGTTCAGCACCGCGGCCGCAGTGCAGCTGCCGGCCACGACCCGTCGCTGGACCGATGTGATCGGGTCGTTCGTCGCAGCGCTGCGCGCGGCGGCGGGCCCGCCGGAACCGGTGCGGCGCCATCACTCCGAGCGGTACGCCTACCTGCAGACCGCGCTGATGTCGCGGGAGATGGACCGGCTGTAGATCAGCTCGCCAAAGCCACTGGGCTGACGACAGCCGAGTACGCCGAGGCATCGCCGACGATGGAGCGGCTGTGCCGGCCGGACACGTCGACCGGGATGTCGCCGGCCAGCGTGACGCGATTGAGTCGACGGTACTGGTCGTCGTAGTCGGAAACAGCGTAGTGCTGGGTGGCCCGGTTGTCCCAGATCGCGAGGTCACCGGGCTGCCAACTCCAGCGAATAGTGTTCTCCAGCTTGGTGATCCGGGCCTGTAACAGCGCGAACAGGGTGGCGGACTCGGTCGAACCCAGGCCGACGAAATGTTTGACGAACTGACCCAGCAGCAGTACGCGCTTTCCGGTCTCAGGATGTACCCGCACCACCGGATGCTCCGTCTCGTAGTAGTCGGAGACGAACTCCTCGCGGTATTCGCGCACCGTGTCCGCGACATCCTCCTGCGTGCCGTCGATGTCAGCGGCGTAGTCGTACGCGTTGGTGTGTACAGCCCACAGATTCTCGGCGAGCGCGCGCAGTGGAGCCGGCAGCAACTCGTACGCGGTCTCCGTGTTCGCCCACGTGGTGGTGCCGCCGTATTCGGGCAGTGAAATTGCCCGCAGCAAAGAGGCTTTCGGGATTCGGTCGACAAATGTGACATCGGTATGCCAGGCGTTGGCTTTGTCGTAACGGGAGTCGATGGGAAGCAGTTGGGCGCCGCGGGAGGTCACCGTCGGGTGGGCGGTGGTCGGCGTACCCAGCTTCGCAGCCAGGGCAAGCTGGCCGTCGTCATCCAGATCGTGCTGCTCGCGGAAGAAGATCACCTTGTGTTCGAGCAAGGCGGCGTTGATCTCTGAGACGGTCGCCGGGGCGAGGTCTGCGCTGAGGTCGATGCCCTCGATGCGCGCGCCGATGTGTGCGCCGAGTTTGATCACCCGAGGCGCTGGAGACTGTGCACTCACCGGCGATACGGTGGCGTTCTCCGCTTCCGAGCACAAGCGTTTGACTCAGGACGAGTCGATGAGTGACGACGTCACTTCGACCGCCCGCTGAGCGCCAAAACTGCTGAAACCGTCAATTTTCCGTGGTCTGCGGCGTACCGTGCCGCCCAAGGCAAGGGGGTCTCGGTGGTACAGAAGCGCGAGTTGAACGTGGCGATCGTCGGCGCAGGAATGTCCGGCATCTGCATGGCGGCCAAGTTGCAGGACGCCGGCATCGACACCTTCACGATCTTCGAGTCTGCCGACGAGGTCGGCGGCACGTGGCGGGACAACACGTATCCCGGGCTGACATGTGATGTGCCGTCGCGCTTCTACTCGTACTCGTTCCGGCCGAACTCGGAATGGTCACGTCTCATGTCGCCGGGTCCGGAGATCCAGTCTTACTTCAGTCAGGTCGCGACGGAACGGGGTATTCGTCCACACATCCGGTTAGGCACCGAGGTTACGTCCGCACGCTATCGGGACGGTCAGTGGTGGGTCGGTACCAGCGATGGCGAGGAAGCCTTCGACGTCCTCATCGCCGCGACCGGTGTGCTGCGCATCCCGCGGTACCCGGACATTCAGGGACTCGAGACGTTCGCCGGCCCGTCGTTTCATTCGTCGCGCTGGGATCACTCGGTGTCATTGCCCGACAAGCGGATCGGACTGATCGGAACGGGCTCCACCGGCGTGCAAATCACCGCCGAACTCGGCGGAAACATAAAGGGGCTCAAGATCTTTCAGCGTACGCCGCAGTGGGTGTTTCCCACGCCGAACTTGCGCTACTCGCGGGTCAGCAAGGCGGCGCTTGCGCGGTGGCCCGTCCTGAACAAGGTTTCCTACCGCTTCTGGCAGACCTACATCGAGCATGCCTCGTTGGGCCGCGCGGCGGTCGAACCATGCTGGCAGCGCAGCATGATGGCGGCGTTGTGCCGCTGGAACCTGCGATTGTCGGTGCGCGACCCCGAACTGCGCCGCAAGCTCACACCCGATTACCACGCGATGTGCAAGCGCCAAGTTCTTGCCGGGCACTACTACCAGGCCGTACAGAAGCCTGGCGTTCATCTCGTCAGTGAAGCGATCGACCACGTCGAGCCAGCGGGCGTCGTAACTGCCGACGGCACTCTGCATGAACTGGACGTTCTCGTGTTGGCCACTGGGTTCGACGCCCGCGCGTACGTCCGCCCGATGGAGATCATCGGCGAGAACGGCGTCAGCCTGAATGAGGCCTGGGCCGACGGCCCGCATGCGTACCGCTCTGTCGCGGTGCCGGGCTTTCCGAACCTGTTCATGCTGATGGGACCGCACTCACCGATCGGCAATCAATCGCTGGTGATCATCGCCGAGAACCAGGCCGATTACGCGATGTGGTGGGTCAACAAGATCCGCGACGGCCATATCGTATCTGCGGCACCCACCGAACTTGCCACCAACGACTATAACGCGAGCATGAAAGCGGCTATGCCACAAACAATTTGGGTAACCGGATGCAAAAGCTGGTACTTGGGCAAGGACGGCCTGCCCGAATTGTTTCCCTGGATACCCCGTCGTCACCGCGAGTTGCTCAGCACACCGCAGCCCGACGACTTCGACGTCCGCACAGCCTGAATGTGACCGCCGCCACACGTCGGCGGCTAGTGATCCGTGCCACACATGTTGCTCATTTTCGGCGGTTCGGATCGTACGTTCCTAACTACACGCGTGTGTAGTAAGCGATGTCAGGAAGGAACGGCGATGTTCGAACTCATCGTTTTCGGCATTCTTCTGGTCGTGCTCCTCGGCGCCCTCGGGCTGCCGTATCCGCAGAGCACCTACAACCGCTGGAACCGGCGCTAACCCAGGATCGGCCCCATCCCGCATCGAGATCGATGACGATCGGCACGAAGGTGCACGGCAGTTCGCGAATCGTGACGGGGCCGGCCGTCCGCGCCGCGTAACCCTCGTAGCGCAGCACCACGCCGCGCAGCGATGGATGCGGAGTGCCCGCTGCGAACGTCGCGCTCACCCTGTCCACGGTAGTCCCGGCCGTGTGAAGCGCGTCCTGTAGTAATGGTGGGTGGCTCAGCCGACTCAAGCGCCGACCGTCCTGCTGCTGTCGACGTCGGACACCGACCTCATCACGGCCCGCGCCAGCGGCGCCGGCTACCGGTGGGCCAACCCGTCACGGCTGGTCGACGGCGAACTCGCCGAACTGCTCGACGGCACCGACATCGCCGTGGTCCGAATCCTCGGCGGCTACCGCGCCTGGCAGGACGGCATCGACGCGCTGGAGGCCGGCGGGGTTCCGACCGTCGTGGTCAGCGGTGAGCAGACCCCGGACGCCGAGCTGATGGGCCACTCAACGACGCCCGCGGGGGTTGCCCTGCAGTCGCATGTCTACCTGGCGCAGGGCGGGGTGGACAATCTGCGGCAATTGCACGCGTTCCTGTGCGACACGTTGTTGATGACGGGCTTCGGTTTCTCACCGCCCGCGACGACCGCGAACTGGGGAGTCCTGGAGCGGGCCGCGATGAATGCCGAGGGCCCGACCATCGCGGTGCTGTACTACCGCGCGCAACACCTGGCAGGCAACATCGGCTACGTGGAGGCGCTGTGCCGGGGGATCGAGGACGCCGGCGGGAGGCCGCTTCCGGTGTTCTGCGCGTCGTTGCGCACAGCGGACTCCGAGCTGCTCGCGCTGCTCGGCACCGCAGACGCCTTGGTGACCACGGTGCTGGCAGCGGGCGGATCCACTCCGGCCACCGTCACGGCGGGCGGCGATGACGACACCTGGAACGTGGCGCATCTGGCTGCGCTCGACATACCGATCCTGCAGGGCCTGTGCTTGACCAGTTCACGGTCGCAGTGGCAGCACAACGACGACGGGATGTCGCCGCTGGACGTCGCCACCCAGGTGGCCGTGCCCGAGTTCGACGGCCGCATCATCACAGTTCCGTTCTCGTTCAAGGAGATCGACGACGAGGGCCTGATCTCCTATGTCGCCGATCCGGAGCGCTGTGCCCGCGTCGCCGGACTCGCGGTGCGGCACGCGCGGCTGCGCGCCATCGCGGCCCCGCAGAAGCGGGTGGCGCTGGTGTTCTCGGCCTATCCGACAAAACACGCCCGCATCGGCAACGCCGTCGGCCTCGACACCCCCGCGAGCGCCGTCGCGCTGCTGCGCGCGATGCGCGAGCACGGATATGCGATCGACGACATCCCCGGCGTGGACGCCGGAGACGGCGACGCCTTGATCCACGCACTGATCGCGCGCGGTGGTCAAGATGCCGACTGGCTGACCGTCGGACAGCTGGAGGGCAACCCGATCCGGTTGGCGGCCAAGGACTATCGCGACTGGTTCGCCACGCTGCCGATCGAACTCACCGACATCGTCGTGAAGCACTGGGGCCCGCCGCCGGGCGAGCTGTTCGTCGACCGCAGTCAGGACCCCGAGGGCGAGATCGTGATCGCGGCGCTGCAGGCGGGCAACGTCGTGCTCATCGTCCAGCCGCCGCGGGGCTTTGGGGAGAACCCGGTAGCGATCTACCACGACCCGGATCTGCCGCCCAGCCATCACTACCTGGCCGCCTACCACTGGATCGACGCCGTGTTCGGTGCGGACGCCGTAGTGCACCTGGGCAAGCACGGAAATCTGGAGTGGCTGCCGGGCAAGACGCTGGGGATGTCGGCGGCGTGTGGCTCCGATGCCGCGCTGGGCAACCTGCCACTGATCTATCCGTTCCTCGTCAACGACCCGGGCGAGGGCACACAGGCCAAACGCCGTGCCCATGCCACCCTGGTCGACCACCTCATCCCGCCGATGGCCCGGGCCGAAACCTATGGCGACATCGCGCGTTTGGAACAGCTGCTCGACGAACACGCCAACATCGCCGCGCTCGACCCCGGCAAGCTGCCTGCCATCCGGCAGCAGATCTGGACGCTGATGCGCGCGGCGAAGATGGACCACGACCTCGGGCTCGCCGAACGCCCCGAGGATGACTCGTTCGACGACATGCTGCTGCACGTCGACGGCTGGCTGTGCGAGATCAAGGACGTACAGATCCGCGACGGGCTGCACATCCTCAGCGAAAAGCCAACCGGTGGACCCGAACTCGACCTCGTGCTCGCGATCCTGCGCGCTCGGCAGCTGTTCGGCGGTGAGCAGTCGGTGCCGGGCCTTCGGCAGGCGCTCGGCCTCGCCGAGGACGGACACGACGAACGCGCGGCCGTCGATGCCGCCGAAGAGCAGGCCCGTGAACTCGTTGCCGCGCTGCAGAACTCGGGCTGGGATCCGGACTGTGTGGATTCGCTCACCGACAACGCCGACGTGGCGGCCATTCTGCGATTCGCGGCCACCGAGGTGGTTCCGAGGCTGGCGGGCACGGCGAACGAGATCCCGCAGATCCTGCGTGCGCTCGACGGCCGGTTCATCGCGGCGGGGCCGTCGGGTTCCCCGCTGCGCGGGCTCGTCAACGTGCTGCCGACCGGCCGTAATTTCTACTCCGTCGACCCGAAGGCTGTGCCGTCGCGGCTGGCGTGGGAAACCGGTGTGGCGATGGCTGATTCACTACTGGCGCGCTACCGCGAGGACTACGGCGACTGGCCGAGGTCGGTCGGGTTGTCGGTGTGGGGCACATCGGCCATGCGCACGGCGGGCGACGACATCGCCGAGGTGCTGGCACTGCTGGGAGTCCGCCCAGTGTGGGACGACGCGTCCCGACGGGTGGTGAACCTCGAAGCAATCCCGACTGCGGAACTCGGCCGCCCACGCATCGACGTCACCGTGCGCATCTCGGGCTTCTTCCGCGACGCGTTCCCGCACGTGGTCACCATGCTCGACGACGCGGTGCAGCTCGTCGCGGGCCTCGACGAGCCATCCGAGGACAACTACGTGCGCGCCCACGCCCAGGCCGACATCGCCGAGCATGGCGACGAGCGTCGCTCCACGACAAGGATTTTCGGTTCCAAGCCGGGTACTTACGGGGCCGGGCTGCTCCAGCTGATCGACAGCCGGAACTGGCGCGACGACGCCGACCTCGCTGAGGTCTACACGGCGTGGGGCGGGTTCGCCTACGGTCGCGGCCTGGACGGCAAGGCGGCCTCCGACGACATGAGCCGGCAGTACCGCAGGATCGCGGTGGCGGCCAAGAACACCGACACACGTGAGCACGACATCGCCGACTCCGACGACTACTTCCAGTACCACGGTGGCATGGTCGCTACCGTGCGCGCGCTGACCGGAAAGGCCCCCGCCGCCTACATCGGCGACAACACCCGCCCCGACGCCGTGCGCACCCGCACACTGTCGGAGGAGACCACTCGCGTGTTCCGCGCCCGCGTCGTCAATCCCCGATGGATCAACGCGATGCGACGGCACGGCTACAAGGGCGCCTTCGAGATGGCCGCGACCGTCGACTACCTGTTCGGATACGACGCCACCGCGGGCGTGATGGCCGACTGGATGTACGAGCGCCTGTCTGCGGAGTACGTGCTCGACGACGAGAACCGCAAGTTCATGGCGGAGTCGAACCCGTGGGCCCTGCACGGCATGGCCGAGCGACTGCTGGAGGCGGCAGGCCGCGGCATGTGGGCGCAGCCGGAACAGGCCACGCTGGACGGACTGCGCCACGTCCTGCTGGAGACCGAAGGTGAGCTGGAGGGCTAGGTTGGTGGGGCGTGCCTGCGACCTTTGCCGACGTCGCCAAGTCGGATTACGTCCTGCTGACCACGTTCACCAAGGACGGCCGACCCAAGCCGACGGCTGTCTGGGCTCCTCCCGACGGCGACCGCCTTCTGATCATCACGCAGGAGACGTCGTGGAAGGTCAAGCGCATCCGAAACACCCCACGGGTGACGATCGCCGCGTGTGATGTACGCGGGAACCCCAAGGGTGAGGCGGTCGAGGCCGTCGCCGCGATCCTGGACAAGTCGGCGAACGGCACGACCTACGACTTGATCGCCAAGCGCTACGGCCTGTTCGGGAAGGCGTTCAGCGTTTTCTCAAAGCTGCGTGGCGGAATGAAGAACAACGTGACCCTCGAGATCAGGGCGGGTTAGCAAACTCCTCTCGTGGGTAGCGCGATTTGCATCGTTTGTGAATCGAAAGGACAATGCGACCCATGGCAGAGACCTTTAACGACGTGGCCAGGTCCAAGTACCTGCTGCTGACCACCTTCACCAAGGACAACAGGCCCAAGCCGACGACGGTGTGGGGAGTGCTCGAGGGCGACAAGCTGTTGATCAGCACCGACGACGGCTCGTGGAAGACCAAGCGGATCAACAACACCCCGCGGGTGACCATCCAGAGATCGAGTGCGCTCGGCAAGCCCAAGGGTGAGCCTGTCGAGGCGGTCGCGCGCAATCTGCCGAAGTCCGACAACCGCCGAGTCTTCGACCTGGTGACCAAGCGCTACTGGTGGCACGCTTGGTGGTGGGTGCCGCAGGCGATCGTCCGCGGCGGCATCGACAAGGTGCACAGCGCGATCGAGGTGACGGCGCCGGTTCAGTCCGGCACCAGCTCTTCGTTGAAGAAGGCGAAGACCCTGCGGTAGGCGTCCTCTGTGGCGGCCGCGTTGTAGCCGAATCCCGCGATCCGCAGCAACGGCTGGCCCGGCAGCTTGTTCGCGAAACTGTGGCCGACGTCCGGGTAGACCTTGATGTCGGCGTCGACGCCCTTGGCCGCGACCACCTTGCGCAGGCGCTCGGCCGCGCCGACGCCGATGGGGTCGCGGCGGCCGAAGCTGGCCACGATCGGACACGCGCCGTTCAGCGTGTCGTCGAGGTGGCGGGGTAGCGGAGTGCCGTAGAACGGTGCCGCAGCACCAAAACCTTTGGGCGACATGACCAATGCGAACTGGCCGCCCATGCAGAACCCGACGATGCCGACCGAGCCGGTGCACTCCGGCAGGGATTGCACGTGGTCGCGGGCGGCGAGGATGTCGTCGAGGGCGCGGCCCCGTTGGCTGAGCAACTCGCGGAAGACCCTGGTGACGCAGCGAGCGCGGCCGCCGCGCGAGTACATGTTCGGCGTGATCGCGACGAATCCCGCGGCGGCGATGCGCGCCGACGTCGCCTCGTTATCCGGGCCGTACCCGAACGCGTCGTGCACCACGACCACGCCCGGCCACGGGCCTTGGCCGTCCGGCACGCTGAGCAGCGCGTCGATCGGGCCGTCCGGGGTCTCGATCCTGATCGTCGTCACGCCGCCAATCTACGGAACCCAACCCGGTACTCCGGACGTTCTCCCTACATGGCGATGCGGCTGTTCCTTCTCTACGTGGTCATCGAGCTGGCGGTCATAGTCGCGCTGGCCTCGACGATCGGCTTCGGCTGGACGGTGTTGCTGCTGCTCGGGACGTTTGTGGTCGGCATCGCGCTGGCGGGTTCACAGGTCAAACGCCACATCCGCCGGTTGCGGTCCGGGCTGACCGCCGCCACGGTGCAGGGCGCGGCGGCCGACAGTGTGCTCGTTGCGCTCGGCACTGTTCTGGTCGTCGTCCCCGGTCTCGCCAGCTCCGCCGTCGGTGCGCTGTTGCTGCTGCCACCGACCCGCGCGGCCGCCCGTCCGCTGGTGACGGCGCTGGCCGGCCGCCGCATGCCGCTGATCACCGTCGCGGGAGCCGCGGACTACACCGCGCCGCGCGGTGACTACATTGACGGCGAGGTCGTCGACGTGGTGGACGTCGAGCCTGCGGCCGTGGAGCGCAAACCCGACTAAGTGACGACACTTCTGCTGAACGGCCGGGTGCACAGCCCGGCCATGCCCGACGCGACCGCAATGGCGGTGCGCGACGGCGTCGTCGCGTGGCTCGGAAGCGACGACGTGGGCCGCGTTCAGTTTCCCGAAGCGCAGGTCGTCGACCTCGACGGCGCCTTCGTCGCGCCGGCCTTCGTCGACAGCCACGTCCACCTCACCGCAACCGGGCTGACCCTGGCCGGTCTGGATCTGCGGCCGGCCACCTCGCTGCGGCACTGCATGCAGCTTCTCGACGACTACGCCCGCGCACATCCCGACGGCCCGATCTGGGGACACGGCTGGGACGAATCCGGCTGGCCGGAAAGCCTCGCACCCAGCACCGCCGACGTGGACGCGGTGGTCGGCGACAGGCCCGCGTACCTGGCCCGCGTCGATGTCCACTCGGCGGCGGCCTCGACCGCGTTGCGTCGGCTTGCGCCCGGGTTGGCCGACGCGCCCGGGTTCGCCCCGCAACAGCCGTTGACCAGCGACGCGCATCACCTCGTGCGCGCCGCCGCCCGCGACGGGCTGACACCCGAGCAGCGCAGGCGGGCCCGACTGGCTGCGCTGGACGGCGCGGCCGCCCTCGGCATCGTCTCGGTGCACGAGTGCGGGGGCCCGGACATCGGCGGCCTGGCCGACTGGGACGAAGTGCGTGGTATCGAGCACGGCGTCGAGGTGGTCGGCTACTGGGGTGAAGCGGTGAGCAGCGCCGAGCGAGGCAAGAGCGTTGATCGCCCGCACCGGCGCACGCGGGCTGGCCGGTGATCTGTTCGTCGACGGCGCGCTCGGCTCCCGCACCGCGTGGCTGGACCGGCCCTACAGCGACGCCGCAAACTGTTGCGGCAACGCGTATCTCGACACCGACGCCATCGCGGCGCATCTTCGCTCCTGCACCGAGGCGGGTGTGACGGCCGGTTTCCATGTGATCGGCGACGCGGCGGCCGCCGCCGTGGTCGACGCGCTGGCGCGTGTCGTCGAAGAGTTCGGTGCGCCCGCGGTCGCCCGCTGCGGACACCGCCTCGAGCACCTCGAGATGGTGACCGAGGAGCAGGCGGGCAGGCTCGGCGCATGGGGTGTGCTCGCCAGCATGCAGCCCAATTTCGACGCTCTGTGGGGTGGCGACGACGGCATGTATGCCCAGCGTCTCGGCCTTGACCGAGCCAAGTCGATGAACCCTTTTGCGCTGTTAGCATCCCAAGGCGTGCCCCTCGCGTTCGGCTCCGACAGCCCCGTCACCGGTATGAATCCGTGGGCGACGGTGCGTGCGGCGACCCGCCATCAGACGCCGGGCAGTGCGCTGTCCGCGCGCGCGGCGTTCGCGGCCGCCACCCGCGGAGCCTGGCGCGCCGCCGGCGTGCGAGACGGTGTGACCGGCACGCTGGTGCCCGGCGCCCCGGCGACCTATGCCGTCTGGGAGGCCGACGAGCTCGAGGTCAGTGCGCCCGCCGATGCGGTGCAGCGCTGGTCGACCGATCGGCGTTCGCGAGTGCCCGCGCTTCCGCGACTCGATGACCCGCTGCCGCGCTGCCGCCAGACGGTCCACCGAGGTGTCGTGATCCATGGCTGACGTTTCCCTGCCGACTGGGCGACGCGACGCCGAGACGAGTAGCCCCCGACACGCCGGTTTTCGGGGCAGTTTGCGTCTGCTCGCGCAGGAATCCTGGACCGTCTCCCGCAGTTGAGCGTCACGATCGTCGCCGGCATGGCGTTGTGTCTGAGTTTTCCGCCGTTCGGCTGGTGGTATCTGGCGTTCGTCGCGTTCGGCCTGCTGGCGTGGGTGCTCACCCGCGAATCAACCACGATCGCAGGTGGATTCGGGTACGGCTTCCTGTTCGGGTTGGTGTTCTACCTGCCGCTGTTGCCGTGGATCAGCGGACTTGTGGGTGCTTTCCCGTGGATCGCCCTCTCGGCGATGGAAGCCCTGTTCCCCGGTGTCTTCGGCATGTTGGCGGTGGTGGTCCGGCGGCTGCCGGGGTGGCCACTGTGGTTCACGGGATTGTGGGCGGCGGTGGAATGGCTCAAGTCGACGGTGCCGTTCGGCGGATTCCCCTGGGGTGTCGTGGCTTTCAGCCAGACCGACGGGCCGCTGCTGTCGCTGGCCCAGATCGGCGGCGCACCGCTACTGTCGTTCGCTGTAGTGCTGGTCGGATTCAGCTTTGCCGCAATCACGTTGGAGATCGTGAAATGGTGGCGTCGCGGCACCACCCGGAACACGGCGCCGCCGGCGGTGGTGGTCCCCGGCGCGTGCATCGCCGTCGTTCTGTTGCTGACCGCCCTGACCTGGCCGCATGTCCGGCAGTCCGGTGTCGGCGCGGACGACGACCAGGCGATCACGGTGGCTGCCGTCCAGGGCAACGTGCCCAGGCTCGGGCTGGAATTCAACGCCCAGCGCCGCGCCGTACTCGACAACCACGTCCGCGAAACCGAGCGGCTTGCCGAGGACGTGCGCGCCGGCCGGGTGCCGCAGCCGATGTTCGTCATCTGGCCGGAGAACTCCTCCGACATCGATCCGCTGGCCAATCCGGACGCCAGGGCCGAGATCTCGCAGGCGGCGGCGGCCATCGGCGCGCCGATCCTGGTCGGGGGCGTGGTTGCGGCGCCCGGCTACAGCCGTGACAACCCGGTGTCGACCAATTCGGTGATCGTGTGGAACCCCGAAACAGGGCCCGCCGATCGCCACGACAAGCAGATCGTGCAGCCGTTCGGCGAGTACCTGCCGTGGCGCGGCTTCTTTCGCCGGCTGTCGTCGTACGCCGACCGCGCCGGCTACTTCGTCCCCGGAAGCGGTGACGGGGTGGTGCACGCCGCGGGTGTCCCGGTAGGGATCACCACGTGCTGGGAGGTGATCTTCGATCGCGCCACCCGCGAGTCGGTGCGCAGCGGGGCGCAGGTGCTGGCCGTGCCCACCAACAACGCCACGTTCAACGAGGCGATGAGTGAGCAACAACTCGCCTTCGCCCGGCTGCGGGCTGTCGAGCACGACCGATACGCCGTCGTCGCGGGCACCACCGGAATCAGCGCCGTCATCGCGCCGGACGGACGTGAGTTGGCTCGCACCGCGTTCTTCGAGCCGGCCTATCTGGACACCCAGGTGCGGCTGAAGACGCAGCTCACAGCCGCGACGCGGTGGGCTCCGCTGATCGAGGGCCTGCTCGTCGCCGTCGGCATCGGGGCTGTCATCGCCGCAATGCTGCACAATGGGAGCTTCGTGCGTCGTCTACGTACGCCGACGAAAGATAGAGGAGCTACATGACGACGGGCCCGGGCCCGGGGGAACGCCCAAGTCAGCGAACGCTGGTCATCATCCCCACCTACAACGAGCGGGAGAACCTGCCGTTGATCGTTGGACGCGTGCAGGACGCGAGTCCGGACGTGCACATCCTGATCGTCGACGACGGGAGCCCTGACGGCACCGGCGAGCTGGCCGACGAGCTGGCCCTCGCCGACCCGGACCGGGTGCACGTCATGCACCGCGCGTCCAAGGGCGGTCTGGGAGCGGCGTACCTGGCCGGCTTCGCGTGGGGTCTGGGTCGCGAGTACTCGGTCCTGGTCGAGATGGACGCCGACGGGAGCCACCCGCCTGAACAACTGCACCGCCTGCTCGACGCCGTCGACGGTGGTGCGGATCTGGTGATCGGCTCCCGCTACGTCAAGGGCGGAGCGGTCCGCAACTGGCCGCGTCGGCGCCTGATCCTGTCGCGCACGGCCAACGGCTATTCGCGCATCCTGCTCGGCGTCGACATCCACGACATCACCGCCGGGTACCGCGCGTACCGGCGCGAGGTGCTGGAGAAGATCGACCTGTCCGCCGTGGACTCCAAGGGCTACTGCTTCCAGATCGACCTGACCTGGCGCACCATCAACAACGGGTTTGTCGTCGTCGAGGTGCCCATCACGTTCACCGAACGTGAGTTCGGCCAGTCCAAGATGAGCGGATCCAACATCCGCGAAGCCCTGTTCAAGGTCGCGGAGTGGGGTTTCCGCGGGCGCCTCGATCGCGCCCGCGGCGTCAATGTGACGCGCTAGCCGCGCCGGCGGGTCTTGATGATGTCGAGGCGCTCCTTGAGCAGCTCATCGAGCTCCTCGACGGACCGGCGCTCCAACAGCATGTCCCAGTGGGTGCGCGGTGGCTTGGTCTTCTTGGGTTCCGGCGCATCACCCTCGATCAGGGTGCCCTCCATGCCGTTGCGGCACAGCCAGGTATGGGGAATCTCGGCGTCATCGGCGAACGGGACGTCGAACTCTTCGCCGTTGTCGGTGCGGTAGCGGGCGACCTGACGCGGCGCCAGGTCGTGGTTGCGGTCAGTCTCGTAGCTCACAGCTCCGAGGCGACTGCCTCTCAAGACACGATCAGCCATCGTCAACACTCCTCAAATAACTATTTGTCCGGATCATCAACGCAGCAATACGACACGCAGTTCCCGACTCGACGGTTCATGATACCGGGATTCCCGCATGCGGCGGTTTACAGTCTGGTCCGTGGTACCCGTAACGTCGACGTTCTCAACCCTGTCGCTGGTGTGGTCGTGAAGTCGCTGATACCGGGCTCGGCAGGCGCAGGCAGTACTGCAGACAATCGTGCCGTCAACGCGCCTACGAGCAGCGCGCGTTGGTCAAGGGCACGTCGCTGTCGCCGGATGCGGTGGTGCTGAGCGCCGACGAGGCCGCCGAGCTGTCAGACCGCGTTTACCAGGTCAGATGTGCCGCTGAGGACGTCGCCACCGCTGTGGAAGAGGGAGCGGAACGCACCGAATTGCGGGAACTGTGCGACGCCCTGATGCGCGCGGCCAGGGCGGCAGACGGCTGGCGCTAGCGTCGAACCCTCGCGGGGGCTGACTCGTCGTTACGATGACCAGCAACACTGCCCGATGGGACTGCCGTGACGATTTCAACACCGGGGTCGACGCCTACCGCGGCCGGCGTGTGGCGGTTCGACGGATTCGTACTGGACACCCAGCGCTACGAGTTGCGCTCGGACGGCGAGGTGATCCGTGTCGAGCCCCAGGTGTTCGACGTGCTGACCCAGCTCGTCAGCAATCATCACCGGTTCGTGTCCAAGGAGGAGCTGTTCGACTCCGTGTGGGGTGGACGCTTCGTGGGTGAGGCGGCATTGACCAGCCGCATCAAGGCGGCCCGCCGTGCGCTCGGCGACGACGGCGAATCGCAGCGCTACATCAGGACCGTCCGTGGGCGCGGCTACCAGTTCGTCGGGACCCTCCTCGCGGGCGCGTCGCCCGAAGCCGTGGTCGAGGACCCGCCGCAGCAGGACCCGCCGTCGCCCCGGCAGCACATCGCGTTCTGCCGGGCCGCCGACGGTGTGCGGCTCGCGTACGCCGTTGCGGGAGAGGGCCCACCGCTCGTGCGGGCGGCGAACTGGATGACCCACCTCGGCTACGACATCGAGAGCCCGGTGTGGAAACACTGGGTGCGCGACTTGTCGCTCAACCACCGGTTCATTCGCTACGACGAGCGTGGTTGCGGTCTATCTGACTGGGAAGCAACGGATTTCACGTTCAACGACTGGGTGACGGATCTGGAGTCTGTGGTGGAGGCGCTCGGACTGGAGCGCTTCCCCCTCCTCGGTGTGTCGCAGGGCGGCGCCGTCGCGGTCGCCTACGCGGCCCGACATCCAGAGCGTGTCAGCCGACTCGTGCTGTGCAGCGCCTACGCGCGCGGGCGCTTCGTGCGGGCGGTGGGTGAGGAAGAGAAGCGCGCCGCGGCATTGGATCTCGATCTCGCCCGGGTCGGTTGGGGCCGTGACGACCCAGCCTTCCGCCAGGTGTTCGCCGCGCAGTTTCTGCCCGACGGCACCCGAGCCGACTGGGCGGCCTTCGATCAGTTGCAGCGGCGCACCACATCGCCGGAGAACGCGGTGCGGTTCCTCGAGGAGTTCGCCCGCATCGATGTCCGAGATCCGGCGCGCGAGGTGTCCTGCCCGACGCTGATCATGCATTCGCGTGACGACCACCGGGTCCCGATGCGCTTCGGTGAGGAACTTGCCGCGCTGATTCCGAATTCGCGACTGGTGGCGCTGCCCAGCAACAACCATCTGCTGACCGCTTCTGAGCCGGCATGGCAGATGTTCCGGTCCGAGATCGACGCTTTTCTGACGGCGTGAGCCGGGTTTTGCCTGTCCAACGGCCCGGATCTCCACGTAATCTCCATACATTCTTCATGTAACGCAGCCAGCGAAGATCCATGCTGATCACATGAAAAAACTCACTCGCACCCTGCTCGTGGGTATCAGCGCGCTCGTCGCGCTTGGCACCCTGTCCGCTTGCTCAGGCGGATCATCGACCGAAGCGTCCTCCTCCTCGGAGGCGCCGACCACCACCGCGGCCGCGTCCGACAAATTCCCGCAGTCGGCGCGCTACATCGCCGACATGACAGCGGCCGACGGCAAGACCATGACCATCGGCATCTCCGTCGACGGGTCCGAGGTTGCGGCATACGCCTGCAACGGCACCGACGACGAAGCCTGGTTCTTCGGAAACCAGACCGACGGCAAGATCGACATCAAGTCGAGGTTCCGCGACACGCTGAACGCCGAATTCGACGGCACCAACGTCGCAGGCGACCTGAACATGAACGGTGTCGCGTATCAGTTCACCGCGGCGCCGGTGTCCGGCGACGCCGGCATGTACACCGCTGTTCTGGACGGCGTGCGCGCGTCCTGGGTGGTGCGCGAAAACGGCTCGGCGATCGGCGTGCAGTTCAACGGCGTCAATCTCGACGCAGCCGATGTGCAGCAACTCAATGACGCGCAGTTCCGCGCCGAGGTGCGAAACAAGCGGCAACTTCAGCAGGCGCAGCAGATCACGCGTCTGTCCAACGGCCGGGCCAGTTCCAAGATCAACGACAAGAATGTGGAGCCGACCTTGGTCAACGGCAGCTTCCGGCTCGGCTGACAACTGAATACCTTTGCCACCCAACGGCCCTGCCGGCGTGATTCCTCACCCGGCAGGGCCGACGTCTTTCCCTCATGCAGAATCAAAACCTAGGGTCCTGGCACCGCTGCGCGTAGCGTCGACGCACCGTGACTAGTCCCGCCGCGCTGGCCGCTCCCATCGCGCCCGTCCCCGCCGTGAATAACGGTTGGAGGCAGCGCAAGTGGGCGTTGATCCGGTTGGCATCGCCGATCGTTCTGCTGGCGCTGTGGCAGTTGGGCAGCGCAGTGGGACTCATCCCGCAGGACGTGCTGCCCGCGCCGTCGCTGATTCTCGAGGCCGGGATCGAATTGATCGAGAACGGGCAACTGGCGGATGCGCTGGGAGTGTCGGGCGTCCGTGTCGTCGAAGGTCTGCTGCTCGGCGGATTCCTCGGCCTCGCACTGGGAACGGCCGTCGGTCTGTCGCGGTGGTTCGAGGCGACCGTCGACCCGCCGATGCAGATGATCCGGGCCCTGCCGCACCTCGGTCTGATCCCGTTGTTCATCCTGTGGTTCGGTATCGGTGAGTTGCCCAAGGTGCTGCTGGTGGCGCTCGGCGTGAGCTTTCCGCTGTATCTGAATACGTTCTCGGCCATCCGCCAGGTGGATCCGAAACTCTTCGAAACCGCTCAGGTGCTGGGCTTCTCGTTCTGGCAACGGTTCCACCGCATCATCGTTCCGAGCGCAGCACCCCAGGTGCTCGTCGGTGCGCGGCAGTCGTTGGCGATCGCCTGGCTGACGCTGATCGTCGCGGAACAGATCAACGCCGACAGCGGAATCGGCTTCCTGATCAACAACGCCCGCGACTTTCTGCGGATCGACATCATCATCTTCGGCCTGATCGTGTATGCGCTGCTCGGTATCGGCACCGACGCGATCGTCCGTGTAATGGAACGACGAGCGCTGGGATATCGCACATGACTTTGACTGCCGCACAGGATGTCCGCATCGCAGGCGAGTTGCGGCACGTGGACAAGTGGTACGGCGAGCACCAGGTGCTGGACGATGTGTCGGTCAGCGTGGGCCGCGGCGAGATCGTCGCACTGATCGGTCGCAGCGGATCCGGGAAGTCGACCGTGCTGCGCGTGCTCTCCGGACTGTCGACTGATCACACCGGCGGTCGCACGGTCTCCGGTGCACCTGCGCTGGCGTTTCAGGAGCCCCGGTTGTTTCCGTGGCGCGATGTGCGCACCAACGTGGTGTACGGGCTCACGCGCAGCAGGCTGTCCAGGGCCGAGGCCCATGCGCGCGCCGACACGGCGCTGGCGGATGTGGGTCTCGCCGACCGCGCCGAAGCGTGGCCACTGACGTTGTCGGGTGGTCAGGCACAACGGGTTTCATTGGCGCGCGCCTTGGTCGCCGAGCCGGAACTGCTGCTGCTCGACGAACCATTCGGTGCGCTCGACGCGCTGACCCGGCTGAGCATGCGTGCACTGCTGCTCGATCTGTGGCGCGAGCACGGTTTCGGTGTTCTGCTCGTCACCCACGACGTCGACGAGGCGGTCGCGCTCGCCGACCGGGTTCTGGTGCTCGACGAAGGTCGCCTCATCCACACCCTGGAGATCGACGAACCACGCACGTCGACGCACTCCGAACGCCATCGCATCGAGCTGCTCGACCAGCTCGGTGTGCGCATCTGAAATCGACCACGCAAGTGAAGGGGATTGCCATGCCCAGAGTATTGGCCGTGATCGCGTTGTTGAGCCTGTTGCTGACAGGGTGCGTGTCACGGCAAGAGAGCTCCGGTGCCCAAGAGGCGCCCGCCACCGTACCGCTCACGGAGTTGTCCGGGGTGACCTTGAATGTGGGTGACCAGAAGGGCGGCACCGAATCACTTCTGCGTGCCGCCGGCGCGTTGGACAATCTTCCCTACGAGGTGGCGTTCTCCACCTTCACCTCCGGCCCTCCGCAGATCGAGGCCGCCACCGCGGGCAAGATCGACTTCGCGATCACCGGCAACAGCCCGCCCGTGTTCGGTGCCGCGTCCAACGCGAAGATCAAGGTCGTAGCCGCCTACGACGGTGGCGGGGTGGGCGACCAGGTCCTGGTTCATGCCGACTCGCCGATCCGTTCCATTTCCGACCTTCGGGGTAAGCGCATCGCGGTCGGCAAAGGCAGCTCGGCGCATGGCCACATCCTGGGCCAGCTCCAAAACGCCGGGCTGACCCCGGCCGATGTGAGCCTGGTGTTCCTGCAACCCGCCGATGCATTGTCGGCGTTCACTGAGCGGGAGGCCGACGCATGGGCGATCTGGGATCCGTACACCGCACAGGCCGAACAGCAGATCCCGGTGCGGAGCATCGGCCAGGCCAAGGGCGTCACCAACGGCTACTGGTTCGGGATCGCGTCCGATCAGGCTCTCGCCGACCCGAAGCGCAACACCGCCTTGCAAGATCTGCTGGTCCGGTTTGAGAAGGCCGCGCGGTGGGCCAAGGACCACCCCCAGCAGTGGGCCGAAAGTTACGCAGCCGCAGTCGGTCTCGATCCGAAGGTGGCTGCCGTCGCGCAGGGCCGGAGCCTACGGCTGCCCACCGAACTGGACGATGGCGTGGTGGCGGCCGAACAGAAGCTGGCCGACCTGTTCGCGGCGTCCGAACAGATCCCGGCTGCACCGAACTTCGCCGACTGGGTCGACAGGCGTTACAACGATGCATTGCGGCCCCTGCTGATCAACACGAATTAGGAGCGATATGTCAACGCCATCCGAATTGCCGGCACCGCCGGCTGAAGCCGAATCGCCGGCACCGCCGGCGAAATTCTTCTGGTTTCTGCCCACCAACGGCGACAGCCGATCCATCGTGGGCGCTTCGCATGCGTCGTCGCATCACACCCTGCCCCCGAACTACCGAGCGCCCAGCCGCCGGTATCTGGCCGAGGTGGCCCGCGCCGCCGACCGCCTCGGATACGAAGGGGTGCTGACCCCGACCGGAACATGGTGTGAGGACGCGTGGTTGACCGCGTCGGCCCTGCTCGCCGAGACCGATCGCCTCAAGTTCCTCGTCGCGTTCCGGCCCGGGCTGACTCCGCCGACGCTTGCCGCCCAACAGACCGCGACACTGCAGCGGTTCTCAGAGGGCCGGGTGTTGCTCAACATCGTCAGTGGCGGCGACGACGTCGAACAGCGGCGGTTCGGTGACTGGCTGGGCCACGACGAGCGCTACGCCCGCACCGGAGAATTCCTGCACATCGTCAACTCGGTGTGGCGCCAGGACTCCCTCGATTTCGAGGGGGAGTACTACCGGGTCAAGGACGCGCGGGTGTCGGCACCGCCGGATCCGCTGCCGCAGATCTACTTCGGCGGATCCTCACCCGCCGCGCTGCCGATCGCTGCGGAATACGTCGACGTATACCTGACGTGGGGTGAACCTCCTGCGGCCGCGGCGGCCAAGGTCGAGCAGGTCCGCAAGCTCGCCGCGGAGCGCGGGCGCGAGGTGCGCTTCGGTATCCGCCTGCACACCATCAGCCGGGACACGTCGGCGGCGGCGTGGGCGGTCGCTGACGAACTGCTGGCCGAGCTCACTCCCGAACAGATCGCCAACGCGACTGCGCTGCATGCGAAATCGGAATCGGAGGGGCAGCGGCGGATGACCGCGCTGCACGGTGGCCGCTTGGACAATCTGGAGATCTACCCCAATCTATGGGCAGGTGTCGGCCTGGTACGCGGCGGCGCGGGCACCGCCCTCGTCGGCAGCCACGAAGAGGTGGCGAACCTGATCTACGAGTACCACTCGGTCGGCTTCGACGAGTTCATCCTCTCCGGCTATCCGCACCTGGAGGAGGCGTACTGGTTCGCCGAAGGCGTACTGCCGCTGTTGAAGCACAAAGGCGTCGCCTGACTCCACGAGTAGGCCCACCCACGCGCCAACAGACGCAGAAGCACCCCGACACGCCGACAAACAGGATGATTTTGCGTCTGCTCGCACCGATGACCGGTCAAGCTGAGGTGTGAACGATTGGTTCGAGCGCAGCCCGTTCGTCGGCTTTGCGCCGTGGATCATCTACTGGGTTGTCGCCGACGGCCCCAGCACGTGGATGTTCGGTGCGATCTGCGCGGTGGTGTCTGCGTTCATCCTCGGCATCTCGGCTGGCAGGGGTGGACCACGGTTGCTCGAAGTGGTGACGATCGTGTTCTTCATCTGCGTGACCGTCGCAGGCATGATCGTCGGCGCCGAAGACCGCGACTGGATGGACCGCTATGCGACCACGCTGTCGGGCGGCGTGCTCGCGGTGATGGCGCTGGGCTCACTGGTGTTCGTGCCGTTCACCCAGCAGTACGCCCCGGAGTCCGCACCACGCCACGAGTGGGAGAGAGCGGCGTTTCGGCGCACCAATCAGGTGCTCACGCTGATGTGGGCGCTGGTGTTCGCGCTGATCGCCGTTCTGGGCTACGTCGCGGTGACGGCGCCGATGACCGTCTCGTGGACCAAGGCGGTGATCCCGGCGGTGGTGATCGTCGGGGCGATCGGGATGACCCAGATCTATCCCGACCGGGCGCGGGCCAAGGCAGAGCGGCGCGCCTGATACCTCAGCAGCTGAACATCTCGCCGATCTGCGGCGGGGCGGTGACCGGCTGCAGGCAGCCGAACGCTTCGATCCCCGCGTCGCTGTAGCGGACCGCCGTGTTGTGCGCGCGGTCGGCGCAGAACAGGCCGACGGTGTCTACGCGGCACTGGTAGTCGCCGAAGCCGAGGGCCTGACCGTAGGGCAGTTCGGGACCCGAGCCCGCTGTGAAGCGTCCCGGATCGCCGTGCACCGAACCCACGGCGACACTCGTGCCGTTGAAGTCGACCCAGCCGCCCTTCCACTCCCCATATGCGTCCTCCGGCCGCGGTGGCGGGTCGACGAGGTCCACCAGGCATGCCAACGCGCCGCCGCTGTACTTCGAGTCGGTCATGCAGTTCGTCTTGCCTGACGGGGTGGTGAACGCGACGTCGTCGCCCAGTTGCGTCGTGACGCCGTCACGGGTGGCGACGTGGTACTGGGCCGCGTCGGCGGTGCCGCCCGCCTCGATCCAGGCGATGACGTCCGCGACCGGCGCGCCCGGTGGCGGCGGCTCGGCGGGCGCCGTCGTCGTTGTCGGAGGGGTCGTCGTCGCGGAACTGCGGGTGGTGTCAGGCGGTATCGGAGTTATCCGCTGGCCCTCCCCGTCCGTCGACCGTGAACACCCTGCCACCAGCAACAAGATCGCGATCAGCCCGGCCATTCGCATACCGGCCAGGCTAGCGGGCCGACGCGCCGATGCTGTCCAGGCGCGGCGGCGAGTGGCATTCGCTACCGTCGGATGATGCACGAACACACCGTCCGCGCGACCATCGCCTCCGGCACCATCGAGGGGTTCACCCGCGACGGGGTGAACCGTTGGCGGGCGATTCCGTACGCGCGGCCGCCGGTGGGTCTGCTTCGGCTGCGCGCCCCGCAACCGGTCGAACCGTGGCCGGGCGTGCGGTACTGCCACAGCGTCGGCTACTGCGCGCCGCAACAGCGCATGTACACCATCCTCGCGCCAGGCAAGTACCAGCCGATGAGCGAGGACTGCCTGACGCTCAACGTCGTGGCCCCCAAGTCGCCGCCCGACACGTCGCTGCCGGTCATGGTGTTCATCCACGGCGGCGGCTACTTCATGGGAAGTTCGGCGACCCCGATCTACGACGGCGCGGCCTTGGCGCGCCAGGGCTGTGTGTACGTGTCGGTGAACTATCGGCTGGGGGCGTTGGGATGTCTTGACCTTTCGTCGCTGTCCAACAGCGAGCACACCTTCGACGACAACCTGTACCTGCGCGATCTCGTGATGGCTCTCACCTGGGTGCGCGAGAACATCACCGTCTTCGGTGGCGACCCCGACAACGTGACGATCTTCGGTGAGAGTGCGGGAGCGCACGCCGTCGCCACACTGTTGGCCGTACCCGCCGCCAAAGGGCTTTTCGCCCAGGCGATTTCGGAGAGCCCGGCCGCAGGAATGGTCCGCAGCACCGGCATCGCCGAGGAGTACGCCACGAAATTCGCCGAGCTGCTCGGCGCCGGTGCAGAGGACGGTGCACAGGCCGTGATGGCGGCTCGCCCGACGGAGTTGGTGACGGCGTTCGAGCGGTTGATCGTCGCGGGCCAGCGCGCGATGCTCGGCGCCTTCGCCGCGGGCCCGACCTGCGGTAGCGAGTATCTGCCTGCCGATCCGGTCGAGGCGATGCGTGAGGGCAAGGCCCACCGCGTGCCGCTCATCGTGGGTACCAACGCCGAGGAGGCCAGGCTTTTCGGCCGTTTCATCAAGCTGCTGCCGATGACGGAGCCGATGATCGAACGGCTGCTAGCCGGAACGGAACCCGCTGAGCGCGAACGAATTACGTCCGCGTACCCGGGCTATCCCGACCCGGCGGCCTGCGTTCAGTTCGGCGGCGACTTCGCGTTCGGGGCGGCCGCATGGCAGATCGCCGAGGCGCACAGTCGGCACGCTCCGACCTATCTGTACCGCTACGACTACGCGCCACGAACGTTGCGCTGGTCGGGTCTGGGCGCCACCCACGCGACCGAGTTGCTGGCGGTGTTCGACGTCTATCGAACGACTTTCGGGAAGCTGCTGACCGCCGCCGCAGACCGCAAGACTGCGCTGCGCGTCAGCGATGACGTGCAGTCACGCTGGCAGGCCTTCGCCCACACCGGGGTGCCCGGTGACGACTGGCCCGCCTACAGGAGCCCCGACCGGGCGGTGAGGGTGTTCGACCGCCGACCCCGCGTCGAACACGACCCGCACGCCAGCCGCCGTGAGGCCTGGGCGGGTTTTACGCTGGCCGGCCGCTGAATGCGTCACCGCGCACGCGAGGAGCGATAAAGCCTGCGTGCCGGAAATCGCTGCGCATCCCGCCGCGCATGTGGTTGCGTGATTCCCGTGGTTTACCCCCTGGATCCGCTCGGCAGCGACGAGTTCACGGCGGTCGCGTCGATCCTGCAACGTGAGCACGGTGTCGGCGTCGGAGCCGAGACGTCGGCGACATCAGACCTGGGCTGGCGGTACGCGTCGACCAGTGCACACCACTGACGTCGTGGAGCGGCCATCGGATCTGACGGCCGAGTGGCTCACGTCCGCGATCGGCACGCCGATCGCGGGATTCACCTACGAACGCATCGGCACCGGGCAGATGAGCGAGTGCTACCGCGTCGAACTGTCCCACGCTGCCGAAGGCGCCGGGCCGCCGTCGGTGGTCCTTAAGGTCGCTGCGACCGATCCGATGAGCAGGCAGACCGGCCTGGCGCTGGGACTGTACGAGCGTGAGGTCCGGTTCTACACCGACATCGCGCCGAATCTGGACTGCGGTCCCGTTGCCGCCTGCTACAGCGCCGGCTTCGACGCCGACACCGGTGCCTTCCACCTGCTGCTCGGCGACGCCGATCCGGCTGTGGTGGGCGACGAACTACGAGGCGCAACAGTCGAACAGGCCCAGTTGGCGCTCGAAGAATTGGCCAAAGTACACGCTCCCGCGCTCGGGGATGAGTCGATGGCGCAAGCGGACTGGTTGAACCGCGAAGCCCCGCTGAACCAGGCGCTTATCGGCCAGTTGTACGCCGGGTTCTTAGAGCGCTATCGCGATCAGATTTCTCAGGAGCACCGCGTGGTGTGCGATCGACTGGTAGAGAGCTTCGACGGTTACCGGAGCTTGGCCTCCGGCGTTGCGCACGGTTTGGTGCACGGCGATTATCGCCTTGACAACATGCTTTTCGGCCAGCCCGGTGCCGACCGCCCGTTGACGGTGGTGGACTGGCAGACGGTTGTTTGGGGCCCTGCGATGACAGATGTCGCCTATTTCCTCGGCGGCGCTCTGCCGGAGCGGCTGCGTCGCGATCACTACGACGCGCTGCTGCGGGCGTACCACGAAACGCTGGGCCCCGAAGCGCCGATCAGTCTCGACGACGTTCGCGAGGGGGTGCGGCGACAGAGCTTTTTCGGCGTGATGATGGCGATCGTTGCATCGATGCTTGTTGTTCAGACGGAACGCGGCGACGAGATGTTCATGACCATGCTGCGGCGGCACTGCCAGCATGTCCTCGATACCGAGGCGCTGGATATCCTGCCGGAACCGGTTGTGGCAGAACCGCTTACGCCCGATCCGGCGGATGAACAAGCTCACCCCGCCGGCGATGAGCCGTTGTGGAGCGAGAGTTGGTACTTCGACTTCGCCGACCCGGAGCAGGGCTTCGGCGGGTGGGTGCGGCTGGGCCTGATGCCCAACGAGAACACGACGTGGATCAACGTTCTGCTGTGCGGACCCGATATGCCGACGATCGCGCTGGTCGACTTCCATGACACCGGCGCGATCGAACTCACCCTGGACGCCGCCGAACCCCTGCGGACATACACCGTCACCGTGCGGGGCACAGGTCGGGCTTACGACGATCCGGCCGCCCTGCTACACGGTCAACCGGGCAGGTCGGTCGAGGCGACGATGGAGCTGATCTGGACAACGGCGGGTATCCCGTACCAGTACCGGATCACACCACGGTACGAAATCCCGTGCAGTGTGTCGGGGAGCGTGACCGTCGACGGCCGCGAGTACACGCTGAACGGCGTGCCGGGACAGCGCGACCACTCCTGGGGCGTGCGCGACTGGTGGTCGATGGACTGGGTGTGGAGCGCACTGCATTTCGACGACGGCACCCATGTTCACGGGGTCGACATCCGGATACCCGGTGCGCCGCCGATCGGCATCGGCTATGCGCAACGGCCCGGTGAGGCGCTTGTCGAACTCCAGGCGGTCGCGGCTCGGGAAACATTCGCCGACAACGGTTTACCGGCCTCGACCGAGATCACGTTCAATCCGGGTGAACTCGTCGTCACCATCGACATCCAAGGTCATGCGCCGGTACTGCTGACGTCGCCGGACGGGCGGATCAGCCATTTTCCGCGCGCATGGGCCACGGTCACCACCGCCGACGGCCGGACCGGTGTCGGCTGGGTGGAATGGAACCGCAACCAGCCCCCCGCCTAACTTCCGCGTGGGCCCACGCGCAAGCTGGGGACGTGCGTGTCTGCTGCCCGACACGCCGGAGATTGCGCGCATTTGCGCACGCTCGGGCGACCGCGAGCGTGCGTCAGCGTGGCGCGTACATGATGACTCCGACGCCGACGAGTGCCACGACAGCGCCCGTCACGTCCCAGCGGTCGGGCCGGAATCCGTCGGCGACCATGCCCCAGAGCAACGATCCGGCGATGAACACACCGCCATAGGCCGCGAGTACTCGCCCGAAATGCGGATCGGGTTGAAACGCCGCGACAAACCCGTAGGCACCCAATGCGATGACGCCCGCACCGATCCACGACAGCCCGCGGTGCTCACGAACACCCTGCCAGACGAGCCACGCCCCGGCCGATCTCCAGCAGCGCGGCCAAGACGAACAACGCGATCGACTTCAGCACCATCACGACCCTCAGCGTGCCGCGAGCGTGCGCAAACTGGCGACAAACCAGCGGCGTGTCGTCTACAGACACGGTCACTCGCGGTGGTTTAGGTGAGGTGGGCGCTGTCGTCGTCCAGGTCGTCTCGGCTCAGGCCCATCGGCGTCGCGGCGGGAACGTCACCTGCGGACACCACCTTCCGGGTGATGGGCGTCAAGCTCCGAAAGAGGGTCTCGACCTCGTCGTCGTCCAGCACGTCGAGTGCCGCAAGCGCCAGCACATCGGTGGTGTCCTCGATGCGTTGTTTGAGTTCGGCTCCAGCGGAGGTGAGTTCGTCGTTTTCGTCGAGCAGGCCGCGGCGGATGAGCCGGTCGCGGTACAGGCGCCACTGTTCGTCGTCGTAGTCGCGGCTGCGCATGATGAACTCCTTGGGCACCCGGCCCGCCGCCGCATGCAGGACGTTGGACTCGCGGCCGGAAACCCCCAGCGCCGAGAGCACAGCCACATGTCCGTCACCGCGCTGTTCGCGCAGCAGTGTGACGGCGTGCCACAGCTTGGCCACCGGTTCGTCGGGCCAGTCCAGCGCCAGGTTGGCTGCGAACAACGGTCGACCGTCCAGAGGGGCGTTGCGGGCCACTTTGGCCGCCAGGTCCGCGGCGGTGCGCACATCGTCGTCGTCGCCGACGCCGTAACGGCGCAGCGCGGCCACCGCCGATTCCTGGCGAGCACGCAATGCGTCGGCCGGCGAGGCGAACTCCCATGCCGCGGGCAGCGCCTTTGCGACGCGTTGCGGCGCGAAGTTGTAGAACGCGGCCGTCACCACCTCCGTCGGTACGACGCCGAAAGGCGCCGAACGGGCCGCGAAGTAGCCCATCCAGAAACCGCGGAACCCGAGCCCGTCGAATGCAGCACGGGCCTCCGGCGCGAAATAGGTCACGGCGTGCACCGGTTCGAGACGGTCGAAGAAGCGGCGAGCGAGTCTGGGTTGCCTGTCCACTTTCGCAGTTAACCATTAGGCCCGCAGCCCCGTCTCTATCGTCGGCGCCGAACGGCAATCATCCGGGAGGCAGCCCTGCGAACGGTGGTTCCGGTCCTGGGCTGCCTCGCCACCGCGGTTGCGCTGGTCGCCGGATGCAGCTTCGCCGGGGGACTGAGCACCGCGCCCACCGTTTCCAAGGACGCGCTGCAAACCGAGATCGCCACCCGACTCACCAAAGCCGGCGAGCACTCCCCTGATTGGCGAGGTCGGCCAGACCGCGCACTGTGAAGTGGTGTTGAGCCCGACTAACAGCTTCGCAGCCCGCCGCACTGTCGAGGTCTACAAGCTCGACGGCCTGATGATGAACTTCGACCTACAGCCGATCTGACGACGAAAATTCTTCTGTCACAGCCGATGCCGCCTCGTCGATGATCGCTCGCATCGCGCGTTCGGCACCCGCTTCGTCGCGCATCCTGATCGCGCGCGCAACCTCGTCGTGCAACTCGATCGCGGCCGGGTTCGGGTTGTCGGGCATCATGCCGTGGTGTGTGCGGCCGGCCAGCACCTCGGCGACCACGCCGTTCAGCGCCCGGAACATCTCGTTGCCGCTGGCCTCGAGCATGGTCTGGTGGAAGATCTTGTCGGCCAACAAATACGCCTCTAGGTCGCCCGACCGTCCGTGCACCACCATGTCCGACACGGCCGCCGCCATGATCCGGCAATGATGGGGGTTGGCCCGGCGCGCGGCCAGTGCCGCGGCGGCAGGTTCGAATCCGCGCCTCAGCTCCGACAGCGAGAGCAACTGGGCGCTCCGGTCGTCCGAGTCCAGCCGCCAGCGAATCAGCCGGGGATCGAAGACGTTCCATTTATCCGCCGGCTGGATGGTGATGCCCACCCGCCGTCGAGACTCGACCATGCCCATCGATTCCAGCACGCGGACTGCCTCGCGCACGACGCCGCGCGACACTCCGTGTTGTGCGCAGACTCCGTCGAGCGTGATGACCTGGCCGGCGGGGCAGCCCCCGGACACGATCTCGGTGCCCAGCGCCTTGAGCAAACTGTCGTGCAGAGCACCGACGTTTGGTTGAGTCGCCACCCATACATCTTGTCATAACTTTGCTGAACGTATTAAAACCATATGATTCCGCTACTTGCTTGCAATCGTATGACTATTGATGCAAGCTGTGTGACGTCAAACACAACTGGGTAGGGTGAAACAGATGGCGTCACCAATCGTCGTCATGGGAGTATCTGGCTCCGGCAAGTCGACCGTCGGCGCGGCGTTGGCGCAGCGGTTGCGCGTGCCGTTCGCCGACGCCGACGACTTTCATCCGCCGGCCAACGTCGCCAAGATGACCGCCGGCGAAGCGCTCGATGACGACGACCGCTACCCATGGCTGGAAGCCATCGGCCAGTGGCTGGACGGCCGCGGCGACGACGGTGGCGTGATGAGTTGCTCGGCCCTCAAGCGCAAATACCGCGACCAGCTACGTCATCACTGCCCCGACACCGTCTTCGTCCACCTCAGTGGCACCCCCGAGGTCATCGGCAGGCGTCAGGCCAGTCGCCCTGGACATTTCATGCCGGCCTCGCTGCTGGCCTCCCAGTTCGAGACGCTCGAACCACTGGAAGCCGATGAGCGCGGCACCACCGTCGACGTCGATCAGGACATCGATTCCATCGTCGAAAACTACGTCGCCTCAACCGATGCGCGCGCAACCGAACAGGAGAACCGATGAATCCGGCAGTCACCATATTGGCGGCCAACACCGAGTTGGTCGAACCGGTCGCCGAGGGGTGGCGGTTGGTTGTCGCCGCGTTGGCCGGCATCGCGCTTATCGTGGTGCTGATCACGGTCGCTAAATTGCATCCGTTCCTCGCGCTGATCTTCGGCGGCTTGACGGTCGGACTCGTCGCACAGGGACCCAAGAGCATCGGTGATGTCCTGGAGTCCTTCGCCGACGGCTTCGGCACCACGGCGGCGGGTGTGGGCATCTTGATCGCCCTGGGCGCCATGTTCGCCAAACTGCTCGCCGATTCCGGCGGAGCCGACGAGATCGTCGACACCATCGTCGGTCACGCATCGCCGCGGGCGTTGCCGTGGGCGATGGCGTTGGTCGGGTCGATCATCGGCCTGCCCATGTTCTTCGAGATCGGCCTCGTGCTGCTGATGCCGGTTATCTATCTCGTCGCAAAGCGCTCCGGACTCTCGCTGATCACCGTCGGAATTCCCGCGCTGGCGGGATTGTCGGCCATGCACGGACTGGTGCCGCCCCACCCGGGACCGTTGACGGCGATCGATCTGCTGGGCGCCGACCTGGGAATCACTTTGGCACTGGGTGTGGCCGTGGCGATTCCGACCGTCATCGTCGCCGGACCGCTGTTCGGGCGCCTGGCAGGCAAATGGGTGGTGCTCGACGTGCCCGACCGGTTCGAGGCGGACGATTTCGCCGGCAACGGCGGAGCGTCCTCGACCGCAGCAGCCGACGAACCCGGCGGTGGCACGCTGACTGCGACACAGCCCGAGACGCGTACGCGCCGGCGGCCCTCCTTCGGCATGACGATGTTCTCGGTGTTGCTTCCCGTCGCGTTGATGATGGGCAAGGCGCTGGTGGACATCTTCATCGACGACGAGAACAACCTGCTGCGCTTCACCTTCGATACGGTCGGCCGCCCGCTGATGGCTCTCTTGATCGCTGTCATCGTCGGCATCTTCACGCTGGGCCGCGGTGCGGGAATGACCCGCGATCAGATCACCAAGTGCATCGAGACGGCATTGCCGCCAGTCGCGGGCATCATCCTGATCGTCGCGGCGGGTGGTGGATTCAAGGGGGTGCTCGTCGATACCGGCATCGGCACCAAGCTGGCCGAGTGGGCTACGGCAGCGCACATCTCCGTCATCTTGCTCGCGTGGGTGTTGGCCGTATTGATCCGTCTTGCAACCGGTTCCGCGACGGTAGCCACCATCACCGCGTCGTCGCTGATGCTGGCCCTCGTCGAGGGGATGAGCACGGGCGAGATCTCGCTGGTGGTGTTGGCTGTCGGTGCGGGATCGGTCTTCTTCTCTCACGTGAATGATGCCGGGTTCTGGTTGGTGAAGGAGTACTTCGGCATGAGCATCGGTCAGACCATCAAGTCGTGGTCGATCATGGAGACGGTGCTCTCGGTCACCGGTCTGGTGTTGGTGATGATCCTCGGGATCTTCATATGACCCCGAGGCGGCGTCAGCCCTTGACCACCTGAGTGCCGCCTGCGAGTTCGTCGTGCTTGCCCTGTTTGGTCGGGCTGCCGTTGATGGTCACCGCGATGATGATGATCGCGATGAACCCCAGCAGCCCACCGACGAACGGGACGATCGGCAGCAGCGTCCACGAGTTGCGGATCGCTGACTGCGCGGCGGTCGGCTTGGGTGCTCCGCCGGGGCCGTGGACGCTCAGGCCCAGCAGCTTCTTGCCCGGTGTCGATCCGATGGAGACCTCGAAGGCCACGAAGTAGACGAACATCAGCAGGCCGGTGAAGAGGCCCGTCACCCAGAAGTTGGACAGCGAGTCGGTGATGAAGATGAGCACCAAGCTGACGATGCCGACGAGGATGCCGTCGATGATGCGGGCGACCCAGCGCAGAAGTAGTCCACCCGGCTCGCCACTCGCGGCAGAGGGATAGCCGCCCGGTCCGCCGTACTGGCCGGGCTGAGGGTTGAAGTCGCCGGGTGCCGTCATCAGATTGCCTTTTCTCCCACGGGGTGTCAGGAGTCAATCTACCGCCGGCATCGGCGGAAACGAGCCTGTTTAGCGCGCGGTGATCATGAACGCAGGCGCTTGCGCTCCTGCTTGACCTGCTTGCGTCCCTGCTTCACCTGTGTGCGTGCGGTATCAGCAAGATCTGTTGCGCGGTCGCGTGCGGTCTCGGCAAACTCGGGTGCACGATCGCGGGCGACGTCGGCGATTTCGGCGCTGCGCTTACGCGCCAGCTCGGCCAGTTCCGGACCGCGTTCGCGGGCGACGTCGGCGATTTCGGCGCTGCGCTTACGTGCCAGCTCCGCCAGTTCCGGTGCGCGTTCGCGGGCGACGTCGGCGATTTCGGCGCTGCGTTTGCGTGCCAGCTCGGCCAGTTCCGGTGCGCGTTCGCGGGCGACGTCGGCGATCTCGGCACCCCGTTCGCGTGCCACGTGTGCGAGTTCGCGGCCGCGCTCGGCCCCGACATGCAACCCGTGACCGACCTTCTCGGCGAGTTGGCTGTCGGCCAGAGCCCCGCCGGTGGCGGCGCCGACCGGTAGCGCCGCGGTGACGGCGTCGGACACCTTGTGTGCCGCGCGGCGTCCGCGCCATCCCAGCGACGGTCTGCCCTCGGTGTCGACGGCGGCGATGATCAGCCCGCCGATGAGGCTGATGTCGGTGAGAAACGCGCGACGTTCGTCGGCCTTGCGCTGCGGATCGGATTCGTTCCAGAACGTGTGGCCGCCAAGGCTGCCCGGCACGACGCTGAGCGCCAGTGCCGCCGATGCCACTCGCGGCAACTTGCCGCTCGCAAGCAGCAGACCGCCGCCGATCTGCACGGCCGCGTTGACGCGGGCCACGGTCTCGGCGTTGGAGGGGACATTGGTGCCCACGGGGTCGGGCAATTTGCTCAGCCCCTCGAGTGTGGGGCGCGCCGCGTCGGCGGCCGACTTGGGGCTTCGCAGGGCATCGACGCCGCGGGCGATGAAGGCCGCTGACAACATCGGGCGGGCAACACGTCGGATCAACATGGACCAGGTGTTCCCCGGTCAGGGTGGTCACAAACGTCAATAAGAGGTGTCGCGCGAGTCGCGGTCGCCGCAGTGGCATCGCGTACCAGAACGCGATGAGCGACACCAGTGTGCAGCCGCCGGCGATCCACCCGCCGGTTCTGCCCACCACGCTGTCGAAGATCACGATGGCGACACCGGCGAGGGCGATGCCCAGCAGCATCGTGCCGACGATCGCGTACTTGTGTGAGACGGCCACCAATGTTTTCAGTCGATGCCGCCGGAACAGCACCCGGTGCATGCTGACCGGGGCGATGAGCAACACCGTTGCTCCGATCGAGCAGCTGACGGTGACGAGGTAGACGGTGCGCACGAAGGCGTCCAGCCCGGCGAATCGTGGCTGGAAAGGCAGGATGAGGAGAAACCCGGTCAGCAGCTGGACACCGGTCTGGGCGACCCGCAACTCCTGCAGCAGGCTCGACCAATTGCGGTCCAGCCGTTGTGCTTCCGTTTCGTCGCGGTCGTCGTCCCAACGCTCTTCGGCGTCCGGGTGTTCGATGTCCACACCGCGGATTCTCCCACCGCGATGGATAGGGCACGCCCCGATTGGGTGCTATCAGACCGCCCCGTAGCGCAGCAGCGTGATGCCCGACGCGAAGGCCTTGGGCGGTTTCGACCAGGGCGAGCCTCGGAATGGCGGCGCCGTCGGGGAACAGCCGCCGTCCACCGCCCTGCACCGTCGGATAGACGAACAGCCGGTATTCGTCGACCAGCCCTGCGGCGATCAGCGCATGCGCCAGGCTGATGCTTCCCGTCAGCACGATGTCTTTGCCCGGCTGCGACTTGAGCTTCCTGGTCTGCTCGACGGGATCGCCCGCCAGCACCGTGGAGTTCTCCCATTCGGGATCGGTCATCGTCGAGGACACCACGTACTTGGCGACCTTGTTCAGGTAGTCCGAGACGCCGGTGGTGTCATCGCTCTGGCTGGGCCAGTAGCTGCGGAAATCCTCGAACGTCCGGCGCCCGACGAGCAACGCATCGGCCTCGGCATCCTGTCGTTGCGTCTCGGCGACCAGATCCTCGTCCGCGAGTTGGGGGTCGAACCAGTCGCCGAGCATCTCGATGGCGCCGTCCACGGTGGCGTTCTGGGTGATCACGAGCTTTCGCATGGAGAAGTAGACCTGATGCGCGCGAAGAACTCATCGGCGTAGCGTCGGCGGCGTGGCTCTCGTCGCGGGCATCGACTCATCCACCCAGTCCTGCAAGGTTGTCATCTGCGATGCGGACACCGGGGCGATCGTGCGGTCGGCATCCTCACCGCATCCCGACGGCACCGAGATCGATCCGCAGCTGTGGTGGTCGGCCCTGCAGGCCGCCAGCTCCGCCGCAGGCGGCTTGGACGATGTCGCGGCGGTGTCCGTCGGCGCGCAACAGCACGGCATGGTATGCCTGGACAGCGCTGGCGTAGTGGTGCGGGATGCGTTGCTGTGGAACGACACCCGGTCCGCCGAGGCCGCCGCAGACCTCGTGGCCGAGTTGGGTGCACAAGAATGGGCTAAACGCATCGGTGTGGTGCCCGTTGCGGCGATCACGGCAGCCAAGCTGCGTTGGCTTGCCGACCATGAACCCGCGCACGCCGATGCGACGGCCGCGGTCTGCCTACCGCACGACTGGCTGACGTGGCGGCTGAGCGGTTCGACCGACATCGGCGACCTGGGCACCGACCGCAGCGACGCCAGCGGAACCGGCTACTTCTCGTCGGAAGCCGGTGCCTACCAACTCGACCTGCTCGAATTGGCGATGCGTGGCCGGCGGCCGGCGGTCCCCACCGTGCTGGGTCCGTCGCAACAGGCGGGACAGGCGACGACGGGTGCCGTTCTCGGGCCCGGTGCGGGGGACAACGCCGGGGCTGCCCTCGGTCTGGGTGCCGGTCCGGGCGACTGCGTCGTCTCCCTCGGCACGTCGGGCGTCGTCAGCGCTGTGGGTGACGCCGCGCCGCATGATCCGGACGGCATCGTGGCGGGATTCGCCGACGCCACCGGACGGCAGTTGCCGCTGGTGTGCACCCTCAACGGTGCACCGGTGCTGGCCGCCGTCGCCACGATGCTCGGCGTGGACTTCGAGAAACTGGACCGGCTGGCCCTGTCAGCGCCTGCGGGGGCCGAGGGCCTCACGCTCGTACCGTATTTCGACGGCGAACGGTCACCGAACCTTCCCGAGGCGGCAGGTGCGCTGCACGGAGTGACAACGCGGAATCTGAATGCCGCCAACGTCGCCCGAGCCGCACTCGAGGGTCTGCTCGCATCGATGGCGTACTGCATCGACAGGATCACCGCACACGGCGTAGACGTCCAACGGATCATCCTGGTGGGCGGGGGAGCGCGATCGGAGGCGGTACGGAATATCGCGCCTGCGCTCTGGAATGCGCCCGTGCATGTACCGACGCCCGCGGAGTACGTGGCGTTGGGCGCTGCCCGGCAGGCGGCGTGGACGCTCTCACAGGATGATTCGCCACCGCCGTGGTCGTTCGGAATCACGTCGACATTCACGGCGGAGCCCACGCCGCAGGTCCTCGAGCAGTATCACGTCGCGCAATCGCTGACGCTGGGTCAGTGAACTATGCGTGGGAACGGTTGGCGGACGGCGTAACTCGCGCCCGACTGCCGTTCCTGGATGTGACGGTCGGCCTGGTGTGGAACCGAACGGGAGCCGTACTGATCGACACCGGCACGACGCTGACCGAAGCCCGCGCGATCCGTGCGGATGTGGAGGCGCTCGCGGGCCGCGAGGTGAGCCATATCGTGTTGACCCACAGCCACTTCGACCATGTCCTTGGTGCATCGCAGTTCGACGGTGCCGTCGTGTACTGCGCGCCCGCGGCGGCGGCGACGATGGTCGACGAACCGGGCCTGCTACGCGCCGACGCCGTTCAGCACGGGGCGGATCCGCACGACGTAGACGAAGCCATCGCAGCGTTGCGGCCACCGCAGCACCGGGTGTCGTCGGCCGTCATCGAGCTCGGCGATCGCGAGGTTGTCGTCAGCCATCCGGGCCGTGGGCACACCGACCACGACTTGATCGCCGTGGTCACCGGTGCCGACCGGACCGTGGTGTTCTGCGGCGACCTCGTGGAGGAGTCCGGCGATCCTTGCATCGGCGCGGACTCCGATCCGGCGGCGTGGCCCGCCACGATGGATCGCCTGCTGGAGGTGGGCGGCGACGACGCGGTCTACGTGCCCGGCCACGGTGCGCTGGTCGATGCGCGCTTCGTTCGCCGCCAACGCCGATGGCTCGCCGGAAATGTGACGAATTTCAGGCCGCCAATGTGACCTAGCTCATTGCCTGAACAGCAGTAGTTAGCCCACCCTTACCGTTCGCATTGCTTACGAACGGCTGGAGAACCCATGAGGGCCGACCTCGATTTCGCTTACGACCTGACCCTTGACGAGGCTCGGCGGCGCTCCGCGGTCCTGGAGGCGATCGGCGAGGACTGGGACCCCGTCGCGGTTCTCGCCGAGGAAGAGCGCGCCTACGAGATGCTGTACTCCGGTCTCGATGACGAACAGCAGCGGATCTACGACGAACTGGTCCTGGCCGGCGTCCTGCCAGATCGGGCGGTCGACCGTGTTGCCGATTGATCCGACCGCCGACCGTTCACGGCGTGCGTGGTTGCCCTGCCCGTGCTGCGACCACGCCACCAAGTGCGATGACTGCGCCGAGCGAAAAAACTGTGTCACACACTGGCAGTACCTGCTGAGCAACAAGGGCACGTTGGTCCACTTGCAGTGCGCCGACTGCGGTTACCTGTGGTCGACCGATACGCGGAAACGGGCGCGGCGACAGGGCCGCGCGGCCTGACGGGCTAGGCGCGGGCCTCGGGCCGTGGCCAGTTCGGGCGTGGCAGATCCACGCCTGGTGGAGGCCGCATCCGGTCCACCACGACCCTCAGCGGTGGCCAGGTGGCCCGGCCCCGGCGCGTGACCGCATACGCGGTCAGCACCACTTCCGGTTCCGAGACCGGCAGCACCTTGACGCCCATGCCGGTCGGACGGCCGATGGGCAACAGGCCGACCCCGTAGCCGGCGACGATCAGGTCCTCCACGAGATCCAGGCTGTCGATCTGGTGCGCGATGCGGGGCGCGAATCCGGCGAGGGACGCCAACGTGCGAACCGCCGTTTCGTCAGCTGTATTGCGGGAGTTGACAATCCACGTCTGATCCGCGTAGGCGCCGATATCGGCGGGTCCATCGGGAGAATCCGCGGGGACACCCAGCCCCCATGTGATCGACCACAATGCCTCCGTCTGCAGCAGGAGGCCGGGGGAGGCGGGAGCCAGGTTGTAGTCGTAGGTGAGCGCGAGGTCGAGATCGTCGTCGGTCAGCAGCGAGAAGGCCTCGATCGGTTCGTACTCGCTGACCACCAGCTCGACGTTCGGGTACTTCTCGGCGAGGTCGGCGACGATGGGCAGCAGCGAGACGCGGATGCCGGTGGCGAAACCGCCGATGCGCACGGTGCCAGACGGCTCGGCGTCGGGATCGAGGTCCAGGCGGGCACTGTCGATGGCGGCGAGGATGGTGACCGCGTGGTCGGCCAGCCGCAGGCCGGCGGGTGTCAGGCGCACACGGCGACCGTCGGGCTCGATCAATTGGGCGCCCGTTTCGGATGCCAGCGCGGCGATCTGCTGGGACACCGTCGATGTCGTGAGGTGGTGCGCGTCGGCGACGGCGCGCATCGAGCCCAGCCGCGAGAGGGCCAGCAGGAGTTGGAGTCGCCGGGTGTCCACGACCGCTATTGTTCACGATTCGTGAACGGTATGTCCAAGAAAATCACGTGGACGTGAACGGTCTCGGTCCCGTTCAATGCAGGGGTGAACACCAACCAGGCGCGCACGGGAGCCTTCATGGCGATGGGCTCGATGCTGTGTGTTCAGGTCGGTCTGGCGATCGCGGTGACACTGATCGACGACATCGGGGTGGAGGGCGCGGCGTGGTTGCGGCTGGCGTGGGCCGGCATTCTGCTGTTGCTCATCGTGCGGCCCAAGCGGGCGGCGTTCACGCGGTCCAGTTTCGCGATGTGCGTCGTGCTCGGCGTCGTCACCGCGGCGATCACGCTGCTGTTCATGGCGGCACTCGACAGGATTCCCCTCGGCACGGCCAGCGCGCTGGAGTTCCTCGGCCCGCTCGGCGTCGCCGTGGCCAACGGAAAAGGCACGCAGCGTTTCGTATGGCCGGGGCTGGCGGCGGTCGGTGTGCTCCTGCTGACCCAGCCGTGGGCCGGCGCCGTCGATCCGGTCGGCGTCATGTTCGCGCTGGGCGCAGCGCTCTGTTGGGCCTGCTACATCCTGCTGACCCAGCGCGTCGGTGACGAGGTCGCAGGCATCAACGGGCTCGCGGTGTCCATGCCCGTCGCCGCCCTGGTCGCCACCGTCACCGTCGGCCCCGCGGTGTTCGCACGCATGACCCCGGAGATCCTCATCATCGGCATCGGCCTGGCGATATTGCTGCCGGTGGTGCCGTTCGCCCTCGAGTTGCTTGCGTTGCGGAAGCTGACCACCGCGGCGTTCGGCACGTTGATGGCACTCGAGCCCGGGTTCGCGATGATCGTCGGGTTCATCGTGCTGCACCAGGTGCCCGGCCCCGCCGGGGTGGTCGGGATCTGCTTCGTGGTGGCCGCCGGCATCGGCGCGGCACGCAGCGGCGCTCGCACACCGCCTCCGGTGCCCGCCGAAGTCGGCTCCTGACTAGGCTCGGGTCATGGCACGCGGAATCGTCGATTCGCCGCTCGTCGGAATCGTCAACAAGATGTTCGTCGGTCTCATCGACGCACCGGTCATCGGACCGTTCGTACGGCGGGCGATGATCAACATCCGCTACGTCGGGCGGCGTTCGGGCAAGACGATCGAGACGCCGGTGGGCTATCGGCGCTCCGGCGACAAGATCGTCATCAACGTCATGTCCCCCGACAACAAGACGTGGTGGCGCAACTTCTCCGGCGACGGTGGCCCGATCACACTGCTGAAGCTTGACGGGCAGGACCGTACCGGCCACGCCGTCGCCGACCGCGACGCGCAGGGCCGCGTGTCTGTGACCGTCTCGATGGGTTAAACGGCGATTCGCTTGCGCCGGTAGAGCGTTCCGACCGCAAGCAGAATCAGGCTGATGACCAGGATCGCCGTCGCCAGCACGTTGATCTGCGGGGGCACCGCGGCCTTCACCGCCGCGTTCACATACAGCGGATAGGTCACCGTCGAGCCGCTGACGAAGTAGGTGATGATGAAGTCGTCGAGCGAGAGCGCAAACGACAGCATGCCGGCGGCCACGATGCCCGGAACGATCAGGGGCAGTGTCACTTTGAAGAACGTGCGTGTGGGGCCGGCCCCGAGGTCCATCGAGGCGTCCTCCAGGGTCCAGTCGAATCCGCGCATTCGAGCTCGGACGGTCATCGCGATGAAGCTGATCTCGAACGCAATGTGCGCAATCAGGATTGTGGTGTATCCCGCTGCCCAGCCGATGTCGAGGAACAGAGTCAGCAGCGCCGCGCCAAACACGACCTCCGGGGCCGTCAGCGGAAGCACAAGGAAGGTGTCCACGGCGCTCTGCCCCCGGAACCGCTGGCGCACAAGGGCTATGGCCACCAGGGTGCCCAACACCAGAGCGATAGCGGTGGACACGGCGGCGACGTTGAGGCTGAGCTTCAGCGCCTCTGCCAGGGCCGGGTACTTGAACGGGTGCGCCCAATTGTTGAGGGTGAAGCCCTGCCACGTGTAGTTGAACTTTCCTGCGGGCTTGTTGAACGAGAACACGATGATCACCAGGATCGGCACGAACAGATAGAGCAGCACCAGTCCCGCAATGACCCGCAGTATCAGATCGCCCCATTTTGGGCTGCCCTTGATTGTTTTCGGCTCCGCGGTGGCGACCGCGGCCACGGCCTGGGTCGTCATACCAGATCCTCCGTGCCGAGCGCGCGGGTGTAGAGCAGTACGCCGACGAGGATGATCGCCATCAGGACCATGCTCAGCGCGGCGGCGGCGGGGTAGTCCTTGACCACCAGGAACTGTTTCTGAACGACATTGCCAATCATCGTCGTCTTGGTGCTGCCTAGATAGTCGGCATTGATGAAGTCGCCTGATGCGGGGATGAACACCAACAGGCTGCCCGCCAGAACACCCGGCATCGACAACGGCAGGATCACCTTGGTGAAACTGCGCCTGTTCGACGAGTAGAGGTCTTTCGAGGCCTCGATCAGCCGAGGATCGATCTTCTCCAAGCTGACATACAGCGGCAGGACCATGAAGATGATCCAGTTGTAGGTCAGGCCGCCGACGACCGCCCAGCTGGTCGACAGCAACCTGCCCTCACTGGGCAGCAAGCCCACCGTGCCCAACGCGCTGACCACCCAACCGTCGTCGGCCAGAATGGTTTTCCAGGCGATCGTGCGAATCAGGAACGTGACGAAGAACGGCAGGATCACCAATCCGAGGATCAGATTCTTGTAGCGGCCGGCCTTGAAGGCGATGACGTAGGCCAGCGGAAATGCCAGCACCAGGCACAGCAAGGTTGCGACCAACGCGTAGGTGAAGGTCCGGATGATCTGGTCGTGGTATGCGCTGAACGCGTGAGAGTAGTTGCCGAACTTCCACGCGAAGGTAAGCGTGGGCAGGTAGATCGAGCCACCGGAGGTCGACAGCGACGTCCGGAACAGCGTGAAGAACGGCACCACGAAGAAGACTCCGAGGTACGCGAGCGCTGGCAGGATCATCAAGTACGGAGCGATCTTGCTCCGCTGCCGACTGCTGCTGGCGACACCTGCCATCTGGTCAGCCGCCGGTGACCGCGGCGTACGCGTTGTTGAATTCCTGGGTCTGCTCGTCGCTCAGCGGTGCCTTCCAGGACTTGAGCTTGCCCAGCGTCGACTGCGGTGGGTTGATCAATGGATTAGACCCCACTTTTGGATCGATCTTGTTCAGTTCGTCGGTCATGTCGGACAGAACGGGCACGTACTGCACCCCGACGACGAGCCTTGCGTAATTGGCGCGGTCGTAGAGGTAGTCGATCCACGCCTCGGCCGCCTTCTGGTTCTGCGTGGTGTAGGGGATCACCTGGGTGTCGATGAACCACGTGCCGCCAGACTCGGGAACGACGAATTCAAGGTCGGGGTTGTCGGCCTGCAACTGCACCACGTCTCCGGAGTAGGCCTGGGCGATGGCGACGTTGCCACTGCTGAGGTCGTCCCCGTAGTCGTTGCCGGTAAAGCGACGAATCTGGCCCTTGTCCTTCTGTTCCTTGATCAGGTCGACCGCCTTCTGCACGCCCTCGGTGGTCGGGTCCTCGATCGAGCTGCCCTGGGAGAGCATCACCAGTCCAAGACCATCCTGCGTGTCGGACAGCAGGCTGACCTTGCCTGCGAACTTCGGATCCCACAAGTCGTCGACCGTCTTGATTTCACGACCGGTCGCGGCCTTGTTGTAGGCCAGCCCGACCATGCCGGTCATGTAGGGCGCCGTGAACTTGCGGCCCGGGTCCACCGCCGCGTTCAGCAGGTCGGGACGCAGGTTCTTCTTGTTCGGCACGCCGGAATCGCTGATCTCGTTGAGCCAACCCAGTTGCATCAGGCGGGCGGCCATGAACTGGGTGGGCACCACCAGGTCCGCGCCGATGTCCTGCTTGCGTGACAGCGGCTCCTTGTTCTTGGCGAACCACTGTTCGTTGTCGTTGAAGTCTTCCTTGTAGTCCACGGTCAACCCCGACGCCTTCTGGAACGCGGCGACCCAACCGTCGGCCATGTACAACGGCCAGTTCGAGACCCTCAGTGTGCCGCTGGCCGGGCCTGCGCTCTCCGAGCTAGACGTCGATCCCGCCTCGTTCTTAGATCCACAGGCGGCGAGAAAGGACGGGCCGAGGGTCAACGCCGCGGCAGCGGCGGCACCGCCGCCGATGAACCGCCGCCGTGACGTCCGGTTCATCGCGAGTCGGGACAGCAGTTGGGGATCGATTGCATCCGAGTTCTTGGCGGGCATGGCGACTGTGCCTTTCGTGGTTTCGGGGGAAAGGGGACGGGTTGACGGCAGACCGTCACGAGTCGTCGAGCATCTCCTCGAGATCCTCAGTGGTCGGGATGTCGGCGGCCGGAAGGACCAGTGAGGCGTCGGGCGCCCAGCAGACATGGACCTGGTCGCCCGGGCGCAGCATCGGCAAGTCCTGCTCGGGGCCAATATGCGCCAGAATGGTCGACTCGTCGGGCGCAGCGAGCGACAACCGCACCACGGGGCCCTGGAATGTCAGATCCCGCACGGTCGCCCGCACGGTTGCCACTTCACCGGTCGGCGCGTCCATCGAGACGCGAACGCGTTCGGGACGCACCATCAGGGTCGCGTGTCCGCCCGGTTCGATCGTGGTGTCACCGGGGCGGGCCTTCAATGTCGTTCCGAGCACCTCGACCTCGACTAAGTCGTGATTCGTCCGGCCCGTCTGTCGGCCCGCCCAGAGGTTGGCCTGGCCGATGAAGCTGGCGACGAACACGGTCGACGGCCGGTCGTAGATCTCGGTGGGGTTGCCGATCTGGTCGACATTGCCGGCATTCATGACCGCGATGCGGTCGCTCATCGTCAGCGCTTCCTCCTGGTCATGGGTTACGTAGACGAACGTGATCCCGACCTCGCGCTGGATCCGCTTGAGCTCGAACTGCATCACCTGGCGCAGCTTGAGGTCGAGGGCGCCGAGCGGTTCATCGAGAAGGAGTGCGCTGGGATAGTTCACAAGTGCGCGGGCCAGCGCCACACGCTGTTGCTGTCCGCCGGAGAGTTGGGCGGGCTTGCGCTTCGCGAAGTCGGTGAGCCGCACGATTTCGAGTAGTTCGTCGACGCGCCTGTTGACCTCGGCCTTGTCCTTCTTCATGCTGCGCGGTCCGTAGGCGACGTTGTCCCACACCGTCATGTGGGGAAACAGTGCGTAGTGCTGGAACACCGTGTTGACGTTGCGCTTGTGCGGCGGCACCCGCGAGACGTCGGCGCCCTCCAGCCGGATGGCCCCTTCGGTCGGCGTCTCGAAGCCGGCAATCATCCGAAGCGTGGTGGTCTTGCCGCAGCCCGACGGGCCGAGCAGCGAGAAGAACTCGCCCGACGCGATGGCGAAGTCGGCTTCTGTTACCGCCACGTAGTCGGCGAAGCGTTTAGTGACATGGTCGATCTCGATGACCGGGCCACCCTTGACGCGTGTGGCCCCGTCCTGTCCCGTCGGTTGATTTACGGCGGTGGTGTGTGAGCCGGTCAGAGCAGATCCTCCTCAAAAACAGCCCCCGAAGCTGTGCATAAACAATCGCCGATTGGACCGACCTTCGCAAGCGATTCCGCAACGAATTTACATTTCGACAATGGAATCCTTCGTCAGCCGCGCTGAAAACCGAGACAATCCGCCGAACGGGCGTAGACAGCCACCGCCGGGCTGAGGGCAGCCGGCTGCGGGGGGCGATGACCGAGGTCGCCCTCTCAGTTTCGCAGCGGTGGCCTTGTCGGTCGGGCGAAATGTGGTCACTCGTTTACCTCGGGCGCATCGCCGGGTAGTGATGTGGGCATGGCCATGGTGGACGTATCGGTGTCGTCGGATCTCAGCCCGGAGAAAGCGTGGGCACTTGCGTCGGACCTGCGCCGGTTCGACGAGTGGCTGACCATCTTCGGCGGCTGGAAGAGCGAGGTTCCGACCGAGGTCGAGGTCGGTACCTGCGTGTCGTCGGCGATTAAGGTGAAAGGCTTCCGCAACACCATCCACTGGAGGGTCACGCGGTACGACGAGCCCAAGGCGATCGAGTTGGTGGGCAGGGGCCGGCCGGCCATCTGCATCGCGCTGAGGCTGTGCGTGAAGGACGATAAGCCGGGATCGACATTCCAGGTGATCGCCGATCTCACCGGCGGCTTGCTGAACACTCGTGTCGGCAATCTGGTCGCCAAGGTCCTCGAGTCCGACGTCCGCAAATCCGTGACGAACCTGGCCGCGTTGCGCTAACCGTACTGACCTGCGAGGTTCAGGTGTCGGGCGGTTGGCCATGGTGGCGACTGATGAATGTCAAGCCATCTAAGGAATTGCTCGTACTGGTCGGTGTCACCAAGTGGTGCCTGGGCATAGGCCCTGAGCCGGCGATGCGGTACACATCCTGCCAGCCGGTCTGCGGCCATTCGAACGTTGCGCCGAACTGCTGCCTACACCAGCCATCCGATCAGCCGCCGGTGACCGCGGCGTAGAGGGTGTTGTACTCCTGAGTCTGCTCGTCGGACAGCGCCGCCCAGCTCTTCGATCTGTCGAGCACCTCCCGTGGCGGGTTAATCAATGGGTTGCTTGCGGCCTCCGGGTCCACCTTCTTGAGTTCGTCGGTCATGTCCGACAGCACGGGGACGAACTGGGTGAACGCGATCAACTTTGCATAGTTGGGCCGCTCGTAGATGTAGTTGATCCACGCTTCGGCCGCCTTCTGGTTCTTTGTGGTGTACGGGATCACCATGGTGTCGACGAACGTGGTGCCGCCGGACTCCGGAACCACGAACTGCAGGTCGGGATTGTCGGCCTGCAACTGCACGATATCGCCCGAATACGCTTGCGCGATAGCGACATTGCCCGATGCGAGGTCGTCGGCGTAATCGTTGCCGGTAAACCGCCGGATCTGCCCCCTGTCCTTCTGCTCGCGGACCAGATCGACGGCCTTCTGGACGGACTGGGTGGACGGGTCGGTGACCGAGTTGCCTTGCGACATCATGATCATGCCGAGCCCGTCCTGAGCGTCGGAGAAGAGGCCGACCCGCCCCCTGAACGCCGGATCCCACACATCGTCAATGGTCTTGATATCGCGGCCCGTCGCCGCTCTGTTGTATGCGATACCGACGAGGCCGGACATGTACGGGGCACTGAACTTACGGCCCGGGTCCACGCTGGCCTCGAGCAGGTCGGTCCGCAGGTTCTTCTTGTTGGACCAACCTGAATCACTGATCTCATTGAGCCAGCCCAGTTGATGCAGGCGCACGGCCATGAAGGTGGTCGGCACCGCCAGATCGGTGCCGATGTCCAGCTTGCGCGACAGCGGTTCCTTGATACTTGCGAACCATTGTTCGTTGTCATTCAGATCTTCCATGTAGTCGACGGTGATTCCCGACGCGGATTGGAAGGCGTCCACGAAGCCATCTGCCATATACAACGGCCAGTTCGAAACACGTAATGTGCCGCTCGCCGGACTGCTCTGCTGGGTGGTCGGCGGCTGGCTGGGGTTCTGAGAACGAGACGTCCACCAGAACGCCGACGTGCCCAACGCCAGAGCCGCCGTGGCGGCGGCTCCGCCGGCAATGAAGCGCCGGCGCGAGGTAGCAGGGGTATGTGGTGGGCGACGAGGCGGCGGCTGTTGGGGGCGGGCCGCTGCCGCGGGTTGGGTGGGCGGTTGGTGGTGGCGGAACGGTTCTGGCGTCGGCACTAGTTTTCTAACCCCACTCGTGGTTCATGGCACGGGTTTCGTAGCGCGCCTCGACGGATTCCGGAGTTCGTGCGCCCGGGCGCGACAGTGCGATGAGCACCATCGCCAGCGCGGCCGTCGCGGCGCCTCCCACGAAGATGGCGACGAAGCTGCTCTCCATCGGCACGCCCGCGCCGGCCACCAGTCGGGTCAGCAGAACCGCGACCAGGGCCGCGGCGGTCGAACTGCCGATCGTGCGGGCGATTGCGTTCATGCTCGTGGCGACACCCGTCTCATTGGCGTCGACCTCGCTGACCACCAGCGCGGGTAGGGCGCCGTAGCCCAGGCTGATGTAGGCGTTGGCCAGAATGCTCGCCACGATGATCTGCCACACCTGTGAATGGGCGACGGCGATGAGCAGGAACCCTGCGATTCCTGCGACGGCCGCGATGACGAGCACCGGGCGCGCGCCGAATCGGTCGATGAATCTGCCACTGACCAACGCGATGAGAAATCCGGTGAGCGCGCCAGGCAGCAGGTAGACGACGCTGGCTTCCAGCACGGTAGCGCCGAAGCCGTAACCCGCTGCCTCTCTGGGTATTTGGACGAACTGAGTCAGGCCGAGGAATGCGAAGTACAGGCCCATGCCGACGAACACGGTGGCGAGGTTGGTCAACAGGATCGGGCGCCGCGCCAGCATCGCCGTGGACACCAGCGGCTGTTTGATGTGGCGTTCCCACAGCCACCAGCCGACCAGCAGGACCACCCCACCTGCCGCGCAGCCCAGCGTGGCGGGCGACGCCCAGCCCCATGACTGCCCCTGGGTGAGTGACAGCAGGACCGCCGACAACCCCGTCGCCAGGCCCGCCGCGCCGAGCCAGTCGATCGTGCCCGTGTGGCTGCGCGGTCGTCGGGGCACCACGAGTACCGCGATCGCGATGACGATGATCGTGAAGGCAGTCGTCAGCCAGAACACGCGGTGGTAGCCCGCGTTGCCGCTCATCAGCAGCCCGACCACCACAAGGCCGGTGCCGCCGCCGAATCCGAGCGTTCCCGAGAGCACCGCCATCGCCGACATCAGTCGGTCCGGCGCGAGTTCCTCCCGCAGGATCGCGATGCTGATCGGGTAGAGCGCGTACGAGGCGGCTTGGAGCACACGGCCCACGATCAGCAGCGCCAACGACGACGTCGTCGCGGCCAGCACAGACCCGAGCAATACGACGGCGAGCACGATGAGCAGCACGTGTTTTTTGCTGTGCAGGTCGGCCAGCCGCCCGATCAACGGGGTGGCGGCCACCGCGGCGAGCAGGTTCGCGGTCACGGCCCAGCTGACGCCGATCGTCGATGCGTTCAATTGGTCGGCGATGATGCCCAGCACCGGGACCACCGCGGTCTGCAGGACGGCGACGGTCAAGACCACGATGCTCAGCCCGGGGACGAGCAGCCGATCGACAGGACGCGCGACGTGGGATTCGGTCGACCGTGTCGCGTCGGTCTCGACCACGGCCCGCTCCGATCGTTAGCGCATCTTCGTTCTCCCGATTATGTGCCTTCGCCCCCGCGGGCTGACGCCCGACCGTCGTGATCGAATGGACGCATGCCGCAAGGGGGCGCTTCGAGTGCGCTGACGGAATCAACGTTCAAGGGTCATCGTCCCGCAGCCGCCGGCGATCTATCGGTGGAAACACACGGCATCGCACCCGTCGCCGCGGATCAGCGCTACGGCACACCGGGCCGATTGTTCACCGTATGGTTCGCGCCACAGGTGAACATGACGGGAGTCTTCACCGGCACGCTCGCGATTGTGCTCGGGCTGGGCTTCTGGCTCGGGCTGGCGGCGATGGTGATCGGGACGGTGCTCGGCTCGCTCATCGTCGGTTACCTTTCGACGTGGGGGCCGCGCACGGGCACTGGTCAGCTGCCGAACTCGCGGATGGCGTTCGGCGGCTTCGTCGTCGTTCCCGCTGCCCTGCAATGGCTGTCGTCGATCGCATGGGACGCGCTGGTTGGACTGTTCGGTGGGGAAGCACTGGCGGTACTCCTCGGCATCCCGTTCTGGGTGGCGGTGCTGATCGTGCTGGCAGTCCAGGGGGCGGTCGGTTTCTTCGGATACGAACTCATTCACCGTCTGCAGGCGGTCCTGAGCGTGGTGCTGTTCACAACGTTCTTGGTGTTCGCGGTCAAACTCGTTGCCGGGCATCAGATCATCACGCCTGCGACCGTGCAGGGCGCCGACCTTGTCGGCGCGTTCATCCTCGAGGTGACGATCGCATTCAGCCTGGCGGTATCGTGGGCCAGCTACGCCGCCGACTTCAGTCGCTACCTGCCTGCTGACTCGTCACGCGGGCGAGTGTTCGGATTCACGTTCGCCGGAGTTGTGTTGGCGTACACCTTCGTTCAGGGCATCGGAATCGCGGCCGGCGATGTTATCGCTGAGCACACAGCGGAAGGTGTCCGGTCGGTGATGGGCGGCGGTCTCGTTGGGGGGCTCGCGCTGTTAGTCATCGCGCTTGCCTCGATCGGCTCCGGGGTGATGAACGATTACAGCGGGTCGCTGGCGCTGCAGACGATCGGGGTCAGAGTGCGGAGGCCGGCGTCGGCCGTCATCGTGACGGCCCTGGCGTTCGTGCTGATCCTGTGGCTGCATGCCGTGGACACCGCGACGCGATTCACCGATGTGCTGCTGATCGTCAGTTATTGGATTCCCGCGTTCGTGGCTGTGGTCGTGATCGACTGGCTCCTGCGCATCCGTGGCCGGGCGAGTATCAACCCGGCGGAGGAACCGACCGACCGCACCGACGCCGTGGTTGCGCTGATCGTGTTCGTCGTCGCGTACGCCGCGGCGATCCCGTTCATGAACACCTCGCTGTACCAGGGGCCGATCGCACAGGCATGGCACGGCGCAGATATCGCGTACTTCGTGAACCTGCTGGTGGCCGCGGTCCTGTACGGCGGTTACCGGTTGTCGCGAAGGCGCGTCGCGTCGGTCGCCTGAGTGGTGGTGTTGATGAAGTCGTTGATCAGATCGACGACTTCGCCGGGCCGTTCGACGTGCGGGAAGTGCCCGACGCCTGCGAGCACCTCCAGCCTGCTTCCCTGCCGCGCCTCGTGTACGGCGTAGCCATGCTCGACGGGGATGATGCGGTCCTGGTCGCCCCAGATCACCATCGTGGGCAGGTCGGAGGTCAGGTGCAGTCGGTTCAGTGCGCTGACCGCCTGACCGCGATGGTCGACCACCGAGCGCAATGTCCGAAGGAAAGCCTGTCGCGTCTCGGAATCGGACAGCGATGAGTAGGCGCTCCACATCTCCGCGCCGCGGGGCGATTGAATCCCGGCCGACGAAAGCCACGAGCGCAGCTTGTTGCCTGCGGTCAGCACCGGTCGTGGCGCGATGACCGGCAGGATCAACTCGGCCCCTGGCGCCGACAGCAGCCGAAGGGTCCAGCCGACATCCGGCCCGAGGCCGCCACTGCTGATGAGGATCAGCCGCTCGCAGTAATCGGGATGTTGGTAGACAAACTGCATGGCCACGCCGCCGCCCAATGACTGGCCGACGATCGTCGCACGCGAGATTCCCAACTCGTCGAGCAGATCCCGCAGCCACACCGCGAATGCGCCGAGCGAGTAGTCGCCTCGCGGCTTCGCGGATTGTCCGTGACCCAGCAGGTCTGGTGCGACGACGCGGTATCGCTGGGACAACGAGGGGAGCACCGCCCGCCATGTCTCCGAACTGCCGGCCATTCCGTGAATGAGCAGCAGCGCTTCGGGGCCCGTGCCGACATCCTGGTAACCGACACGGTCACCGTGTAGTTCCAGATACTTCAACTCACCCATGTGGAATCAGCCCCTTGTGACGTCCAGTCACTATCTACCCGAAACCGGGACAGGTAAAGCCAGGTCGCCGCGGCATAGAGTCGGATCGCGTCACTATTGCCCGGTAGTGCGCCGAGGATCACATCGTCGACACCGAGGCCGAGCAGCCGGTGCGGCCCCCGCCGAACGGTTTCTTGACGGCCGTGGCGCGTTCTTTTTCGGATTCCCGCGCCGAGTGTCGGCTTCTGTCACGGTGAACGGCCCCTCAGCGTGCATCAACCCGACACTCGGCAGGGCGCGTGGATGTCGATGGATACACACCAGACGCATGTAGCGGTCAGAATTGTTGCATCACCGCACAAGGCGAGTTCACGGTATACGGCCCGTCGCACTGGGCCGTGCTCGTCGTCTTCGCGGCCGGTGCTGTCGCCTTGGTGTGGCTCGGCCACAGGCAGACCGAGTCGCAGGCGCGCCTCTTCGGCCGGATCGTCGGTGCGGTGACGGCGGCGCTGTACGCCGCCGCGTTCGTCAGCGCATTGTTCCCGCTCGATCTGCGGTGGTCGGTGCCGCTGCATTTGACCGATCTAGCGACCGTCGTCACCGCGTACGCGTTGTGGTCGCAGAAGCACTGGGCATTCGTATTGACCTACTACTGGGGCCTCGTGCTGAGCGTGCAGGCGCTGATCTCGCCGGTGTTCACGGGTCCCGATTTCCCGAACTACCAGTTCCTGGGGTTCTGGTCGATTCATCTGCTCGTCGTCTGGGCCGCGATCTATCTGACGTGGGGCCGGGGCATGCGGCCCGATTGGCGCAGTTACCGATTCGCGGTGGCGGTGACGGTGGCGTGGGTAGCCGTCACCGTCACGTTCAACAGCGTCGCGGGTTCGAACTACGGCTTCCTCAACGCCAAGCCGGACACTCCGTCGTTGCTGGACGTGATGGGGCCGTGGCCGTGGTACGTGCTGGTGGGGGCGGTGCTGGTGGCTGCGGTGTGGGCGGCGATGACGTGGCCGTGGGAACGGATGCGCCGATCTCAGACCGAAGACGACGGGCGCGGGTCGTCGGCGTGCTCGTCGGCCAGTTGAGCGACGCTCATACCGTCGCCGAGCCGGTCCAGTACGCGACGGGCACAACCCGGGGCGACGGCGCTCGCCGGCCACGGGTGGACGCAAGAGCAGGCGGAAACATTTGCCGCGCAATGCCGCACAGCCGGCTTCGGCGACGTCGCGATCGACAGACATGGCGACGGACGGCGCAGCGTGTGGGCGGTGAGCGCCATCTGATCTTGAACGATTGGCGACGTCGGCGCGGGGGTATGTCCCTTCGAGGTTATTGACCGCACCGTAAGGGCGTCGATCCGGAGGTGGCACGTGGCGGACACGAAGAAGAACGAGGACGACGAGGAAGACCGTCAGCTCTTCGCCGACCGCGCGCTGGGTTTTCTCGAGGACGTCGTGTATTGGGCGATCGCCGTCGTGCTCGTCATGGGGTCCGTTGCGCTGCTCGTCGCGCAGTTCAACACGATGCTGCGGCTGCGGGCCGCCCCCGCCTCGACGGTCATGCTGGAGGTTCTCGACGGCCTGCTGCTGATCTTCATCTTCGTGGAGCTGTTGTACGCGGTGCGTTCGTGTCTGCGGTCGCATGAGATCGTCGCGGAGCCGTTTCTGATCGTCGGAATCCTGGCCGGCATCAAGGAGATTGTGGTGCTCTCCGTCGAGGCGGCCACGTTGCTCAAAGAGGGACCCGAGTTCTCGCGTGCCGTCGTGGAGATCGGAGTGCTCGGCGCGGTCGTCCTGGTGCTGGCCATAGCGGCATTCGTGTTGCGCGAGCGCCGACGGACCGACAGCGATCCTGTCGAAGAAGACGCGCGCGACGAGGAAGAAGCCGCTTCTGGCTGAGGAGCAGGTCGACGCCTGTGCGAGGATGCGCGAATGGCATCGGAACCGGCGCATTTCACGCAAACCGAGGACGGCGTGTTCATGCCGACACCCCTTGCGCTGAGTCATTGGGGCGACGACCACCTCAACGGGCCCGCCGTGGCGGGACTCACAGCGCAGGTGCTCGAGACTTACTGCGGGTCGCCGGAGTTCATGCCGACTCGGCTGACGGTCGACCTCTTCAGAGCGGCCCGTGCCGTCGTGACGAAGGTCGACGTGCGGGTGGTGCGCGACGGCCGGCGGGTGCGCAGCGCGGAATGTGATGTCGTGCAGGACGGTCGGGCGGTTGCGCGTGCGACACTTCTTCAGTATCGACGCTCGACTGCGCCACCGGGCCGTCAATGGATCGCGCCGATTTTGCACCCGTCACCGCCGCCTCCGGATGATGAGCTGATGCCGTTCGTGGGCAGCGATGCCGGCTGGACACGCTCGCCCGCAGCGCACCAGAACGAGTCGCGTAAGAGTTTCTACAACGATGGCATCAATGTTGTTGCAGGAAAGAAGAGTTCGCCGTTCGTGCGGGCCGTGATGATCGCCGAGGCGACCAGCCTCGTGACGAACTTGGGCACCGGAGGCATCGGCTACATCAACGGTGACCTGACGGTGGCGTTGTCCCGGTTACCGGTCGACGAATGGATCTGCATACAGGGCGACTCCCACTGGGCGTCGGACGGAATCGCCGTCGGAACGGCAACACTGTTCGACCACCAGGGGCCGTTCGGATCGGGAATGACAACCGCGGTGGCCAACCCCGCGGCCCAGATCGACTTCACGACTAGGTCATTCGCGAAGCGAGGGCTCAACTACGAGTAGCGCGGCGCGTCTGGCTTCACCAGAAGCCGCCGCCGTTCCTGTGTCTGCCAACCTCTGCCGACGTGGGTGGCGTTACGGGCTTCGGCGCGACGCTGATCGGCGCACGGGTGACGTCGATGTCCGGTTTCGTCGGTTCAGACGATGACCCGCCGCGGGGCGCCGGGTACTCGCGCGTATAGGCCGGCGCATTGTCCTGCGCCGGTGGGATGGCGGCGGAGGCGGTGGTGGCGGTGCCGGCTGGCTCGTCAGGGTGGGCGCAACGCTGTTCGACGTCTGCTGGGCGCTGGTCGGCGCGGGCCCGGCGCTCGTCGGGGGCACGTTCGTCGACTCTTCGCTATCCGGGGCCGGGCTGCGCAGAAGCAGCGGGATGATCGACAGCACCACCGCAACGGCGACGACGGCCAACAGGACGACCAACCCGCGCCCGGTGCGGTACCACGGTTGAGGGGCGGGCTTGAACGTCAGGGTGCTGTAGGAGCCGGGACCACGGTCGATGAAGGGTCCCGCGTACGAGAAAGCCCTCCCGACCTCCTCAGAAGGGCCGGATTGCTCCTCGGGATAGCCGGATGGCTCGTCATCCGGCACGTCCTGCAGGTCGTAGTCGGTCTCAACCACCGGGATCGGCTCGGTGATCGGGTTGTGATGGCCGTTGCTGATGTGGTCGTTCTCGAGGTCGGTGGGCGACTCATCGATGTCCCAACCCCACAGGGTTTCGCGGTCGGCCATGCACTGATTTTACCGTTCTAGGCTGCGCATAGACGAAACGCAGGGGTGGCTGGCTGAAAACCGCGCACCGGCTGACCTCGTCGCACAGCGGGCCGGTCTCACCGGTGAGCATCTCGCGTCCTACGTCGGCGCCTGACGTCTAAGATTCCCGGAGACTTATTAGCTGGACCTGGCTGGAGGCACCGACAGTGGCATTCGACGTAGATGCGCTGCGGAAGAAGTACGCCTTTGAACGGGATCGCCGATTACGCGATGACGGCATCGCGCAGTACGTCGAGATCGCCGGCCCATTTGCTGGATTCGCCAAGGATCCCTGGAGCGATCCGGGATTCACCCGCAGCCCATTGTCCGACGAAGTCGACGTCGCGATCATCGGCGCCGGGTTCGGCGGACTGCTGACCGGGGCCCGGCTCCGGGAACTCGGTGTGGGCAACATCCGGCTGATCGACAAGGCCGCCGACGTGGGCGGCACCTGGTACTGGAACCGGTATCCAGGGATCGCCTGTGACGTCGAGTCGTACGTGTACATGCCGCTGCTCGAGGAGTTGGGCTATGTCCCGACCGAGAAATACGCCAAGGGCGACGAGATCTTTGCGCACTGCCGGCACATCGCAGAGCACTACGACCTGTACCGCGACATCTGCCTACAGACCGAGGTGCACGAGATCCGCTGGGACCCGGCGCTTTCGCGGTGGATCATCGCGACAAACCACGGCGACGCGATTCGGGCGCGATTCGTGGCGATGGCCAACGGCTACCTGCAGAAGCCGAAACTGCCTGGCATCGAAGGAATCATGACCTTCGATGGGCACGCTTTCCACACCAGTCGCTGGGATTACGACTACACGGGTACCGATCTGAGCAAGCTGTCGGACAAGCGGGTGGGCATTATCGGGACCGGCGCCACCGCGATCCAGTGCGTTCCGCATCTGGCCAAATCGGTGAAGCAGCTGCTGGTCTTCCAGCGCACGCCGTCAACCGTCGATGTGCGCGGCAATCGACCGACCGACACAGCGTGGTCGACCTCGTTGGACGACGGGTGGCAGCGTCGCCGCATCGAGAACTTCCAGCTGCTCACGGCCGGTGGCGACGCCGACGAAGACCTGGTCGACGATGCGTGGACGAGCATCGTCAAGAAGCTCTTCATGATGCGGCAGAACAGCATCGAAGGAATGTCGGACGAAGAACGTTTGCGCACAGTGGATTTAGCCGACTTTGCCAAGATGGAGGAGATTCGCGCCCGAGTCGATTCGATCGTGATCGACCCCGTCACCGCCGAGGCGCTCAAACCCTGGTACGGCTACTTCTGCAAGCGACCGTGCTTCCACGACGAGTATCTCCAGACGTTCAACCGGGACAACGTCACCCTCGTCGACACCCAGGGCAAGGGCGTGGAGCGCATCACTGCCGACGGCATCGTGGTGGACGGCACAGAACACCGCGTCGACTGCCTGATTTTCGCGACCGGATTCGAGGTTGGCACGGAATACGCGCGGCGTACGGGTTTCGAAATCGTCGGTCGCGACGGGTTGACACTGACCGAGAAGTGGTGCGACGGGATTCGCACCCTGCACGGCCTCACCGTCAATGGCTTCCCGAACTGCTTCATCCTGTCCATCGCCCAGTCGGGTTTCACCGTGAACTTCCCCTACCTGCTCGATGTTCAAGCGCGTCACACCGCCGAGGTGATTACGTGGGGTCTGAAGCACGACGCGGTGGAGATGGAAGCCTCTGCGCAGGCCGAATCGGCGTGGGTCGACACGGTCGTCGCACGGACAGGGGCCAGTGCCCAACGGGCGAAATCCTGCACGCCGGGCTACTACAACCGAGAGGGACAGGCGAACGCGAAAACCCGGCAGGGCAGCTTCTTCTATGGCACCCCAACCGAATACGCCGACATTCTCGAGACGTCGAGGACACCCGGCGTGCCGGAGGGGTTCGAGATCCGAAGCCGGCAGTCCACCCCGGACGATCCGCCCCGATGACCAGAACCCGCCGATACCTGGCCGGCCGGATGCTGGCGTTGGGCCGGCGCCGTTCGCCTCGGGTGGTAATCATCGGGGCCGGCTTCGGCGGACTGGCCGCCGCGGTCGCGTTGCGGCGCAGAGGCATTGACGACCTGTTGATCATCGAGCGTTCCGATGGTGTCGGCGGCACGTGGCGGCAGAACATCTATCCCGGTGCGGCATGCGATATTCAGAGCCACCTCTATTCGTTCTCGTTCGCGCCGAACCGGAAGTGGGCCCGTACCTACGCCTACCAGCCGGAAATCCTCGCCTACCTCGAGTCGGTCGCCGACGATTTCGACCTGCGCCGCCACCTGATGCTCGACACCTCGGTGCGCAAGGCCATGTGGAACGAACAAGCCGCACACTGGGAGGTCGAGCTCGACGACGGCAGAACCATCGTCGCCGACATCGTCGTCAGCGCGGTCGGATTGTTCGGCGCCGCGCGGTACCCCGACATCAAGGGGCTCACCGACTTCACCGGCGACCTGATGCACACCTCGCACTGGGACGCCACCGTCGACCTGACCGGCAAACGGGTGGCGGTTATCGGCACCGGCGCCAGCGGCGTGCAGGTCATCCCCGAAATCGCAAGGACCGCAGCGCAACTGACGGTATTCCAGCGCACGCCGCCGTGGATGGTGCCCAAGCCCGACCGTCCGTTCACCGCCGACGAGCTGGCGCGCTTCCGTCGATACCCGTGGGCCTCGCCGCGGGAACGGTGGCGGCTGTGGAAGCTCCAGCACGACAACACGGCGCTCACACCCGGCCATCCGCAGCTGGCCGTCGCCGAGGACCTGTCGAAGAATTTTCTGCGGCGCCATGTCGATGACGAGGCATTGCGCGACGCATTGACACCCCGCTATCCGTTCCGCTGCAAGCGAGTCCTGCTCGGCGAGAAGTACTACACGGCACTACAACACCCGCACGTTGACCTCGTGACGGATCCGATCGAACGCATCACCGGCACGTCGGTGGTCACCTCGGCGGGCAGCGTTGACGTCGACGCGATCGTGCTGGCGACGGGGTTCGAAACCAGCAGCTACCTCTCCGGGCTGGACGTGATCGGAGTCGGCGGCCAGCACCTGCACGACCGGTGGGGGTTGGATCCGCGCGCGTATCTCGGGGTGGCAGTCAGCGGGTTTCCGAACTTCTTCATGCTGTACGGCCCGAACACTAACCAGGGTGCCAATTCGATCATCTACGTCCTGGAGGCGGGCGCACGCATGGTGGCCAGCGCGGCGAGCCGACTCGCGCGACGGGGCGGTTACCTCGATGTGCGTCCCGAGGTCGAGCACCTGTTCAACGAGCAGATCTCCGCCGATCTCGAGCGGACCATCTGGACCCTCTGCGACAGCTACTACCGTTCGCCGACCGGCCGCATCGTCACCCAATGGCCGCACTCGGAACTCGATTACGCCAAGGCGACATGGCGGATTCGATCAGGGGATTGGCTGCACCACAATCCTCTGGCGAACCGATAACGTCACAGTGACGTATCCAGTTGTGGGCCAGGATGATTGCGGGGGAGCAGTCAGCCCTTCTTGGGGCTTCGGCCTCTTGGAGGCTTCTTGGTCGGAGGGGCCGACCGTGTAGCGAACCTACCCAACGTAGAGACACCGGGTACAGACGCTACGGCTTTGTAGACATCGTTGCCGGTCGCGACGAGCGCTTCGAGTTGCGGCAGGATCGCGTCCATGGTCCGGATCATCGGATCGGCCAGCGCGAGGTAGCGTTCCGCGCGATCGATGGCCGTGTTGAGGCGCTCCGTGGCGGTCGCCAGATTCTCCAAGAGATCGGGAATTTGACTGACGAGTTGTATCGAAGCCGGCGGTATGCGCATCGCGCTGCCGGCGACCGATTGCGCTGTCTCTGCCGCAGCTTGCGCCGCGGCCTTGATGTCTTTCGGGCTCGGAACTTTTTGGCGCGCCATGGACCAACGATGCCCCACAGCGGTCGGACTGTCTATTCTTTGGCTGAAACCGTTGCGGAACAGCATTTTACAATGTCCCGGCGGCGATAGCTCGCGAGCGCACGGTCGTGCTGATGAGCCTGCGCCACAACGCAATTCGTCACAGTGACATAAGTCGACTGACGGGCGGGAGGGGCGGAAGGAGTCATTCGGGGCCGCGCGGCGCGGCCGTGGCCGAATTCTCGGGCGGCAACCGCGACGACGTCACGCTTCCTCCGAACAAGATGTCGCGGGGAGTCCGGGGGTGAGGCGAAGGTGGGAGGGGTAGGACATGGTGACGACTGCGCACCGGCACGACTTCGGCCTGCAGTGGCATCCCGCCAGGTAATCTAGCTGTTAACGGTGCGTGTTGAAGAGGTGCCAGTTGCGTAGCGTATGTGTCCCGAAGGCCAGACGGTTGCGCCGGGAAGGAGCTCGGCCCGGGGATACGGGACTGGGGCTTACTTCTTTAGGGATTCAAAAGCCGCGCGGCGGTGAGTACTCGGCACCAGCGCTCCTCGACGCGAGAAAGCCGTCGGCGCCTCACGGCGAGTCACAACCTACCCAGGACCACAGCGACCGCGACTACGGCGTTGATGACGCCGTCATCGGTGTTCAACACACAGCCAGAGGTTAGCGACCTACCCTTAGCCATGAGGCAAATCCTGCTGCGGACAGCTGTGCTTCTAATGTCGTGGGCGATCGGACTACTCATCGCGGCGTGGATCGTTCCCGGAGTTTCGTTGTCGGTACCGGGGTTTATCGTCGCCGTAGTGGTGTTCTCGGTTGCGCAGGCGATTCTGTCCCTGCCGATGTTGAAGTTGCCCCGTCAGTATGCGTCGTTACTCCTCGGGGGGACCGGGCTGGTGTTGACCATCGTCGCGTTGATCCTCGCGTCGGTATTGACGCACGGCATCACCATTGACGGCATGGCACCCTGGGTGGCCACGACGGTCGTGGTGTGGCTCGTAACAACGATTGGGGCCATTACGCTGCCCGAGCTGCTGATCCGCGACGAGTCCGGCTCGACCTGAACAACTACCCGCCGGCGATAACGGGTGTGCGCCGGTCGTCCGCGTCGAAATTTTGTACCTCGCCCGGTTGCGCCCAGTGAGTAGAGTTTTACTATCGCGTCCGACGACGGAGAGAGCGGTGATGAGAGACAAGTATCGCGATCCGACGGATCACTCGCGGACAACGCAACCGCACGCTGGTATGGCGATGAAGGACAACTTCTTCTGGCCAGGGTTGATCTTGTTGGCCGTAGCGACGTTCGGGCTGATCAGCACGGCGGCAGCCGCCGCCTATGGACACGACGAATGGATATCCACCACGGTGCTCATCGCCGTGCTCGGCGCGGTCGCCGGTGCGCTGTGGCTCGTCATGGAGCATCGCCGCGTGACCCGCATCGAGGCGCAGTGGCACGCCGCACACCCAGATGGTCGCACGCGCCCGCGCACTCCCTAACCGCAACGGCGGAGCGCCCCATCTGCAATGACGTTCAGAAACGACATCGGTCCCGACGCAGTCGCCGCGGCCACCTGAGCGCCGTCGGCCTTCGAACCCGGCCTCGCGCCGTTCAAACTGTTGGCCGCCGAAGCAGCCGTGGGCAGCGGTCGTGCCGGTAGTGGCCAATACATCCTCGACGCGTCCGGTGACGACTGATAGTGGCGGCTGCTGCTGTCCGATCCGGCACTAGATGAGAGTCGGGCGAGGTGCTGGCCAGGGTGCTCTCAGTTGGTCTCGGACTGCTCTGGGTGCAAAGGTCCGCGATGATGTGAGAGTGCCGGAGGGGCTGTTCATAGGCGTTGGCATTGATTGCTATATCAGTTCCGACTCGCCAGACCTCAGCGGCTCGGCCGATGAGGTACAGGCGATCGCCCGGCTAGTAGGAGAACATTTCAGTACCTGCGTGCTCCGGGACCCCGATGAGGCGACAGTTTCGACGACCCACTTCCTGGACTGGAAAGCCCTGTGCAGGAGGGTAATTCGCCTACCTAGCTTCGTTTATGCCCATCCATCCCCACGCCACAGTTCCGTCACTGTGACGTTACTTCGGCCAAGTGGGCGCAGTCGGAGCGGTAGGCAGCACCCAATCCGGGGTCGCATATCCGGCACTGCCATGCAGTTACGGAACGGCGTATCCGGCGCTGTCAGGTCGTCGTGGATTTCGTCGGCAAGGCGGCAAAGGCGGCGATCACGCGCCGAGAACGCGGCCCGGACTGGGACAACGGCGGTGTCAGATGGTCCTGGAAAGCAAGGGCGCAATCGGACGGCCCTCAACTTTTCCCGGATTACTGCCAACTAGTTCCGGATCGGACAGCTGCCGGCTGAAACATGTTGTAGCGCGACAATCCGCAATGCCGATAAGCCACATTATGTCAAGTTAGGTCCTCCGTTTTCATCAGATGAATCACGCACGCTTCGAGTGACCCTCACCCGCCGCCCCCCGGGTGGGTTAGAGCTCCATGACGATCCGCAAAGCAGCGTCGACGCGGCGCAACTCGTCGAAGCTAAGGAAGCCAGCGCTGTCGCCAAGACGACTTGGATCGACGGCCGCCGTCTGCTCAGCCAGCACACGGGTGACCCGACCGGCGATCTCGACCTCGGGGCGAAAACTCGCCGCGCGCGCCGCCGTCGACGTCGGAGCTACTAGCAACGTGGATAACGGAAGGTCGTCGGATTGGACGACGACCGCATAGCGCACGCCGGCCTGCTCGTGGCCGCGACTACCCCGCGGGGTGCGCAGTCGGAAGATCTCACCACGCACGCAGTGTTTCCATGTCCCGAAGTACCTGCGCCGCCTCTGCCCGGTCGGTTTCGTCTGCGGCGAGCGCCTTTGCCTCGGCGCGTATCGAGTCGGCGGCTTTTCGCCGTGCGGCGTCGATCAGCGCGGCTCGAACTGCAGCGGATACCGGAGTGCCGTCACGCGTCAGAACAGCTAACGCGTTCGAGGTGTCTTCGTCGGGCCGAAAGGTGATTGTGTCAGCCATGGATAACATCGTACTACGTTTTGTAAGACGCCTCCCCCCGCGGCGCTGGCCAGCGCCTGGAATACGGCGAGATCGACTACGGCGGGTTACCAGTAGTTCCCCCACATTCTTTAATGTGTTGCATCCCCCTTTGCTCATGATTGCAATACGAATCCCGCACCCACTCGCTACGGTCGCCGCATGGTGCAAGAGTGATGGACGAGCCGATATCTGCTCGCGACACTCAGGCTCGCAGTCAAAGTCCGCTGACCCGTCTGGACCACGATCGGCTTGTAGCGGCAGTCCCGCCCGCGCGAACGTTTCAAGTCGCATTGCCACTCGCGGCAGTAATCGTGGTCGGCGTGGCGCTCCGCACATTGGTGTGGTGGCCGTCGCACAACCTATTCGGTGTACTCGAGTACGACGACGGCGTCTACTACGCGGCCGCGCGACTGCTGCTCGATAGCTACCTGCCCTACTCCGACTTCTCGATCGTCCACCCGCCTGGGGTGTCGCTTGTCCTGCTGCCCGCGGCCGTCTTCGGGTACCTCCTCGGCGACCCGATCGGAATGGTCGCCGGCCGGGTCGAGATGCAGCTGGTCGTGGCGCTCAACATCGTGCTCGTGTATCGGCTCGCCGCACTCCTCCCCGGTGACCGGGTGACTCGCAGCCGACGCGCGCTCGTCGCGGCCGTCCTGTACGCCGTCATGCCGAACGCGATCGTGGCCGGGCAGACGATCCTGCTCGAGCCGCTCGCTACCTGTGCATGCCTCACAGCGGTCTGGCTCCTCCTTCGCCACGACCAACCCACACGCTTCGACCTCGTTGCCTGCGGCATGTTCCTCGTCGTCGGTGTCTCGCTGAAGCTATTCGCACTCAGCTATGTAGTCGCGGTCGTCGGGTACCTTCTGTGGACACGACGTCCCGGATGGCTGCTATCGCTGGCTGGCGGCGGGCTCCTTGCCATGGCTGTGGTCATCGCGCCGTTCGTCGTCTCAGCTCCCGCCCGTGCCTGGCACGACGTCGTCGTCACTCAGCTCAGCCGGGCGCGCAACCCCTTCGTGCCCGAGGGCCTCGACCGTGTCGTCAACATGGTGGGGCTCGCAAACATCACGATCCCACTCGCCCTGGTGCTGATCGCGCTGCTCGCGGTCATCGGTTTCCGGCGTTTCGACCCGCAAGTCGGGTTGTGGGTGTCAGTGCTCGTGATCACCGGCCTGGCGTTCGCGACGTCACCGACTTACTTCACGCACTACGGCGAATTCCTCGGTCCCGCAGTCGCTCTCTTGGTCAGCCGCTCCCTCGACACACGAAGTCGCGCTCTGATCGCCATAGCATTCGTCGTCGCGTTCGTGATCGGCACCGGCGTTCAACTCAGCGATCTTCGGGGCCAAGAGGACCTGCGCGCCGCCACTGCCGCCATTCCCAACGGCAGTTGTGTCTACTCCGACGCGATCAGCCTGCCCCTGATGGCCGGCGTCTACACCGCGCCAAGCCCCCGCTGCCCGTCATACGTCGACGGACGCGGCGTCGCCTTGACCCAAAACACCACTTGGGACAACCGCGTGAGCTTCTACCCGGACGGGTTCGTCGCCGACAAATGTTGGCAGGAAGCCAATGTCGAACAAATGAGGCACGCCGATTACCTGCTCCTACGGTATTCCCCACCGACGTTTCCGGAGTGGGACGGGTCGACGCGTGCTTACGTTTTGAGCCACTTCACGTTAGCCGTCAGGCATCCAAATGGCCGGCAGCCGTTCGAGTTGTGGAGGCGCACGACACCTCAGGCACATGGTGGCGCTGCGCCGCAAACGAAAGCAAAAGCTGAGTGTCGATAACAGCAGCCCATCGACTGCGTATTCGATTGCGCACCTCAATATTTCAGCAGCCCACCACTAGAAAAGCTCGGGCGTCGTCGGTGGCACGTCATCGAGAAAAGCACTCACTATCGGTACCAGCAGTTCCGACTGTCCCGAAATACCAATGTGCGACATCGCAGGCAGAACCACCAAGCGCGCAGCCGGAACCTTCTGCAACACGCCCGACGCCGCTGCCTCCTCATCGCCGCCGCCGCGCAGCTTGAACATCGTCAGCGCGTGCTCGAGCGTCACGCCGTCCGCATCACCGACGATGACCATCGTCTTCGCGGAGATCGAACGCATCGCTTCGTCGCCGATGTCCTGGTCGTTGGCATTCAGCGTCTTCATCTTCTCGAGGTAGGCATCGAAGGCCGCGGCGTCCGGCGTGTGCTTCTTGAACGCTTCCTCGACGGACGTACCCGTGAACGCTTCTGCGCTGAGTCCCCCGATGGATTCGGGCACCGACGGATACCAGCCGTCCTTGCGGAAGGTAGCCGACATCGAGACCAACTTGCTGACAAGTGACGGGTGACGGATCGCGAGCTGCAGCGCAACCCCGCCGCCTTGCGAGTAGCCCATGACGTCTGCGCGCTCGACTTCCAAAGCGCGCAGCAGAGCCGCGGCATCGTCGGCGAACTGCTCGTACGACATCGCCCGCGACGTATCCGGTGTACAGCCGTGCCCTTGTTGATCGAACACGATCACGGCGCGCTCTTGTGCGAAGGCGTCCGTCCACGCTGTCATCGAGTCGATGGCCATAAACGCGCCGGGAATCAACAACAACGGAGACTTCGACGTGTTGAGCTCGCCGTACACCTCGTGATAGAGGTTCAGCCCATTGATCGGCAGGTAACCCTGGCGCGAAGGCTTCGTTCCCATCGCTCCCACCTTCCATTTCATGTCGCTATCGCTAAAGGTCGGCGAATCTCGAGGTCCGCCGATCGGCTCTGCTCGGATTGACCTTCGGGCCGGGAAAAACTCATCGCCCGGGTCTTTCCAGGGCTACGGGCAACGACTGCGGAGTGCGGCTGTAGCCTGACGGCCGTGATCTCCGCTCGGGTGTCCTCGTCCGTCGCGCTCGTGGCCTGCGCCGCGTCGTTAATCATGACGCTCGCCGCATGCGGCTCCGATTCGGACACGTCGTCATCGACAACCACGTCCTCCGCTTCCGACGTGTTTTCGCCGCCCTCCGTCACCGAAACGGCAACCGAGCCCAGCCCGTGCCCACCGGCAGCACCGAAGAGCGGTGGCACACCTGCTTGGACGCTGCCCGGGGCCACTGGCAGCGTCGCGGTCACGGGACCCACAGATACGACGGCGCCGCTCATCAAGGTGGAGGCACCGTTCAGTGTGACTGAAACCCAGGTGCATACGCTGGTGGCCGGTGACGGACCGGTCGTCGCTGACACCGCGACGGTTTTCGTCTGCTATATGGGCGTCAACGGACGTGACGGCACTGTGTTCGACAGCACCTACGAACAGGGCGCCCCTATTGATTTCGCGCTCGACGGAGTCGTGCCCGGCTTCCAGAAGGCAATCGCGGGACAGAAGGTCGGGTCCACGGTCGCTGTCGCAATGATTCCTGCCGATGGCTACCCCGAGGGTCAGCCGAGCGCCGGAATCCAGCCGGGTGACACGCTGATCTTCGCGATCAAGATCCTCGAAGCCTCGAGCTGAGCTGAATCAATCAGTTTCCACTTCCCTTTCGACCCTGCTGCGCGTTCTCGCCTGCCAGCGCCGTAATGCCCAGCCCAACGAACAGCGCTGCGCCGCGAGGACGTCGAGGCTGCCGTTATCAGGCCACGAATCCGGCGACTGACGTTATCGTAAGCCGGTGGAAGGCACCCCATTCGGTCGTTACCAGCTGATCGAGTTGCTGGGCCGCGGCGGCATGGGCGAGGTCTGGCGTGCCTACGACAGCGAGATCGACCGCGTGGTGGCGTTGAAGATGCTGCTCCCGCACCTGACCGAAGATCCCGAATTCGAGAAGCGGTTCCGCCGCGAGGTCCGTGCCGCCGCCCGCCTGGATGACCGCCACGTCGTCCCGATCTACGACGTCGGCGAAATACGACGGACGGCTCTACGTCACCATGCGGCTGATTGCAGGCACCGACCTGAACACCCTGCTCGACGCCGGTCCGCTGGACCCACAACGCGCCGTCAAGATCATCGAGCAGATCGCCGCAGCGCTGCACAACGCGCACGTGACGGGGCTCGTACACCGCGACGTGAAGCCCTCCAACATCCTGCTCGACGAGAACGACTTCGCCTATCTCATCGACTTCGGGATCGCACGCACTGCCGAGGACGGGGTGACCCAGACCGGTGCGGCCATCGGCACCTGGGCCTACATGGCTCCCGAACGCTTCAGTACCGACGAGATCCACCCGAGCTCGGACATCTACGCGCTGGCGTGTGTGCTCTACGAATGCGTCACGGGCCAACAACCGTTCCCCGGCAACACTCTTGAGAAGATCGCCAGCGGCCACATATTCATGCCGCCGCCGCGACCGTCCGAAGTCAGCAGCACCGTCCCGACCGCTCTGGACGAGGTGATCGCCACCGGGCTGGCCAAGACGCCTTCGGATCGCTACCCCACCGCCGTCGACATGGCTTCCGCCGCAAGAGAAGTCATCACGCGCTCGAGTCAGCCGAACATCCCCCGACCGACTCCGCCGCCGTCAGTGAGCCAAGGTGGTCCTCCGAGTTCGCCGATGCCGCCTCATCAAGTGTGGGGGCAACCACACAGTGCCGCCCCGGTGTATTCGTACCCGCACGTGAGCGCCCCCCACCTGCGTGTGCCGCCGCCACCGGTCCCGAAGCGTCCGAAGCGAAACCACGGTGTCCTCGTCGGCGCGCTGGTGTTCATCACCACGCTCATCGTTGTCGCCGGTGTCATCGCCGTCGTGGAATTTACTCAGCAAGACGACTCCTCCGGTACGTCACCGTCCACTGCGGCGGCGAGCGGGGCCGATTTCTCGGGTACCTACAGGGCCGACTACGGACCCGGCACTGATCTGGAAGACAAGCCGGTCCCGAATGCGCCTGCGACGACGAGCAATTGGGCTGTCCGCTCGGAATGTGGCGCCGGTGGTTGCGTGGCGACGGCGGCGAACGTCAGTGGCGAGGGCAATGCCCTTCTGTCGAACCTGACATTCGATCAGCTGGGCGGTAATTGGGTGGCCGTAGGTCTCGCGTCGGCGCAGTGCGGTGAGGTGCCCGCGGAACTCTGGGTGGTGTTCACCCTGCGACCGCAGTCCGACGGCACACTCACCGGCGAAACCATCAGGGCCGCGACCAACGGTGCTTGCGCTGCGAAACGAACAGTGAAGTTCACCCGCACTGGTGACCCCGACTTGAACAAAGTCCCGGATCCGGCTGTCCTACCGCCGCGGTCGGTCACCACCGCCGACGGGCTCCGGGGTACTTATCGCCAGACCACGACCATGGCGAACGGCAATGTCGTTCCGGGAGGCGATCTTTCAGCCGACACCTATTGTCTTCGGATCGGTAATCGTTGCATGACTCTGTTCCACGGACCTGGTGGGGTCGTGACGTTGATTTTTGCCGACGACAAATGGACTCGCAACGAGGAGGGCACGGCGACCTGTCAGTCCGGCGGTACGGCGCAGGTCAAGATCACCGCGGAATACCCCCAACCCATCCAGCTGGACGATCCGATCTCGCTGCTGACCGGGCGAGGCAATCAGACGGTCTCCGGTGGAGGCGATTGCGCCGGCGGTGGTGATTTCACGGACACCTTCGAGCGCACGGGCGACTAGCCGGGCGGTTTAATCAAACAGCACGCGTTAGTCGGCTGTCACGGGCACGACGTTGTCGGGATGAACAGGACCCAGCACCATCCCGGCGGAAGGGGCGGAGTGAGGTTCGGCGGCGGCGGCAGCGGATTTTCTCCCTCGAAGATGTTCTGGGCGACGTTGCCCTGCCCGATACCACGATCGGTTCGATCCCTCGTCCGGCCTGAATCCCTCTGCCGGACCGAATCCACCGCCCGGCCTCAAGGTCGGAGTCGCAGGCCACCGACCCCGGTCAGGGCTCGCAGCGAGTTCTACCGGTATTGACATCGACGTCGGACAACTGCTGATTTCGTCGCATTCTCAGCACGTCGGTCTGCCGTCGGCGCTATACATACCGCATGCCGAGCGAGGCGTACATGGGTCGGATCGGCGGCTTGGCTGTCGCTCTGGGAGTCGGCGTCGCCATCGTGTGCGGGTGGAGCGGCGGGCTCGCGTGGGCGGACGACTCCCCCGGTTCTGCCGGAACATCAGCATCCGACAACTCCGCCGCCCACGACGCGGCCTCGTCCAAACCCGACGACTCCCCCGGCGCGCCCGACTCGTCCCCTGCGGCGTCCGCCACCATCGGTACCGATGCCGCTGACCAGGCGGATGCCGAGGAGCCGACGACGGAGCCGGCGCATGCGAGCGACACGTCCGCAGCATCGGCCGCGGACGCCGACGATGATCCGCCGAGTGCGCGAACCCCGAAACGGTCCGACCGGAAGACCGCCGAACCCTCGAAGAAGAAGACCCCCACTCTGCGCGCCGCTCACAGGGACGGTCACCACCTGAACGGTGGTGTTGCGGACGACCACGACGCCGCGCCGGCAGAGCGGGAGACCCACGCCGTCTCTCAGCGCGCCGACGTGGCTGCCGGTCCTACGGAGCAGTCGGGCGGCAGCGCGTCGCTGCGGACGGCGACGATTCCGTCACCGACGGTCATCGCGCCGCGCGCAGCCAAACCTGCTCCGTTACCTATGGTTGGCCTCGTGAGCCGGGTGGTTGCGGGCGTCGTCAACGCGATCTTGAAGCCGCTGGCCGCTATCAGCTCGCCGGGAACCCCGGCCGGCGTGCCGTCGTTGTGGGCGATGCTGGCCTTTGCGCGGCGCGAGTTCGAGTCCGCAGTGCGGTCGCCGTCCGTGACCGCCGCACGCGACACGACGAGTGAGACCTTCAGCCCCGACTGCGTCCAGCCCGAGAAGCGCACGCTGATCCTCAGCGCCTTTCCTGCCGAGGCCGACGCCATTCTCGCCCGCACCACACTCGACCCGAATCCCACCGTGGTCGTCGACGGGCGGCACTTCTATCTCGGCTCCATGGGTGGCGAGAAGGTCATCGTGGCGATGACCGGCATCGGCATGGTGAACGCCACCGAGACGACCGAGACGGCACTCGCCCATTTCACGCCCGGCTCCGGAATTTCCATCGGCGCAGTGGTTTTCGCGGGTGTTGCCGGTGGGTCCGGACGTACGGAGATCGGTTCGGTGGCGGTGCCGGCCCGATGGACCGCCGACGACGGCACTACCTGGCGAGCTGTCGACGCCGACATGCTCGCCGCGGCCAATGCACTGACCGTCGATCTGGACAGCACCGCCACCCGGGGAGACCCTCTCTGCCTTTGCAATCCCTTCGCCCGCCTCCCGCTCGTCGACCTGAAACGCGAGCCGCAATTGTTCGTCGGCGGCGACGGCTCCAGCGACGACCACAACAACGGTGTGGCGTTCCCCGCCATCCCGTTCGCCGGTTCCATCTTCGGGCCCCAGCCCTGCGCTGCGCCGGATCGCTCCCCTTTGTTCACCGGCAACTTCTTCCAGGCGATCGGGCCCTTCCTGGTCCACGGACTTCTCACCAACCTGACGGGCATCCTGACGGACGTGCCACCCGCAGTGGATGCCGTCGATCAGGAGACCGCTGCAGCGCAACAAGTGGCCGACGCGCACGGCATTCCGTTCCTCGGGATCCGCGGCATGTCCGACGGCCCCGGCGACCCGCTCAACCTGCCGGGCTACCCGTTCACGTTTTTCGTCTACAGCGAGATCGCCGCCGACAACGCCGCCATCGTCACCGAGGCTTTCCTGCGTAGCTGGGACGGTGCCTGACGGCCCGGCCGTGATAGGTGCTCCGGAGGACTGGAGTTACCTTGTATGGCAATGCCTTCTGAAGTTTTGCTGAGCGCAGACGAGCGTCGCCGAGACGTGCACTGGGCTACGGCGCCTTGCGGAGGTCGGCGAGTGAATTTCGAAGGCCACCGTCGATGCGGATCTGCACTGCTGCCACCGCGATCATTACCGCCGCGGACACCATGTGCACTATCGCATCGATCGTGTTGTTGGGGAATGTGAAGACGAACGCGACCTGATTCGAAAAGAACGCCCAGATGCCTGGAAGTGCTCCCGCTACTGCAGCGGCAAGCAGGTACAGCACCGACCAGGACTTGCGGAGCGCGAATATCAGACCGGGCGCGAACAGGGCGAGGCCGGCGATGGCATGCCAGCCGTTGTAATCCATCCCCAGTATCTGAACGGTTGGTGCGCCGGGGCCGGTTGCGAAGCTCGGCTCGGCTATGAACCCGATCACCGCCTGGATGACGTGGAACGCAGAGATGACCAGCAGTCCGATCTGCGCGAAACTCCACCTCACGGTGCACCCCCGTCGGTCGGTCGGTAGGTTCCATCACGAATACTACGTTAAGTAGTAGATCACGCCAAGAGCATCGATGCGCTCAATGGAGCGCTGTTGTCGGATGGCCGAGCCACTACGGTAGAACTGACGTACACGAAAATTCCGGCTCGTCGAACCCGTCGAGCGGTGAAGCGTTATCCCGTGATTCGGTTCGCGCCGCACTGGTGAGCGCGTCGGCATCACGCGTCTTTCGGAGGTGTTCGGTTTGAAGTACATGGTCCGCGTACTCGTGGCGGTCATTGCTGCTGCGGTTGCGTTTGCGGCCCCCGCTACCGCCAGCGAAGACGAATTCGTTCGGACGCTGCAGACCAGATACGTCTTCCTCAGTGAGCAACAGTTGCGCTCCGAGGGTGCGAAGGTCTGCGGCGCCCTCGGTGGCGGTGTGCCCGCGTCGGACGTCGTCATCATGGTGCAGCAACGATCTGGAAACCTCGATTTCCGCCGCGGGCGAAATCGTCAGTGCGGCCGTGCTGCAACTCGGTTGTTGAGCCGCGCAAGCTGACACCTTCGCCGACACGAACAGCAACGAAGAGGGTGTTCCCGCCGTAATCGACACCGGCAGGGACCGGCGACTCCCCTGCGTGGCCACTACGCTGAACTGATGGCAAAGGTGTTGTCCGTCAACCTGGCACGCGTCCGCGCGAATCCCGACGCGCCGTCGAGGCGCACGGGGATCGACAAAGCGCCGGCCCCCGAAGCTGTCATGGTTCGATCGCCGGGACCGATGCGCGGTGGTCTCGGAAGCGGCCTGGTCGGCGACACCATCGGCAACCAGAAGCTGCACGGTGGCGACGACCAAGCCGTCTATGCCTATGCGCGTGAGGACCTCGACGAGTGGGAGACCCGACTCGCACGTCCGCTCACCGACGGCATGTTCGGCGAGAACCTCACCACCTCGGGCGTCGAGGTGACAAACGCGCGAATCGGCGAACGTTGGTGCGTCGGCACCGACGGCCTCGTGCTCGAAGTGTCGGCGCCGCGCACTCCGTGTCGCACCTTCTCTGCATTCCTGGGCCTCGACGACTGGATCAAGACCTTCACCGAGGCGGCCAAACCCGGTGCGTATCTGCGGGTTGTCTCGCCGGGAACGGTGCGCGCAGGCGACGCGATATCGATCGCAGACCGGCCTGATCACGACGTGACGATCGGACTGGTCTTCCGCGCCCGGATGTCGGATCCGGGCTTGCTTCCGCAGTTGCTGGCGGCCGATGCGCTCTCGTCGGAACTCAAGGCCTACGTGCGTCGCAGGGTCGCGCCCGCCGAAGACTGAAGTCACTGCGGCACAACCTTTTGCATGCGCGTGCATGCGGTGCCGATGGCGCTTCCCCGACATGAACCTGTGGATTGTGCAAGGAAACGCCGGCCGCGGGTCCATTCGGCTTCCCTGCTTGTGACTGCCCTCACAAGATGAGCGGCACCTACAGGACACGAGGGGGACCACAGCATGCAATCAACACAGCCGGAAGCCGGCGAGGCGCAATCTCAGAGATCAGTCGCGGGCAATGTGATTCGCGGGTCGCTCGGCAACCTGATCGAGTGGTACGACTGGTACGCCTACGCCGCGTTCAGCATCTACTTCGCGAGTGTTTTCTTCCCGTCCGGGAACCAGACCGCCCAGCTTCTGAACACGGCCGGGATATTCGCGGTGGGCTTTCTCGTCCGACCACTCGGTGGCTGGATGTTCGGTAGGTACGCCGATCGATTCGGGCGACGCGCGGCGTTGACCCTGTCGGTGACATTGATGGGTGTCGGCTCTCTCGGTATCGCCGTACTGCCGGGTTACGCGCAGATCGGCGCTCTTGCCCCGCTGCTGCTCGTCGCGCTGCGGCTGCTGCAGGGATTGTCGCTCGGAGGCGAATATGGCACCTCGGCAACGTATTTGAGTGAAGTCGCCACGCCCCACCGCCGAGGCTTCTACTCCTCATTCCAGTACGTGACCCTGACCAGCGGCCAACTGCTGGCGCTGGGTGTGCAGATCGTTCTGCAGCAGGTGCTGACCGCGGAGCAGATGCATTCCTGGGGTTGGCGGATCGCGTTCGCGATCGGGGCGATCGCCGCCGTGACGGTCATGTGGCTACGGCGCACGATGGACGAGTCGGAGAACTACAAGCTCGCCGTGAAGGAGAACACCGAACGTGGCAGCCTGAAGGTCCTGCTCTGCTATCCGCGGGAGTGCCTGACCGTCGTGGGACTGACCCTGGGCGGCACCATCGCGTTCTACACGTTCACCACCTACATGCAGAAGTTCATGATCAACACCGCTGGCCTGCCAAAGGAGCAGGTGACGTGGATCAACTTCGCTGCGCTGGCAATCTTCGTCTGCATCCAGCCCGCGTTCGGCACGCTGTCCGACCGGATCGGCCGCAGACCTCTTCTGATTGCGTTCGGCGTCGGTGCAACGCTATGCAGTGTCCCGCTTCTCACTGCGGTGTCGCACACCGATTCCGCATTGCCCGCCTTCGGCCTGATGATGCTCGGACTGATCATCGTCTCCGGCTACACCTCGATCAACGCCGTGGTGAAGGCGGAACTCTTCCCCGCCCGTATCCGTGCACTCGGTGTCGGACTGCCCTACGCGCTGACCGTGGCGATATTCGGCGGTACCACAGAGTATGTTGCCTTGGGGCTCAAGAACATCGGCCATGAGAACTGGTTCTTCTTCTACGTCGCCGGCTGCGGCCTGATCTCACTGTTGGTCTACCTGTTCATGGGCGAGCCTTCCCGCCGCTCGGAACTGGAGCGGGAGGCAAGCGAACTCCGTTCAGATGAGCCTGAACTCGTCAATACCGTCACGGTTGCGGCGAACGGTTCCTAGCATCAGCGCAATGCAGGTGCTGCTTGTCGAGGACGACGAGGGGGTCGCGTCGGCCCTGGCCGAGCTTCTCGGCCAGGCCGGCGCCTCCGTCGTCCGAACCGCCCGCGGCGCCGACGCCCTGCATCGGGTCAAGGGCTGCGATCTGGTGCTCTTAGACCTCGGATTGCCCGACATGGACGGCCTGGACGTGCTGCGCACGCTGCGGCGGGCGTCAGCCGTGCCCGTGATCATCATGACGGCGCGCGACAGCGACGGCGCGGTGGTGCTGGGTCTTCGCGCGGGTGCGGACGACTATCTGGTCAAGCCGGTGCGCAAAGCGGTGCTGCTGGCGCGCATTGACGCCGTCATGCGACGCCTGCGCCGTGTCACGGGCGACACCACTGCCCCCGCCGGGCCGGTCGTCGCGGGCCCGGTGACCATCGACCGCGAACGCCGGGAAGTGGCCCTGAACGGAAATCCGCAGGCGCTCACCAGAACCGAGTTCCAACTCCTGTCTACGCTCGCCGCCCGGCAGGGTGAGGCGGTCAGCCGTGAGGAACTGATGCTCGAGGTTTGGGGCACCGCGGTGGTGGGCCGGTCCCGCTCGTTGGACTTCTTCATCGGACAGATCAGGGCCAAGCTCCCAGGACTTCCGCTTCAGACGGTGCGTGGGTTCGGTTTTCGGTTGGACCTCTGACATGGGTCTACGAGTCCGTGTCGTCCTGGTGATCCTCTCCCTTCTTGCCGTGGCGGCCCTTGCAGTCCCCTTGGCGCTGAGTCTGGCCGACCGCCGGACCGCGACGCTCGCCGCGGAACGAGACCGCCAGCTCGCCGCGCTGGCCGACGCCGCCGCCATGCCCGACAGTCCGCTGCAACGGCTGGTCGATCGCTATCACGAGGTGTATGGCGAGGGCCTGCTCATCATCGATTCCGATGGTCGAACGCGCGCATCGCACGGTCTGGACGTCTCTGAACCCGGCGTCGTGACGGCAGCCGGTCACGCACTCGTCGACGCACCGGCGACTCAGTGGTCCCGAATCATGCCCTGGCACCAGGGACGGTTGCTCGCCACCGCGGGTGTCCGCAGCGACGGAGAATTGGTCGGCGCTGTCGTACTCGCTGTCGACGCAGGCGTCGCGGCACGTGATGTCGGGACCGCGTGGCTCTGGGTGGCGATCGGCTGTCTTGGCGTGCTCATCCTTGCCGCCGTCGTGGCCCGTGTCCTCACCAGATGGGTGCTGCGCCCGATCACCGGCCTGGAGCGCGCCGTGGCGGACATGACCGAAGGCGTCGCGGGGCCGCCCGCCGATGTCGCCGGGCCCCCGGAACTGCGCCACTTCACCTCGGCGTTCAACACCATGGCGCAGGTGGTGCGGGCCTCACTGGAACGGCAACGGCGGCTCGTCGCCGACGCGTCGCACCAATTGCGCAACCCCCTCGCCGCCGTCCGCCTGCGCGCAGACAACCTCGAAGACTATGTCGCCGAGGAGGGTCGCTCGACGTACGGCTCGATGACGGCGGAGCTTGACCGATTCGAGAATCTGCTGCAGCAGCTCCTCCGCTTGGCGCGCGCGGAACAGGTCAGTGGCAGCCGACAGGTGGGGTTGTCGGCCACAGACTCGGAGTCGACGGACCTCGGGGACGTGATCGGGCAACGCCTGGCTTTCTGGCAACCCGTCGCAGACCGCCAGCGTCAACAACTGCGCGACGCACACGATCACATGCCCCCGGTGCGGCTTGCGCGGCACGATGTCGAGCAGTTGCTTGATGTGGCGGTGGACAACGCATTGCGCTACGCCGGACCGGGCACCACCATCACCGCCACGACGGTGCGCGACGGCGAAACCGTTGAACTCGTGGTGAGTGACGACGGCGGTGGCCTGCCCGACGAGGATCTCTCGCGGGCGGCAGCGCGATTCTGGCGGGGGCAGGACGACGGCTCCGGCACCGGTCTCGGGTTGGCGATCGCCGCCGAGATCGCGGCGGGCCACGGCGGGACAATCGGGGTCGAGCGAGCACCAGAAGGCGGCCTGCTGGTCCGCTATCGGCTGCCGACAGCAGGCGATTCGCATGTTGAGTAGTCGATCGACCGAAATAAGCCGTCGTGCATTCATTCTCGCGACGGCGGTCCTGGCTGCCGGCTGCATCCGAAACGAGCCCGGCGGACGTCTGCGCCTGGCCGCGGGAGATCCGGGCGGGTTGTATCTGGCGTTCGCCGAGATCCTCGCCGAACGACTGCACGCCCGCTTCTCGAACATCACTGTCGACGTGCTGGCCACCGAGGGCACGGTGGAGAACGTGGCGCTCCTGCGCTCCGGTGACGTCGATTTGGGCCTCGCACTGGCCGATGTCGCCGAGCGCGACCGGGCCACCGGTCCGGCGGAGTCCGCACCGCAGGCGGTCGCGCGTGTATATGAGAACTACCTGCAGGTGATCGTGCGGGATGCCGCGGCCGCACAGACAGCTTTCAGATCTCGAAGGCAAGCGGGTGTCGATCGGCCCACCGGGATCAGGCGCAGCGGCGACCAGCGAGGTGCTGTTCGATGCCGCCGGGCTTCGAGGTCGGCTGGAGATGATGAACTACCGACTCAGGGATGGGCTGGCGCAACTCGCGAGCGGCGGGATCGAGGCCTTGATGTGGTCGGGTGGTGTCCCGACACCTGCGGTCGCCGAGCTGGATGCCGAATTACCGCTGCGGATGCTCGACATCGGCCCCTTCGCGCCGGCGATGGGTCGGCTCGCCGGATATCCGTACGTGGTTCGCCGAGTGCCCACCGGCGACTATGTGCCACCGGGCATCCGTTCACTCGGAGTGCCAGATCTACTGCTGTGCCGTCAGGACATCGCCTCCGACCTCGTCGCCGCTGTCGTGAACGTACTCGCCACTGACGCACCGCAACTGGTGCCTCCGTACGTTCGCGGGCTGCAGTACCTCGCCGCTCCTACGATGATCCAGACCGGGCTGATCCCCTTGCATCCGGGCGGCATCCGCGAGTACCGCACGCTGCACGGGTGATGGCGGAGTGGCTGAGGCGGTACAAGGCGGCGTGAGTCCTACGCACGAGATTGTAGTGAGGGCTGTCGAATCTGAGGCCAGTCAACAACCCTCAGTGCAATCTCGCGCTTAGTCAGAAGGCTCGGGCTCCCGGCGACGGCGAGTGGCACCCCACAGTCCGACACCGATGCCGACGACCGCGCCGCCGAGGCCGATGATCCGCTGCGAGCGCGGCATCTCGTGGTGCACGCTCATCCCGCCCAGCAGGTCGGCGGCGTCGGCTCCGCCCGAGGCCAGGAACCAACCGCGGGTGTTCTGACCTCGGAGGGCCGCCGCCACCAGCAGGCCTCCGATGAGCGCGTCCCGGTATCCCATGGAGCGCAGTAGAAGCTGCGCCGTTGGGGCAGGCGTACCGGAGTCTCCCCACATCCGGTTGGCGCGGAGTGGGTCGACGAGAAACGAGATGCCCGACGCCAGGCGGATACCACCGACGGCGAGCGCTGCACGGTCCAGGGCCATGGCGTGCAGCCTACGCCGGCGGCCCACCTCTGGTGTCTGCCGCCAACGGCCTGCGACTGCATGTCGTCGAGGAGTTGGGCTCGCCCGACGCGTTGTTGGTGCCAGGCGCCAGCAGGGTCGACGGAATGGACACCGGTGTGCCACGGGAGATTCGGCTCGACACGCTACCGCGGCTCGTCGCCATCACGAATCCTGCTGCCCTGAAAGAGCTTTCGTAATGCGGCACGATCGTTCGGCAGAATCGCGTTGTCGATGATGGCAACGTGGTGACCGCGTACCCGATGCCGCCCGATGTATGGCGGCCGAACGACTAGAGGCCGAACTGGTCCTCGATGATGCCGAGCCAGATCTGCGCCGCGTCCATCGCCACCTTCTCGCTGATGAACGCGTGCTGCGAGCCGGTGTACATGTCTCGGAACGCGCGCTCGAGGCGACTGCCCTCCCTGATCGAACTCGTGCCCGCGACCAGGTGCGCCCATTCGGCGCATTGCCGGGAGACATCGGTGGCGTAGACGGCGGCGACGCGCATATCGGCCCGCAGCGCGGGCGTCAACGCCTCGCCCGAGGCGACGGCCGCCTCCGCGGTGGTGAACGCATCGAGCACAAGAAGTCGCGCGGCCCGCCAGGCGGCGACGTGATGCGCCAGACCCTTCTGGAACGTCGGGCGACTGGCCAGCGATGCCATGTCACTCATCCGGAATTTGGTCGCGGCGAGTTCCTGGACATCGTCGAGCATGCTCTTGGCGACACCGAGTGCCCATGAGGCGTGGCCGGCGGCCGTGACGGGCATCAACCCCATCCGCGTGGCCGGCGATGTGCCCCTGTGTGGCTCACGTGAGAACAGCGCGAAGGTGCGGTGCTCGGGGACGAAGACGTCCTGCGCGCTGTAGTCATAGGACCCGGTTCCCTTGAGCCCCTGCACATACCACCCGTCGTTGAAGGTGATCTCGTCGCGCGGCACCACCGCCACCCGCATGTCCGGCACACCTTCGCTCATCCACCGCATCTCCCCGTCGTCCATCGGGAAGAAACCCGCAGCGACGTACTCCGAATGGCCCGTTCCCGAACCGAAGCTCCACGCCCCGCTCAACCTGAATCCGCCCGCGGCGGCCTGGCCCTGCCCGTTGGGAAAGAACTGGCCGCCCATCGTGACCCGGTTCTGGTGTGCGGTGAACACCTCGGCAAAGCCCTCGTCGGGCAGATACGCCGCGGCGGCGAAGGACGACGGAAAGTTGGCGATCCCGACCCACCCGAAGGAGCCGTCCTGCCAGGCCATTTCGATCCAGGTGTCGATCATCTCGGTGAACGACGGCTCGACTCCCCCGGCCTCGACGGGGTTGAACGCCGACATCAGCCCGCTGGCCCACATTCGATCGACGATCGCGGGCGTCAGGGTGCGTCCCCGTTCGGATTCGGCGGCCTCGGCTTGCACGAGGTCACGCATGCCTCGCGCCAGTCCGACAACCCGGTTAGCCGCTTCGACTGTCGACGTCATGCCCTGACCCTAACCGCCGATCCGTCGCGCAGGCGGGAATTTCGATACCGACCGAATCGTAATTTTGTCGGCCCATACACTTCGCCCGTGAAGGTCGTCGCGATCCATGTCGCTCCTGCGAGCCGGCTGCCGATGCGCCTGACCGTCGACTCCGGTGGGAGTCCGACCCGACCCGGTGTCCGGCTGTGCATCGGCGAACTCGAGGTGGAGGTGGTGCGGGTGGCGGTGTGCCGGCCGCTTACGTCGGGCACCATCCGCGTCGGGGATGCGGTACAGCTGCAATCGGAGAGGATCGGCGCGTGACTCAAACGCCTCCGACCATCCCCGCGCTGCTGCAACGCAGCGCACGAGAGTTCGGCGGCGAGGCCTACCTGGTCACACCCACGGAACGTCTCACGTACCAAGAGGCGGAGCAACGGTCGGCAGATGCGGCCCGCTGGCTGCTGCAGGAGGGCGTGGGCAAGGGCGCGCGCGTCGGGTTGTTCTTCGCCAACGGTGTCGACTGGGTCGTCTGGTGGCTGGCGGTGTCCCGGATCGGTGCACTGGCAGTGCCGCTGAGCACGCTGTACGCACCGGCTGAGATCGCCAAAGTGGTCCGGCTGGCCGATGTCGCACTGCTGATCGCCCCGACTCGCGTGCTGAACATCGATGTCGCCGAGCGATTGGAAGCGGCGCTGCCGGAGTTGACCGGCCAGCCCACAGACCGGCTCTCGCTGCGTGCGGCGCCGTATCTGCGCCGCATCGTGTTCACCGACGATACGGACCGGCGCTGGGCGACGCGGCGCGACGAGTCCGATGCCGGGGTGTCGCAAGACATTCTGGCGGCGGTCGAGGCCGAAGTCTCCCCCGCGGACCTGGCCGTCATGGTGCATACGTCAGGATCGACCGCGGATCCGAAGGGTGTATTACACACCCACGGCACCTTGGTTCGGCAGACGTCGACGTGGCCGGCCGCCATCCGCGCGGTCACGGGCTCGGGCGATCGCGCCCGGATCCTGTGCGCCATGCCGTTCTTCTGGATCGGCGGGCTGCTCGCGACGACGGGCGCGCTTCATGAGCCCGTCACGCTCCTCGTCATGCCACGACTCGAGGCGACGACGGCGCTCGATCTGGTCGAGGGCGAACGGGCAACGGGGATCGTGGGATGGCCCGCCTTCACCCAGCGGCTTCGCGATCACCCGACATTCGCCGACCGCGACCTGTCGAGTGCACCGATGCTGCGCGAAGGCCCGTTGGACATCGCGATGACCGACGTCCCCGACGGATACCCCGTGCACCGCACCATGTCCGAAACCGCGGGCGGCTTCGCCTTCACCGACATGAGCATCGTCGACGGCGACGGCAATCCGGTGCCGGACGGCGGAGTCGGTGAGCTTCTCGTTCGCGGCATCGGGGTGATGACGGGATACAACAAGCGCGAACGGGCCGACACCTTCGATGAAAACGGCTGGTATCACACCGGCGACCGCGTCTACCGCAAGGAAGGCGATCCGCGGCTGTTCTACGTCGGCCGCACCAGCGAGCTCATCAAGGCCGCCGGCGCCAACGTGTCGCCGCTCGAGGTCGAATCTGTCATCGAACAGTTCGCCGACGTGGCACAGTGCGTGGTCGTCGGGATCGACGATCCGGTGCGCGGCGAGGGGGTGTGCGCGGTGATCGTGCCTGCCACTGCGGAAGTCGACGTCGACTCCCTGGCCGCTCGCACGCGGGAACAGTTGTCCGCCTACAAGGTTCCGACACGGTGGGCGCTCGCGACAAGCGAGCAGATCCCTACCCTGCCGAGCGGCAAGCTGAACCGGAGGGCGCTTCGAGACCTCGTCATCGACGGGACGCTGAACCAGGCTCAGTAGGCCCGGGCGATGTAGGCGAGCGCACCCGCGTCGGCATCGGATTCGGGCAGCGATCCGTCGCCGCGTTGCAGGCAGCGCACCGTCAGCCCGCCTGTTGCGAGATCGGCTTCGCCTGCGGCGCCGACCAACTCCCACGGCACCCGGGCGACTCCCGTCTGTGCGACATCGCGCGCCGCGTCGAGTGTCGTGCAGTCGGAGATGAACGCATCGCGGCGAGCCGTCGCCGCCGCCAGCATATCGGTCTGGATCCGACCCGCAACACGCTGCACCTCGGCTGCGACGCCTTCGAGCGAAAGCTTGTTCTTCTCGCGGGTGTCGCGGCGGTAGAGCAGCGCCGTGTTCTCCGCGAGATCGCGCGGGCCGACTTCGACCCGGATCGGCACACCTTGCAGGTCCCACTCGGTGGCCCGCCAGCCGAAACCCTGAGAGACGTTGTCGTCCAGTCGTGTTCGTACGCCACGTGCGCTCAGTTCGTCGACGAGGGCCGAGGCTGCCGTGGTGACGCTACCGTCGTCGTCCTTCACCACCACGACCACCGCCTGGACCGGCGCGAGTGCCGGCGGCAGGACGAGCCCGAAGTCGTCGCCGTGGCACATGATCAGTCCCCCGAGCATGCGCGTCGAAGCGCCCCACGACGTGGTCCAGCAATGCTCCGTCGTGCCGTCGGCGGTGGAGTAACCGATGTTGAACGCACGGCTGAACCTCTGTCCGAGTTCATGCGATGTGCCCATCTGCAATGCCTTGCCGTCCCGCATGATCGCTTCGCACGTCATCGTGTTCGCCGCGCCTGCGAAGCGTTCCTTGACGGTCTTGCGGCCGACGATCACGGGCATGGCGAGCACGTTGCGCATGAAGTCCTCGTACACGTCGTGCAGGATGCGCAACGCGTACTGCCGGGCATCCGATTCCCCTACGTGCGCGGTGTGCCCCTCCTGCCATAGGAACTCCGTGGTGCGCAGGAAGATTCGTGGCCGCAGTTCCCAACGCACGACATTGGCCCACTGATTGAGGATCAGCGGGAGATCGCGGTAGCTGTCTATCCACTTGGCCATGTACTCACCGATGACGGTTTCGCTTGTCGGGCGGATGGCGAGCGGCTCGGTGAGCTCCTTGCCTCCGCCATGGGTCACGACGGCGAGTTCCGGGCTGAATCCCTCGACGTGTTCGGCCTCGCGCTCGAAGAAGCTCATCGGGATCAGCAACGGGAAGTACGCGTTCTGAGCTCCTGCGGCCTTGATCCGCTCGTCTACCTCGGCCTGCATCCGCTCCCACACCGCGTAGCCGTTGGGCCGGATGACGATGGTGCCGCGCGCCGGACCGTTTTCGGCCAGCTTCGCCTTGGTCAGCACATCCTGGTACCACCGCGGGAAGTCGTCCTGTTGAGGAGTCAGCACCGCCATCCGGACGACCATACTGACGGCCGGCCCCCTACGTCGCGAGGATTACGCGATGATGCGGCTCAGGTACGGCGTCATGTTGTTGGTTCGCACCGGAGACACCGTGACGCCGGAATCGGTGGCCTCGAGCATCTGCCCGTTGCCCAGGAAGAGCGCGACGCTCTGATTGCCTTCAGGGCCGTAGAAGATCAGGTCGCCGGGGAGTGCCAAGTCGGGCGGGATCTTCTGGCCGACCTTGTACTGCGCGCCCGACGAGCGTGGCAGCTTGACGCCGGCTCCGGCGAAGGCATAGACCATCAGACCGGATGCGTCGAACCCGACGACGCTTGCCGCGGGATCCGATCCGACAACCCTGCCCTCTGTGTCCAGTCCGAGGGCGTTGTCGGCGGGGCCGCTGCCGCGGGTCGGACCCGAGGTGTCGCCGCCTCCGTATGAGAAGGGGACGCCGCGTTGGGAAAGCCCACGCGCGATCACCGTCTGGATCGCCTGCAGTTGACCGGCAGGCCGGGGGCTGGGCTGAGCGGTCGCCAGACCGGCCGTCGTCGCCAACAATGCCAGGCTGATCACCAAGGCGTAAATGCTTCTCATCGGGCTTTCAACTTTCTCGAATTCAGACGCGAGCAGATTCAATCCACCAGGACTGACAATCCGCTACACCGTTTGTACAACCAAAAGGCGGTTTGAGCCCAATTGCCTCGTGGCACATGGCCAATGAGTTGTCGTACCGTGATCGAACGGTGACCGCCCGACGCCGGCGAGTGGTTCGCGTCACTCTGCCGCTGCAAATTCGCCCCGAATCCGTTATGCAGGCTGTAATCCGAGCGATACTTCATCGGTGCGTTCCCCCGACAGCCATACCGCGGGTACGGTCGCGCGGCGGGTAGTGGCGGCGGCGCTCGTCCTCAGTCCGCTCGTCGGTTGCACGACCGATGCGTCGGAGCCCACGACCGTCGTATTCGACGGCGAGACTTACACACTCGAGGGACCCGTGTCGTGTGTGCGCCAGGTCGACAGCAGACTCGTCATCAATGCGCCGGTTGCGCCCAAATGGGGCGGCGGGGTTCCCGGCGGCGGCAGGAGACTCATTCGTGTCGAGATGACCGAGGAGTCTCGACTTGTCGTGAAATCAGCGGGCATCCGCATCAACAGCATCCGGGGTTTCGCGAACGATCCGGCCGAGATGTGGGCCACCAAGGCCGACAATGCATACACGATCAACGGTCGAATGCCCGCGGCCGACGGCGAAACGCAGGCGCATCAGTTCAGGATCGAGGTGACGTGTTCGGTCGTGGAACAACAGTTCCACGATGTCGGGCCACCGCCGGTCGGTGCACCGTGAACGACCGGTCCTACCCCATGATCCTCTCTGCCCGATCCGCGTCCATCCGGACCTCGGGAACCGCAGGCAGGATGCGCAATATTCCCGAGGGCTACGATTGGGAGCAGGTTCGCGAATCGAAGGTGCTGACATTGCCGCATCCCACACTGGGTGATCTCGACGTCCCCGGCTCGCCGCTGCGCCTTGTCGAGCACACCGATCCGCGCCGAGAGGCCCCACCCGCGCTGGGCGGCGATCATCACGATGTGTTCGCCGACTACGCCGCCCGGGATGGCCGATGACCGACCGTGTCGCCGTCGTCGGTGGCGGGATCGTCGGTGTCGCGGTCGCACGCGAGATCCTGACGCGTCGGCCGAACACGCAGGTCGCCCTGTACGAGAAGGAGGACCGCCTCGCCTCCCACCAGACCGGCCGCAACAGCGGTGTCGTCCACGCGGGCCTCTACTATCAGCCCGGTTCGGCCAAGGCCGTGCTCTGCCGCCGCGGCGTCGGTCTCCTCGAGGACTTCTGCGCGCAGCGCGGCATCCGCCGTATCGAGTGCGGCAAGGTTCTGGTCGCGCTCGACGAAGCCGAACGTGCGCGTCTGGGCGACATCGAAGAGCGTGCCCTGGCCAACGGTGTCCCCGGGGTCCGCACGATCGGCCCCGAGGAATTGCGCGAACTGGAACCGCATGTCCGCGGTGTCGCAGCGCTGCACTCGCCGTCCACGTCGATTGTCGATTTCGCGGAGGTAACCCAGGCGCTCGCCTCCGACGCCGTCGCGGCAGGTGCGAAAATCTTTCTCGGACAAGAGGTTATCGGCCTGCGGACGACGGGCTCGGAAGTCGTCGTCACCGCGCGCACGGCATCAGGTACCCACGAGAGCGCGTTCGATCAGGTGATCGCCTGTGGCGGATTGCAGAGCGACCGCCTGGCCGAACTCGCCGGAGACGGCCCGGAACCCGTCATCATGCCGTTTCGCGGCGAGTACTACGCCCTGAAGCCGGACCGACGCGGCCTGGTCAACGGGCTGGTCTATCCGGTGCCCGACCCGCGATACCCGTTCCTTGGAGTGCACATCACCCCGCGCGTCGACGGCGAGGTGCTCGTCGGTCCCAACGCGGTTCTCGCGCTGGCCCGCGAGGGCTATACCTGGCGTACGGTGTCGGTGCCCGACCTCGTGGAAATCGCCCGCACACCGGCATTCTGGCGATTCGCCCGTCTGCACTGGCGGACCGGGATCCGCGAGGTGTACGGCTCGCTGAGCAAGCGGCGGTTCGTGGCCGCCGCCCGTGCCTATGTGCCCGAACTCGGCGACGACGACGTGGTCCCGGGACACGCCGGAATCCGTGCCCAGGCGATCGAAGCCGACGGCGGCTTGGTCGATGACTTTCGAATCAGCATCCGCGACCGCATCGTCGTTCTCCGCAATGCGCCGTCACCGGCTGCGACATCCGCGCTCGCCATCGCCGAACACATCGTGTCCACCATAAACGAGGCAAGAAGAATCGGTGAATAGCTCCCTTTCCCCTGGGCTTTGGGGCGTTCTCGCCACGCCGTTCGACGAAGGTCTCGGCGTCGACATCGCCTCGCTGCGCAATGAGGTCGATGCGTTCGCCGCCGACGGATGCGACGGGTTCGTAGCGCTCGGCGTCTTCGGTGAAGCCGCGTCGTTGAATGCCGACGAGGCCGACGAGGTGGCCCACACGGTGGCGTCGGCGACCCACCTGCCGTACGTACTCGGCCTCTCCGAACGAGACCCCGACGCCGTCGTGTCCCAGGCGCGACGGCTGCTTGCCGCGGTGCCCCGCCCGCCGGTGGCGTTGATGGCGCAGATCGCCGACCCGAATCCCGCTTTGGCCGCCGCGTCGCTGCGCGCGCTGCACGACGCGACGGGGATCGGCATCCTGCTGCAGGACTATCCGGTCGTCTCGGGTGTCACCGTCAGCCACGAGCAGGTGGTGACCATTGTCGCGTCGTGTCCTTGCGTGGTCGGCGTGAAATCCGAGACGCCACCGACGTCGGTGGCGATCGCGCACCTGGCGCCCAGGCTCGATGTTCCGGTTTTCGGAGGCCTGGGGGGCGTCGGTCTGCTCGACGAACTGGCCGCCGGTTCGGCCGGGGCGATGACCGGCTTCAGCCACCCTGCAGCGCTGGCCGCCGTGCTGGCCGCGCACCGCGACGGCGGGTTTCCGGCCGCGCGCGATGTATGGGCGCCGTGGCTTCCCCTGGCCAACTTCGAGGGACAGCTGCGGGTCGGCTTGGCGATTCGCAAAGAGGTGCTTCGGCGGCGCGGCGTCATCGCCTCCGGCCGGGTGCGGCGACCCGCACGATCGCTGCCCGCCACCCTGGTGCCGCTGCTGGAGCAGCATCTGGTCTCGGTATCCGCCCTCGACCACGTGACCCACTGAAAGAGCGCCACAATGGATCTCGGCATTTCCGGACGCACCGCCCTGGTACTCGGTGCAAGCGGCGGACTCGGGAGCGCGATCGCTGCGCGCCTCGCTGCCGAAGGTGCGAACGTCGCCGCGGCGGGGCGGTCGGCCGACGCGTTGGCCGCGACTGCGGCCCGGGTGAAGGCGGCGGGCGTCAAGGCGTTGCCGCTCGTGTGGGACCTCGGCGAGCTGGATCGGCTGGAGGCCGTCGTGGCCGACGTGGAACAGACGCTGGGCCCGGTCGACATCCTCGTCAACAACACCGGCGGTCCGCCGCCCACCACCGTCGCCGGACAGGACGCCGCCACCTGGCGGACGAGTTTCGAGCAGATGATCCTGTCGGTGATCATGCTGACCGATCGCGTTCTGCCCGGCATGCGGGAGCGGCAGTGGGGCCGGATCCTCACGTCGACGTCGTCGGGCGCAGTCGCTCCCATCGCCAACCTCGGCCTGTCGAACACGCTGCGGGCGAGCCTGCACTCGTGGTCGAAGACGCTGGCCGACGAGGTGGGACGTGACGGCGTGACGTCCAACGTCATCGTGCCGGGGCGGATCGAGACCGACCGGACACGGTTCCTCGACGAACGCCGGGCCGACCGGGAAGGTCGCACAGCCGACGAGGTGATGCGCGACAGCGCGGCGACCACGGCGGTCGGCCGGTATGGCCGTCCCGATGAATTCGCCGATGTGGCGGTGTTCCTGTGCAGCGAAAGAGCCTCGTATGTCACAGGTTCCGTCGTGCGCGTCGACGGCGGGCTGATCCCCGGCGTCGCCTGATGCGTCTCCGAACCGTGCTGTTGGGCGATGATCATGTCGCCTGTGTCGCGCTGACCGACGGCCGCCTCGCCCGGATCGATCGTATCCTTTCGGGTGCGCCGTCAGATCTGTTGTCTCTCATGGAGGCCACACCATCGTCGGCCCCGGCCAGCCGATCGTCGTGCCGCCGGGAATCGGCAAGGTGACTGCGGAAGCCGAACTGGGCCTGGTGATCGGGCGCACCTGCTACCAGGTCGACGTCGACGACGCGATGTCGTATGTCGCAGGAGTGGTGCCCGTTCTCGATCAGACCGCCGAGGCCGTGCTGCTGGAGAATCCCCGCTACCTGACGCGGGTCAAGAACTACCCGACGTTCTTCTCTTTCGGGCCCGACCTGATCACGCTCGACGAGGTGCTGGCCCACGCTGCGCTGGCGGATCTGCGCGTGGCGACCGTGCACAACGGCGCCGTGCACCGCAAGGACACCGTCTCGGGTATGACGTTCTCCCCCGCCGAACTGCTCAGCTTCCACAGCCACGTGATGCCCTTCTATCCGGGCGATATCCTGTCGACCGGCACACCCGGCGCCGTGGCGATCGAGCCGGGCGACGTGGTGCGATGCGAGCTCGGCGACGAGCTCGCATCGCTGACCAACCCGGTGCGATAAGTCGCAGGCAGAGTGGCCCGGTATCGCAACGAATGTGCGCTCACTGCGAGAATTCTGGCCAGTTTTCGCAGTGGGGGCACGTTCGGTGCAGCCGGTCGGGCCAGACGGGGCGCCCTGTAGGGCAATCGGCATGACGCCGGCTGCTGGCCGACACGGACCGGCCGATCCAGGTGGCTTGAGCAGGCTGTTCGCCGCGCCCACGGCACCTCGCCGCGGTCCTGGCGGGGCCACCCGTGGGCGATAACGCCATCGGCGGCGAAGCCTCGGTCGTACTGTGAGTTCATGGCCATTATCGAAGCGGATGCAGCGCCCCAGACCCCGTTCGAGCGGGACGTCGCCGACACCCAGAAGTACTTCGACAGCCCGCGGTTCGACGGGATCATTCGTCTGTACACAGCACGCCAGGTCGTCGAGCAGCGCGGCGCCATCCCGACCGACTACACCGTGGCGCGCGACGCCGCCGCGGCCTTCCACCCGCGCCTGCGCGAGCTGTTCGCCCAGAAGAAGAGCATCACGACCTTCGGCCCCTATTCGCCGGGGCAGGCCGTGGTCATGAAGCGCATGGGTATCGAGGGGATCTACCTCGGCGGCTGGGCGACATCGGCCAAGGGCTCGATCAGCGAGGATCCGGGACCCGACCTGGCCAGCTATCCCCTGAGCCAGGTGCCCGACGAGGCCGCCGGGCTGGTGCGGGCACTTCTGACCGCGGACCGCAACCAGCAATACCTGCGGCTACGCATGACCGAGGAGCAACGCGCCGCGACCCCCGCATACGATTACCGTCCGTTCATCATCGCCGACGCTGACACCGGCCACGGCGGTGATCCCCACGTGCGCAACCTCATTCGCCGTTTTGTCGAGTCGGGCGTGCCCGGGTACCACATCGAGGACCAGCGCCCTGGCACGAAGAAGTGCGGCCATCAGGGTGGCAAGGTTCTGGTTCCCTCGGACGAACAGATCAAGCGCCTGAACACCGCCCGCTTCCAGCTCGACATCATGCGGGTGCCGGGCATCATCGTGGCGCGCACGGACGCCGAAGCCGCCAACCTGCTCGACAGCCGCGCAGACGAACGCGATCAGCCCTTCCTGCTCGGCGCTACCAACCTCAAGATCCCCTCGTACAAGGCCTGCTTCCTGGCCATGATGCGCCAGTTCTACGACTCGGGAGTCACGGAACTCAACGGGCATCTTCTCTATGCGCTGCCCGACGGCGAGTACGCCGCCGCCGATGCATGGCTGCAGCGCCATGGCATCCAAGGCGCGATTGCCGAGGCCGCCAAGGCGTGGCAGGACGGCGCGGACGATGCGGTCGACGCGCTGTTCGACAAGATCGAGTCGAAGTTCGTCGACGTCTGGCAGGTGGACGCCGGCCTGCAGACCTACGGCGAGGCCGTCGGAGACTTGCTCGACTTCCGCGAGAGGGAGGGTGAGGCGGCAGATATGAGTGCCTCCGATTGGCGTAAGTTCGCCGACCACGCGCCGCTGTACTCCGCGCGGGAAAAGGCGAAGGAGTTGGGCGCCGACGTCGCATGGGACTGCGAACGGGTGAAGACGCCGGAAGGCTACTACCAGATCCGTGGCGGCATCCCGTACGCCATTGCCAAGTCGCTGGCCGCCGCGCCGTTCGCCGACATCCTCTGGATGGAGACCAAGACCGCCGATCTGGCCGACGCAAAGCAATTCGCCGACGCCATCCATGCCGTCTACCCCGACCAGATGCTGGCCTACAACCTGTCCCCCTCGTTCAACTGGGACACCACCGGCATGACCGACGACCAGATGCGGGCGTTCCCTGAGGAACTCGGCAAGATGGGGTTCGTCTTCAACTTCATCACCTACGGCGGGCACCAGGTCGACGGCGTCGCCTGCGAGGAGTTCTCAACGTCTCTGCGGCAAGAGGGCATGCTTGCGCTGGCTCGCCTGCAACGCAAGATGCGACTCGTCGAATCTCCCTACCGCACACCGCAAACCCTGGTCGGCGGACCACGCAGCGACGCCGCACTCGCCGCCTCCTCAGGCCGCACCGCGACCACCAAGTCGATGGGCGAGGGCTCCACGCAGCATCAGCACCTTGTTCAGACCGAGGTGCCGAAGAAGCTCCTGGAGGAATGGTTGGCGATGTGGAGCGACCATTACCAGCTCGGCGAGAAGCTGACGGTACAGCTGCGGCCGCGGCGCGCCGGGTCCGACGTGCTCGATCTCGGGATCTACGGCGAGGGTGAGGAACCGTTGGCCAATGTCGTGGTCGATCCGATCAAGGACCGGCACGGCCGCAGCATTCTCACGGTACGCGACCAGAACACGTTCTCCGAGAAGATGCGCCAGAAGCGCCTGATGGACCTGATCCACGTCTGGCTGATTCACCGCTTCAAGCCCGAGATCGTGTACTACGTGACGCCGACCGAGGACAACATCTACCAGACCGAGAAGATGAAGTCGCACGGCATTTTCAGCGATGTGTACCAGGAAGTCGGCGAGATCATCGTCGCCGACGTGAACCAGGCCCGCATCGACGAGCTGTTGGCACCCGACCGCGAAGCGCTGGGGCGGCTGATCCGCAAGGAGGACTAACCGGGTCCGCGCAACCATGGACGTCCTGCGAACGCCCGACGAGCGATTCGAGGGCCTGCCCGGCTATGCCTTTCCACCCAACTATGTCAGCGTGGAATCCGCACGCGTGCCGCCGGTTCGGATGCACTACGTCGACGCCGGCCCCGCAGACGGGCCCGTCGTCATACTCCTGCACGGGCAGCCGACATGGTCGTACATGTACCGCAGTGTCATCGGCGTGCTTGCAGATTCGGGCATGCGGGTGATCGCGCCGGACAACGTCGGCTTCGGCCGCTCGGACAAGCTCACCGAGGCCACGGCGTACACCTTCCGGCGGCACGTCGATTGGGCGCACAGCCTGGTCGCCGGTCTCGACCTGCGCGAGGTGACGCTCGTGGTCCAGGACTGGGGCGGGCCGATCGGATTGAGTGTGTTGGCCCGCGATCCCGCCCGGTTCGCGCGGGTGGTCGCGACCAACACGATCGTGCACACGTGTGACCCGGCGTTGGCAGGCAGGCTCACGTGGGCGCACCACGGCGTCGACGACGACAAGATGATGCTGCAGGAAACCCTGCTCGACTACGTCGCGATGTATCAGCGCTCACCGGACATCAACCCGAGCCTTTTTCTCGATGCGGTGGCCGGTCCGCTCGGTGCTGACGTGCTTGCCGCCTATGACGCGCCGTTCCCGGACCGCTCGTACAAGGCGGGCCTGCGTCAGCTGACCGCGCTGATTCCGCTGACCCGCAATGACCCAGGCGCGGCGATCGGCCGGGACACCATGGCCGCGCTGCAGCAGTGGAAACGGCCGTTTCTCACCGCCTACTCCGACGGCGACCCCGCAACCCAGGGTTGGGAGAAGGTGTTCCAGGAGCATGTTCCCGGCGCCCAGAACCAGAACCACACAACGATTTCCGGCGCCGGACACTTCATCGCCGAGCAGCGAGGCCCGGAACTGGCCGCCGTCATCGCCCGCTTCGTCGGCGCCACGTACTAACTCGGCGCGGGCAGGCGCAACACCAGCCGGGCACCGCCGAGCGGGCTTGCCTCCATGGCCGCCGTGCCGCCGTGAAGATCGGCCTGCTGGGCCACCAGGGCGAGACCGAGTCCCGAACCGGATCGAGAAGCCGTCGTCCCCCGGGAGAACCGCGCGAATACCGCCGATCGTTCTTCTTCCGGCACGCCAGTGCCGTTGTCGTCGACGACGATCTCGACTCCTTCGCCGGAACTCTCTGCTCTGAGCCGGATTTCGGTTGCACCGCCGTGCTTGATCGCGTTCGTGATCGCGTTGTCGATCACGAGTCGCAGACCGGCGGGCAATCCCACCATCAGCACCGTGGTCGAAGAAGCAAGGGAAACACGCAGATTCGGGTAGTTGCGCATCGCATCGTGAGCCGCTCGATCCAGCATCTCGGTGATGTCGACCGGGACGAAATCGTCCACAGTGGTCAGTTCACCTTGGGCGAGACGCTCCAGCGCGGTCAGGGTCGCCTCGATACGGCTCTGGGTCCGCATGACGTCGGCGATCACCTCCTGCCGTTGGTCCTCGCGCATCGCAAGGGTGGACAGCACCTCGAGGTTGGTGCGCATCGCCGTCAACGGCGTGCGCAGTTCGTGCGACGCGACCGCAGCGAAGTCTCGGGCCGACTCCAGCGCCGCCCTGGTGCGCTGCTGCTCGTCACCGATGCGCGCGAGCATCCCCTCGACCGCCTCGGCGATTTCCACGGCCTCCTGCACGCCGCGCACCTGTACCTCATCGGGATTGGACTGCGCGTTGATGGCGCGGGCCTGCTGAGCGAGCAGACGGAACGGGTTGATCATGATGGACCACATCACCCAGCCGACCAGGACCGTGCCGATGATGACGCCCCCGCAGATCAACAACACGCGCCGATGCAGTTCGTCGATGCGGCGCTGCGTTTCGGCCAGCGGCGAGCCCAAGGCGATCATGGCGTCCCCGGCCGCAAAGGTGCGCACCCGGTACTCCACGCCGTCGATGTTCGTGTTCGCATAGCCGACGTTGAACTTTGGCAGCACCACATCCCGCGGGATCGACACGATCGCGCCGTCGATGCGTGCGGTCCGCACCAGGCCCCCGTTCGGGACCGGCTCGTCGGTCCCGGCTTGTTGCGTGCTGCGCAGCAGCGCGCTGATGTCGCCCAGGCTGCTCACCGAATCGAGCCGGCGGTCGAGTTGGCTGTACTGATCGTTCGTCACGCCGAACCACACCCAGGCACCGAGTGTGATCACCAGGGCGACGACAGAAAGCGCTGCGACGATGACAATGATGCGCAGCGACAACACGCGTGACAGCAGTTCGTACAGGCGTTCGCCGAGCCCCATGATCACTGACCATAGCGACGAACGCGGACTGCGTTCACAACCGAGCAGGCAATTGCGCACCGATCAGGGGCGCGATCATGTCCGCCATGTATTCGTGGCCCTTATCGGTCGGGTGCACGCCATCGACGCCGATGAGGCCGGGCCGCCCCACGAACCAGTGTTCGGCGATCGGATCGACGAACACCGCGCCCGCCATGTCCGCCTGATAGCGCAGCGCGTCACGGATTCGCACCACGGCCGCAGGCGGGTCGGCTGTCGGCCACGGCGGCCCGATCACCAGGAATTTCGCGGAAGGCGCCAGGCGGCGCGCCAATTGAAAGGTGCCGTAAGCCAAATTCGACAATTGCGACGGGTCCACGCCCTGGTCGTTGCGCGAGCCGAAGAACACCACGAGCGAGTCCTCGGGGTCGACCGTCCTTGCGGTCAGATCCTTGAACACGCTGCCCCGATTGCCTCGCGCGGCGTACCCCGCTCCGCCCTCGGCGCCGATGTCCGCTGAGATCGGCGTCTTCTGCGCGGCCAGCTCCCGCCAGGCGCGGGCCGTCCATCCCCGCGGGCCGAGACCGCCGAGGTCGCTGCCCGTCGTGTAGGAGTCGCCGATCACCGCAACGCGATTCACCGACGAGTTCAACGCCAGTATCTCGTTGTGGCTTACCTGTATTGGGCCTTCAGCGCCCATGCCGACCAAGAGCGCGAGCGCGATCATGGCCGTGATCAATCGGCTCACCGGACCAGCTTAAGTGTCCTTTGACCGAACGCACGCCGAAGACGCGCGCAGTCATCCCGCGCGGACCGAAACCATCTGGCTCCGCTCGTCTTTCTGCCCGTCGATCGGTTGCAGCTTGCCGTGCCCCGGGTCCGCGCGCGAGCGGCGCGGCGGTTTCATCATGCGGCGCATCCATTGGCGGCCCGGCTCCTCGACGACGTGGTACAGCACGACCGCGCCCGCCAATGCGACGGCGAGCAGGCCGACGAGCGTCGCCTTGCCCGCGAGGTCGGACCCCAGTCGAAGGCCGAACTGCATGACCATCCAGTTCCACGTCGTGTGCACCAACTCGTGGACCATGTAGAGGCTGAACGAGATGTGTCCGAGGTACACGACCGGCCTCATAGACAGCAGCCATGGCAGGCCCGCCGAACCGACGGCCAGCGTGAACAGCAGCGGAACGAACAGGATGTCGACCAGCCCGGCACCGTCGAGGATCTTGGGTATCGGATGGGCGTCGAGTGCATACAGGATGGCGACGATCACGCCCAGGAGTAGCAGCGCGGCATATCCGGTGTTGCGCCGGGTCCGTTCACTCGGTCGCAGTCTGCGCACGGCGGCACACACCAGCGCGCCCGCCGTGAACTGCATGACGATCCGCGGCAGCCAGCTCCACGGCGTGTAGAAGTGGCCGGACGTTAACAACAGCAGGATCGGCGGCAGCGTCGCGACGAACGCCAACGCGATCAAGCCGCGCGTCCTCGTCGACCGGGCGATCCGGAAGATGACGAGGATCAGCACCCCGAACATGAGGTAGGCCAGCCATTCGGCGCTGATCGACCATGCGGGTCCGTCCCAGCTGGATCCGTCGAAGAACGGCACGAACCACAGCTGGATCATTAGGACCTGGCGGACGTAGCCCACGGCGTTGAATCCGTCGAGTACCCAGGCCGGCGACGGAACGTGGCCCACGTGCATCGTGAAGATGATCCACAGCGCGGCGAGGTGCATGGTCACCAGATACACCGGCCATACCCGGGCCAGGCGTAACCACAGAAAATGCACCGTGGCCCGCCACGACCACGACTCGCCCATCCGGTCGAGATAGTTCCATGTCAGTACGAACCCGCTGAGCATGAAGAACAGGTCCACGCCCTGCGCGCCGCAATTGAGGATGGGGGCCAGCGCCGACCGGAATCCCGGCGACGCCTGCTCCAGCAGCGGACGGAAATGGAACAGCACCACCCACACAGCGGCGACGATGCGCAATCCGGATAAGGCCTTGATCTCGCCGGTACGCACAACTCTCTCTTCGTGACGACTGAAAACAGTTCCGTTCGGATGCCGGTGTGATCGGCTAGCCGGGCTGTCCTCCCCCGCGACCACGCACCCAGCAGCTTTCGAAGGGTACCAGCGCCCCCACCCCCTCGGCATGTTCAGACGCGCTGTGAATCTGCTGTACACGATCAAAAATGTTGCCAACCAGGCAGTCTGAACGAGCCGGCGACACGCCGTCCGACACCACGATGGGACACGCCCGAAACACACTCCGCCAGTCTTGACTCAGTCCAGAAAAGGCGGCATATTGGCCTACGTGCCGTCGACGCCGGATTACGCAGACCAGCTGAGAATGGCTGATCTCCGTGTGACCCGGCCGCGACTGGCGGTCCTCGAGGCGGTGTATGCGCATCCCCACGCCGACACGGAGACAATCTTCTCAGCCGTACGAATCGAGCTTCCCGAGGTTTCTCGGCAGGCGGTGTACGACGTTCTCGCCGCCCTGTCGACCTCCGGGCTGATCCGGCGGATCCAGCCGTCGGGCTCCGTATCGCGCTACGAGTCACGCGTCGGCGACAACCACCACCACGTCGTGTGCCGGTCCTGCGGCGTCATCGCCGACGTCGACTGCGCCGTCGGCGACGCGCCCTGCCTGACCCCCTCCGACTTCGGCGGCTCGCTGGAGGGCTTCGTCCTCGACGAGGCCGAAGTCATCTACTGGGGTCTGTGTCCTGACTGTTCGGCATCACAAGCTTTGCGATCACATCCGTGATCACAGCCCGTTTCACCCACCTCTGGAAGGAATGTTGTGTCCGATAGCGAGAATCCGGCAATCGATTCGCCTAAGCCCAAGGCAGACGCGCCGCTGACGAACCAGGACTGGTGGCCCGATCAGATCGACGTGTCGGTCCTGCATGCGCACTCGAGCAAGGGCAATCCGCTCGGTGAGGACTTCGACTACGCCACGGAGTTCGCGAAGCTCGACGTCGAGGCCCTCAAGGCCGACGTGATCTCGGTGATCACCACCTCGCAGGACTGGTGGCCCGCCGACTACGGCAGCTACGCCGGGCTGATGATCCGGCTGTCCTGGCACGCGGCGGGCACCTACCGCATCTTCGACGGACGCGGTGGCGCCGGGCAGGGCATGCAACGCTTCGCCCCGCTCAACAGCTGGCCCGACAACGCCAACCTCGACAAGGCTCGCCGCCTGCTGTGGCCGGTCAAGAAGAAGTACGGCAACAAGATCTCGTGGGCTGACCTGCTGGTGTTCGCCGGCAACGCGGCGCTGGAGTCGGCGGGTTTCGAGACGTTCGGTTTCGCCTTCGGCCGTCCCGACTTCTGGGAGCCGGAAGAGGTCCTCTTCGGTGAGGAAGGCGAATGGCTCGGTACCGACAAGCGTTATGCGGGCGCTGATGCCTCCGCGCGGCAGCTCGAGGAACGTTACGGCGCCACCACGATGGGCCTGATCTACGTGAATCCCGAAGGCCCGGAAGGCAAGCCGGATCCGTTGGCTGCGGCCATCGACATCAAAGAGACGTTCGGCCGGATGGCGATGAACGACGAGGAGACCGCCGCGCTGATCGTCGGCGGCCACACCCTCGGCAAGACCCACGGCGCGGGTCCGGACGATGGCATGGGGCCCGAGCCTGAGGGTGCCCCCATCGAGCAGCAGGGGCTGGGCTGGAAGTGCCCGTTCGGTTCCGGCAAAGCCGGCGACTCCATCACCAGCGGGCTCGAGGTCGTGTGGACGCCCACGCCGACGCAGTGGAGCAACAGCTACCTGGAGATCCTGTACGGCAACGAGTGGGAGCTGGTGAAGAGTCCCGCCGGTGCCTGGCAGTTCGAGGCCAAGGACGCCGAGGCAACCATTCCCGATCCGTTCGGCGGGCCGCCTCGCAAGCCCACGATGCTGGTCACCGACGTCTCCATGCGGGTCTCTCCCATCTACGCCGACATCACGCGGCGTTGGCTCGACCACCCCGAGGAACTCAACGAGGCCTTCGGCAAGGCGTGGTACAAGCTGCTGCACCGCGACATGGGGCCGATCAGCCGCTTCCTCGGACCATGGGTCGCGGAGCCGCAGCTGTGGCAGGACCCGGTGCCCGACGTCGAGGGCGAGCTGATCGACGAGTCGGACATCGCAACGCTGAAGAGCAAGGTGCTCGACTCCGGGCTCTCCGTCTCGCAGCTGGTCAAGACGGCCTGGTCGTCGGCGGCGAGCTTCCGAAGCACTGATAAGCGCGGCGGGGCGAACGGCGCGCGGCTGCGTCTCGAGCCGGCGAAGAACTGGGAGGCCAACGAGCCCTCCGAGCTGGCCAAGGTGCTGCCCGTCCTGGAGAAGATCCAGCAGGACTTCAACGGCTCCGGAGGCAAGCAGGTGTCGCTGGCCGACCTGATCGTGCTGGCCGGTTCGGCAGCCGTCGAGAAGGCCGCCAAGGATGGCGGCTACGAGATCAACGTCCACTTCGCTCCCGGACGTACCGACGCGTCGCAGGAGAACACCGACGTGGAGGCGTTCGGTGTCCTCGAGCCCCGCGCCGACGGATTCCGCAACTACGTCCGGCCGGGCGAGAAGACGCGGCTGGAGGAATTGCTGCTGGAGAAGGCGTACGCACTCGATGTGACCGCGCCCCAACTGACCGCGTTGATCGGTGGTCTGCGTGCCCTCGGCGCCAACCACGGCGGCAGCAAGCACGGGGTGTTCACCGACACGCCCGGAGTCCTGACGAACGACTTCTTCGTCAATCTGCTCGACATGGGCACGGAGTGGAAGACATCGGAGACGGCGGAGAACGTCTACGACGGTGTCGACAGCGCCACGGGTCAGAAGAAGTACACGGCCACCGCCAACGACCTCATCTTCGGCTCACACTCCGTGCTGCGGGCACTGGCCGAGGTCTACGCCCAGGATGACGGCAAGGAGAAGTTCGTCGAGGACTTCGTCGCGGCCTGGGTCAAGGTCATGAACAACGACCGGTTCGACCTGGCCTGACCGACACTAAGTACGTGCAACACCCCGCGGGCTCTCTTAGCTCGCGGGGTGTTGTGGTTATAGGGCCTCGGACGGAGGAGTTGCGAGTGTGGCCTTATGTCACGCGTAAAGCCTGCGCGGCGTGTCTTAACCCGACACTCGGCGACTGCCCTAACGTATGAACACGGCCCCACTGACGGAACAGCATGACGACAGACGGCGAGCACGCCCCCTTCCTACTCTTGTCGATCCGCGGCGAGGACGAAGCGGCCGACGACGAGTACCGGGCGATGATGCGCTTCGCCGGACTCGACACGGCGGGCATGCACCGCATCAGTCTGACGCATGAGTCGTTGGGGCGGATCGACCTCGCCGACTGGTCGGGCATCGTCCTGGGTGGCGGGCCCTACAACGTCAGCGATGACCCGGAGTCGAAGTCGGCGACGCAGCAACGCGTCGAATCCGAGTTGTTGCCCCTGATCGACCGCATCGTCGACTCCGACTTCCCGTTCCTCGGCTGCTGCTACGGCGTCGGCACCCTCGGTTCGGTCATCGGCGCCACCGTCGACCGCACCTACCCCGAACCCGTCGGCGGTATGGAGATCACGGTCACCGAGGCCGGACGTGACGATCCGCTCTTCGCTGAGGTGCCCGACGTCTTCGACGCATATGGAGGACACAAGGAGGCGGCGACGGCGTTGCCCGCCGAAGCGGTGTGTCTGGCGTCCTCGCCGGATTGCCCGGTTCAGGCCTTCCGCGTCCGCGAGAACGTCTACGCCACACAGTTTCATCCCGAACTCGACCTCGACGGCATCGACACCCGGATCCACGTCTACAAGAACCACGGGTACTTCGCGCCGGAGTCGGCTGAGGCGCTGAAAACCGAAGCGCGGCAATGGGATGTCCGGTACCCGGCGTCGATCCTGCGACGGTTCGCCGAACGCTACAAGCGACGAATGTGAGATCTGGTCACTCGAGGGGCCGAGCGTGCCCCGACGGTCGGACACGGCATGGCAACGTCCTTGTAGATCCCGATCAGCGGACCGGTCGCCGTCCACACTCCGACCTTGTTGCACACGAGCGTGCCACCGCGTGCGTCGAGACCGTAGTTGAAAAACTTTCCCGGTACGCACGGTGCGTTCGGCAACACGTTCTGGCGACATTCGGAACGCAGTCGGCCGAATAGCAGACCGCGGATGCGGCCCGGCCATTGGAATCGCCGAGGCCACTAATCCGCATGTCAGAATCGGTGCGCGAGGTGCAGTCTATCCACGCGATAGCGCGCCGACGATGACCCCGCATCGCGTCCTTGACCTCAACAATGGTTGAGGAAGCAGGGTGGAGTCATGGCTACATTGACCCAGATCCGCGACGACCTCTTTCAGACCCGCATGGACTCGCCGTTCCCCGGATTGACCACGCACGCCTATCTCTGGCGTCGGCCGGCAGGCAATGTGTTGTTCTACTCCCCCGCCACCGATGCGGAATTCGACGCCATCGACAGCCTCGGCGGTGTCACCGCTCAGTACCTTTCACATCAGGACGAGGCGGGACCCAACCTGGGCCGGATCGCAGACCGCTTCGCCCGCCGCCTGCATGCGCCGTCGGCCGAACTCGAGGCGATCAGCAAGCACGGGCACGTCGATGTTCCGGTGGAGGCCGTGAGAGGCGTAGACGCCAACGACGTGGAAGTGCTTCCCACGCCGGGTCATTCGCCCGGAAGCACATGCTATGTCGTCACGGGCGTCGGCGGTGAGAGGTATCTGTTCACCGGTGACACCATGTTCCCGACCGGTGATGGCACCTGGGCGACGTACCTGGTGCCGGGTCGGGGCGACGGCGCGGCGCTACGCGACAGCATCAAGTTGCTGAGCACAGTCGAACCGGACATCGTGATCGCCAGCGCATTCGGCGGAGATACGGCATACGAATTCGTCGACGCACGACGGTGGTCGGAGATCGTCGACCAAGCGTTGGCCAGCGTGCCGTCCTAAGCGTCCTTGCGCGCCGGCCGTTGGTCGTTGGGGTCGTTCGGGTCCGGATCGCCGAACCAGCGGTGCGGCGTGTGCTCCGCGTAGGTGTCGTGCCAGCTCCACCACTCGTATGGCGGGCTACTGCGGATAGCCCTCGGGTGAGTCTTCCCAATCCTCCTGTCGCCCAAGTGCGGTCATATCCAAGAAGTTCCAGGTGCTGACGAACACCTCGTCGCCGCGGCCGGTGGTGAAGTAGGTGCGGAACACGCGGTCGCTGTCGTCGCGGATGAATGCGTTGGTGCCGTGCCACTCGTCGACGCCGAAGTCCTTGTCGAAGTCGTCGGTCATGCTGTACCACGGATGCCGCCAGCCCATTCTCGCCTTCATCCGCTCGAGGTCGGGTTGTGTTGCGCGCGAGACGTAGACGAAGGTGGTGTCGCGCGCATTGAGGTGAGCCAGGTTCGGCACGTGGTCGGCCATCAAGGAACAACCGACGCACCCGTGCTCGGGCCAGTCGCCCGTGCCGGGCTCCACGAACGCGCGGTAGATGAGCAACTGCCGCCGGCCATTGAACAGGTCGAGAAGGCTCACTTTGCCATCGGGACCGTCGAAGACGTACTCCTTGTCTACTGCCGACCATGGCATTCGACGCCGCTGGGCGGCCAGTGCGTCGCGGGCGCGCATCGCCTCCTTCTCCTTGACCAGCATTTCCTGCCAGGCGCTCTCCCACTCCTGCGTGGAGACGATCGGTGGCGTCTTCATCTTTTGTCTCCCTTCTTATTTCGGTGTTAGGTCATCGGACCGACCGGCTTCGATACGCGACCACTGGGCGATCGGGCGTCCGTTGACCCGCACGCGTTCGCTGTTGTCAGCGATCTGGCGTATTGGCCAACCGGCCGGCGAGTCTTCCCACTCTTCCTGTCGTCCGAAGATGGTGAGGTCCATAAGGGCGAAGCTGTAATCCATCGCCTCCACACCGCGGTAGTTCGTCCAGTAGGTCTCGAAGACGCGGTCGCCGTCACGGAGGTAACACACGAGGTGCATCAGACCGATCTGTCGCCCGACGAGCAGGGTGTCCAGGGACTCCTGCGCCGAATACCACGGCATGTCCCAGCCCATGAAATCTCGGTAGCGACTGCTCTCTTCATACGGACCCTGACAGAGAACCGCGTAGGTGATGTCGCGAGAATGAAGGTAGGACAACTCTGCGACGTGGGTCGTGCACCAGGTGCACCCTTCGCATTGGTCGGCGGCGGAATGGCCTGTGTGCCACATGAAGTAGTAGGCGATCAGTTGGCTCCGGCCTTCGAATGCGTGGAGCAACGTGACGCGGCCGTCGGGGCCGACGAGTGGCGTCGTCGCGTCGACCTCCACCATGGAAAGTCGCCGCCGGGCTGCCGCGATCGCGTCACCTTCTCGAGTGTGCTCCTTCTCCCGGACACGTAGCGCATCGATCTGTGCCTGCCACGTCGACCGGTCGACGATCGCGGGCATGGCCGTCATGACTCTTCCAGCCCAGTCTTCAGATTGGCGAGCTTCCACGGCCAGCCACCGGAGATGAGTTGACGCACCGTGCTTTCCGCTCCGAAGTCATCGTGGATGACCGTCAACTTCACCTGGTCTCCCACCTGTTCGAGGTCGAACGACACCTTCGAGCGGCGTTCGGCGGCCGCCGCGGTGATGGTCTCCTCGTCAAGTCCGAGCTTGCTGAGTTCGGGCACGAACGTGTGGAAGGTGAACGCGAGCCGGCGGTATGGATCCGATTCGAGAATCACCTGATCCGGGTGCGTGATCTCGACGCCGTTGTCGGCCCACACGTACGTCGATCCCTTTTTGAAATCCGACACGATCGCGTGGCCCATGTATCGGGTTGAGAACGCGGGGTCGGTGATCGCCTGCCAGAGCCGCTCCGGCGTGGTGCGGATGTAGGTCGTGTAGACGAATTCGGGGCTGCTGCTCATCGGTTCGGTCTCCAATGCTGCTTTGAGGTCCGCAAGCGTCTGTACGCGTGCGCGTTCGTACTGATTGATCCAGCGGTCGGCGATGGCGTTGATGGGCTCGGCGTTCAGGTAATGCAGCTTCTCCCTACCCCGCCACACCGTCGTGATCAGGTTCGCTGCCTCCAGCACCGCCAGGTGCTTGCTGACCGACTGCCGTGCCATGGACAGCTCCGCGCACAGGTCGCGCAGGCTCTGTCCGTTGCGTGTATTCAGGCTGTCGAGCAGCAGGCGCCGGCTGGGGTCCGCCAACGCCTTGAACACCTCGTCCATCTCTGCCATATCCATTCATGCAGCTGTTTGGCTGCATGTCTCACCATAGGCAGCCGAGTGGCTGCATGTCAATGGCTGGCGGCTCAGGACGGGCGGCTGAGTTCCTCGAACCGGGCTAGCGCCTGGTCGCGCTGGTCGGGATCGAAGGCCTCCATGCGCGTCACGCGAGCTCCATCGAAGAGGATGAGAATGACGGCGGGAAGCTCAATTGCAGCGCCCTCAGCGGTCGTGCCCTTCACGACGAATGCGGGTCACAAGTCCCATCGCTGACTGTGTGAGGATCTCGGCGAGCTCTACCCACATGTCGGGAATCAGCGACGCCATCATCCGAAGCGACGACCAGTGGTCAGCGATGGTTTCGGAGTCTTCAGTCGCCAACTGTCGGTGATTGACGTACGTGGCGCCGGTTTCACGCCTGGCGAGCGCCTCCCAGTCATGAGAGTTTGTCGGCCTCGAACAATTCGCGCGCCGCCGTGATGACCTCGGGATGGGCGACCTCGCCCGACGCGATCCAGCGCGCGGTGAGCTCAGCCATCGCACCGTTGATGTCGTCGGGATCGAAAATCACCAAACGAGAGGTCAATTCGTCGTCGGTGACTTCGGTGAGAACCAGGGCCTCCACAACGATCGGCCGATCGACCTCGCTGTGATCACGAAACATCAAGCGGCACAGCACCAGGCGAGGTCCCCTGATGGCGACGGGCTCTGTCTCCTCCTGCCAACTCGGAGCCGCCTCGATGAACAACGCGCGCGCGAAGTCTGGCCTGATCGGACCCTCGTCGCGTAGCCCTTTTCGCCGGTCCTCGTATCGTCCGTCGACAGTGACAAGGGCAAGGAAGCTGTCAAGGTCGCGGCGGTTGAATGTATCCATCATGCGGGCGAAAACCCGCGTTGCGGCGTTCTCGAGTTGAGGCGCCGGTTGGCTGAGTTCGTCCAACCTTGCGAGCGCTGCGTCGAGGTCCGCCTCGTCGAAGATTTCGCACCGGGTGAGCTGCTCGCTATCGACGGTGAGAAGGATGACGTCCCGCCACTCGGCCTCGAAGCCCTCTTGCGAGGTGCCTTTCAACACCTGAGTAAAGACCGCTCCGAGATCATTCAGCCGATGCGCAGCCTCGATGTAGAGGTTGATGTCCGGCGCGACATCCCACGTCGCATGGATGTATGGGGTCATGTCGCCGGGTTCGAACGCTGTCGCGCGCCGGTGGTCGATGTTTACCCAGTCCGGCGTCGTCGTCAAAGGCTCGCGCTGGTTGAAAGCCGCGGCATTCCGGATTACGGCCGACCAGGTCTGTGCGTGGGCGGCCGCCTCGCCGGCGAGGTAGCGGGCATCGAGCTCGGCGAACGCGGCGTCGATGTCGTCGGGATCGAAGATCACGGTGTCGTGCATCAAGTCGTCGTCGCTGACTTCCGTGACGGTCAGTAGCTCGACAGTGATCGGTCGGTCGGTATCGTCGGTGTCGCGGAACACGCCGCGGGTCAGCGCGAGGCGACGATCCCCTGATGGCGACAGGCTCCACCTCCATTCGCCAACTGCTGGGTGCGAGCTCGAACAGCTGCGTGCGAAGTTGTTCTGGCGCGCTGGACCGTCGAGCACCGAATGCAGGCCCTTTCGCCGGTCATCCAATCGCCCGTCTGCAGTCGTGAGGGCAAGTAAACCCATTCACGTCGCGGCGATTGAATGCATCGGTCAGACGCGCCCACGCTCGTGTCGACGCGTTTTCGAGCTGCAGGCGCCGGCCGATTGAGTTCGTCGAACCTCGCGAGCGCGATGTCGAGGTCTGTCTCGTCGAAGATTTCGCAGTGGTTGACCGCGTCGCCTTTGACCATCAGAAGGGCGATCTCTCGCCACTCGGCATCGAAGCCCGATTGAGAGGTACCCAGACGCCGCGTGCGTCACGACCGCTCCACGGTTGCTCAGGCGATGGACAGCCTCGATGTGGATGTTGACGTCCGGCGCGACGTCCCACGCGGCACGGATGTAGGAGATCATGTCGCCAGGTGCGAAAGCTATCCCGCGCCGGTGGTCGATGTTGACCCAGTCCGGCGTTGTCGGGGGTACCTCGCGCCGGTTGAGCGCGGCGTAGCCATTGGCAATGACCGACCACGTGTGCGCGTGGGCGGCCGCTTCGCCGGCGATGTAGCGGGCATCGAGCTCGGCGAACGCGGCGTCGATGTCGTCGGGATCGAAGACCACGGTGTCGTTCATCAAGTCGTCGTCGCTAACCCCTGTCACCGTGAGGTATTCGACTGTGATCGGTCGGTCGGCGTAGTCGGTATCGCGGAACCTCCCGCGGGTCAGCCCGAGGCGAGATCCCCTGATGGCGACCGGCTCCATTTCCAACCGCCAACTCTTGGGCGCGTCGAACACTGTCTGCCAGACGTCGCGCGCGGTCCCCTGATCACGCAGGCCCTTTCGGCGGTCCTCATATCGTCCGTCCGCAGCGGTGAGAGCAAGTAGCACCGTCCATGTCGCGGCGGTTGAATGCATCCGCCAGACGCGCCCACGTCCGGGTCGCCGCGTTTTCGAGCGCGGCACCGGCCGATCGAGCTCGTCGAACCTCGCGAGGGCGGCGTCGATGTCTGCCTCGTCGAAGATTTCGCAGCGGTTGATCAGGTCGCCTTCGAACGTCAGAATCGTGATCTCTCGCCACTCGGCGTCGAAGCCCTCTCCCGAGGTCCCGTTCGCCGCAAAAGTGACCACCGCACCGAGGCTGATCAGCCGATGCACGGCCTCGATGTAGATGTTGATGTCCGGCGCGACGTCCCACGCCGCGCGGACATACGGGATCGCGTCGCCCGGCGCGAATCCTGTCCCGCGCCGGTGGTCGATGTTCGTCCAGTCCGGCGTCGTCGCAGGGAGCTCGCGCCGATTGAACGCGGCAAAGGCCTCCTTGACAAGAGACCATGTGTCCGCGTGGGTGGCCGCCTCGCCGGTGAGGTAGCGGGCATCGAGTTCCTCGAAAGCGGCCTCGAGATTGTCGGGGTCGAACGCGACACGCACCGCGATCCGGTCATCGGCGTTGATCTCGACGATGCCGAGTACGTCGGCGTAGAACGCCCCAGCGCGCTGGTCGCTACCCGAGAAGCGCTCACGACTGAGGGCGAGGCGCCCCCCGCGGGTCGCAAGGACCGTCGACGTTATGTCCGTGATCCCGACGTCGGCGACCGCCCGCACGCTCGCGATTATGGCGTCCCGACCGGTTCGGACTCCCGCGCCCACCACGCGACGGCGATCGTCGTCGAATACGTCCTCGGCCATCGACTCCGTCAGCGCGCCCCAGTCGCCGGCCGCGAAGCACGCCTGGAAGCGCTCGTACGCTTGGCTTGCCGCGTTTTCCAACCGCGGCCGGGGCTGGTCGAGCTCGTCGAACCTTGCAAGCGCGGTGTCGATGTCCTGTTCATCGAAAAGCTCGCAGCCGCTGAAAGATTCGCCGTCGACCGTGAGCAGACAGATAAATCGCCACTCGGCCTCGAAGCCCTGCTGCGAGGTTCCCGTCGAGATTTGGGTGACGACCGCTCCGAGATCGCTCACCCGATGCACCGTCTCGATGTATACCGAGCTGTCGGGTGCGATGTCCCATCCGGAACGGATGTATGCCGTTAGGTCACCGGGTTCGAAAGACGCCCCCCGGCGGTGGTCGATTGTCACCCAGTCGGGAGCCGCCGAAGGGAGTTCGCGACGGTTGAACGCAGCGTTGTTCCGCGCGATAACCGACCACGTGCGCGAATACGCAGCGGCCTCGCCGGCGAGATACCGGGCGTCGAGTTCCTCGATGGCGGCGTCGAGATTGTCGGGGTCGAACACGACCGTCGCAGCGATCCGGTTGTCGGCGTTGGTCTCGACGAGGCCGAGTACGTCTGTGACGACGGACTCTGGACCGTGCTCGCCGCCCGAGAAACGGACACGGCCGAGGATGAGACGCGCCCCGCGGGTCGCAATAACGGCTGTCCGACGAGCGTTCGTCAACCCGAGGTCGGCAATCGCCCGCATGTCCGCAATTTCGGCATCGCGACCATGTCGGACGCCCGCGCCCACGACTCGACGACGATCGTCGGCTGAAACGTCGTCGGCCAATATCTCGGCCATGGCGTCCCAGTCGTGGGCCGTGAATTGCGCCAAATAGCGCTCCCCCACTTGGCTTGCCGCGTTTTCCAATCGAGGCGCCGGCCGATTGAGCTCGTCGAATCTTGCGAGCGCAGCGTCGAGATCTGCCTCGTCGAACAACTCGTAGCCGCTGATCAGGTCGCCATCGACCGTGAAGATGAAGGTGATCCGCCACTCGGCGTCGAAGCCATCCTGCGAAACGCCATGCGCGACATGGCTGACAACCGCTCCGCGGTCGGTCAGCCGATGCACCGCCTCCATATAGATGCTGAGGTTCGACATTTGATCCCACACCGCGCGGTTGAACGCGGCCATGTCGCCGGCCTCGATCGTCAAGAGCAGTCGATGGTCGACGCCGACCCAGTCTTGTGTCGTCGCGGGAAACTCGTGCCGATTGAATGAGGTGTAGACCCCCGTGATGACAGACCACGTCTGCGAGTACTGCGCCGCTTCGTTGGCGAGATAGCGCGCGTCGAGTTCCGCGAAGGCGGCGTCGATGTCATCGGAGCTGAACCCGATGATGGCCACGATCCGACCGTCGGCGCCGACCTCCACGACGTTGATAACTTCGGTTTGGAACGTCGAGGAGCTGACCCGGTTGAGGACGAGGCGCTCCCCGCGAGTAGCGATCGCGGTCGGCGTCACAGTCGTGACACCGAGGTCGGCGAGGATTCGCTTGTCCGCGATTTCGGCATCTCGGCCGTGCCGGATTCCACCGTTCACGACCCGACGGCGATCGTGCGTGACGATGTCGGCGGCCAACAGATCCGCAAAGGCAGTCCAGTCGCGTGCCGCGAAGGACGTCCAGAACCGTTCGTATGCTTGGCTTGCCGCGTTATTCAGCCGCGACACCGGCGCGCTTAGCTCGTCGAATCTAGAGAGCGCAGCGTCGAGGTCGGTCTCATCGAAGACTTCGCAGCCGCTGATCAGGTCCCCTTCGACGGTCAAGACATTGATCACCCGCCACTCAGCGGCGAAGCCGTCTGGTGAGATCGCATGGGCCACGTGGGTAACGACGGCTCCGAGGTTGTTCAGCCCGTGCACTGCTTCGATGTGAAGGGTCGCCTCTGGGGTGAAATCCCATGTGGAACGTAGATACGCGGACAGTTCGCCTGGCGCGAATGACGCTCCATGGCGATGGTCGATGTCCACCCGGTTCGGCGTCCCCGCGGGGAGTTCGCGTCGGTTGAATGCCGCGGTGGCTCGGATGATGACCGACCATGTTTGTGTGGACGCGGCCGCTTCGCCGGCGAGGTAGCGGGCATCAAGTTCTTCGAAGGCGGCGTCGATGTCCTCGGCGTCGAACTCGACGCCCGCCACTATCCGGTTGTCGGCGTCGATCTCGACGATGGTGATCACCTCGTAGCCGACCTCGCCGTGGCGCGACGAACGGACACGACTGAGGGCGAGGCGCTCCCCGCGCGTCGCAACGACGCTCAACGTCATGCTCTCGACCCCGACCTCAGCGGTCGCTCGCATGTTTGCGATCAGGGCATCGCGACCCTGTCGGACACCGGCATTCACGACGCGACGACGATCGTCCTCGAGTATGTCCTTGGCGATCGTTTCGGCCATGGCTGCCCAGTCGCGGGCCCCGAAGTACGTCAACATGCGCTCGTATGCCCGGCTGGCCGCGTTTTCCAGCCGCGGCGTCGTCGGGCACGAGTTCCTCGTAGCGGGCGAGCGCGGCGTCGATGTCTGCCTCGTCGAATAGCTCGCCGCGGTTCATCCGATCACCGTCGACTGTGACAAGTTCGACGATTCGCCACTCGGCGTCGAAGCCCGCTTGCGTCGTGCCATGCGCGGCCTGCGTGAAGACTGCTCCGAGATCGCTGAGCCGATGCACAGACTCGATGTGGATGCTTAGGTCTGGCACGAGGTCCCACGCCGCACGGAAGATTGTTGCCGGATCGCTCGGCTCGATGGTGATGAGGGGTCGATGGTCGACGTGGATCCAGTCCGTTGTCATTGCGGGAAGTTCGTAGCGGTTCATCGCGGCATAGGCGCCCGCGATGACCGACCACGTGTGCGCGTGGGCGGCCCCTTCGCCCGCAAGGTATCGAGCGTCGAGTTCGGCGAATGCGGCATCGAGGTCGTCGGGGTCGAACACGACGCGTGCCGAAACTCGTCCGTCGCCGTCGATCTCGACGACATCTAGAGCATCGGTGCGAAACGCCTCGGGTCGGGGGTCGTGGCCCGCCCATCGACCACGACTGAGGACGAGGCGCTCGCCGCGGGTCGCAATCGTGTCCGTCGTAACGTTCTTAACCCCGACCTCGGCGACCGCCGAAATTTCGGCGATCACGGCATCCCGGCCTTGTTGGAGGCCGGCATTCACCACCCGACGACGATCCTCGGAGGAAATGTCGTCGGCCAGGATCTCGGCTAACGCGTCCCAGTCGCGGACCGGAAAGCACTCATTGAGGCGCTCGTACGCTCGGCTTGCCGCGTTTTCCAGCCGCAGCACCGGCCGGCTGAGCTCGTCGAAGCGGGCGATCGCGGCGTCGATATCTGCCTCGTCGAAAAGCTCGCAGCGGCTGAGCCGATCCCCTTCGAAGGTCAGAAGGTCGACCTCCCGCCACTCGGCGTCGAACCCCTCTTGCGAGGTCCCGGACGCACCGTGGGTGACCACCGCCCCGAGGGCGCTAAGCCTATGCACGGCCTCGATGTAGATCCTGATGTCCGGCACGAGATCCCACACGGCGCGCCAATTTGCGAAGAGGTCGCCAGGCGCGAACGCCCTCCCTCGTCGATGGTCGATGTTCACCCAGTCCGGTGTCGTCGTCGGGAATTCGCGCCGGTTGAACGCGGCGTGACCACGGACAATCACCGACCACATGTCCGAATATGGTGCCGCGTCGCCTGCTACGTACCGGGCGTCGAGTTCCGCGAAGGCGGCGTCGAGGTCATCGGCGTCGAACCACACACGTGCCGTGACGCGTTGGTCGGCGTTGATCTCGACGACGTTGACTACGTCGGTGTGAAACTCCTCGGGCCGTTGATCGCGGCCCGACCACCGGACACGACTGAGCACGAGACGTGCCCCCCGGGTCGCAATGGCGTATGACTTCGAGAACGTAACACCGAGATCGGCCGACTTCCGCATGTTCGCAATCGCGACATCGCGACCTTGCCGAACCCCGACGTTCGGCACGTGACGACGGTCATCGCTGAAATACTCGTCGGCCAAAATCTCGGACATATCGTCCCAGTTGCCCGCAGTGAAGTGCGCGAGCAATCGGTCGTTAACTCGGCTTGCGGCGTTCTCCAGTTGCGGCGCGGGCTGGCTCAATTCGTCGAACCTGGCGATCGCGGCATCGAGATCTGCCTCGTCGAAAAATTCGGCGCGGTTGATCAAATCGCCTTCAGCCGTGATGATTTCCAGAACTCGCCACTCGGCGTCGAAACCCTCCTGCGAGGTCCCTTTAGCAACTTGAGTGAAAACCGCTCCAAGATCGTTGAGCCTGTGCACAGTCTCGATGTAGGTGCTGAACTGTTGCTCGAGATCCCAACTGGCACGGATGTATGCGGTCATGTCCCCGGACGTGAAAGCGATTCCGCGCCGGTGGTCGAGGTTCACCCAGTCCGGCGTCGTCGCCGGTAGCTCGTGCCGGGCGAGCGCGGCCCGAGCCTGTGTGACTACGGACCATGAGTCCCGGTGCGGTGCCGCTTCGCCGGCGAGATATCGGGCATCGAGTTCCTCGAAAGCAGCATCGATGTCGTCGAGGTCGAACGCGACTCGCGCCGTGATCCGGTTGTCGGCGTTGATCTCCACGACGCCGAGCGCGTCGGTGTGGAAGGCCTCGGGGCCCTGATCCCGGCCGAAGGCGCGGATACGACTGAGAGCAAGACGCTTCCCGCGGGTGGCAATGACGACAAACGTGAAGGCGTTGGTACCGATCTCCGCGGCGGCCCGCATGTTCGCGATTTCGACATCGCGACCGTTTCGGATCCCGATATTCACGACCCGACGGCGATCGTCGATGGAGAAGTCGTCGGCCAGTATCGCCGCCATCGCGTCCCAGTCGCGCGCCGCGAAGTAGGTCTTGAAGCGGTCGTCTGATCGGCTTGCGTGCATTTTCCAACTGCGGTGCCGGACGGCTCAGTTCGTCGAAGCGGGCGAGCGCAGCGTCGAGGTCTGCCTCGTCGAAGACCTCAGCGCGGTTGACCATGTCGCCTTTGAGCGTCAGAACGCTGACCACTCGCCACTCGGCGTAGAAACCCTCTTGCGAGGTCTCGTGCGCCATGTGGGTGAAGACGCCGCCGAGGTCGGTCAGCCGATGCGTCGCCACGATGAAGTTGCTCAGGTCAGACTGGAGATTCCACGCAGCGCCAAGTAGTTCAGGCATTTCACCGGGAGCGATTGATGCCCCTCGCCGGTGGTCGATGTTCACCCAATCTGGCGTCGTCTGAGGCAGTTCGCGTCGATTGAGCGCGGCGTAGGCCTCCGCGATGACCGACCACGTGTGTGCATGGGCTGTCGCCTCACCGGCGAGATAGCGGGCATCGAGCTCGGCGATGGCGGCCTCGAAGTCGTCGAGGTCGAACACGACGCGCGCGACGACCCGTCCGTCGGCATCGATCTCAACGATGCGGAGCAACTCGGCGTCAAACGCCTCAGGGCTGCTGGTCGCACCTCGAGTACGGCACAGCGCGAGTCGATCCCCGCGGGTTGCGATGGTGTCCGACGTTAGATTTGCGACCCCGACATCCGCAGTCGCCTGCATGCTCGCGATTTCGGCTTCCCGACCATGTCGGATCCCGGAATTCACGACTCGACGCCGATCGTCGCCGCAATGGTTGTCGGCCAGCGTCTCGGCTAGTGCGTCCCAGTCACGCGCCGCAGAAGTGCGTCCGGATGCGCTCGTACGTACGCGTTGCCGCGTTTTCCAGCCGCGGCACCGGTCGGCTGAGCTGTTCGAATCTCGCGATCGCGGTGTCGATGTCTGTCTCGTCGAAGACTTCGCTGCGGCTGACCATGTCGCCTTCGACCGTCAAGATGTCGACGCCCCGCCACTCGGCGTCGAAGCCCTCGCTGCGAGCTCCCGTGCGCCGCATGGGTGACGACCGCGCCGAAATCGTTCAGCCGATGCACGACCTCGACGTAGGTTTGGATGTCGTGGCCGAGGTCCCATTCCGGCGCGTACGTATGCGATCAGCTCACCGGGCGCGAACGCTGCGCCCCGGCGGTGGTCGATGCTGCACGGAGTCCGGCGTGGTCGGCGGCAGCTCGTGCCGGTTTAGCGCGGCGTAGCCGCCCGTGATGACCGACCACGTGTGCGCGTGGGCGGCCGCTTCGCCGGCGAGGTACCGGGCGTCGAGTTCCTCGAAGGCGGCGTCGATGTCGTCGGGGTCGAACGACACGACCGCCGCGATCCGGTCGTCGGCGTCGATCTCGACGATGGTGAGCACCTCGACGTGGAACGCCTCGTGCTGCGGTTCGTCGTTCGAGAAGCGCAGCGAGTGAGGGCGAGGCGCTGTCCGCGGGTCGCAATGACGGTCGACGTCGACGTTCGCGCCGATCTCGGCGAGGCTTCGCATATCCGCGATTAGCGGCATCTCGACCGTGTCGGACCCCGGCGTTCACGACTCGACGGCGATCGTCCGTGGAAACGTCGTCGGCCAGCAGCTCCTGTCATAGCGTCCCAGTCGCGCACCGCGAAGCAATTCCAAAAGCGTTCGTACACTCGGCTTGCCGCGTTTTCCAACCGCGGCGCCGGACGAGCTGAGCTCGTCGAACCTCGCGAGCGCGGCGTCGAGGTCTGCCTCGTCGAATATCTCGCTGCGATTGATGAGGTCGCCCTCGACCGTCGGAAGGCTGATCTCCCGCCACTCGGCCTCGAAGCCCTCTCGTGAGGTCCCGTTCGACGCCCAGGTGACGACCGCTCCGAGGTCGCTCAGCCGATGCACAGCCTCGACGTAGACCCTGAAGTCCGGCGTGTCGTCCAGCGTGGCACGGATGTTTGCGGTCATGTCACCGGGCGCGAAAGCTGTCCGCGCGTCGGTGGTCGATGTTCACCCAGTCCGGCGTCGTCGTCGGGAGCTCGTGTCGGTTGACTGCAGCGTAGGCCCTGCGATGACCGACCATGTGTGCGAGTAGTCGGCGGCTTCACCGGCGAGGTACCGCGCGTCGAGTTCCTCGAAGGCGGCGTCGATGTCGTCGAGGTCGAACAGGACGACCGCGACGAGCCGCTCGTCGGCCATCTCCATGACGGCGAGTACCTCGGTGTAAAGGTCCCCTGGCCCGTCACGATCCGATAGGTCGACACGATTGAGGGCGAGGCGCTCGCCACGGGTGGCGATGACGGTCGGCGTGACAGTCGTGATCCCCATTTCAGCGATCGCCCGCAAGTTTGCGATCTCGGCATCTCGACCGTGTCGGACGCCGGCGTTCACGGTCCGACGGCGATCGTCCAGCGAAAAATTGTCGGGAAGCACCTCCGTCAATGCGGTCCAGTCGCGGGCTACGAAGTACGTCCAAAAACGTTCGTACGCACGGCTTGCCGCGTTTTCCAGCCGCGGCGCCGGACGGCTGAGCTCCTCGAACCTCGCGATCGCGGCGTCGAGGTCTGCCTCGTCGAATAGTTCGCCGCGGCTTGGTCGCGTCCCCTTCGACCGTGAGAAGTCGGCCATAGTCGCCACTCGGCGTCGAATCCCTCATCT
>CAVRMG010000006.1:0-144545 GCA_963721495.1 uncultured Actinomycetota bacterium | reverse complement strand
GGCTTGGTTGACGCCGCAGGAATTTCATCAGCATCATCGGTGGACTGTCCGGCGTCATTGGTGGAGGTGTTTAGGCCACCGGAGCTCTCGAGGTGCATCTGCGGGGCCGTCGATTCGCCCGCCGTGGTGGGCAAGTTCGACACCGGCGTCGGGGGGTGAGCCCGGCGCATTCGACGGGCCCGGCGGCGACGTCAGCGTCGGCGGGCGCGCGGTCGCGGTCCCGGTGGCCCCGCCAGCGCCGGCGGCCGGGGAACCATCCGCCGAAGGCGCACTCGAGGAATCGGTGCCGGTGTCCGCGCGGGCGATGCTGAGTCCCTGCCCGGTCGTCACCAGCACGCCGACGCCGAGCGCGACCGCCAGTGCCCCGACGCGGCCGATGTACTTGCTGGAACCCCTGGGCAACGTGCCCGGCGACGGCACAGTGACGAAGTGTTGCGGTGCGACGCCGACCGTCGGACACGTGGGCTGCGCTGGACGGGCGCCTCGCGGGTTGCGGTGGTGAGCGTTACCTCGTCTTACACGGCGGTTCGCGTCAGCGGCCATCGCACGTACCTCACTGCTCGAGGCTTCTGGTTGAACCCCTACCGGCATCGCACGCCCCGAACCGAGCGCAAAACCGCGGGCGTACCGGCAGCGGGAATCTCATTGCCGGGTTAACGCACACATGAAATTTACGCGCACGATCAACAATGATGAACAATTTGGAACAAATTGCTAACAATGGTCGCACTAGTAATAAGCGGTGTTAAGTGCTTGCTGACGGTATTCGCCACGTCCGCGGATAGGTGGGGGTAAGTCAGTTCACCCCCACCAAAAGGATGCAGGCGGTGAAAATCGTCATCGCCCGCCGAACCAAAGGAGTAGATCCGGTGTCGAAATTCCGGTCCTTACGGCGCGGCTCCCCGATACCCGGTTGGTCACCCTGCTGCAGTTCCGCGCAGACACCGCGGAAGCGCTATCTGCAGTATCCGCACGGGGTGATCCCGCACATTCAACGCGCCGAGGGAGCCCTGCATCTCGAGGACATCCTGGCGCGGCGGATGAGGATCTCGATCGAGTATCCGCACCACGGAGTGGCGCGCGTTGAGGCCGAAGTTCGGTCGCAGCAGGAGCCCGACGACGAGTCCGCCGACGCGTTGCGTGCCGCGGCACCCGAGGCGCGGGCGGAGATCCTCGAACCGGTACCGCTCAATTGAGGCGTGTCGCACCCCTGCCGGTGCGTGACGGGTTGGGCCCAGCGCGGGTACGGTTGCGCGGCGGGGCGGTGCTCGTCGAGTTGGCTGACCGATTCGGTGAGACCGCGGCAGCCAAGGTGCTTGCGGGGGAGGTTGTTTGCGCGGACGGCACGGTCGTCACTCCAGCCACGGTGATGCGTCCGGGTTCGCATGTGTACCTGTACCGCGAGCTGCGCGAAGAGGTTCCGGTGCCGTTCGATATGCCGATCCTGTACCGCGACGACGAGATCGTCGTTGTGGACAAACCACACTTCCTGGCGACGATGCCGCGCGGCCGACACGTCGTGCAGACGGCGACAGTGCGGCTGCGGCGGGAGCTCGACCTGCCGGAGCTTTCCCCGGCGCACAGGCTGGACCGGCTGACGGCGGGCGTGCTGCTGTTCACGGTGCGGCGTGAGGTGCGTGGCGCGTATCAGAGCTTGTTCGCGCGCGGGATGGTGCGCAAGACGTATCTGGCACGGGCGGGCGTCAATCCGTCGCTGGTGTTTCCGGTGGTCCTGCAGAGCCGGATCGTCAAGCGGCGAGGGCACCTACAGGCGGTGGAGGAACCGGGTGAGGCCAATGCCGAAACATTGGTGGAATACGTTGGTGACGGGCAGTATCGGTTGACGCCACGTACTGGACGTACACATCAGCTGCGGGTGCACATGGCCTCGCTTGGCTTGTCGATCACTGGGGACCCGTTGTATCCCAATGTGATCGAAGTTGCGCCGGATGACTTTTCACAGCCGTTGCAGCTGCTGGCGCACAGCCTCGAGTTCGAGGATCCGCTGAGCGGGCGTCGACGGGAGTTCATCACGGGACGCACGTTGTGACGCCCTGACGCAACCCTTTTCAGGCGGGGCTTCTCAGGGTATTGACGATGCTGTTGATCACGTCGGGTTTGGTGAGACGTTCGCGCCCTCCCTTAAAGAGATGAGGAAGGCAACAGACCCTTCGACTTTGGGTACCGTGGTGACGACCATGGTGTGAAACGCCGACGGGCCGTTGCAGGCGTCCGTCGCGATGTCGGTCACGGTCGCCACCATCTGCACGGCCGGATGAGAGCCGATATTGAACTCGCGCAACGCCGTTGAGCGGGTCCCTCCGAGCGTTAGGCCGCCGAAGCGGCTGCACATGCGCCGTCAACGTGTATGTCGGACGGCACAAGAACACATACGAGGACGAGCGCTCGGCGTTGGTGATCCTGGTGACTACGTCGGCCGCGAGCGTTCCGCGTTGAAGTCAGTCCCGTTGGCAGTGTCGTCGAAGGTCATCGGAGGGCCGATCACCGTTCCAGAAACTTCTGCAACCTTCGTCATCGACGGATGTCTGGTGGCGCCACGTCGGCGCCGGCGGCGATCACCGCGCGATTTCGCGCCGCCACCGTCGCGAGGTCGGGCTTCATCATCTTTCGGTCATAGGTCATGTAGCCGTTGACCTCGTTCTCGACATCGGTCGTCTGGGTGTAGATGGCGCCTGACAAGCCGACCTCGCGCACCACTCTCTCGAGGTCGAGGCTGACCTCGACGTACCGCTGCGTCAGTCGTTCCTTGCTGTCGGTCATCTCGTAGGCCATGGGCGGTCCCGGCCACCGGTTGCCCTCTTGTACCAGACCGAGTCCGCCGTACTCGCCGTCGACAGTCACCCGCCCGTCGCGCACGACGGGACGGCCGGGGCCGACGTAGGTGTGGTCGTCGACGATGTCGCCGGCCCTGCTGTCGCCACGCGACTTGCAGCAGTTCGCCCCGCTGTTGGGGACAACCATCCGCGTGGGGTCCTCCGCCTTCACCGCCCTGGCGATCCTGGCCGTGTCGTATTCGCCCCAGCCCTCGTTGAACGGCACCCAGCCGACAATCGATGTGACGCTGCGCAACTGATGGACCACCTCGGACAACTCGTTCTCGAAATGCGCCTGAGCCGCGGGTCGAGGTGTCGGGGCAGGACCGGTCGGGATGTCGAGCGACACCTCCAACGACGGCATGTCCTGCCACACCATCAGACCGAGCTTGTCCGTCCAGTAATACCAGCGCGCCGGTTCGACCTTGGCGTGCTTGCGCACGAAGTTCATCCCCAGCGCCTTGATCTGCTCGAGGTCGAACTTCAGTGCCGCGTCAGTGGGCGCGGTGTAGATCCCGTCCGGCCAGTACCCCTGGTCCAGCGGGCCGTGCAAGAAGGTGATCTCGCCGTTCAACGCGATACGCGGCCTACCCTGCGCATCTTTGACCGTGCCGATCGTGCGCAGCCCGCCATAGCTGGCGACCTCGTCGATGACCTCGCCGGACCGGCTCACCAGCCGGGCCTGGATGTCGTAGAGATACGGGTCGTCGGGCGTCCACAGGTGCGGGGACGGCACCATCAGGCGCAGCATGCCGCCCGGCTTGCCCGATGCGCGCGCCACGACTGGGCCGCCGCCCGGTTTGGTGACGACCACCTCGGCTCGCTGGTCGGTCACACCCGAAACACGCGGTGTCACACTGAAACTGGTCAGATCCGGCGTGATGTCGAGCTTGTCGATGTGCGCCGCAGGCACCGGCTCCGCCCACACGGTCTGCCATATGCCCGATGCTCCGGTGTAGAAGAGCCCGGCAGGACTGTTGCGTTGCTTGCCGACGGCGAAGGGACCTCCTTCGTTGCGGTCCTCCACGCGGACAGTCAGTTCCTGCGGACCCGTCGTCCGCAGCGCGCTGGTGATGTCCGCACTGAATTCGGTGTAGCCACCTTCGTGGCGCGCCACCTGTTTGTTGTTCACCCAGACCGTGGCGATCTGGTCGACCGCGCCGAAATGAAGCAGCACGCTCTGGTTGTCCCAGTCGCCTGGAACCTGAAACACCTTGCGGTACCACATCTGATCGTCGTGGCGCTGGATGCCCGACAGCGCCGATTCCGTCGGGTAGGGGACCAGGATCTGCTCGCGATACTCGTTCTCCGGGGGCGGCACCTTCGCCGCGGCGTTGGCGGGCCGACCGGTGTATCCCCACAGGCCGTTGAGATTCAGCCATTTCGTCCGCGCGAGCTGCGGGCGTGGATAGTCGGGCAGCGCGTTGTTCGGTCCGACAAGCTGAGTCCACGGCGTCGACAACGGCGGCGTCTTCGGCTGCCACACATCGGCAGCGTTGGCCGGCGCATTCACGATCGAGAGGCTCCCCAGCAGTGCCAACCCCGCGGCTACGGCGACGCGGGCGAGTCGCACCCGGTTCGAGACCCGTGGTTGGCGATGGACGGATGATGCTTCCGATTCTGCGATACCCATTGTGGGTGCGGTCGACGCCATCGAACTAGCGCGCGGGACTCGGGCGGGTGGCCCGGGTGCAGGTACGACAGGTGGCGCGAGCAGGCACGGCTTCCCCCAGGGTTGGACATCATTCGGGACCGACTTGGCGGCGCCAATCCCGAAGACCCCCGGCACGCCGTTGCGTCGCAGCAAACATACCGGGAAGTTGTTGCTGAGGGAAGTAGCTATTTCGGCGAGTTGGGTCGGATCGATGGCGAGGGCGGCGTGATGGCCATTCAGCGAACGACGGGCAGTGCCCATCGGCAACGTCGATCAGAGCGGAAGTCCCGTTCTGGCGCTGGCAGCTACCAGTGTTTTGGCCGAAGTGATCGATCAAACCGCAGCGCCGCTGGCCAAAATGCGAAGCCAGCCACCCTGTAGTGATCTCCCGCTCGTCGCCGCCGGGGCCTGCGCCGTCGATCATGGGCGGTCGTAGCCATACAGCAAAGGGCATTTGGATCGACGGCGGACCCCGGGCCTGGTCTGAACGGCTGATCGGCTGCAAGAATCGACATCGGCGCCACCGCGCTGACGGCGGCGTCGAAGGAGCAGAACATGCGCAAGGTATTGCTCTGTGCCGTGGCGACGCTTTTCGCCGTCGGTCTCGTGAATGTGGGAACGCCCTCCGCCGAAGCCACGCTGTGCGGATCCGTCGCTGGGAGGCAGATCGACGTCACCGGATGCGCGGACCCGTTCTCCTACCTCAGCGACGCGCTGCCACCGCCGGTTTACTACGCGCCGCCGTTGGCGAACGTCAGCGTGTGCGCCGATGTGGGCAGACGCTTCACCGTCAGCGGTTGCTTCTAGACATGAGCACGCTGGAACCGACACCCGAACAGTTCGCGGCACTCGCGGCGTGGCCGCCCGACGAGCCGGTCGTGATGGTGAACCTGCTGCAGTTCAAGAGCGACGGTGGCAAGGCGAGCTATCTGCGCTATGCGCACGAGACCGGCCCGCACCTGCAGAGGGTCGGCGGCATCGTCCGATACGCCGGCACCTCGCCCGCGCAGATCATCGGCGACGGCGAAAAGCCTTGGTGGGATGCCATTATCGTGGTGGAATACCCGTCGCCGGCGGCGTTCCTCGACATGGTCACCAACGAGGAATACCTCAAGATCCACGATCATCGCGCGAACGCTCTGGACCGCGGCGACCTGATCGCCACGTCGACCTGGACCATGGCCGACTGACACGATGTACCTGATCACCGGGGCCGGCGGCGGAGTCGGCAGCGTCAGCCGGACCGTCGTCGAGTTGCTGCTCGACAGCGGTGAGCCGGTGCGGGCGATGGTCCGCCGCGATGACGAACGCGCGCAACAACTTCGGGCCGTGGGCGCCGACGTCGTCATCGGTGATCTGACCCGCGCTGCCGACATCGTGGACGCAATGGCCGGCGTCGGCCGCATGTTCTTCAACATGAGTGTGTCCGCGGACTACCTGCTGGCCACCGCCGAGGTGTCCGCCGTTGCGGTTGAGCGCGGCCACCTCGATGCGATCGTCAACATGTCACAGATGACGGTGTCGCAGATGACGCTGACCAGTACGGGCGAGTCTGAACATCAGCGTCTGCACTGGCTCGCCGAGCATGTGATCAACTGGTCGGGACTGCCCGCAATCCACGTCCGCCCAACGGTTTTCCTGGAGAATCCGCTGTTCTCGATGCTCGGAGCACGCACGGTGAAGGACCGCGGCGTGCTGGCCCTGCCGTTCGGAACGGGCCGCACGTCACCGATCGCCGCCGCCGATGTCGCCGCGGTCGTCGCCGCAGTCCTGCGCGATCCCGCGGAGCACCTCGGCGCGGTATACGAACTGACCGGTCCGCAGACCCTCGACGTCAACGGTCTGGCCGAGCAGTACGGGATCGCACTCGGTCGCCCGATAACTGCGGAGAACCTCTCCGCCGACGACGAGCGCCGACTGCTCGACTCCGCCGGCCTGCCCGCCCACGTTCAACAGCACATCGCGACCATGGCGCGGCTGCATCGCGAGGACCGCTACAACCGCTCCACCGACGATGTCGAACGCATCCTCGGCCGGCCCGCCCGATCCGTCGCGCAGTACGTGGCCCAACATCGCGATCTGTTTGACTGACCACGTGGACCGCGCATCGTTTGACCGTCTGTTCGACATGACCGGTCGCACCGTCATCGTGACCGGCGGCACCCGCGGCATCGGCCTCGCCCTTGCGGAGGGCTTCGTGCTGGCCGGTGCCCGCGTGGTGGTCGCCAGCCGCAAAGCCGACGCCTGCGAACAGGCCGCAAAGCATCTGCGCGGACTCGGCGGCGAGGCGGTCGGCGTACCCACCCACCTCGGCGACGTCGGCGACCTCGAAGCCCTCGTACAGAAGTCGGTTGACGAGTTCGGCGGCATCGATGTGGTGGTCAACAATGCCGCCAATGCGTTGGCCCAACCTGTCGGCGAGATGACCGCGGAGGCGTTGACCAAGTCGTACGAGGTCAACCTGCGCGGTCCCGTCTTCCTCGTGCAGGCGGCGTTACCGCATCTCACAAAGAGCTCGCACGCCGCTGTGGTCAATCTAGTGTCCGTCGGGGCATTCAACTTCGCGCCGGGGACAGCCATCTATTCGTCGAACAAAGCGGCGTTGATGTCGTTCACCCGATCGATGGCTGCCGAGTACGCATCGGTCGGCATCCGGGTGAACGCCATCGCACCAGGACCCGTCGACACCGACATGATGCGCAATAACCCGCAAGAGGCCGTTGACCGCATGGCAGGCGCCACGCTGATGAAGCGACTGGCGTCCCCGGACGAAATGGTCGGTGTGGCAATGCTGTTGGCATCGGATGCGGGTAGTTACATGACCGGGACGGTGATCATCGCTGACGGTGGCGGAACGCCTCGGTAGCGTCAGACATCACCCCGCCGGTGGACGCCAGGATCTGGCTGCGGTTCTCCAGATGCAGTGCCGCCTCCAGGCTTGACGCATCCAGGTTGGCCCACAACACCTGCTTGGTCGACTCCACACCGAATTTGCCATAGCTACACAGTGTTTCGGCGATCGCCACAGCATCGCCGACGACGTCCGCGGAGATACGTGAGACCAACCCGAGTCGCAGCGCTTCGTCGGCGTCGACCGCCCGAGCGGTCAGGATGAGGTCGAACGCTGGGCCCGCGCCGACGATCCGTGGCAGCGTGTAACTGACACCGATATCGCAACCGCCGAGGCCTAGCTTGATGAATTGCGTGCAGAATCGTGCGGATTCAGACGCGATGCGGATATCACACGCCAGCGCGATACCCATTCCGCCGCCGTAGGCCGGGCCGTTGACAGCCGCGATCACGGGCTGCCGGAGGCGATGAATCTTAGCGGTGAGGTCGGCGATCCTTTCCTGCCAACGCATTCCGGACCGCGGGAACTCCGTTCCTCCGCCGGCGTCGTCCGGATTGGGGTCGGTCAGGTCCAGGCCCGAGCAGAATCCGCGCCCGGCCCCCGTGAGCACGACGACCCGGCAGTCGTTGTTCGCGCGGATCCCGTCGATAGTGACGTGCAGGTCCTCGACCAATTCGCGGGACAGCGCGTTAAGTTTCTCGGGCCGGCTGAGCGTGAGCACGGCGATGTCGGGACGCGGATACGTCAGTTCCAGATTCGGCATGCGCCACACGCTAGCCCGCGTAGCATTTGTTCATGAATCCGCTGGCCGTGATCGGTTGGGTAGCGGTGCCCGTGATCGTGATCGCGGCATTCGTCTATGTGTTGTACCGCGTGGAGCGCAGGACGAAGATCCGCCGGGCGCAACGGGGGTACGGCCCGGGTACCTGGGGGGCGGGTGCCGCTGGAGGCGTCGCCGGCGGCGGAGCCTACGGGTCTGCCGGGGATGCCGCTTGCAGCGCGGGCGGCTGTAGCGCGGGTTGCGGTGGGGGCGGTGGCTGCGGCGGCGGGGGTGGTTGCGGCGGTGGCGGTGGCGGCTGACGCTCTCAAATTGTGCTGCGCCAGCCGGCCACACCGACGACGATCATCCGAAGCTGCTTGACCGCGACCCGCTTGATCTCGTCGAGTGCCGCCTGGTCGTGGGCGTCCTCGATCGCCTCGGCGATCACGATCATCGAGTTGACGAACAGGCTGGCCAAGATGTTCAGATCCTCGCCGCTCCACGTGTTGAGACCGGGGAAGCGGGCAAGGTCGATCGCCAATTCCGAAGTGATCAGGCGGATCTCGGTGCGAATGGCATAGCGGAGGACGGACACCCCGCTGGAGCGTTCGCGGCCGATGAACCGCCAATGTTCGCGCCGGTCGTTGACGCCGTCGATGAGGATGTCGACGCTGGACTCGATGACTCGTTTGGGATCCAGTTTGCCTGCGCGCGCGCCCCTCAACATGTCCCGCAGACTTCGGAACGACTCGTCGATGAGCACCAGGCCGAGCGCTTCCATCGTCTCGAAGTGCCGATAGAACGCCGCGGGCACGATGCCTGCTTCGCGGGTGACCTCGCGCAGGCTCAAGGCCGAAAAGCTGCGTTCCTCGAGTAATCGCAGCGCGGCAGCGACGATCGCGCGACGGGTGGCCGCTTTGCGTTCTTCGCGGGACAAAGATTCGCGCGGCGACGACTCTCTGGATCGAGACTTACTCGAGCGGGTAACCCGGCCCACCCGAGAACTCTGCGCGCGACTCACGTCGGCTAGTGTACGGATGTTTACTCGAATGCCGTCAGCGGCGTGACGCTCACCAGGAATCAGTCCTTCGTGACGGGGTTCGACTCCGCGTAGCACGGCTGCTCGTCTGCTTCCGGCCTGTCGACAGCAAGTTGTCGGGGTCGATCTCGGATACGGGCAGAACGCCGCGGTGGCTCGGCGACGATAGTTGTCGCCGAGACGGTGCTATCGGCCGACCGCGACGATGGTCTCGCCGGCGTAGTTGTCCCGGTGTGTTTGGCGAGCATCGTCTTCGTTGGCGGCGCAAACCGTCCGCGCGACCTGTTCGCCATCCGCACCTTCGCTGATGACGACGAACACGTCGTGCATGTCGGTGCCGAACTCGTCGAACGTTGGCCAGCACTTCTCGACCCCCGCGGCGACGGAGCCATTCGCGCGCGTGTCCAGCGAGGGCACCGGCGCGAGGTGCCTGCCGCGATGCCCGACGTGGGTTTCGGTCATGAGAGTTCTCCTACTCAGTGCCATTGATGTTGTCGCAAGGATAGGAAACAAAAAGCAATTGTGTCAACTATCTGGAAATATTTTCTGTGCAGCGCGTGTGCTTCGGCTGCCGTCGGCGGGGCGGATCGCTGAGATTTCCGCCGGTCAACCCAGCGGTGTCCGAGCGCGTTTGTCGGACGTGGCTAATGGGCTGCTGGCACACTGAAAGTCCAGCTAGCAGCGGACCCGGGAGGCGGCCATGACGACGGTCTACGCGGTAACGGCGGGTAGCGGCGACACCTACCGCATCGAACGGGTCTACCTCGAAGCCGACCAGGCTTACGATTTCGCCCAGAACTACAACGGCATTGCGCCGGTGGAACCCGTCCAAGTCGAGGAATGGCAGACCGGTGCGCCGCCGGCCGCGTACGACGGCCCCTACTGGCGGGCGGAGTGGTGGGCACGTGTGCCGATCAGCAAGCGTCGCGGTGAGCTCCGGCACACCGACGAGGGCGAACGGTTCGACGACTTCGCTATCCGCCAAGAATGGTGGACCGGCGACGTGCTGCCCGACGCCAAGGTGGTGCGTCGGGAACTGGCCGGGGTGCCGAAGGTCGAGGTTGTCGGACAATCGAAGGAGAAGGTTGAGGAGATCTTCTGGGAGGCGGTCACTCAGATGAGGGCCGAACTTGCAGGAATTCAGAGGAAGTAGCTTCCACCTTTTTGTGCAGCGGACGGAACAAAGTGGGCAGTGGAGTTCGACATTGCCGCTTCGGTGCGCCATGATGTCTGCATGGATCGACACGAACTGGAACGACTCGGCCACTACACAGTGAGCCGGCGGGTCGCGCTGGGCTACCGCAACCGCACCGATCTCGCCGACAGTCTGCAGTTCACGGTGCGCACGCTCGCTGACATCGAACACGGCGTACGCAAGGCCAGTCCCGGGACCTACGCGATGCTAGAAAACAAGCTGGCCTGGGCACCCGGCAGCGTCGACGCCATCCTGGCCGGTGGAGACCCCAAAGAACTGGTTGTAAAGCTGCGATCAGCGCCTCACAATCCGCCGCCGACCGGCTCCGCCGACGCCCTCTCCCGCGCCTCCACCGAGGAGTTGCTGCTCGAGCTACGACGTCGGATCATCGCCCCACGCGACCGACGACACAGCACCTGGGACGACTGGGACGGTGGGCTGAACCCGCAAGCCGACTTGCCCGAACACGGCTGACGGACTCCGGGTCCATGGCGTTCCTGAATGCCGAGGCGTGGATTCGGGCGGAGCATCGCCGCTTCTCGGGATGAAACGGGCCAATCGTCTGAGTTCGGCGGAGCGGCCGACGACAATTGCCCATGGATCGCCTCGCGCGGCGATCGAGACAGGGGTCCGCCATGAGGGCCACGCGTTTGGTGGCCGGAGCTGCCGTTATCGGCGGCGTGTGGCTGAACTTTGTCGGACTGGATCAGGTGGTCGTGGCTGCCGACGCATCCCCGATCGTCGTGGCCACCGAACAAGACCCTTCCGGGCCGACGTTCACGGTCGAGCCGGCGACGCCCGCCGCGCCGCCACCCGACATCGTCGGCGACTCAGGGATTGTGTCGTCGACCGACAGCGGTTCCGCGATACCCGGTGGATCTCTTCCTGAGGCATCTGTCGGCGATCCTTCCGAGTTGGCGCCGGTTCTCGACGTGCCCAGCGGCTCACCGCCGATCGAGGTGGCCGCTGGTCCAACCGTCTCGCCAGCACCCAACGATGCTCCTGGATCTTCCCCGAATCCAGTCCCCGGTGATCCAGATGGGCCACCCGCAGGCCCGGAGCACCCCTGCCACCCGATTTGGTGTCCGCGCCCGCCTGACCCGCCCACCCAGCCTCCCTGGCCGGGGCCGGATCCGTTCTGGCCGGAGACGTCGGACACCTGGGAGTTTTCCGCGGTTCCGCTTTCGCCGTGCGTACAACCGCCACCGCCGGACGCCTCGCCGCCCCCGCCGTTGCAGTACGGGGGACAGACGGTCTTTCCCGCGTTTGATGGTGGCCTGCGGCAGTGGGGGTTCGTGTATTTCGGAAACTGGGTGCCTCTGTACGGGACCGAATGCCAGACGCCTGCTCGTACCGAGCCTGCAGCACCGCGGAACTAGCCACCAGCACCTGCGGGCGAACGCCGCGGCGTGATGTGAGCGTACGACCGTTCACCATGTGAAACCGACCACAACCTGCTCAGATTCGTTGACTGATCGGCGTTGACTGTCACACAGTGTACGTATGTTCACTCAAACTTTGACGCGGCGGGTTCTCCGGTCCCCTCTGGTCGACCTGCTGACTGGACCACACGGTGTGGACCGGTACACAGAGCTGGTCGTCCCGACCTGGACCCAGGGAGACGCCCGCGCGAAGGTGATCGCCGTGCGGCGCCAGACCCCGCGCAGCGTCACCCTGACACTCGAGCCCAACCGGGCCTTCACGGGTTTTCTCGCCGGCCAGCACTTCAACCTCACGGTCGAGATCAACGGCCGTCGGCGCACCCGTCCGTACTCACCGGCGAACGCCGAAGGCGACCAGTACATCGAACTGACGATCGGTCGCCACGACGCCGGCCTGGTGTCCACCTACCTCTGCGACCACGCCCGACCCGGAATGGTGGTCGGCCTGGACTCGGTCGGCGGGGACTTCGTGCTGCCGGCACAGCGGCCACGGCGTGTCCTGTTCGTGTCGGGCGGCAGCGGCATCACCCCCGTGATGTCGATGCTGCGCACCCTGCGCGCCGAGGGCTTCACGGGCGAGGTCGCGTTCCTGCACTACGCCCGCAACGCGGGTGAGGCGTGCTACGCCGACGAGCTGGCCGCCATGACGGGAGTTCGGGTGCTGCACTGCTACACCCGCGACGGCATCGGCGATCTGACCGGTCGCTTCGGCGCCGCCCATCTGGCCGCCGCAATGCCGGAGCTCGGAGACGACACCGCTGTGTACGTGTGCGGTCCGCCTGCGCTCGTCGACGCGGTGCGCGCGCACTGCCCGAATGCGCAATCGGAGAGTTTCGTCCCTCCGATGTTCACCGTTCCCGCCGAATCATCCGGCGGCCGGGTGACATTCACCGATACCGACGTTGACGTCGAGGACGACGGCCGACCGATTCTCGAGCAAGCCGAGTCGGCGGGCCTCAGTCCGGATAGCGGATGCCGGATGGGCGTCTGCCACAGCTGCACCCGACGCAAGACGCGTGGTGCGGTGCGCAACCTGATCACCGGCGCGGTGTCGACAACCGAGGCGGAGGACGTGCAGATCTGCGTGTCCGTCCCCGTCGGCGACGTCGATGTCGCGCTCTGACCCGAAAGGACACGCCATGACCATCATGACCGCTCCTCCCAGCACAACCGCGCAACCGCGGACCATGTCGAAGACCGTCGCAGGCAAGACGGTGACGATGACTCCCGAGCAGGCCGAGGCGTTCGGTCGTGAACTCGACGCGCTCAAGGAGCGCGTGATCGCCGACCTCGGTGAACGGGATACGACCTACATCCGCCGAATCATCAAGGCCCAGCGAGCTTTGGAAGTCGGTGGGCGTGCGCTGCTCTTCGGCGGCATCGTCCCGCCGTTCTGGCTGGCGGGTACCGCCATGCTGGGACTGTCGAAGATCCTCGACAACATGGAGATCGGCCACAACGTCATGCACGGCCAGTACGACTGGACGGGCGACCCCGAGTTGTCGAGCAAGAAGTTCGAGTGGGACACCGCATGCCCTGCCGACCAGTGGCGCCATTCGCACAACTACATGCACCACACCTACACGAACATCGTTGGCATGGACCGCGACGTCGGCTACGGAATCCTGCGCATGAGCGAGGACCAGAAGTGGAGCCCGTACTTTCTGGGCAACCCGGTGTACGCGTTCCTGCTGATGGTGCTGTTTCAATACGGCGTCGCGCTTCACGAGTTGGAGACCGAGCGCATCCGAACCGGCGAGATCTCGATTGCGGACAAGCGCGAGATCCTCGAGGGCATCTGGCGTAAGACCAAGCGCCAGACGCTCAAGGACTACGTGGCGTTCCCGCTGCTCGCAGGTCCCTTCGCGCCGTGGGTGTTCGCAGGCAATATGACGGCGAACCTGATGCGCAACGTCTGGTCGTACATGATCATCTTCTGCGGCCATTTTCCCGAGGACGTCCAGGAGTTCTCCATCGAGGAGACCAAGGCCGAGACACGCGGCATGTGGTACTTCCGGCAGGTCCTCGGCTCGGCGAATCTGACCGGCGGCAAGCTGTTTCACATTCTGAGCGGGAACCTGTCGTTCCAGATCGAGCACCACCTCTTTCCTGACGTTCCGGCTCACCGTCACGCCGAGATCGCACCCGAGGTGCAGGAGATCTGCGAACGCTACGGCATCCCCTACAACCAGGGTTCGCTGCCGCGTCAGTTCGCCACGGTGGTGCGCAAAATCATCAAGCTGGCGTTGCCGTTCTAGCGAAAGAGACGTCGAGACTACGGTTTCTGATGGAAAACAGCCGAAATCCGTCACAAACCGTAGTCTCGGCGCGGGTCAGGTCTGACACACCGGGCACCAGAAGCTAACCCGGTCGCCGCTTGAGCCTTCGCTGCTCCTCGCGTGCGCGGCGGATGATTCGATCAGCGTGCCGCAACGGCGGCACGCGTGCCCGACCCGGCCGTAGACCCACAGGTCGCGGCCGGTTCGCGTGTCTCCGGTCGTGGTTCGGTTGACTCGGGACCTGTTGAGCCACAACATGTCACGAGCACGCTGCACCATCCGCAACGGATCTCTGACGACTCCGACAGGCGTCGTCGGCAGATAGCCGGTGACAAAGCACAATTCGTTGGCGTAAACATTGCCTACGCCTGCCATCACCCGCTGATCCAGGAGCGCCTCGGCCAGCGGCCGGTCCGGGTCGGACACCAGGTTCGCTCGGGCGATACCCGGTTCCCAGTCGTCACCGAGCAGGTCGGGTCCGAGGTGGGCGACGGCGTCCATGTCGTGCTCGCGGGTCAGAATTTCCAGCACGCCGAGGTCGACCCCTGCCGCGCGGGAGTCGGCGGTTTCCAGGATGATTCGGATCTTGTAAGCGGGTACCCGCCGGATCTGTCCGCCGACGAGCCAGGCGCCGTCCATCTTGAGGTGTGAGTGGATGCTTGCGTCGCCCACGCGGATGAACAGGTGCTTGCCACGGCTCAGCACCTCGTCGACGACGAAGCCCCTGAGGTCTACGGTGGCGAACTTGGGTATCCGAACGTCGCAGCGGGTGAGTGTCTTGCCGGCGAGCGCCTCTCGCAGCTTGGTTGCTGTTCGGTAGACGGTGTCGCCTTCAGGCACTCGCTGTCCGATCCGTTCGATGGGCTTCGCGGATGGTCACCGTAGCCGAAGCCCTCGTGGTGTGCGCGAGAATCCCGCGCCCATCAGCGCCTCCTGGACAGCGGCCCGCTGACCGCCGGCGCCGGGCTCCAATACGGGCACGCCGTTGACCTTTTCGACGAGAAACGATGACACTCGACCGGCGCTCACCAGATCGGCGAGGGCCGCGGCGGCCGCGACGTGCGCCTCGGTGTCGTCGGTGAAGCTCAGCAGCGAACGCCCGCCACGCTCGAGGAACCACACCAGCTCACCGTCGACCACCGCTACGAGTGCCCCCGCTTTGCGACCCGGCCGGTGCGCAACATCCTCGTCGGCCGACGCGCGACTGGGCCACGGCAGCGCTGCGCCGTACGGATTGGCCGGATCAGCGGCGGCCATCACCACCGCGTGGTACTCGCGGTTGTCGGGATCGACGCCGTCGAGGTAGGACCGCAGCCTGTCCACCGTCGAGGCCACCGCGAACTGGGCGCCTCCCAGCGACTCGACGAAATATCCGCGTTGGCAGCGACCGGCGTCCTCGAATGCCGTCAGCACCTTGTAGAGCATCGCGAAGCCGCCCGGTACCTCTTCTGCTGTCGCGGCGCCCTTGGTCAGCACGCCGTGGCGGTTGAGTAGCAGCTCCGCCTGAAAATGCACGCGCGCAGTGGATTCGGGTTCCGCAGAGGGCAACGCCGACCATCGTCCCGCGACCGTCGGGTCGGAGCTGCGGGCCTGGGCGTGCGCGACGCTGTAGCGGCTCAACCGCGGCGGGCGTTGACGGTGCCGGTGTGCCGGCGTGCCCCGGCGTCCCGCCGTGCGGCGGGGACCCGTCAGCATCGCCCGCACCGGTGCGTATGTGTCGCCGGTGATCCAGCCTGCCCAGATCAGCTCCCACAACGCCTGCTTCAGTTCGTCGCCCGGACTGTCGGCGAGTTGCCGGGAGGAGGCGTCGGCGAGCTGACGGAAAAAGAAGGCCCCGCCCTGCCCCAGCGCCTCCATGATCGTGCGATGCGTATCGGTGAACTCGATCTCGGTCGGAGCCGCCAGTGTCAACGGGGCCGAATCGGCCGGGTGGAAGGATATCCACCCGTCGCCACCGCCGATCTGGCCCGCGCCCGACCACGTCACCTCGCCGGATGCCAACAACTCGTCGAGCATCGCGGGTTGGTAGTCGCGCACACGCAGCCCGAACACCAACGGCTCGACCGCTGACGCCGGAATCGGAACGCCCGCCAACTGGTCGATCACGGCGGCGAGTCCGTCGACACCAGAGTTGTGCGTCGATCCGACCTGTTGCCACGACGGGAGGAAACGGCCGAACGCGGCGGTGCTGACCGGCTCGACCTGCGCGCGCAGTGCGGCCAGCGAGCGCCGGCGCAGGATCTTCAGCACGTCGGCACCGCACCATTCGGTGGAATCGACGGCTGTGCCGGATGTCGCCGCCGTTGCGGCGCCGGTGGTGAACTCGCCGCGGATCAGCTTGCCGTCGATCGCCATTCGGCCCAGCACGTCGGCGGTGACCCGGAGGCCGAGACCGAAGCGGGCCGCGGCTTCGTGGGTGGTGAACGGGCCGCGGGTGCGGGCATAGCGCCCCAGCAGTTCGCCCAACGGATCGTCGATCGATTCGGTGAAGGCCGTCGGGACTCCGACCGGCACCGCCACTCCGACGCCGTCACGCAGCAGGCCGATGTCCTCGACGGCCACCCACCACGTCTGGTCCGCGTATGACACCGTCAGCGCACGCTTGCCGGCCAGTAGCCCGTCCAGCCACCCACCCACCTCGGTGGTCGTGCACCGCTCGGCGATCTCGGCCTCCGTCATGGGGCCCAGCACCCGCAGCAGATCTGCCACTCCCTCGGCGTCGCGGGCCAGCCGGTCTTCACTGAGGTGTAGCAGCTGCCGTGTGGTGGACGCGATGACCTGAGGATCGAGAAGCTCTCGCAATTCCACGCGGCCGAGCAGTTCGGCCAGGAGCACGCTGTCCAATGACAGGGCGGCGGCGCGCCGCTCGGCCAACGGGCTGTCGCCCTCGTACATGAATGCGCCGACATAGCCGAACAACAGGGACGCGGCGAACGGAGACGGCGTGGACGTCTCGACCTCGACCAGCCGCAGCCGGCGTTGCGCGACGCGGTGCATCAGCTCGGTGAGCGCGGGGACGTCGTACACGTCCTGCAGGCATTCGCGCACCGCCTCCAGAACGATCGGGAAGTCCGGGTACTTGCGTGCGATGTCCAGCAGTTGCGCGGCGCGCTGCCGTTGGTGCCACAGCGGCGACCGCTTGCCGGGGTGCCTGCGAGGCAGAAGCAGTGCGCGGGCGGCACATTCGCGGAACCGCGACGCGAACAGGGCCGAGCCCCCGACCTCGGCGGTGACGATGGGCTCGATCTCGTCGGCGTCGAACACGAACAAGTCGGCGCCGGGGGGCGGTGTTCCGACATCAGACCACGTGTCGGGCAGCCGCACGATGATGCCGTCGTCGGATGCCGTCGGCTTCTCCTCGATGCCGTAGCGCTCCCGTAGGCGGCGGGATACGGCCAGGGCCAGCGGGCCATGCACCCGCAATCCGTACGGGGAGTGCAGGATGACCCGCCAGTCGCCGAGCTCGTCGCGGAACCGCTCCACGACGAACGTCGCGTCGGTGGGCACCACCCCGGTGGCCTGCCGTTGGTCGTCGATCAGCTGCCACAGATTGTCCGAGGCGAACTCGTCGAAACCCATTGCCCGGCAACGTTCTGTGAACTCGTCGCGGCCCAGCCGGGCCAGTTCACCGGTGAACGCGCCGACGGCGGCGCCGAGTTCGACCGGCCTGCCTACACCGTCGCCGCGCCAGAACGGCAGCCTCGCCGGCTGCCCGGGAGCGGGCACGACCAGCACCCGGTCGTGGGTGATCTCGGTGATCCGCCAGCTCGTCGCGCCGAGCGAGATCACATCTCCCGGCCGCGACTCGTAGACCATCTCCTCGTCGAGTTCGCCTACTCGCGAGGGTTTTTCGGAATCGGTCGCCAAATAGACGGTGAACAGGCCGCGGTCGGGTATGGCGCCCCCGGACGTGACCGCCAACCGCTGAGCACCCGGGCGGGCGGTCAGTGTGCCGGAGTCGCGGTCATACACCAGTCGCGGCCGCAGTTCGGCGAACTCGGTGGACGGGTACTTGCCGGACAGTAGGTCGAGTGTCGCTTCGAATGCGCTGCGCGGCAACGTCGCAAAGGGCGCGCTGCGCCGAACCGCGTCGAACCAACGGTCGGCGTCCAGCGGCTCCAGGGCACACGCCGCGACCGTGTGCTGCGCCAGGACGTCGAGCGGATTCGTCGGCACCCGCATGGTCTCGATCTCACCGGTCAGCATCCGCTTCACGGTGACCGCGCAGCCGATGAGATCGGTTCGGTGCTTGGGAAACAGCACCCCCTGGGAGATCTCGCCAACCTGGTGACCCGCGCGGCCGATGCGCTGCAGACCGCTGGCCACCGACGGCGGTGCCTCGACCTGGATCACCAGATCGACCGCGCCCATGTCGATGCCCAACTCCAGGCTGGACGTCGCGACGACGGCCTTCAGCCTGCCGGACTTGAGGTCGTCCTCGACCTGCGCGCGCTGCTCCTTGCTGACCGAGCCGTGGTGAGCCTTTGCCAACAGCGTCGGTGCGCCGAACGACGCCCCGCTGGCCATCAGCTGTGCCGGGAAACCTCCGCCCACCTTCGGGTTGCGCTCCATCGACACGTCGGCGCCTGAACGCTCGGCGTGAATCTCGTTGAGACGCGAGGTGAGTCGCTCGGCCAGCCGCCGGGAGTTGGCGAACACAATCGAGCTGTTGTGCGCCTCGATCAGGTCGACGATGCGCTCCTCGACGTCGGGCCAGATCGTGTTGTTCTCGAGGTTGGCCATGTCGGGAACGGGCACCTGCACGGACAGGTCGAAGGTCTTGGACGCGGGCGGCGCGACGATGGTCGTGCGGGCCTGACCGGACAGGAACCGCGCCACCTCCTCCGGCGGCCGAACCGTCGCCGACAGCCCGATCCGTTGGGCGGGCTTGTCCAACAGTTGGTCGAGCCGCTCCAGCGACAGCGCGAGGTGCGCCCCGCGTTTGGTGCCCGCGACGGCGTGCACCTCGTCGACGATGACCGTCTGCACCTCTGCGAGCGTCTCGCGGGCCGCGGAGGTGAGCATCAGGAACAGCGACTCGGGCGTGGTGATGAGGATGTCCGGCGGCCTGGTGATCAGCTCACGGCGCCGTGCAGGCGGGGTGTCCCCCGAGCGCACGCCCACGCTGATCTGCGGGGCAAGAACCCCACTGCGTTCGGCGAGGCGGCCGATGCCGGTCAACGGCGTCCGCAGGTTGCGTTCGACGTCCACGGCCAGCGCCTTCAAGGGCGACACATACAACACCCGCGTTCCGCCGGCGGCGGGCCGCCGAGACGAATCAGTCGGCGATCGGGGCTCTGAAGACGCGAGCCTGTCGATGGCCCACAGGAACGCGGCCAACGTCTTACCGGAGCCCGTGGGGGCGATGACCAGTGTGTTGTCGGCGTCGGCGATGGCCGACCACGCCTGCGCCTGCGCGGGGGTCGGCTCGGCGAACGTGCCCGTGAACCACTCGCGGGTCAGCTCGCTGAAGCGGGCGAGGGGAGTGCTCATCCAGCCATCGTGCAGCAGCGCACCGACATATTTCAGGGATGCTCTGCCGCGACGGCGCCGACCAGGTCAGCGGGGATGCCCGGGACTCGTCCGACCGCGTCGAGCAAGGCATGTGCACACGCGTCGGCGACGTTATCGGCGTCCAGCGACGGATCGATCAGCCGCTGCCGACACATCTCGAACGTGAAGGCCAACCAGCCGTAAACGGTGATCCGCAGATCGCGTTCGACCTTGGAGTCCATGTCGTCGCCCACAGCGTTGTTGATGCGGGCGAGGATGCGCTCAGCCTGCCGGTCGTTGTCGACATCTTCGACGTCGCGCAACACGGGGTCGGAGCGGCCCATGCCGACGTAGGCGGCCCAGGCGCCGTGCGGATGCTCCTCGTCGTAGCGCAGGTACGCGAGCACACCGTCGCGCAACTGGTCGAACAGACTCTGGCCCGGCTCGGGCGGGGTGTTCGTGGCCTCGAACAGTCGCTCGCCCTCTGCGCGCACCACCGCCGCGAAGAATGCCCGCTTGTCCGGAAAGTAGTGGTACATCAGCGCGCGCGAGACGCCCGCCCGCTCGGCGATCTCGTCGATGCGGACGTCGTCGTAGGGTCGCTGCCCGAACACCTCGGCGCCCAACGCGAGAAGCTCGTTGCGCCGATCATCGGGGGACAGCCGCCGTCTGGACACCGATGAGCCGCTTGCGCGAAGAGCGTCGGGTTCAGCCATGCGGGCCATCCTAGTTAACACATGTACAACAGCTGTGGAGGGCCTCGCGGTGGCGGGACTAGCCGAAGTGCACGCCCTGAGCCAGCGGCAGCTCCGATGAATAGTTGACGGTGTTGGTGGCCCGTCGCATGTAAGCCTTCCACGCGTCCGAACCCGACTCGCGGCCGCCGCCGGTCTCCTTCTCGCCGCCGAAGGCGCCGCCGATCTCGGCGCCCGACGTGCCGATGTTGACGTTGGCGATACCGCAGTCAGAACCATCGGCGGACATGAAGCGTTCTGCCTCGCGCACATCGGTGGTAAAGATCGACGACGAAAGCCCCTGTGGTACTGCATTGTTCATCGCGATCGCGTCATCGAGTTCGTCGTAAGTCAACACGTAGAGGATCGGCGCGAACGTCTCGTTGTGCACCACCTCGGTCTGCGAGGGCATCCGCACGACGGCCGGCGAGACGTAGTAACCGCCCTCCCCGAGGTCACCGCCGAGTTCGTGGCGCTCGCCGCCGAACACCTCACCGCCGTCGGCGCGAGCCTGCTCGAGAGCCCTGACCATGTCGCGGTAGGCGGTCTCGTGGATCAGCGGGCCGACCAGCGTGCCGTCGACTCCGGGATCGCCGATGGGCAGCTGCCGATACGCGGACACGATGCGGTCCACGAGCTCATCGGCCACCGAGGAGTGCACGATCAGTCGGCGCATAGTCGTGCATCGCTGGCCCGCGGTGCCCGCCGCGGAGAACACGATGCCGCGCACCGCAAGATCGAGGTCGGCGGAGGGCGTGACGATGGCGGCGTTGTTGCCGCCGAGTTCGAGCAGCGCCTTGCCGAAGCGCTGCGCCACCCGGGGCCCGACCTCCCGGCCCATGCGCACCGAACCCGTCGCGGACAGCAATGCCACCCGGGGATCGTCGACGAGGCGCTCGCCGACCTCGCGGGCGCCCTGAATGAGACGGCTGATCTCGCGCGGCGCGCCCACATCGTCGGCCGCGCGCTCGATCAGCGCCTGGCACGCCAACGCGGTCAAAGGCGTCAGCTCCGACGGCTTCCACACCACGGTATCCCCACACACCAGCGCGATCGCGGTGTTCCAGGCCCACACCGCGACAGGGAAGTTGAACGCGGTGATGACCCCGACTACGCCGAGCGGGTGCCAGGTCTCCATCAGCCGGTGCCCGGGGCGCTCGGACGCGATGGTCTTGCCGTAGAGCTGACGTGACAGGCCGACGGCGAACTGGCAGATGTCGATCATCTCCTGCACCTCGCCGAGGGCCTCGGAGGTGATCTTGCCCGCCTCCACCGTGACGAGTGTCGCGACGTCGGCCTTGTGCTCGACCAGAAGCTCACCGAGGCGCGCCACCAGCGCACCACGCACCGGCGCCGGGGTGGACCGCCACGACGTAAACGCCTGCGCTGCTTCGGCTATGGCCGCATCGGCCCCCTCCGGGCTGGTCTCGGCGATCGTGAACAGCACGTCGCCCGTGATCGGGGTGCTGGCCGGCAGGCCGTCGCCGCTGGGCTCACCGAGCCGTGCAGGCGAACCGACTGCCACAAGCGCGTCGCGGACGCGGGCGCGCAGGTCATCGGCTGTGGGAAGCTGGGATTTCTGCATTGTCGTCATGAGGATGTCGCTTTCTCGTAGAGCTCGTACGGATCGTGAATGTGTCGGCCGATCTGTCCGGCCATCCAGTCGAGGCTGTAGTGGGAACCGTCGGCGGTTCGTCGGCGTGGGTGTCGGAGTCGAGGTTGATCGGAGATGCCGGCAGCCGAGGAGACGTCTTCGTAGACAACGGTTTCGATGGATCTCGCCGTGGTAGTACGCCAGCCCCGACTGGCATCTCGTGGTCGGTCGCGGGAAAGTGCTACCACGCCGCTGCGGGCTCGGCTGTCGCTCGCCGCGTCGTAGCGTCGCCTGCCTTCGGGGTCAGGGCCGACCCACGTGCCTCGACCTCCCCGAAGCGCAGAGAGCTTGATGTGCGTGGTTGTCACAGCGGCGATGTCGGCGGCCACCGCCGATACGCGGCTCAACGCGTCGTACCACCCGCGGTCGATCGGCTGACGGACAGCGCGAACGCGGCCACCGCCGCGGCGACGAACCGGGCCGCGCGTTCGCGATCGGTTCCGCCGTCAGATGCGATCCGCCGCGCCTCGGCGATCAGAGCGGGGTCGAACAACTGTCGACCCGCCAGGAACCGCTCGACCCGAGTACGCAGTCCGGGGGAGAAGAAGCGGGCGTCGGTGGTGGCCAGCATCGACGTGAACACACGGAACGGATTGTGTTCCAGCTCATCTGGATCCGTCGGCCGAAACGCCGTCGACACCACGGAACGGGCGACGCGCGTCGCGCAGATCGTAGAAGCCGACCGGATACATGCCGAACGCCGCGAACAGGTCGCCACGTCGGCGAGTTCGCGGGGGCTGCCGACCCGGATCGCGCCGTGGCGCTCCGCGGTGACCCGCTGCGCGGCACCCAGTTCGCGGTTGACCTCCGCGCTGACTCGACGAGCGTCGAGTAGAGCGGCACTTCGCCGGCGTACAGCCGCGACAAAGCCGCGGCGAACTGCGCACGCAGTTGCCAGGTTTGGACGCGTGGGCTCATTGGCGCACCGGACTCGGATACAGTGCGGCCATGAGCGAACCGCTCGACGAGATCGACCGCGTCATTGCGCGTGAGTTGGTCGCCGACGGGCGGGCCACGTTGGCCCACCTCGCGGCGGTGGCGGGTCTGTCGGTGTCGGCGGTCCAGTCCCGAGTGCGACGCCTCGAGTCCCGGGGTGTGGTGGCCGGGTACTCGGCCCGGATCAACCCCGAAGCCGTCGGGAACATGCTGTCGGCGTTCGTGGCCATCACTCCTCTCGATCCCTCTCAACCTGATGATGCTCCTTCGCGGCTCGAACACATCGACGCCGTCGAGTCATGTCACTCGGTGGCCGGCGAGGAGAGCTACGTCCTGCTCGTGCGTGTCGAGTCCGCGCGGGCGCTCGAAGACTTGCTTCAACGGATCCGCACGGCGGCGAATGTCCGGACCCGAAGCACCATCATCTTACAAACTTTTTACGATAGACGCGACTCAGTGCCGTAACTGTTACGGCTCAGACGGCTATTTGACCGTAAATAATTCTGTTAAGATCGCTCCATGACCGCTGTTCTGACGCCATCCGACCACGACGTCGCGGCCGCCGCCTCCTCGTCGCCTATCCGACCGGACGATGTCCGCGATGTGCTGGCCCGCAGCATCCTGGCCGACGGTCTGGACCTCGTCCTCGACATCGACCGTTCATCGGGTTCGTATCTGGTCGACGCGCGCACCGGCGAGCGCTTCCTCGACATGTTCACGTTCTTCGCGTCGTCCGCGCTGGGGATGAACCACCCGGCGCTGGCCGACGACGAGGACTTTCGCGCCGAACTCGCGCAGGCCGCGGTCAACAAGCCGAGCAACTCCGATGTGTACAGCGTGCCGATGGCCCGGTTCGTCGCCACGTTCGCGCGCGTGCTGGGCGACCCTGCACTGCCTCATCTGTTCTTCGTCGACGGGGGAGCGCTGGCCGTCGAGAACGCGTTGAAGGTGGCGTTCGACTGGAAGAGCAGGCACAACGAGGCGCACGGCCTCGATCCCGACCTGGGTACCAAGGTGCTGCATCTGCGCGGCGCCTTCCACGGTCGCAGCGGTTACACGCTGTCGCTGACCAACACCGACCCCAACAAGGTCGCCCGATTCCCGAGATTCGACTGGCCGCGCATCGACGCGCCCTACCTGCGGCCCGGTGCCGATATGGACACCGTCGAGGCGGAGTCGCTGCGCCAGGCCCGCGCGGCGTTCGAAGCCCACCCGCACGACATCGCGTGTTTCATCGCCGAGCCCATCCAAGGTGAGGGCGGTGACCGGCACTTCCGGCCGCAGTTCTTCGCGGCGATGCGTGAGCTGTGCGACGAGTTCGACGCGCTGCTGATCTTCGACGAGGTGCAGACCGGCTGCGGGATGACCGGAACGCCTTGGGCCTACCAGCAATTGGGCGTCACACCCGATGTGGTCGCATTCGGCAAGAAGACTCAGGTGTGCGGCGTCATGGCCGGCGGCCGGGTCGACGAGGTGCCCGACAACGTCTTCGCGGTGAGCTCTCGAATCAATTCGACGTGGGGCGGCAATCTCGTCGACATGGTGCGCTCACGGCGCATCCTCGAGGTCGTCGAGTCCGACGGGCTGATGGTCTGCGCGGCCAAGGCGGGTCGATATCTCCTCGACCGGCTCGCCGACCTCGCTGCCGAGTTCCCCGGACAGGTGCTCGACGTTCGCGGCCGAGGCTTGATGTGTGCGTTCAGCCTGCCCTCCGCGGCGCAGCGCGACGAAATGATCGGCAAGCTCTGGGATCGCGGTGTGATCATGCTCGCGAGCGGCGCGGACAGCGTCCGGTTCCGGCCTGCGCTGACGGTGTCACGCGAGGAGATCGACGCCGCGGTCGAGGCCGTGCGCGACGCGCTGCGCTGACTAGGCCTCGGTGGCAGCGGAGGGCTCCGTCAGCCGCCGGATCGTCGCGCGCAAGCTTGGCAGCTCCGTGCCGCTGATCAGCATGCAGCCGTGCAGCTCCGCGAGTTTGCGTGCGGCAGGCGTGAATTCGTGGTTGGTGACCACCATGGTTCTGCGGCAATCCTGCATCGGCGCACCGGCCACCACCTCCTGCACAGCACCCGCGCCGACCGGTCGGGCCTGGCGTTTGCATTGAATGGCAAGGCGATTCGGGCGTCGCCCGACGATGATGTCGACGCCCCAGTCGCCCGTGATCGAGGTCATGATGACCGGCGCCCCGCAGGAGCGTGCGATCCGCGCGACGTAGTCCTCGAACTCCGTGCCCGACATCGCGGCGGTGACGTCCTCGCGGGCATCCGGGGTGCTCACGCCGACGATCGCCCCGCGGACAAAGCGGGGGGTGGCCGCAAGGATCACCGGGGCGAGTGCGCCGAGGACCAGGCACCACGCGGGCGTGGCCCCCAGAATCCACGCCGCCGTGCCCACCGCGACGGCGGCGATCAGATGCCATTTCAGCGCCACGCGGCGAATGGTAGGGCGGTACACCGACACTGGTGACCAACCACGCCGCGTGTCGGCGCGGGCCAGCCCACGATTCGGTACAAACCTCGACTGTCCGATAAGCGAACGGTCGTGCCAGCTGCAATACCTCGGGGCAGGCGGCCGGGTTAATCTGCAATTCATGACCGATGAGCCCGCCGAACTCGGGGGTCAAACGCCCATCGAGCACGCGCTGGCCGGCGGCGATCCGCAGCGAGTCGGTTCGTTCAAGTTCTACTTCGCCGACGAACGCTGGGAGTGGTCGCCCCAGGTCGAACGGATGCACGGCTACGAGCCGGGCAGCGTCCAGCCGACCACCGATCTGGTCCTCTCGCACAAACACCCGGACGACTACGGACAGGTCGCCGCCACACTGGACGAGATCCGCCGGACGTCGGGCGCCTTCTCCACCCGGCACCGCATCATCGACACCCGCGGCGAGATCCACCACGTCGTCGTCGTGGGTGACCAGTTGTTCGACGACACCGTCGCCGTCGTCGGGACCCACGGCTTCTACGTCGACGTCACGCCGTCGATGCAGCAGCGCCATCACCAGATCGTCACCGAAGCCGTCGCCGAGATCGCTGAGGCCAGGGGCGTCATCGAGCAGGCCAAAGGCATGCTCATGCTCATCTACCGGATCAGCTCCGAACCCGCGTTCGAGCTTCTCAAGTGGCGCTCGCAGGAGACCAACACCAAGTTGCGGGTCCTCGCCGAGCAAATTGTCAGGGACTTCCTGGGGCTGAGATATCTCGAGGATCTGCCACCGCGCAGCGCGTACGACAGGCTGCTGCTCACCGCGCATCACCGCGTTTCGTCCTGAGGTTTATCCGCTGTGGGCACCGGGAATTCTCTGCGTCGTCTCCACCAGCGAATACGGGAGAGTTTGTGGGTGTACCAGAGTCCTGAGCGTTTGCGACACGATGACGCCAACGTCCGCGACGCCGTGCGTTTCAGCGCGATCGTCGTCGTGGTCGGCATCGCGTTCTTGATCACCGCAGCCGTTTGGGTGAGCACCTGCAGCGGGGCGACGGCCGACACCGTGGCCTGTGGGGCACCTCAGCGCGCACTGCTTGCCGTTGGGGCGCCTGTGATCCTGTTGGTCGGCGGGCTTCGTGCCTTCTTCCGCACCTATCAGACGTGGCGCAGGCACGACACCTGGTGGGCATGGCAAGGCGCTGGGTGGGTCCTCATGACATTGATGCTTCTGGTGCTGACGATGAGCATGCCTCCGCTCGCCGGGACTGCGGTGTTCGGCGGTTGACCGCCGCGACGCCGTCGCCGTTGACCGCCGTGGCACTGGTGTGCAGCCTCAAACTCAGTCCAGTAGCGAGTTGATGGCCGAGCACGTCTGCGAACGACTGCGGGCCGCAGGGGTGAAGACCGAATCGCTGCGCTGCGCCGACTACGCGATTTCACCTGGCGTGCAGGCGGATATGGGCGACGGCGACGAATGGCCGAAGATCCGCGAAAAGCTGTTGAATGCCGACATCCTGGTGTCCCCTGCCCTTCTGGCGGGAGGTGCCCCCTCGCGACGCCGGTCTGAACGACGTCGACGAGGTGCCCGACCCCGTCGCGTCGACCACGGCCGCGGCGGCCCGTAACACCGCGCATCTGGCGAACGTCTTGCGGGAGCAGCGGTACCCGTCCTACCAGTGATGTTCATTTCTTCGACAACGGACTCGGGTAGTTCTACCGTGAGATCAGCCCATCAAAACGCGGGCAGGTATGCCGAGAGAGGAGTACCGATGAAAGGCCCGAAGGATCCGGTCGACCACGCGAGGACCACACGTCCGCACGCCGGGGAGTCGATGAAGGACAACAGAATCATGCCGGGGCTCATTCTGATCGGGGTGGCCCTGGTGCTGTTCGTCTCGTGCCTGGCGGCGTTCGCGACGAAACATCAGGACGTCGGGTTGACTCTGGCTTCGCTTGCAGGTGCGGGGTTCGTCGTCGGTGGGGGGTGGCTGCTCGTCGAGCACCTCCGGGTGCGGCGCATCGAAGAGCGTTGGTACGCAGAGCATCCCGATGCTCTGCGGCAACGGCCAAGCAGCTAGTAGACACGAAAAGGGCCCAGCCGAAGCGTTCCGGCTGGGCCCTTTTGCTGAGGTCTTACTGCTCGGCCTCCTGGCGCTTCTCGGCGGCCTTCGCGCCTGCGCGCGCCGAGTCAGCCTCGGCCTCCTTCTTGGCGACGTCCCGCTGGGCGTCGGCCTTGTCCTGCTGGGCCTTGCCCTCGCGAACCATGTCGTCACGGCCGGTCACCGTGCCGACTGCTTCCTTCGCCTTGCCCTTGACGTCTTCGACGACGCCCTTGACGCCTTCTTCGGGGCCACTGTTCTTCTCGGTCATGTTTGCCTTTCCGCTAGTGCAGTGGATTGGTCGTGCCCACTTCTTGAGCGTGGGGCTACGAGGAATTCCCCCGCAATCAGTGGGTTACCCGGGGGCATGGGCGATAAACGCGATCGTCAGTCGCGCTCCAAAGCTCATCCGCCTCGACCTCGACCGTCTCGCGCTTCGCTGTCGTGCATGACTGGCGGGATACCCTCGGCAGACCCGAAAACGGTGTGGCCCTTGTGTCATCGGCTCCGGAAGCGTGGTCAGCTCTTGGCGACCTTGCGGATCAGGCGAGCGGTGCTGCCGTCCAGGATGGCCTGACGTTTCGCCGGGGATCGGGTCCGCGCGGCCCGTCGTACGCCGGCCTCGATGGTGAGGCCGGACTCATATCCCTCGACGATCCGGGGATCGACGTAAGACTTCCGCGCGACCGCAGGAGTATTGCCGAGCCCCTCTGCGACTTCTTTCATGACGGCCGATTCCACGCGCTTGGTGGTGGTCTTGTTCGCCGGTCGGTCAGCGTCGACGAACGCCGCGGCCGCCAGCACCGTGCCGTGCCAGGTCCGCAAGTCCTTCACGGTGTACTCGTCGCCGACGAGCTCCTTGAACCGAGCGTTCAGGTCGTCGGCGTGAAGTTCGGTCCACCCGGAACCGTTGCGGCACACCAGTAACCGCTCTCCGCGGTCGGGCCTGCGCATCAGGGCACGCACCGAACGGAGCACCTCGGGGTCCTCGATCAGCAGTGTTCTGCGGACTCCGCTCTTGGCCGGATAGTCGAACTCGACGGCATCGCGCTCCAGCGTGACGTGTTCGCACAGGAGTGTCGCGAGGCCGAACGAGTTGTTCTCCTCGGCGTACTGCTCTGACCCCGACCGGAAGTAGCCGAGATCGAGCAGCTGCAGCGCCAGCGCGATGACCCGGTCGCGGGTGAGGCCCCGGCCACGCAGGTCCGATGCGATCTGCTGGCGCATGTCGGGCAGGGCGGCCGACATGTGCAGCGCCCGGTCGAACTTCTCCTCGTTCCGTTCGTCCTGCCACTTCTGGTGGTAGAGGTACTGGCGTCGGCCGGCGGCGTCGGTTCCGACCGCCTGGATGTGGCCATTGGGATGGGATGAGATCCAGACCTTCTTCCACGCGGGCGGAATCACCAGGTCTTCGATGCGCCGTAGTGTCTCAGCATCGGTGACGGCGGCGCCGTCGGGATGCTGGTATGAGAATCCGCGGCCCCGGCGAACGCGGCGCAGTCCGGGACCGCGAACTGCGCTACGGCGAAGTCGCATGTTTGGCGCGTGACCAGGTAAGGGTATGGAACGGGAACCATGGCGAATCGCGAACCACCAGGGGCAACCTCATCGGCGGAGTCACTGCATCATCGGTGCCAGGATGAGGAACGCCCCGGCGTATATCGCGACCAGTATGAGGATCAGCCCAACCACCACCAGCCCGGCCGTTCCGACGATCCGGCGCAGCGGTCGGGTGCCGTCCGACGCCGCGTCGTCGAGTCGGCTGCGCGACTCCATCTGCTTCATGACCGTGGATTACCCGGCCTGAAGGCTTGCCACACGTCGACGTTGACAAGCGGTGGGACCGCACATGGTTAGCCGGGATACGACCTGGGGTAACCTCGCTTCGACATTGCCGGGAGGTCATATGGCCGACGTTGCTAACACGAACAACGGACAGCAGCGGAACGCGGGTTCAGTGGAACTCCGGGTGGCCGCCACGCTCGAGAATCTCGCTGTGCTGCGCACGCTGGTGGCCGCCGTCGCCACGTTCGAGGACTTGGACTTCGACTCCGTCGCCGACCTGCGCTTGGCTGTCGATGAAGCGTGCACCCGCCTCATCCGCTGCGCCGTTCCAGACTCCACACTGCTGCTTGTCGTCGATCCGCGAGACGACTCAGTCGTCATTCACGCATCGGCCACCTGCAAGAGCCCCGACATCCTCGCGCCCGGCAGCTTCAGCTGGCACGTGTTGAGCTCACTGACCGATGACGTGAAGACCTTCCAGAACGGACAAAGCCCTGAGGAAGGGCAGGTGTTCGGGATTTCCATGACAACGAGGCGAGCGAGCTCGTTGCAGTGAGCCCGTCGACGTCACAGGGTTCACGGTCGAACTCTGAGTACGCGGATGTCGCGGACATGTTCCGTGAACTCGAGGGCGTATCCGAAGATTCGTCGGCGTTTCAGCGGCAGCGGGACCGGATCGTCGAGCGCTGCCTCCCGCTGGCCGACCACATCGCCCGCCGCTTCGACGGGCGTGGAGAATCCCGCGACGACCTGGTCCAGGTCGCGCGGGTGGGCCTGGTGAATGCGGTGATCCGGTTCGATGTCAACGCCGGGTCGGACTTCGTGTCGTTCGCGGTGCCGACCATCATGGGCGAGGTCCGACGGCACTTCCGGGACAACAGCTGGTCGGTCAAGGTGCCCCGCAGACTCAAGGAACTGCATCTGCGGCTGGGCGCCGCGACCGCCGAACTGTCGCAACGGCTCGGCCGCGCACCCACCGCATCGGAATTGGCCGAGGAGCTCGAGATGGACCGCGACGAGGTCATCGAGGGCCTCGTCGCTGGCAGTTCCTACAACACGCTGTCGATCGACAGCGGCGGCGGTGGAAACGACGAGGCGCCCGCGATCGCCGATACGATCGGCGACGTCGACCTCGGACTCGACCAGATCGAGAATCGAGAAGCGTTGCGGCCGTTGCTCGCCGCGTTGCCGGAGCGGGAGCGCACGGTGCTGCTGCTGCGATTCTTCGAATCGCTCACGCAGACGCAGATCGCCGAGCGGGTCGGCATCTCGCAGATGCACGTGTCCCGGCTGCTGGCGAAATCTCTAGCGCGGCTCCGCGACCAACTTCAGTAGGCGTCGCGGTTCACCCTGGCACGCCGACAATGCGGCGTCGACAGCGCCGAAGACCGGCAGAGTCGAATCGGGATCGCAGATCCGCAGCAGCCTCATCACGGCGGCGCTGGGCACCGAGGCCCATTCGATGGCTTCCCCGGCGCATTGCACATTGAGTGTGTGCAACGCCGAAAAGCCCGAAGTACCAAAGAAATCGACGCCACTCAAATCGAGCACCAGGCGTCTCATGCGATCGCCGTGGCGCAGTGCGTAGTCGACGAACTCCTGCGAGTTTGCCGCGTCGATTTCACCGTGTGCCGTGATCACCGCTGTATCCGGCTGTAACCAATGGGTGGCGAAGTGCGCTGTGTGCGAGTCGGCGCGTTCGATCAGGGACTCCGGCGAAGCCGGAAGGGCATGGTCTGTGGTGGTCATTGTGACTCCATCAGTCGAAATACTCGGATTCGTACTGTGGCTCACGTCAAAATTTGGCCCTGCATTTTTGAAAGCCTCGCTGCAAGGCGAAAAGTCCGCCCTGCCCGTCGATGACGTTTGCAGCTGGCTGTTAACTCAACCTGTACTGAACCCTACGCCGTTCCGGTGGTGACCGACAATGGAATGGGACCGGCCGTCATAGCCGCAGCTCAGGGCGCTGAGCCGGGAAACCGGGATACAATCGCAACGGACCGTAGCGAAATGGGCGCAGGCCGGGTTTGTCTCATCCGCCGACCCGGCCCACACTGTTGACATGTCGACCACTGCCGCCGGTGTGCTGCTCGCCGCTGGAGCAGGCACACGGTTCGGTATGCCCAAAGTACTTGCCGCACAAGGTGACTGGTTGGATTGCGCGGTCACCGCGCTGAGCCGGGGTGGCTGCGACGACGTCGTCGTGGTGTTGGGCGCCGCGATCGTCGACGTGCCTGCGCCCGCCCGCGCCGTCGTCGCGGCCGACTGGTCCGACGGGCTGTCCGCGTCGCTGCATGCGGGCTTGTCGGCGGTCGACGCCGACTACGCGGTAGTGCACACCGTCGACACGCCGGACATCGGGGCCGATGTGGTGGTTCGCGTGCTGGCCGCCGCGCGGGCCTCGTCGTCGGGGCTGGCCAGGGCGCTATACGGCGGCACGCCCGGTCACCCTGTCGTGGTGGCGCGCCGGCACTGGGCCGAACTGCGGCGTGGACTGCGCGGCGACGAGGGTGCGCGGTCATTCCTGTCGGCGCGCGGCGACGTCGTCGAGGTGGACTGTGCCGACCTGGCCACCGGCCGCGATATCGACACCACCGACTGAGCCGGCAATGAGGGGGGTCGGCCGAGCCGGCAACCGAGGTCAGTTGATCGTCAGCCCCAACATCGCCGCGGCGAACCGGCGCACGGACTGCTCGGCGATCGCCGCGGCGTCACCATGGCCGTCTCGCGCGCGTGTGCTGACTGTCGCGGTGAGTGGATCGACCCGCACCTCACCCAGCATCTCGCCGGTGGTCGGATCGCAGACCGCCCACGAGTAACCGGTGTCGGATGCCCACATGGTGGCGCGACGGGTGACGTAGTCCGGATCGGTCTCGCCGAGGTCGGCCAACGCCGGCCGGTCATCGATGCGGTCGTCTGCGTGCAACGCACGCAAATACCAAGCACCGGAATTAATTTCGACGGGCTCCACCCGTTGATGGTAGGCATATCACATGAAGATCACAGTCATTGGTGCCAGCGGTCTGATCGGCACAAAGGTGGTCGACCTGCTGACCGCGGAGGGTCACGACGTCGTCGCGGCGTCGCGCCAGTCGGGTGTCGACGTGCTGACCGGCGACGGCCTGGTCGAAGCGCTCAGCGGCGCCGATGTGCTCATCGACGTCGTCAACTCGCCGTCCTTCGAGGACGACGCCGTGATGGACTTCTTCAACAAATCGACCACCAACCTGGTGGGCGCTGCGAAGCATGCGGGTGTCGGCCACTACGTCGCGCTGTCGATAGTCGGGCTCGATGGTTTGCCGGATAGCGGGTACATGCGGGCCAAGGTTGCTCAGGAGAAGATCCTCACTGAATCCGGTCTGCCGTACTCCATCGTGCGTGCCACGCAGTTCAGCGAGTTCGCCGACGCCATCACCGCGTCGATGACGGTAGGCGACGAGGTGCGCGTCCCTGACGCGCTCATCCAGCCGATCACGGCGGACCGGGTCGCCTCCGACGTCGCGCGCGCCGCCGTCGCGAACCCGCTCAACGATGTCGTGAACATCGGTGGGCCGGAGAAGATCCCGTTCGAGCAGATGGCCCGTGAGTCGCTGGCCCGCCAGGGCGACGACTCGAAGACCGTCGTCGTCGACCCCGCGGCCGGCTACTTCGGCACGGCACTGCGACGCAACAGCCTGGTGACGCCCTACTGAGGCGGCCGGGCCTACTTGATCTCGGCCAGCACCGTGCCCTGCGTGACGGCCGCTCCAGCCTCGACCGCGAGGCCGGTGATGGTGCCGTCCTTGTGGGCCGTGACCGGGTTCTCCATCTTCATCGCCTCGAGGACCACGACGAGATCACCCGCGGCGACCTCCTGACCCTCCTCGACGGCGACCTTGACCACGGTGCCCTGCATCGGCGCCGTCACCGCGTCGCCGGATGCGGCCGCACCGCCGTGCGAGCCCCGCTTGCGCGGCTTGGGCTTCTTGTGCACCACGCCACCGCCTGCGGGCGCTGCGGCGCCACCTCCCAACGCGAGATCGCCGGGCAGCGACACCTCGAGCCGACGCCCGCCCACCTCGACGACCACCGTCTGCCGCGGGATGGTGTCTTCCTCTTCGATCGGGTCACCACCGGTGAAGGGCTCGACGTTGTTGTCCCACTCGGTCTCGATCCAGCGGGTGTGAACGGTGAAGCCGTCGTCGTCGCCGATGAACGCGGGGTCGGCAACCACCGCACGGTGGAACGGGATGACGGTGGCCAGGCCCTCGACGGTGAACTCGGCCAGCGCGCGCCGCGATCGGGCCAGCGCCTCCTCACGCGTGCCGCCGTGCACGATCAGCTTGGCCAGCATCGAGTCGAACTGCCCGCCGATCACCGATCCGGTTTCCACGCCCGAATCCAGCCGCACGCCGGGACCCGTCGGCGGAGTGAAGTGAGTGACGGGGCCGGGGGCCGGCAGGAACCCGCGGCCCGCGTCCTCGCCGTTGATGCGGAACTCGATGGCATGGCCACGGGGCTCGGGGTCCTCGGTGATGTCCAGCTTGTCGCCGTTGGCGATCCGGAACTGCTGCAGCACCAGGTCGATGCCCGCAGTCTCCTCGGTGACCGGGTGCTCGACCTGCAAGGCGGGTGTTGACCTCGAGGAACGAGATCAGCCCGTCCTGGCCGACCAGGTACTCGACGGTGCCCGCGCCGTAGTAGCCGCGCCTCCTTGCAGATGCGCTTGGCGGACTCGTGGATCTCCTTGCGCTGCGCGTCGGTCAGGAACGGCGCGGGCGCCTCCTCGACGAGTTTCTGGAAGCGGCGCTGCAGCGAGCAGTCGCGGGTGCCCGCAACGACGACGTTGCCGTGCTGGTCGGCGATCACCTGGGCCTCGACGTGGCGCGGCTTGTCCAGGTAGCGCTCGACGAAGCACTCGCCGCGGCCGAACGCGGAGACGGCCTCGCGGGTGGCCGAGTCGAACAACTCGGGGATCTCCTCGAGCGTGCGGGCGACCTTCATGCCGCGGCCGCCGCCGCCGAACGCCGCCTTGATGGCCACGGGAACGCCGTACTCCTTGGCGAAGGCCACGACCTCATCGGCATTCTTCACCGGATCCGGCGTACCGGGCACCAGGGGTGCTTTAGCCCGCGCGGCGATGTGGCGGGCGGTGACCTTGTCGCCGAGGTCGCGGATGGACTGCGGGCTGGGCCCGATCCAGATCAGACCGGCGTCGATGACAGCCTGCGCGAAGTCGGCGTTCTCGGAAAGGAATCCGTAGCCGGGGTGGATCGCGTTCGCGCCCGACTTCGCGGCCGCGTCCAGGATCTTCTCGAAGACGAGATAGGACTCGGCTGACGTCTGGCCGCCGAGTGCGAAGGCCTCGTCGGCGAGTCGTACGTGGGGCGCGTCGGCGTCGGGCTCGGCGTACACGGCCACGCTCGCAAGCCCGGCGTCCTTGGCAGCCCTGATCACCCGGACCGCGATCTCCCCGCGATTGGCGACCAGCACCTTGGAGATCTTTGAGCTGGCGTGACTTGCCACTGCGCCTCCTGACGGCATGTTCTTTAAGAAACGTCTTTAAGAATGTATCCGGACGCAGTTTAGGAGACATCGCTGGGCGTCGGGTGATGCGGTGCCAATTAACCGGTCTTCGCGTTGCGCCTGCCTTACCTCAGGTGGCGCTTGATGCGGGCCAGCATCGCCGACATGCCGCGTAGCCGAAGCGGGCTGATCAGCGCTGCCAGGCCGAGCTCACTGTAGAAGTCGTCGGGCACGGCGAGGATGTCGTCGGCGCGTTGTTCGTCGAGGCCGGCCGCCAGGATCGCGGCGAATCCGCGGGTGGTCGGTGCTTCCGGCGGCGCGCTGAAGTACAGCCTCACGCGCTCGCGGTCGCCGGCGTCGACGTGAAGGAACAGCGGCGACTGGCATTCGGGCACCGGTTCCATCGCCGCCTCTTCGAGGTCGGCGGGCAGCGGTGGCAGCTCGTCGGCGAACTCCAGCAGCAGCTGAAGCTTGTCCTGGCCCTGCATGTCCTTGAAGTCCGACACCACCTCGGCCAGTGCGGCCGGCATGCTCATGGCGCTTCGCCGGGATCTTCCCCGACAGCGACGGGCACCCGTACCGCGTTGCCCCATTCGGTCCACGAACCGTCGTAGTTGCGTACCCCCGGCAGGCCGAGGAGATGGGTGAGCACGAACCAAGTGTGGCTGGAGCGCTCTCCGATCCGGCAGTAGACGACCGTCTTGTGGTCCGGCGTCAGGAAGCCGTACAACTCGGCGAGCTCGGCGCGGCTGCGGAACTGGCCGCTGTCCCTGGCTGCCTTGCCCCACGGGATCGACCTCGCGGTCGGAATGTGCCCGCCGCGCAGCGCGCCTTCCTCGGGGTAGTCGGGCATATGGGTGCGCTCGCCGGTGAACTCCTGCGGCGAACGGACGTCGATCAGGGGTTGTGCGCCAAGGACGCCGAGCACCTCGTCTTTGAATGCGCGGATGGGCGCGTCGTTGCGCTCGACGACGGGGTAGCCGGTGGTCGGCTTGGCAGGCACGTCGAGGTTGGTGTCGCGACCGTCGGAGATCCACAGGTCGCGCCCGCCGTCAAGAAGTCGCACGTCGGGGTGGCCGAACAAGGTGAACACCCACAGCGCGTAGGCGGCCCACCAGTTGCTCTTGTCGCCGTAGATCACCACGGTGTCGTCGCGGGAGATGCCTTTTCGGTTCATCAGCTCGGCGAACTGCTCACCGTTGATGTAGTCGCGTACGTGCGGATCGTTGAGATCGGTGTGCCAGTCGATCTTCACCGCGCCCGGGATGTGCCCGGTGTCGTAGAGCAGCACGTCCTCGTCGGACTCGACGATGGCCAGTCCGGGCCTGCCGAGATTGCCTGACAACCAGTCGGCGGTGACCAGGCGTTCCGGATGGGCGTAGTCGGCCAGGGCGGGATCGGGATCGGCAGGCAGCGGCACAACTGTGAGCCTACCCACGCGGCAGGCGGGCCGGTTCGCCGCAATCAGGTGACGGGGTTGGCGGCCCAGAGTTCGGCGATCGACAGTCCTGCGCCGGCAAGCAGTCGGCGGATCAGCGGCAAGCCGATCCCGATCACCGACGACGGGTCGCCGTCGACGCCGTCGACGAACCATCCGCCCAGGCCGTCGAGTGTGAATCCGCCCGCCACCGCCGTCGGCTCACCGCTGCCGACGTACGCGTCCAGATCGCGAGGCGACGGGGTGCCGAACCTGACCGTGGTGACGGTGGCGTCGGCCGCTTGCCACGCAATTGTATTGTCCTGCAACCGAACCACGCAGTGCCCGGTGTACAGCTCGCCCGAGGTGCCTGCCATCTGCTGCCACCCCAGCCTCGCCGCCTCGGCGGTCGCCGGCTTGCCCCGCAACTCGCCGTCGCGGTACAGCATCGAATCACAGCCGATCACAACGCAATCGGCACCGACAGCGGCATCGAGGACTCCGATGACGGCCTCGGCTTTGGCGGCGGCCAGCGCTGTGGTGACCTCACCTGGCGTGGCCGTCGGCTCCAGCCCGGCCATGACGGCGTCCTCGTCGACGCCGGAGACGAGGACGAAAGGATCGATCCCCGCCTGGCGCAACACCTTACGGCGGCCCGCAGACGCCGACGCCAGAACGAACCGCGTCACCGATGCCGCATGTGCGTCCGTAACTGCAGCGTGACCCGCTGCCAGCTGAACACTGAGTAGCGCAGCCTGTCCACCGGATGGCCCCACAGGTTCTCTTCCTGCTCCCGCGGCTCGGCCGGGGTGCCGGACGCGGCGGCGAGCACGGCGATCACGGCGACCAGCTCGTCCTCGGTCGGTTGGCCCTTGACGACCTGGATATGCGCCTCATGCGACTGCGGCGTGGCCTGTTCGTCGGTCACGGTGTCGTCGGTGATCGTTCGCCCCGCTCACGTCAGTCGAATCGTTCGCCCCGCTCACGTCAGTTGAATCGTTCGCCCCGCTCACAGTGGGATGTTCCCGTGCTTCTTCGGCGGCATTTGGGTGACCTTGCGTTCGAGCAGCCGCAGCGCAGTCGCGACATAACCGCGGGTGTGCGACGGCGGGATCACCGCGTCGACATAGCCTCGTTCGGCGGCGATGTACGGATTGACGAGGGTGTCCTCGTAGTCCTGTTGCAGCTGCAGGCGCAGCGCATCAACATCTTCGCCGCTCTTGGCGGCCTCGTTGAGCTGCTGGCGGTAGACGAACCCGACCGCGCCCGCAGCGCCCATCACAGCGATCTGCGCGCTCGGCCACGCCACGTTCACGTCGGCGCCCATCTCCTTGGAGCCCATCACGCAGTACGCGCCGCCGTACGCCTTGCGGGTGATCACGGTGATCTTGGCCACCGTCGCCTCCCCGTACGCGTAGAGCAGCTTGGCGCCGCGGCGAATGATGCCGTTGTACTCCTGGTCGGTGCCCGGCAGAAAGCCCGGAACGTCGACCAGCATGACGATCGGCACGTTGAAGCAGTCGCAGGTGCGGATGAAGCGGGCGGCCTTCTCCGAGGCGTTGATGTCCAGGCAGCCGGCGAACTGGGTGGGCTGATTGGCGACGATGCCCACCGGGCGCCCCTCGATCCGGCCGAAGCCGATGATGATGTTCTGCGCGTAGCCGGCCTGCACCTCGAGGAACTCGTCGTCGTCGAGGATGCGGGTGATGACCTCGTGCATGTCGTAGGGCTGGTTCGGCGAATCCGGGATCAGCGTGTCCAGCTCGAGGTCCTCGTCGGTGAGGTTGTCCTCGATCGCGCCCTCCGGAACCGCGGCGGGGTAGCGCGGCGGGTCGGCGTAGTTGTTGCTGGGCAGGTACGACAACAGCTCGCGGACATAGTCGAACGCGTCCTGCTCACCGGTGGCCACGTAGTGGGCGGTGCCGGACTTGGCCATGTGCGTGTGCGCGCCGCCGAGTTCCTCCATCGTGACGTCCTCACCGGTGACGGTCTTGATGACGTCGGGTCCGGTGATGAACATCTGGCTGGTCTTGTCGACCATCACGACGAAGTCGGTCAGCGCGGGGGAGTACACGTGCCCGCCCGCTGCGGCACCCATGATCAGCGAGATCTGCGGGATTACGCCCGAGGCGAGGATGTTGTTGTGAAAGATCTGGCTGTAGAGGCCGAGCGACACCACACCCTCTTGGATGCGGGCACCTGCGCCGTCGTTGATACCAATGAGCGGGCGGCCCGTCTTGGTCGCGAGTTCTTGCACCTTGACGATCTTTTCGCCGTAGACCTCGCCCAGGCTGCCGCCGAACACCGACGCATCTTGGCTGAAGATGCAGATCTCGCGGCCGTCGATGGTGCCGTAGCCGGTGACTACACCGTCGCCGAACGGGCGCTTTTCAGCCATTCCGAAATTCGTGCTGCGGTGACGGGCCAGTGCGTCGAGTTCGACGAACGATCCGTCGTCCAGCAGCGCCAGGATGCGCTCTCGAGCCGTCAGCTTTCCCTTGGCGTGGATCTTCTCGACCGCCCCCTCACCGACCGGGTGCAGCGTCTCTTCGCTCCGCCTGCGCAGATCGGCCAGCTTGCCGGCGGTGGTATGGACATCGATCTCATGCTCGGACGCTGGCTCGGTGACGCTCGTCATGGGGAAGATCGTAGCGACAACGCCGACCCTCCATTAAGACAGGTATAAGAAAAGCCGACGGAGGACAGGCGAGGCGAGACCTGGTAAGCATGGGTGCGCTGAAGCCGCAACAGGTACGGATCGGAAGGGGATGGGGGAGGAGTCTGATCGACCGACACCCGCCCTCACTATGAACGCAGTGGGCATTACCCCAGAAGCCGCTTTCGGTGCCGCTGTACGTCTATTACCGAGGCAAGGATCCGTTCATCGACGTTGCGTGGGTGACCGCGGCCGTGGAGCGGCGTGCGCGATGGGTGGCGTCATCACCATCGTGTACGGACCCGACGGCGGCCATAACCCGGCCGGTGCCGTCGAGTTGGTGAAGTGGATGGCGGATCGGTTCGACGGTAGGGCGCCGGTCAATGACTGCTGACGGCGTCGGCGATCGGCTCGACGTCGAGGCGTTGCGCGCGCGCGTGCTTGCGGCCGGCTCGGGCTGGGGCAGGTTCGACGTCGTGGCCGAGACCGGTTCCACGAACGGCGATTTGATCGCACGCGCAAACGCAGGCGAGGACATCGCAGGCGCGGTGCTGATCGCCGAGAAACAGACGGCGGGCCGGGGACGTCACGGTCGTACGTGGATCGAAGCACCCGGCGCGCAGATCGCAATGTCGGTGGGTATCGACGCCGTGGACGTGCCCGCCGACCAGTGGGGGTGGCTTCCGCTGGCGGCAGGGGTGTCCGTAGTCGAGGCGGTCGGCGATTTCACCGACGTCGAAGTGGTGCTCAAGTGGCCCAATGACGTGCTGGCCCGAGGCAGGAAGCTGGCAGGCATCCTGGCCGAAGTGGCCGTCCCGCAGCGGACCATCGTCGTAGGAATCGGCCTCAACGTCATGGCGCGACCGAATGAGGTTGAGGCACCTCAAGCGATCTCACTGGCCGAACTCGGCCCAGGAGCGCCCGGCCGTCAAGAGCTCGTGACGAATCTGCTCACCGTGCTCGGTGAACGCGTCGGCGTATGGCGGGGTACACAGGGCACCCATCCTCGCTTGGCGGACGAGTATCGCGCGATGTGTGCGACTCTCGGCGTGCTTGTCCGCGCAGACCTGCCCGGTGACCGGGAGGTCGTCGGGATTGCGCGCGACGTGGATGAGCAGGGCCGGCTGTGTATCGACTGTGGCGGCGAAACCGTCGTGGTGTCCGCCGGTGACATCGTTCACCTGCGGCCCGCCGCCCGCCCGCCCCGTTAGGGTCATCGTCATGGGTTATCCCGAGAATGTGCTGGCCGCCGACGAGCAGGTCGTATTGCATCGCCACCCTCACTGGAAGCGGTTGATCGGCCCGATCCTGGTCCTGTTGGTAGTCACCGCACTGGCGGCGTTCGGCGCCGGATACGTCAACACGACGAATTGGGATCCCACTGCCCGCAACGTCGTTCTCATCGTCATCGGGGTCATCTGGCTGGTGATCATCGGGTGGCTGACGCTCTGGCCGTTCCTCAACTGGTGGACGACACATTTCGTCATCACCGACCGCAGGGTGATGTTCAGGCACGGCCTGCTGACAAGGTCGGGGATCGACATCCCTTTGGCCCGAATCAACAGCGTCGAATTCCGGCACCGTGTCTTCGATCGCATTCTGCGCACCGGCACGCTGATCATCGAGTCAGCGTCGCAGGATCCCCTCGAGTTTCACGACATTCCGCAAGTGGAGCGGGTCCACTCGCTGCTGTATCACGAAGTCTTCGACACGCTCGGCGGCGAGGAATCCGACAGCCGGTCCTCCGGCAGGCGTTGACGACGAGCGCGCTCCAGCGGGGTGACGTTGGAGGCCCCGTGCTCGTGCGCGTCCTCCATCGCCTCGGCCAGTCCGCCGGCCGTGAAGGTGGACTCGACCGCCTTTTCGGGATCGCGGCCGAACTCGTCGGGGAACACCCAGCGCCGGAACGCCCAGAACCGGAACCCCATCTGGAGCAAATTGCCGATGATGTAGGCCGAGATGAAGTCGGCGATGTTCTCGGTGGTCAGTGACACGTCGGGCACGCGAAGCTGCAGGACGTAGCTGGAGAACCACAGCGGCGCCATGCAGATCAGCACGCCCACACCGCTGAAGCCAAAAAACAATAGCGCCTCATGGTGGCGCTCGCGGCCGCCGCGATTCTGGAAGCTCCATTCGCGGTTCAGAATGTAGGACGCGATCACCGCGACGATGCCGGCGATGATCTTCGCGGTCACCGGCTTGGGCTCCAGCACCGTGAGCTTGAGCGTGTAAAACACCGCCGAGTCGATGACGAATGTCGTCGCGCCGACGATCGCAAACTTGATGAGCTCGTGATGCCGCTCAAAGTACGGCCGAATCGCTCGTGGCAGCCGCGCGATCGTGGCATCGGTGAAGGACACAACAGCGCAGTCTACGGAAATTGACGGTGCCACGCGTATCGCGCAGGTCGCGACGTCGAAACTGACCGTTCGACGTCATGACAACATAGGCACGTGCCCCGCAACCCGACTGCGCCCCCGGTGGTGACCATGATCGGCGGAGGGCAGCTGGCCAGGATGACTCATCAGGCTGCGATCGCGCTCGGTCAAACGCTGCGTGTGTTGGCCGTCACACCTGACGATCCGGCGGCGCAGGTGACGCCGGATGTGGTGATCGGGTCGCACGACAACCTCGAAGCGCTGCGCCGGGCGGCGGCGGGTGCCGCTGCGCTGACCTTCGATCACGAGCACGTGCCGACCGAACTGCTCGAGAAGCTGGTCGCCGACGGCGTGAATGTCGCACCGCCGCCTTCGGCGCTGATACACGCCCAGGACAAGTTGGTGATGCGGCGGCGGCTGGAGGCGCTCGGGGCTCCGGTGCCGCGTTTTGCGGCCGTCACGGACCCGGCTGATGTGGATGCATTCGCGGCGCGCGTCGAAGCGCCGCTTGTGGTGAAGACGGTGCGTGGCGGCTACGACGGTCGCGGCGTGACGCTGGCACGCGATACCGCCCACGCCCGCGATGTGGCCGCCGAGTACCTGGCGGCCGGAGTCGAGGTCCTCGTCGAGGAGAAGGTGGACATGCGGCGCGAACTCGCCGCGCTGGTGGCGCGCTCACCGTTCGGCCAGGGTGCTGTGTGGCCGGTGGTGCACACCGTGCAGCGCGACGGCATCTGTGTGGAGGTCATCGCGCCCGCCCCCGCGCTGGACGCCAAAATCGCAGGCGCCGCAGGAGGTCTCGCGCTGCGGCTGGCCGAAGAGCTCGGCGTGGTCGGGGTGCTGGCCGTCGAACTGTTCGAAACCGTGGCGGGTGATCTGCTGGTCAACGAATTGGCAATGCGGCCGCACAATTCAGGCCACTGGACGATGGATGGCGCGCGCACCAGTCAGTTCGAGCAGCACCTGCGTGCGGTGTTGGACTATCCACTGGGCGACACCTCGCTGATTGCACCCGTCACCGTGATGGCGAATGTGCTCGGTGCTCAATCCATCCCGAAGATGAGCATGGATGAACGACTGCATCACCTGTTCGCTCGCCTCCCGGAGGCGAAGGTGCATCTTTATGGCAAGGGCGAACGTCCCGGTCGCAAGATCGGACATGTGAACGTCCTCGGCGCGCCCGGCGGATCCCTGGACGACGACGGGTACGTCTCGGCCGTGCGGGAACGCGCGGTGCGGGCCGCACACTGGTTGTCGAGTGCCGAATGGACGGACGGTTGGAATGAACATGCCTGAGACTCCCAAGCCGCGCGTCGGCGTGATCATGGGCAGCGACAGCGACTGGTCGGTCATGGAGGACGCAGCCCACGCACTGGCCGAGTTCGATGTCCCGTTCGAGGTCGGTGTGGTGTCGGCACATCGCACCCCCGACCGCATGCTCGAGTACGCGAAGGCGGCCGCCGCTCGCGGCATCGAGGTGATTATCGCCGGCGCGGGCGGGGCCGCGCACCTGCCCGGCATGGTGGCTTCGGCGACGCCGCTGCCCGTTATCGGCGTGCCGGTGCCGCTAGCCACGCTTGACGGGCTGGACTCGTTGCTCTCGATTGTGCAGATGCCCGCCGGCGTGCCGGTGGCCACGGTGTCGATCGGCGGTGGCCGCAACGCGGGACTGCTGGCGTTGCGGATTCTCGGTTCGTCGGATGCCACGCTGAGGCAGCGGATCGTGGAGTTCCAGGCCTCACTGGCGGATGTGGTGCTGCAGAAGGACGCGGCGCTGCGGGATCGTCTGCTCGGGCAGTCGGCGGCGATCGGCAGGCTCGCCCCCGAATAGTAGAGTTACCGGCGAGTAGCAAGGAGTCTCCATGGCCATTGGTAACCCCTCGTTCGACGCTTTCAAGCTCTCCGACGAGCACAACGAGTTGCGGTCGGTGCTGCGTGACCTCTGCGAGAAAGAGATCGCGCCGCACGCCGCCGACGTCGACGAGAAGGCCCGATACACCGATGAAGCTCTGGCGGCGCTGACGTCCTCGGGGATGGCGGCGATCCACATTCCCGAGGAGTACGGCGGCCAGGGTGGCGACTCGGTGGCCGCGTGCATCGTCATCGAAGAGGTCGCGCGGGTGTGCGCGTCGTCGTCGCTTATCCCGATCTGCAACAAGCTGGGCACCATGGGCCTGTTGATGCGCGGATCGGAGGAGCTCAAGAAGCAGGTGCTGCCGAGCATCGGCGCGGGGGAGGCGTCGGCGTCGTATGCGCTTTCGGAGCGAGAGGCCGGTAGCGACGCGGCCGCGATGCGAACCCGCGCACGCCGTGACGGCGACGACTGGGTGCTCAACGGTGCCAAGTGTTGGATCTCCAACGGCGGGCACTCCACGTGGTACACGGTTATGGCGGTAACCGATCCGGACCAGGGCGCCAACGGTATTTCGGCGTTCGTCGTGCACAAGGACGATCCGGGGTTCGCGGTCGGCGCCAAAGAGAAGAAGCTGGGCATCAAGGGCTCGCCGACCACCGAGCTGTACTTCGAGGACTGCCGCATCCCGGGTGATCGGATCATCGGCGAGGAGGGCACCGGCTTCAAGACGGCGCTGGCCACTCTTGACCACACCCGCCCGACCATCGGTGCGCAGGCCGTCGGCATCGCGCAGGGTGCGCTGGATGCAGCGATCGCTTACACCAAGGAGCGCAAGCAGTTCCGTAAGCGCATCGCCGACTTCCAGGCGGTGCAGTTCATGCTCGCCGACATGGCGATGAAGATCGAGGCGGCCCGGCTGTTGGTGTACACCGCCGCCGCCCGCGCCGAACGCGGCGAACCGGATCTCGGGTTCATCTCCTCCGCGTCGAAGTGCTATGCCTCCGACGTGGCGATGCAGGTCACCACCGACGCCGTTCAGTTGTTCGGCGGCTACGGCTACACCACAGACTTCCCGGTCGAGCGATTCATGCGGGACGCGAAGATCACTCAGATCTACGAGGGCACGAATCAGATTCAGCGCGTGGTGATGTCGCGTGCATTACTGCGGTAACGATGCCACGTCACCCCTTGGTGATCTTCTCCATCCGCCTGCGACGGTCCAGCACCGCGGCATCCGGATTCGCCACTTGCACGAGTGACGCAGCGATCGCGAATACCGCCAGTACATTGTCGATCAGGTCATCGGCGCTGTCCCAGCCGGCCGTCGACATCACGCGGTCGTCGGCCGTGAAACCCTGTGCGGCAGCCGATGCCAGTGCACCGGCGAGCACCTCGGTCACCGACCGGCCGTCCAGCGCGACACCGGGATGGCGCTCGGGGGAGATCTGGTCGCCGTGCACGCGCACCGCGGTGGCGTAATCGGTCACCCCGACCGGGAGACCCGCCGCCGGCTTCCCGAACGGGTCCAGCGACAACACCGCGACCTCGCCCATTCCGACGGCGTCGTCGGCCTCGGCGAGGCGTTCGGCCGTGCACAGCGCTACGTCGGCCTCCCCGGCGGTGACGACTTCTGCACCTATCCACCAGATCCCGAACAACACCGCCGCGGTCTGCCAGTGCGCGGGCAACAGCACCGCGACTCGGCTCGACGGACCGGCACCCATTTCATCGCGTAACAGGTTGCCGGTCTTGGCCGCCCAGTTCACCAGCGTCGCGGTGGACAACTCGATCCGTTCGCCCGTCGCGTCGTCGTAGTAGGTGATCCGCGGGCCCGCCGGGTCGGAGGTCATGAGTGGATCGAGAATCGCCGAACTGACTGTGGTCACGTCTAGTTGACGCACTCCGGGTCGTTCGAGCCGGCGGTGAGGACCGGCGACGGTGCCAGCGGGGCCTCGGTCGAATCGGTCGACCCGGCCGCGACGGGGTCGGCGGTGGCCAGCGTCGGGTCGCTGCCGTCCAGGCCCGAGCCCGGACCGGTGTAGTCCGCGGCCAGCACGACCCGCACCGAGCCGGGGGCCACCGATGCGTCCTCGACGATGGGCAGCCCGCCCAGGTCTTTGGAAATCGCCTGCGCGCCAAGGTCATCGGCTTTGGGAGCCTGCACCTGGCTGCCCGTCACCGGTGCGCCCTCGTGGTTGCCGGTGTTGCCGGGGGAGAAGCCCTTGGTGGTCAGCACCTGCGAGACCGCAGAGGCCAGCCCGTTGATGTCGGAGGCGTTGACCACGTCGGCGGTGGTCTTCTCCGGCGTGTACGCGAGTTCTTCGGTCTTGCCCTCGTCCTGGTCGTGCAGCAGTCCGTTCACCCAGTCCTTGACCTCGCCTGCGTCCACCCGCACCACGCTCTGCATTCCGTCGTCGCTCCAGCCGTTCTCCTGGAGCACGGGGATGGTGGCGAAGGCGACGTTGCCGCCGGCGAGCTTCTGCAACTGCTCGGCGAATTCCATGACGTCCCAGCCGTCTGAGAGCACCACCGAGCGCTGTACCGCATCCTGCAGCCGGCCCAGCGTCGACGGGCTGGACAGCGTCTTGCTGGAGATGACGTCGTGGGCCAGCGACGCCATGACCGCCTGCTGGCGCACCACCCGGTCGAGGTCGCCGCGGGGCAGATCGTGGCGCTGGCGGACGAAGCTCAGCGCCTGCGGGCCGCTCAGCTTCTGCCACCCCGCCGGGAAATCGGCACCCGAAAGTGGTTCGTACACAGCATCTCTCAGGCACACATTGACGCCACCCAGGGCGTCGGTGATCAGTGAGAACCCGAGAAGTCCGATCTCGGCGTAGTGGTCGACGGTGACACCGGTCAGGCTCGCCACGGTCTTGATCAAGGCCTCACGACCGGCCTCGGCGGCCTGCGGTTCGGCCTGTGCCTGTTCCATGCCGTCTTGTTCGACCAGCTCGGTCAGTTTCTCGAAGTGCGCCGAACCGTAGACGCCGTTGATCTTCATCTTGCCGACGCCGGGCGCTTCGACGTAGGAGTCGCGGGGGATCGAGATCGCGGTGGCCGACTCTCCGTTGTTCGGGATGCGTATCAGGATGATGGTGTCGGTGTTGGTGGCCTCGTCGTCGCCGGCGCGCAGCGTGGCGAGTTCCTCCTCGGACAGCGGGTTGCCATGCGCGTCGGTGCGGCTGTCCATGCCGACCAGCAGGATGTCGATCGCACCGTCTTCGCCGCCGCCGCCCAGTGCGATGGGCGAAATGTGGTTGATGCCGGATTCGAACGACCGGATCTTGCCCCAGGCGACGCCTGTGCCGACGACGATCGCCAGTGCCAGGGACACGGCGATGACACGGAGAGTGCGAGCGGGCATCAGCCCAGGTTACTTGCGAAAAGGGCGCAGAGTGGGTAGCGCGGGTCGGCGTGCCAGACTCGTCGCTATGTCTTTCCAGAAGTCTGCCCGAATCGTTATCTCCGGTGCCGGTGGCATGGTCGGACGTGAATTGGCAGCTCAGGCGCGCAAACAGGGCCGCGACGTGCTGGCGCTGACGTCATCCGACTGGGACATCACCGACGCACCCGCCGCTGAGCGATTCGTCGAACCAGGTGACGTGGTGATCAACTGCGCCGCCTACACCAAGGTCGACGCGGCCGAGTCCGACGAGGCCCGTGCCCATGCCGTCAACGCCGTGGGACCCGCCAATGTCGCGCACGCCTGTGCGCGCGCAGGAGCTGATTTCATCCACATCTCGACCGATTACGTCTTCTCTGGCTCCAAGGGCAGCCCGTATGAGATCGACGACGAGACCGGACCACAAGGCGTGTACGGCCGCACCAAACTCGCAGGCGAATTCGCCATTCTGACGGCGATGCCCGACGCGCACATCGTCAGAACGGCGTGGATCTACGAGGGCGGTGACGGAACCGACTTCGCGGCCGTGATGCGACGGCTGGCGGCCGGCGACGGCCCGGTCGACGTGGTGGCCGACCAGGTCGGATCGCCGACGTACGTCGCCGATCTGGTCGGCGCGCTGCTCGAAGTGGCCGACGGGGGCATTCGGGAACCGGTGCTGCATGCCGCCAACGCCGGCGAGGCCAGCCGTTACGAGCAGGCGCAGGCCGTGTTCGAGGCCGTGGGCGCCGATCCGGCCCGCGTGCGCCCGGTCGGCAGTGACCGCCACCCCAGGCCCGCACCCCGGCCGCCGTACTCGGCTCTGTCCGGCCGGTTGTCCGCCGAAGCGGGTTTGACCCCGCTGCGGCCGTGGCGCGACGCGCTGGCCGCCGCGCTCGCCGAGCACGGCCCATTAACCTCTACGCCGTGAGTGACGAACTGGTGGCCATCACGTGAGTGACGAACTGATAGTGGTGACGGTCACGTATTCACCGGGGCCACATCTGAACCGGTTCCTGGCATCGTTGTCGCATGCCACCGACCGCGCGGTGACCGTCATCATGGCCGACAACGGATCGACCGACGGCGCACCCGAAGAGGCGCTGGAGCAGTACCCCAACGTGCGGCTGCTGCGCACCGGCGCAAACCTCGGCTACGGCACCGCGGTGAACCGCGCCGTCGACGAGTATCTGAAAGATGAGGCGGCCGCGCCATATTCCGACTTTTTTATCGTCGCCAATCCCGATGTGCAATGGGGACCGCGCAGCATCGACATCCTTTTGGACGCGGCGGCGCGCTGGCCGCGGGCCGGGTCGCTGGGACCGCTGATCCGCGACCCTGACGGCTCGGTGTACCCGTCGGCGCGCCATCTGCCCAGCCTGATCCGTGGCGGTATGCACGCTGTCGTCGGCCCGTTGTGGCGATCCAACCCGTGGACGGCGGCCTACCGGCAGGCCAGGCTCGTGCCCAGCGAACGTTCTGTCGGTTGGCTGTCCGGATCGTGTCTATTGCTGCGGCGGGTCGCATTCGATGAGGTGGCGGGGTTCGACGAGCGCTATTTCATGTACATGGAGGACGTCGACCTAGGGGATCGCCTGAGCCGCGCGGGTTGGCAGAACGTGTACGTGCCGTCAGCGGAGATTTTGCACGACAAGGGCCACGCAACGGGCCGCGACCCCGCTCGCAACTTGGCGGCCCACCACACGAGTACTTACACTTTCCTGGCAGATCGCTATCCGCACTGGTCGCAGGCGCCGCTGCGGTGGACGATCAAAGCCGCCCTCGCCGCGCGTGCAGGCCTGGTGGTTCGCAGATCCCGGCGTAAGCAGGCGAAAGGGCGGCGCTCATGAAACCGGCAGAAGTGGACGCCGTCATCTTGGTGGGTGGTCTGGGCACTCGGCTGCGCCCGTTGACACTGTCCGCGCCTAAACCGATGTTGCCGACCGCCGGCCTGCCCTTTCTGACCCACCTGTTATCAAGGATCGCCGATGCCGGTGTCGAGCACGTGGTGCTGGGCACGTCGTACAAGGCCAGGGTGTTCGAGTCGGAGTTCGGTGACGGGTCCAAGATGGGGCTGCGGATCGAATACGTCGTCGAGACCGAACCATTGGGCACCGGCGGCGGTATCGCCAATGTCGCGTCGAAGCTGCGGCACGACACTGCTCTGGTGTTCAACGGCGACGTACTGTCCGGCGCCGATCTCGGTGCACTGCTCGCGACACATCACGACAACGACGCCGACGTGACCCTTCACCTGGTGCGGGTCGGTGACCCGCGCGCGTTCGGCTGTGTGCCGACCGACGCCGATGGTGTGGTCACCGCCTTCCTGGAGAAGACCGAGGATCCGCCCACCGACCAGATCAATGCCGGCTGTTACGTCTTCAAGCGTGAGGTGATCGACCGACTGCCGACGGGCAGGGCGCTGTCGGTGGAGCGTGAGGTTTTTCCGCAGCTGCTGGCCGACGGTCTCAAGGTTTGCGGCTATGTGGACGCGAGCTACTGGCGCGACATGGGCACACCCGAGGACTTCGTGCGCGGCTCGGCCGACCTGGTTCGCGGCATCGCGCCCTCGCCCGCACTGAAGGGGCACCGGGGTGAGTCGCTAGTCCACGACGGCGCCGCGGTGAGCCCCGGTGCACTGTTGATCGGCGGCACGGTCGTTGGTCGCGGCGCCGAGATCGCTGGAGGTGCGCGGCTGGACGGGGCCGTGATCTTCGACGGCGCCAAGGTCGAGGCAGGCGCTGTGATCGAACGCTCGATCATCGGGTTCGGCGCGCGAATCGGACCGCGTGCGCTGCTTCGAGACGCGGTGATCGGCGACGGCGCCGACATCGGCGCGCGCTGTGAGCTGCTGCGCGGCGCTCGGGTGTGGCCGGGGGTCACGATCCCCGATGGCGGTATCCGCTACTCGACCGACGTCTAGGCGATTTCGGCCTGTCGCTTTCGCCGAAATCAGGTTCCGGTACACGAAACGGCGAATTTGCGTGTCATAAGTCTGATCTCGCGGCCAGTCACGAGTGGCGGGCGGCGGCGACCGCGGCCAGTTGCGTGAGGCCGAAGTCACGATCGTCGGGTAGCGCGTCCAGCGGCCACCACCGCAGGTCCAAGGACTCGTCGCTGCGGGCGATTTCGGCACCCGCCGGGGCGTACGCGATGAACTGCATGTCGAGGTGGCGGGTCGGCACGCCAAGCGAACACGTCACCGGGTGTACGTGCAGCGCCGCCAGCGACGGATCGATCGTCAGGCCGTCGATGCCGGACTCCTCGGTGGCCTCCCGCAGTGCGGCGGCGACGATGTCGGCGTCGGTTTCCTCGCAGTGCCCGCCCAGTTGCAGCCACCGGCCGAACCGCGGGTGCAGCGTGAGCAGTGCGTGCGTGCCGGCGTGGTCGAGCACGAGCGCCGAACCGGTGACGTGGCCGGGCACGCATGCGCGCAGGCATCCGTCCGGCCGGGCGGCCAGGAATGCGAGCACGGCGTGGCGCAGGGTGTCCTGGGCGGGATCGGGCGTCTGCCAATCGGTCAACACCTCGACCGCTGAGTCGTGCAAGCTCACCTGCGCACCAGCAGGTCGTCGGTCGGGACCGGATCGCGAGGCCCCGACGGCTTGTCGGGGTAGCCGATCGCGATGGCGCCCAACGGCTCCCAATCGGCAGGCAACCCGAGTTCGTCGCGCACCAGATCGGCGGTGAAGATGGTGGACCCGATCCAGCAGCTGCCCACACCACGCACTGCCAGTGCCACCAGCAGCGCCTGCACCGCGGCTCCGACCGCGACGGTGAACATCGTGTGCTCTGCGGCGGTGCGCCCGGCGTCGGGGTAGCTGTGTGCGCCGTCGGGCACCATGAACGGGATGACGAGTTCGGGTGCGTCGTAGAGGATCTGGCCGCGCCCGACGCGGCGCTCGACGGCGTCGGCACCCCGGCCGTCACTGGTGAGGTCGGTGCGCCACTTCGTCTTCATCCGGTCGAGCAGGGCCAGCCTCCTGGCGGGATCCTGCATCCACACAAACCGGACGGGCCGGGTGTGGTGTGGCGCGGGGGCGGTGAGCGCTTCGGCGACGGCGCCCTCGACGAGCTCGGGCGCGACGGGCTCGCCGCTGAATGTGCGCACCGACCGGCGCAGCAGCTGGGCCTGGCTTGTCCCTTTCTGGAAACCCAACGCGATCGCCTCCTCGGTTCCCAGCCAGAACAGGTCCTCCTCGCCGGGCCTCAGCAGATTCCGCGCGTTGGATCCGTTGTCCTGCAGAGACAATCCGCGGACAACCGCGACCGGGATGTCGGTCAGCTTGCCCTTGACGAGATCGGCGGCGGCGGCGATCTCGTCGGCGACGGCGATCTCGGTGACGATCAGCTCGTTGCCGTGCCGGTCCTGGGACCCCTCGTAGCCGTGCAGGACCGTCAACCCCGCGGCACCGATGGCGACGTCGGTCTGTCCGTTGCGCCACGCACGCCCCATCGTGTCGGTGACGACGACGCCGACGGTGACCCCCAGCCGGTCGCGCAGTCCGGTCCGCAGGACCGCCGCGCTGGCATCCGGGTCGGTTGGCAGCAGCGCGAGTTCGGCGGCGTCGACGTTGGAGCCGTCGACACCGGCCGCCGCTTGCACCAGGCCGAGCGCGTTCTCGGTGATCAGGGTCTTGCCCTTGCGGGCCAGAACCCGCACCGCCTCGGCGTCGATAAGCTTGCGCCGCAGGGCGTCCCGCTCCTCGGGGTCCATCGGCGCGTCGACGATCCGACCCTCACACTTGGACACCACCTTGCTGGTGACCACCAGAATGTCGTTGTCCCGCAGCCAGGGTGCCGCCGCGGCGATGGCAGCGGCGAGGTCGTCGCCCGGGCGGAACTCGGGAAGCCCCGGCACCGGAAGCATTTCGACGGCTGCGGCAGATCCGTGTTCTGTCATTGCCGCGGATCCACCTTCAGGCCCGCCAGATCGAGGCCGGCGCGCACCATTTCGGCGGTCGTCGCCGGATCCTTCATCAGCAGCGGCACCGCCCGCACATCCACGCCGTCGATCTCGGCGTGGTCCCCGTCGTGTACGAGCCAGCCGTCGAGGATGCCGGTGCCGCCGCGGGCCCCGTAGTGGGTGCCGACGGCTTCGGAGGTGCTGGCCACACCGATGATCGACAGACATTCGTCGGCCATGCCACGCAACGGTTTTCCATCGATGATGGGGGAGTAGCCGATGACCCGTGCCGTCGTCGAACGCAGTGCGCCGCGGATGCCCGGGACGGTGAGGATCGCGCCGATGCTCACCACCGGGTTGGACGGCGCCAGCAGCACGACGTCGGCCGTCTCAATGGCTTCGACGACTCCCGGGCCTGCGGACGCTTTGTCGGCGCCGACGAACGCGAAGCTGTGCGTGGGTACCTGCGCGCGGTAACGCACCCACCACTCCTGGAAGTGGATCGCACGCCTCTCACCGGCCGACTCACCGGGGTCGGGATCGGTGATGACGACGTGGGTTTCACTGCGATCGTCGCTGGCGGGCAGCAACTGCGCGCCGGGCGACCATCGCCGGCACAGCGCCTCGGTCACCTGTGACAGCGGATACCCGGCACGCAACATCTGGCTGCGCACCAGATGCGTGGCGAGATCACGGTCGCCGAGGCCGAACCAGTCGGGCTGCACTCCGTAGGCGGCGAGTTCCTCCTTGGCATGCCAGGTTTCATTGCGATGGCCCCAGCCGCGCTCCGGGTCGATACCGCCGCCCAGCGTGTACATACAGGTGTCGAGGTCCGGGCAGATCCGCACACCGAACATCCATGCGTCGTCGCCGACGTTGACGACCGCTGTCAGCTCATGCTCTGAGGCGTCGCCGGAACTGCTGAATTGGCCCAGCCTGAACAGGTGCTGCACGCCGAGCAGGAAGCGGGCTCCGCCCACGCCACCGACCAGAACCGTGACCTTCACAGTGACCGACATTAGGCCGTCAGGCCTGCGTCGGAGCACGAGGCCGACCGTGTGACAGACACGCCGATGTCTCGACGCGCCGGATTCGGGTCACGGAATGGTATGAATTTCTGTTCTAGCGCTTGACCCCGGCAACTAACGCGTGTGTAATCACACCAGTGTCATTTCGCGGTTGGCCGGCCGGTTTCGGTGTCGCAGACCGAGATTCGATCATATGTTCGAATTGAGATGGCCGCACAGAACAATAGTGGGGCTCCATTTACGGATCTACGACACCAGGTGAGGAGGCGGAGAATGTCTTTTGAGTTCAGCGATTTCGATCATGTGGTCCAGTTCGACAACCGGCTGCTCGGCTCAGTAGGCAGTGCGCCGCACACCAATACCGAGCCGGCACCGATAGTGACGCCGAGGCGTCCCCAGTTAAGTCTGGTGCCCGCCCCGATTGATGTGACGCCGCATATGCCGGCAATGCTCACGCCGGAGGACGACCTCTGGCAGGAGAAGGCGCTGTGCGCTCAAACCGATCCCGAGGCGTTCTTCCCCGAGAAGGGTGGCTCGACCCGCGAAGCCAAGCGCATCTGCCAGGGCTGCGAGGTGCGTGATGCGTGCCTTGACTACGCGTTGGCCCATGACGAGCGCTTCGGCATCTGGGGTGGCCTGTCCGAGCGTGAGCGCCGCCGCCTCAAGCGCGGCATCATTTGACGCTCTTCGTGCAAGCGCTCATCGCAAGCTAGGCCGCGCCCTAATCGTCATCGATCGTCGGGTCGATGACGGAAGGTTCGACGCCCAGATAGGTGGCCACCTGCGCCACCAAGACTTCATGCAGCAGCTCCGCGAGTTCGATGGTGTCCTTCGCCCGTCGTTCGATCGGCTTTCGGAACAACACAATTCGCGCCCGCGTGGCATTGCCGCGGACGTCGACGCCCGCCGGAATCAGCCGGGCCAGCGCGATCGGGCCGTCGGCGATGACTTCGGGCGGCCACTGCACACTCTCGGGGTCCTTCGGCGCGATGCGGGGAATTTCGTCAACGGCGACGTCGAGCGCCGATACGCGCTCATGCCAGCGGCGCTCGATCGGCTCGTAGGCCTCCAGCACCGCCATATCGAACCGTTCGGCGCGGCTGCGCCAGCCAGGCACCGTGGCCGGAAGAAGCGGCCCGCGCATTTCGCGACCGCGGCGTGATCGCAGGTGTCCGCGCTCAGTACCGGTTATCGAGTGCTCCTCTCGTCCGCCACGACACAGATCGTAACGGTTGGAGATCGGCGTTCAGATGGCGCGCGTGTCCGGCGGCTTGCGCGGTTTGCGCACGATAACCTCTCGCTGTGAACGTTCCCCGTCGCTGCTGCCGGCCCGGGTGCCCCCACTATGCGGTCGCGACGCTGACCTTTGTCTACTCCGACTCGACGGCAGTCGTCGGCCCGCTGGCCACGGTCTCCGAGCCGCATTCGTGGGACCTGTGCGTGCTGCACGCCGGCCGCATCACCGCCCCTCGCGGCTGGGAACTGGTTCGCCACGCGGGGCCGCTGCCGTCGCACCCGGACGAGGACGATCTGGTGGCTCTGGCCGACGCGGTGCGCGAAGGGCGCGACGTCTCGGCACCGATCAATAGCATGGCCGCAGGTTTTTCCGATCCGGTCACAGGCGTGCCCGGCGGGGCGCTCATGGCACCACCGGTCCGCAGGTCCGAGTCCAACGGGCGGCGGCGGGGCCACCTGCGGGTGTTGCCCGACCCCAGCGACTAGGCGAGGACTAGCCAACGTGCCTCGGCCGTGTGGCGGTTAGGCTGGCGCCAGCAGTCCACTCTTCAAGGAGTTCTATGTGATGCGCTCTTCGCGCAAGCGCTCATCGCCGTCCCGGCCCGCCGCGGCTGTCCATCGTGTCATCAAGGCGTATGACGTGCGCGGCCTGGTCGGCGAGGAACTCGACGAAAAGTTCGTCTCCGAGATCGGCGGCGCATTCGCCCGCCTCATGCGTGATGAGAACGCGTCTCGGGTCGTGATCGGCTACGACATGCGAGCCAGCTCGCCCGCGCTGGCGGACGCATTCGCTGACGGCGTGGTTGCGCAGGGCCTCGACGTGGTTCGCATCGGCCTTGCCTCAACGGATCAGTTGTATTTCGCGTCGGGTCTACTCGACTGTCCCGGCGCGATGTTCACCGCCAGCCACAACCCGGCCGCCTACAACGGCATCAAGCTGTGCCGGGCCGGAGCCAAGCCCGTCGGCAAGGACACGGGCCTCACCGCGATCAGCGAGGAGGTCATCGCCGGGGTGCCGGGCCACGACGGGCCGCGCGGCGCGGTGACCGAACGCGATGTTCTGTCCGATTACGGCGACTTCCTGCGATCACTGGTCAGCCTGGCCGAACTGCGCCCGTTGAAGGTCGCCGTCGATGCGGGCAACGGCATGGCCGGCCACACGACTCCCGCTGTGCTGGGGTCGATTCCGTCGATCACGCTCTCTCCGCTGTTCTTCGAACTCGACGGCACGTTCCCCAACCACGAGGCCAATCCGCTGGACCCGGCGAACCTCGTCGACCTGCAGGCGTACGTGCTGGAGACCGGCGCAGACATCGGACTGGCCTTCGACGGCGACGCCGACAGGTGTTTCGTGGTCGACGAGAAGGGCCAACCGGTTTCTCCGTCGGCGGTGACGGCGTTGGTCGCCTCGCGGGAACTGAGTCGAGAGATCGGCGCGACGGTGATCCACAACCTGATCACGTCACGCGCCGTACCGGAACTCGTCACCGAGCGTGGTGGCACGCCCGTGCGCGCGCGCGTCGGGCACTCTTACATCAAGGCGCTGATGGCCGACACCGGCGCGATCTTCGGTGGAGAGCATTCGGCGCACTACTACTTCCGCGACTTCTGGGGCGCCGACTCTGGCATGTTGGCTGCCCTGCATGTCCTTGCGGCGCTCGGCGAGCAGCATCGACCGTTGTCCGACCTGATGGCCGACTATCAGCGCTATGAGGCGTCCGGTGAGTTGAACTTCACCGTCACCGACGCCGAGGCGTGCGTGGACGAGGTGCTGTCGATGTTCGGTACCCGGATCCAGTCCATCGACCACCTCGACGGCGTGACCGTCGATCTGGGCGAGGGCACGTGGTTCAACCTGCGCATGTCCAACACCGAGCCGTTGCTGCGACTCAACGTCGAAGCGCGTACCACCGAGGAAGTCGACGACATCGTCGGGCAGATCTCCCAGATAGTTCAAGGCGGGATCGCGGCGCGCACTGAGGCGGCCACGTGAACGCCACCCACTCGATCGTCGACCTCGACGATGTGGAAGGCCTGCTGGCCGCCGACCGTGACGCTTCGCTGCGCGCGGTGTCGATGGCCGGCGCGCAGGTGCGCGCGACCGCAGCGGCGCTGGAGGAGGGGGAGCTGGAGTCGCTGCAGAGCGACCAGCCGCCCCGCACGGTGATCTGGGTGTCCGGCCGCGGAAACGCAGAAGCGGCAGGCTCATTGCTCGCGGCCGCGCTGGGCGGCTCGGTGGCGGCCCCGATCGTCGTCGCCCCCGAGGTACCGCCCTGGATCGGTGCGCTGGATGTGCTTGTCGTGGCGGGGGACGACCCCGGGGATCCCGCGCTGGTGTCCGCCGCAGCCACCGGCGTGCGTCGCGGCGCCCGCATCGTCGTGGTCGCGCCGTATGAGGGGCCGTTGCGCGATGCCACCGCGGGGCGGTCCGTCGCACTGGCACCGCGTGTGTGGGTGCCCGACGAGTTCGGTTTTTCCCGCTATCTGGCTGCCGGACTGGCGACACTGCGCGTGGTGGACCCCGGGCTGCGGGTGGATCTGTCGGAACTGGCCGACGAGTTGGACGCGGAGGCGTTGCGCAACAGCGCGGCCCGTGAACTGTTCACGAATCCCGCCAAGGCGCTGGCCCAGCGGATGTTGGGCAGCGAGGTCGTCATTGCGGGTGACAACGCTGCGACCCTGGCGCTGGCCCGACACGTTGTCTCCGTGATGTTGCGCATCGCCCACCGGGCGGTCGCCGCAGTCGGCCTGGCCGATGCATTGGTGGCGCTGCGCGGCGGGATGGGTGACGCGTCCGCGGCCGATCGTGAGCAGTCGATATTCCACGACGAGCAGATCGACGGGCCGCTCCCACCGCGGGTCCGGACCTTCGTGCTGACCACCGACGCCGAGCGGCCGGTGGTGACGGCCCGTGTCTCCGGGCTCGACGACGTCGAAGTGATCAACGCCGAGGATGTGCCGGAGTCACTGGACACTTCGGGGGCGGAACGCGCACCTGCGCCCGCCGCCGCGGCCGGGCCCGGGCGTTTGGAACAACAACTGGCGACACTGGCCGTGCGATTGGAGATGGCGGCTGTGTACCTGAAACTGGTTCGAGGTTGAGCAAGTGAACTTGCTACGCGGAGCGGTGCGGACCTATGCATGGGGTTCGCGTACTGCAATTGCCGATTTCACCGGACGGCCAAGCCCCACAGCACATCCCGAGGCAGAGCTGTGGTTCGGCGCCCATCCCGGCGACCCGGCGTGGCTGGAGACCGAAGACGGCGAGCGGTCTCTGCTCGACACCCTGCGTGACGATCCGGAGGGACAGCTCGGAGGGGGTGTGCGCGGCAGGTTCGGCGACACACTGCCGTTTCTGCTCAAGGTGCTGGCCGCCGACGAACCGCTTTCGCTGCAGGCGCATCCGAGCGCGAAGCAGGCCATGGAGGGTTTTGCGCGGGAAGAGAAGCTGGGCATCCCCGTCTCGGCCCCGACCCGCAACTATCGCGACGCAAGCCACAAGCCCGAGATCCTGGTTGCGCTAGGGCAATTCGAGGCGCTTGCCGGGTTCCGCTCGGCCGCGCGCAGCGTCGAGTTGATGCGCGCGCTCGCGGTGACGGATCTCGATCCCTTCGTCAACCTGCTGTCCGACCAGTCCGACGCTGATGGACTGCGCGCCTTGTTCACCACGTGGATCACCGCTCCGCAACCCGATCTCGACGTGCTGGTGCCCGCGGTGATCGATGGCGGCATCCACTACGTCCGGTCGGGCAAGAAGAAGTTCGCCGCGGAGGCCAAGACCGTGCTCGAGCTCGGTGAGCGCTATCCGGGTGACGCGGGTGTGCTCGCCAGCTTGCTGCTGAACCGGATCACCCTCAATGCCGGCGAGGCGATTTATCTGCCGGCGGGGAACCTGCACACCTACCTGAACGGGGTGGGCGTGGAGGTGATGGCCAACTCCGACAACGTTTTGCGCGGCGGGCTGACCCCTAAACACGTCGATGTGCCCGAACTGTTGCGCGTGCTCGACTTCACGCCGGCGAGCGAGGACGTCCTGCGTCCCCAGATCACCACGGACGGAATCGAATTGGTTTACCACACGCCTGCGCCGGAATTCGCGGTATCGGTGCTCTGCATCGACGGCGAGCACCTCGGCCACGAGATCGACGCGCCGAGTCGTCACGACGGGCCGCAGATCCTGTTGTGCACCGAGGGGTCCACGGTGGTGCACGCCAAGGGAAGCAAGGTCACGCTGGAGCGCGGATCTGCCGCATGGGTGGCCGCCGATGACGGGCCGATCCGCCTTGCCGCCGAGAGTCCTACGAAGCTCTTCAGAGCCACGGTGGGGACCTAGGGCAGCGTCGACCCGACCCGGCTGCGCATGAACATGATCAGCACGTCCTCGGCCAACCCGTACTGCATCGCGTCGACCCAGAGCGAGTGCGCGACAGGGCCGCGGGCACGGGCTCTGCGCCCACCCGGCACCGCGGCGTAGCCACCGACATCGGCGGCCGCGAGCAGGTCGAGAACCCTTGCGACATCAGCGGAATCGAGGTCGGCGATCAATCCCCACGTGTTCGCCCATACTCCGTTGTCCCTGCCACCGGGCGGCAACCAGTACGGAATATCGCACGCCGCGATGTCCTCGAGCGGCCTGATCTGCGAACTCATGGTGACTCCTACTGAAGGGGACACACACCTAAAGTACGCCGGTTATCGACCGGCAACCAGATCCCGGTCACGCGCTGAGGAGGTGCTCGAGCGCTTCTCGGCCAGCCACAGCTTCATGTTGTGCCGGATGGTGCGGCCCACGAGGCGCGCGGACGGCACCATGTAGAGGCTGTCGAGAAGGCTGAATCTGCGCAGAAACCATTCGGCCAGAACAGGATCCGTCTCGGCGGCCCCGAGGAACTGGTCGAACAATTCCCCCACCGGCTTGTACCACCGCGGCACCGCACCGGTGGTGGTGGCGTTGTGCAGGGCCAGGTCGCCGATCGCGGTCATCGTCCACACGGGGTAGGTCGTCTTGGCCGTGGCCTTCGCGAGCCGTGCCGCGATGTCGGGATTACCCGACTCGATCACCGTACGCAGGTTGCCGGCCTGGATGGCCGTCATGGTCATGCCCTGCCCGAAGGTGGGATTGAAGCTGACGACCGCGTCGCCGAACGGGAAGATGCCGCCGGGGAAGCGCTGAAGCTTGTCGTAGCGGCGCCAACGACTGGTTGGGTATTTGTGGAACGCCATCTCGCCGAGCGGGGTGCCCTGGCGCAGAGCTGAGGAAAAGTGCGCGGGCAGCATCTCGTCGACGAGCTCGAGCATCTGCGCGACGTTCTGTGGCGGCTCGACCTTTCCGACCCCGAACGTCGTCACGTTCCAGTTGCCGTCCTCGTAGAACAGCGCGCCGATGCCGAGCGGTTGTTCGCGTGACGCACCCGCTACCACCACCTTTTCCGCGAGCAGACCCGGGGGGACGTGGAACTGATGGCTGGCGTAGGCGATGCCGACGTCCACGGTCTCCTCGCGGGGGCGTTCGTAGCCCCACTTCTCCAGCCACACGGGCAGCCGGGTGCCCCGGCCCGCCGCGTCGACGACGAGGTCGGCAGGAACGACCTCGTCGGAGTTGAGCAGGACACCGGTGACTCGTCCGAGCGCGGCGTCATAGGTCGGCTCGGCGATGGTCCCGTGAACGATGTCGACGTTCTCGATTGCCTCCGTGCGCCGTCGAATCTGCCATTCCAGCTGCGGCCTGCTGGGCACGTAGGCGGTGAACTCGCTCTGCAGTCGATGGGCGGTCCCCAGCACATGGCCCGCGGCCCCGAAGTGGATGCAGTCCGGCCGGTTCTCCAGGATCGGCACACCGTCGGCCACCATGCCCTCGAGCAGGCCGGGAAAGTGCGACTCGAACTCTTGCGCACCGCGCGCCATCAGCAGGTGCACATGTCTGCCCTGGGGAACCGCGGCTCGATTCGCCGGGCTGCCCGGCAGTTTGTCGCGCTCGTAGACGGTCACCCGCTCACACACGTCCGACAGGACACGGGCCGCGCACAATCCCCCGAGGCTGGCGCCGATGACTATGGCGTGTTTATAGGTGCGCCCCATCGGGTGCACAGTACCGGTACCTTTCAGGGTTGGCCGCCGTTGGCCGGTGCCGGTGGCCGGTAACGCCTACATGTTCTCCTATGCGACGTTCGGTGAGTTCATCGCCTGAATTATCGGCTGGGACCTGATCCTCGAGTTCGCCGTCGCCGCCGCAGTGGTGGCCAAAGGCTGGTCGAATAATTTGGGCACGGTGTTTTCGGATTCGGCGGTGGTACCGCGGATTTCGCGGGGCTGCAATTAGATTTGGAGCGCGCTGCTCGTCATCGTGTTCGTGACGGCCATCCTGGCGTGGGGCACAAACCTCTCCGCGAAGGTCAGCCTGGCGATTACCGTGACCAAGGTGGCGGTGGTCCTACTCGTGGTGGTGGTCGGTTCCTTCTATATCAATATGGAGAACTACTACATCAATATGGAGAACTACACGCCGTTCGTCCGCCGGCTGAGACCGGCGAGGGCGGCTCCGGGACTGAACAATCCCCGTTCTCGCTGTTGATCGGCGCTGCGGGTAGTGACTACGGCTGGTACGGCGTGCTGGCTGGCGCGTCGATCGTGTTCTTCGCGTTCATCGGCCTCGACATCGTCGCCACCACCGCGGAGGAGACCAAGAACCCGTAGCGCGACGTGTCGCGCGGAATCCTCGCCTCGCTGGCGATTGCCACGCTCCTCTACGTCGCGGTGGCCGTCGTGCTATCCGGGATGGTGCGCGGTGCCCCGGTCGCGGTGACGGCATCGGTCTTCCCGATCGACAAGCTCGAGGAGATGGTCAACATCGGCACGCTGTTCGCGTTCGTGCTGGTGTCGGCGTCAGTTATGTGTCGATGCCGCCGGAGGCCGATCACGACGTGGCCGACAACGTGGCCCGGCTGACGACGCCGTTCGCCGAGCGATACGGCGTGATTGAGAAGAGTTGAGCTGCGCTGCGAATACCTGCTGACTGCCGAAGGAGATTGGGGTTGTCGCGGCCGCGTCCGCCGTGGGCGGTAGGGTAGCCGCGTGAGTGGGGAAGCGCCCAAGCTGTACATTTTCCCGCATGCCGGCGGATCTCCCAAATTCTACGTTCCCTTTTCCCAAGCTTTCTCCGCTGACATCAAGCGCATTGCGGTCCAGTATCCGGGGCGGGGAGGTAATCACGACCTCGCGTCTTTCACGAGCATTCCGGATCTGGCGAATGGCGTCCACCGGATGCTGTCGCCGCTGGATCAGTCTGAGGGCAAGGTCGCCTTCTTCGGCCACAGCATGGGCGCTTTGGTGGCATTTGATGTCGCCCGCCGATTCGAAGCGGCTGGCAACCCCATCGCGGCCCTTTTTGTGTCTGCTAGTGCCGCGCCCGGTCACGCGGGTTATGAATACATTCCCGACTCCGACCGTGGATTGCTTGATGCGGTGACCGAGATGACCGGTGTGAATCCGGAATTCTTGGAAAGCGAGGAATTTGCCGCGAAGATACTACCGACGTTGCGGGGGTATAAAGCGATCGTTAATTATGAATGTCCCCCAGAGGCGACGGTGTCCTGCCCCATCTTTGCCTTTTACGGGGACGACGATGAGGTCGCCACTTATCAAAAGGTAGCGCCGTGGTCAGAGCGGACGACATCTGAATTCACTTCCCGGGAGTTCCCCGGGCATCACTTCTACCTGAACGACGTTTTGAGCGACCTAGTAAAGGATATCGAGGACAAAATTTCGCGTTGTTGCGTAGTCGATTAGCCCGCACCGCGGCGGCTAGGCGTGGCAGAGCACTAGCCAGAGGATGGGTCCAAGGGCGCGGCGATCGGTGGTCATCCAGGTACTTCACAGAAAACGCTCATTGCGCCACAACATCGCGCTCGCCTCTCCAAAGCTGTCAGCACCGACGATTGCTGGTCGACCGCAGAACCTCCCGGCCGTGGCGACCGACCGTGGCGTGGCCCTGGTGCGGCTTTGCGGATCTGCTTCCTGCGAGTTTGCCAGGACGTGCCAAAAGGTCGGACACTGCGTGATAGCGTCTGGGTCCGACCGCTTAGACTTCGCCGTCCGGGAGAAGGGGCCGGGTGCCTCCGGTGCCGAAATGCCAGTTTCGGCAATATCGAATAGGCTCCCAGCCTGTTGTGACAGCGAAGTTTGATGAGAACGATGCTGAACGGAGGGGTAGTGCTGATGCCGCTGATTGAGTCGTCCATCCCTGCTTCACTCGAGCGCCTTGCCCAGCAGCAGCCGGATGACGTTGCGTTCACGTTCATCGATTACGAGGTGGACCCCGATGGGTTTGCCGAAACCTTGACGTGGTCGCAGGTCCACCAGCGAGCGGGGGTCATCGCGGAGGAGCTGTTGCGGTGCGGATCGGTTGGTGATCGGGTAGCAATCGTCGCTCCCCAGGGCCTGGATTACATCGTCGGGTTCCTGGGCGTGTTGGAGGCCGGCCGCATCGCGGTTCCGCTACCCGTGCCGCAGTTCGGCGCGCACGACGAACGCGCCTCCGGGGCCCTGCGGGACAGCTCGCCGGTGGCGATGCTGACGACATCGGCGGCCGTCAATGACGTCGTCCCGTGTGTTCGTGCCCTCCCCGGCGCTATGCCGGCTGTGATCGAAATCGACGCGCTTGACCTCGATGCGCCGCGGAGGGTTCAGCCCACCAGACCGGCATTGTGCGAGACGGCGCTGTTGCAATACACGTCCGGTTCGACTCGTGACCCGGCTGCCGTCATGATTTCGCACAAGAACATCTTCGCGAATTGCCGGCAGGTTGCGGCCGACTATTTCGAGGACACTGGGGGGATTCACCCGCCGGATCTCACGCTGGTGTCGTGGCTGCCGTTCTATCACGACATGGGTCTGCTAATGGGAGTGACCGGTGGCGTCACGTTCGGAGTTCCCGCGGTGTTGATGAGCCCGATGGCGTTTCTGCAGAAGCCTGCCCGGTACATGCAGAAGCTGGCCAGCAACACCCACGCGTTTTCGGCAGTACCCAACTTCGCTTTCGAGCTCGCTGCGCGTCGGACCTCCGATGCCGACATGGCCGGGCTCGACCTGGGGAATGTGCACACTATCCTCAGCGGTAGCGAGCGGGTACATGCCGCGACGATACGGCGTTTCACCAAGCGATTCTCCCGCTTCAACTTTCCTGCCGGTGCGTTGAAGCCGTCGTACGGCCTGGCCGAGGCGATGGTGTACGCGGGGTCATCGAGACCGGGGCACCCCCCGGTGACCGTCCGGTTCGACTACGAGAAGCTGTCGGCCGGCCATGCGAGGCCGTGCGAGGGTGAGACCGGTTGCGAGCTCGTCAGCGTCGGCCCTCCGCGCGCCTGCACCGTGCGGATCGTCGATCCCGAGACCCGGATGGAGAATCCGGCCGGCAAGGTCGGGGAGATCTGGTTGCATGGCGATAACATCGCAAGCGGCTACTGGCGAAAGCCGAAACTGTCGCAGAGGGCCTTCGGTGGACAGGTCGTCGATCCTTCGCCGGGAACGCCGCAGGAGCGCTGGCTTCGGACAGGCGATTTGGGTGTCATCTATGACGGCGAGCTCTTCGTCGTCGGTCGGATCAAGGATCTACTGATCGTGGATGGGCGTAACCACTACCCCGATGACATCGAGGCGACGACTCAAGAGATCACCGGAGGCCGCGTCGCGGCAATATCCGTTCCACATGATCGCACCGAGCGGCTGGTCGTTATCGTGGAGATGAAAAACCGGGGTAACTCGGACGAAGAGGTGATGCAGGGACTTCGCGCCGTGAAACATAAAGTAGCAGCGGAGATTTCGAAGTCCCATGGCCTGCGGGTGGCTGATCTCGTGCTGGTGCCGCCGGGCTCCATCCCGATCACCACAAGCGGCAAGATCCGTCGCGCCTCGTGCATCGAGTTTTACCAGCAGGACGAATTCACCCGGCTGGACGTCGCCGTATGACGTCGCCTGTCGACGAGTCCGACCTGCGAAAGGAAATTTCGGAAAGGCTGGGTTGAGCTTGATGGCTGCTGCACCGCCGGATCGTCGGGGGATCATCACCGAGGCGTTGCGCAAGATTGATGATCTGAGCGCGCGTCTGGAGATCGCCGAGAAGGGCGATACCGAACCGATTGCCGTGGTGGGCATGGGATGTCGGCTGCCCGGGGGGGTGAACAACCCGGCTCAGTACTGGCAGTTGTTGCAGGACGGGGCCAGCGGCGTCGTGCGGGTGCCGAAGGAGCGTTGGGACGCCGACGCCTTCTATTCGGCGGATTACACCGTGCCGGGCACGATCTGCAGTCGGGACGGGGGGTTTTTGACCTCCTGGCAGCCCGATGAATTCGACGCCGAGTTCTTCGGCATCTCCCCGCGCGAGGCGACCGGGATGGATCCCCAGCAGCGGCTGCTCCTCGAAGTCGCCTGGGAGGCTTTGGAAAACGCGGGCATCACCGCGCAGGCGATCCGCGGGTCGCAAACCTCCATCTTCGTCGGTTTGACCACCAGTGACTACTACTTCCAAGCCGTCCCCGGACGACCGGAAGACGTCGACCCGTACCTTCCGTTCGGGAATGCGTCGAACTTTGCTGCGGGGCGGTTGGCGTATTTCCTGGGTGTGCACGGCCCGGCGGTGGTGATCGACACGGCGTGTTCGTCGTCGTTGGTGACGGTGCATTTGGCGTGTCAGAGCCTGCGTCGGCGGGAGAGCGATCAGGCGTTGGCTGCCGGGGTGAATTTGATCCTGAGCCCGGAGAACAGTATCGCGTGTTCGCGGTGGGGGATGTTGGCTCCGGACGGGCGTTGCAAGACCTTCGATGCCGACGCGGACGGTTATGTGCGCAGTGAGGGCGCCGGGGTGGTGGTGCTCAAGCGGCTCAGTGATGCGCTGCGTGATGGGGATTCGGTGTTGGCGGTGGTGCGCGGTTCGGCGGTCAACCAGGACGGTCCGAGCAGTGGGCAGACGGTGCCCAGTGGGCCGGCTCAGCAGGCGGTGCTGCGTCAGGCGTTGGCGGCGTCGCGGTTGGCGCCCGGCGATATCGACTACATCGAGGCGCACGGCACCGGTACGGAGTTGGGCGATCCGATCGAGTTGGATGCGTTGAGTCAGGTGTTCGGCGAGCGTGATGGTGCGGCGCCGTTGGTGTTGGGTTCGGTGAAGACGAATCTGGGTCATTTGGAGTCGGCGGCCGGTGTCGCCGGGTTCATCAAGACCGTGCTCAGTGTGGGTCATGGGCATATTCCTGCGCATCTGAATTTCACCGCGTTGACGCCGCATGCCAGTGCGGGTGCGTCGCGGTTCATCATCGCCGCGCAGCCCATGCAGTGGCCGGCGGTGGGGCGGGCGCGCCGGGCGGGGGTGTCCTCGTTCGGGGTCAGTGGCACCAATGCGCATGTGGTGGTTGAGCAGGCTCCGGCTGTCGAACCTGTTGTCGGGCAACCGGCGCCGGTGGTGAGCACGTTGCTGGTGTCGGGGAAGACCCCGGCGCGGGTGGCGTCGACGGCGGCGGTGCTGGCCGAGTGGATGGCCGGTGAGGGCGCCGGTGTGGCGTTGGCTGATGTGGCCCACACCGTCAATCATCACCGCACCCGGCATAGGACCGTCGCCGCGGTGTGTGCGCGTGATCACGCTCAGGCGGTGGCCGGGCTACAGGCACTGGCCGCCGGTGACACCGCCCCCGGGGTCGTGCGTCCACATGAGGGGCTGCGCGGATCCGGCACGGTGTTCGTGTATTCGGGTCAGGGTTCGCATTGGACGGGCATGGGCCGGCGGTTGCTGGCTGACGAGCCCGCGTTCGCCGCGGCGGTCGCCGAGCTGGAGCCGGTGTTCGTCGAGCAGGTCGGGTTCTCGCTGCAGCAGGTGATTGCTGACGGTGAACCGGTGAGCGGCGACGCGCAGGTGCAGCCAGTGGTCATGGGACTGCAGTTGGCGCTGACGGAGTTGTGGCGGTCCTACGGTGTGGAACCCGATGCGGTGATCGGGCATTCGATGGGGGAGGTGACCGCGGCGGTGGTGGCCGGGGCGCTGAGCCCGGCCGACGGGCTGAAGGTGATCGCCACCCGGTCGCGGCTGATGTCGCGGCTGGCGGGGCAGGGCGCGGTGGCGCTGTTGGAAATGGACGCCGAGGCCAGCGCGGCGTTGATCGCCGATTTTGCCGGGGTGAGTGTGGCGGGGTACGTCTCGCCGCGCCAGACTGTGATCGCCGGGCCCGTGGCGCCGGTCGACGCGGTGATCGCCGCGGTGACTGAGCAGGACCGCTTCGCCCGGCGGGTCAACATGGAGGTCGCCTCGCATACCGCGATGATGGATCCGATCCTGCCCGAATTGCGTGCGGCACTGGCCGATCTGAACCCCGAGCAGCCCAACCTTCAGTTCTTCTCCACCGCCGTCGAGGCCACCACTGCGCCACTGCTGGATGCCGAGTACTGGGTGGCCAATGTGCGTCAGCCGGCGCGGTTGAGCCGGGCCGTCACCGCCGCCGCTCGAGACCACGCCACCTTCGTCGAGATCAGCGCTCATCCGATACTGACGCATGCCGTCACCGAAACCTTGGAATCCGCACGCCACCAGAGCATCGGCACGCTGTGGCGCGACGGTGATGAGACGATCGGCTTCCACACCAACCTCAACACCATCCACACGGGCCAACCGCCACGGACTCCGCATCCGCCGGAACCGCATCCGGTGCTGCCCACCACGCCCTGGCACCACACCCGTCACTGGAAAACCCACGAAAATCGAGTGGAGACAGCCGGATCCAAACCCAGGCCCGGCACCGTGCTTGGCCAGCACATCGTGGTCGCCACCGCACCACCGGCGCACCTGTGGCAGGCGCGACTGGCGCCGGACGCCACGCCATACCCGGGTCGCCACCGTGTCCACGGCACGGAATTGGTGCCGGTATCGGTTCTGGTACAGACACTTTCGGCCGCAGCGGCCGAACTTGACGGATCAATACTGGCGGACGTCCGATTCGAGTATCCGATCGTCGTCGACCAGCCGCGGGTGATTCAGGTGGTCGCCGACAATCGAATTCGTCACTGTGTCCTCGACTCCCGCGACCGACACCCCCACGCACCGTTGGACCAGGCACGTCAGCGCCCGAATCTCGCGCCAGCGGGAAGGCTTGGCAGGCGTGCGCGACAGCGGCGATCACGAAATGCGCAACGACGACACTGTGTCCGCCGAGTCGCTTGACTCACTGCAGCGGGAGTGGGGCATCGAGGGACAGCCGTTCAAGTGGTCGATCGGCTCATGCCGCTCGGCGCCGGGGGTAATGCACGCCGATGTCGTGTTGCCCGAGGCGTCGACGGTCGCACTGCTCGACGCTGCCGTGCACGTCGCCCGCCTGGTGGACGGTTCCAACCCGCAGCTGATGTTTCCGGTCGGCGTTGAAAGTATCCGCTTCGAAGCCGAACTCGCCGACGACCACGGTTCGGTTGAGGTACATCGGTGCGGCGGCAACGATGACGAACTCGTCGTCGACATCGCCGTGAAGGCGCCCGACGGCAGCACCTGCATCGATATCCGCGCACTGCGATATGCCCCTGTGGAGTCAGGTCCGCCGGCGAGTCCTTGCGATGACCCGCGCACGTTGGCGCACACGATCGAATGGCAGCCTTGGGACGAACATGCCGACCCGCATCAGGCACCCGATGGCCCATGCACGCTCGCGGTTTTGGGGGAGCCCAACGCCGTGCGCACTCTCCGCGATCGACTCGCCGACGCCGGTTACTTGTCAGCCGACGTCGCTGAGGCACGGTGTGTCCTCTATATAGCTGACCCCGGGCCCGTGGACACCGCTGAGACCGACATCGACTGCGCGGTCCGTCTGTCGGCGGAAGTGGCCGAGGTCGTCCGCCGGCTAGCCGAGCGGGATGACGACCACCCGGCCACGCTGTGGATCATCACGCGCGGTGTCCGCGAGGGCATCTCCGACGCGGCGGTGCGCCAGAGCTGCCTCTGGGGAATGGCCGGGGTCATCAGGGCCGAGCAGCCACAGATGTGGGGCGGCCTGGTGGACGTCCCGGCTGGCCGGGATATCGGAGGAGACATCGGTGATTGCGCGTCGTCGCTGTTCGCGGTGCTGCGGAAACCGGCCAAGTCCACTCTGGTGCTGCGCGACGGTGAGTTCCTCGCGCCCGCCTTGGCGCCGGTCGCCGGCGAACCGGTGCGAGAGCCGCTGCGGTGTCGCCCCGATGCGGCATACCTCATCACTGGCGGCATGGGCGCCCTCGGTCTATTGATGGCCGCCTGGCTCGCGGACCGCGGTGCACGTCGTTTGGTACTCGCCGGCCGGACACCGCTGCCACCGAGGCGCGACTGGGACAGCGATGCTCACGACGCGGACGTGCGCAACCGGATCGCCGCCATCCGGACGCTGGAGATGCGTGGCGTTTCTGTCGATGCCGTGGCCCTCGACGTCGGATCGCGCGATGCGGTGCAGGCGCTGCTCGCCAGGCGGGACGACGACGGGGAGCCACCGATTCGCGGTGTCATACACGCCGCCGGAGTCACCGAAGGCCAACTCCTGACCGAGATTTCGGATAACCGCCTGCGGCGCACCATGTGGCCGAAAATCGCCGGTGCCCAGGCGCTGCATGAGTCGTTCCCGCCGGGCAGCATCGATTTCCTCTACCTGACCGCCTCGGCGGGCACGGTGTTCGGTGTCCCCGGGCAGGGCGCGTATGCGTCGGCAAATGCGTATCTCGACGGCCTTGCCCGAGCGCGTCACCGGCAGGGCTGTGACACAGTCAGTTTGGACTGGGTGGCGTGGCGGGGGCTCGGGTTCGCCGCGGATGCGCAGGTCGTCTTGCAAGAACTTGAACGGGTTGGCTCACGGCCGCTCATCCCGGACGAAGCGTTCGCTGCCTGGGAGCACGTCGCGCGCTATGACATCGCTCAAGCGGTGATGGCTCCGCTGGGGTCGTCTGCCGAGTCGACGTCGGACGCGGATTGCGTTTCCTCGGCGAAGGTGACATGGTCGCAACTACCTGCCGAGAACGTGCTCAGCGAAGTTGAGAATGGGTTGCGAACCATCCTGGCCCGCGAACTTCAAATGCCGGAAGCCGAATTCGACTTGGACCGGCCGTTCGCGGAGCTGGGCCTCAATTCGGTCATGGCGATGTCCGTTCGACGGGCGACCGAGCAGTTCGTCGGCTTCGAGCTGTCGGTGACGATGCTGTTCAATTACCCGACAGTCGCGTCATTGGCGGCGGCCCTCGCCGCAAAGGTCTTACCGCAGGAAGACTCGGACGACGTCGGTGTGGCGCCCGACTCGGACAGCAGCGTGCTGGATGACCTGTTCGACAGTGTGGAAGCGGCTCCGGCCGGTAGTGAGAGCGGTATCTGATGAATATTGAATTCAGCCGTCTGGGCATCACGGCATGACAGCGGCTTTCGACGAGGGAGCTATTCGGAACTGGCTGACCGACTACCTGGTGACGAATATCGGCTGCAGTCCCGACGACGTCGACGTCGACGCATCGATGAACGATCTCGGTGTGGGGTCGCGCGACTCGGTCGTGCTCTCCGGTGAGCTCTCCGAGGTGCTCGGCCGGCCGGTCTCACCCGTGGAGTTCTGGCACCACCCGACCATCACTGAATTGGCGCGTTTTCTCAGCGGCGCCGAACCTGAAGCTGATGCCGAGCCGGTGCTCGATCCGGGTCGAGGCAGCGTGGACGAGCCGATCGCGGTGATCGGTCTGGGCTGCCGTTTCCCCGGTGAGATCGCTGGGCCGGAAGCGTTGTGGCAGTTCCTGTGTGACGGTCACTCCGCGGTGGGCGAGGTGCCGGCGGATCGATGGTCGACGTTCGATGACGGATCCCCTGAGGTCGCGGAGGCCCTCGCCCGCACCACGCGGTGGGGATCGTTCTTGACCGACATCGACGCCTTTGACGCGGAATTCTTCGGCATCTCCCTTCGCGAAGCCGCCAAGATGGATCCCCAACAGCGTCTGTTGTTGGAAGTGGCGTGGGAGGCTCTGGAACACGCCGGGATTCGCCCGAGTTCTCTGCGCCACTCACAGACCGGAGTCTTCTGCGGGGCGAGCATTGCCGAGTACGCGTACCTCGCGTCCACCGATCTGGGGGCAGTCGACGCGTGGAGCAATTCCGGTGGTGCGCTGAGCATCATCGCCAATCGGCTGTCGTATTTTCTCGATCTGCGGGGCCCGTCCCTCACGGTCGATACCGCGTGTTCGTCTTCGTTGGTCGCCCTGCATCTGGCGTGTCAGAGCCTACGGATGCAGGACTCTGATGTGGCCATTGCGGCGGGAGTGAATCTTCTGTTGTCGCCGGCCGTTTTTCGTGGTTTCGATCAGAGCGGTGCGTTGTCGTCGACCGGTTCGTGCCATGCGTTCGACGCGGCCGCCGATGGGTTCGTCCGCGGCGAGGGTTGCGGGGTGGTGGTACTCAAACGGCTGAGTGATGCACTGCGCGAGGGGGATCGCCTGCTGGCAGTGGTGCGCGGTTCAGCCGTCAACCAGGACGGCCGGTCGAACGGCTTGTTGGCTCCAAATCCAGCCGCTCAGATGGCGGTGCTGCGCGCGGCGTACGCCAATGCGGGGGTGCTGCCGAACGAAGTGGATTATGTCGAGACCCATGGCACCGGGACTCTGCTGGGAGATCCCATCGAGGCGCGTGCGCTCGGCACGGTCTTGGGTCGTGGTCGTCCGGAGCAGTCGCCGCTGTTGATTGGCGCAGTCAAGTCGAATCTGGGCCATCTCGAGGCGGCGGCCGGCATGGCGGGGTTCATCAAGGCGGTCCTGGCGGTGCAGCGGGCGAGTATCCCGGCAAATCTGGGATTCCAGACCCCCAACCCGCATATTGCGTTCGACCAAATGCGGCTGAAAGTCGTTGCCGAGCACGAGGAGTGGCCGCACACTCAGCGGCCCCGGCGGGCGGGTGTGTCCTCGTTCGGGTTCGGTGGCACCAATGCGCATGTGGTGATCGAGCAGGCTCCCGATGCCATTTCGAATGAGCGGGCGTCGGAGTCGGCGGTGACCACGTTGGTGGTGTCGGGCAAGACATCGGAACGCATTGCATCGATGGCCGGCGCGGTGGCCCACTGGATGGTCGGTGACGGGGCCGATGTGGCGCTCCCCGATGTGGCTCACACGCTCAATCACCACCGGGACCACGACGCCCGGTTCGCCACTGTGTGCGCCCGCGATCGCGCCCAGGCAGTGACGGGTTTGCAAGCGCTGGCCGCCGGCCAGTCTGCCGACGGAGTGGTGAGCCCGCATGAGGGGCCGTGCGGCCCCGGCACGGTGTTCGTCTACTCGGGACAGGGTTCGCATTGGACGGGCATGGGCCGGCAGTTGCTCGTCGACGAGCCGGTGTTTGCCGCGGCGATTGCTCAGCTGGAGCCGGCATTTGCCGAAGAGGTCGGGTTTTCACTGTGGCAGGTGATTCATGACAGTGAATCGGTGAGCGGCGATGCGCGGGTCCAGCCGGTGCTGATGGGCTTGCAATTGGCGCTGACCGAATTGTGGCGCTCCTATGGGGTCCACCCGGATGCCGTGATCGGGCATTCGATGGGCGAGGTCACCGCGGCCGTGGTGGCCGGGGCGCTGCCGGTGCGCGACGGATTTCGGGTGATTGCCCACCGATCCCGGGCGATGGCGCAGCTGGCTGGTCAGGGCGCGGTGGCTCTGCTGAAACTGGACGCCGGGACCACCGCGGAGTTGATCGCGGAGTATCCCGAGGTGAGTCTGGCGGGGTACATCTCGCCGCGGCAGACGGTGATCGCAGGGCCGGTGGCGCCGGTCGATGCAGTGATCGCCGCGGTGACCGCGCAGAACCGTTTCGCCCGGCGGGTGAACATGGAGGTCGCCTCGCACACCGCGCTGATGGATCCGATTCTGCCCGAATTGCGTGCGGCACTGGCCGATCTCACCCCTGAGATCGCCTCGATTCCGTTCTTTTCCACCGTCGCCGGGGACACCACCGCGCCACTGCTGGATGCCGAGTACTGGGTGGCCAATGTGCGCCAGCCGGCGCTGTTGAGCCAGGCCATCACTGCGGCCGCACAAGACCACACCACCTTCATCGAGATCAGCGCGCATCCGATCCTCACGCATGCCGTCAGCGACACGCTGGAGTCGGTGGCCCATCATCACAGTGTCGGGACGCTGTGGCGCGACGGTGACGACGCGGTCAGCTTCCACACCAACCTCAACTCCATCCACGCGAGCCATCCGCCGCAGACGCCGCATCCGCCGGAACCGCATCCGGTTCTGCCCACCACTCCTTGGCACCACACCCGCCACTGGATCGACACCAAGTCGTCGGTTCCGAAGCAACTCGTTGAGCGCAACGGTCATCGGGTTGCGCAGAGCGACGGGCCGATCCCAGCGGAGTGGTGTTGCGAATTGGTCTGGCCGCCTCGTGGGTTGTCCGGAGCGCCGGCCACCGTGGACAGCGGGTGGCTGGTGATCGCCGACTCCGAGCTCGGCGCGGCGATCGGCCGTGTCCTCGGCGACGATTCTCGGGTGACGGTGCTGCCGCCGTCGATGTTGGCCGAGGACGCCGATAAGACCGCCCTCGCGGACGCACTCGCCGGAGTGACCCATGTGCTCTACGCGCCTGGAATGTCGTCGGGCTATTTCGATGCCGAACCGGGGTATGGCGTTTTCAACGCCGCGCGGCGGTTGACCGCATCGGTGGCTGAGATGACAGTGATATCCCAGCCGCCGCGGCTGTTTCTGCTCACGCGAAATGCTCAGCCCGTCGGGGAAGGCGATCTCGCAAATCCCGCCCATGCGGTGTTGTGGGGCCTGGGTCGCACGCTGGCGCTGGAGCATCCGGAAATCTGGGGCGGCATCATCGACGTCGATGCGTCGGTACCCGTTGGGGTAGCCGCCAGGTATGTGGTGGATGAGGCTCACAATGGCGATGGCGAGGATCAGGTCATTTATCGGGCCGGTATGCGCCGTGTCCCGCGCCTGCAACGGGGTTACCCGTCATCGACCTCGCCGGCCGAGCTCGACAAAGACCGCAGCCATTTAGTCATCGGCGCAGCCGGCAATATCGGACCGCACCTGATCCGGCAGCTCGCTGACATGGGTGCAGGCACTATCGTCGCCGTGTCACGCAATCCGGGTTCGCGCCTCGACGAGTTGGCTACCAGCCTGTCGGCGAACGGCACAACGTTGGTCACGGTGGCCGCCGACGCGTCGGATGAAGCTGCGATGAGCGCCCTATTCGACCGGTTCGGCGCTGACCTGCCACCGTTAAGCGGCATTTATCTCGCTGCCTTCGGAGGCGGCCCAACAATGCTGCGCGACATGACCGACGACGACGTCACTACCATGTTCCGACCCAAGCTCGATGTGGTGTCGGTGTTGCACAAGCTGTCGCTCAATCACCCGTTGCGCCAGTTCGTGCTGTTCTCGTCGATCTCGGGAGTGACCGGCTCGCGCTGGCTGGCTCACTATGCGGCGACCACCACCTTCCTCGACACCTTTGCCTATGCCCGCCGAGCAGCGGGGCTGCCGGCCACGGCGATCAACTGGGGACTCTGGAAGTCATTGTCCGACACCCAAACCAGCCAAGAGCGTCAGGTGACCCTCGATTCTGGTCTCGAACCGATGCCCGACGAGATCGCCATCCAGGCTCTGCCGTCGGTCATCGGCCAAGACGCCCCTGTCCGCTCCACCATCGTCGCCGCGGACTGGAGCCGACTGGCCACCGCGTATCGCACCCGTGCGGCACTGCACATCGTGGACGACATGCTGCCAACCGACGCCGACAGTTCATCGATGCTCAAAACCGAGTTCCGGCAGGCATTGCGCGATTGCGAACCGACGCGGCGCCGCGAACTTCTGGTCGATCACGTGACCGCGCAGGTCGCGGCAGCGATGGGATTGGCGTCGCCGCAGTTGCTCGATCGGTCGGCGGGCTTCTTCCAATCCGGCATGGATTCGCTGATGAGTGTGACACTCCAACGGTCGATCTCGGAAAGCCTCGGCGAGGTGCTACCTGCGGCTGTCGTGTTCGACTATCCCACCGTAGAAGCCCTCGCCGATTATTTGGCCACAACTCTTCCCGAGCTGGTCGAGGTTGCCGATCAGGAGAGTGTCGACGCCTACGACGACCTCACCGACGATGAGCTGCTGCAACAGCTGTCCGAAAGGTTGGGTTGAGTTCCATGGCTGCTGCACCGCCGGATCGTCGGGGGGTCATCACCGAGGCGTTGCGCAAGATTGATGATCTGAGCGCGCGTCTGGAGATCGCCGAGAAGGGCGATACCGAGCCGATTGCCGTGGTGGGCATGGGATGTCGGCTGCCCGGGGGGGTGAACAACCCGGCTCAGTACTGGCAGTTGTTGCAGGACGGGGCCAGCGGCGTCGTGCGGGTGCCGAAGGAGCGTTGGGACGCCGACGCCTTCTATTCGGCGGATTACACCGTGCCGGGCACGATCTGCAGTCGGGACGGGGGGTTTTTGACCTCCTGGCAGCCCGATGAATTCGACGCCGAGTTCTTCGGCATCTCCCCGCGCGAGGCGACCGGGATGGATCCCCAGCAGCGGCTGCTCCTCGAAGTCGCCTGGGAGGCTTTGGAAAACGCGGGCATCACCGCGCAGGCGATCCGCGGGTCGCAAACCTCCATCTTCGTCGGTTTGACCACCAATGACTATTCTCTAAGCCTGACTCGAAGGTTGCGGACGGAAGAGAGCGATCCGTACCTCGTATTCGGGAGTGCGTCGAACTTTGCTGCGGGGCGGTTGGCGTATTTCCTGGGTGTGCACGGCCCGGCGGTGGTGATCGACACGGCGTGTTCGTCGTCGTTGGTGACGGTGCATTTGGCGTGTCAGAGCCTGCGTCGGCGGGAGAGCGATCAGGCGTTGGCTGCCGGGGTGAATTTGATCCTGAGCCCGGAGAACAGTATCGCGTGTTCGCGGTGGGGGATGTTGGCTCCGGACGGGCGTTGCAAGACCTTCGATGCCGACGCGGACGGTTATGTGCGCAGTGAGGGCGCCGGGGTGGTGGTGCTCAAGCGGCTCAGTGATGCGCTGCGTGATGGGGATTCGGTGTTGGCGGTGGTGCGCGGTTCGGCGGTCAACCAGGACGGTCCGAGCAGTGGGCAGACGGTGCCCAGTGGGCCGGCTCAGCAGGCGGTGCTGCGTCAGGCGTTGGCGGCGTCGCGGTTGGCGCCCGGCGATATCGACTACATCGAGGCGCACGGCACCGGTACGGAGTTGGGCGATCCGATCGAGTTGGATGCGTTGAGTCAGGTGTTCGGCGAGCGTGATGGTGCGGCGCCGTTGGTGTTGGGTTCGGTGAAGACGAATCTGGGTCATTTGGAGTCGGCGGCCGGTGTCGCCGGGTTCATCAAGACCGTGCTCAGTGTGGGTCATGGGCATATTCCTGCGCATCTGAATTTCACCGCGTTGACGCCGCATGCCAGTGCGGGTGCGTCGCGGTTCATCATCGCCGCGCAGCCCATGCAGTGGCCGGCGGTGGGGCGGGCGCGCCGGGCGGGGGTGTCCTCGTTCGGGGTCAGTGGCACCAATGCGCATGTGGTGGTTGAGCAGGCTCCGGCTGTCGAACCTGTTGTCGGGCAACCGGCGCCGGTGGTGAGCACGTTGCTGGTGTCGGGGAAGACCCCGGCGCGGGTGGCGTCGACGGCGGCGGTGTTGGCCGAGTGGATGGCCGGTGAGGGCGCCGGTGTGGCGTTGGCTGATGTGGCCCACACCGTCAATCATCACCGCACCCGGCATAGGACCGTCGCCGCGGTGTGTGCGCGTGATCACGCTCAGGCGGTGGCCGGGCTGCAGGCGCTGGCCGCCGGTAACACGGCCGTGGGGGTGCTGGACGCCCATCAGACCACGCGCGGATCCGGCACGGTGTTCGTGTATTCGGGTCAGGGCTCGCAATGGGCCGGCATGGGCCAGCAGCTGTTGGCTGACGAGCCCGCGTTCGCCGCGGCGGTCGCCGAGCTGGAGCCGGTGTTCGTCGAGCAGGTCGGGTTCTCGCTGCAGCAGGTGCTGGACTCCGGCGAACCGGTGGTGGGCATCGACCGGATTCAGCCGGTATTGGTCGGCATGCAGTTGGCGCTGACGGAGTTGTGGCGGTCCTACGGTGTGGAACCCGATGCGGTGATCGGGCATTCGATGGGGGAGGTGACCGCGGCGGTGGTGGCCGGGGCGCTGAGCCCGGCCGACGGGCTGAAGGTGATCGCCACCCGGTCGCGGCTGATGTCGCGGCTTTCCGGGCAGGGCGCGATGGCGCTGTTGGAATTGGACGCGGCCGCCGCCGAGAATTTGATCGCCGGCTATGCAGACCTCACGGTGGCGGTGTACGCCGCGCCGAATCTGACCACGATCGCCGGGCCGCCCGAGCAGGTCGATGCGGTGATCGCGGTGGTCGACGCTCAGGGCCGGCTGGCGCGCCGCGTCGAGGTCGACGTGGCGTCGCATCATCCGACCATCGATCCGATCCTGCCCGAATTGCGCACTGCGCTGGCTGATTTGGCGCCGATGACCCCGAAGATCCCGCTGATCAGCACGGTCGGGGACACCAACGGCGTAGCGCCGGCGTTCGATGCCGACTACTGGGCGACCAACCTGCGCAATCCGGTGCGGTTCAGCCAGGCCGTGGCAGCCGCGGCTACCGACCACTCGACCTTCGTGGAAATCAGCCCCCACCCGCTACTCACCTACGCCATCAGTGACACTGTTCAGTCGACATCACCGACCAACCACTTCATCATCACCTCGGCGCTGAAGCGAGTTGAAGACGAAACCTTGTTCTTCCATGCGCAGCTCGCCGCAGTCGGCGTCCCGGTCCCCCATGCGGACGGAGGCCGGTTCGCGGATATTCCCCTGTCGCCGTGGCTTCATTCGAGATATTGGGTCGCGAAACAGTCGCTCGCACAGGGATTGCCAGATGCGCATCCCTTGCTTGGGGTCCACATCGAGATGCCGTCGGGCCGCGACCACGTGTGGCAGGCGGATATCGGAACCGACGTGATGCCGTGGCTGGCCGATCACAAGGTGCAGGGGCAGGGCGTCATGTCCGCGGCGGGCTTTGCCGAGATGGCGCTGGCCGCCGGCTGCGAAGCGCTTGGCCTGCCTGCTGAGGCCGTGCAGGTCGACGATCTCGAGATCGAGCAGACGCTGGCTCTGGAGAGCCAGACGCGAGTCACGACACAGCTTGCGCAAGACGCGGACGGGATCCGCGTCGAGATCCACGCCAGTTCGGCCGGAGGGAATTGGCGTCGGTACGCGGTGGCCGCCATCGCCGTGACGCCCGCGGATGGTCCGGACACGCACCCCGAGCTGCCCGCCGAGGTGGGGGCCGGCTGGTCGGAGACCGAAATTGTGCTGCCTGATGACGCCGACGACCACCGGCGGTATTGCATTCATCCGGTGATGCTCGATTCAGCGTTGCAGAGTCTTGCTGCCGCTATCCCAGCCGACTCGACCGGCGATCCGGCCGAAACCCATTATCTGCCGGCGTCATTGGCGAAGATCCGGGTTTTCGGCCACGTCGGGCGGCGGGCCCGGTGCCGCACAGAGCTGGTGAGCCACGAGCAGGAGGGTGCCGGCCATCTTGGTCGGGTCATCCTGATGGACGACAGCGGGACTCCGACCGCCGAACTCACCGGCGTCTGCATGCGGCCGATAGACCCCCGCGGGATTGCTTTACCGCTGGCGCAGAAGATCTTCGACACCGAATGGGTGGAAATCTCGACGCCGTCTGAAAGCAGCCAGCCGACATCGGCAACTTCTCCCGGGAGCTGGCTGCTGTTGGCCGACGACGACGCCGAAACACAAGCGCTCGTGGCGGAATTCAGTAACCGGTTCAGCTCACCCACCCGGCGAGTGATCAGCGAACAGCTGTCGGATGAGTCGGGCGTGCTGGAGGCCATCGCGAAAGCTGCTGCAGATCCGGAGTTTCCGTCTGTCGGCATGATCGTGTTCGTCGGAGAGCGTTCGTTCGACGGCACCGACCCGGACGGCGCGCTCCAGCGTGCGCACGAGTTGATCTGGGCGATCTCGGTCGCGGCGCGCGCTGCTGTCGACGGCCGGCCCGGGACGCCGCCGCGGCTGTGGCTGGTAACCCGTAACGGTCTCGCCGTTCGCGGTGATGAGGCAGGCGATCCCGCGATCGGTGCCCTCAAGGGGCTCATCCGTAACTGGCGGTTCCCCGGCGAAGCGGCCCGTGTCCTGGCCGGCGAGCCGGACGTAGGCGCCACTCTCGTCGATCTGGACGGAGCGGACAGCCTGGAGAACCTCGTCGCGGCGTTGATGAGTGAACTTGAGTCGCCGGCGAAAGACGATGTGATCGCGCGGCGGGCCGAGCTTCGATATGTTGAACGGCTCTCGCGTGCCGCCCTCGATGCAAACGAGCATGAGGCCCACGAAGCCGTTGTCCGCGCGGATGGTTCGTACATCATCACCGGGGGCCTGGGTGGGTTGGGCATGGTGGTCGTGCGGTGGCTTGCTGAACGCGGCGCGGGGCGGCTCATCCTCAACGGTCGCACCGATCCTTCTGATGATCAGCGGAGCGAACTCGCCGACATTGCGAATGGGGCGGCTTCGCCGTCTCTTCCGGGTACACCCGAAATCGTCTTTGTGTCGGGCGATATAGCCTCAGCGGGAGTAGCGGAGCGGCTCGTGGCGGCTGCCGAGGAGACCGGTCGGCCACTGCGGGGAGTCGTGCACGCGGCCGGCGTGACCGGCGACGGTATCGTGGCCGCCCTCACCCGGGAAGGCATAGAGCGGGTGTGGGCGCCCAAGGTGGCGGGCGCATTGCGGCTGCACGCAGCCACGGCCACCCGACCACTCGACTGGTGGGTCGGCTTCTCTTCGATGGCTTCGCTGCTCGGTCTGCCCGGTCAGTTGGCGTACACAACCGCCAACGCATGGCTCGACGCTCTGGTGGCGTGGCGACGCGCATCGGGCCTACCCGCAACCGCGATCGGCTGGGGCCAGTGGTCGGACGTCGGGATGAGCCGCTCGCTGACGTACAGCGTGCTAGACCCGATCGCTCCCGACGAAGGCATCGAAGCACTGGATTCGCTGGTGGGTGGCAACCTCACTCGGGTGGGTGTCGGACGGATGCGCCTCGATCGCGCGATTGCCGCGATCCCAGAGTTCCGCGAACTCGGCTACTTCGAAAGGGTCGTCGAGGAGTTCGACACATCGAGCGTTGATGACCGATTGACCATCGACGATCGGGATCGATCTCTGGCGGCCGTCCCGGATTGGTCGCAGCTATCCGACGAGGACCGGCACAACGAACTCGAAATCAGGCTTCGGGCCATCCTGGCCCGCGAACTTCGAATGCCGGCATCAGCAGTCGACGTGAACCAGCCGTTCCCCGAATTGGGACTCGACTCGATGATGGCGATGGCGGTTCTGAAAGAGGCGCAGCAGTCGGCGGGTGTCGACTTGTCGGCGTCGATGTTGTGGAACCATCCATCCATCTCATCGCTGGCGGCATTCTTAGCGGAAATGCTTGCACCACAACAAGTGCCACAGGAAGACCACGCCGATCTGACGCTCGACTCTGAGAGCAGCGTGCTGGATGAGTTGTTCGACAGCGTGGAATCGGCTTCGGCCGGTAGGGAGAGCGGTATCTGGTGAGAACAACCTTCAGCAGAATTTCGGGAATGACCGCTGACCAGCGGACCGCGCTGACGGAGCAGTTCGACAAGGCGTCCCGCATCGCGAGCGCGGAGCCGGTGGCGGTGGTGGGAGTCGGCTGCCGATTCCCCGGTGGCGTGGTGGGTCCGGAGGGTTATTGGACGTTTCTGGCCAACGGCGGGGATGCGATCAGCGAAATCCCTTCGGAACGCTGGGATGCCGATGCGTTCTACGATCCGGACCCGTTCGCGCCCGGCCGGATGTCGTCGAAATGGGGCGGTTTCCTGCCCGACGTTGCCGGCTTCGACGCCGATTTCTTCGGGATTTCACCTCGCGAGGCCGAAGCCATGGATCCTCAGCAGCGGGTGATGTTGGAGGTGGCCTGGGAAGCATTGGAGCACGCGGGGATCGCGCCGGATCGCATTGCAGGTACCCGCGCCGGCGTGATGATGGGCGTGTATTACACCGAATACCAAGGTATTTCGGCGGCCAATCCTGACAGGATCGACGCCTACTCCGCCACAGGTAACGCTCACGCCGTCGCCGTCGGCCGAATCGCGTATCTACTGGGGCTGCGTGGTCCGGCGATGGCAGTGGATTCGGCGTGCTCGTCGTCGTTGGTCGCGGTGCATCTGGCGTGCCAGAGCCTGCGGCTTCGGGAGACCGACCTGGCCCTGGCGGGCGGGGTCAGTCTGATTTTGCGCCCCGAAACCCAGATCGCCATGTCCAAGTGGGGAATGTTGTCTCCGCGGGGCCGGTGTCACTCCTTTGATGCACGGGCGGACGGATTCGTGCGGGGCGAGGGCGCCGGGGTCGTGGTGCTCAAACGGCTCACCGACGCAGTGCGTGATGGGGACCGGGTACTGGCGGTGGTGCGCGGCTCAGCGGTCAATCAGGACGGCCGCTCCAACGGTCTGACCGCGCCGAATACTCTCGCGCAGAGCGATGTGATCACCAGGGCGTTGCGCAGCGCCGATGTGGTGCCGGGCTCGGTGAATTACATTGAGGCACACGGCACTGGCACCGCTTTGGGTGATCCGATCGAGTTCGAGGCGTTGGCGGACGTCTACGGTCGCGGCAACGGCCCATGCGCGCTGGGCGCCGTGAAAACCAATATGGGTCACCTGGAGGCGGCGGCCGGGATTGCCGGACTCATCAAGACTGTCTTGGCCCTGCAGCGGAGACAGATTCCGCCGAACCTCCACTTCTCGCAATGGAATCCGGCGATCGACCCGTCACCAACTCGGCTATTCGTACCCACCGACCTGGCATCGTGGCCCGATTCTGAAGGTCCCCGTCGAGCCGCGGTGTCGTCGTTCGGCTTGGGCGGGACGAATGCGCATGTGGTACTTGAGCAGGGGCCGGATCCCGCGCCAGTTCCGGCGCACGCCCCGGGGTCGCCCGTGACGACACTCGTGGTCTCGGGCAAGACAGATCAACGGGTAGCGTCCTGGGCGTCGGCGTTGGCCGACTGGATAGAGGGCCCCGGTGCCGTTGTGCCGCTGGCAGATATCGCCCACACCCTCAATCATCACCGGGCTCGGTACGGGACGTTCGGTGCGGCGGTCGCATCCGACCGCGGCCAAGCCGTTGTGGGGTTGCGCGCCCTGGCCGCGGGCAGCCCGGCTCCGGGTGTGGTTCCGCCGAGCAGCCGGGTGCCCGGACCGGGCACCGTGTTCGTGTATTCGGGCCAGGGCTCGCAATGGGCCGGCATGGGCCAGAAGCTGTTGGCTGATGAGCCCGCGTTCGCCGCGGCGGTGGCCGAACTCGAGCCGGTGTTCGTTGAGCAGGTCGGGTTCTCGCTGCGCGACGTGCTGCAATCCGGCGAACCGGTGGTGGGCATCGACCGGATTCAGCCGGTGCTGGTCGGCATGCAGTTGGCGCTCACGGAGTTGTGGCGGTCCTACGGTGTGGAACCCGATGCGGTGATCGGGCATTCGATGGGGGAGGTGACCGCCGCGGTGGTGGCCGGCGCGCTGAGCCCGGCCGACGGACTCAAAGTGATCGCCACCCGATCCCGGCTGATGTCGCGGCTATCCGGGCAGGGCGCGATGGCACTGCTGGAACTGGACGCGGCCGCCGCCGAGAAATTGATCGCCGGCTATGCAGACCTCACTGTGGCGGTGTACGCCGCGCCGGGTCAGACGGTGATCGCCGGACCGCCCGAGCAGGTCGATGCGGTGATCGCGGCGGTCGACGCTCAGGGCCGGTTGGCGCGGCGCGTCGAGGTGGACGTGGCTTCACATCATCCGACCATTGATCCGATCCTGCCCGAGTTGCGCACTGCGCTGGCTGATTTGGCGCCGACCACGCCGAAGATCCCACTGATCAGTACGGTTGGCCAAACCAACGGCGTAACGCCGACGTTCGATGCCGACTACTGGGCGACCAACCTGCGCAATCCGGTGCGGTTCAGCCAGGCCGTGGCCGCTGCCGGTGCCAACCACAGCACGTTCATCGAGGTCACTCCGCATCCGTTGCTCACCCACGCCATTACGGAGAGCCTGGCGCCGCTCGAGCCACGCGGCGATATCCAGGTGGCGGCGACGTTGTACCGCGACAACCCCGAAACAATCACCTTCCATACCCATCTGGCCACGGTTCGGCCACCGTCGGCTGGGATAGCCGAAAACATCGGTGGCACAGAAAGAATCGTGGATATCCCGCCGACGCCATGGCTGCATTCGAGGTACTGGGTCGCATCGTCATCCGCCGGCCGGCAGGTGGCGGGGGCTCATCCGTTGCTGGGGATGCACGTTGAAATACCGTCCGGTCGAGATCATGTGTGGCAGGCAGAGGTCGGCACTGAAGTCATCCCTTGGCTGGCAGATCACAAGGTGCACGGACAGCCGGTCATGCCCGCGACCGGTTTCGTCGAGATGGCACTGGCGGCCGCCAGCGAAGCCCTTGGCTTGCCCGTACAGGAAGTGGCCGTGAACCGGGTCGAGGTCGAACAGATGCTTCGGCTTGACGGCCGGACTGAAGTGACGACCCAGCTGGTGCGAGGCGCAGCCGACTCCGTCGACGACATTCGTGTCGAGATCCACTCGCGCTCAGCCAACGGCCACTGGTCCCGGCATGCTGTCGCCCGAGCCGGGGTAGCTCAGCCCGAGACGCTGCCTTCATCGCCGGCCGAGCGGACGAATTCTGCTGAGGGTTCTGCTCTTCGCGCAAGCGGTCCCCCGCAAGCGGGAGGTGCCCCCACATCGCCGGCGGGCACCGTCCTGTCACCCGCAGACTTCTACGCCGCGTTGCGCCGCACGGGGTTGCACCATGGCCAGGCTTTCGCGGCGTTGACCCGGATCGTTCGCAAGCCGGGCGGTTCCTCGGAAGCCGAGATCGTCCTGCCCGACGAGGCTGCTCCGGACCGCAGTTACCGGATCCATCCCGTGATGCTCGACGCAGCGCTGCAGTGCTTGGCCGCGGCTTTGCCCGCCGAATCGTTGGCCGACTCGGTCGAAGCCACGTATCTGCCGGTGTCGGTCGAGAAGATCCGGGTGTTCGGCGATGTCGGCCGGCGGGCCCGATGCCACGCTGAACTGACAAATCTCGACGGCGACGGCGCCGGCATACTGGGCCGCCTCGTCCTGACGGATGATGCGGGTATCGCGACGGCGGAGCTGAGCGGTATTTTCCTCCAACGCGTGCAACCCCGCACGGTGCCATTGCCGCTGACACAAAAGGTCTTTGACACCACGTGGGTCGATACCTCGACCCCCATCGGCCCAGAGCCTTCGGCACTGCCCGAGGGAAGCTGGTTGGTGTTGACCGACGGCGCCGAAACCGAGGAGATCGCAAACGATTTCGTCGGCCGATTCGGCTCACCGACCCGACGGGTGATCAGCGCAGAGCTTTCGGATGAGTCCGCGGTGTTGGAGGCCTTCGCGAAAACCGCGGCGGATCCCGAGCTTCCCCCGGCCGGAGTGATCGTCTTCGCCGGCCACAGCTCGTTCGATGGCGATGACTCCGATGATTCGCCAGAGCGTGCGGGCGATTTGGTCTGGGCCATCTCGGCTACGGTGCGCGCGGTGGTCGGCGGCTGGCACGGGAAGGCGCCCCGGCTGTGGCTGGTGGCCCGCAACGGTCTGGCGCTGACCGAGGACGAGGCGGGCGATCCGGTGATCGGCTCTCTGAAGGGACTCGTCCGGGTTCTCGCCTTCGAACATCCGGACCTACGAACCACTCTGATAGACCTCGATACGGCGGACGACACGCTTGCACCGTTGATTACCGAGCTGGGGTTGACCCGTAACGACGATGTGATCGCCTGGCGCGACCAGCACCGGTATGTCGAACGTCTCTCTCGCGCGGTGCTCGGTGCGGGCGAACAAGGCCACGTCGTTCGACGGGACGGCGCATACGTCGTCACCGGCGGTCTCGGCGGTCTCGGTCTGGTCGTCGCCCGTTGGTTGGTCGACAGCGGCGCCGCGCGCGTTGTGCTCAACGGTCGATCCGAACCCTCCGATGAGCAGCGAAAGGTCCTCGACGAGCTTGAAGGAAGCGCGCAAATCGCCATCGTGCAGGGGGATATCTCGGCATCCGAAGTGGCCGAGCGACTGGTGAAGGCCGCCGAGGAGACCGGGCTGGCCCTGCGGGGGGTCGTGCACGGCGCAGCCGTGATCGACGATCAGATCGTTGCCGCCCTCAGCAGGGAGAGCCTGGACCGTGTCTTCGCGCCCAAGGCAGCTGGGGCCTTGCGTCTGCACGCTGCCACGGCCGGCCGAGAGCTGGACTGGTGGGTTGGGTTCTCTTCGACGTCGTCCCTGCTGGGTGCGCCCGGGCAGGGCGCGTACGCCGCTGCGAGTGCGTGGCTCGATGGGTTGGTCGCGTGGCGGCGGGCATCGGGTCTGCCGGCCACCACGATCAACTGGGGCCAGTGGTCCGATGTCGGCGTCGCTCGCTCACTTACTTTCAGTGCTCTCGATCCCATCGCTCCCGCCGAAGGCATCGAGGCCCTGGAGTCGGTGTTGGCCGGCGACCTCAGCCGGGTGGGTGTCGCGCGGCTGCGCCTGGATCGCGCGTCGGCGGCATTCCCCGAGATCCAGCAACTCGGATATTTCGCAACGCTGGCCGAGGAATTGGACCTAGACAGCGACGACGACGATTGGGCAGGCCCCGATGCGTTGCGGGACATGGATGCCGTCGAGGCCAACCGGGTCGTCAGCACACGTCTGGGCACACGCGTTCTGGCTGTCATGGGCTACCCCAAAGACGCCCCAATCGACGCGAGCCAGCCGTTGACCGAACTGGGAATGGATTCCCTGATGGCCGTGCGGATCCGGAACACCGTCCGCGGGGACTTCGGTGTGGAGCCGCCGGTGGCCTTGTTGTTGCAGGGCGCCTCGCTGACCGAACTCACGGCCGATCTGATCCGTCAACTCGGCCTCAGCGAGCAGGACAACACCGAGAGCGCGAATGATGTTCGTGGTCGAGCCCAGCAGCGCGCCGCGGCGCGGCAGCGTGCTGCGGCGCGGCGAAAGGTAGGAGACCGAGCGTGACCAGTGGAAACGAACTCTTCTCGCAGTCGGCATCGCTGCCGCCCAACGCGATTGCGGTCGTCGGCATGGCCGGCAGATTTCCCGGCGCCGACTCGGTGTCGGCGTTCTGGGACAATCTGCGCCGCGGTGAGGAATCGATTGTCACCCTGTCGGAGGAGCACCTTCTTGCCGCCGGCATCGGCGAGAAGGTCCTCGCGAATCACGCGTACGTGCGGCGTGCTGCGCTGCTGGACGGCATAGAGGAATTCGACGCCGACTTCTTCGGCTTCACTCCACTAGCTGCCCGGACGATGGATCCGCAACACCGGCTGTTCTTGCAGTGTGTGTGGCATGCCTTGGAGGACGGCGGCTACGACCCGGCGGACATCGACGGTTCAGTCGGCGTGTACGGAACGAGCACCACCAGTGGGTACCTACTGCACAACCTGATGTCGCACCTGGACCCGAACGTGATCATCGGGCAGGGCGTCACATTCGAGATGGTCAACCTTTCGTTGCAGAACGACAAGGATTATCTCGCGACGCGGGTGGCGCATCAGTTCAACTTGCGTGGCCCCGCCCTGTCGGTGCAGACGGCGTGCTCGTCGTCCTTGGTCGCAATTCACTTGGCCTGTCAGAGCATTCTGAACGGTGAATCTGAGATGGCCGTGGCCGGTGGCGCGTCGCTTCGAATCCCGCACCACGTCGGGTACTGGCACGAACCCGGTTCGATGGTGTCGGCAACCGGACACTGCCGCCCGTTCGACGTGCGGTCGGACGGCACTATCTTCGGTAGCGGAGTCGCCGCTGTCGTCCTCAAGTCGTTGGAGGCCGCGGTCGACGACGGGGACCGCATTCACGCCGTAATCAGGGGATCGGCGCTGAACAATGACGGATCGACGAAGATGACGTTCGCCGCCCCCAATGCGGCGGGTCAAGCCGATGTGATCGCCGAGGCGCATGCGGTGGCGGAGATCGACTCCGCATCCGTGAGCTACGTCGAGACACATGGAACCGGCACACCGCTCGGCGATCCGATCGAGATCGAAGGTCTGCGACAAGCATTCGGAGTTTCCACAACGGCCAGGCCCGGTCCGTGCTTCATCGGTTCGGTCAAGTCCAATATCGGTCACCTGGAGTCAGCGGCCGGGATGGCGGGTTTCATCAAGACGATTCTCTGCCTCAAGCACCGGGCAATTCCGGCAACTCTGCACTACACCAGCCCCAACCCGGAAATGCATCTCGACCGAGGGCCCTTCGTCGTGCGCAGCGAATACGGTCCGTGGGAATGGGATGGCGTTCTGCGTGCGGGGGTCAGCTCGTTCGGTGTGGGTGGCACCAACGCGCATGTCGTCTTGGAAGAAGCACCAGCAGAGGCATCGATAACACCTGCCATCCAGCCCGGTCCGCAGGTGCTGTTGTTGTCGGCTCGAACCGCCGAGGCGCTGCAGCGGTCACGCGCTGACCTGGCCGCCGAACTGTCCGGCCCGGACGAGGCCAACCTGCCCGATGTCGCCTATACCCTCACGCGCCGTAGGAAAGAAAACGTCCGGATGGCGGTCGTCGTCAACGACCGGCAGGACGCGGCCGCGGTGTTGGGGGCGTCGGAGCACGACAACATGTTCGTCGGCGAGTCGGTGCAGAGCACCGGATCCGATACCGGATCTCATTCAGGGCGAGTCGTTTTCCTGTTTCCGGGCCAGGGCGCTCAGCACATCGGAATGGCGCGTGGCATTTACGAGTCCGAGCCAGTGTTCGCCGAGCACTTCGATCGGTGCGCCGCAGGGTTTCGCGAGGAACTGGGTATCGACCTGCGCGCGGAGATATTCGACGGCACCGCACGGAACTTGGAGCGCACCGACCGGACCCAACCCGCGCTGTTCACCGTGGAATACGCATTGGCGAAGTTGATCGAGAGCTACGGTATCCGCCCGGCGGCGATGGCCGGACACAGCATCGGCGAGTATGTCGCGGCCACCATCGCGGGTGTCTTCGACCTGCCGACGGCGGTCAAGGCGGTGTCAATGCGGGCCCGCCTGATGCATTCCGCACCCCGTGGGGTGATGGTCGCGGTGCCGATGAGCCCGGACGCCATCGCCGAGTATCTTTCTGCCGACGTCGATCTCGCCACCGTCAACGATCCCGGCGGCTGCGTCGTTGCGGGATCCGACGAGAACATCCGCAAGTTCTCCGAGCGCCTCGCCGAAGCGGGGATCGCGGCCCGCCGGGTTCGCACGTCGCATGCGTTCCACTCACGCCTGATGGACCCCGTCCTTCCGGAGTTCCAAGGCTTCCTGTCCCGCCTGACGCTTCGTGCGCCGCAGATCCCTTTGCTTTCGAACGTCACCGGAACTTGGATGTCGGAAACCGAGGCCACGAATCCCGCGACGTGGGCGCGCCAAGTACGAGCAACGGTCCGGTTCGCCGATGAAGTCGACGCACTGCTCGCCGATCCGCAGCGCGTCCTGGTCGAGGTCGGTCCCGGCGGCACTTTGACCGCGTCGGCGATGCGGCACCCGCGGTGGTCAACCGGTCACCGCGCCGTTCGCCTGATGCGCCACCACGCCCAGAACCGAGACGACCGCGACACCTTCCTGCTGGCGCTGGGGCAACTCTGGTCGGCGGGGGTGGACGTCGACTGGACACCCTTGCACGGTGGTCACCGGCCACAGCTGGTATCGCTTCCCGGCTATCCTTTCGAGCGCCAACGGCATTGGGTAGATCACAAGCCAACAGTCGTGGGGGCGGCGGACGCCGCGCCCACCAACGGGATCGCGCCCCCGCCGTCCGCTGGGACCGCTGAGCAGGCCCATGCGGCTACCAACGGCAGTTCGCCGATGGAAGTGACGTTGCAACGCCTCTGGGCGCAGTGTCTCGGCGTCGACTCGGTCGACCGGAACGCCAATTTCTTCGAACTCGGCGGTGACTCGCTGGTCGCGATCAGCGTCGCGATGGCCGCCACCCACGAAGGGCTGGACCTAACCCCCCAGGATCTCTACGAGAACCAGAGCGTGACCTCGCTTGCCGCGGCGCTAGTTGCCAGATATGCCGCCGGTGGGCTGGCGCGCCAGTCGCCGAGTGACGTGGTGCATCCCCCTGTCCCGCCGAACATCTCGTATTTCCTCGAACACGGGATCCGAGAGCGGGGCCACTGGCGCGTTCCGGTGATCCTGCAACTTCGGCCCGATGTGCTAATCGAGGACATCCGTTCGGTGCTCGCCGCCGTGGTCAACCATCACGATGCGCTGCGGCTGCTGATCGGGCAGCGCGCGGGAACATGGGAGCAGCAGGTCGGCGAACCACAGGAATTCGCCGAATTGGCCACAACGTCGCTTCCCGACGGTGTGCCGGCCGGAAGCCCGCTGGAACGCGAAGCGGTGTTGGAGATCGTGAAAGAGCAGATCCGCCAACAGGACCTGGCGAGCCCGCCGTTGACCGCCACGTACGTTCATGGCCTGCCGGGTGGTCCGTGCTACCTCGCGCTCAGTGTGCACGGGATCGTGGGCGACGACACGTCGCGCGGCATTCTGCTCACCGACATCTTCACCGCGTTCGGCCAACGGTTGGCGGGCGAAGACATTGCGCTGCAACCGGTCACCACACCGTGGGGCGAGTGGTCGCAGCGCTGCGCAGCGCTTGCCACGCATCCTGCGGTCATCGAAAGCCGCGACTTCTGGCTGGAGACCGTGACCGGAGCGACCCTGCGCGTCGGTTCGGAGGCAGCGGAACCACCCGGGGTGGACGACCTCGCGCGGTTGTCGTCGGCGCTGACTGCCTTGGAAACGAGCGAGATCGATGACGCGCGGCGCCGCCTCGGTGTGTCGATCGAAGACATTCTGCTGGCGGCGCTGAGCCAGACGATCGCGACCACGGTCGGCGACGGTGCCGTCGCCGTTGACCTGGACGGACCGGGCCGGTCGGTTCTCAAACCCGACGTCGACCTGCGCCGGACGGTCGGCTGCTTCACCACCGTCTACCCCGTCGCACTCAGCTGCACAAACGGTGACGGCGCAAGCGCCCGACAGCTATTGGACGATGTGCACGCAACGCTGAACGCCGTCCCGCACTACGGAATCGGGTACGGGCTGCTTCGTTACCTGTACGCACCAACCGCGCGGCTGCTCGGCGCTGCGCGTCCCGCCGACATCTTCTTCTCCAACGTCGGTACGATTCCTGATCTGCCATCCGTGTCATCCGATGACGCTCCCGTGCAATTCGACGCCGACACCGCAATGGCGGTGCGCGAGGCGATTCCGGGCCTGGGTCACGCCGTGGAGCTTCGGGTGTATCGCTCTGCCGGTGTGCTGCACGTCGATTGGTGGTACGACACGCGCAGGGTCGAGGCGGCCGCGGCGAGATCATTTGCCGACGGGTACTCCACCACGGTGATGGATCTGGTCCGGCAGGCCATCGCAGAAGATGAATCGGACTCTGCGATCGATGAACTGAGCCTAGTGGACCTGTCTTAGATGGAGGCATAGGAGAGACGCATGCCCAACGCCGATCAAGCGGTAGTCATCGACCATCAGGGAGTCTGAAAAGTGTTTCCATCCTCGGTCATTCGGAAGCTGGCGAATAGCGAGGAAATGCTCGCCGAGACACACAATTTTGTGGGTCTTGGCGCACACGTTAAGGGCCCGGTCGATATCGACGCCCTGTCGGCTGCCTACGATGCGCTGCTCGAGGCACGCCCAGTCCTAACCGCCCGCCTCGAGCGGGGACCCGACGGGCGACATCAGATCGTCGCCGATGACCTCCTGCCCGCGGGCATCGAGGTGGTGGAGCTTGATGGCCCGAACGCCGAAGCCCCCCCTCCGCACTTCGACCAGAGCGAGTCGCTCGTACACCTTCGAGTGACCATTCGCGACGGACAGGCGCAACCGACCCTCTACGTTCATCACAGCCTCGCTGACGGTCATCACATGTACAGCCTCATCGAGGAACTGCTTTCCTACTACACCGACATGGTCTGCAACGGAACCATTCGTGCGGTCACCGTCGAGCCCGCGCCGGAGCCGATCGAGACCGTGCTCGCCGAACGAGGAATACAGAAGCAGAAGCGCTCGGGCATCGAGCGGTTCATGCCGGCGATGTTCGCCTATGATCTCCCGCCATCCCGGCGGGGGACCACCGGTGCCAAACCTGCTTCGCCTCTGCGTGTTCCGATGGTGTCGTGCCGATTGAGCGAACACCACACCGACAGCATCGTTGCGCTCTGTCGTGCGCATGGGCTGGGCTTGACTTCCGTGCTGTCTGCCGTTGTCCTGATGGCGGAGTGGCGACTTCGCGGCGCACTGAACATCCCGGTCCCGTTGATCTACACGATCGATCTGCGGTACTTTCTCTCGCCGCCGGTGTCCGCCACCGGGTGCACCAACCCGGTTGGGTTGGCGACCTACCTTGCCGAGATCGACCGCAAGACAAGCGTCGTCGACCTGGCCCGCGACATCGCCGAGACCTTCAAGTCAGACCTCTCCGAAGGAGTTATCCAGCAGTCTCGGCTGCACTTCAGCCCGCAATACGTCGGCAATGCCCCTGGGTTGCCCGATGTCGTCTTGATCTCCGACAACGGTCTGGTTCCGCCTGTGCGTACGCCTCCCGATCTGGAAGTGGTCAGGACGCACGGCGAGTTGTACTTTGCCGTCGAGGCCGGTATCGAGATCTACTTCACCCAGATCTACGCCGGTCAGTTGAACGTCGAGTACCACTCGCATGGGCCGTCGCCGGAAAAATCGATTGAGGCAATACGTTCGCTGCTCTGCGCCACTGCCGAGCAGCACGCCGCTACCGGTGTCAGCTAACGGGTCCGAAGGCATAGCGGTGGTACTGCAGTGTTCGGCGCAGCGGCGGGACCGCACGAACCAGGCGTCCCGCCAACCGGAAAGCAGCCGATGTTCGGCGGAAGGTCGTCGCATCAAAGAAAGTCACGGCGGCCAGCAACCGAACGCCGTGAACTCGACGCAGGATGTCCGCCGGGCTGTTTACGGCCCAAAAGAGGGTCGACCCCGACTGCCGCTGCAATTTATGGGTCTTCTGCGACCGGACCGTGAGCCAGTTGTAGAAATCGATCTGCAGTTCGCCGGACGGGAACCGGTCGACGACGCGTTGCAGAAGCGCGACGCCTTCGGGCTCCGTCAGGTACATGCTGATGCCCTCGGCCAACAGCAATACTGGGCGGTCGGCGGGAATCCGGTCAAGCCAGGACGGATCGGTCGCCGAGGTGGCGATCAGGTGATATCGCGGAGGGGTCGGAAAGACCTTCTTGCGCAGGGCGATTACGTCCGGGTAGTCGACGTCGTACCATTCCACACCCGGGCCAGGATCCAGCCGGAACACCCGGCTGTCCAGACCGCACCCCAGATGGACCACGGTGGCATGCTGATGAACGGCCAGGAATTGGGACGCCCAGATGTCGTATTGTGCAGCCCGTACCGTCACCAGCGGCGTCCACCTGTTGGCAACCCCGAGTTCGCGCCAGTCGTAATCGATTCGGCCGACCGCTTCCTTGGCGAATCTATCGCCCAATATGGGCTGGTCGAGGTCAGCGTCCAGCGCCTTGCAGTACAGGGTCGTCAGCATAGTCTGCGCGGGACCGCTGAGGTCTGCGCGAACCGTGTCGTTCACGTCGTTGAGGGTAATGCGCTCGGCCGGCTATGGATACAAAACACGTTCGATAGGGAGGCACGATGACAGACATCACTAGCGAAAGGCGCGGCGAAAGGGCACCGCGGGTCTTGCTGCTGTACTACACGTACACGGGGCAGTCGCTCAAGGTGCTCGAAGCCGCAGGAGAGGAGTTCCGCGAGCGCGGGTGCGAGGTATTCAAGGCGCCGATCGAGTTCACCGATCCGCGGTATGCCGAACGGTTCTCGCGATTTCCGATGCGACGGGTATGGCCCGACATGCTCAGCGTGCTGCCGGCCCAGAAGCGCGGTGACACCGGAGAAATCCGAACCCCGGATACGGTGCGCAACGGCGACTACGACCTGATCTGTATCGGCTCGCCGACCTGGTGGCAGACGGCGAGCATGCCGATACGTTCTTTCCTGAAGTCGAACGAGGCTCGAAAACTGCTGGAGGGCAAGCCGTTCGCGGTGTTCGTAGTCTGCCGTCAGTATTGGGTGGAAAACCTCACGGCGGTCCGTGAGCTCGCCGAGCAACAGGGCGGCAAATTCGTCGACGAGGTTCACTTCACCTATCCTGGCGACACGCTGCGTTCGATGCTGTCGCTGACCAGCTACCTGGGGAGCGGGAAGTACCGCGAGAAGTACCTGGGGCTGCGTATCCCGAGAACCAACGTGCAGCCAGAACAACTGGAGCAGACGCAAAAGTTCGCCGCCGGCCTCGCGGGTCGGTTGTTCGGCAAGTAGAGGTAGCTGCCCATGTCGCACTCATTCGACGTGTCGTTCGAATCGCCGGCCACCGTCGACCAGGTCCATTCAGCGTTCGGCACACAGGATTACTGGCTGGCCCGGCTCGCCGCCTTCGGCGGCGCCAAAACGCTGGACTCGTTGGGCGTCGACTCCGACGGCACGGTAACCGTGACCGTCACCGAGGACCTACGCCAAGGTGGCCTGCCCAGAATGCTCGCCACGTTGTATCGCGGTGACCTCAACATCATGAGCACGGAGAAGTGGCGCCCAGAGCCCGATAGCCGGCTCCGCGGGGAGATCAGCGTTGCGGTGACCGGCGCGCCGGGATCCGGCCATGGTGCGGCCGTGCTGGCGCCGTCCGAAGACGGCTCACGGCTGAACCTCTCTGCAACAGTGGACTTCAACGTCCCGTTGGTCGGCGGCAGGATCGAGCGCTACGTCGCGGGACAGTTCGCCGATGGCTTCGCTGAAATTCACCGCTTCACCACGAATTGGATCACCGAGCATGCCTGACACCGGACAACACCGGCCTGACCCGTCGGACGGCACGTCCGCGGCGGTGCCGACCACAGCCGAGGCGCTGGCGCGTCTGGACATGCCGTTGCTGGAGGCGATGATGACCCAGCGCGCCGTGCGGCGCGTGCTTCCCGACCCGGTCGATGACGCGCTGGTTCTCAAATGTATCGAGCTGGCGCTGCGCGCACCTACCGGAAACGACGGGCAGAATTGGGAGTTCATCGTCGTCAAAGACCGCCCCCTCAAGGAGAAGCTCGCCAAGCGCTACCGCCAGGCGTGGAAGATCCAATACGGCGTGGTACTGCGGCGCGCTGTTGCCCAAGACGAGTCGATGGCCAAGATCGCGCGCGCCATTCAGTGGCAGATCGACCACTTCACCGAGATCCCTGTCCTGGTGGTGGCCTGCCTGCGCCTGGGCGCCCGCGACGGACGGTTGCCGTTCGTACGGATGCCGCATGTGGCCGAATCGGCATACTGGGGATCGATCTATCCCAGTGTGCAGAACCTGTTACTTGCCGCGCGTGCCATGGGCCTGGGTGCCTCCCTGATCACCTTGCCGCTGTGGAGCCAAACGGCGGCGCGCAGAGACCTCAATCTGCCGCCGCCCGTAACTCCTTGCTGCATCGTGCCACTCGGTTGGCCACGCGGCCGATACGGCCCAACGACCCGCAAACCGGTCGAGCAGGTGACGCATCGCGATGCCTACGGCAACCGGGCCTGGCTCGACACTCTTGAGCGGCCCGCTTTGTGAGGTGTGGTCGATACCTGCAACAAGGTATCTGAGCCGTGGTCGCCGGATAACTATTCCTGCGTCCAACGAAGGTCGATCTCAACATACGTCCTGAGGCGTGCTGCCATCGACCAGCGCACGACGGTCCGACGATCGCGTGGGTCCTTCCCGGCGCAGCGATATTCAGGACTCGATAGGAGCCGAGGGCTAGCCACGTAAGCCCCTCATCACGACACGCTCCCACATCCGGTCGGTCAGCAGCAGTCGGGCCAGCACGGAGGCTTTTCCAGACGCACCGACGATATAGCGGGGTTTTGGAGTTCTTGGCCTCGACCGCCCGGACAACGGCGCGGGCGACGGTGTCGGCGTTGACCATCACGCCGGGCGTCTTGGTGAGCGCGCGTGTGACCTCGTCATAGCGGCGCTTGAATTCGCCGTACGGATCGTCATCGGCGTACGACCGCCTTTCTTCGAGTTGGGCTTCGACGAACCGAGTACGTACCCCGGTTGGGTCGATCAATACGACGCGCACACCGAACTGCGCTACTTCGGCCCGAAGAGCGAGCGAGAGCGCCTCGACGCCGTACTTGCTGATGTGGTAGGCGCCTGCGCCCGGGGTGGTGAATCTTCCGCCGGTGCTGCCGATGTTGACGATTGTGCCGGCTCCGACGAGCACGCATGCCGGGTAACACGGCCTGTGACAGGTGAAGCGGCGCAACCACATGGGTCTCGAAGAGGCTTCGTACGTCGCTCAAGGCCACCTGCTCGAGAGGGCTGGAAGCGGGAATCCGGCGCTGTTGACGAGGACGTCCACAGCCCCGTAGTCGGTGTCGATCTCCTCGACGAGTCGGGCCACAGCGGCCTCATCGGTGACGTCGAGCGTGCGGGCCTGCAGCCCCCGCGACCGCAGGGCATCGAGAGCGGCTGGATTGCGGCCGACCGCGAACACCACGATAACCTCGTGGCCTGCAGCCGGTAGGCGGTGGCCTCACCGATGCCGCTCGTCGCCCCCGTGACCAGAGCAATCGGCTGGGCTTTCATCGGATCAGGGCTCCTTAGTAGGGTAGTCGTAATCCGGCGGGCCCGAGGATCGCGCCGCAGGTATCCGTCAAGACGACCGGTGATGCGTGCGGCAATCGTAGCGAGTCCGGTCCACCGCGGCCGCGTCGAGCTTGTGTGGCCCCGTGATAACTTTGCGGTTGCTCCAACGAAGACCTTCGGCGGGGGAGGCAAGGTACCAAAAGCGCACAAGGAAATCGTGAGCGAATGCTTGAGGTGATCGACAGGGGGAGCGTCAGTGAATCTCACCCTGTTCCACTGCTCTTCGTCCACGGCGCCTGGCATGCGGCATGGTGTTGGGACGAAAACTTCCTGAACTTCTTCGCCGACAAGGGTTATCGCGCTCTGGCGCTCAGCCTCCGAGGCCATGGCAACAGCCCGACGGACAAACCGTTGCGCGTCTGTTCGGTCGTCGACTTCGTCGAGGACATCAGCGTGGTTGCCGACAGCCTGCCCACGCCACCGGTCATCATCGGTCACTCCATGGGCGGACTGCTCGTGCAGAAGTTTCTGGAGTCACACGCCTGTCCTGCCGGTGTGCTGATGTCGTCGATGCCTCCGCAGGGAAACCTGGGAGCCACCCTGCGCTGGATGCGGGCCCACCCTTGGCATTTCACCAGGATGACAATCACCGGTAAGGCGTTGCCGTACATCAGTACGCCACGGCTCGCACGCGAGAGATTCTTCTCTGCCCAGACGCCGGACTCCCACGTTGTCGAGTACGCCACCCGACTCCAGGAGGACAGCGCTCGCGTCGGCATCGACTGCCTGGCTCTGAGCTTGCCCCGGCCGAAACGGGTCACAACGCCGCTCCTGGTCCTGGGCGCCGACGACGACGGCGCCCATACCCGAAAGGAAGTACTTGCTACGGCGCGCGCGTACCGCACCCAGGCGGAATTCTTCCCCGACATGGGTCACAACATGATGCTGGAGCCGGGCTGGGCCGCCGTCGCCGAACGAATCCACACCTGGCTGGGCACCCACCGGCTGTAGCGCCGTTCGTCACCGAAACCGGTTGCTAATCACGGCTTTCGAGAGATTCGGTCGTCACGGCGACGCCCGTCGCGCCGGTGCCGTTGACGACCGGCCTGGCGGGGACCAACTCAAGCGGCAGATACTCCAGGCCGCGCATCGTCGGGTTGTCGAGGTACCGGTATTCCCCTGCGAATCGGATGGACTCGACCCGGGGAACCATTTGCGTCAATACCCGGCTGACTTCCAGACGGCTCAGCGGTGTGCCGAGGCAGTAGTGGATGCCGATGCCGAAGGCGAGGTGGTCGGTCGGGTTGCGGTTCAGGTCGAAGGTGTCCGGGTCTTCGTAATGGCGCGGGTCACGGTTCGCCGCGGCGAACAGGAGCAGAACTCGTGCGCCGGCCGGGATCGTGTTCTCACCCATGGTGTAGTCGCGGGTGGCGGTGCGGTAGAACCCCTGAACAGGTGCGACGAACCGAAGCTGTTCCTCGATTGCCCCGGGAATCAGGTCGGGGTGCTCGCGCAACTGGGCGTACAGTTCGGGTCGTTTCGCGAGGGTCAGGAACAGTCCCGACAAGAGGTTCATCGTCGTCTCGCTGCCGGCCCCGATGAGCATGGCAGCGCTCCAGAAGATCTCATCGTCGGTCAGCACATCGTCGCCATCCGAAGCTGCCATCATCGAGATGAGGTCATCACCGGGGTGACGGCGACGTTGGGCGATGAGGTGGTCGAGGCTGCGTCGCATCGCCGCCGTCGCACGGGCTGAACGCGCGTTCAGAGCGATTCCGTGGGCGTCCAGCGGCGCGAAGGCCCCTTCGGCCATCGCATCGGACCATTCGAGGAACTGTGCGTGATCCTGCTTCGGTATTCCCAGCATCGTGGCGATCAGTCGGTTCGGCAGGGGTTTGGCAAGCTCGGATACCAGTTCGGTTTTGCCGCGGACAATTATCGCGTCGACGAGTTCGTCGGCGACCTCGTTGATGATCGTTTGCCATGCCACCATCGCCCGCGGTGTGAAGGACCGGGAGACGAACTTTCGGAGCCGAGTGTGGTCGGGCGGATCAACCGCATTCATCGAGTGCAGTTGCACCCGATACCGGGCTTGACTCTCCGCCGAGGAAAACGCCTCGTGGTCGCGCAACGCCTTCCGCACGTCGTCGTAGCCTGCGACAATCCAAATCCCGCGCTTGCGGTTGTACCACACGTTCGGCACGGTCGATCCGGTCAGCAGCCCACGGTATCCCGGGTACGGATCACGCTTGGCTTCCTTTGAGAACGGGTCGAAGTCAGTGAGTGGAGCGGTTTCCCTGCCAGTCAAGAGGGATCTATACGCGTCGGCCCGGTCCCGGGCAACCCCGGTCGCGCCGTCCAGGCCCATCTTCATCAGGCTGGCGCGGAATCGGAGCCGGCGAGCAAATTCCATATGGACGAACTCCCTCGTGAAGATTCTCCGAACGAACGCGAATTACGGCAGCTACCGTAACCTACTGTCGCTTAGAGTTGCAGAGATGCCCGCAGTCCAGGACCGGCCCGAACAGGCACCCGAGCGAACATGGAGCGCCGAGGTCCACCATCTTGGCGAACTACACCAGCGTCGCGGCGTGCCCCAGCGCGTGCTGTTTCGTCCTGACCACGGCAACCAGCAGGACGCCGTGGGCGAACGCCGCGTCGAGCAGCGGCTACACAGCGACGCGGCATGGTTTACTCGTCACTATTTGGTCGCGCGCTCATCGATCGTGTCGGGCCGATCCATAGTTGAACGGATGAAGTCGATGCGGATTGTGGAAGTTCTCCGGCGGGTGTGGATACCGCTGGTTGTACTAGTGGTGATCGGTTGTGGGGGACTCATCGTGTCGCGGCTCCAGGGTGTCTTCGGCGCTGAGACGCGCCCGTCGTATGCCGACGGTCAAGGTGATGTCAGAACCTCCTACAACCCGAAGCAGGTGACGTACGAGGTCTTCGGCCCGGCAGGTACCGTGGCTGACATCAGCTACTTCGATGTCAATTCTGAGCCGCACCAAGTCGATCGAGCACCTTTGCCGTGGTCTTTGAAGATCACGACGGACTCGTCGGCGGTCGTCAGCAACGTTGTGGCGCAAGGCGATAGCGACATGATTGGCTGCCGCATCGTGGTGGATGGTGAGGTCAAAGCCGAGAGAATCTCTAACCAAGTGAACGCCTTTACCTATTGCTTGGTCAAGGACGCATGACAAGCCATCGCGCCAGCAACGAACGCACTGAACGGCAATTAGTAGCGGGAATGGTCCGTAAATTCTCGGTGCTCATTATTCTTGGCTGGTTGGCGATTATTGTCGTGCTGAGTTTCGGCGTTCCATCGCTAGACCAGGTCGCCAAAGAGCGGGCAGTGTCGATGAGCCCGAAAGATGCGCCGTCGATAATGGCGATGATGCACATCGGTGAGTTGTTCAAGGAATCGAACACCGATAGTGTGGCGATGGTCGTCTTAGAGGGCGAGCAGCCCCTTGGTGACGAGGCTCACCATTACTATGACAATTTAATCCGTAGGTTGAACGCCGACACGGCGCACGTCCAGCACATTAAGGATTTCTGGGGGGACCCGTTAACGGCGTCGGGCGCGCAAAGCGACGACGGCAAGGCTGCGTATGTTCAATTGAGTCTCGCGGGCAACCAAAGCGAGGCTCTGGCAAACGAATCCGTCGACGCTGTTCGGAATATTGTGCAGCGAACGCCCGCGCCGAATGGGGTCAAGGCCTATGTCACCGGCCCAGCGGCACTTGTAGCGGACTCGAACCACAGCGGCGAGAAAACCGTCATTAAGGTCACACTGGCAGCAGTCGCAGTGATCACTATTCTACTGCTGCTGCTATACCGTTCGATCGCTACCACAGTTTTCTTGTTGGCCATGGTCGGGCTCGAATTGGCGGCGGTCCGTGGATTCGTTGCGTTCCTAGGCCATCACGGTGTCATCGGACTATCGAGTTTTGCTGTCAATATCCTGATAACCCTCGCGATCGCGGCCGGAACGGATTATGGGATATTCTTCATGGGCCGATATCATGAGGCGCGTCAGGCTGGCGAAGATCGGGAAACGGCCTACTACACCACTTACCGCGGGGTGGCGCACGTAATCTTGGCCTCCGGTTTGACTATCGCTGGGGCCTTGTATTGCCTCAGTTTCACCCGGCTGCCGGCTTTCCAAACCTTAGGCGCCCCGTGCGCGCTAGGCATGCTCGTTGCGGTGGCGGTCGCGCTCACAGTGGTTCCCGCGGCCCTTACCGTAGCCAGCCGATTCGGCCTCCTCGATCCGAAGCGCACGATGTCGGTTCGTGGATGGCGACGAGTAGGTACAGCAGTCGTGCGCTGGCCGGTACCCATCTTTATCGCCACTCTCGCGGCCGCTCTGGTTGGTCTGCTGGCGCTGCCGGGATACCAGGCGAGCTACGTAGACCGGCTGTATATGCCCCAGGACGTCCCCGCGAACATTGGCATGGCAGCGGCAGAGCGGCATTTTCCCCCGGCGCGGATGATGCCCGAAATGCTGATGATCGAATCCGACCACGATATGCGTAATTCGGCGGACTTTCTGGTGTTGAACAAACTGGCCAAGGGCATCTTCGACGTTGAAGGGGTTGCCCTGGTGCAAAGCGTAACCCGACCCGAGGGCACGCCTCTCGAGCACACCTCCATACCATCCTTGCTGAGCATCCAAAACGCCGGGCTGCTACAAAATATGGCGTTTGTGAAAGACCGGCTCGAGGACATGCGTAATCAGTCCGAAGAGCTTGGAGGAACCATTGCGACGTTGGAGCGCACATATGCACTCACGCAACAGCTTGCCGACACCACTCACCATACGGTCGGCGTCACGAAGGAAATGGTTGATATCACCAAGGAAATACGAGACAGTCTCGCCGATTTCGACGACTTCTTTAGGCCGGTCCGCAATTATTTCTATTGGGAACCGCACTGCTACGATATCCCCGCCTGCTGGGCGCTGAGGTCTGCATATGACGCAACGGATGGTGTGGACAGGGTCACCAACAAGCTGGACGAACTCGTGCCCGATCTGGACAATATCGACACGGTCATGCCGCAGTTGCTCGCGCTGTTGCCCCCGCAGATCGCTACCCTAGAAAACGTACGGACCACGTTGCTGACCACGTACAGCACCATGTCCGGGATCATTGAGCAAATGGAGGAGGTTGGCGGCGACGCGGCTGCTATGGGGCCGGATTTCGACGCGGCCCAAAACGACGATTCCTTCTACCTGCCTCGGGGCGTGTTCGACAACCCGGATTTTCAGCGCGTCATGAAGCTGTTCATGTCACCGGATGGCAAAGCGGCGCGCTTCATCATTACGCATCGGGGAGATCCCGCGACGGTCGAGGGCATCGCCCGGATTGACGCGATAAAGACGGCCGCCGAGGAGGCTCTCAAGGGGACGCCACTCGCGAACGCCACGATCTACGTCACCGGTACCGCGGCGATCTTCAAGGACCTCCGCGAAGGCTCGAATTACGATCTTTTGATCGCAGGGACTGCATCGCTTTGCATCATTTTCATCATCATGTTGATGATCACGAGGAGCCTTATAGCTGCCCTGGTGATCGTGGGTACAGTCGCGTTGTCTTTGGGCGCATCCTTCGGATTATCCGTTCTGCTCTGGCAGCATATTCTCGGCTTCAACTTGAACTGGACCGTGCTGGTAATGGCGGTGATTATTCTCCTGGCTGTGGGATCGGACTACAATCTGCTGCTGGTCGCACGGTTCAAGGAGGAAATCGGCGCCGGGCTGAAGACGGGCATCATCCGGGCTATGGGCGGCACCGGCAAGGTCGTGACCTCGGCGGGGTTGGTGTTCGCTTTCACGATGGCCTCCATGGTGGTCAGCGACCTTCGGGTGATCGGTCAGGTGGGCACCACGATTGGTCTCGGTCTGCTGTTTGACACGCTAATTGTGCGGTCGTTCATGATGCCGTCTATTGCCGCAATGCTTGGACGCTGGTTCTGGTGGCCGCTGAACGTTCGCTCCCGCCCGGCCCGCGTGAGACAGCCTGCATCGCGCGACCTCGGTTTCCGGATCGAGCGAGAACCGACTCTCCAGTCCCGTCTGTGAAACGTTCGTGTGAGCGGGCGCTCCGTACCTGGCCGGGTGCATAGGGTTTCAAATCGGGACGCGAGTCCTGCCCGCCAGCAAGGGGCGTGACGCCGCAGGCAGGCTTGAGATGCGAACGCCGCTCCCAAAGCTGTATTGGTAGTGTTTGTGGGCGTGCAGCAATTCGACGTAGTGATCGTAGGGGCGGGTTTCGGCGGAATCGGCGCGGCGATCCAATTCAAGCGCCTGGGCTATGAAAACATCCTGATCATCGATCGCGAGGACGACCTGGGCGGAACGTGGCATGTCAACCGCTATCCCGGCCTATCCGTCGATCAACCGTCGCCCACGTTTTCCTACTGGTTCGAGCCGAACCCTCACTGGTCCCGGCTGTATGCGCCGGGCGTCGAGCTTAAGCGCTACGCCGAGCATGTGGCCGATAAATATGACGTGCGTAGCCACATGCGGTTCAACACCACCGTCGAAGGCGCCAGGTGGGACGACGAGGCCCGAGTCTGGCAGGTTGCGCTTGCCGGCGGGGAGACGTTGAGCGCGCAATTCCTGATCGCCGCAACCGGCTTCCTGTGCCAGCCAAAAACCCCGGATATCCCCGGAATCGAGACATTCAGTGGACGCACCATCCACACTGCTGCCTGGGATGACAGCTATTCGCTGACCGGCCGCCGAGCGGCAGTCATCGGAACCGGTTCCACGGGTGTGCAGGTCATCCCGGAGCTGGCTAAGGAAGTCGCGGAGCTCACCGTGTATCAGCGCACGCCCATTTGGGTGATGCCCAAGCTGGATATCCCATTCCCGCCGGTGGTGCAACGGCTTTTCGCTCGGCTGCCACTTACCCAGCGCACCGTACGGTGGTTCACCGACAACACCCTGGAATTCATGATGGTCATCACGATGTGGAAATATCGATATTTCAAGCCGGTCAACAAAGCCATATCGGGTGTGTCACAGATTTATCGGCGGCTGCTGGTGCGCGACAAGGAGCTGTCGCGCAACCTGAACCCGGATTTCGACTTCGGCTGCAAGCGGCCGACAATCTCGAACTCCTACTATCGCGCGTTCAACAAGCCGCATGTGCGCCTGGAGACCAGTGGCATCGAGCGGATCGAGTCCGACGGCATCGTCGCGCGCGACGGCACCAAACGGTTCGTCGATACCCTGGTCCTTGCAACCGGATTCGACGTGTGGGAAGCCAACTTACCGGCGATCGAGGTGATCGGCCGGGAGGGCCGGAACCTCGGAAAGTGGTGGCGCGAAACTAGGTTCCAAGCCTACGAGGGTGTCTCGATGCCCTACTTCCCGAACTTTCTGACCATGGCCAGCCCGTACTCGTGGGTGGGGTTGTCGTGGTTTAACACGGTGGAATATCAGATGCGCCACATGGATCGGCTGTTCGGTGAACTCCAGCGGCGGGGTGCTCGCACTTTCGAGGTCACCGAACAGGCCAATGCCCGCTTCCTGGATCGGATGACCACACTGCTCGAAGATTCAGCGTTTCAGCTCGGCAACTGCGCAACATCGCGGTCGTATTGGTTCCGGAACAACACCGGCAAGGGGGAAGCACCGCTGTTTCGGCCGACCTCGGTGCGTAGCGCCGTCAAGGATCAGGAGCGATTCCCGTTGTCGGACTATGCGATAGCCTGACACCCGCCGAACGGGTAACCCTGCGAACCAGCCGCTCAGTCCTTGGTGAGGCAATACATCCGGTACTCGATTTTCCCGCTCTCTATTGCGCTGTAGAGCCCCGGTGCCTGGCAGGCCGGCGAACCGGCGCCCGAAGGGGCGCAGAAACGCCGGCAGCAGGCGAGTGACCAGTTCGATTGAGCGCTGCGAATTTATCTCCAGCCCACGCAGCACCTCCGGATTGATGACGCGTTGCGAAACCTGGTGCAACTGGGTGTCGGCCAGTGCTGCCTCCCAGCCGCGAAATTCGCTGTAACCGCGGAAATCAGCGTAGAGGAAGTGCCCCCGGGGCGCAGGACGCGCACCACCTCCTCGAGGAACCGGGTAAGCCGAGGGTAGGCATGTGAGGCCTCGACATTGATCACCGCGTCGAACGATCCGTCGCTAAACGGCAGGCTTTCGGCGTCACCATGCACGAAATCCAGCCCTGTCACATCATGTCTCTTCCGGCAAAAGGCGATGCGTCGGCGTTGAAGTCCAACCCGGTGTAGGACGCCGGGTGCGCAATGTTCGGGTGAGGTAGGAGGCGCCACCGCCGTGACCGCAGCTGACCTCCAGAACCTGCTTTGCGTTCAGATCGGACTGGCTCGTACCCGGTGATAGAGCTGGATACCCACCCGGTTGGGCTCATCAGACGCCGCCAGCGCCAAACCCATCGGCGGATCCTCCTCGTAGCCGTGATTGAGACAGGTGAGGTCTTCCGCATCGAGCCGGCGGGTCAGAAACGGGTACCAGTAGTTGTTCTCTACTGCCTTGAACAACCTGACCGGGATGTCGGTCAGGTAGCCCATGCGATTGATGGCCATGCCAGGCAGGCAATCGCGGCGACCCGCGCCCCGAACACCTCCGCCAGATCAGATACGAACCACCATCACAAAACCACACCGCCTCGTAGAGTCACCTGCCGCGGTCCCGTGGGTGCCCTCCCACCTGGGAACTCTGGACTTCGTCACCGGAACGAACCAGCATCATGGTCACCTCCGACAAAGCCTCCGGGCAAATCGCACTTTGTTCGCGCGAACGCGTGCCAGGCCGGAGTCGAGCCCATACGGGTTCGGTGGACCGGACGGGGAGCGAGGACTGGGCGATACAAGCAATGGGATCAATTTTCCAGCAAATGGCTTGCCCGAGCGGTCGAGCACGTCTACGGAGGCCCGAAACGTGATACCAGTTGGCGATGTCGGGTTGGCAATCAACTTCGGCGCTGTTTCTGCAAGCGCTTCATCCGTCGGTCAAGTACCGTCGCTCACATGAGCGTGCAGCAATTCGACGTAGTCATCGTAGGCGCCGGTTTCGGTGGGATCGGTGCTGCGATCCAACTGAAGAGGTTGGGATACGAGAATATTCTGATCGTGGATCGCGAGGACGACCTGGGCGGAACGTGGCACGTCAACCGATATCCGGGTCTGGCCTGTGACATCCCGTCGACCACTTACTCCTACTGGTTCGAGCCCAACCCGGACTGGTCGCGGCTCTATGCGCCGGGCGACGAAATCAAGCGCTACGCGGATCGTGTCGCCGACAAATACGACGTACGCCGGCACATGCGCTTCAATACCGCTGTAGACAGCGCCCGTTGGGACGAGGACACCCGCGTCTGGGAAGTGGCGCTGGCCGGCGGCGACACGGCGACGGCCCAATTCCTGATCACGGCGACCGGTGTCCTGTCCCAGCCGCGCAACCCGGACATTCCCGGCATCGGTGAGTTCGCCGGCCGAATCGTCCACACCACAGCATGGGACGACGACTACGACTTCACGGGTCGTCGTGTCGGGATCATCGGCACCGGCGCGACGGCGGTGCAGCTGATACCCGAGCTTGCCAAGCAGGCCGCCGACCTGACGGTGTACCAACGCACGCCGATCCATGTGACACCCAAAACCGACTTCGCAATACCCAAGGCCATGCGGCGCCTATTTGCCCGGGTTCCGCTGATCCAGCGCGCCGTCCGGTCGACGACTGACGCGTTGTATGAGATATCGTTCGTGCTCGCCGTATTGCGCTACCGCCGTTTCTGGTGGCTGAACAAGGCTGCCGCGAACTCGTCGAAGATGCTGCGGTTCGTCTCCATTCGCGACAAGGAGCTGCGGCGCCAGCTCACCCCGCATTACGACCTGGGTTGTAAGCGTCCCACGTTCTCCAACTCCTACTACCGGACCTTCACCGAGCCGCACGTGCATCTGCAGGCGGCCGGCATCGAGCGGATCGAGCCAGACGGCATCGTCGCGTCTGACGGGACGAAAACGGAGATCGACACGCTGGTGTTGGCCACTGGTTTCGATCTGTGGGAGGCCAACTTCCCCGCAATCGAGATCATCGGCCGCGACGGCCGCAACCTTGGAAAATGGTGGCGCAACTACGGATTCCAGGCCTACCAGGGCGTGTCAATCCCGTACTTTCCCAACCTCCTGAGCTTGGCGAGCCCGTATGCGGTCAGCTTGAACTTCTTCGACATGATGGAATACCAGATGCGCCACATGGACCGGCTGATCGGTGAGGTGCGTCGACGTAGTGCGACGACGTTCGAGGTCACCGAGGAGGCCAACGACCGTTTCTGCGACCGACTGGGCAAGTTGCAGCAGAACACAGTGTTCCACCTCGGTGACTGCGCCAATTCGCGGTCGTACTACTTCGGCCCTACTGGCGAAACGTATCTGCGTGCCACGTCCACACGCACCACGGTTTCGGAGCAGACCCGCTTCCCGTTGACCGACTACGCGATCGGCTGATTGAGATTTGTTTGCCTCGCCAGTCCGTTCGGGACGAACCGTGACTCCTCGCGGCCACGCGGTGGGAACACTAGGCTTAGCTACGTTAGGCACATGACGACTCGGTTTAGGTCAAGCAAGGGACGGGTGAATATGGAAGGCTTCGCCGGAAAGGTCGCCGTGGTTACCGGCGCCGGTTCGGGTATCGGCGCGGCGCTGGCCATGGAGCTGGCGCGGTCGGGGGCGAAGCTGGCGATCAGTGACGTCGATACCGAGGGCCTCGCACGCAGCGAGAAGCGGCTGCGGGACATCGGTGCGCCGGTCAAGGCTGACCGCCTCGACGTCACCGAGCGGGAGCGCTTTTTCGCCTATGCAGACGAAGTCAGGGACCACTTTGGGGCGGTCAACCAGATTTATAACAACGCCGGCATCGCGTTCTTCGGCGAAGTCGGGACCAGCCCGTTCAGCGAGATGGAACGGGTGATGAACGTCAACTACTGGGGTGTGGTCAACGGCACCAAGGCGTTCCTGCCGCACCTGAAAGCGTCCGGCGAGGGTCACGTCATCAACGTCTCCAGCATCTGGGGCATCTTCGCGGCGCCAGGTCAGTCCGCCTACAACTCGGCCAAGTTCGCCGTACGCGGCTTCACCGAGGCGCTGCGTCAGGAGATGATGCTCGACGGCAGTCCGGTGAAGGTCACCACGGTGTTTCCCAGCGGCGTCAAGACAGCGATCGCGCGTAATGCGACGGGAGCCGAGGGTCTCGATATGAATGAGCTGGCGGAGTTGTTCGACAATAAGCTAGCAAAAGGAAGCCCTGAGCACGCTGCCCGGAACATCCTCAAGGGTGTGCGCAAGAACAAGGCCCGCGTGCTCGTCGGGCCCGGCGCCACGACGTTCGACCTGGTGGTGCGGTTGACCGGGTCAGGTTATCAGCGGCTCTTCGCCCCGCTGACCGGCCGCCTGATGCCTCGGGCGGACTCCGACGGCGCCCGACACTGAATTAAAGCGGGCGTCACGCCGAGAAACACGGCTTCCGGCCGTGACCTCAGCGTTCAAGAACAGTGACGAGTTCGTGCAGGGGTGGATCTCCAACTTGCGGTAGGCGCTGGAGAGACGCGTCTCTACCGTCCTCAAAGTCACGAACAGCGACTGCGCGATTCTCCAACCCGGCGCTCACTGGTGGTAAGCGTCCCGGCCAGCCGACGGGCGCGCAGCTCTTCGAATGCCCGGTCAGCCGACGGGGTGCCCCCCGCATGGTGCGACAGCACCATGCGGTCACCCAGGATCGACCGCGTTCTCACGACTTCATCGTCGCTCCGCAGGACCAGATCACGCGGCGGTCGCGCTCTGGTTGAGCCCCTTGACGGCAAGCACCCTGGCGGTGGCGCCGTTGACCGCAACGACCGTCCCTGCCGGGGCGTAAATCCCGGTGTGCGACCCGGTGAAGACGTCGTTGATCCAGGCCGCTGTGATGGTCTGCACCGCCGCGGCGTTCTGCGGCGTCGGGGCCGGTCCGCAACCCGCTATGCCTACCGAATCGGTGCTGGCACCCTCGGCGTCGAGGTGACCTCCATCGTCCAGCATGATGCCGACGAACTTGTCGGGTGCCGAGTTGATGGTGGTGTTCGTATGAGCGCCCTAGCTGTTGCAGGCACACGGTGACGCCGAGATCGACATCACCGGGACCGCGTTTGCGCCGGTCAGCTTGGCCATGCCGGTTTGGCCGTCACCATCATAAACCGCGTCGAACAATATGACGCCCTTGAGATTACCGGCCCCGCCGGCGTCTGCGATGTATCCCGCGGCGGCCGCGACGAGGTTGCCGCCGTCGGAATGCCCGGCCAGCACAACCTGCTGCGGCAGCGTGACCGGATGTCCCGCGGCCGCGGCGGCGCTAGCCGTCAATGCGGAGCGGTCGCCGACGAACAGCGCCGCGACAGCCCGCTCAATCGGGTCATTCCAAATGTCGTAGCGGTCAAAGGGCATTCGTGGGGACGGTCGGGGCGACCACGATGCTGTTGGTTCGATCGGCCAGTTGTTGGGCCAACGCCGACACGTTGGTGTCGGTGCGATAGGCCGCCATGCTGCAAATAGATCAGCCCAACCGGCGCATCGTCGTGGTTAGGGAAATACCACGTCGCCGGGACGGCGTAGCCATTGCTGTTCGGAAGGACAAGGGTGGAGCGGCCGATCGTGACCAACGTGCCATCGACCAGCGACAACGACCGCAGCACCCGATCAGCGCCATCGGTGACATACACCCGCCCGTCAGGACCGAGCGCCAGTGAGTGCGCACCCAATTCGGGCGCCGCGTCGATCTGCGCCAAACTCACCACGTTGCTGCTGGTATTGATCACCGCCACCATGTCGCTGCTAAGGGCCACATACACCCGGGCGCCATCGGGGCTCACCGCCACCGAACTGGGCGCGGAACCCACGAAAAATGATTGGGTTCCGGCGACATTGGGGTTGGTGTCGACCAGATTGTAGGTGTTGGTGGTGGCGTTGAAGTTGATCACCGACACGGTGCCAGTGCCGGTATTGGCCACATACACCCGGGTGCCGTCGGTGCTTACCGCCACGCTGGAGGGCTGGCTTTCTACGGTGATGGTGTTGGTGACACTATTGGTGGCGGTGTTGATCACCGACACCGTGTTGCCGCCGCGGTTGGCCACATACAGCCGGGTGCCGCTGATCGCCAACGCGCTGGGCGAGGAACCCACCCCAATGTTGGTGGAGAAGATGCTGGGATTGATGTCGATCACCTTGTTCGTGGCGGTGTCGATCGCCGACACCGTGTTGCTGCCGCGGTTGGCCACATACAGCCGAGTGCCGCTGATCGCCAACGCGCTGGGCGAGGAACCCACCCCAATGTCCATGGAGAAGATGCTGGGGTTGACGTCAATCCGGTTATTGGTGGTGGTGTCGATCACCGACACCGTGTTGCTGCCGGTGTTGGCCACATACAGCCGGGTGCCGCTGATCGCCAACGCGCTGGGCGAGGAACCCACGGAAATCGATTGGTTTCCAGCGACATTGGGGTCGGCATCGATCAGTTGGCCGGTGGCGGTGTTGAACACCGACACGGTGTTGCTGCCGGTGTTGGCCACATACACCCGGGTGCCGTCGGGGCTCGCCACCACGCCGGCCGGGCTGCTACCGGTCTGCGCGGTAAAGGTCACGGGGGCGGCAGTGGTCATCAACGCGGCCGTCTCCGCGGCGAAGGCCAACCCGTCCCCGCCCTCGCTCTGGCTGGTGAGGACAGGTTGCGAACGGACAGTCTTCGTCTCGTCGGTCAGGCCCTGCTCAGACAGGCGCCGCCAGCCGGCGAACAACGCCATCAGGGCGGGTGACTCCACCGGGGCGCCCGGCCCACTGTCGACACCGGGCCCACACCCACCGCCGTCAGCACGCCCGACACGACCCGGCACCGTCGTCTGCGGTGTCGGCGGCTCGCTGATCACCGCGGGAACCGCTTGCTTCTGAACGGGTGCGGCCTGGGCGGCAGATACCGGGGTGAGGTTCTGCGCAACGGTCACGGCTGCAGCGCGTTGACCCGTCTGGGCGGCCACGGCAACGACGGACCGCTGAACCTGCGAGGTTTCAGACACCGAAGGCGTCGCGCCGCGGGGGCTTTGGGCTTTCGCGACATCGGCGCTAACTCGCCCGGTGGCCCACCCGCGATGCCGCGGCTGTCCAACCGATTCCGAAACAGGTTGCAGCGCTGGCTTTTTCGGTGCCACCGAAGTCGGTGAGGATGGCTGCGCAGTGGAACCGGCGGCGGGGTTGTCGGCCACCACCGACCCCACGACGCCGTCCGTCGCGCCGGACGCGCTGCCCCCGGTCGTGATCGTCGTCTGCGCACTGACCTTCATGCCCCCGGCGGAATCCGAGGAAACGTCCTCATCGTCTGGGTCGTTTGCGGATTTCGCGCCCAGCTCTGCGGTCGAGTCGTCTGACTCCGCGGGCTTGTCCGGGGATTCGTCCGCGGAGTCCGAGTCGGACGACGAGGAATCCGACGACGAACTTGCTGCCGAGTCGGGGTCGGCCCACGCCACCCCCGGCGTATTCGCCACCGCCGCACCAATCCCCAGAGCGACCGCCAACGCACCAATCCGCCCGATATACGTCGGGTAACCCATGATCCGACCTCCCGGAACGACGAATTCAGTTAACACCTAACTGAAGTTTCACGCGCCGGTTTCAGCGTGCGGGATTCACAGCAAGGACCGTGGCACGTTCGTGGCGCGAGCGGATTTCCTGCTTGCTGGGGGCACCGAAGAGATGGCTCTCGACAGTCCGTAAAGTCACAAACAGCAACCGCGCGATCTCCTTAGGCCAGCTCGGCAAACCGGTGCTCACTGGCTATCAGCGCGTGGGCGCCGGCGGGGTCGCTCCGCATCGGTGCGCCGGTCTGGAGGTGAGGCTTCGAACCCGCCGGCTGGGACGCTGCTCCTTGGTGAGGGGGCCGCTCACTGTTTGGTGAAGCAATACATCCGGTACTCAGCGTTGCCGTTCTCTAATACGCGGTAGAGGCCGGTGCCTGGCACACCGGCGAATCGGCGGCCGAAGGGGCGCAGAAACGTCGGCAGTAGGCGAGCGATCAGCTCCAGTGACCGCTGCGAATTTTTCTCCAGCGCGCGCAGCACCTGCGGATTGATGACGCGGTGCGAAAGCTCCTGCATCTCGGTGTCGGCCAAAGCCGCCTCCCAGCCGGGAAATTCGCTGCGGCCGCGGAAATCAGCGTAGAGGAAATGCCCGCCCGGGCGCAGGACGCGCACCACTTCGGCGAGAAACTGGGAAAGCCGAGGGTAGGCGTGTGAGGCCTCGACATTGATCACCGCGTCGAAAGATTCGTCGGCAAACGGCAGACTTTCGGCGTCACCGTGCACGAAATCCAGCCCGGGCAGGTCATGCCTTCGTCGGCAGAAGGCGATGCCGTCGGCGTTGAAGTCCAGCCCGGTGTAGGAGGCGGGCTTTAGCGTTCGGGTCAGGTAGGAGGCGCCACCGCCGTGGCCGCAGCTGACCTCCAGGACCTGTTTGTCGTGCAGATCGGACTGGCTCGCCACCCGGTGATAGAGCTGGATACCCAACCGATTGGGCTCATCAGATGCCGCCAGCGGCAGGCCCATCGGCGGATCCTCCTCGTAGCCGTAGTTAAGACACGTGAGGTCTTCCGCATTCAGCCGGCGGGTCAGAAACGGATACCAGTAGTTGTTTTGTACTGCTTTGAACAACCTGACGCCGATGTCGGTGAGGTGGTCCGCGCGATTGATGGCCATGCCGGGCAGTATGCCAGGCAGGCCATCGCGGTTACCCGCGCCCCGAACACCACCAGCAGATGCGAACCAAGAACACCATCACAGAAGCACGCGGCATCTTCGGGTCACCTGCCGTGGTCAGCCACCGACACCGCGTCACGATCACCCAACACCGCGGCCGTTCGCCGATACACCACCGCCCTTCCGCCCCGTGCCGGTACGATCGCCACCCCGCGGTAGAAACGCCGTTCACCGGCGGCATCGGTTGGCTCGAAACGAAATTCGCGCAGCAGTGTGCGCAGGGCGATGTCCATCTCCATGTTCGCGAACGCCGCGCCAACACATCGGTTTACGCCGCCACCGTATGGAATCCACCGGAAAGGCTTCGGGTTGGTGCCGAGGAATCGATCCGGGTTGAACGAGGCCGCGTCGGGGAAGTTCTCTTCTGACTCATGAGCAAGTTGGAAATTAACGAACACCTGGGTTCCCTCGGGAAGGACCCAATCGCCGAGCCGGATTCGTTCCTTTGCGCGGCGCAGCGATGCCTCGATCGTCGACCGGGTGCGCTGCACTTCGAAGATCGTCGCCTGTCGCAATTCAGATCCGCCGGCGTCCACTTCGTCAACAAGCCGCGCCAGTAGCTCTGGATGCCGGCGCAATCGCTCCACTGCCCAGGCCAATTGTGAGGCGGTTGTCTCATGACCGGCGGCGACTAGGGTGAGCAACTCGTCGGCGATATGCCGATCCGGGATCGGGTCCCCGTTCTCATAGCGGGCCTGCAACAGCAGTGCGAGCACATCGGTACGTTCCTCGAAGTCCGGGTCGGCCCGCGCCTTGGCGATCAGCGAGCCGATGACGGTGTCAATCCGGCGCCGGTACCGCAACAACCGACCCCCCGGACTCCACCGACCGAAGTCACGCCCCGCTACCGACGGCAACTGGTGAAGGACGGAGCCAACGGTGATCGTGGCCGGCAGCAGGCGGCGAAGTTCGTCCAATGCGTGTTCCTCTTCGCCGAACACGGCACGCAGGATCGCGTTGAGAGTCAGTCGGCTCGTCGACGGAAGCACTTCGAACTCACGGCCCTCCGGCCAGCTCGCCGTTTCGCGCATCACCTCTTCTTCGACGATGCGCTCGTAGCTTCCCACTCGCTTTCCGTGAAACGCCGGGAGCACCAATCGGCGGCGCTCGAGGTGTTCAGCACCGTTGAGACTGAACGTCGAACCGGGGCCGAATACGTGTCCGAGGTTAGTCGGGCGTTCGAGCAGATCGCTGCTCGTGCCGAAGACATCTTTAACCAGGATTGGGTCGCTGATCATCACCGTCTTGCCAAAGACCGGCAAATTGGTAGTGAAAATACTGCCGTAACGTCGACCCAGCGCAGGAACCACCTCGCACATTGCGGCCAAGAACGCGGTGCCCTGGATGATCTTCGGTATCCGCGGCCCCGGCGGTAGCCGTATCGGCTCAGTTGTCGCCGTTGCCATGTCGTCCCCTCTCCTTAGCGACACACAAAATTAGCAGGCACATGAAGTTACTCTGTGCCGACAGTCCAAAGTATCTGAGTCCAGGCCGGGGCGACGATCGGCGCCAAGCCACCCCGGGCGGGAAGGCTCGTACGCCGGATTCTCGACCCGTAGAACGTCACTCGAATCCGCGAGATCGCCACCCGGAGACCAGACCGCGGCCAGATGGCGCCAACTCCGCCGATCTTATGGAAAATGCGTCCCGCCGAGGCGTTTCGACCACGTCTGGCAGATAGCCCCAGCTAGCGTGGCGACGCGCTGATGATCGCGGCGGTCAGGCGATCCCTCACGACACTCCTCACGATGAGGCCGTCATGTCTACTCCTTGACGAAGGAGTACACCTGGTAAGTGAACTCCCCGCTTCGCAATGCGCCGTTGAACGCCCAGTCGGTCAAATCGCTGGAGAAGCGGGTGAAGCCACGCGGCATGGCCGCGCCATGGTGATCGATCAGCTCTTGTTTCCGCGGCCGATTCTTCTCGTTCCCGCGCAACACCTCTGAATCGATGACTTTGTGCGAAACCACCCGCAGCGGTGTGGCGGCCAGCTGCGCTTTCCATTCGGCGACTGCGCTGCGCCGGCGGAAATCGGCGTACAGAAAATGCCCACCCGGGCGCAGCACGCGCGACACTTCGGCGAGGAAACGAGGAACGTCAGGGTAGAGGTGCGAGGCCTCCACATTGACCACCGCGTCGAAGGAGTCGTCGGGAAACGGCAGGCTTTGGGCGTCACCGTGGACGAATTCCAAGCCGGGCAGATGGTGTCGTTTTTTGCAGAACTCGATGCCGGCCGGGTTCAAGTCCAGCCCCGTGTAGGAGGCGGGCTTCAGCGTGCGGGTGAGATACGACGATCCGCCGCCGTGGCCGCAGCTGACCTCCAGCACCTGTTTGCCGCTCAGATCCACCTGGGCCGCCGTGCGGTGGTAGAGCTGGATGAAGTACCGGTGGGGCTCGTCGGACCCCTCCAGCGGCAGGGCCATCGGCGGATCCTCCTCATAGCCGTAGTTCAAGAACAACCAGTCATCATCGCCGAGCAGGCGCGTTTGGGAGGCGAACCGTTTCGTGACGAACGAGGTGAACAGCAGGCGGAAGACGAACGGGTTTGTTACCAGGCGGTTGACGAACGGGCTGGAGACCAGGCGGTTTGTGGTGGCCATCGGGGCAGTATGACACGAACGGGGGGCAACACAGCAAAAGGGTCACGCGGTCACCGGCGAGCCGATCACCGTCGCCGTCGCGGTTCGCACCGCGTGCCTAGCCAACTGAACGGCGCTTGGATGCGATCACGCGATGCCTCGGATGGTCTTCGGTATCCGCGGTCCCGACGGTAGCCGTCCCGGCTCAGTTGTCGCCGTTGCCGTGTCGCCCTCTCTCGGTGCCGGGCACCCTAAGGTATTCCGTTGCGGCCAATTCAAAGTTTCCAGAACACTCACCCCGCGCGCCATGGGGTTGGGTGCGTCCGTGATCAATTTGCCGTAGTGGAGGCTGTCTTCGGCGCGCAGCACCTTCGGTCTGCCGCACTCCGCCACCCGTGCTACGTGGTCCCACCCGGTGGGCCGCAGGGGCGCTTCAGGTCATGACCCGCAAACCGCTTCACCAGGTGACGCACCGCGACGCCTACGGCGACAGGCGCTGGGCTCGAAAGCTGATGGACATCATTGTCCCGCTGCGCCAAGAAACCGGTGCTGAGACCGCGATTAGCCAGACCGGCGCGCCAACCGGCCGACAACTTTTAGCTCGCGCGCACTTTCCATACGTTTGAGCAGTTAGAAGCCAAATCTTGAACGTTGCGGCCTTTGCCGTCAATCTATTCTGTGGAATTGATCCGGATTTTCCCCACACGGGCGTTTTCTCCTGTAGGTTCAGGGCTGCCGTTAAGCCGCTTTGTCTTGGAGGGGATTCGTCATGGCCGCACACGCTCGCCAGCGAGCACATCACCGCAAACCTCGGGGCGCGACACGGAAGCGTCAATTTCGAACCGGTGAGGCGAGACGAGAGCGTGGATTTGGAAGCGGTGGCACGGCAGCTCGCTCAGTGCGTCCATACGCCATGGCGGGTGTGGCACTCGTAGGGGCCAGCGCCATAGCCGTCACTCCGGTTGCGCCATTACCCGCACCCGAGATCCGAGTCGCCGCCAGCGAGGAGGTGCGTCTAGCCGCCGCCTCCAGCCTTCTCAATATTCCGGCGAACCTGCTTATTGACCTCGTCAACATTCCTTACAACGAGTTGCGAGCCGTCGACTTTGGCGCGAGATCTCTGTTTTTCAGCGGGCCGTGGTTCGTCGTCAGCGCGACGAACCTGTGGGGAGTGGATCCCGGAGACCCGAGCCACTTCAGGTCGGTAGTTAACCTTTTGGTGCCGTTCCCCGCCCTGTCCGGAATGGACCTCGCTCAAAGCGATCAAAACGGCCTGGGCCAGCAACTGTGGATGACGGCGGCGACCGTGCTCCCCGTGGATGGAACTTGCGACTCCCACAGCTGCCTACCCAATGTGCCGACGAGCCCGATCACCGGCATCGCAGGGGTCGACGCGCTCCTGTGGTATGCGGCGATAGCGACCGGCCAACTGCAATTTCCGATATTCAGCACCTGGCTTACGCCGGACAGATTATTGCAGCTGCTGCCCGCACCCGGGTACACGTTTGACGCCGACAGCCCTGGCATCATTGACTCCGACGGCGAGGTCTATCCCTTATACGACATCCCGGGTACCGTCGGGCCTCAGAATTACATGCCTTGGATCAACACGACATTTCAGCTGGATCCGTTCAAGCCTTTCTATTATTATTTCCAGCACTTGATGGCAGATCCGGCAGACAACCCGATCCAGCTTCCCAACCTCGTTCAACTCGGCAGAACCATTCAAGCTCTCCTCGCTGCGGCCGTCGTTGCCTGGGATCCGTTTACACCGGGGAGCCCCTACTGCCCGGGAGACTGCAGCATCGTCACCAAGCTCCATCTGGACTATCCAGACATCGTGAGAGCTATCGGAAACTTGTGGCCGGGAAACGACACTATCGATACGTGGCTGACCGCCTACGACAGCGGCAAGGCCAACGTCCCCACGCAGGAGATAATCGAACGCTCCATAAGGTTGTTGCATCAAGATTTTTGGAGCTTTGGCAACCCGAGTCCGCCGGCTGAGTGGAGCGGGGGCTTCAATTTCAGCACACTGGCGCCGGTTTTCCACGAGCTGTGGACGAGCCTCGGCTTCGTTGTCCCGGATCTGAACACTGACACTGAGCCGGACAACGTAAACGCCCGCACAGGTGGTCCCGTCAACGAGCTGCGGGCCTCCGAAAAGATGTCCGAGCCGACGCTTCCGCCCTCGGTGACACCGAATTTGATAACGGTGAACACGAAGGCGCCCGCCGTCGCGCCGGACAGCCAATTGACGGAGACAGTCACCCCCGCCGCGACCGGGGCTCCCGCCAACGTTGCCGCGGTGCCAAACGATGTGGATCCGGAAACCGGCCAAACACTGGCAACTGACACGACCCAAGACGGCAACATGTCAGTACCCGGCAAGGGCACCAAGTCCCGTGGCGCTCTGCGGGACGCGCTCAGGTCCGCGCGTGAGCAGTTAAGCTCCAGTATTTCGGAGGTCACCGGCGGATTGACGGGCGGCACCAAATCCGACAACACCGGTGGCAATGGTGGCCGGCACCGGGTCCAATCCGACAACACCGACAACACCGGTGGCCAGCACCGGGTCCAATCCGACAACACCGACAACACCGGTGGCACCGACAACACCGGTGGCAGCGGTGGCACCGATGGCAAGCACCGGGCCGCGTAAGGCGCGGTATCTCAGATCGGCGTGCGGCAGTTCGATGCGGTCGTTGTAGACGCGGGTTTCGGCGGCATCCGGGTAGCGATCCCGTCGCGGGGTGGATCACCCCGTCCATAGCTCTGAGCACTCCGCCCTGGACTCTTCACCAGAGCTACTGTTGCCCCACTACTGCAGAAGCAACACTGACGACACATGAATATCGCGCTTCCGGAGTTCACGCCGGCACAAGAGAGCCTGTTCCTCACGCTGGGCAGCAGGGCGTTAGACAGTCGCCTGCCGCGCCCGTTCTTGGGCGACACCATGGCCGACGAGATCATCGCAACGATCGGTTACCGTCTCGATAAGTTCCCCCAACTGAACACCAAGCTCCTCGACCGACGTACCAAGGTGTTCGACGTGGCGGTACGGGCCAAGATACTTGACGAGATGGTGCGCCGGTTCGTACTCCGTCGACCGGACGCGGTCGTGCTAGATCTGGGCGCCGGCCTGGATGGAAGGATTTCCCGGGTCAACCCGCCGCCCACCGTCGACTGGTATGACGTCGACTTCCCCGAGGTGGTCGCCCTCCGGCGAAAACTGTTGCCACAGCCCGCCAATGCCCACAACGTCGGCGCGGACCTGACTGATCCGGACTGGTTGCACGACATCCCCACAGACCGGCCGGCGATGATCGTCGCCGACGGGCTCGTCCTCTTCCTCGCACAGGATGACTTCGTGTCGCTGCTGAACCGGCTTACCGCCCACTTTCCCGGCGGGGAGCTGGCACTCAACGCCTACACCACATACGCCATGTGGACGTTCAAGCACTCCCGCGCTATGCGGGCGATCGCGGGGGGCATGACCAATCCCGGATCCAACGACCCCCGGCAACTCGAACAGTGGGTCGATGGACTCACGCTGCTCGACGAAATCCTTCTCACCCGAGCACCTGAGGTTGCCGAGTTGCCGCTGACAAGACGGGTGGCATCCCGGCTGGCAGCCAGGAGCGCGAAGCTGTCTCGAATAATGGCGACCGTCGTGTTGCGCTACCGCTTCTAGTTCTTTGTTGATCATGGAAGTCAGTCCCGGTGAGGCCCGTCGCGGTTCAAGCGCATCTGGCGCCATCCAGGTTGGCGGGGTGTGTTGATGAATCCCCTCGCGCTGTTGATGTGGCGCATCTGCAAGATCGACGCTCGGCCCTCGCGCTATCTCAGCGAGCCGCAGCGCGCGCACCTGCCGACCCAGGTCGGACCAAATCCGGCAAATCAAGCCGCGCAACCGTAGTAGCACCCCCGGATTGGTGGCAAACACCTCGGTCTATTAGCCTGTGGCCCATGACGACGACCGAGAACCGGCTGACGGCGGATGTCCGCAACGGCATCGACTATAAGGTGGCGGATCTGGAGCTGGCCGAGTTCGGCCGCAAGGAGATCCGGCTGGCCGAACACGAGATGCCGGGACTGATGTCGCTGCGGCGTGAGTACGCCGAGGTGCTGCCGCTCAAAGGCGCGCGCATCTCCGGCTCGCTGCACATGACGGTGCAGACCGCGGTGCTCATCGAGACGCTCGTCGCACTCGGCGCCGAGGTGCGCTGGGCATCCTGCAACATCTTCTCCACCCAGGACCACGCCGCCGCCGCAGTCGTCGTCGGCCCGCACGGCACCGTCGAGGAGCCCAAGGGCACGCCGGTGTTCGCCTGGAAGGGGGAGTCCCTGGAGGAGTACTGGTGGGCCGCCGAGCAGATGCTCACCTGGCCCGGCGAGCCTGCCAACATGATCCTCGACGACGGTGGCGATGCCACGATGCTGGTGCTGCGCGGCGCGCAGTTCGAGAAGGCCGGCGTGGTTCCCCCCGGCGAGGACGACGACTCCGATGAGTACAAGGTGTTCCTCGCGCTGATCCGCGAGCGCTTCGAGACCGACAAGACGAAGTGGACCAAGATCGCAGAGTCGGTTCAGGGCGTTACCGAGGAGACCACCACCGGCGTGCTGCGGCTCTACCAGTTCGCGGCGGCTGGCGAGTTGGCCTTCCCGGCGATCAACGTCAACGACTCGGTCACCAAGAGCAAGTTCGACAACAAGTACGGCACCCGGCACTCGCTGATAGACGGCATCAACCGCGGCACCGATGTCCTGATCGGTGGCAAGGCCGCCTTGGTGTGTGGTTACGGCGACGTCGGCAAGGGCTGCGCCGAGGCGCTCAAGGCGCAGGGCGCGCGGGTCGCGGTCACCGAGATCGACCCGATCAACGCGCTGCAGGCGCTGATGGACGGCTTCGAGGTCAAGACCGTCGAAGAGGCCATCGGCTGGGCAGACATCGTCATCACCGCGACCGGCAACCAGGGCATCATCACCCTCGAGCACATGAAGGCCATGAAGCACCAGGCCATCCTGGGCAACATCGGGCACTTCGACGACGAGATCGAGATGGCCCGGCTCGAGCGCGACAAGGACATCCGCCGGATCAACATCAAGCCTCAGGTCGACGAGTTCGTCTTCGAGGACGGCCACTCGATCATCGTGCTGTCCGAGGGCCGGCTGCTGAACCTGGGTAACGCCACCGGCCACCCGTCGTTCGTGATGAGCAACAGCTTCTCGAACCAGGTGATCGCGCAAATCGAGCTGTGGACCAAGAACGACGAGTACGACAACGAGGTCTACCGGCTGGCCAAGCACCTCGACGAGAAGGTCGCCAAGATCCACGTCGAGGCGCTCGGAGGCTCGCTCACCAGGCTCACCAAGGAGCAGGCCGAGTACATCGGTGTCGACGTCGACGGCCCGTACAAGGCGGAGCACTACCGGTACTGATCCCGGCGCGAACAGCAGAACGCCCCCGGCGCACCAGGCGTCGGCGGCCACTGCGTTCTACGGGTTGCCCACTCCGCCGCAGTGGTTCTTGAGGTCCATCAGCGGTTGGCGGATGGCGGTCATCTCCGCGTTCTCCTGCGGGTGACTCGTCATGTAGCCCTTGACGTTATCGGCGACCTGCTGTCGTGACTGGCCCTGCAGGGTGCTCACGAAGGTGTTCAGGTCCGGGTGGGTGAACAGGTAGGCCGAGGTCGACAAATCGACACCGGCCCGCACACCTTCGAGATCGGCGGATGTGCAGGTGGGCGGGTTCGGTACTTCGTCCGCGTGCGCGAGTCCGGTGGCGCCGAGCAGTGCGGCGCCGAACACTGCGCCGGTGCATGCGACGGTTGCCAGCCGTCGCGGCGAGATGGCACACAGCATTTAGTCAACTCCTAGTGTCGGGGCTGTGGTCGTTTGCCAGTGTGTCGGTGTGGCGGTGAGTGCGCTTGCCTCCCAAGGCCTTACACAGGAAACCGGGAGCTATCTCTGAGATTGGGCCACCACGTTTCGGATGCGGCTCGACGACTGGACGAAGCCGGGTACGAATGTCTGCGAGCGCAACACGATCTGGCGTGCGGTTCGAAAGGTACGAACTAGCCAGGGGTACCGCGAAGCCTGCCAGGCCGCAGAAAGAGTCGATCATCCTGCTCGCGACGACGGCACGATCCCACGAATTCAATTGCCGCACTTGGGTTGTCCATAAGGATTCCATACTCGTCGTCGCTGATCTTGGAGAACTCCTCGTAGGCAACCAATATTTGCGTTCGGGGTCGACGCAAAGCGAAGCCCGGACTGATCCTCGATACCGAGGGAATACCGATTCTCCTTGGACACGAAAGTCTCCCGGAGTCTCATTTCGCCCTCATCTCTGGCGTCGAGGGGCACATGCCGTTCGATGGGTGGGGCCGCATTCCACGCGTCGCCGATGTCGAGATACTCATTCTGATTTTCCCATCACCCCGCGAGTCCCCTCCGCGCCATTCTGACGCGACCCGGTCCGCGCTACGCTCGCCGCGTGCTCATCGCGATCGAAGGTGTCGACGGGGCAGGAAAGCGCACGCTGACCGACGGTCTGCGGACCGCCTTCGAGTCGCAGCAGAAATCCGTCGCGACCGTGGCCTTTCCCCGCTACAAGCGCTCGATCACGGCCGACCTCGCCGCCGAGGCCCTGCACGGCAGCCACGGCGATCTCGCCGATTCTGTCCACGCGATGGCGGTGCTGTTCGCGCTCGACCGCGCCGGCGCCCGCGATGAGATCGCCGCCCTGATAGCGGCCAATGACGTCGTCATCCTGGATCGCTACGTCGCCTCCAACGCCGCCTACAGCGCGGCGCGACTGCACCAGGGGATCGACGGCGACGTCGTCGCCTGGGTGCGAGATCTCGAATACGACCGACTCGAGCTTCCGAAGCCCGATTGGCAGGTCCTACTCGCGGTGCCCGTCGCGTTGGCCACCGAGCGCGCGGAAAAGCGCGCCCGGCAAGACGCCGACCGTGCCAAGGACGCCTACGAACGCGACGACGGGCTGCAGCAGCGGACGGCGGACGTCTACAGCGCGCTCGCCGCGGCGGACTGGTGCGGTCGCTGGGTTGCCGTTCCTCCCGACGTCGACGCGACAGCCCTCGCGGCCAAGCTGGGGGATCGGTCGACCAGTCGCGAACGAGACTCGCGGGATCGCAGATTCGGCGGTGATCGCCATCTGGCTGGGCCCACGCGGTACGCAGGGACGTCTCAGCGGGCGTAGGTGGCCCGTATGCCGGTCAACACGCAAAACGCCCGTGTGGTAGCCGGGGTTTATCGCGATCTGGTGACACCATGGACACCATGAGGCAAAGGATTCTTGTTGTCGACGATGACCCGTCGCTCGCCGAGATGCTCACCATCGTGCTGCGCGGCGAAGGTTTCGACACCGCGGTCATCGGTGACGGCACACAGGCGCTCACCGCGGTCCGCGAGCTGCGGCCCGATCTGGTGCTGCTCGACCTGATGTTGCCCGGGATGAACGGCATCGACGTCTGTCGCGTGCTGCGCGCGGACTCCGGCGTGCCGATCGTGATGCTGACGGCCAAGACGGACACCGTCGACGTGGTGCTCGGCCTGGAGTCCGGCGCCGACGACTACGTGATGAAGCCGTTCAAGCCGAAGGAACTCATCGCCCGTGTGCGCGCCCGTCTTCGCCGCAACGAGGACGAGCCCGCGGAGATGCTGTCGATCGCCGATGTCGACATCGACGTCCCGGCCCACAAGGTCACCCGACTGGGCGAACAGATTTCACTGACACCGCTCGAGTTCGACCTTTTGGTCGCGTTGGCGCGCAAACCGCGGCAGGTGTTTACTCGTGATGTGCTGCTCGAACAGGTGTGGGGGTACCGTCACCCCGCCGACACCCGTTTGGTGAACGTGCATGTCCAACGTTTGCGGGCCAAGGTTGAGAAGGACCCGGAGAACCCGCAGGTGGTGCTGACCGTTCGAGGAGTGGGATACAAGGCCGGACCCCCGTGATCTGGAGCTCGAGGAGACGCATTCATCGGCGTTCGGCACCACTGTTACGCGGATTGGGTGCGTTAAGTCGAGCGATGGGTCTCGCCTGGCGGCGCTCCCTGCAACTGCGCGTCGTCACCTTGACGCTCGGCCTGTCGCTGGCCGTCATCCTGGCGCTCGGCTTCGTGCTGACCAGTCAGATCACCGACCGGACCCTCGAGGTCAAGGTGCGGGCGGCGACCGAGGAGATCGACCGGGCGCGCGGCACCGTCAGCGACATCGTCGGCGGCGAGGAGACGCGCTCACTGGACAGCAGCCTGCAGTTGGCCCGCAACACGCTGATCGACCGCACCGCCGACTCCGGCCCGGGTCTGGCCGGCACCTTCGACGCGGTCCTGGTGGTGCCGGGTGACGGACCCCGCGCGGCGACGGCGGCAGGCCCGGTGCAGCAGGTGCCCAACGCCCTGCGCGAATTCGTCAAGGCGGGGCAGGTCAGCTATCAGTACGCGATGGTGCACACCGACAGCTTCTCTGGTCATGCGCTGATCATCGGGAGCCCGACCTCCTCGCCGGTGACGAACCTGGAGCTGTACCTGATCTTTCCGCTGAACAACGAGGAGTCCACCATCGCGCTGGTGCGCGGGACCATGTTGACCGGCGGCGTGGTGTTGCTGGGCCTGCTGGCGGCGATCGCGCTGGTGGTGGCGCGTCAGATCGTGCTGCCGGTGCGGTCGGCCTCGCGGATCGCGGAACGATTCGCCGAAGGTCATCTGACCGAGCGGATGCCTGTGCGCGGCGAGGACGACATGGCCCGGCTTGCCGTGTCGTTCAACGACATGGCCGAAAGCCTGCACCGCCAGATCACCCAACTCGAGGAGTTCGGCAATCTGCAGCGTCGGTTCACCTCCGATGTCAGCCACGAGTTGCGCACCCCGCTGACGACGGTGCGCATGGCCGCCGACCTGATCTACGACCACAGCGAGGATCTGGACCCGGCGCTGCGCCGCTCGACCGAGCTGATGGTCAACGAGCTCGACCGTTTCGAGACGCTGCTCAACGACCTGCTGGAGATCTCGCGCCACGACGCCGGTGTCGCCGAATTGTCGGTCGAGGCGGTAGATCTGCGCGCGACGGTGCAGAGCGCGCTGGACAACGTCGGCCACCTGGCGGCCGACGCCGACATCGAGCTGATCGAAGACATGCCCGCGGAGGAGGTCATCGCGGACGTCGACCCACGCCGGGTGGAGCGCATCCTGCGCAACCTGATCGCCAACGCGATTGATCACGCAGAGCACAAACCGGTGCGGATCCGGATGGGTGTCGACGAAGACACGGTGGCCGTCACGGTGCGCGACTACGGCGTCGGGTTGCGGCCGGGCGAGGAAAAACTGGTGTTCAGCAGGTTCTGGCGCTCGGACCCCTCACGGGTGCGCCGCGCCGGCGGCACCGGGCTCGGGTTGGCCATCAGCATCGAGGACGCCCGGCTACACCAGGGCAGGCTGGAGGCCTGGGGCGAACCAGGCAAGGGTGCCTGCTTCCGCCTCACCCTGCCTCTGGTCCGTGGCCACAAGGTCACGACGAGCCCGCTTCCGCTCAAACCCCTTGGGCCGGAACGCCCCCCGCGGCGCCCCGCTCGTGAGTCGGAAAGCGTATGAAGCGCTCAGGCCTGATTGTGGACTGCGTCCGCGGTCTGGCGGCTGCGGTGATGCTGGTGTTCGTGCTCGCCGGCTGTGCCGGCGTTCCCAGCTCGTCCTCACCGCAGGCGATCGGCACCGTCGACCGGCCCGCGCCGCCCAGCCTGCCCAAGCCCACGCCCGGCATGGACCCCGACGTCCTGCTGCGGGAATTCCTCAAGGCCACCGCCGATCCCGCCAACCGGCATCTCGCGGCACGACAGTTTCTCACCGAATCGGGTTCACGCGAATGGGACGACGCGGGTAGCGCGCTGCTGATCGACAACGTCGTATTCGTCGAAACCCGTGAGACCGAGCGGGTCACGGTGCACATGCGCGCCGACATCCTCGGATCACTGTCGGACCTGGGCGTCTTCGAGACGGGCGAGGGTGCGTTGCCCGACCCGGGGCCGATCGAACTGGTGAAGACGTCTGGCGGCTGGCGCATCGACAAGCTGCCCAACGGGGTTTTCCTTGACTGGCAACAGTTTCAGTCGACCTACAAACGAAACACGTTGTATTTCGCCGATCCCACGGGCAGCACCGTCGTACCCGATCCGCGCTACGTCGCGGTGTCCGACCCGGACCAGTTGGCCACCGAACTCGTCAGCAAGCTGATCGCCGGGCCACGCCCGGAGATCGCCAACAGTGTGCGCAACCTGCTCGGGCCACCGCTGAAGCTGCGCGGACCGGTGACCCGCGCCGACGGCGGCAAGACGGGTGTCGGCCGAGGATACGGCGGCGCGCGGATCGACCTGGAGAACCTGTCGACGACCGATCCGCACAGCCGTCAACTGCTTGCAGCGCAGATCATTTGGACGTTGTCGCGCGCGGGTATCAACGGTCCGTATGTGATCAATGCGGACGGCGCCGCGCTCGACGACCGCTTCGCTGACGGGTGGGAGACCTCCGATGTGGCGGCCACCGATCCTGGCGCGTTCCCTGGCGCAGCGGCGGGCCTGCACGCGTTGATAGGTGGGTCGCTCGTGTTTCTGGACGGCCAGCGCGCGCCGCGTGTGCCCGGGGCATTCGGACAGAACCCCAACCAGACGGCGGCGGCGGTGTCGCGCACCGGCCAGGAGGTGGCGTCGATCGTGACGCTGCGGCCGGGCGCACCCGACATGGCGTCGTCGCTGTGGGTCGGCCCGATGGGCGGCAACGCGTCGCAGGCACTGGACGGCCGCAGCCTGTCGCGGCCCAGCTGGTCTCTCGACGACGCGGTGTGGGTGGTGGTCGACGGCCTCAACGTGGTGCGCGTCATCCAGGACGCGTCCGGGCAACCCGCGCGCATCCCTGTCGACTCCACACCCGTGTCGTCCAGGTTTCCCGGCGCAATCCGTGAGTTGCAGCTGTCCCGCGATGGAACCCGCGCCGCGATGGTCATCGACGGTCAGGTGGTCATGGCGGGCGTGGAGCAGACCCCAGGAGGCGGATACGCGTTGACGTATCCGCGCAGGCTGGGTTTCGGGCTTGGCAACACGGTCGTGTCGCTGTCGTGGCGCACGGGCGACGACATCGTCGTCAGCCGCACCGACCCGCAGCATCCGGTCTCCTACGTCAATCTCGACGGCGTGAACTCCGACGGACCGAGCCGCAACCTGCTGATGCCGGTCACCACCGTCGCCGCGAACCCTTCGACGGTCTACGTCGGCGACCAACGCGGCGTGCTGCAACTGTCGGGTTCGGTGGCCGAAAACGACCCGGTGTGGGCCGAGGTGCGTCCGCTCATGGTCGCCGGCGCGTTGCCGGTGTTGCCGGGTTGAAGCGAATCCGGTTGAAATCGCACTGAACCATCCTGCGCCGATATCCGTTGTGCTGACAAAACAACGCTAGAGGCGTTGGCTGTCTGCCGAGGAGGGTGACGATGAAGGTTCGCGGTCCGCTGGTCACCCTGGCCGCTGTTGCGGCCCTGGGCGTCGGCATGTCGATCGTCAACATTTCCCAGGAGTCGGAGCCCGCGCCAATCGGCAAGCCGGTCGCGGCGTGATCGCCGGCGGGTTGGTGTTCTTCGGCCTTGTGTATGTCTGGTTGACCTCAGCCCTCTGGTTCTTCCAGACCAGTGGAATCACCGTCTAGTGGAAAGGTTTTCGATGTCCCTTGCAGATCTGCGCATCCCGCGCCAGAAGGCCCTCATCGGCGCAGGGCTCGGCCTGGTCGCGGCCGTGCTTGCTGCCTGCACGACCTACGGCAAGAAGCCGGAGGCGTCCGGCGACACGACCGCGACGACCAAGTCGCCGCCGACGACCGGCGGGACGGCCGCGGAGCTCAACAACGTCATTGCCAAGACAGCCGACGTCCCGGTCGGCTCGGGCGTGATCGTCGATAAGATCGTCGTGACGCAGCCGTCGACGGGTGAATTCAAGGGCTTCTCGGCGATCTGCACCCATGCGGGCTGCACGGTGAACAAGGTGGCCGACGGGACCATCGACTGCCCATGCCACGGCAGCAAGTTCAATCTCGACGGGTCGGTGGCCAATGGCCCTGCGGCGAAGCCGCTTGAACCAGCCGCCGTGACGGTTCAGGGGGATTCGATCGTCCTGGGCTGATCCGCGACCGCCGCCATCGTCTACGCCTACGACAACGGGATCGTCGCACCGCGCTCGGCGTCTGACGGAGCTAGGTCGACGTGACGCCGGGGATGCGGCCTTCGCGGAACGCTTCGACGAAGTGCCGGTGGTCGTCGCGAACCGTCTCCGCGTAGTCCAGGCCGAAGGACACCATGTCGTCGACGAATTCGTCGTCGTGGTCTGCGATCACCTCGACGATCGCGTCCTCGGTTTGGAACTTGACGAGATCCTGGTCGCTGTCGGCGTCGCCGACGCAGTGCACCTTGGCGACCGCACGGCCGAGTTGCTCGATCACTTCGGTCAGTTCGTCGGGTTCGGTCAGTTCGGTCCAGTCCAGGTCGGCCTCATATGGCGAGAGTTCGGCGACGACGAAGCCGGTTCCGTCGATCTCGGTATAGCCGAGCAGTGGGTCGGCGTGGGCTTGCAGCGCACGTTGCGAGACGGCCGTGCGGTGGCCGTGATGCTTGAAGTAGTTGTGCACCTCCTCGTCGTCGACGATGCGGCTGGGCGCGGCGACATTTCCCTGCTTCATCGACAGCACGATGTCGTTGTCGAGCGCCTGGTTGAATCCTTCGACCAGCACGTTGTAGCTGGGCAGGCCCGCGCTGCCGATCCCGAATCCTGTTCTACCGACGATGTCCTTGACGTCGTAGGCGACTTCGCGGAACCTCTTCGACTTCGGAATCGCGTCCTGGTAGGCCTCGAACGCGGCGTTGACCTTCGCGTATTCGGCCTTGTCCAGTCGGCGTACTCCGTGGGATTCGCGGAATCGACGATCCGATTCGTCGACGCGAGTCATCCGGTCGAGCATCGCGGCGCGCGTCGACAGCCGGGCGTCCTCCAGGGCTGACCGCACCGCGCCGCGGGCGGTGTCCAGGTTCAGCGAGAAGGTCGAGTCGTCATCGGTCTTTAGGAACCACCGCACCTGTTCGAGATACGACTCGACAAGCGTCGTGATGAGGTTGCGGATGATCTCGTCGGACAGCGCCTTCTGCCAGCACATCAGCGCGATACTCGCCGCGAACCGCTGCAGGTCCCAGGTGAAATGGCCGACGAACGCCTCATCGAAGTCGTTGACGTCGAAGATCAGCTTTCCCGCGCCGTCCATGTAGGTCCCGAAGTTCTCCGCATGCAGGTCACCCTGGATCCACACGCGCGAGGTCCGCTCGTCGGCCCACCTGTCCTTGCGCTCCACGATGTCGGCGTAGAACACGCATGCGCTGCCGCGATAGAAGGCGAACGGGTCGGCCGCCATCTTGCGGAACTTGGTGCGGAACGCGTCGGGATCCGCCTCCATCAGGTCGGAGAACGCCTCGACAAGGCAGTTGACGACGAAGGACTCCCGGTCATCTTGCATGTTGTGGAGTACCCATAAATCGCGGCGTGAGCGCGACGACCGGCGTAGCGTGCGGCCAGGGGAGGATCGGTCATGTCCATCGATGTACAACAACCGCGTCCGTATGACCTCGTCACGAACCAGATCCAGATCGCGGGCATGGCCGGCGGCGCGCGTTCGAGGCCCACTACAACTACCGGATCCATGAGGGACACGATGAGGTCACCGGGTTCTTCATGGCCGGCGACGGCGCGGGTGGACACGGGCAATTCCAGCTGATCGTCGACGTGTCGGGCGCCGCTTTCCAGCTCGACAGGGTCTTCGTCGAGGTGTTCTGGGTCTCGCCGAAAGACGGGGAGGAACTGGACAAGGTCATCGTGCCGACGATTCTCGGAGCCAAGATCGTTCCCGGCTACCAGAACTACCTCGAGCACGTCGTGCAACCAGGCGAAACGCTGTGGGCCATTGCGAACCAGCACTACGGATCGGGCAACCTCTACTACCGCTTGGTGGCGGCCAATCCGCACACCATCCCCAACCCCAACCTGATCCATCCCGGCGATATCGTCCGGATTCCGCGCGCCTGAGCCAACGGGATGTCACCGACCACCGCCACACTGCCGACATGCTCGATCTGGTCCTTCCGCGCGAATGCGGCGGCTGTGGTGCGCGCTCGACGCTCTGGTGTGTGGCCTGCGCGAAGGAATTGGCTGTCAGACCCGACGAGCCGCACCTGATCAGCCCGCGCGTCGATCCCGGCGTGCCCGTCTTCTCGCTGGGCCGCTACGCGGGCGCACGACGCGAAGCGATCGTCGCCGTCAAGGAGCACGGCCGCGCCGACCTCGTCGCGCCGCTCGCCGTCGCCCTGCGCGCCGGGCTGGCCCAGCTAATGACCTGGGGTGTTGTGCAGATCCCGCTGACCGTCGTCCCCGCACCGACCCGCCGATGGGCCGCCAGGCGTCGCGGAGGCGACCCGGTCACGCGCGTGGCTGTCGCGGCGACGGTGCGACATCGCGGCGTCAACGTCGTGCAGGCGCTGCGCACGCGGGCTTTTGTCGCCGACTCGGTCGGTCTGTCCGGCGCCGACCGTCAGCGCAATATCGCAGGACGGGTCAGGGCCGTGCGGCCGGTCGCAGGAGAAGTGCTTGTCGTTGACGACATCGTGACGACCGGCGCCACGGCGTGTGAATCCGTTCGTGTCCTGCAAACAGCCGGGGCAACGGTGGTGGCCGTTCTGGCCGTCGCCAACGCCTGACCCGCCGAAGTGACGGCCCCGGCGATTACCCGAACATCAAAGTCATATGAAGAACTGAAACGGGTCCACGAATTTAGTGGCACGACAGGGTGAACACGGACTACCGTCGGCACCAACCACCCGTGAATGCCTCACGGCGGCGCACAAACCAGGTAGCGCCGGCAATCGCCGACCAGCGGTAGGAGGTGAGTAGTCGACACCTTGCACCGGTGGGCCGCGACAAAGGCATAGGACAAAGCAGGGCCCCTCGGCGCGTATCCGAAGTAAGCCGGGCACGCTGATGCGTGCGGACGCGAAAAGAAACGAGTTGCCAAGCATGTCAACCCATTCCATCGACTCGGACCGCACTATGGTGGTCGAGGACGAGACGCCCGAAACCGAACTGCGAGCCGAGATCGTCGTCAAAGGCCGCAACGTCGAAGTTCCCGAACACTTCCGCATCTACGTCTCTGAGAAACTCTCCCGCCTGGAGCGATTCGATCGCACCATCTACCTCTTCGACGTCGAACTCGACCATGAGCGCAATCGGCGCCAACGCAAGAACTGCCAGCACGTCGAGATCACCGCGCGCGGCCGCGGCCCTGTTGTCCGGGGCGAAGCCTGCGCCGACAGCTTCTACGCCGCCCTGGAGTCGGCGGTCTGCAAACTGGAGAACCGCCTTCGGCGCAGCAAGGACCGCCGCAAGATCCACTACGGCGACAAGACCCCCGTCTCGCTGGCCGAGGCCACCGCGGTCGGCCCGATGTCCGACCTGAACGGGTCAGCGGCGGAATCATCGCAGCTCGAAGGGGCGATGCTCGATGACCATGAGCCCGGGCGGATCGTGCGAACCAAGGATCACCCCGCAACGCCCATGACCGTCGACGATGCGCTGTCGCAGATGGAGCTCGTCGGCCACGACTTCTTCCTGTTCCACGACAAGGAAAGCGACAAGCCCTGCGTCGTGTATCGCCGCCACGCCTACGATTACGGCTTGATCCGGCTGGCCTGATCGGCCGGCTTGATCCGGCCTGACGCGGTCCGGCCGGGCGGCGCGTCACGTCGCCTACCATGGGTTGAGCTTTTCGATTCCAACCCATAGGGGAAATAGCGTGCTGGATAAGTTGCTGCGTCTCGGCGAAGGCCGCATGGTCAAGCGCCTCAAGGGGGTGGCTGACTACGTCAACACCCTGTCCGACGACGTCGGGAAGCTGTCGGACGCCGAACTGCAGGCCAAGACCGACGAGTTCAAGAAGCGCGTCGCCGACGGCGCCGACCTCGATGACCTGCTGCCCGAGGCGTTCGCGGTCGCCCGCGAGGCGGCCTGGCGCGTGCTGGACCAGCGGCCGTTCGACGTCCAGGTGATGGGCGGCGCCGCGCTGCACTTCGGCAACGTCGCCGAGATGAAGACCGGTGAGGGCAAGACCCTGACCTGTGTGCTGCCTGCTTACCTCAACGCGCTCAGCGGAAAGGGCGTGCACGTCGTCACCGTCAACGACTACCTGGCCAAACGCGACAGCGAGTGGATGGGCCGCGTGCACCGCTTCCTGGGCCTTGATGTCGGCGTGATCCTTGCCCAGATGACGCCCGACCAGCGGCGCGTTGCGTACGCCGCCGACATCACTTATGGCACCAACAACGAGTTCGGCTTTGACTACCTGCGCGACAACATGGCGCATTCGCTGGACGACCTCGTGCAGCGGGGCCACCCCTTCGCCGTCGTCGACGAGGTCGACTCCATCCTGATCGACGAGGCCCGCACGCCGCTGATCATTTCGGGCCCGGCGGACGGGGCTTCGAACTGGTACACCGAGTTCGCCCGGCTCGCTCCGCTGATGGAGAAGGACGTCCACTACGAGGTGGACATCCGCAAGCGGACCATCGGCGTGCACGAGATCGGCGTCGAGTTCGTCGAAGACCAGCTCGGTATCGACAACCTCTACGAGGCCGCCAACTCGCCGCTGGTCAGCTACCTCAACAACGCCGTCAAGGCCAAAGAGCTGTTCAATCGCGACAAGGACTACATCGTGCGCGACGGCGAGGTGCTCATCGTCGACGAGTTCACCGGCCGCGTGCTGCTCGGCCGCCGCTACAACGAGGGCATGCACCAGGCCATCGAGGCCAAGGAGCATGTCGAGATCAAGGCCGAGAATCAGACGCTGGCCACCATCACGCTGCAGAACTACTTCCGCCTCTACGACAAGCTCTCCGGCATGACGGGCACCGCCCAGACGGAGGCGGCCGAGCTGCACGAGATCTACAAGCTCGGCGTGGTCAGCATCCCGACCAACAAGTCGATGATCCGTCAAGACCAGTCCGACCTGATCTACAAGACCGAAGAGGCCAAGTACATCGCGGTCGTCGACGACGTCAGCGAGCGCTACGAGGCGGGCCAACCGGTGCTGATCGGCACCACGAGCGTCGAGCGCTCGGAGTACCTGTCGCGCCAGTTCACCAAGCGCCGAATCCCGCACAACGTGCTGAACGCGAAGTACCACGAGCAGGAGGCCAACATCATCGCCGAGGCCGGGCGCCTCGGTGCGATCACCGTGGCCACCAACATGGCCGGCCGCGGTACCGACATCGTGCTCGGCGGCAACATCGACTTCCTCGTCGACAAGCGGCTGCGCGATCAGGGCCTCGACCCCGTCGAGACGCCCGAGGACTACGAGACGGCGTGGCACAAGCTGCTGCCGCAGGTGAAGGCCGAGGCCTCCGAGGAAGCCGGCGACGTGATCGCGGTCGGCGGCCTCTACGTGCTCGGCACCGAGAGGCACGAGTCCCGTCGCATCGACAACCAGCTGCGCGGCCGCTCAGGCCGTCAGGGTGACCCCGGCGAGTCCCGTTTCTACCTGTCGCTGGGTGACGAGTTGATGCGCCGGTTCAACGGCGAGACGCTGGAGTCTCTGCTCAACCGGCTCAACCTGCCCGACGACGTGCCCATTGAGGCCAAGATGGTTTCCCGCGCGATCAAGAGCGCGCAGACCCAGGTCGAGCAGCAGAACTTCGAGGTCCGCAAGAACGTCCTCAAGTACGACGAGGTGATGAACAAGCAGCGCATGGTGATCTACGACGAGCGCCGCCGCATCCTGGAGGGCGAGAACCTGGCCGAGCAGGCCCACAACATGCTGGTCGACGTCGTCACCGCCTACGTCAACGGTGCGACGGCCGAGGGTTACTCCGAGGACTGGGATCTCGAGCAGCTGTGGACGGCGCTGGGGCAGCTCTACCCGGTCGGCATCGACCACCATGACCTCATCGACTCCGACGCCGTCGGCGAGCCGGGCGAGCTCACCCGTGACGAGCTGCTCGACGCGTTGGTCGCCGACGCCAAGAAGGCTTATGAGGTCCGTGAGAAGCAGCTGGAGGAGATCGCCGGTGAGGGCGCGATGCGTCAGCTGGAACGCAATGTGCTGCTCAACGTTGTCGACCGCAAGTGGCGCGAGCACCTCTACGAGATGGACTACCTCAAGGAGGGCATCGGCCTGCGCGCGATGGCGCAGCGCGACCCCCTGGTCGAGTACCAGCGCGAGGGCTACGACATGTTCATCGGCATGCTCGAGGGCATGAAGGAAGAGTCGGTCGGCTTCCTGTTCAACGTCTCGGTCGAAGCCGTGCCCGCGCCTACGGTGGCTCCGGTCGCCACGCCGGAGGGGCTCGCCAAGTTCGCACAGGCAGCCGCCGCCAATGCTCAGGAGGGCGCAGTCGCCACCAAGGAGCGCCCCGCGCCAACCGGAGCTGGATTGCCGGCTCCGCCGGCGGGGTTGCACGCCAAGGGAATTGACACCGAGCCGCCGCCGATGACGTACAGCGGTCCGTCCGAGGACGGCTCAGCAGAGGTGAAGCGTACCGGCGGCAACGGCGGGAGTGCCGGGCGGCATTCGTTACCCACCACTCGCCGGGAACGGCGGGAGGCCGCGCGTCAGCAGGCCCGCGAAACCAAGCGCCGCGGTTAGGGCTCCAACAGTGCGGCGATGCGTTCCAGCGTGGCGCGCATGCCGTCCTCGGCCTGCGTGGGCATCGCGCCCATCTTGAGCATCGGCCGTTGCCGGTCCGCGGAGACGTCCCACGTCTCGCGCACCAGCGTGCCGCCCTCGACTGGTTCGAGTTCGTAGCGCCAGATCCGGCCGCCGATTAGCCCGAGGGGCCCCATCGTGGTCTTCCACGCAATGCGGCGGTCGGCTTCGAACTCGACGACGGTGTTGGTGGTGCGGTAGGGCAGGAACAATGATTCCGGCCTGCCCCGCATCGACATACCGAAAGTGGCACCGAGGGTCAGCGGCTGCGACGAACCCGCCGAATGATCCACCGTCCCCGAACCGTCGAAGTTGGAGTGCTCTCCGGCATCGGCGATCAGCGCGAAGATCTGCCCGGCCGGCGCGTTGATGACCCGTTCCACGCTGACGGTGTTTCCCTGCACGGCCAAAGATTAGCCGCCTCAACCGATCTGCAGGGCGACGATGCGCCAGCGGCCCGCGTTGAGCTCGATCCGCGCGGCGATCGCACGTACGCGCGGCCCGCGGGTGTAGGTGCCGAACACCTCGGCGACAGTGTCTTCATCGTTCCCGGCACCGTCGACCATGCGCAGCCGCGTCCGACGCAGTGTCGCGACGGTCCCTCTGCCCTGGCCATTGACGATGCCGCCGACGCGCGATGAGCGGGTCAGCCCGACGACCGTGTCGATCAGCGCCGGCGCCAGCAGTGGGCGCAATTGCGCGATGGGCCTGCGGCGATCGATCACCTCGAGCACGCGGCGCAATGCGGCGTCGGCGAAGACGACCGCGGCACGCGGCGGAACGGCTTCGCGGATTACGGCATGAGGTCCGGCTCGCAGGGGCCGCGGGGTGCGTCGGCGCAAGGTCGGCGTCGACCGGCATGCAGGCATGCCGACGGCCGGCGGCTCGTAGTCGACGACGGGCGAAACCAGCGAGGTACGGGGCGCGGGGGTTCGGGATGCGGTCATCGGAAGCTCTCCAGCGGTCGACGCGGACGGACGGCATCTGCCGGAGAGTCGCAGACGTGTTCATGATCTCATGTCTGGCAGGGGGTCCAACGCACCCGTAATGCGCGGCCGCAGGATTGGCCGCTACCGTTGCGGAGGCGAAAATTCCACCGCGGCCGAAACCGCGTAATCATCGAGGGCAAGGGGCGTCGCGGCAATGGTGACCAGGTTGTCGGCGTCCGACGCGGCGTTCTTCCACTTGGAGAACTCGTCGACGCCGATGTACGTGGGCTCGCTGTCGATCCTTCGCAAACCCCGCAGCGGCCTGAGTTACGACGCGCTGCTCGCAACCGTCGAACAGCGGCTGCCGCAGATTCCGCGATACCGCCAGAAGGTCCGCGAGGTGACGCTCGGCCTGGCCCGCCCGGTTTGGGTCGACGACCCTGACTTCGACATCACGTATCACATCCGCCGCTCGGCGCTGCCGTCTCCGGGCAGCGACGGACAGCTGCACGAGCTGATCGCGCGACTGGGCGCTCGCCCGCTCGACAAGTCGCGGCCGCTGTGGGAGATGTACCTCATCGAGGGTCTGGCCAAGAACCGGATCGCGATCTACACCAAGTCCCATCAGGCGTTGGTGAACGGGATGACGGCGCTGGAGATCGGTCACGTCATCGCCGATCGCACCCCGAAGCCGCCGGTGTTCGGCGAGGACATCTGGATTCCCGCGCGCGAGCCCAGCGACCGCCGACTGCTGTTCGGTGCGGTCGGTGAGTGGCTCACCCGTCCCGCCGAACAACTCGGCGCGGTGCGCTCGGCCGTCACAGGTGTCGCCACCAACGCCGGCCAGCTGGCTGACGTCGGCCGCCGGTTCGTCGACGTGGCCCGCACCGTCGCGCGCGGCACGGCGCCCAGCAGCCCACTGAACACCACGGTCTCGCGGAACCGGAGATTCACTGTGGCCGGCGGCAGCCTGGAGGATTACCGCCTGGTGCGGGCCCGCTACGACTGCGACGTCAACGACGTCGTGCTCGCGGTGGTCGCGGGCGCGTTGCGCAACTGGCTGTTGTCCCGCGGCGAACCGGTGACGCCGACGACGACGGTGCGCGCCATGGCGCCGATGTCGGTGTATCCCGACGCCGACCTCGACGCGACCGGACCCGGCCAGGCCATCAGCGAGGTGTCGCCGTTTCTGGTGGACCTTCCCGTCGGGGAGGGCAACGCGGTGGTCCGGCTTTCCCAGATCGCGCACACCACCGAGTCGTATCCGACCGCGGCCAGCCTGGTGGACGCCAGAACCATCGTCACACTGTCGGGGTTTGCGCCACCGACGTTGCACGCCATGGGAATTCGTGTCGCGACAAGTTTCTCGGCGCGGCAGTTCAACCTGTTGATCACCAACGTGCCTGGCGCGCAGAAGCAGATGTACGTCGCAGGCACCAAACTGCTCGAGACGTACTCGGTGCCGCCGCTGCTGAACAACCAGGTTCTGGCCATCGGCGTAACGTCCTACAACGGCATGCTCTACTTCGGCATCAACGCCGACCGCGACGCGATGAGCGATGTCGACGTGCTGCCGAGCTTGATGCACGAGTCGCTGGATGAACTGCTGGAGGCGGCGCAGTAGCGCGTGAGTACGGGGATTCCGGCAGCGTCGGGAATGAGGCCGGTTAACCTTCCCGCGTGCGCGTGTACATCCCGGCGACCCTGGCCATGCTGCAGCAGCTCGTCGCTGACCGGACGTTGCATGCCCGCAGCGGAACGGCGTTCGCGGTGACGCCCACCCTGCGCGAGGCCTACGCCCAGGGCGACGACGACGAACTCGCCGACGTGGCCCTGCGCGAAGCGGCGCTGGCCTCGTTGCGGCTCCTCGCCGAGGAGGCCATGTCGAGCATGCCGCCGCGGCGGGCCGTGCTGGAGGCGGAGGTGGGGGATGCGACCGCCCGGCCCGATCTGGACGATGCGGTGGTGCGGCTCTCCGGGCCGATCGCGTTCGACGACGTGATCGCCGCCTACGTCGACAACGCCGAAGCGGAGGCGGCGGTGCTGCCCGCGATCGAGGCCGTCGACGAGGCCGACCTCGGCGACGAGGACGCGGAGTTCGTGGTCGGGGATGCCCAGGACCACGACCTGGCCTGGTACGGGCCGCAGGAGTTGCCCTTCCTGCTCGAGTTGCTCTGACGGCCGCCTGGACCGAATACCCGTCGAATCCCGGGCCGAGTGTGCGGTTTCCTAGGGGGACACGCCGACCTGGCCTCTGAATCCGCACTGTCGGCGTCGGATGTGACCGAAACGACCGTGAACGACTGTATACGCGACCGTAAGTTACGGTACCGTAGGTTGCATGGCCAAGAACAACATAAAGGTCTCGGCCAACGTCGCCGACACCGCCCGGGCGGGAGTCGCTGCCGGCGCCAAGCAGCATCCGGCCTGGCATGCGCTGCGGACCGTCGCCGCGCGGGTGACCACCCCACTGCTGCCCGACGACTACCTCAAGCTGGCCAATCCGCTGTGGTCCGCGCGCGAACTGCGCGGTCGCGTCGTGGAAGTGCGTCGCGAAACCGAGGACTCGGCGACCCTGGTCATCAAGCCGGGGTGGGGCTTTTCGTTCCAATATCAGCCCGGGCAGTACATCGGCATCGGCCTGCTGGTCGACGGACGCTGGCGGTGGCGGTCGTACTCACTGACGTCGAGCCCCGTCCGGGGCAGTCGCACCATCACGATCACGGTCAAGGCCATGCCCGAAGGGTTCCTGTCGACCCACCTGGTCGGCGGGGTGGCGCCCGGCACGATCGTTCGACTGGCCGCGCCGCAGGGCAACTTCGTGATGCCTGACCCCGCGCCGGCCAAGGTGCTGTTCATCACCGGCGGTTCGGGTATCACGCCGGTGATGTCGATGCTGCGGACGCTGGAGCGTCGCGCGCAGATCACCGATGTCGTCCACTTGCATTCGGCGCCAACGGAATCCGACGTGATGTTCGCCGCGGAGCTGTCCGACCTCGAACGAGGTCATGACGGTTACCGGCTTCGGCTTCGGTCGACCCGCACTGAAGGCCGCCTCGATCTGTCGCGCCTCGACGACGAGGTGCCCGACTGGCGCGATCGCCAGACGTGGGCATGCGGTCCCGAGGGCATGCTCAGTTCCGCCGAGCGCGCCTGGTCCGCCGCAGGGGTCGACGACCTGCTGCACCTGGAGCGCTTCGCGGTGTCGAAAGCTGCGGCACACGGACAGGGTGGCACTGTCGAATTCGCCCGCAGCGGCAAGAGCGTCACCGTGGATGCCGCCACGCCGTTGATGGACGCCGGCGAGAACGTCGGCGTGCGGATGCCCTTCGGCTGCCGGATGGGCATCTGCCAATCCTGTGTCGTGGGCCTGCTCGACGGGCACGTTCGCGACCTGCGTAACGGCGCAGAACACGAGCCCGGCTCGCGGATACAGACATGCATATCCGCAGCGTCGGGGGATTGTGTGCTGGACGTTTAAGGTTTACTGGACGGTAACCTACGTAGACGTAGGTTACGGTAGCGTAGGTACACGAGAGGAGGGTTGAACATGGCAATCACTGACGTTCCCGAATTTGCACATTTGTCTGACGCGGACATCGAGAGTCTGGCCGTCGAGCTGGATTCCATCCGCCAGGACATCGAAGACTCCCGCGGAGAGCGCGATGCGCGCTACATCCGCCGCACCATCGCCGCCCAGCGCGCTCTGGAGGTCGCCGGTCGGCTCATGCTGGCCGCGAGTTCGCGACGCTCCGCGTGGTGGGCCGGCACCGTCACCCTGGGCGTGGCCAAGATCGTCGAGAACATGGAGATCGGCCACAACGTCATGCACGGCCAGTGGGACTGGATGAACGATCCCGAGATTCACTCCTCGACGTGGGAGTGGGACATGAGCGGGTCGTCCAAGCACTGGCGCTTCACCCACAACTTCATGCACCACAAGTACACAAACATCCTGGGCATGGACGACGACGTGGGCTACGGCGTGCTGCGCGTGACGCGCGACGCGAAGTGGAAGCCGTTCAACCTGTTGAATCTGTTCTTCAACACGCTGCTGGCATCGATGTTCGAGTGGGGTGTCGGGCTGCAGCATCTGGAGCTCGGCAAGATCTTCAAGGGCCGCGATGACCGCGCAGCCACCTTCGTGCGGATTAACGAGTTCGGCGTCAAGGCCGGCCATCAGTTGGTCAAGGACTACGTGGCCTATCCGGCGCTGACGTCATTGTCGCCCGGGGCGACGTACAAGTCGACGCTGAAGGCCAACGCGGTGGCCAACATCATCCGCAACGTGTGGGCCAACGCGGTGATCTTCTGCGGCCACTTCCCCGACGGCGCAGAGAAATTCACCAAGACCGACATGGTCGGTGAGACCAAGGGTGAGTGGTACCTGCGCCAGATGCTGGGCAGCGCCAACTTCGAGAACGGTCCGGTGCTGCGGTTCATGAGCGGCAATCTGTGCCACCAGATCGAGCATCACCTGTACCCCGACCTGCCGAGCAACCGGCTGTACGAGATCTCCTTGCGGGTGCGCCAGCTGTGCGACAAGTACGACCTGCCGTATACGACGGGCTCGTTCCTCGTGCAGTACGGCAAGACGTGGCGGACGATCGCCAAGCTGTCCGTTCCGGACAAGTTCCTGCGCTACACCCGCGACGATGCGCCGGAAACCCGCAGCGAGCGGATGTTCGACGAACTCGAGCCGGCGCAGCGGCGTGGGCTCAAGTCGGCCATCGCCGCTGTGCGCGCACGCCGTCGCGAAAAGCGCCTGCAGAGCGGTCCGGAGCTAGCCGCCTGACCTGACGACAACGACAAGGCCCTCCCCCCGGGGAGGGCCTTTTCGCGTCGCGCCCTGTTTGTGGACATCGAGTCTGCGGGGAGATCGCGAATCCTGGCGAAATCGCGATCTCTCCGCAGTCTCGGCTGCGTGGTTCCCCCGATTGGGGGACATCGGGATTCCTCCGGTGCACTGGCTGATCGCCCGACATACAACGCCCTCGTGTGGCGGCATTCTTGAGTCATCGCCGGAACACACCGGCGGAGGAATCGAAAAGCCAACGCACACAGGAGAACTGACATGAAGAACACCACTTTCACCACGATGATCGCCCGCATCGCCCTGCCGGTCGTCATCGGCGGAGCCGCCCTGGGCATGGCCGGTGTGGCCAGCGCGCAGACCGAACCGTTCGGCCCGGGCTACCAGTACGCCCCGCACACCATCGCCGAGCCCGCGCACGGTGCCCCCAGCAGCCACCACGGCGTGGCCCGCGTCGAGGAATTGGTCCCCGGCTACCACCGCTGACAAGCCCCCCAACAGAGGCCCTTCCCCGCATGGGGAGGGCCTCGTCCATTAGTTCACCATTCCCCCTCGCGCAGCGCGGCCAGCAGTCGCCGCGCGGCGCCTACCCGGCCTGCGGCGGGGCCCGTCAGGGTGTCGAGCGCACACTCGGGGTCGGCGGGCGGGCCCATGTGCCCGCAGCCGCGGGGACAGTCCTTGATCGTCTCGGCCAGGTCGGAGAATGCCAGCATCACATCGTCGGGTTCGATATGGGCCAGGCCGAACGAGCGGATTCCCGGGGTGTCGACCACCCAGCCGCCCAGGCTCAACGGCAGCGCTACCGATTGGGTCGACGTGTGCCTGCCCCTGCCGATGTCGGTCACCTCGCCCGTCGCCCGATCTGCCTCCGGGACAAGGCGATTCACCAGTGTGGACTTGCCCACTCCGGAATGCCCCAGCAGGACGGTCACCTTTCCGGCCAGCAGCGGCGCGACGACGTCGAGCGGGTCGTCGCGACCGGCGATGGTGACCCTTAGGTCGAGGTCGGTGAACTCCGCCGCGAACGGCTCGGCGGGCGCCAGATCGCTCTTGGTCAGACACAGAATGGGTTCCAGCCCGCCGGCGTATGCGGCGATCAGCGCGCGCTGGACCAGGCCGGTGCGCGGCGGGGGGTCGGCGAGGGCGACCACCATCAGCAGCTGATCGGCATTGGCGACGACGACGCGCTCGGTGGGATCGGTGTCGTCGGCGGTGCGCCGCAGCACGGTTCGCCGCTCACCTCGTCGCACGATGCGCGCCAGGGTGTCCGGCTTTCCCGACACGTCACCGACGATGCTGACGTCGTCGCCGACGACGATCGGGGTGCGCCCCAGTTCACGGGCCCGCATGGCGGTGACGCGGCGTTCCGGGATCGCTGTCAAGCGCGCAGCCCCACCGGCCGCGGTCGACGGTCACCACCATGGCGTCGTGGGCGTCGGCGTGGTCCGGCCTGGTCTTGGTCCGCGGTCGTGACCCTCTGCCGGGCCGCACCCGGACATCGGACTCGTCGTACTCGCGAGGACTCAATCGCCCGCCAGCATGTCGGCCCACATCTGCGGGAAGTCGGGCAGCGTCTTCGCCGTGGTGCCGATGTCCTCCACCTCGACACCGGCCACCCGCAACCCGACGATGGCACCGGCGGTCGCCATCCGGTGGTCGGCGTAGGACCGCCACACCCCGCCGTGCAGCGGTTTCGCGGTGATCAGCAGACCATCGGGGGTCTCCTCGCATTGCCCGCCGAGACCGTTGATCTCGGCGACCAGCGCGGCCAGTCGGTCGGTCTCGTGTCCACGCAGATGCGCGATCCCGCGCAGTTGTGACACCGAACCCGTCGGGGCGAGTGCGGCCAGCGCCGCAACGGCCGGCGTCAGCTCACCGACGTCATGCAGGTCGACGTCGAGGCCGGCGTGGGCTGCGAAGCCCTGGACCTCGAGATAGGAATCGCCATGACGGACAGCCGAACCCAGCTTCTGCAGGATGGCCAGAATGGTGTCGGCGGGTTGCACGCTGGCAGATGGCCAGCCCGCGATACGCACGGCTCCACCGGTGGCCACCGCGGCCGCCAGGAACGGCACCGCGTTGGACAGGTCGGGCTCGATGCTCCAGTGCCGGGCCGCGATCGGTCCGGGGGAGACCTGCCACCGGTTGGCGTGGGTGTCGTCGACGTCGACGCCGGCGTCGCGCAGCATGGCCACCGTCATCGCCACGTGCGGCGCCGAGGGCACCGACTCGCCGGTGTGCACGATCGTCAGACCGTTGGTGAACGCCGCCCCGGACAGCAGCAGACCCGAGACGAACTGCGAGGACGCCGATGCATCGATCTCGACGGTCCCACCGGCCACGGACCCGGAGCCGCGGACGGTAAACGGCAACGCGTCGCCGTCGACGTCCACGCCGAGGCCGCGCAACGCCTTGAGCAGAGGCGCGATCGGGCGGGAGCGGGCCTGCTCGTCGCCGTCGAACGTGACGGTCGCGGTGCTCAAGGCCGCCACCGGTGGAACGAACCGCAGGACGGTGCCCGCGAGGCCGCAGTCGATGCGGGTCCCCGGTCGCGGGTCGACCGCACCGCTGACGGTCAGCTCGCTGTCGACGCCGTCGACAGCGAGGCCGAGGGCCTGCACGGCACCGATCATCAGGTCGGTGTCACGGCTGCGCAGTGCGCCGCTGATGGTCGACGTGCCGTCCCGCGTGGCCAGCGCGGCCAGCACCAGCGCGCGGTTGGTCAGTGATTTCGACCCCGGCACGGTGACCGTGGCATGCACCGGACGCGACGTCGACGGTGCCTGCCAGGTGTTCACATCTATATCCTGCCCTGTCGGTTCAGCGTGCCAACATGGGATATATGTGTGGACGATTCGCGGTGACCACCGATCCAGCGCTGTTGGCCGAGAAGATCCAGGCGATTGACGAAAGCACGGCGAGCACGTCGGCGCAGAAGGACACGTCCGGCGCCAATTACAACGTCGCGCCGACGTCGACGATCAGCAGCGTGGTGAAACGCCACAGCGAGCCCGACGACGAATCGACCCGCCGGGTGCGGTCGATGCGCTGGGGGCTGGTTCCGCCGTGGGCCAAGACCACCGAGGACGGTGGTCCGGACACCAAGGGGCCGTTGCTGATCAACGCGCGTTCCGAGAAGCTGACCACCTCGCCCGTCTTTCGGAACTCCGCGAAGAACAAGCGGTGCCTGGTGCCGATGGACGGTTGGTACGAATGGCGGCCCAACGGTGAGACGGCTTCGGGCAAGAAAGCCCCGAAGACGCCGTTCTACATGTTCGGTGGCGACGGCGAACCGCTGTTCATGGCAGGCCTGTGGTCGACGTGGCGTCCCCGCGAGGAATCAGGCGCGCCGTCCTCATCGTCGCCGCTGCTGAGCTGCACGATCATCACCACCGACTCCGCGGGCCCGCTGGCCGAGATCCACGACCGGATGCCGTTGACGATCAGCGAAAGCGATTGGGACCGCTGGCTTGACCCCGACGCACCGATCGACGAAGGTCTGCTGCGCGGTCACGGCGACCTGGACCGGATCGAGATCCGCGAGGTGTCCCGGTTGGTCAACAGCATCCGCAACAACGGGCCCGAGTTGATCGAGCCGGCCGAACCGGAACCGGAGCAAGCTACATTGCTGTAGGGAACTACCGCTAACATCCAGCGGGAACGCAGGCGTTTTTTCCGTCTGAAATGGCAGTTCCAAGTATGAATCGTCATTAACATACGAGGGTGCTCACCGCCGTCCGCAAGGTTCTCGACTTCCAGATGACGATCGCCGAGTGGATCGGTACGGCGGTGATTCTCGCCGTGCCCTACCTCGTCGTCGGCATGGTGTGGACCGCTGTTTCGGGCGACCACATCGGCGGGCAGGGACATGCCCGAATCCTGTCGATCCTCGGCTCGATCGTGACGTGGCCGGTGCTGCTGGTCTCGACGGTGTGCATCACATGACCGCCGCTGACTACCGCATCACCATCGGAAGGCGAACCGCCCGGTGGGACACCGAACCCGTCACGGCGGCTGAGGCGATGGACTTCTGGGCCTTCGCAGCCGGAGCGGCCAACGTGATCATGCAGCTGTCGCGACCCGGAGTGGGGTACGGCGTAGTCGAGAGCAAGGTGGATTCCGGCAATCTGCTCAAACATCCGTGGAAGCGGGCCAGGACGACGTTCCAATACATCGCCGTGGCGATCATCGGAAATCCGCAGGACCGGGCGGCATTCCGCGAAGCGGTCAACACCGCGCATCGACATGTCCAGTCCGCCCCGGGTAGTCCCGTGCCCTACAACGCCTTTGACCGCGATCTGCAGATGTGGGTCGCGGCATGCCTGTTCGTCGGGCTCGAAGACACCTATCAACTGCTGCGCGGGGAGATGACCGCCGAACAATCCGAGCAGTTCTACCGGTCGGCGTGGACACTGGGAACCACCCTGCAGGTCAGCGAGGACCAATGGCCGCCCACCCGAGTGGAATTCGACGCGTACTGGACCGAGGCGTGCGGGCAGGTCGCGATCGACGACCGTGTCCGCGACTATCTGCTTGACCTGTTGAACCTGCACATGATCAATCCCGTTCTGGGCCTACCGTTTCGGCCGCTGCTCAAGTTCCTCACCGTCGGATTCCTGGCGCCGGTGTTCCGTGACGCCATGGGCGTGCGCTGGAGCGATTTCAGGCAACGCTGGTTCGAAAGACTTTTCCTGACGGTCGCTTTGGCCAATAGGTTCCTACCGGTGTTCGTCCGCCAGGGCGGCAGCTATGTGCTGCTGGCCGACGTTCGACGCCGGGTGCGCCAACAGAAGGCGTTGGTCTGAACATGCTGCGCCGCCTGCTCAGCCGTCGGGTGAGTGTCGAAGCGATGCTCGAGTTCGCGATGTGGATGGCGATTCCCTACCTGCTCATCGGGCTGGTGTGGGCGTTTTTCGATGCCGAGCAGGTGCAGCTGCTGGAGACTGCGCTGCAGTCGCGGCTGCCCGCCGGCTCAAAGGTTCTGGCGTTCGTGCAGACGGCGTTGATGTGGCCGAATCTGATGCTCGGTGCCGATATCTGCGTCGCCTGACCTCACGTCGCAATGGGCGAGGCCCTCCCCATGCGGGGAGGGGCCTCTGTTGGGGGGCTTGTCAGCGGTGGTAGCCGGGGACCAATTCCTCGACGCGGGCCACGCCGTGGTGGCTGCTGGGGGCACCGTGCGCGGGCTCGGCGATGGTGTGCGGGGCGTACTGGTAGCCCGGGCCGAACGGTTCGGTCTGCGCGCTGGCCACACCGGCCATGCCCAGGGCGGCTCCGCCGATGACGACCGGCAGGGCGATGCGGGCGATCATCGTGGTGAAAGTGGTGTTCTTCATGTCAGTTCTCCTGTGTGCGTTGGCTTTTCGATTCCTCCGCCGGTGTGTTCCGGCGATGACTCAAGAATGCCGCCACACGAGGGCGTTGTATGTCGGGCGATCAGCCAGTGCACCGGAGGAATCCCATGTCCCCCGATCGGGGGAACCACGCAGCCGAGACTGCGGAGAGATCGCGATTTCGCCAGGATTCGCGATCTCCCCGCAGACTCGATGTCCACTGACATGGCTGGACCGTCGTTACCGGTCAGCGCCGGCGCGCGGTCACCACCACATACGGCGCGTCGAAGCGCACGCCGGCATCGTCACCGCGCTCGCATGGCCGCCTCGAACGCCGCCCGCAGCGGTTCGCGTTTTGCGGCATCGATGTTGCCGAACACAAGACACGTGTATCGGCGATTCCTTCGTCACGAAGTTCACGGCCGCATCCGATGACGGGAACGTGATGTCCACCGCGGTCACGCGTGCACCTCGGCAATGCGGCGACCAGCGCTGCATTGCCGGCCCCGCAGGCGAGATCGAGCAGCGCGGCGTCGCGCACCGGGGCGCATCGGTCCGCGGCGTCGACGACCTCCGCGGCGCTCGACGCGATGCGTTCACCCATCGACTCGTAGCGACCGGTGGACCAGATCAACGGCGATGACATGGCGCCGGCGTGCCACGATGGCGCGGTGAGCTTCCCGGTGATCGCACCGCCGCTGCCACGGCCCGTGCTGTTCGACCAGTTCTGGGCCGACCTGACATTCGTGCACTGGCCGGTGGACCCGCAGCGCGTCGCGCACCTGTTCCCGCCGGGCACTCGCCCAGATGTGTTCTCCGACGGCCTGACGTACGTGGCGTTGGTGCCGTTCGTGATTCGACACACCGCCGTGGGCACCTCGCTGCGGTTGCCGTACTTCGGCAGTTTCGCCGAGACCAACATCCGCCTCTACTCGACCGACGACGCCGGCCGTCACGGCGTGTACTTCCGGTCGCTGGAAACCACGCGGCTGGCGGTCGTGGGGTTCACCAGAGCGGCGCTGGGTGTGCCGTACACGTGGGCGAAGATGCACGTGACCCGGCGCGACGACGCGATCTCGTACGAGAGTGTGCGGCGCTGGCCCCGCCGCGGCCTGCGCAGCACATTGAGGATCCGCATCGGCGACGAGGCGGCGCCGACACCGCTCGAGGTGTGGCTCACCGCACGGTGGGGAGCGCACACCCGCAAGGCCGGGCGGACATGGTGGGTGCCCAACGAGCACGGTCCGTGGCCATTGCGTGCGGCCGAGATCCTCGAGTTGGACGACGAACTGCTCGCCGCGGGCGGAGTGGCCGCCGCGGGCGAACCCATGCGCGCGCTGTTCTCGCCGGGCGTGCAGGCGCGGTTCGGCAGACCGTCACTGGTGAATTGACCTAACCGGTAGTCAGATACGCACCCAAAACGCCCTCGAGGGTGTGACGCTCCATCCATGACAAATGCGATGAAGTGCCAGGCGGCGGTCCTGCGGGGAGTCGGCAGGGATTGGGATATCGAGGAGATCACGCTCGACCCGCCGCACGACGGCGAAGTGCTGGTGAAGATGGCCTTCGCGGGCGTCTGCCACTCTGACGACCATTTCGCCACCGGCGACATGGTCCCCACCCCGGAGCTCGCGGCGATGATGGAGGCGATGGGTACTCCCCGTCTTGACTATTTCCCGCTGTTGGGCGGTCACGAAGGCGCGGGCGTGGTCGAGGAGGTGGGTCCGGGTGTCCGGTCCGTGCAACCCGGTGATCACGTGTCCATGTCGTTCATTGCGGCGTGCGGGACCTGCCGGTTCTGCGTATCGGGCCAGACGTACCTGTGCGACAACGGCGCCGCGATGCTGGCCAGGGAGTCGGTCACCGACGGCACCGTGAGGCGGCGCGCTGGCGACGAGGGGCTGACTGCCTTCTGTCAGCTCGGCACCTTCGCCGAATATGCCGTCCTCGCAGAGGAGTCCGTCATCAAGATCGACGAGTCGATTCCCTTGGAGGCGGCCTC
>CAVRMG010000005.1:0-147342 GCA_963721495.1 uncultured Actinomycetota bacterium | reverse complement strand
CCGGCGTATGGAAGAACTTGCCTTCCTCATACAGATACGGGTGGGCGCCCGATCTTGTTCAACGAATGTGTCAAATCCTGTGGCCGGACCTTCGTTTCGCGACCCGTCATCGCTGCACCCACCGATCCACCTCGTCTGCCGCGGTGACGAGTAGATCGGCCAGACGACGGGCGGTTGCGCTATCCAGGTTTTTCTCCCAATAGACGCCGTCAACGGAGATGCCGGGGCCCTCGGGGTCGGCTGGGTAAGTGGTGCCGTCGGCTATGCGGCCATCCTGATATTGCACGCCGTGTGTCCACACCATCACCCCGTCGTCCAGGGTGCGTTCCTCACCCTCGAACACGCGATAGGTGGTTCCATCCCGATCCGGCTGCCAATCCTGGGCGCTGAGTGCGCCGGGAGGGGTGGAACATCAGGTGCGGTAAGCGATTTGGTCATTTGCTGTGTCTCCTTTTCATCACTGGTGTGTTGAGCGGAGAAAGAAGTAGACGATGAATCTGAGAGGCACGGGGAAGGCACGGACCATCTGGTGCGGCGAGAAAATACGCTCTGAGCTGCGATGATGCTTGCTCCCCCGGCTGGACTCGAACCAGCAACCCTTCGGTTAACAGCCGAATGCTCTGCCAGTTGAGCTACAGGGGACGGCTCACCCGCGATGTCGCGATAGCGCGGGCCGAGGGATGACTCTAGCGCACCTCCCACTCGCCCCGCCAATACGCCGCCACCCCGCGCACACACAGGCAAGTGAGGCAGGATGGACACCAATGAAACAACGTCCGCGAGGGGCCCTGTGATCCGGTATCTCGCCGTATTGGCCGTCGGCTACGTATTGGGTACGAAGGCCGGCCGGCGCCGATATGAACAGATCGCCGGAACGTACAAGGCGGTCACCGAGAGCCCGGCGGCCAAGGCCGTGATCGACGCAGGACGCCGCAAGATCGCCGACCGGGTATCACCGGATCCGACGATGGTCACGCTGACAGAAATCGACTCCGAAACCGACGTGATCGCACCGGAGGCCATGCGGAAAGGCTAGCCCCGCTAGCCGATGCCTTGTCGATGGTGGTGCCGGGAAGCAGCGGCCCGGTCGAGAAGCCGCAGCCGTCCCTGCTCGCGGAATCCCCGACTGGAAGGACGGCGTGCCGACGTTCACACCATTGCCATTCGAGTAGGACAGGCACTTGCCGTCCTCTTTGTTGCCGAACCATGCCAGGCAGGCCGGCCTGAGGTCCTCGACCTGCGACGTGGTCAGCGATGATGCCGCGAAGCGGCGCAACGGCCGCGGCGACCGCAAAGGCGCCTGCAACCAGCCGAGCCCGGTTCTTGGTCATGTCACGAGTTGCCTTCCTTACCGTCCCCGACGGTTGATCGCACGCCTAACCTACCGCGTTACGGGCGTTCACGCAGTAAGGTCGTCGCCGCTGGCCTGTTCGAGCAGGCTGCGCCGATAAGCCTCCATCGCGACCAGATCGCCGAACAACGCGTGGTACTCGTCGCCCTGTTCCACCGGCGACATGCGCTGCAGCTTGGACTTGACCTCGGCGATCTGGCGGCCGACCCACACTTCCTGCAGTCGGGCCAGCACCCCGCTGATATAGCGCGACAATCTGTCGTCGTCGTCCACATTGATGGCCTCAACGCCCAGTTCGTTGACCAGGCTCGCGGCAGCCGCCGACGCCGTCTGATCGCGCACCGCCTCGATCCACTGGGCACCTGCCAACCCCGCAGCCGTCCCGCCGGCCGCGCCGATCGCCGCCCGGACCGCCGCGTAGCCGGGATGGGTGAAGCTCTCCACGGTCAGCGAGTCGAACACCGGCCCGGCCAACGCCGGGTACTGCAGCGCCGACTTGAGCGCCTCGCGCTGCGGCCACAGCGTGGGATCGCCGGGGTCGGGACGTTGGCCCACGTCCGGCGTGGCCTGCGCCGCGTGCTCGCGCGGGGTCGCGACGCCGCCGCGCGTCGGGCATGCCGCGCTTCTGCGCCTCCTCGCGTACCCGTGCCGATCACCTGGGCGACCTCAGCCCAGCCGACCCATCCGGCCAACCGGCGCGCGTACTCGTCGCGCAACATGCTGTCTTTGATGCGGGCCACCATCGGCACGCACCGCCGCAGTGCCGACACCCGACCTTCTGCACTTTCGAGGTCATGTTCGGCAAGCGCGGTGCGAATCGCGAACTCGAACAACGGGGTGCGCCGCGCCACCAGATCCCGTAGCGCCCCGTCACCAGACTTCAGTCGCAGATCGCACGGGTCCATCCCGTCGTCAGCGACGGCGACGAACGACTGTCCGGCGAGGTTCTGTTCGCCTTCGAAGGCCTTGATCGCCGCCGCACGTCCGGCCGCGTCGCCGTCGAAGACGTAGATCAGTTCACCGCGAAAGAAGTTGTCGTCCATCATGAGTCGCCGCAGCATCGACAGGTGCTCATCGCCGAACGCGGTGCCGCAGGACGCGACGGCGGTGGTCACCCCCGCGAGGTGCATCGCCATCACATCGGTGTAGCCCTCGACCACGACCGCCTGGTGACCCTTGGCGATGTCGCGCTTGGCCAGATCGAGGCCGAACAGCACCGACGACTTCTTGTACAGCACGGTCTCCGGGGTGTTGATGTACTTCGCTTCCATCGTGTCGTCGTCGAAGATGCGTCGCGCACCGAAGCCGATGACCTCGCCGCCGCTGGCCCGGATCGGCCACAGCAGACGGCGGTGGAAACGGTCCATCGGGCCGCGGCGACCCTCCCGCGACAGCCCGGCGGCCTCGAGTTCCTTGAACTCAAAACCCTTGCGCAGCAAGTGCTTTGTCAGCGTCTCCCAGCCCGACGGCGCAAAGCCGCAGCCGAAACGCGCGGCGGCCTCGGCGTCGAAGTTGCGCGTCGAGCAGATACTGACGAGCCGGCGCGGCCTCGTCGGACTGCAGCGCCGCGGCGTAGAACTCCTGGGCGGCGGCGTTGGCAGCGAGCAGCCTGCTTCGGCTGCCCCGGTCGCGCTGCACGTTCGTCGCCGAAGCGCCGGTATAGGTGACGGTGTAGCCGACGCGGTCGGCCAGCAGTTCGACCGCCTCGACGAAGCTGACGTGCTCGATCTTCTGGACGAATGCGTAGACGTCGCCGCCCTCGCCGCAGCCGAAGCAGTGGAAGTGGCCGTGGTTGGGTCTGACATGGAACGACGGGGACTTCTCGTCGTGGAACGGGCACAGGCCCTTCAGCGAGTCCGCACCCGCCCGACGCAACTGCACGTAGTCGCCGACGACGTCCTCGATGCGTACGCGTTCACGGATGGCCGCGATGTCTCGATCGGGAATGCGGCCGGCCACCGGGCCAGTCTAGGCCGGTTCCAACCGCTCCAATCGCCCCTCTGTGAATGACGCGACCTGGTCGATGACCACCCGAAGCCGGGCGCCGTCGTCGGCGGCGGCGTTGAAGGCGGGCACGAAGATCGGGTCCAGCGTGGCCGGTGCCCCGGCGAGCATCCACGCCACCACACGATGGACGCTGTCGCGCTGCCGCGCCTGAAGGTCCAGGTGTCGCGGGTCGGACATGATGAACTGCAGCGCCAGGATCTTCAGCACCGCGACCTCGGCCCGCACCAACCCGGGCACCCGAAGCTCGGCCTGGTAGCGCACCAGCGGCCCCGTCCCGGCCGACTCCCGGGTCGCGGCGATGGCTGCGGAGGCAAAGCGCCCGACCAGTTCGCTGGTCAACCGCTTGAGCGCGACCGACGCCGCGAGCGTCGCGTCGTACTTTCCGACGGCCGCGACGACCGGCAGGTCAGACAGCCGTCCCGCGGCGGCCACCAGGTCGTCGGCACTCAAGCCCGCGCCCATCCCGCTCGACTCGCCGAGGCGGCCCAGCTCAGCGGCCGCGTCGTCATCGGCCAGAACTCGCATGTCGATCCGGCCGGAGACGACACCGTCTTCGACGTCGTGCACCGAATAGGCCACGTCGTCGGCCCAGTCCATGACCTGGGCCTCCAGGCACGGCCGCTCGTCAGGGGCACCGGTCCGCACCCAGCCGGCCGCGGCGAGGTCGTCTCCGTAGAAGCCGAACTTGCGCTGCTGCGCGCCTCGGCGCCACGGGTACTTGGTCACCGCGTCCAGCCCGGCGCGCGTCAGGTTCAGCCCCGCGCTGCGTTCTTGAGAGTCAAGGACTTTCGGCTCCAGCCGGGTCAGAATGCGGAAGTTCTGCGCATTGCCCTCGAAGCCGCCGTATTCGGCGGCGATCTCGTCGAGTGCGCGTTCACCGTTGTGGCCGTAGGGCGGATGCCCGATGTCGTGGGCCAGCCCGGCCATGTCGACGAGGTCGGGATCGCAGCCGAGACCGATGGCCATCCCCCGGCCGATCTGGGCGACCTCCAACGAGTGGGTCAACCGGGTGCGCGGCGTCTCGCCCTGGCGCGGCCCGACCACCTGCGTCTTGTCGGCCAACCTGCGCAGCGCGGCGCTGTGCAGCACCCTGGCCCGGTCCCGGGCGAAGTCGGTGCGGTGCTCGGTGTCGGTTCCGGGCAGCGCTGCGCCCTTCCGCGGTTCGACCACCAGCCGCTCTCGGTCGAACTCGTCGTAGGGATCCTGTATCGCTGCCACCGACGCACAGTCTGCCAGTACTAGATTGACCTGCATGCGCATCGCCCGATTGCTCAGCGTCGTGCTCGCAGTGCTGGTGGCCGGCCTCGTGCTGGCTCCGGTCACGGCCGCCGAACCACCGTTCCGTGTGCCGGACTACGTCACCGACAGGGCCGGCGTGCTGTCCGAGGGCCAGCGCGTTCAGGTCGAGAACGCGGTCAATCAGCTGTACAACGACAACCGCACCCGCCTGTGGGTGGTCTACGTCGACAGTTTCGGCCAGGGGGCTGTCGGCTGGGCGCGAACCACCATGCAGATCAGTGACTTCGGCGACCGCGACGCGCTGTTGGCGATCGCCACCGACGAACGCGCGTACGCGTTCCAGGTGCCTACCGACATCATGAGCCAGCCCGACGCCGGGGCCCTGCAGCGCAACACCATCGAACCCGCGCTGCGCCAAGACGACTGGACCGGGGCCGCGGTCGCCGCGGCCAACGGGCTGGATACCCCGTCCACGTCGACAGGCCCGTCGTCGGGCGCCGGCTTCACCTGGTTCGGCGTGCTCTTCGCGCTGGCCATCTTCGCCCTCGCGATCCTGGCGCTGTGGTGGTGGATGCGTCGGCGCCGGCGCAAGCGGCGAGAAGCCGAGTTCGCCGCCGCCCGGCGGGTGGACCCGTCGGACCCGAACGCGTTGGCCGCGGTGCCGATCGACGCACTGGACGACCTCTCCAAGGCGATCGTGGTCGACGTCGACAACGCCGTGCGCACCAGCGACAGCGAATTGGCTTTGGCAGTAGAGGAATTCGGCGCTGCGCAGACGGATCCGTTCAGCCGCGCGGTCTCCAACGCCAAGACGACGCTGGCGCAGGCGTTCAACGTCCGCCAGATCCTCGACGACGCCGTACCCGAGTCCATGGACGCAGCGCCGCGACCTGCTGACCCGCGTGGTGGTCGCCGCCGCCAAGGCCGATCGGGAACTGGACGCTCAAACGGAGGCGTTCGACAAGCTGCGCGATCTGGTCATCAACGCCCCCTCGCGGCTGGACGTGCTGACCCAGCAGATGGTCGACCTCACCGCCCGCCTCGGCCCGTCGGAGCAGGCGCTGGCGTCGCTGCACAACCAATTCGACGCTGCCGCACTGACTTCGGTGGCCGACAATGTGGAGACCGCCAAACAGCGGTTGGAGCTTCGCGGATCAGAACATCACCACCGCGCGGGCACTCGTCGCTCGCCCGGTCGGCCAGCAGATGGGTTTGGTGGATGCCGTCCGCGCCGCGGAATCCTCGCTCGGGCAGGCCCGTTCGCTGCTCGATGCGGTCGACACCGCCGGCGTCGACATCAATCGCGCCGTCGCGGCGCTGCCCGCGGCGATCGCCGACATCCAGAACGGCATCAACCAGGCCAACGGCCAACTGCAGCAGGGCCCGAGCAGCCCACCAGAGCGAACTCAGCGCGGCGCGCGACCAGGCGGCGGCCGCCGTCGCCGATGCCGAGAAGAACGGCAACACCGACCCACTCGGCGCCTTCACCCGTCTGACCAAGGCCGACGCCGATCTGGATCGCCTGTTGGCCAGTGTCGCCGAGGAACGCCAAGCCACCGAACGGCTCAATCGGGCGTTCGACCAGGCGCTGTTCTCGGCGCAATCGCGTGTGCGGGGCGTCTCGGACTTCATCGACACCCGCCGCGGCAGCATCGGGCCCGAGGCCCGCACCAGGCTCGCCGAAGCCGTCCGACAACTTCAGGCCGCGCAGGACAAGAGGGCGACGAACCTCAACGAGGCGATCGCGCACGCCAACGGTGCGGCGATGCTGGCCGGACAGGCGCAGTCGCTGGCCAGCGACGACGTCCAGGCCGCGCAGCGGACGTACACGTCCGGCTGGGGCGGGGGCGGCAGTGGTTCCGACATGGGCGGGGTGATCGGCGGCATCATCATCGGCAACATCCTCAGCGGCGCGATGCGCGGCGGGTTCGGCGGCGGCTTCGGCGGCGGGCTCGGCATGGGCCGGTCGACGTCCTTCGGCGGGTCGTCGCGTTCGTCGGGACGCAGCTACAGCGGTGGCGGCGGCCGCTTCTGAGCTCACGCAGCCCTGGCACGCGAAGAGTCATTGCCCTGCTCGCGAGGGGCGTCGCAGGGCTATCGCCTTGAGGCGAGTCGCGAGGTAGTCGCTGACGGCATCGATCGCGACGCGGTCCTGCGTCATCGCGTCGCGTTCACGGATCGTCACGGCCTGGTCTTCGAGCGAGTCGAAGTCGATCGTCACGCAGTACGGAGTGCCGATCTCGTCCTGACGGCGGTAGCGCCGTCCGATGGCGCCTGCGTCGTCGAACTCGATGTTCCAGGACTTGCGAAGTTCGGCGGCGAGGTCGCGCGCCTTCGGAGACAGGTCCTCGTTGCGCGACAACGGCAGCACCGCGGCCTTGACCGGAGCCAACCGCGGATCGAGCCGCAGCACGGTGCGCTTGTCCACGCCTCCCTTGGCGTTGGGCGCCTCGTCCTCGTGATAGGCGTCGACGAGGAACGCCATCAGCGACCGGGTCAGACCCGCCGCGGGCTCGATCACGTACGGCACGTAGCGGGTCTCGGTCGCCTGGTCGTAGAACGACAGGTCGACACCGGAATGCTTTGAGTGCGTGGACAAGTCGAAGTTCGTCCGGTTGGCCACACCCTCGAGTTCACCCCACGGGTTGCCCTGGAAGCCGAACTTGTACTCGATGTCGACCGTGCGGTCGCTGTAGTGCGACAGCTTGTCCTTGGGATGCTCGTAGAGCCGCAGGTTGTCGCGGTCGATACCGAGGTCGACGTACCACTGCAGCCGCGTGTCGATCCAGTACTGGTGCCATTCGGCGCGCGGAGTCGGGTTCGACGAAGAACTCCATCTCCATCTGCTCGAACTCGCGGGTGCGGAAGATGAAGTTGCCCGGGGTGATCTCGTTGCGGAAGCTCTTGCCGATCTGCCCGATGCCGAACGGCGGCTTCTTGCGCGCTGTCGTCACGACGTTGGCGAAGTTGACGAAGATGCCCTGCGCGGTCTCCGGCCGCAGATAGTGCAGCCCCTCCTCGGTCTCGATCGGGCCGAGGTAGGTCTTGAGCATCATGTTGAAGTCGCGCGGCTCGGTCCACTGGCCCTTGGTGCCGCAGTCCGGGCACACGATCTCGCTCATCGGCACGGAGTCGGGATCGTCGAGGCCCTTCTTCTCCGCGTACGCCTCCTGCATGTGGTCCTGCCGATGCCGCTTGTGGCAGTTCAGGCATTCGACGAGCGGATCGTTGAACACTTCGACGTGGCCGGAGGCCACCCACACCTCGCGCGGCAGGATGATCGCGCTGTCCAGGCCGACGACGTCGTCGCGGCTGGTGACCACCGAGCGCCACCACTGCCGCTTGATGTTCTCCTTGAGTTCCACCCCGAGTGGGCCGTAATCCCATGCCGACTTCGTGCCGCCGTAGATCTCGCCGGACTGGAAGACGAGGCCACGACGCTTGGCGAGGTTGGCGACGGTGTCGATGATGGAAGCCACGAGGTCACAGCCTAGCGACCGGCCACGGAGCATTGACATGCATGAGTCCGCATGTATTCTGGCGCCATAATGAAAACGGTTTCCACTTTCGCGGGCCGAGCGTTCACCGAAGAGCATTCAGCCCGGTCGAGGACGGCCACGACCACAGCGGCGCGCCGTTTCCGGAGCTGCCGCCCCGCGACGTGCTCGACACCTCCGGTGACCTGCTGCGCGCGCTGGCCGCGCCCGTGCGCATCGCGATCGTCCTGCAGCTGCGTGAGTCGGCGCGCTGCGTCCACGAACTCGTCGACGCGCTGGCGGTGCCGCAACCGTTGGTCAGCCAGCACCTGCGCATCCTCAAGTCCGCCGGGGTCGTCGCCGGCGAGCGGTCGGGACGCGAAGTGATGTACCGCCTGGTCGATCATCACCTGGCCGACATCGTCGTCGCCGCGGTGACTCACGCCGCCGAGGGCCGCGAGTGACGACGACGGGCGTGCGCTCCACCCGTCAGCGCGCCGCGATCTCGGCGCTGCTGGACAAGCTCGACGAGTTTCGGTCGGCCCAGGAGCTGCACGACGAGTTGCGCAGGCGCGGTGAGGGTATCGGGCTGACCACGGTGTACCGCACCCTGCAGCAGATGGCGGCGGCCGGCGTCGTCGACACGTTGCGCACCGACACCGGTGAGGCGGTGTACCGGCGCTGCTCGGATGACCACCATCACCACCTGGTGTGCCGCGCGTGCGGCTCGACCGTCGAGGTGCAGGGCGGGCAGGTCGAGGCGTGGGCCGCCGAAGTCGCACGCACGCACGGGTTCTCCGACGTCAGCCACACCATCGAGATCTTCGGCCTCTGCGGAGCCTGCGCGGCGGGCAAGCCGACCGACAATTAGATCCCGGCGCGGTGCAGATCTACGCGGCGTTCAACGGCGACGGCGTGAGCGTGCTCGTCAGCGAATCCGACCTCGACGCCGCCGCCCGCGTGGACGCCCCACTGAGCACCGAACTCGCCGACGCCGCCGCGCAGGCGCGGCGGACCGATCTCATCGGGCAGCTGCGGGCCAGCCTCGACGGCGACGACCGCGCGCGAAAACTCGCGGCTGCCAAGGCCCTTCTGGCACTGGACGACCGCGCCGCGGTGAGCTCCTCGAGTCGCGGTCAGGCGTCGAGACCGACGCCGTGGTGGCGAAGAGTTTCATCGCGATCGCGACACGCATGAGAGGACCTCAAGCGGCCGTTGATCTCTTCGAGGCCTTCGACACCGATCCACAACTCGCTCGCCTGCTCGTGTCCAACTACAACAGCCACCTGCGCCCACAGAGCGGCGACATCCGATTCCTCGCGTGCGCGCTGGAGCACTATGTGCGCAGGAGCCTGCCGTGGTTGAGCACGCTTCGAGCGAGCCTGTGGGACAACGGCGTTTACCTCATCGTCGATGCGCTGTCCAACGAGACGGCGACGCGCCTACTTCGCGGCGAGGACCATCGCACGGAGCGCGATGCGCTGCTGGCGCTGCTGAGCGAAGTTCAGGTGCTCGCCGGTGACGACGACCTCGTCGCCGACGCGCGGGTCCTGCAGGCGGCACTGTCAGACTAGGGCGAGTCTGATGAATGGGGCAGCCAGAGGGTGATAGCGCGTAGCACTGCTGGCGGCGTTGACGTCGCACAGTGCGGCGTCGACGAATGCCTCGATGCTGCAACCCATTTGACCTAGTTGTTGATCGGTGGTGGTTGGGGCTGGAACGGTTCATACCACCACCAGTCCGCGCGCTCGCCGGTGGGTCCGGGACACGGCGCCACCGCCGGCGGGGGCTTGTTCGGTGGGCGCGCCAGCGATCCTGGGCTCAGTGCTCGGCCGGCGCTGTCGGTGACGGTGAGCTGGTGTGCGGGTCCGGTGATGGTGATGACGCCGCGATGATGCAACCGGTGATGATAGGGGCAGACCAGCACCAGGTTGTCCAACTCGGTGGGCCGCCGTCTTCCCAATGCCGGATGTGGTGGGCATGCAGACCGCGAGTGGCGCCACAACCGGGAACCGCGCACGTGCGGTGGCGGTACTCCAGGGCACGGCGCAGCCGACGGCTGATCAGCCGCGTCGCCCGCCCGGAACCGATGACCTGCCCGTCACGTTCGAACCACACCTCACAGGTGGCATCACACATCAGGTATCGGCGTTCGGCCTCTGAGAGCAGCGGACCCAGATGCAGCGCCGCGATGCGCTCCTTGACGTCCAGATGCATCACCACCGTGGTGTGCTGCCCGTGCGGCCGGCGCGCGGCCTCGGCGTCCCACCCGGCCTCGACCAGCCGCATGAACGCCTCACCGGTGCTCGGCAACGGCGGCCGCTGATCTGCGGCGCGCTCGCCATCGTGCGGATCGTCGCGTCGGATCGGGATTGTCGTGATCGGGATTGTCGTGATCGTGCTTCCGCTCGGCGATCAGCGCATCATGATGGGACTGCAGCGCCGCGTCGAACTTCGCCGCGTCGGTGTGACCAAGTTTGATCCGGTAGCAGCTGAACGCCTCGTCGGTGGTCTTGGTGATCGACGCCCGCGGCTCGGGGGCGGGTTCGGGTTCGGATTGGGGTTCGGGTTCGGGGGCGCGGTTCCAGCTTGAGAGCGGTGCGCAGCTGGCTGACCGTGGCGACCGCGGCCAGCGCCGCATAATGCTCATCAGATCCCGCGCCCGCTGATCCCGCGATCACCCCGACCTGATCCAGCGACAATCGGCCCTCCCGCATGCCCGCGCGCAGCGCGGAAACTCCGCCCAGCCGGTGCGCCACGGTGGCGATCGTGGTGGCGTTCGCCGATGAGCAGCCCATCTTCCAGGCCACCACCGCCGCGATCGACCGCGCACCGGTGGCGCCGCACAACTCGTCGCGATCCAGCTCGGCCACGATCTCCACGATGCGCCCATCAATGCCGTTGCGCTGACCGACCAACTCCGCCAACTCGTCGAACAACACCTCAACACGCTCGGCAGGGCTCACTACCGTGGCGCCAGACGAAGCGGTCGAAGACATAACCACATCATCGCAGCCACCTCCGACAAATCCCGGCGACCAACTCCACACTTGGCACTCAGAGTGCCAGTCGCAGCGCTCCCATGCCATCGAATGTCGACGGCTGGTGCCGCCGGAATCAGGAGACTAGCGCCCGCCGCACGTCGGCGCCGGTGGCCAGCACCATCATGATCAGCGTGCGCAACGCGTCGTCGGCCAGTCCCGCAGCGGGAAAGTTGTAGCGCAGCAACACATCCGCGGATTTCTTGGAGTTCCGTTTGGCGCCGGCCGCGACCTCCTTGTGACCACTCTTGGCCGCCAGCGACACCGTGCCGAGCAGCGTTTTATGCGCGTGTTCGGCCACCTGCGTCCGCAGTTTCGCGTCCAACGGGAGGTCCCACGCCAGGATCTGGGTGAGCGACACCAGCTCCAGGCCCTCCGCGATGGCGACCACCCGAAGTGACGCGATCGTTCCGTCGTGGTGCAGGGTGAGCGCGCCGTCGTCCTCCCGCTGCAGCGGCATGATCTCGCCGAGGACGGCGGCCAATCGATCCTGGAGATCCATCTAGGTCCTGCCGCTCAGGTCAATCATTCGGCTCTGCCGCTCAGGTTTAATCATTCGGCTCTGCCGCTCAGGTTTAATCATTCGGCTCTGCCGCTCAGGTTTAATCATTCGGCTCTGCCGAAGCGGCGGTTGCGATTCACGTACTCCACGCAGGCATCCCATAGGTCGCGACGATCGTAGTCGGGCCACAGCTTGTCCTGAAAGACGTACTCGGCGTAGGCGGCCTGCCACAGCAGGAAGTTACTCGCCCGCTGCTCCCCCGACGTCCGGATGAATAGGTCGACGTCGGGAATGTCGGAGCGGTGAAGATGTTTGGCGAAGGTCGCCTCACTGATCCGGTTCGGGTTGAGCTTGCCGTCTGCGGCCTGCTGGGCGAGCTCGCGTGTCGCTTCGACGATCTCGGTGCGGCCGCCGTAGTTCACGCAGTAGTTGATGGTGATGACGTCGTTGTCCACCGTCATCTGCTCGGCGATGTCGAACTCCTTGATCACGCTGCGCCACATGCGAGGCCGCGAACCGACCCAGCGCATCCGCACACCCATGTCGTTCAGGTTCTCCCGGCGCCGCCGGACCACCTCACGGTTGAATCCCATCAGGAAGCGCACTTCTTCGGCGCTGCGTTTCCAGTTCTCGGTGGAGAACGCGTACACCGTCAGATGCTTGATGCCGATTTCGATTGCCCCGCAGGTGATGTCGATGAGGACGGCTTCGCCCATCTTGTGGCCCTCGGTGCGATTCAGGCCGCGCTGGGTGGCCCACCGCCCGTTGCCATCCATCACGACTGCGACGTGGTTGGGGACCTGGCCGGCCGGGATCTCGGGCGCGACGGCCTTCGAGGTGTGCTGCGGTGGGCGGGCGAACTTACCGTTGCTGTGCGGCGGCAGCGCAGGGAAGACGACGGGCCACGTCGACTTGTCCGGAAAGGTGGGATAGTCGTCAGGCGCCTGGGGCAGCTGTGGGTAGGTGGCCTTCCCCGCCCGTTTGGTTGCCATGGGCCACATCCTGCCCGACCAGCGACACCCGTTGGTGAGCGACTGTCTGATCCACCCGGTACATCCGCTCGACCAGCGGCAACGTCCGCAGCTGGCGCTCCAGGTGCCACTGCAGATGCGCGGCGACCAGACCGCTGGCCTGGCTGCGATACGACGGCGTCGACTCCTGCGCGTGCTCCCAGTCCCCGTCGTTCAGCGCGGCCATCAGGTCCAACACGCCCTGCGGCGGTGTCACCGACCCGGATGGTCTGCAGTGCACGCACACGCTGCCCCCGGCCGCGACGTGGAACGCCCGGTGCGGCCCCGGCGCCGCGCAGCGGGCGCATTCGGTCAGCGCCGGTGCCCATCCCGCGATTCCCATGGCGCGCAACAGGTAAGCATCCAGCACGAGTTCCCGGGGCCGGCTGCCGTCGGCCACTGCCCGCAGCGCGGCCACGGTCAGCCGGTGCAGCGCGGGCATCGGCGCCCGTTCCTCTCCTGCCAGCCGTTCGGCGGTCTCGAGCACCGCGCACGCGCACGTGTAGCGGCCGTAGTCACTGACGATGTCGGTGGCGAACGCATCGATGGCCTGGACCTGGGTGACGATGTCGAGATTCCGGCCTGGATGCAACTGAACATCGATGTGCGCGAACGGCTCCAGTCTGGCCCCGAACTTGCTGCGGGTACGCCGCACGCCCTTGGCCACCGCGCGCACCAACCCGTGGTCGCGGGTGAGCAGGGTGACGATCCGGTCGGCCTCGCCGAGCTTGTGCTGGCGCAGCACCACCGCTCGGTCCCGGTACAGCCGCATCGGAACAGTCTCCCATCGCGATCCGACAGAATCCGGTACGCAGCGCCGATATTCTTGTAGGTGATGGTCGAGCATGTCCGATTCCCCACGCTCACTCAGCAGCTCTTTCAGCTGGCGAGTGGTTCCGTCACGTCCGAGGACCTGGTGCGCCGATCGCTCGACGCCATCGATGCGAGCCAGCCCACCCTCAACGCGTTCCGCGTGGTGCTGGCCAAAGAGGCACTGGCCGATGCGGTCAAAGCGGACCGCAAACGAGGGGCGGGCCAAGAACTTCCGCTGCTTGGCATTCCAATCGCGGTCAAGGACGACGTCGACGTCGCGGGGGTGCCCACCCGGTTCGGCGCCGACGGATACGTCCGGAGGGCCCACCAAGACGCCGAGGTGGTGCGACGCCTGAGGGCGGCGGGCGCGGTGATCGTCGGCAAGACCAACACCTGCGAGTTGGGTCAGTGGCCGTTCACCAGTGGGCCGGCCTTTGGTCACACCCGCAATCCGTGGTCGCGCGAGCACACGCCGGGCGGATCGTCGGGCGGAAGCGCCGCCGCAGTGGCGGCCGGACTGGTGACCGCGGCGATCGGCTCCGACGGTGCGGGCAGTGTCCGCATCCCCGCCGCGTGGACGCACCTGGTCGGCATCAAGCCGCAGCGCGGCCGGATCTCCACCTGGCCGCTGCCCGAGGCGTTCAACGGCATCACCGTCAACGGAGTTCTGGCGCGCACCGTCACCGACGCGGCGATTGTGCTCGACGCGGCATCGGGCAACGTTCCCGGCGACCTGCACCAGCCCCCGCCCGTGCGGGTGTCGGACTACGTCGGCCAGGCACCCGGCCGACTGAAGGTCGCACTGTCGACGAAATTCCCGTACACCGTCTTCCGGGCCAAGCTGCACCCCGAGATCCGCGCCGCGATGACGACGACGGCAGCCCAGCTCGAGGAGCTGGGGCACACGATCGTGTCCGCCGATCCCGAGTACAACCTGGCCATGTCGTGGAGCTTCCTGTCGCTGTCGACGTCGGGCCTGCTGGAGTGGGCCGACCGCCTCGGCCACGACGTCACGCTCGACAAGCGCACCAGGGCCAATATGCGGACCGGATGGATGCTGTCGCAGAACTCGCTGCGCAAGGCCCGCGCCCGCGAGGCGGCTGCGCACCGCCGCATCGGGTGGATCTTCAACCTGGTCGACGTCGTGCTCGCGCCGACGACCGCACAGCCGCCGCCCGTCGTGCACGACTTCGACCGCCGCGGCGGCCTGTCCACGGACCGGGCCATGATCCGCGCCTGCCCTGTCACCTGGCCCTGGAATCTGCTCGGCTGGCCGTCGATCAATGTGCCCGCCGGGTTCACGTCCTCGGGGCTGCCGATCGGTGTGCAGTTGATGGGCCCGGCCAACAGCGAGCCGCTGCTGATCTCGCTTGCCGCCGCGCTCGAGGCCATCAACGGCTGGGCGAACAAGCAGCCGGAGGTCTGGTGGACCCCGTCGGTGGCGCCCGACCCCGAGCCGACCGGCCCACACGACGATTCCATTGAGCAGATCGCGACCGGCGAAGTCGCGTAATGTCACCGACCATGACAGCGCGGCACAGCGGATATGCGCTCTCGGCACTGGCCGTGGTGGCCATTGGCGTCGCGGGCATGCCGACGGCCACTGCCGACAACAAGCGGCTCAACGACGGCGTGGTCGCCAACGTCTACACGATGCAGCATCAGGCGGGCTGCACCACTGACATCAAGATCAACCCGAAACTGCGGCTGGCCGCCCAGTGGCACACCGACGACGTGCTCAACAACCGTGCCCTCGACAGCGACATCGGTTCCGACGGCATCGACGGTGGCCGACCGCGCGCGCAACGCCGGCTACGCCGGACCGGTGGCCGAGACGGTGGCGATCAATCCGGCGCTGTCGATCAGTGGCATCGAGTTGATCAACCAGTGGTACTACCGACCCGACTACAACGCGATCATGTCGGACTGCTCCAACGTCGACATCGGCGTGTGGTCGGCGAACCTGATCGACCGCATCGGTCGTGGTCGCGGTCTACGGCAAAGGCGACGGAGCGCCTCCGGTTCAGTCGCCGGGCAGGCCGTTCGGACAGCCGGGCGCAGGCGCCCCGGGCTAGCGGCGGCGAATATATTCAAATCACCGTTCTGGTCTTGACCTGACGCTATCGTCGGTTCCGTCGGGGGCTCAAGTCTTGTTTTCGGGAGGACCGATGGGCAGAACGTTCACGAAGGTGGCCGCGGTGACGTTCGCAGCGACCGCACTGTCTGCAGGTATCGGCATCGCACCGGCGTCTGCGCAATCGCGCGGCGTCGTCTTCGAGGTAACGGGGTCAGGAACCGTGTACTCGATTGACCTGGATCCAGGTGGCCGCGTTCCCGAGGACACCGCCGCGCCGTTCACACAATCTGTGTCGATCGGCCCCGATGTAGCGTTGCTTCAGGTCGTCGTGGTGACGAAGACCGGTAGCCAGGGATGCCGCATCACGGTCGACGGCGACGTGGTGGCAGAAGAGGCGCCCGGCGACGCGGCGCACTGCATCGCATACCTGTGAGCTAACGGCGCCGAATCGTTCTTCGCGCAAGCGCTCAGAACCGCAGCCGGCCCAGCTATTTTGGGTCGTGCTGCCTGTTCGTCGCGATGGTCACGGGCAGGTCCCAGATGTACCTTTGCGCCCAGTAGTCTGCGTGCGGCACGAGATTCAGCGCACCTTCTTAGATCGCTCACCACATGCGGAGAACGATGTGTTCACCGCGTCCGAAGACGTCGCAGTGTCGGGCATTGCGCTCGTCAATGACACTGATGCAGAAGTCGATCCGCGAACCGCGTCACTTGTGTCCGGTCCTGTGCACGGGAGTCCCGACCCCGGCTGCACCGGCACCGTCACCATGCTGGTGATCGTCTAGCGTCTCCAAAGTTCAGGACTCAGAAGCCGGTCAACGCAAGACGGTTGACCGACGATCTGTTGACGTCGTTGACGCTTCGGTCGAGTAGTCGGGACGCCGCTCGTCACCAAATTCAAGTAGTGCACTACTTACGTCAGGTCCCTCACCGCCGCTGCACGATTGATGTGACACAACCGCACCATCCGAGGGGGATGCGATGTCCGCAGGGCGTACTTCTGGTCGAGGTCGGCACCATTTGCACCGCAATGATCGAGCGAAACTGCGTACGGCGGCTCGACCCGCGGTCGACACCAGCACCCTCAGCCGCCGGCTACTCATCCCTCCGCAGCAACGCACGGCGCGGCATGGGTTGCAGGGGTATTCGAGGTTCATCGGCCGGGTTGGCGCGCTTGCGGTCGCGCTCGGCGTTGGCGTCGGGTTCACGACGAGCATGCCGGGAGTCGCACGGGCTGACGACACTGACTCGTCATCCTCGGCAGAGAGTTCGTCGTCGGAGCCGTCGGACCCCACCACCGCGACCGACACGACGACGACCACTACATCGACCGACTCTGCCTCGCCGTCGGATTCCGCATCCGCTGGCGATTCACCGGCCGAAGGTCCCACGGGGACTGTGCAGAGCTCAGGCGGCGCCCAGACCGGAAGCTACGGGCCCAACGCCACCGCACCGAGTTCGGAACGCGAGACCGACACGGTGCCAGCCACATCCGACGCATCGGAGGGTGGCGAGCCGACGGACACGGCCGCGGCGGCCGACGCGACTACCGAGGCGGCGGCCGACGCGACTACCGAGGCGGCGGCCACGCCACATACGGTTGCGCCGTCCGCAGACCCGGCCCCGACGCAAACTCCTGTGCTTCAACATGATTCACCAACGAGCGAAATCGCAGCAGCCACAACCGAGCTTGAACCCCAAGCGTCTGAAAACTCCAGCAAGCTCGATGCGCTCGCTGGCACAACGTCGATCGGATCCCTGACTGGCAAGGGCGAACTCACTGACACCCAGCTCTTCACCTCTTCAGGCGCAGAGGGCACCGCCGGCTCACGATTGTTCGCGACCTTCAATGCGGAGGACAACTCTGCCCTGAGCACGGCTCAGGTCACGACGCCGGCCGCGACGCAAGACCCGGTACAGAACCTCATGGCGATCCCCGCCACTGCGGTGAATATTGCGGCCGGTTTTGTCACGGCCTTGTTGGCGCCGTTCCTGGCGCCCGGCCCGGTGACGCCCGCCCAACCTCCGCTGATGCTGTTCGCCGTGCTGGACTGGCTACGGCGCGAGGTGCAGCGGACCTTCTTCAACCGCTCGCCCAATGCTGTCGCGGATGTGTACACCACCTCCGAGGACATCGGCCTGTCGGGCAACGTGCTGACCGACGGCGCCGACGACACGGACGCCGACGGCGACGAACTGACAGCGACACTGGTCACCGGCCCAGCCCACGGCGACCTCACGCTCAATTCCGACGGTTCGTTCACCTATACCCCGGACGCCGACTACAACGGCACCGACACGTTCACCTACAAGGTCAGCGACGAAGGCCATTGGCACCTGCACGGCCTACTCGGGTTGTTCGGCGGAGGCGGCCACACAGACACCGCCGCCGTCACCATCAGCGTCACCGCCGCCAGCAACCAGGCACCGGTGGCGGGAGACGACAACGTCAGCACGAACGAGGACACCTATGTGACCTTCGCGGTGCTGACCAACGACACGGACGCGGACGGCGATCCGCTCAGCGTCGCAGTGAATCCCTCCCCGCAGGCCGCGCACGGCTCGGTCGCGGTCAATGGCGACGGGACATTGTCGTATTTACCGAATTTCAACTTCAGCGGCACCGACACCATCACGTACACCGTCACCGACGGCGACGCCAGCGACACGGGGACCGTGACCGTCACCGTGAACCCGGCCAATGACATGCCTGTCGCGATGGGCGACAACTACACCGTCGTCCAGAACGGCACGCTCGACGTGGCCGGACCCGGTGTTCTCCAGAACGACACCGACCTCGACGGTGATCCGCTCACCGCGGTGCAGTTCACCGATCCGTCGCACGGCAGCGTGACGTTCAATGCCGACGGCGGCTTCACCTACACCCCGGACGCCGACTTCTTCGGCACCGACTCGTTCGAGTACTACGCGGACGACGGCACCACGACCAGCGGCGGCGCCTTCGTCAACATCACCGTGACCGAGGACCTGCCCAATGCCGCGCCAGTGGCCAACTACGACAGCTTCGCCACCGATGTCGACACACCCGTCAGGATCGACGCGGAACAGCTGCTGGCCAACGACTTCGACGCCGAGGGCGACCCGCTGACGGTGATCGTCACCCAGGCGCCCGAGCACGGCGAGCTCGTCGACAACGGCGACGGCAGCTATACCTACAACCCCGAATCCGGCTTCGTCGGCACCGACAGCTTCCAGTACGCCGTCGCCGACGCCACCGGCGAGAGCAACGTCGCCGTCGTCAGCATCAACGTCGGCATCCCCGCCAACTCCGTGCCCGTCGCCAGCCCCGATCTGGTGTCCACCCGTGTCGACACGCCGCGGGTGATCACCCCCGACGAGTTGGTCGGCAACGACACCGACGCCGACGGCGAGACTCCTGACGCCCTACGTCGTCTCCGACCCGGCGTACGGGACCCTCGAGCCCAACGTCGGCGGTGGCTGGACGTATACGCCGGACCCCGGCTTCACCGGTTTAGACAGCTTCTACTACACCGCATTCGACGGCTACGCGGACAGCACGCCGACTCTCGTCACGCTCCAGGTCGTCGGCCAAGCCGACGGCAACACCCCGCCGGTCGCCGGCTACGACAGCTTCGGCACGGACGTCGACACACCGCTGACGATCGATCCGAATACGCTGCTGGCCAACGACTTCGACGCCGACGATGATCCGCTGACGGTGTCCGTCACCCAGCAGCCGACGAACGGCACGCTGAGCACGGACGCGATGGGTAACCTGGTGTACACGCCGGACGACGGATTCACCGGCATCGACAGCTTCTTCTATTCGGCTGGCTATCCCGAGAACTCCAGCCTCCCTGCCGAAGTCACGATCAACGTCGGTGGACCGGCCAACGCCGCACCGCAGGCGACCCCGGACAACCTGGTGACCGGCATCGGCACACCGCTGACGATCACCTCGGAGGATCTGCTGGACAGCGACACCGACGCCGAAGGCGACACCCTTTACGTCTACGTCGTCTCCGACCCGGCCCACGGCACCCTCGAGGACAACGGCGACGGCACGTACACCTACACGCCCGATGCCACGTACGTCGGTACGGACAGCTTCTACTACACCGCATTCGACGGCCAGGCCGACAGCACACCGACGGTCGTCACGATCGAGGTCGGTGGCGTGGTCAACATTCCGCCGATCGCCAATGACGACTTCCTGTCCACCGATGTCGACACCCCGCTGACCATCGTGCAGGAAGACCTGTTGGGCAACGACAGCGATCCCGACGGTGACATCGGAGACGGTGTTCGGGCAAATCGTCAATCAGCCCATCCACGGAGAGCTAGGTTTCGACATGGACGGCAACGCCGTCTACACCCCCGACCCCGGCTTCGAGGGCACCGACCGTTTCACCTACCAGCTCAACGACGGCGAAGACCTCAGCGAAATCGCCACCGTCACCATCACCGTCGGACAACCGGAATTCAACGCCGTGCCGGTAGCCGGCTGGGACAGCCTGGCCACCGATGTCGGCACCGCACTGGTCATCACCCCAGAACAGCTGCTGGCCAACGATTACGACGCCGAGAACGACGCACTGTCAGTGGAGATAACCCAGCCAACGACCAATGGCATTCTGGAGTTCAACGCCGCCGACGGCACCTACACCTACACCCCCAACGCCGGGTTCACCGGCTACGACGAATTCCCCTACGTGGCCATCGACGCCACCGGTGTAAGCGACACATCGCTTGTGACCATCGCCGTGGGCGTGCCGGCCAACACCGCACCCACCGCCTTCGAAGACAACCTATCCACCGACGTCGACACCCCACTGACCATCGACTTCGCCGACCTGGTGGGCAACGACGTCGACCCCGACGGCCCCGACAACCTCTACCCCTACGCCGTCTCGGCCCCCGCCCACGGCACCCTGGATTACAACCAAGACGACACCCTCACCTACACACCTGGCCCCGGCTACGTCGGCACCGACACCTTCGTCTACACCGCCTACGACGGCGAAGCCGACTCCACCCCCGTCACCGTCACCATCACGATCGAGGTCGGCGTCTAGCCCTGAGGCGGTCGGCTGGAGGTCTCAGAACCCCAGTCGCCCAAGCTGTTTGGGGTCGCGCTGCCAGTTCTTGGCGATCTTGACGCGAAGGTCCAGATAGACCTTTGTGCCGAGCAGCTTCTCGATCTGCGTGCGCGCGGCCGTGCCCACCTCGCGCAGCCTGGCGCCGCCCTTGCCGATGACGATGCCCTTCTGGCTGTCGCGCTCGACGTAGAGGATCGCGTGCACGTCGACAAGGTCGTCACGCCCCTCGCGCGGCTCGACCTCTTCGATGACGACGGCCAGCGAGTGCGGCAGCTCGTCGCGCACGCCTTCCAGCGCGGCCTCGCGGATCAGCTCGGCCATCAGCACTTCCTCGGGCTCGTCGGTGAGCTCGCCGTCCGGATAGAACGCCGGGCCCGGCGGAAGCTGCGCAGCCAGCACGTCGGTCAGCACGTCGAGGTTCTCGCCGCTGGTCGCCGACACCGGAACGATCTCCGCGTCGGAGCCGACGAGCTCGCTGACCGCCATCAACTGACCGGCGACGCGATCCCTGGGCACCTTGTCGGATTTCGTGACGATCGCCACCAACGTGGTCTTCGGGGCGATCGCGCGGATCTGCTCGTAGATCCACCGGTCCCCCGGGCCGATCTTCTCGTCGGCCGGGATGCACCACCCGATGACGTCGACCTCGGAATAGGTGTCCTTCACCAGATCGTTGAGACGCTGGCCCAGCAGCGTGCGCGGCCGGTGCAGTCCCGGCGTATCGATCAGGATGATTTGAAAGTTCTCGCGGTGCACGATGCCGCGGATGGTGTGCCGGGTGGTCTGCGGCCGGTTCGAGGTGATCGCGACCTTGGTGCCGACAAGCGCGTTGGTCAACGTCGACTTGCCGGTGTTGGGCCGTCCGATGAAGCACACGAATCCGGAACGGAACTCGCTCACTTCCCAACCTTCGCGTCGAGACTGCGAGGAGATCGTGATTTCGGCCAGATTCGCGATCTGTGCGCAGTCTCGACGGTCAAATGAAGTTCGCTCACTGCGGGTTGCCCGCGCGATCGGTGACGATCACGGTGGCATCCGCGGACAGCTCGCGCACTGCGGCCACGCCGGCGTCGTCGACATCCCCGCCGACCAGCACGGCGGCCTCGAGTCCGGTCGCCCCGCTGGACACGGCTGCCGCGACCGCCGCCTGCAGGGCGGTGAGTGCCAGCGCGTCCAGCGCCACCGGCGCCCCGGCATAGGTGCGACCGTCGAGGTCGCGCACCGCCGCGCCACTGGACGCCTCGGCCCGCCCCATCGCGCCGCGCGCCAGCGTGACCAACTTGGCGTCCTCCGTATCGAGTTCAGTCATTGGTCCTCGCTCTTCGCGCGGGCGGCTCATCGTCGCTCTCCTCGGGCACGGCTCGGTCGGACTGACCAGGACCGTACCGATGCGCACTCGCCCGCGGGGGTCTGGCCCGCCCTCGGCGCGCAGCCGCAGTCCGTCCCACGTCACCTCGGCGCCGGGTAGCGGCACCCGGCCCAGCTCGAAGGCCACCAGTCCACCGACGGTGTCGACGTCGAAGTCCTCGTCGAACTCGATGTCGTACAGCTCGCCGAGGTCCTCGATCGGCAGCCGTGCCGACACCCGATACCGCTTGTCGCCCAGTTCTTCCACCGGAGCGACTTCGTCGGTGTCGTACTCGTCGGCGATCTCGCCGACGATCTCCTCCAGCACGTCCTCGATCGTGACCAGCCCTGCGATCGCGCCGTATTCGTCGACCAGCAGCACCATGTGGACGCGGTCGCGCTGCATCTCCCGCAGCAGCGCATCCAACGGCTTGGAGTCCGGCACGAACACCGCGGGCCGCATCACCTCGGACACCTTCGTGTCCCGTCCGCCGTTGTTCGAGTAATACGTCTTCTGGACAAGGTCTTTCAGGTAGACCACGCCGACGACGTCGTCGACGTTCTCGCCGATCACCGGGATGCGCGAATGTCCGCTGCGCACCGCCAGTGACGTGGCCTGTCCGGCGGTCTTGTCGATCTCGATCCACACCATTTCGGTGCGCGGCACCATCACTTCGCGGGCCGGGGTGTCGCCGAGCTCGAACACCGACTGGATCATCCGCCGTTCGTCGTCGGCCACCACGCCGCTCTGCTGCGCCAGGTCGACGACCTCGCGCAGTTCGATTTCAGAGGCGAACGGGCCGTTGCGGAAGCCGCGACCCGGTGTCAGCGCGTTGCCGATCAAGACCAGCAGCCGGCTGACCGGGGTCAGCACCACCGAAATCGCCTGCAGCGGAAGCGCGGCCAACAACGAGATGGAATAGGCGTTCTGCCTGCCGACCGTTCTCGGACCGACTCCGATCGCGACGAAGCTGACCACCGTCATGATCGCCGCTGCGGAGACGAGACCCCAGCTCACCCCGAGGTAGTCGTCGAGGAAAGCGGCCAACAGGACGGTCGCACTCACCTCGCAGGCGATTCGGAGCAACACGACGAGGTTGATGAAGCGCGGCCGCTCGACCATGACCTTGGCGAGTCGGACCGCGCCGGGACGTTCGTCGCGAACCAGTTCTTCGACGCGGGCAATCGACACCGTGCTGATCGCGGCATCGGTCGCCGCGAAAAGGCCGGCCACGCCGATCAGAACGATCGCGCCGATCAGCTGTCCCAAGTTGTTCACTGTTCGTCGAAGAATCGGGACTTGTCCAGCAGGCGCCGGTCCTTCTCGGACTGGCGGTCCTGGTGGTAGGCCTCGACCTGGTCGGCGACCCACTCCTCGAGCAGTTGTTGCTGGAGCGCGAACATCTCCTTTTCCTCATCGGGTTCGGCGTGGTCGTACCCCAGCAGGTGCAACACCCCGTGCACCGTCAACAACGCGAGTTCCTGTCCCAGCGAATGGCCTGCCGCGGTGGCCTGATCGGCGGCGAACTGCGGGCACAGCACGATGTCGCCGAGCATCGACGGCCCCGGCTCGGGCGCGTCGGGCCGACCACCCGGCTCGAGCTCGTCCATCGGGAAACTCATCACATCGGTGGGACCGGGCAGATCCATCCACCGCATGTGGAGGTCGGCCATCGCCGACGTGTCGAGCAGCACCATCGAAAGTTCGGCTGCAGGATGCACTTTCATCTTGCGGATGACGAATCGGGCGATGCTGATCAGTTCCTGTTCGGAAACGTCGATGCCCGATTCGTTGGACACCTCAATGCTCATGGTCGAGTTCCGCTACCGCCGGGGCCGACTGCCCGAGGCACGCCGTTGCGCCCTGTTCATCAGGTCGGGCTCGTCGGACTTCGCATACGCGTCGACGATGTCCGCCACCAGCCGGTGCCGGACCACGTCGGCGCTGGTGAGTTCGGCGAAGTGGATGTCGTCGATGCCGTCGAGAATTCGCATCGCCGCACGCAGACCCGGAGGCCGCGCCACCGGGCAGGTCCACCTGCGTGATGTCGCCGGTGACAACGATCTTCGATCCGAACCCGAGTCGTGTCAGGAACATCTTCATCTGCTCGCTGGTGGTGTTCTGCGCCTCGTCGAGAATGATGAACGCGTCTGAAAGTGTCCTACCCCGCATATACGCCAGCGGCGCGACCTCGATGATGCCCGCGTTCATCAGCTTCGGGATCGACTCGGGATCCATCATGTCGTGCAGCGCGTCGTACAGCGGCCGCAGGTACGGATCGATCTTCTCGCTCAACGTGCCGGGCAGGAATCCGAGGCGCTCACCGGCTTCCACCGCCGGGCGGGTCAGGATGATCCTGGTGACCTGTTTCGACTGTAATGCGTTGACGGCCTTGGCCATTGCGAGGTACGTCTTGCCGGTACCTGCGGGGCCGATGCCGAAGACGATGGTGTGCGCGTCGATGGCGTCGACATAGCGCTTCTGGTTCAACGTCTTCGGCCGGATGGTCTTGCCGCGCCGCGACAGGATGTCGAGCGTCAGCACCTCCGCCGGTGATTCGTTGCCTGTTCCGGTGAGCATGGCCACGCTGTGCTTGACGGCTTCGGTGGTGAGCCGCTGGCCGCTGGCCACGATCGCGATGAGTTCGGAGACCACTCGCTCGGCCAGCGCCACATCGGCGGGCTCGCCGGAGAGCGTCAGCGCGTTGCCGCGCACGTGGATATCGGCCGCCAGGATGTGCTCGAGTGCGCGCAGGTTCTCGTCGGCGGATCCAAGCAGGCCCACGACGAGGTCGGGCGGAACATTGATGCTGCTGCGAACGGGCGAGTCCGAGTCAGCGTTCGTCTCGCGGGGCGTCACGTGGGGCTTTCTGCCTGCTTTCTGGGTCTGGCCTGGTTGTTTGCCTAGGTATGGCCAGTTTACCGCTGGGCGTCGATGCAACCCAACAGTTAACGCCGCAACCCCACTAGCGGCCTCGCCTACTCCCGGGTCCCCCTAGGGCAGGCTGCGCGCTGCCGGCGTGATCGCCGTACCAGGACCACCCCACCGATTCGTGAGCACGCCCAGTGCTCCCAGCGCGACCGCCGCGGCGGTCGACGTGCGTAACACCGTCGGCCCCAGTCGCACCACTGTCGCGCCCACCGCCGTCAGTGCGCTGATCTCGTCGTCGGCGATGCCGCCCTCCGGACCGATGACCAACACCAGCGAATCGGCCTGCGACACCGGCACGTCGGTGATCGGCTGCGCCGCGGACTCGTGCAGGACGAGCACCCGGGTCGATGTGGTCGTCACGAACGCGCTCAACAAGCTCCGACGTCGACACCACCCCGCTGATCGTCGGGATGTGCGCCCGCCGCGACTGCCTCGCGGCCGACCGGGCCACCGCCCGCCAGCGGCGCAGGCCCTTGTCGACACGGGCCTGCCCGTCCCAGCGCGCGACGCAGCGCGACGCCTGCCAGGCGACGAACGCGTCGGCCCCCGCTTCGGTCGCCAGCTCGATGGCCAGTTCGGAGCGGTCCGACTTCGGCAGCGCCTGCACGACGGTGATCCTCGGCGTGGGCGCCTCGACGGTGAGTCGACCCACCACCCGGGCCGTCATGGTGCCCTTGCCGACGTCCTCGATGACGCAGTGGGCGATCCCGCCGGCACCGTCGCTGAGGTCGAGTTTCTCGCCGGGCCGGATGCGCCGGACGTTCGCCGCGTGGAAACCCTCGTCGCCGTCCACCACAGCGAGCTCACCTACCGAGGGCAGCGCGTCGACGTAGAAGAGCGCGTCAGCCACGGGCGCCTAGCGGCCGCTGAATGTTTCGCGCAGCCTGCTGAACAGTCCGCCGCCGCGGGTTGGTCGATTGCGTGTTCCGCACCTCGGCGATGTCGCGCGTGCGCTTGTCCTTCAGCTTGCGCAACAACTCGATGTCCTCATGGTCCAGCCGCGACGGCACGACCACTTCGACATGGGCGTGCAGGTCGCCCCGCACGCCGGACCGCAGGTGCGGCATCCCGTGCCCGCGCAGCGTCGTGACCTCGCCGGGTTGGGTGCCCGCGGGAATGGTGATCTCGATCGGGCCGTCGAGGATCGCGTCGACGGTGACGGTGACGCCCAGCGCCGCGTCGACCATCGGCACCGAGATGGTGCAGTGCAGATCGTCGCTGTCGCGGACGAAGATGTCGTGGGCCTTCTCATGCACCTCGACGTACAAGTCGCCTGCGGGCCCGCCGCCCGGGTCCGACCTCACCTTGCGCAGCCAATCGCACACGCATGCCGTCGCCGACACCCGGCGGGATCTTCACGCTGATCTCGCGTCGTGCCCGCACCCGGCCGTCGCCGCCGCAACGGTGGCACGGATCGGGGATGACCTCGCCGACCCCGCCGCACACGGGACAGGGTCGCGACGTCATCACCTGGCCGAGCAGCGAGCGCTGCACGGTCTGCACCTCACCGTGGCCGCCACAGGTGTCGCAGGTGACCGGGGCGGACTTGCCGTGGGTGCCCTTGCCCTGGCACAGGTCGCACAGCACCGCGGTGTCCACGGTCACCTGCTTAGTCACGCCGGTCGCGCACTCCGAGAGGTCCAGGCGCATCCGCAGCAGCGAATCCGAACCCGGTCGCACCCGGCCGATCGGCCCCCGTGAGGTGGCGCCGCCCCCGAAGAACGCCTCGAACACGTCGCCGAGCCCACCGAACCCGCCGAATCCGTTGCCTGCAGAGGCTGCGGATTCCAGCGGATCGCCGCCCAAGTCGACGATGCGGCGCTTCTCCGGATCGCTGAGCACCTCGTACGCGGCGCTGATGTCCCTGAATCGCGCCTGCGCCCCCTCGTCGGGGTTGACGTCGGGGTGCAGTTCGCGGGCCAGCTTGCGATAGGCGCGTTTGATCTCGGTATCGCTTGCGCCCCTGCTCACGCCGAGCAGCCCGTAATAGTCGCGTGCCACGCTGACTTGCCTGACCTTTCCCTGCCTGTTCGGAAGCCGGTTCTAACGGCTACCTAAGACTTCCCCGATGTAGAGAGCAACCGCGGCGACATTGGCGATAGTTCCCGGATAGTCCATTCTCGTGGGTCCGAGTACACCCATGCCTCCGTACACCTTGCCCGAACTGCCGTACGCAGTGGTAATCACCGATGTTCCGGCCATCTCTTCGGCCTCGGTCTCGTGGCCGATTCGCACAGTGACCTTTCCGGCCTCCTGCTGCGCCGCCAGCAGTCGCAGCACCACCACCTGTTCCTCCAGCGCTTCGAGCACCGAGCGAAGTGACCCGCCGAAATCCGCGGTGTTGCGGGTGAGGTTGGCCGTTCCGCCCAGCATCAACCGCTCCTCGCTGTGCTCGACCAGCGTCTCGACCAGAACTGTGGCGGACCGGCCGACGGCGTCGGCGAGCCCACCCTTGCCGTTGAGATGAGAGGCCAGATCGGAGACCGCGATCGAGGCCGCCGTCAGCGGCTTGCCCTCCAGAGCCAGCCCGAGCAGATCGCGCAGCTTCGCCACGTCGTGCTCGTCGAGGGCGTCGCCCAACTCGACGATGCGCTGGTCTACCCGGCCGCTGTCGGTGATCAAGACCAGCAGCAGCTTGGCCTGCGTCAACGCGACCACCTCGAGATGCCGCACCGACGACGTCGACAGCGTCGGGTACTGCACGATCGCGACCTGACGGGTCAGCTGCGCGAGTAGTCGCACGGCGCGGCGCAGCACGTCGTCGAGATCGACGCCGGACTCCAGGAAGCCCAGGATCGCGCGCCGTTCCGACGTTGACAGCGGTTTGACGTCCTCGATGCGGTCGACGAACTCGCGGTAGCCCTTCTCGGTAGGCACCCGGCCCGAGCTGGTGTGCGGTTGCGCGATGTAGCCCTCGGCCTCCAGGACCGCCATGTCGTTGCGGACCGTCGCGCTGGAAACGCCGAGATTATGGCGCTCGACGAGGGATTTCGAACCGATCGGCTCCTTGGTGGCCACGAAGTCGGCGACGATCGCGCGCAGCACCTCGAAACGACGATCATCGGCGCTACCCATGCGTTCACCTGCCTCTCCCGTTACGTTGGTGTCCATTTTACGGCCATTATCAGCGGCGATACCGCGCGAGCGGCTGTACGGGTGGCGGACGCAGCTATTGCGATAGCCTTTGCAGGGTGACGCGTGTGCCTCGGGGGATGACGCGGGGGTGCTTTGCCCGATGATTTTCAAAGGGGTCCGAGACGGTAGGCCCTACCCCGACCACGGGCTGTCGCATCGGCAGTGGGCGCAGATCCCACCCCGGCAGATACGGCTCGACGAACTGGTGACCACCACGACGGTGCTGGCGCTTGACCGGTTGCTGTCGGAGGACTCGACGTTCTACGGCGATCTGTTCTGCCACGCGGTGAAGTGGAAGGGCATCGTCTATCTCGAGGACGGGCTTCACCGTGCCGTGCGGGCAGCGCTGCGCAACCGGACGGTGCTGCACGCGCGGGTGTTCGACATGGACGTGCCGCTGGCTCAGCAGGTCTAGACGCGCGGAACGGCCGGCCGGGTCAGCAGCACGATGCCGGTGAAGATCTGCCAGAGCATGATCGTGTACACGCAGGCCCGCTCGACGACTCCGATCGGTGCGTAATCCACTGTCCAGTTGTTGTAGTTCTGCAACATCGCGGTGATCACCAATCCCGCGACGCCGATGAGCACCCCGACGGGCCGGTACCAACGCGCCGCGACGGCGCGGGCAACCACGACCGACCCGACCACGACTGCGCCGTTGCCGCCGACGAAGGCCAGAAAGGCGCCCAGCCCGTGCAGCCACTTGTAGCCGTCGTCCCATAGCGGCGAGCCGCCGTACACGACCCCGACCAGGACGTTGCCGACGGCGTTGGTAGCGGTCAGCAGGACGAAGAGTGCGCCGGTCCAGCGTCCGCGAACGGCACGAACGGCGATCACGGCACCGGCGAAAAACAACGCGGCCTGCGCGAAGAACGCCGCGTTCATCAGATACGCACGCGGCGACCATTCGGGCACACCCAGTGCGCTGATGTAGCTCTCGGCATAGCTGTAAGACGGCACGACCGCTGCGGCGGCGAGGGCCTCGAAGACGAGGAATATCAGTGCGGCCGAGATCCACAGCACGGCGACAACGGTGAGCCGGCGCCGCGAAGTCGTCACGGCAACCCACCGTAGAGCAGCCGCCTAATTGGTCGTTAACCTTGCCTCGCGCAGGCTGCGCGGACGCAGGTCGATTGCGTGTGTCCGGACAGGCCGGGCAGAAAGTTTCGGCGTGACGTCGGCGACCGCGGGGTCGAAACCGATGGCCTCTTACAACGCGTCACCAGTGAGCGGACCGCCGAGGCCGAGCTCGAGCGGATCCGGTCATGAGATAGCAGCGCATCCTGCACTCGCGCAGAGACGACGATCTGACCCTCTCGCGAATATGTAGGTCAGCAACGCGGTGACGGTTGGGCCGGCCGGCGGACACATCTCAGTGGGGGCGTCGCCACGCTCCTATCAAGTCACGCCGGTCGGTCCTTCGCACCTGATGTCGACAAAACGCATGCACGCCAACCCGAAGGCGGCACCGAGGGTACGAGCCAGACACCAGGTGATCAGGATCCAACCACCGCAACAAAGCGGCACCTCACCCTGACACTGAGGCGACGGTAGCGTGAGTCCGTCGGTAGGCGGGAAAGGATCAAGGGCATGGATCTGGCAGGCGTCGGTGTGTGGAGTTCGCAGTTGCGCTACGGCGATGCCGGTGAGGCCGCCGAGTCCGCCGCGGAGTTGGAGGAACTCGGATTCACCGCGCTGTGGATCCCGGACGTCGGTGGGCCGGTGCTCGATTCGGTGGGCCAGTTGCTGTCGTCGACCAAGCGGGTGGTGATCGCCACCGGAATCCTGAACCTGTGGATGCACGAACCGTCGGATGTGGCGGCGTCGTACGCAGAGCTCACCGCGGCGCACGGTGAGCGCTTTCTCCTCGGGATCGGCGTGAGCCACGCCCCGCTCATCGATTCCAAAGAACCCGGTCTCTATCGCAAACCGCTCGCCGCGACGCGTGCCTACCTGGACGCGTTGGATGCGACCGAACAACCGGTACCAGTCGCCAACCGCGTGCTCGCGGCGCTGGGCCCGAAGATGCTCGAGCTCGCCGCGACCCGATCGCGAGGCGCCCACCCGTATCTGGTGACACCCGATCACACCCGCTATGCCCGCGAGCACCTCGGCGACGGCTCTCTGTTGCTGCCGGAGCAGACCGTGCTGCTCACCGACGACAAGGCAGAAGCGCGTGCCGTCGGAACCGATTGGCTGCGTGCGTATCTGGCGCTGCCCAACTACGCCAACAACCTCCTGCGCTCCGGCTTCACGCAGGACGATCTCACCTCGGTCAGCGACCGGCTGTTCGACGCCATCATCGCGTGGGGCGACGAGGAGGCCGTGCTGCGCCGGGTGAACGAACACCTGTCGGCCGGCGCCGACCACGTATGCGTTCAGGTGCTCACCGCGGACCCCACGGAGTTTCCCCGCGAGCAGTGGAGACGGCTGGCCGCAGCCCTTCCCTAACCGCCTGCGGCTCGAAAAGCACGTCGGCGCTGTCCATTCCGGCAATCTCCAGATACACCCCGCATCCGACCCTGTATTTGGTAGCTACGCAGGGCCACTGAGGGTGGCGCCGATCACGTTCGGAAGTGCTTGCAGTGCCGTTGATTACGCGACATCGGGTCCTAAAGCGTGGTGACCGCCAGCGGCTGATCCGTGCCGGTCACCCGGATGTCGACGCTGCGGATCTCCGACGTCGGGATGCTCGTCGCCGCGGACAGCCCGGTGGCTTCGTAGCCAGCGGGTTTCCATGAGCCCACTGCCGTCTGCGCACCGTCCTTCGTCGTCACGACGATGTCGTAACTGTCGACGTCGCGCGACCAGTCTTTGGTGTACTCGCAAGCCCAGTTGAGCTCGGTGCCCCACTTCTTCTCCGTGATCGCGAGCTGGGCGGTGAGGCCGGCGCGCGACCCGGGCTGCATCGGCGCCATCGCCACCGTCTGCACGGATCCCGCGCGAGGGAAGACGGTCGCCCCCACGACTCCCCCGATGATCGCAAGCGCGGCCGCGACGGCGACCGCCACCGCGAGCCCGGTACGTCGCGATCGCCGCTTTCGCTTCGCCGCCGCCTGGGCCAGCGATGCGACGTTGTCGGGCCCAGTCTGGGTCGGCGCACCGCCCTCGAGGTCGGTCAACGCCACGGCCTCGTCGCGGCTCAGCACACTGAGAATGTCCGGCATCGCCGCCAGCTCGGTGAGCTCGGCGGAGCGCTGCGGGTTCGCCGCGAGATAGTTCTCGTAGGCCCGCCGGTCTTCGAGGTTCAATGCGCCGAGGACGTAGGCGGCGTCCCACTCACCGAGGTCGTCGGGTCTGTTGTCAGTCACGGACAACCCCCCTTTCCTGCAACGCAATTCGTAACGCGCGCAGCGCGTAGTGAAGTCTGGATTTGACCGTGCCCTCGGGAATCTGTTCCTGCTGGGCGATATCGGCCACGGTCTGGCCGAGATAGTAGGCACGCACGATGGCGGTCCGGTGCTCAGGGGACAGCGATTTCAGTGCATCCGACAGGACCCACTTGTCGACCGCGGGCCCGATCGCGTCGAGCGACGGCCGCTCGGGAAGGTTGTCGCTCTGCAGTTCCCGGGTGAAGCGCGCGCTGCGCCGGTCGTCGATCACGAGGTTGCGGGCAACGGTGAACAGCCACGCCCGCGCCGACTCGCTCGGCTGTTGCAGGACGTCGGGCTTGCGCCAGAGCCGCAGCAGCGACTCCTGCACCACGTCCTCGGCGAACGGCATGTCTCCCCTGGTCAGCCGCAGGACATAGCGCTGCAGGTCCCGGCTATGGGCGTCGTGGATCGCTCGCAGAAGCGCGGCCTGATCAGGATCAGTCATAAGCGATGCACCCGCGCATTCCTCGCTTTCCGTCGTCGTCGCAAGTCACAACGGATCACCACCGCAGAATCGTTCAAATCGGCCGCCGATCGTCAGTCAAGCAGAGTGCGGACCACCGCGTCGGCCAAAAGTCGACCTGGGTCGGTGAGGATCAGGCGGTCGCCGTCACGCGCCAGAAGCCCGTCATCGACCACCGTCTGGGCCCGGCGTCGTTCGGCCTGATTCAACATGGCCACGGGCAGCCCGTCGCGCAACCGCACCCTCAACATGACGTCCTCGGTGTGCAGCGCGCCGGGGTCGAGGCGTTCGAAATCGGCCACCGGCAGCCGCCCGTCTGCGAGCGCCTCGGCATAGGCGTTGGGATGCTTGACATTCCACCACCGGGTCGCGCCGACGTATCCGTGCGCGCCGGGCCCGGCACCCCACCATTCGCCGCCGTTCCAGTAGCCGACGTTGTGCAGGCACTCGCCGCCGGGCAGGCACCAGTTGGACACCTCATACCAGCCGAAACCCGCCGCCGACAGCCGCGCGTCGATCAGTTCGTAGCGGTGCGCGAGCTCGTCGTTGTCGGGTGCGGAGACCTCGCCGCGCCTGACCCTGCGCGCCAGCGCGGTGCCGTCCTCGACGACCAGGGCATACGCGGACACATGGTCGACGCGGGCCTCGAGGGCGGCGTCCACCGAGCGCAGCAGGTCGTCGTCTGCCTCCCCCGGCGTGCCGTAGATCAAGTCGAGGCTCACGTGCTCGAAGCCGGCCGCCCGGGCTTCGCGCGCCGCATCGAGCGCCCGGCCCGGCGAGTGGACGCGGTCGAGAACCGCGAGGACGTGCGGCGCCACCGACTGCATCCCGAGCGAGACGCGGGTGAACCCGGCGTCGCGCAGCTGCGCGAACAGCTGCGGCGAGGTGGACTCCGGGTTCGCCTCGGTGGTGACCTCGGCCTCGGGAGCCAGGGTGAAGTGTTCGCGGACCGCGTCGAGCACCGCCGCCAGACCGGACCCGCCCAACAGCGAGGGGGTCCCGCCGCCGACGAACACGGTGTTGACGGCGGGGGCGGACCCCAACCGGTCGGCGGCCAGAGCCAGCTCGGCGCGCACGCCAGCCAGCCAGGCGTCGGGGTTCGCGCCGCCCAGCTCAGCGGGCGTGTAGGTGTTGAAGTCGCAGTAGCCGCAGCGGGCGGCGCAAAACGGCACGTGGACATAGATGCCGAACGCGCGGCCCGACGTCAGCGCCAGGCCGGGCAACTCCCGTGCGCCCTCGGCTGCCGTCCGCACTGTCATGCAGCCAGTTTCCCAGATGGGTTAACCCATCCTGGGCGCCGAACGTGAACTTATGTTCGAGATTCCCACCGAATATCGAGCACAAGCTCACGTTGGACCGCTCTCACGGCTCTTTCCGCTCACCGTGAGCGCAAATCTCCCCCGGTTATGGCTGTAAGGGCTGTCCGTGGCACAATTGAGGTCGTGATTGCCGCCCGCATCTACACCCACCGCGTCTCGCTGGTGGCGCGGCGGCATGTCGACTTCAAGCGCGTTTGTACCTGTTGTTGTCTGCCTTGACGTCGTAGACCTGCCCACCTGTACTTTCAGCTGGCCGCCGGATCTGCGCCGCCGGACAGCCCACCGGTGAGACTGCGCGATCCGGCTCCACAAAGGAGCCCAATCATATGACCACTGCAAAGCCCGTGAAACGCCCACGCGGCGAGGGCCAGTGGGCGCTCGGCTACCGCGAGCCGCTCAACCCCAACGAACAGTTCAAAAAGGACGACGACGCGCTGAACGTGCGCGGCCGCATCGTCGACATCTACTCGAAGCAGGGCTTCGACAGCATCGACAAGCAGGATCTGCGCGGCCGGATGCGCTGGATGGGCCTCTACACCCAGCGTGAGCAGGGCTACGACGGCACATGGACGGGCGACGAGAACGCCGACGTCCTCGAGGCGAAGTACTTCATGATGCGGGTGCGCTGCGACGGCGGCGCCCTGAGCACGGGCGCGCTGCGCGTTCTCGGCGAGATCTCGACCGAATTCGGCCGCGACACCGCCGACATCAGCGACCGCGAGAACGTGCAGTACCACTGGATCCGAATCGAGGACGTGCCCGAGATCTGGAACCGGCTCGCCGCGGTCGGGTTGCAGACCACCGAGGCGTGCGGCGACTGCCCGCGCGTGGTGCTGGGCTCGCCGCTGGCCGGCGAGTCGCTCGACGAGGTGCTCGATCCGACCTGGGCGGTCGACGAGATCGTCCGCCGCTACATCGGCAATCCGGAGCTCTCCAACCTGCCGCGCAAGTTCAAGACCGCCATCTCGGGCCTGCAGGACGTCGCGCACGAGGTCAACGATGTCGCGTTCATCGGCGTCAACCACCCCGAACACGGCCCGGGACTCGACCTGTGGGTCGGCGGCGGGCTGTCGACGAACCCGATGCTGGCCCAGCGGGTCGGTGCCTGGATTCCGCTGGACGAGGTGCCCGACGTCTGGGAGGGCGTGACGTCGGTGTTCCGGGACTACGGCTACCGGCGACTGCGTGCGAAGGCCCGGCTGAAGTTCCTGATCAAGGACTGGGGTGTCGAGAAATTCCGCCAGGTTCTCGAGGACGAATACCTCGGTCGCAAGCTGATCGACGGGCCGGCGCCCGAGCCGGTCAAGCACCCTATCGACCACGTCGGCATCCAGAAGCTCAAGAACGGTAAGAACGCGGTCGGCGTCGCGCCGATCGCGGGACGGGTGACCGGGACCATCCTGTCGAAGGTCGCCGACCTCGCGGAGGCGGCGGGTTCTGATCGCGTGCGGTTCACCCCGTACCAGAAGCTGGTCATCCTCGACATCGCGGACGACAAACTCGACGAACTGGTCGCTGGCCTGGACGCACTCGGGCTGCCGTCGCGCCCGTCGGCGTGGCGCAAGAACCTGATGGCCTGCACAGGCATCGAGTACTGCAAGCTGTCATTCGCCGAAACCCGCAACCGCGCGCAGGTGCTGGTGCCCGAGCTGGAAAAACGGCTCGAGGACATCAACGCGCAGCTGGATGTGCCGATCACGGTCAACATCAACGGCTGCCCCAACTCGTGCGCGCGCATCCAGGTCGCCGACATCGGGTTCAAGGGTCAGATGATCGACGACGGCGACGGGCCGGTCGAGGGTTTCCAGGTGCATCTCGGCGGCAGTCTCGGTCTCGACAGCGGGTTCGGCCGCAAGTTGCGCCAGCACAAGGTGCTGTCCACCGAGCTGGGCGACTACATCGACCGGGTTGTGCGCAACTTCGTGAAACAACGCGAGCAGGGTGAGCGTTTCGCTACGTGGGCAGTACGAGCAGACGAGGCGGATTTGCGATGACAGAAGTGATGACCGAGACAGAACTGCAGCGGCTGGCCGAGCGCGGAACGGCCGAACTCGAGGGTGCGAGCGCCGACGAGCTGTTGCGCTGGACCGACGAGAACTTCGGCGGAAGCTACGTGGTGGCTTCCAACATGCAGGACGCGGTGCTCGTCGACCTGGCGGCCAAGGTGCGTCCCGGCGTCGACGTGCTGTTCCTGGACACGGGTTACCACTTCGTCGAGACGATCGGCACCCGCGACGCGGTCGAGGCCGTCTACGACATCAACGTGGTCAACGTCACGGCGGAGAACACGGTCCCCAAGCAGGACGAGTTGTACGGCAAGGACCTGTTCGCTCGCGAGCCGAACGAATGCTGCCGGATGCGCAAGGTCGAGCCCCTGGGTAAGGCATTGCGGGGATACGCCGCATGGGTCACCGGTATCCGCCGGGTGGAGGCCCCGACCCGGGCCAACGCGCCGCTGATCAGCTGGGACAAGGCCTTTGGGCTGGTGAAGATCAACCCGATCGCGGCGTGGTCCGACGACGATATGCAGTCCTACATCAACGCCAACGATGTCATGGTGAACCCGCTTGTCTTCGAAGGCTATCCGTCGATCGGCTGCGCTCCGTGCACGGCGAAGCCTGCCGCGGGTGCAGACCCACGCAGTGGCCGCTGGTCGGGGCAGTCCAAGACGGAATGCGGATTGCACGCTTCGTGACCGTGCTAGCTCCCGCCCACCGCCCGCTGGTGCTTGCGGCTCATGGCAGCGTCGACCCGCGGTCGGCGGCGGTGACGCAGGCCGTGGCCGGCCGCATTCGGCGACTTCGGCCTTGGCTCGACGTCCGTCCCGCGTTTCTCGAGCGAACCGACCCGAGCCTGAGCGACGTGCTGAGCGATCTGGACAGCGATGCAGTCGTGGTGCCGTTCCTGTTGGCCGACGCATTTCACGCCCGGGTCGACATCCCCTCGATGATCGCTGACGCCGGCGTCTCGGTGGAGCAGGCCGAGGTGCTGGGCGAAGATCCCGCGCTGCTGTCGGTGATGAGGCAGCGACTGGCCGAGACCGGGGTGTCTCCTGAAGACGACGGCCTCGGCGTGATCGTCGTCGCTGTCGGCTCGTCGAACGACGTGGCCAACGCGCGAACCGCGACGGTGGCGCGCGCGCTGAGCGCCGGGACCCGTTGGGCCGGAACGCAGGCCGCGTTCGCGACCGGACCCCATCCCGGCGTTGCCGACGCCGCCGAATTCTTGAGAGCCGACGGCGCCGACCGCCTGGTGATCGCCCCCTGGTTCCTGGCACACGGCCTGATCACCGACCGGGTAGCGGCTGAAGCTGCCGCACAAGGCATTTCGATGGCCGAGCCAATCGGATCGCACAATCTGGTCGCCGCGACGGTGCTGGACCGATTCGACGCCATCGGCGCCGTCCAGCGCTTGGTGGCCTGAGCACTCGGATCGTCAAGGTACGAGCACGAGACGCCCGCGCACACCACCCTTTTCGAGCCGAGCGTGCGCCTGTGCCGCATCGTCTAGGGCATAGGTCTGCGCGACGCGCAGGCTCAGAATCCCTTTCTCGGCCAAGTCGACCAGCTCGCCGAGCCGGTGGCCGTCAGCAGACACCTGCACGGCGGACACCTCGATTCCCCGCACGGGTGACGGCACACGCGGAGGCAGGGTGGTGACGAACGAACCGTGGTCGCGGACCGCGCCGAGCACTGCCTCGCCGAGCCCGACGGTGTCGAGGACCGCGTCGACGGGCCGGCCTGCGGCCTCCCGAATCGCCGCGGCGGGGTCATCCGAGCGCGGCACGAACGTCGCCGACAAACCTCGGATGAAACCCTCGTCCTGCGGACTCGCGACCGCATAGACCGACTTTCCCCGGTGGGCGGCGAGTTCCGTGGCGAATGCACCGACGGCACCGGCCGCGCCGATGATCGCGATGGTGCCCGCGTCCTCATGTAGCCGGCTCAGGGCCTGGTCGGCGGTCATCGCGTTCAGCGGAAGAGACGCGGCGTCGGCCCAACTGGCGCCGCGCGGTGCGGAGGCCAGCGCATCGGCGTCCAGCACGGCGTACTCAGCGTGCGTGCCTGCGAAGCCGTCGAACCACACCGACAGTCCCACCACCGCGTCACCCGGCCGGAACGTGCTGACACCGGACCCGACGGCGTCGACGGTTCCCGCCAGGTCCCAGCCGGGCACGAAGGACGGACGATCCGGCATGAGAGCGGAGAAATCTCCCGATCGGATCGCGATGTCGACGGGATGGACGGCGGCCGCCCGCACCTTGACGCGAACTTGGCCGGTTTCGGGCTCGGGCACGGGAACGTCGGTGATGTCGATGACGTCTTCGCCTCCAAAAGTGCTGAAGGTGACGGCTTTCATGGTTCCTCCTCAAGGACTCGAAGTGTTGCCACACCGACGGTATGCGTCGTAGTCTCTAACAGTAAGTAGGTACCCAATAGTGCCTATAGTACGGAGAAGAAACCTATGGCCACTCGGACAGCGACACAGCGCAGGCAGCAGGCGAAAAGGGACTACGACGCCTTTCTGGCCGAATGCCCTACGCGCGAGCTGTTGGAGTCGTTGAGCGACAAGTGGATGGGCCTCGTGCTTGGCGCGCTGGCCGAAGACCCCAAGCGGCACAGCGAGCTCGCGCGCCGTATTGCCGGGGTGAGCCAGAAAATGCTCACCCAGACGTTGCGCACGCTCGAGCGCGACGGACTCGTCACGCGCACGGTGACCCCGTCGGTGCCCGTGCGCGTCGACTACGAACTCACTGCGCTCGGCCGCACCCTGCTGCCGGTCATGCTCGGCATCAAAGACTGGGCGGAAGCGCACATGAACGAGGTCGATGCCGCCCGCCGGATCTACGACAAGGCGCGCGCGGCGTCCTAGTCCGCTGCGACCACGGCAATAAATTCGCGGTGAGCCTAGATCTCCACGCATCGACGGCGACCCGGTAGAAATACCGGAATGACCGCCGCGCCGTCTGACGACTCCTGCTGTCGCTGAACCATTTCCGTTTCGTCTCGGCAACAGAAGGTCGCTCACAGTGTCGGTGTTCGTAGATATCGCTTCCGACGAGCCGCAGGTCGGCTCGCCGGCCGTTGTCGCATCCGCGGGGAAATGGCGCGGCCGGATCACCCGTGCCGCACTGCCCCTGCTATCGGTGGTCGTCTTCTTCGGGGTGTGGCAGTTGGCGGCTGCCGCCGGAATCTGGAACCAGACGTTCGTGCCGTACCCGAGCACCGTGTGGCGCGCGTTCCTCGACGTCTCCACCACGCACGACGGCGTCCGCGGGTACGCGGGTTATCTGCTGTCGGAGCACCTCTACATGACTCTGCGCCGGGTGTTGGTCGGCGTCGTCATCGGCGTGGCGCTGGGTGTGCTGCTGGGTTTGTTGATGGGTTCGGTCAGCTGGGTGCGCAGCGTGCTCGAACCGTGGCTGACGTTCCTGCGCGCGCTGCCGCCACTGGCCTACTTCTTCCTGCTGGTCATCTGGCTCGGCATCGACGAGGCCCCCAAGATCACACTTCTCGCTCTGGCGGCGCTGCCACCCGCCGCCGTCGCCACCACCGCTGCGGTCGTCGCGGCACCCGTCGGACTGCAGGAGGCCGCCCGCGCGCTGGGCGCCTCCCGCCGTGAGGTCATCCGCGACGTCGTCGTCCCGTCCGCACTGCCGGAGACGTTCACCGGGATTCGGTTGGCGGTTGGCATGGCCTACTCATCGGTGGTCGCCGCGGAACTGTTCAACGGCATCCCCGGTATCGGCGGATTGGTCAAGGACGCGAGCAATTACAACAACACCCCGGTTGTGCTCGTCGGCATCTTCGCCATCGGCATCTCCGGCCTGATCATCGACAGTCTGCTTCGCGCAATCGAACGGCGCGCGGTCCCGTGGAGAGGAAAAATATGAGATTGAAAGCCGTATTCGCAGCGCTGGTGCTCGCCACGACGACGTTGGCCGGTTGCGCAGTGGAGCAGTCGGGTCAACAGGCCGACAGGCCGACCATCCGGGTCGGTTACCAGAGCTTCCCGAGCGGGGACCTCGTCGTCAAGAACAACCGCTGGTTGGAGGAGGCGCTGCCCGACTACAACATCAAGTGGACGAAGTTCGACTCCGGCGCCGACGTGAACACGGCGTTCATCGCCAAGGAACTCGACTTCGGCGCGCTGGGATCCAGCCCGGTGGCCCGCGGATTGTCGGCGCCGCTGAACATCCCGTACAAGGTCGCATTCGTGCTCGACGTGGCGGGCGACAACGAGGCCCTGGTGGCACGCAACGGCGCCGGCATCGACACCATCGCGCAGCTGAAAGGCAAGCGGGTCGCCACCCCGTTCGCCTCGACGGCGCACTACAGCCTGCTGGCCGCCCTGTCACAGAATGGGTTGTCCCCCAGCGATGTTCAGTTGGTCGATCTGCAGCCGCAGGCGATCCTGGCCGCATGGGACCGTGGTGACATCGACGCCGCGTACACCTGGCTGCCGACACTGGACGACCTGCGCAAGAGCGGCAAAGATCTGATCACCAGCCGACAACTCGCCAAGGACGGCAAGCCGACGCTGGATCTGGGCGCGGTGTCCGATGACTTCGCGACCCAGCACCCGGAGGTCGTCGACATCTGGCGCCAGCAGGAGGCCCGCGCGCTGACACTGATCCACGAGGATGCCGCCGCAGCCGCCAAGGCCGTCGCCGCCGAGATCGGCCTGTCGCCCGAGGAGACGGAAGGTCAGATCAAGCAGGGGGTCTTCCTGACACCCGATCAGGTCGCATCCCCGGAATGGCTCGGCGCCGACGGGAAGCCGGGCAACATCGCCGCCAATCTGCAGAGCGCATCTCAGTTCCTCGCCGACCAGAAGCAGATTCCGGCGGCCGCACCCCTGCAGACCTTCCAGGACGCCGTCTACACCAAGGGCCTGCCGAGTGTCCTCAGCCAGTGATCTGAAAGACGCTGCCACACGCGCGAACAACGCGGCGGTCCGAATCAGCGGGGTTTCCCACCGCTACGGAAAGGGACGCGACGAGGTCACCGCACTGGGCCCAGTCGACCTGAGCATCGACCCTGGTTCCTTCCTGGTACTGGTCGGCGCATCGGGTTGCGGCAAGAGCACGCTGCTGCGGCTACTCGCGGGCTTCGAATCACCCAGCGAGGGCACGGTGGCGGTCTCGGGTACACCGCCGACACCGGGGGTGACCGCAGGCGTCGTGTTTCAGCAGCCACGCCTTTTCCCGTGGCGCACGGTCGGCGGCAACGTCGACCTCGCGCTCAAGTATGCGAAGGTGCCGCGCGAACGACGGGCCGAGCGGCGCGACGGGCTGCTGTCCCGGGTCGGCCTGGAAGGCACTGCGGGCCGCAAGATCTGGGAAATCAGCGGCGGGCAGCAACAGCGCGTCGCCATCGCGCGGGCGCTGGCAGCCGAGACACCGCTGTTCCTGCTCGACGAGCCGTTCGCAGCGCTCGACGCGCTGACCCGGGAACGCCTGCAGGAGGACGTCCGTCAGGTCAGTGCGGAGTCCGGTCGCACCACCGTGTTCGTCACCCACAGCGCCGACGAGGCGGCCTTTCTCGGCTCACGCATCGTGGTGCTCACCCGACGGCCCGGACAGGTGGCTCTCGACCTGCCGGTCGACCTGCCCCGCAAAGAGCGTGGACGCTGACGAACTGCGGCACTCACCGGAGTACACGGAAATTCGCACCGAGGTCGGCCGAGCCGTGAAGGCCGCAGCCGCGTAATAAGACTCACGTTGACTTCAGATGTGGTGACCACCGCCGCTGAGCTCTAGCGTGCAGATGACCTATCGGCCCTCCATCGAAGGATTGCCCTCACATGTCCGAAATCACGGCTGTTCCAGATGCTTTGAGGGATGAACCTCCGATTCCCACGCGTCAGTTGCGCGGCAACCTGGGGGTGGCCTCCATTGTCTTCCTGGTAGTGGCTGCGGCCGCGCCGCTGGGCGTGATCGGTGGTGTCGTACCGCTGGGTCTCGCCTCGGGCAACGGAGCCGGCTTCCCGGCGACGTTCATCATCTCGACGGTGATCCTGCTCTTCTTCGCCGTCGGCTTCACCGCGATGACGCCGTATGTCGATGAGGCCGGCGCTTTCTTCTCGTACGTCCGCAAGTCGTTGGGTCTTCCGACGGGTATCGGCATCGCCTTCGTCGCGATTGTCAGTTACGTGGCCCTGGAAGCCGGTGTCTACGGCCTTCTCGGACCCGCCGGTGCCGCTGTGGTCGATCTGTTCGGCGGCCCGGCACTGCCGTGGTGGTTGTTCGCGGCAGTCGCATTCGCCGTCACGACCTTCCTCGGGTACCGCAACATCGAACTGTCCAGCAAGGTGCTCGGGGTTCTGCTGAGCGCCGAGATCGCGATCGTCGTCATACTCGATCTGGTCATCGTCGCCCGGGGCGGTGACCACGGGCTGTCGACCGGCATCGTCAACCCGAGCGCGATTCAGTCCGGATCATTGGGCATCGGACTGCTTTTCGCGATCATCAGCTACGTCGGCTTCGAGGCGACGGCCATCTTCCGCGACGAAGCCCGCACCCCCGAACGCACCATTCCTCGCGCCACCTACGTCGCGCTGATCCTGATCGGCGTGTTCTACGCAGTCACCAGCTGGGCGTTGATCTCCGGCTGGGGTGACGACGAGGCGGTGCAGCGCGCCACCGATTCGGGCAGCACGTTCCTCGGTGACACCGCGCAGCGCTACATCGGCGTCGTCGGCGCCGACATCATCACGGTGCTGTACTTCACCAGCCTGTTCGCCTGCATCCTGGCGTTCCACACTGTCGCATCGCGCTACCTTTTCGCACTGTCGCAGCGCGACGTCCTACCGGAGTCGCTGAGCCGGCCCCACCCCAAGCACGGTTCCCCGCACCGGGCGTCGCTGTGGATATCCGGCGTCGTCGCGATCAGCGTCGTGCTGGCCGTGGTGTTCAAGCTCGACCCTGCCGCGCAGTTCTACACCTGGTTCGCCGGTGCCACCACCGTCGGCGTGATCGTCCTGCTGATCGCGACCAGCGTGGCGGTGCTCGTGTATTTCGGCAAGGACCGGCGCGGCCATTCGCAGTGGCGGGTCCGCATCGCCCCGGCGCTCGGCCTGCTCGGTCTGCTCGGATCGCTGGTCCTCATCCTCGCCAATCTCGACACCCTTGTCGGCGGCTCCAGCATCCTGGCGTGGGTCATCGTCGGGTTGCTCGTTGTTTCATTCGCGGTCGGGGCCGTCGTCGGGACCCGGGTGCGCGACAACACGGTCGGGTTGTCATGACGCGGACCGTCAACGCGCCTACCTTGCACGCCACCACGTCGGCTCCTGAGCGCGAACTGCGCCATGGGCTCGGCGACGGGTCGCTCGCCGAGATCGAGGTGGCGTGGAGTGACCCGTTCGGCCATGCCCAGGGCAAGCGGATCCCGGCCTCGCAGTTCCTGAACCGCGCGGTGGGCGCCGGATTCGCGTTCTGCGAAGCGTCTCTCGGGTGGAACACCGACGGCACCGTGATCGACTCGCTACGGCTGACCAACTGGGTCGGCGGGTACCCCGACGTGTTCGCGGTTCCGGATCTGTCCACCTATCGGCCGTTGCCGTGGCGTCCGCGAGTCGGTCATGTCATCTCCGACATCGTTGCGCACGACCGCAGCCCGTCACTACTGGATCCACGCGCGGTGCTCCGGAAGGTGATCGCGCGGCTGGCCTCACTCGGATACACCGCGAAAATCGGCGTGGAGTTCGAGCTCTACCTGCTCAACCCCGACGGATCACCTTTTCAGGACGACATCCACGCGTACTCGCTGGAGAACGCCAACGCGCTCGATCCACTGCTCAGCGACCTGTACGAGACGTTGGGCACCTTCACGCGTCTGGAGGGCATTCAAACCGAGTACGGCCCCGGTCAGATCGAGACGAACCTGGTCTACACCGACGCGCTCGAAGCCGCAGACGATGCCGTCCGGCTCAAGTACGCCACCAAGGAGGTGGCCCGAAAGCACGGCAAGATCGCCAGTTTCATGCCGAAGCCGTTCACCGACCACTCCGGCAGCTCCCAGCACCTGCACATCTCACTCTGGCGTGGCGACGAGCCGGCCTTCGCTCCGGATGACCGCGCCGAGAACGAGACCGCCCTGCATGCGATCGCGGGCCTGCTCGAGCACCTCCCGTCGATCACTTTGTTCGGGGCGCACTCGGTGAATGCCTATCGGCGCTTCACTCCCGACTCGTTCGCGCCAGCGACGGTGACGTGGAGCCGCGACAACCGCAGCGCCGCCGTGCGGTCGCTGGTGGAGGCCGACCCGTCGGCCACCCGGATCGAACTGCGCAGCGGCGCATCCGACGCCAACCCGTACTGGCTGATCGCCTCGGCGTTGGCGGCGGTGATCGCCGGGCTGGAGAGCAAGGCCACCCCACCGCCCGCGCAGGGCGGCAACCTCTACACCAAAGGGGTGCCGCTGCCCGAATCACTCGGCGTGGCACTGGAACTGGCCACCCGCGACGACACCATCTCCGACATCCTCGGCGCCGACTCGGTGCTCGACTTCGCGGCGTTGGCGCGCAGTGAATGGGTGGAGTACTCGAACGAGGTCAGCGACTGGGAACGCAGACGCTACCTGGCCCGGTCGTGACCTCACCGCGGTTCGGGGTGTGGGCGCCGGTCTACGGCAATCACGGTGCGCGCCTTCACCCGCATGACGCGCCCGACGCGAGCTACCGCCGCACCCGCGACCTGCTGCTGCGTGCCGAGGCGGCGGGGTTCGATTCCACGCTGTTGGCACAGCACGTCATCCACCCGAGCAATACCGAGGACGACGTACTCGAGACGTGGTCGACGTTGGCGGCGCTCGCCGAGGCCACGTCGCGCATCGAGCTGATCGGTGCGGTCAAGCCGCTGCTGTTCAATCCGTTGGTCTTCGCGAAGATCGCCGCCAATATCGCCGACATCTCGGCGGGGCGACTCGCCGTGAATCTGGTGACCGGCTGGTTTCTGCCCGAACTGGAGGGGCTGGGTCTCGATCCGCTCGACCATGACGACAGGTATGCGTATTCGCGCGAATGGCTGGCGGTCGTCACCCAACTGTGGGCGGGCAAGCACGTCACGATCGGTGACCGTGGCGGCCAGCCTGCCTTGATCCGGCCCGCGCCCGCCGACCCACCACCGCTCTACGTCGGCGGCGAATCGGAGCCCGGCCGAGCACTGGCATCCGAATACGCGGATGTCTTCTTCATCAACGGCCGGCCACTGCTCGAAACCATGGACGTCATCGACGATCTGCGGGCCCGGCCGCGAGACGGTGCAGCACTGCGATTCGGCCTGTCCGCCTTCGTGATAGCGCGCGAGACGGAGGCGGAGGCGATTGCGGAGTTGGACTATCTGCAATCCCTCAGCGACGCGGAGAGCCGACCCGAGATCGCCGGCGGCACCGACCCGAAGACCCAGATGTACAAGGTGCTTTCCGGCACGAAGCGCATCGGCTCCAACGGCGGCACACTGGCCGGTCTGGTCGGCAGCTACGACCAGATAGTCGAGCGCCTCCACGTGTTCCATGACGCCGGCGTCGAACTGTTCATGCTCCAGTTCCAGCCCATCGAGTCCGAGCTCGACCGGTTCGCGGACAAGATCATCCCCCACTTCCGATAAGCATGGAGCCGCTATGACCGTCACACACGAGGCAGTCGCGCCACGAAAGCCGTTCACCACCAGACCACTCGGTGGGTCGGTCGACGAGCGGCTGGCCCGGCTTCCCGAGATCGTAGCGTCGCTGCGGCACGACGATCCCGCCGCTGAACGCGATCGGGTGCTGCAGTACGACGCCGTCGAGGCGATCCGCCGGGCGGGCGTGCTGGGACTGCGTGTACCGGCGGAGTTCGGTGGACCCGGTGGCAGGGTGCGTGACGTTCTTGCCGCGGTAATCCAGATCGGGCGCGGCAGTTCCAATGTCGCGCAGGCACTTCGCGCGCACTTTGGATTCTCCGAGCGTCTGCTGAGCAACCGTGCGACGTCCGACGAACGCGCCGAGTGGTTCCCGCGAGTCAACGCAGGTGTCGTCGTCGGCAATGCGATCACGGACGGGGCAGGGCGGACCCCGTCGAGCGCGGACACCAAGGTCCTGCCCGACACCGCAGGCGTACTGCGGCTCAACGGCTACAAGTTCTACTCGACGGGCACCCTGTTCGCCGATGTGGTGGCGGTGTCGGCAGTGGACGCCAACGGTCTCGACGTGCAGGCGATCATTCCCGTGGAGCGGGCCGGGGTCGAATTGTTCGACGACTGGGACGGATTCGGTCAGCGCACCACCGCCAGCGGCGGAACGCGATTCACCGAGGTCGAAGTCATGCCCCACGAGGTAGTGACGGTGTCTGACGGCACCCACCTTGGGCACGCGACGGCGTTCCTGCAGTTGTATCTCGCGGCGGTGGCCGTCGGCATCGCCCACGCGGTCTTCGATGACGCCGTCGACTACGTGCGCACGAAGGCCCGTCCGGCCTCCCACTCGGTCGCCGACACCGCCGACACCGACCCTTTCGTATTGCAGGCCGTCGGTGAGATCTCAGCCGCCGCGGCCTCGGGCGAAGCCGTCGTACTGGCGGCCGCCGACGCGATCGACCGACTGGTAGACCAGGGCCGGCACAATGACCCCGAATCCGTCGCCGGGGTCGCCGTCACCGTCGCCAAGGCGCAACTGGTCGCCGAGCGGTTGACGATCTCGGCGGCGGAGCGACTCTTCGACACCGGCGGGGCGTCGGCCACCGCACGCGCGCTGAACCTGGACCGGCACTGGCGCAACGCGCGAACCGTGGCTACCCACAGTCCGTTGGCGTACAAGGCATATGCGGCGGGCAACTACGCCGTCAACGGCGTCTGGCCGCCGACCAACGGCTACTTCTGAGTCACCCGCCTCCACACCCGCCGCCGCAGCCGGCATTGCCGCCGCCGCCACCGCCTGCTGACCAACGCTTCTTGAGTTCCTTTTGCTCTTCGGGCGTCAGGCGGTCGACCCGGCGGGAGTAATAGAGGCACGTCACCGTGGCGACAGCGGCCCGGTCAATAGGATGATGCACCCGAGAACCGTGTCGCTCATGCGCAGATGCTAGGCGCGAAAGACGCAGAAGCGTACAAATCGACGCCCTCGGTGGCCGATTCTCTGTCTGCCCGCGAGAAGACGTCAGGCCTTGGTCAGCGTCTCGTCCTCGTCGGCGGAATCCACCTCGGGCACGTCGGCGCCGCCGGGCAACTCGGGGACGCGGGTCGCCCGAACATAGACGGTGTCACCCTCGTTGAGCCCGAGCGCCTCGGCATCGCCGCGGGTAATCTGCGCGGTGAACGACGTCCTGTCCGCCGCGCTGGTCAGTTCCACCCGAACCTCGAAGCCCAGCATGACGATTCGATTGATGGTCGCCCGCACCACGCCGGTGGCCTGGACGGAATGGTCGCTGTCGGCAATCGCCATATCGGGATTGCGACCGACACGAATATCGTGGGGCCGCACCAATATTCCGTTCAACGACGACACCGCGCCCAAGAACGACATCACGAATGCGTTCGCCGGCGAGTCGTAGACCTCGGTCGGCGAACCGACCTGCTCGATACGGCCCTTGTTGAGCACCGCGATCCGGTCGGCGACGTCGAGGGCCTCCGCCTGGTCATGCGTGACGAGAACAGTCGTGACGTGGACCTCGTCGTGCAGTCGGCGCAGCCAGGCCCGCAGGTCTTCACGGACTTTGGCGTCGAGCGCGCCGAACGGCTCATCGAGCAACAACACCTGCGGGTCGACGGCGAGCGCGCGAGCGAGCGCCATGCGCTGACGCTGGCCGCCCGACAGCTGGTTGGGATACCGGGTCTGAAATCCACTGAGCCCGACGACTTCCAGGAGGTTGTCGACCTTCTCCTTGACCTCGGACTTCGGTCGCTTGCGGATCTTGAGGCCGAACGCGACGTTGTCGCGCACGGTGAGATGCTTGAACGCCGCGTAGTGCTGGAACACGAACCCGATACCACGCCGCTGGGGCGGCACGCCTGTCACGTCGCGGCCGTTGATCGTGATCGTGCCGGTGTCGGGTTGATCGAGACCCGCGATAGCCCGCAGCAGCGTGGACTTTCCGGAACCGCTTGGCCCCAGCAGCGCCGTCAATGAACCCGACGGCACGTCGAAGTCGACATTGTCCAGCGCAGCGAAGTCGCCATAGTGTTTGTTCGCGCCCCGCACAGTGATCGCAGTGGTCATGTCGTGTCTCCTTAAGCCTTGGCGGCGCGTGCTCGTCGGGCGTCGAGGATCACCTGAGCGATCAAGACGATCACCGCCACCGTCATCAGCAGCGTGGACACGGCGTAAGCACCGTATTCCGCGCCGCGGTTGTATCTGTCCGCCACCAACAGTGTGAGGGTCTGCGACGTTCCCGGCAGGTTGGATGACACCATGATGACCGCGCCGAACTCGCCGAGCGTACGCGCAATCGTGAGGACGATGCCGTATGTCAGCCCCCACCGGATCGATGGCAGCGTGATGCGCCAAAACGTCTGCCACCACTGCGATCCCAGCGTGGAGGCCGCCTCTTCCTGGTCGGTGCCGATCTCGTGCAACACCGGTTCGACTTCGCGGATCACGAACGGAACCGTGACGAAGATGCTGGCCAACACGATGCCGGGAAAGCCGAAGATGATCTTGAGCCCGAGATTGTTCTCGACAAACCCGAACAGCCCCGCCGAGCCCCACAGCAGGATCAGCGCAACACCGACGACCACCGGCGACACGGCGAACGGCAGGTCGATGACGGCCTGCAGAGCGCTTTTTCCCCGGAACTTGTTGCGCGCCAGCACCAGAGCGGTCGGCACCCCGAACAACACATTGAGCGGAACGACGATGGCCACGACCAGCAGTGAAAGCTGCAGGGCCGAGAGCGCCGCCGGAGTGGTGATCGATTCGAAGAACGCACCGACCCCGGGTGTGAAGGTGCGCCAGAGAATGAGGCCGACCGGCACGATCACGAGAATCGTGATGTAGGCCAGCGCAAGGTAGCGCAGCAGGTGCTTGACGGCCGGCGTCAGGGTCATTGTGCCAACTCCTCGCGCTTGGCGGCGCGCGAGCCCACCGCACGCAGAATGAACAGCACTACGAACGAGATGACGAGCAGCACAATCGAAATGGCGGCAGCGCCGGTACGGTCATCGTTCTCGATCAGGGTTCTGATCCACTGCGAGGACACTTCGGTTTCACCGGGCACCGCTCCACCGATCAGAACCACCGAACCGAACTCGCCGATTGCGCGCGAAAAGGCCAGGCCTGCACCGGACAGCAGTGAGGGCAGCAGCGCGGGAAGGATCACCCTGGTGAAGATGGTCCAGTTGTTGGCGCCCAGCGAGGCCGCGGCCTCCTCGGTCTCGCGGTCGAGTTCCAGCAGCACCGGCTGAACCGAACGCACGACGAAGGGCAGCGTGACGAAGAGCAGCGCGATGCCGATGCCCCACTTGGTGTGTTGCAGATGCAGGTCGACCGGACTGGCCGGCCCGTAGAGCGCCAGCATGACCAGGCTGGCGACGATGGTCGGCAGCGCGAACGGCAGGTCGATCACCGAATCGACGAGTCGCTTGCCGGGGAAGTCGTCACGCGTCAGAACCCACGCGACCAGCAGCCCGAAAACCAGGTTGATCACGGTCACGCCCACCGAGACGGTCAGCGTCACCCGGAACGACTCCAGGGCCGCATTGGAGGTGATCGCCAACCAGAACGCCTGCCACCCGCCGCCCGCGGACTGCCACACGATCGCGGCCAGCGGCAGCAGCACAATCACGCTCAGCCAGACAGATGCAGCACCCACTCGCAGAGAGGTCGTGCCGTAGCGCCCGCTGAAGCGACCGGGCACCCGGCCGTCGCCTCCGTCATTGCCCTCGGTGAGTTCGGGCCGGGTCGCCTCAGGATTGAGCGCAGCTGTCATCCAGTCGCCTGCTTGTAGATCTTCGTGATGGAACCGTTCTCCTTGTCGAACAGGGCCGGGTCGACCTCGCTCCAGCCCCCGAGATCAGCGATCGTCCACAATTTCTGCGGCGTCGGGAAGTCGGTGGCGAACTGCTCGGCGACCGAGGGATCGACCGGCCGGAAGCCCGCCTGGGCCCAGATCTTCTGGCCCTCGGGCGTGTACAGGAAGTTCTTCAGCGCGTTGGCCTGGTCCAGGTGTGCGCTGGAGGTGACCACCGCGACCGGGTTCTCGATCTTGAAGGTCTGCGGCGGGTTGATGTGCTCGACCGGCTTGCCCTGCCGCTCGACGTTGATCGCCTCGTTCTCGTAGCTGAGCAACACGTCACCGGTGCCCTGCAGGAAGACGTCGGTGGCCTCCCGCCGGACCCGGGACGAGTCTTGACATGTTCGGTGACGAGCTTGGTGACATAGTCCAGGCCGGCCTGGGTGTTCTGGCCACCATTGCTCTTGGCGGCGTACGGCGCCAGCAGGTTCCACTTGGCCGAACCGGAGCTCAGCGGACTCGGCGTGACGACCTCGATCCCCGGCTGCAGCAGGTCGTCCCAGTCCTTGATGTTCTTCGGGTTGCCCTTGCGGACGACCAGCGACACGACCGATCCGAACGGGATGCCCTGGGTGGCGTCGGTGTTCCAGTCCTTGGCCACCTTGTCCGCCTTGACCAGGCGGGCGATGTCGGGCTCCACCGAGAAGTTGACGATGTCGGCGGGCTTGCCGTCGACGACGGCACGTGACTGATCACCAGATGCGCCGTAAGACGTGGTGACCGCGACACCCTTGCCCTCCTTGGTGGCCGCGAACGCCGGGATGATCTTGCTCCAGCCCGGCTCGGGCACGGCGTAGGCGACAAGCGTCAACGTCGTGTCGGCCGCGGGCTGGTCACCGCCTCCGGCGACGTCGCTGGACCCGCCGCCGCACGCGGCGAGCAGAGTGGCCGCGGTGGCCAGCACGGTGGCGTTTCGCCAGGACTTTCGGAAGTTGAGCATTGATGACCTTTCCTTGCGTGGACTTGAGGGGGTTCCGCCACCACGGCAAGGCTCTGGATCAGTATTTGCGCATAGTCAGCCGCTACCGATACCAAACCGCGGACGGGTATGGAGTCAGCGACAACAACAGACGTCAGCGACGGCGGTGAAACCCACGGCGATGAGGGCCAAGATGTGGCCGCTCTTGTTGCCGGTTGCCGTTCGCATGGCGCGAAGAATAACAGAGAAAAGGAACGACGCTCAGGTTGGGCTTAGCTGACTTAACGACTTAGCAGCCACATGACGATCACCAGCACCACGAGGATGACGAGCACCAACGTCACCCTCGACCGCGGCATGCCGCCGCTCACTGCCTGTTGTCCCCTGCCCTACGGGCGGGGCCCCACTTCGCGCAAACGCTCATCGGTCGACATCCTCGTCGTCGTGGCGGACCCGGCGCAACACCCGGATGCCGTTGCCCAGTGCGCCGTCCAGCAGCATGGCCGCCCCGTAGGCCAGAGCCAGCACAACCGGCATCACCACGGCGGTCTGGGCGACGAACGGCAGGCCGGAGAGCCAGAGCTCAACACCGTCCCACCAATTGAGTAAGCCGCCCATCAAGCCAGACTATGCGATGCGAAAATGGCCGGGTGCCGGCTGACGGAGACAGCACAGACAGCACCACCTGCATCGTCGCCGGCGGCGGTCCCGCGGGAGTAATGCTCGGCCTGCTGCTCGCCCGTGCGGGTGTGGACGTCACCGTCATGGAGAAACACGCCGATTTCCTGCGCGATTTCCGCGGCGACACCGTGCACGCCAGCACCCTGCGCCTGCTCGACGAACTGGGGCTCGGGGCCGAATTCGCAGCGATGCCGCACCGCGAGATCGACACCCTGACGATGAGCATCCAGGGCACCGAAGTAAGCATCGATCTGAGCCGAATCCCCGGGCCACACAAGCACATTGCGTTGGTTCCACAGTGGGATTTTCTCGAGCTGCTGGCGGCCGCCGCCGAGAAGGAGCCGACATTCCGGCTTCTGCGCAGCACCGAGGTGCTCGGGCCGATAATCCGCACGGGCACGCGGAAAGACAGAGTGATCGGTGTCAGTTACCGCGGCGCCGACGGGCAGGTCCGGGAGATGCACGCGGTGTTGACGGTAGCGTGCGACGGCCGCTCGTCGACCCTGCGCAGCGCGATGGACCTGCGGCCGAGGAGCTTCGGCGCCCCCATGGACGTGTGGTGGTTCCGGCTTCCGCGCGACGCCGACGACCCGCACGGCCTGGCCGGTGTGCTCGGAGCCGGAGCTGCGCAGATCGTGATCGATCGCGGCGACTACTACCAGTGCGCGTACGTCATTCCCAAGGGCGGCGACGCGCAGCTGCGCGCGCAGGGCATCGAGGCGCTGCACCGCGGCGTGGTGGCCCTGGTGCCGTGGCTGGCCGGCCATATCTCCGCGCTCACGTCCTTCGACGAGGTCAAGCTGCTCGATGTGCAGCTCAACCGGCTCAGGCGGTGGTACACCGACGGTCTGCTGCTGATCGGCGACGCCGCGCATGCGATGTCCCCGGTCGGCGGGGTGGGAATCAACCTCGCGGTCGCCGACGCCGTCGCGGCGGCCCGGATACTGGCAGGCCCGCTGCGCGCAGGCGCCGTGCCCACCCGGCAGTTGGCCCGCGTCCAGGCCCGGCGATGGGTGCCTGCGGCGCTGATCCAGGCCGTGCAACGGCTGATCCACAGCCGGGTCATCGCGGTGGCCGTGGCGTCGAGGGGACAGCCCAAACCGCCGCTGCTGGTGAGGATCGCGGCACGGTTTCGGCCGCTGCGCACTGCGGCCGGATACGGGATCGCGGTGGGCCCGTTTCCCGAACACGTGCCGGAGTTTGCCCGACGCTGACCGTACGGCCCTCGGCACATGCACGTCATGAGTGGACGCCGGGTATGTCGGCGGTCGATGATGTCCGCATGGTTCTGCAAGACACCGAGGCCTCCGACGGGTCATCCAAGGCCGAGTTCGAGAGCCCGTTGACTGTGACGGCGCCGGTGCCGTACACCTCAGGCGGCTCGTTGCGGAACCCGTTTCCTCCGATTGCCGACTACGCGTTCCTGTCGGACTGCGAGACGACCTGCCTGATCTCCTCGGCGGGTTCGGTGGAATGGCTGTGCGTCCCGCGCCCCGACTCCCCCAGCGTGTTCGGCGCGATCCTGGACCGCCGTGCCGGCCATTTTCGCCTCGCGCCCTACGGGGTGACGGTGCCCGCCGCACGCCGCTACCTGCCGGGCAGCCTGATCCTGGAGACGACGTGGCAGACCCACACCGGCTGGATGATCGTGCGTGACGCGCTGGTCATGGGTCCCTGGCATGACATCGACGCCCGGTCGCGCACACACCGGCGTACCCCGATGGACTGGGACGCCGAGCACATCCTGCTGCGCACCGTGCGATGTGTGAGCGGCACCGTCGAATTGGTGATGAACTGCGAGCCGGCGTTCGACTACCACCGCATCCCCGCCACGTGGGAGTACTCGGCCCAGGCGTACGGCGAGGCGATCGCCCGGGCCAGCCGCGACTCCGACGCGCATCCGACCATGCGGCTGACCACGAACCTGCGACTGGGTCTGGAGGGCCACGAGGCCCGGGCACGCACCCGGATGAAGGAGGGCGACAACGCCTACGTCGCGCTGAGTTGGTCCAAGCATCCGGCGCCGCAGACGTATGACGAGGCCGCCGACAAGATGTGGGCGACCAGCGAGTGCTGGCGGCAGTGGATCAACATCGGCGACTTCCCCGATCACCCGTGGCGGGCGTTTTTGCAGCGCAGTGCGTTGACACTCAAGGGCCTGACGTATTCGCCGACCGGTGCGCTGCTGGCCGCCCCCACCACGTCGCTGCCGGAAACGCCTCAGGGCGAACGAAATTGGGACTACCGCTACGCCTGGGTTCGCGACTCGACGTTCGCGTTGTGGGGCCTGTACACGTTGGGCCTGGACCGCGAGGCCGATGATTTCTTCGCGTTCATCGCCGACGTCTCCGGCGCGAACAACGGTGAGCGCCACCCACTTCAGGTGATGTACGCCGTCGGCGGCGAACGCAGCCTCGTCGAGGAGGAGCTGCACCACCTCTCCGGCTATGACAACGCCCGCCCGGTGCGGATCGGCAACGGCGCCTACAACCAGATGCAGCACGACATCTGGGGCACGATGCTCGATTCGGTGTACCTGCACGCCAAGTCGCGGGAGCAGATCTCCGACACGCTGTGGCCGGTGCTCAAGCAACAGGTCGAGGAAGCGATGAAGCACTGGAAGGAACCTGACCGCGGGATCTGGGAGGTGCGCGGCGAGCCGCAGCACTTCACCTCCAGCAAGATCATGTGCTGGGTCGCCCTGGACCGCGGCTCCAAGCTCGCCGAGTTGCAAGACGAGAAGTCCTACGCGCAGCAGTGGCGGGCCATCGCCGAAGAGATCAAGGCCGACATTCTCAAGAACGGCGTTGACTCCCGCGGCGTGCTGACCCAGCGGTACGGCGACGACGCGCTCGATGCGTCGCTGCTGCTGGCCGTGCTGACCCGCTTCCTGCCCGCCGACGACCCGCGAGTGCGCGCAACGGTTCTCGCGATCGCCGACGAGCTGACCGAGGAAGGCCTGGTGCTGCGGTACCGCGTCGAGGAGACCGACGACGGCCTCTCGGGCGAGGAAGGCACCTTCACGATCTGCTCGTTCTGGCTGGTATCGGCGCTGGTCGAGATCGGCGAGTTCAGCCGCGCCAAGCACCTGTGCGAGCGCCTGTTGTCGTTCGCGAGCCCGCTGCACCTGTACGCCGAGGAGATCGAGCCGCGCACCGGAAGGCATTTGGGCAACTTCCCGCAGGCGTTCACGCACCTGGCTTTGATCAACGCCGTCGTGCACGTGATCCGCGCCGAGGAGGAGGCCGACAGCTCCGGGGTCTTCCAGCCGGCCAACGCGCCGTCGTAATCACCCCACTGCGGCGGCGCGTGCCTCCACATAAATCGCGAAGTCGACCACCAGCGGGGACGGCGCCGCGAGTGCGACCGGCGTCAGCCGACTATTGACGTCGTCTCGAGCCACGCCGGTGACCACTCGCCCGCCGGTACCGTTGGACGACGCGGGCACGGTAGCGGTGAGCAGGACGCCATCGGCGCCAGGCCGCGGGCGGATGTAGAACTCGACACCCGCCTGCACCGTGCCGGTCAGTTCGATGCCGTCGGCATCGACAATGACACCCTGTGAAACCGCAAGGGCTGCATCATCTGTCGTCTCCAGCCGCAGCGGACCCACAAGGCCGTCCTCGAACGTCGCATCATCGGCGACGAGCTGAACCGCCGTCGCCTGTCCGCGGCGTGCGCCGCGCTCCGGCCAGCAGGTAGTCGTACAGGTGCACGATGCGGTCGGAGTTGCGGTAGGTGCTTGCGCCGTTGAGCCAGAACCGAACCGCACCAACCACAACCGCGGCGTCGCTGTCTGCGTCGCGCAGGTCGAGTACCGGAAGCACGTGTGTCATTGTCGTCCCGTCCCGGCACACCGGCCACCCCGATTGACTCAGTCGCGACGGGTATGTAGAAACCGTTGAATCACGCTGCGCCTATCTCTGTCGGGCCGCCGAGCATCCGTCCATCATCGAGCTATGAGTTACAGCGGGCTTCGTGCCGATGTGAATTCGCGCAAGGTGATCGATGTGGCAATCGGTGTGCTGGTCGGCCTGCGCGGCTGCTCGACGGATGATGCATTCGCCGAACTGGTCCGGGTTGTCCACGACACCGGTGTTGGCATCGGCAGCTTGGCATCCGGCCTTGTCGCCCTTGCCGTCGGTGGCAGCTCAGCAGGTCACTCCGAAGCCTTCGCGGCGTGGGGTGAGTTGATCGGACGGAATCGGCTGTCGCCGATCGCCTCCGTCTCCTGACGTATGCAAATTGAGCCCCCGACGTGTGCGAATTGAGCACCTGACGCAACGTCGGTCGGTGCGGGATTGGAAGGCCGATTCACACGGTGGGCGCGGGCATTAAATCCGTGCAGATTTTAACTAGGTGCCGCGGCACTGCCCGAGGGTAGGCGGTACAGAGATGCGGTTGACCCCGCGCACCAACTGCCTACATGAAAGGGAGCATCTCGTGAGCGCACCGGCCGCAACTTCCGTCAGTCCGACCGAGCTTCGCGAACGCCTGAACTCTGTCGCGCCTCCGCGCCTTCTCGACGTCCGAACCCCTGCGGAGTTCGAGACGGCGCACATCCCGGGTGCATACAACGTCCCGCTCGACATCGTGCGTGAGCGCCGAGCCGAGATCCTCGACCGTCTCGACGGAGACGTTGTGTTCATCTGCCGCTCTGGTCAGCGCGCCGCGCAGGCGGCGGATCTGTTGCGCAGCGCCGGTCTGGCGCAGGGCTCCGTCCTCACCGGTGGCATCGTCGACTGGGAGGGCAACGGCTTCGACGTGGATCGAGGCACCGAACGCTGGGACATCGAGCGACAGGTTCGCCTCGTCGCAGGCTCGATCGTGCTGTCCTCCGTGCTTGGCAGCGTCGCCGTTCCCAAGCTCAAATGGTTGGCCGCCGCGATCGGCGGTGGCCTGACCTATGCAGCGGTCAGCAACACATGCGCGATGGGCACGGCCCTGTCGAAGGTGCCCTACAACCGCACCGCCAACTACGACGCCTCGCAGATCGTGCGCCGCCTCGGGGATACTGACGCCTGACGCTGGTTGGCCCTGTCGGCTAACGAGACGTCAACCAGAACCGCCGTCACGCGATGCCGACATTGGGGGCCCGTGGATTCACCGTCAGTCCAACCATCAACGCCCCTTCGGATCGTCGTTGTCGGCGGGGGTTTCAGCGGCGCGATGAGCGCGGTGAACATCGCGCGGCTGAGCGAAGAACCGCTGCACATCACTGTCATCAACGACGAGCGTCCGGTGGGGCGGGGAGTCGCCTACGGATTGAGGCGGCCGGAATACCTGCTCAATGTTGCGGCGCGGAACATGTCCGCATTCCCGCACGAGCCTGATCACTTCCTGCAATGGCTACGAACGCGCTCGGAATTCGAATTGACTCCCGAGATCGAACTGCGCGAGCGCTTCGTCCCGCGCCAGATCTACGGCGATTACCTGCGATCCATCGTTCAGCACCACTTGCAGAGCCCCGGTGAGGTGACACCGGCCTCGTCGGAATTCGTCATCGGTGAGGCGATCGACGTGGAACCGCGGGAGGCCGGGTGCCTCGTGCACTTGGCCGACGGATCGACAGTGGACGCCGACCGCGTGGTGCTGGCCACCGGCAATGAGCCGCCGGCGCCGCTGCCCGGTGCCGAATCTCTCGCCGGCCATCCGGCCTGGGTCGGCAATCCATGGCAGTCGTGGGAGGAACGCCTGCCGCAGGACGATGGAAGCATCGTCATCCTCGGGACCGGGCTGACAGCGGTCGATGCCATCATCACTCTGCGCGCCAAGGGATGGCTCGGCAGCATTCACGCGGTATCGCGCCACGGTTGGTTTCCCCACGCACATTTTCGCGGTATCAAGTACCCGGATTTTCCGCCACCGGGGGTCGATGTCGCGGCGCTGGGGCTGGACGAGTTGCTCGTGCTCATCGAAGAGCACTGTGCAATCCTGCACGCCCGCAACGCTAATCCCGCAATCATCGTGGACAAGTTGCGCTCTCACACCCAGCGCATCTGGAGCGGGTTCAGCCGGGAGGAACGGCTGACCTTCGCAAAACAACACGCGGCCCGCTGGAATGTGTTCCGCCACCGCATCGCTCCGGACATCCATTCCCAGATCACTAGTTCACAGCTGACCGGGCAACTGCGCGTTCATGCCGGTTCCATCGAGAAGCTGAAGGCATCCGGGGACCGCATTCTGGTCGAATTGGAGGACGGCGAATCACTGGAGGGCAACCTGGTGATCAACGCCACCGGACCCTCCACGAAATTCACTGCTACGCAATCAGTACTTCTGCAGAATCTGCTCCGGCGGGGTGCGGTAGCCCCGGATACCACGGACATGGGCATCTGTGTGGACGCCGACCACAACGTGTTGACCTCCGCCGGGGATCGCTCGCCGTGGCTGCTCGCGCTGGGCCCGACGCTGCGAGGCACCTACTGGGAGACGATCGCGGTACCGGAGTTGCGCGTGCAAGCGAGGCGCGTTGCAGAAACATTGCTCGGCAGCGCGCACATCGAAGAGCAGGAAGGTCAGCTTCAGCTGGAATACATGATCTGACGTACTTCACCTGGGCACCTGGGCGCGACCGCAGTTGTCATCGCCGCCGACAAGCGGCAATTATCGGCGACGAGCGGGTCGGTCGACACCGAGGCACTTCAAGCGGAGCGCCGGTCTGCGCGTGCCGAATCAGGCGGTGCCGGACGTCGACAGGTGTAGTTCACGTTTCACGGAACCGCCTGTTGCGTCACCGACGTCTGGGACGGCGAGGCGGGCCCGACATCTGCGTCGTGGCCCAACAAAGTTCCGCCGAGTGCGACCAACGCCGCACCGATGGCAAGTACCACCCAAGGCCAGCGACCGCTGGGTTGCATCGCGGGGATGAGTCCGCCGTCGGGAGCGGTCAATTCCAAAAATTCGACCACGGGAGCAGGTTAGGCGTGCTCGGACCCAACCGAAGATCGAACGGCGCCTCTGATGCTGGTTGAGAAATATTCCGCGCAGATCGGCAGTACGATGAAAGGGCCTGCACACCAGCCCATTTGATGATCAGCGCCGCACACATCGGGCTTCGACTACTCGTTTGAATCAGATTGGTCGCAATGGTCAGTTCTGACCGGTCAGACCGAGTTCTTCAGCCGTCGCATATGCGTCGTCAATCAAGACCACCGCGCGCCCGTAGCGGTCGAGGATCGACGCCGCGACCGACGCGCGATAACCGCTCGCGCAGTGCACCCAGATTTCGGCTGTAGGCAGCTCGTCCTGACGCTCGGCAAGCTCATGGACCGCGATGTTGATGGCCTTCGACACGTGGCTCTGCTCGAACTCATCGTTTCGGCGCACATCGAGTACGGCGACATCGTCCCGCTCGATTTCGGCGGCAAGGGTGGCGAAATCCGCCACCCGGAAGGAACTCAACGGCGTCTCTCCCGTGAGAGTTTCGATGTCCCCACTCGCACCGCCCTGCACATCGTCGATGCCGATGCGCACGAGTTCCCTCTTGGCAGTGGCGATCTGCGCCGAGTCCTCGCCGATCAGCGTCAACGGCGCGCCCCACGCGTAGAGCCACCCGAGGTAGGTGACAAACGAATCCGATAGCTCGAATCCGTACGAACCGCCGAGATGACCTGAGGCAAAGGCAGTGCGCTTGCGCAGGTCGACGACCCATTCACCGGCCTCGATGCGGCGTCTCAACTCCGCGGGGTCGACCGGTGCGGGCGTCGAAAGATCGACCGCAGCAGGGCCGTCGCGATTGATGACCCCCATGTGTTCGTAATACGCGGGGTACGCCGACAGGTTGTCCAGCAGTTCGTCGACGAATCTCTTCTCATCTTGGGTGAGTGCCGGATTGGTGTCCCGCTGTTCCCCGACGGTCGACGAGTCGCGGCCCGCCGCGGAGGCCGCGCAGAAGCTGCCGAATCCGTGGGTGGGATACACCTCGGTGTCGGCGGGGAGTTCGTCGGCGAGCCGCCGCACGGAGTGGTACTGGGCGGCGGTCAGCTCGCGGGTGCTGTCGTCGCCGAGGAGATCGGTACGTCCGGTGCTGTCGTAGAGCATCGAGCCGCCGGTGAATACGCCGACCGACGTGCCCGATACGTCGTCGAGTGCATAGCTGATGTGCTCGCGGGTATGACCGGGCGTGTGGATCGCGCGCAGCGTGAACGTGCCGCCGTCGATGACCTCTCCGTCGGTGATCCTACGGGCGGCGTAACCGATGTCGTCGCCGGCAGGAACGACGTACTCCGCCCCTGCCGCCCGGGACAGTTCGAGGCCACCGGTCACATAGTCGTTGTGCAGATGGGTTTCGAGCACGTGCGTGATACGAACTCCGAGCTCGCCGACGCGTCCGATTATCCGGTCGATGTCACGTTGAGGATCGATGACGACCGCGGTGCCGCCATCGAACACCACATAGCTTCGGTCGCCCAGGCTCGAGGTCTCGATGATCTCTACGCGCATACGTTGACCTTGATTCCCCAGGGCACGCCGCTCATCATGCTGAATCTAGCCCCGCATCCAGCGCCTCGCCGAGTTTGCCGCGGCCGGCGACTGCGACTGCCTGCACATCGGCGTTGAACTCAGCACGAGGGAAACTGTTGGTCGCCGCAGCCGCGACTTGAACGCGCTATTTCTTGGCGTTGGCAACCATGGCGGTCGCGATGGTCACCGCTTGCTTGTCGACCCTGTAGCTGCACGCCCACGCCTCGACGATCACGTTCGACACCGGCGACAGGGCATGCTGACATTCCCACCCGTTGGCGTCGTCCTGCGTCGTGGACTGGGTGACCATCGTGTCCTCAACAGTGACGTCGTCCAATTGCCACATGTACGAGTTGCCGCCGTCGTCGACGGACACCTTGTAGTTGGCGCAGTCCTGCCAGGCCGACTTCGCGTCGTCGAAGAACTTCTGCGCCTTGTCCGCCGACGGGTACAACACGACGGTCTGCTCGACCCAGTGGTCGTTGGCCTCGGTGTTCTCGCGCGCCACCTGATCGACGACGGCCGTCCATCCGCTGCCCGCGTACACCGGCTCCTCGGCTCCGTAGATCGCGCCGAGGCATTCCGGGTCCGACACGGCCGCCGAGTGGTCGGTCATCTCCTCGAGCTGGCCGGTGACCTCCATCGTCTTGGAGCCCATGATCTCGTTGATCTTTCCGATCGACAGCAGCACGTCGGGGAGCTTGGACTCGTTCAAAGGCGCATCGAGCGGCCCCGCGTTCTGTGCCCGCGTCGCGTTGCCCGAAACGGTGCTGACGCAGCCGGTGAGCAGAATGGAAGCTGCGATAACGGCCCCCAGGCCGCATGCCCGGGCAGCCGTCCCGATGTAGGTCACGGCGTTATTGTGACCGACTCTGGGCAATTAAGTGCGCCAGCCGTCAATTCGGACACCAAGGCATTTAGGAAATTCCGATCTTCTGCAGCATCAGGTTCGCGACACCGGCAGCATCCTGCGCGCCGCCGGCAGTGTGGGTGTCCGTAATCTCCACGTCCACAATGCAATCACCTGCCATGCCGAGCGCACGCTGGACCGTCGAGCCGGCGTCGCGCATCACAACGGCCGACACCATTCTGTCGTCGACGGTCACATCGGTGATCCTGTTGGATCCGTCCGCCCCGTGCTCGGGTTGATGAAGAACCAGCGTCTGTCCGTTGCAACGGTGCCACTTGTCGGCTGACGCGGCGAAGAACGCCTGCGCGTCACCAGGTGTGGCGAACTGGACCACGCCGAAGAAACCTGACGTCGGCGACCCGTCGAAAGACCCGCCTGTCCACGGCCGGCTCGCCACCGCCTGCACCGGGCTGGCCTCGTACACGACCTTCTCCAACCGGTAGGTGGGGCTGACGCAGTCGGCCGGCGTGGCGTCGGATTCGCCGACACCGGCCAGCAGCATGTCGGGACCACCCTCGACGAGTTGGCCCATCATGCCGGTGGACCCGAGGACGACGGCCAACTCCTCGGGCGTGGGCAGAACATGGTCCAGCGCGCGTACCGGTGACGGCTTCACGGCTTCGGCGACACGAACCACGGGTACGTCAGCTGCGGGTGCGCCGCATCCCGCGAGCACGATGCTTGCGCTCAACACACCCATCATCAATGCTGGTGAGCGCATCAGGCACCTACTTCTTGGCCTTGTCGGCGGCCCCGCCATCGGTGGACAGCGCCGCGACGAACGCCTCCTGCGGCACCTCGACCCGACCGATGGTCTTCATCCGTTTCTTGCCTTCCTTCTGCTTCTCGAGCAGCTTGCGCTTACGCGTGATGTCACCGCCGTAACACTTCGATAGCACGTCTTTGCGGATCGCGCGGATGTTTTCGCGAGCAATGATCTTCGAACCGATCGCGGCCTGTATCGGAACTTCGAACTGCTGACGCGGAATCAGCTCTTTCAGTTTGGTCGTCATCTTGGTGCCGTAGGCGTAGGCCGAGTCCTTGTGCACGATCGCGCTGAACGCGTCAACGGCCTCGCCCTGCAACAGAATGTCGACCTTCACCAGATCCGCTTCCTGCTCACCGGCCTCCTCGTAGTCGAGGCTGGCGTATCCCCTGGTGCGTGACTTCAGCATGTCGAAAAAGTCGAAGATGATCTCCCCCAACGGCATTGTGTAGCGCAGCTCGACCCGCTCCGGAGACAGATAGTCCATGCCGCCGAGTTCGCCGCGCCGCGACTGGCACAGCTCCATGATCGTGCCGATGAACTCGCTGGGCGCGATGATGGTGGTCTTGACCACGGGTTCGTACACAGCGCGCATCTTGCCGTCGGGCCAGTCCGACGGATTGGTGACAACCTTCTCCGTATTGTCTTCCTGCACAACGCGATACACCACGTTGGGCGACGTGGAGATGAGATCCAGGTCGAATTCGCGCTCGAGACGCTCGCGGGTGATCTCCATGTGCAGCAGGCCCAGAAAGCCACTGCGAAAACCGAATCCGAGCGCAACGGAGGTCTCGGGCTCGTAGGTCAGCGCGGCGTCGTTGAGCTGCAGTTTGTCCAGCGCATCACGCAGATCGGGGTAGTCGGAACCGTCGACGGGATACAACCCGGAGTAGACCATCGGCCGGGGTTCGCGATAGCCGGTGAGCGGGTCGGTGGCGCCGTGGCGTGCGGCGGTCACGGTGTCGCCGACCTTGGACTGGCGCACGTCCTTCACACCGGTGATCAGGTAGCCGACCTCCCCCACGCCCAGCCCTGCGGACGGCTTCGGGTCCGGCGAGACGATGCCCACCTCCAGCAGCTCGTGGGTGGCGCCTGTCGACATCATCTTGATGCGTTCACGCGGCACGATCCTGCCGTCGACGACACGCACGTAGGTCACCACGCCGCGGTAGGTGTCGTACACCGAGTCGAAGATCATCGCCCGCGCCGGGCCGTCGGCATCGCCGGTCGGCGGCGGTACCTCACGGACGACATGGTCGAGCAGGTCTTTCACACCCTCGCCCGTCTTGCCCGACACCCGCAGCACATCTTCGGGTTCACACCCGATGATGTGGGCGATCTCGGCGGCGTAGCGGTCGGGGTCGGCCGCGGGCAGATCGATCTTGTTGAGCACCGGGATGATGTGCAGGTCGCGGTCCAGTGCCAGGTAGAGGTTGGCCAGCGTCTGCGCCTCGATGCCCTGGGCGGCGTCGACCAGCAGCACCGCGCCCTCGCAGGCCTCCAGTGCGCGGGACACCTCGTAGGTGAAGTCGACGTGGCCCGGGGTGTCGATCAAGTGCAGAACGTAGTCGGTGCCGTCGACCTGCCAGGGAAGCCGGACGTTCTGAGCCTTGATGGTGATGCCGCGCTCGCGCTCGATGTCCATCCGGTCCAGATACTGCGCCCTCATATCTCGGTCGGCGACTACACCCGTGATCCCCAGCATCCGGTCGGCCAGCGTCGACTTGCCGTGGTCGATATGGGCGATGATGCAGAAGTTCCGAATCTGCGCCGGCGCCGTGAAGGTCTGGTCGGCGAAACTGCTGATGGGAATCTCCTGATGCGGGATCGGATGGTCGCTCCGCAAGCGTCGGTCCGAGGGCTGGTATGCGCTATCAGGGTATCTAGGTAGGCCCCGGTCGACACAATCGTGGGAGGTCGCCTTGTCTTATGCTCGAGAACATGGCTCCTCCGTGGAAGACGTTTCAGCGTTTTGCGGAGAACCTGGTGTTCAACGAGGCGCCCAAGTTCATCCGTCAAATCGGCCAATCCGACACCGTGGCGCGCGGCATCCAGCAGGGCATCAAGTTCGGCTTGGATGCGATCGTCGGCCCGACCACCACCGAAACACCCGCCATCACCGTGGGCCGTCCGGTTACCCAGAACTTCGTGCCGACCGCTGCGCGCGCGCGAAGGCTGGTGTACGCACCCGATCTCGACGGCCGCGCGGACCCGGGCGAAATCGTATGGACGTGGGTCGTCTACGAGGACGATCCGACGAAGGGCAAGGACCGCCCGGTGCTCGTGGTGGGCCGGGACCGCTCCACCCTGCTCGGTTTGATGCTCTCCAGCCAGCACCACCACGGTAAGGACCCCAACTGGGTGGGGATCGGCAGCGGCAGCTGGGACTACGAGACCCGGGAGAGCTGGGTGCGGCTGGACCGGGTGCTCGACGTGCCTGAAGAGGGCATCCGCCGCGAGGGCGCGATCCTGGCGCGGGAGACGTTCGAGGTGGTGGCCACGCGGCTGCGCGCCGAGTACTCCTGGAGCTGAGCCGGATATCCACCGCGCGAAATCAGGTTCCGGTACACCCAAACGGCGTTCGGCGTGCGATAAGTCGGATCTCGCGCCGGGAGTTATCGTGGCTCACGCCACATCTGCCTTATCGTGGCTCACGCCACATCTGCCTTATCGTGGCTCACGCCACATCTGCCTTATCGTGGCTCACGCCACATCTGCCTTATCGTGGCTCACGCCACATGGGCCACATGCTGGGCCCGCCGTCGGGCAGCTTGATCTCCCCCATGACCTCGAACCCGAACCGCAGGTAGTAGGACTCGTTGCGCGGGTTGCTGTTCTCGAGATACGCCGGAACGCGTTCGTCGTCACACCGGTCAAGGCGCGAACGCATCAGCGCCTGGCCCAAACCCCCTCCCCGGACGGACGGGTCGCTGCCGAAGATCATCAGATACCAGTGCGGCTCTTCTGGATGGTGCTCCTCCATCAGCTCCATCACCCGCGTGCTGGCCGGGACCCGCGAGCGGAATGCCCACAGCATGGCGGGCATCATCGCGAGTTGCTCCAACCGTGAACTCCTGCGCAGGCCGGGCGGATCCCACAGCGTGGCCGCGCCCACGGTGCCGTCGCGCCGGGCGACCTCCGAGCCCCCGCGCGGCAGAAAATGGTGACGCGCCAGCCCGGCGAACGCCCGGGTCAGCGCTTTCAAGCGGGTCCGGTGATCGGGCAGCATCCACGAATTCACAGGATCGTCGTAGAACGCGCGCGCCAGCACGACGGCCAATCGGCCGATGTCGCGCCGCTGTGCAGGCTCGACCCGGATATCACCCACGGTTGATATAGGCCTGGAGCTGCTCCTGTTGGGTTTCGAGCTCTTCCATCCGCGTCTTCACGACGTCGCCGATACTCACGATTCCGGTGAGCCTGCCGTTCTCCATCACCGGGACGTGACGCACCCGATTCGTGGTCATCAGGACGCTGAGGCTGTCGACCGAATCCGTCGGGGCGCAGGTCGCCACGAACGTCGTCATGATCTCCGACACCGGCAGGCGCAGCAGGTCGGCGCCACGCTGCTGCAGCGCCCGCACGACATCGCGCTCGGACACGATGCCGATGACGCCGTCGGGCGACACCACGACCATCGCCCCGATGTTGTGCACCGAAAGCTCGGTGAGCAGCCCGGACACCGACGTCTCCGGGGTGATGGTCGCCACCGACGCACCCTTGTTCCGTAAAACGTCCGCGATCCGCATCGTTGCCTCCGCTCATGACCTGCCTCACATCAGGCTAAGTCTCCAGGCGCGCTGTGCGAAAGGTTTTGGCATTGCTGTCCCAAAGTGTCGGATGGCGAAATAGAAACCCCTCGGGGACGGATTATGCAGATTAGGGCAGATCGTCGACCCCAGGGAGAAGGATCATGACGGTAGCCAACGCCGTACCCGCCGTCACGCTCGGAGACGAATTATCCGTCAGTGCAATCGGTTTCGGCGTGATGGCGCTGACCCCGGTGTACGGAGAAGTGGACGACGCCGAGTCACTGGCCACACTGCACCGGTGCGTGGAACTGGGCGTCACGTTCATCGACACCGCCAACGTCTACGGAAACGACAACAACGAGCGGTTGATCGCCCGACTGCTGGCCGATCGCCGCGACGAAGTCACGTTGGCGACCAAGTTCGGCGTCACGGGCAATCCGGCCGACCGTGCTGATGGGCCGCCGGCCTCGTGCCCTACTCGCCGCTGGGCCGCGGGTTCCTGACAGGCACCGTGCGCTCGGCCGACCTGTCGTCGCCCAACGACTTTCGCCACAACATGCCGCGGTTCCGCGAGGGCGCGCTCGACGCCTCGCGGTGGTCGACGTGGTCAGGGCCGTCGCCGAGCAGCAGGGCGCGACGCCGGCGCAGGCGGCACCGGCGTGGCTGCGGTATCGGTCCGAGGCGATGGGTGTGGCCCGCGGTGCCGATCCCCGGAACCCGGCGCGCGGTGGGCGGCGAGAAGAACCTCGGGTCGCTGACCGTGGCTCTGGCACCCGAGCAGATCGATGCGTTGGATGCCGCAGGAGCGGCGGTGTCGGGCAACCGGTTCGAGGATCAGAGCTGGCTCTCCGCGGGCCGCGAATAGCGCACATTAACCGCGCCCGGCAGGTATACCTGGCCCCATGATCGAGGTCACGCTGCTGGGCACCGGAAGCCCTGTTCCCGACGCGCGCCGCGCAGGTCCGGCGACACTCGTGCGTGCGGGCGGGCAGACGTTCCTCGTCGACTGCGGGCGCGGTGTGCAGCAGCGGATGACGGCCGTGGGTACCGCCGCCAACGGGCTGACCGCGCTGCTGCTGACCCATCTCCACAGCGACCACATCGCCGACCTGGGCGACCTGATCATCACCCGCTGGATCACCACGTTCACCCCCGATCCCGCACCGCTGTCGATCATCGGGCCGCCCGGAACCGCCGAGGTGGTCGACGCCACGCTCAAGGCATTCGGATTCGACATCGGCTACCGGATCGCGCATCACGCCGACCTCACCTCGCCACCCCCGGTGGAAGTGCACGAATACACCGACGGCACGGTGTGGGACCACGACGGCGTCCACATCACCGTCGCGCCGACCGACCATCGCCCGGTCGCGCCCACCATCGGTTTTCGGGTCGAGCACGGCGACGCGTCGGTCGTGCTGGCCGGCGACACCGTGCCGTGCGAAAGCCTCGACACCCTGGCGGCGGGGGTGGGTGCGTTGGTGCACACCGTGATTCGCAAAGATCTGATCGACGCGATGCCCATGCAGCGCATCCGCGACATCTGCGACTACCACTCCTCGGTCGAGGAGGCGGCGGCCACCGCGACACGCGCGGGGGTGGGCATCCTGGTCCTCACCCACTATGTGCCGGGCATCGAGCCGGGGCAGGAAGACCAGTGGCGTGCGCTGGCGGCTTCGGCGTTCGACCGGCAGATCGAGCTCGGCGACGACTTGCACCGCGTCGAGGTCCACCCCGGCGTTTGTACCCGCAGTTGATGACCGAACAATGACGATCCCGGCGCACCGGGGTCGCCGGTCGTAACGTGGCACTGTCCGTGGTCGACATATTTGGTAGCCGGCGCGATCTCCGGCAGCGCTCGTTCCACGGCAGGTGTGAAGCAGCCGCACCATTCCGAGCGTCGGGCTCGTAGATCCATATCGAAAGACCGCATCCAATGCGGCATTGACTCGAAAGTTGTGCCAACAAATGACGATTGTGAACAGATTGGCGCGCCGATTTATGGCTGGCGCCTTGGTCGCCCTGCTGCTGCCGGGGCTCATCGCCGTCGCGGGCGGTTCCGCGACGGCTGCCGCGTACTCGCGACCTGGCCTTCCCGTCGAGACGTTGATGGTGCCGTCCGCGGCGATGGGCCGCGATATCCCCGTCAAGTTCCAGGGCGGCGGGGCGCACGCCGTCTACCTCCTCGACGGCCTTCGCGCCCGCGACGACAACAGCGGCTGGGACATCGAGACCGCCGCGTTTGAGAACTACTACGAGTCCGGCTTGTCCGTGGTCATGCCCGTCGGCGGAATGTCGAGCTTCTACACCAACTGGCAGAACCCGGCGGTCGGCAACGGCGGCACGTTCAACTACCAGTGGGAAACGTTTCTGACCTCAGAGCTGCCCGCGTACCTATCCGCCAACAAGGGCGTCTCCCCCAGCGGCAACGCCGTGGTGGGCCTGTCCATGTCGGGTAGCTCGGCGCTGATCCTGGCGGCATACCACCCGGGACAGTTCTCCTATGCCGGGTCTCTGTCGGGCTTCTTGAACCTGTCCGTCGGCGTCTGGCCGACCCTGGTCGGGATCTCGATGCGCGACGCGGGCGGCTTCGACGCCACCGCGATGTGGGGGCCGGGCGGCGGCCCGGCGTGGCAGCGCAACGACCCGACCGTGAATGTCGGCCGGCTGGTGAGCAACGGCACTCGAATCTGGGTGTACTGCGGCAACGGCCGGCCCAGTGAGTTGGGTGACACCGGTCTTCCCGGCCAGGTCCTCGAGAGCATCACGCTGGACAGCAACAAGAACTTCCAGCGGCAATACGTGGCCGATGGCGGCAGCAACGGCACGTTCAACTTCCCACCGAACGGCATCCACGACTGGGCCTACTGGGGTGCGCAGCTGAATGCGATGAAGGGCGACATCCAGCGCGCACTCGGCGCCTGAGTCGGCTCCCCAGCGTCGGCGCTCGAAACTGAACTTATTCAGGAATAACCGCGGAATCTACTGCATGAGTTCAGTTTCGGCGGTCGGCGCTAAGCCAGTCGGGTGATTTCCACGACGACATCGAGGTCGGTTGACCCCTCACCGGAGTAGATCCCTTTGAGGGGACTGACATCGGCGTAGTCGCGGCCCACCCCGACGCTGATGTACTGCTCGTTGATCTCGGCGTCGTTGGTGGGGTCGTAGTTCCACCAGCCACCCGTCCACGCCTGCACCCACGCGTGGCTCTGTCCGTCGATGGTGTCGCCGATTTTGGCCTTCTTGTTGGGATGCAGGTAACCCGACACATAGCGCGAAGGAATACCCATGCTGCGCAACAGGATCAGCGTCAGGTGCGCGAAGTCCTGGCACACACCCTTGCCCTCGCGGTGAGCATCCAGCCCGGACGAGTGGACACCGGTGGTGCCGGGCACGTACTCGAGTTCGCTGTGCACCCAATTGGCCGCCGCGGTGACGGCTTCACGCGGGTCGTGGTACTTGGCGATGCGCTGTCCCACCCGCTGGATCCGCTTGCTCGCGGGCGTGAAGTGCGTGGGGCCGAGCATCTCGTCGAACCGGTCGATCACCCCGGCCGAGGCCAGGTCGTCCCAGCTGATGTCGTCTTCGGGCATCTCGCCCTGGTCGGTCTCGACCACCGACGACGACGTCACCTCCAGTTCGGTGTGCGGAGCGTGCAGGTCGAACGCCGTCACCGCGGTGCCCCAGTAGTCGACGTAGCGGTAAGACCGTGTCGCAGGGACGGTTTCGACGCGGTTGAGGATGACGTTCTGGCGGGAGTCCGACCGCGGCGTCAACCGCGCCTCGTTGAACGACGCAGTCACCGGCGACTTGTACGCGTAGCCGGTCGAGTGCACCACCCGCAGCCGCCACATCAGACTTCACCCTCTTCGATGACCAGCGAGCCGTTGCGGCCAGCGTCCGTCCACGCGACCCAGGGCGCGGAGTGAAAGTACTCCAGCGCCAACGCGTCTCCGACATCAGCGCACGTCTTCTGTAAACCGGCGAGGCGCCCTTCAAGCGACTCGAGCAGCACGCCCGGACGTAGAAACTCCAACTCGCTACGGGCACGGCCGAGCAGTCGCTGTGTCTCTGCTGTCGCACCGACGCGGTTGAGGGCCCGGTTCCGCAGTTCGTCGAGGCTGTGCTCGGCCAGCCGAAGCGAGTACATGACAGAACGCGGGAAAAGCCGGTCGAGCAGCATGAACTCGACTACTCGGCCTGCGTCCAGCACGCCCCGGTAGGTGCGTAGGTACGTATCGTGCGCGCCCGCCGAGCGCAGCACCGTCACCCACGCAGGTGAGGACGCGCTGTCGCCGACGCGGGAAAGCAGCAGTCGCACAGTCATGTCGACCCGTTCGATCGCCCGACCCAGCACCATGAACCGGTAGCCGTCGTCACGGCTCAGCGTCGAGTCCGCCAGCCCGGCGAACATCGCCGCGCGACCCTCGACGAACGACAGGAACTCGTGCGGCCCGAGACGTTTCGCCGCGCGTTCACGTTCAGCCAGCGCGTTGTAGGTGGTGTTCAGGCATTCCCAGATCTCGGTCGAAGTGACTTCGCGTGCGCCGCGGGCATTCTCGCGAGCGGCGGAAATCGCCTCGACGATCGAGCAGGCGCCCTTTGTGTCGCGGCTATAGGCGACGATGTCGGTCAACGACCATACGTCGAGCGACTCTTCAGGCGATTCGATGCCCAGCACGCGCAGCAGGGTCCGCGACGCCTGGTCCGGGTCGACGCTGGAATCCTCGAGCAGTTGGTGCACGGTGACATCGAGGATGCGGGCCGTGTCGTCGGCACGTTCGACGTAGCGGCCGATCCAGTACAGCGATTCGGCGTTGCGGGCCAACATCAGTCGCTCACCGCCTGCTGCTGTTGTTGCTGGCTCTGTTGCGAACCCTTACTACTCGGCCGAGACGGCTGCGATTGCTGTTGTTGCTGCTGTTGCGAACTGTCGGATACGTTCTCGTTCTTCGGCCCCCTGGGCGCCTTCGGCAGCGATCGGACCACCTCGGCCGCGGCGAGCTCGCGGTCAGCCACCGACGCGCGCGAAGCCAGCACCCAGGTGTCCTTGGATCCGCCGCCCTGGCTCGAGTTGACCACCAGCGACCCTTCGGGCAGCGCGACGCGGGTCAGGCCGCCCGGCAGCACCCAGACCTTGTCGCCGTCGTTGACGGCGAACGGGCGCAGGTCGACGTGCCGGGGCGCCAGACTGTCGTCGATCTGCGTCGGGACGGTGGACAGCTGAACCACCGGCTGGGCGATCCAGCCGCGCGGGTCGCTTCGGATCTTCTTGCTGATCGTGGCGAGTTCCTTCTCAGACGCGTCGGGGCCGAACACGATGCCGTAGCCGCCGGAACCCTCGACGGGCTTGACGACCAGTTCGTGCACCCGGTCGAGGACTTCCTCGCGCTCCTCGTCGAGCCAGCACCGGTAGGTGTCGACGTTGGCCAGCAGCGGTTTCTCGCCGAGGTAATACTCGATGATGGTCGGAACGTACGTGTAGACCAGCTTGTCGTCGCCGACGCCGTTGCCGATCGCGCTGGAGATGACGACGTTGCCTGCGCGCGCGGCGTTGAGTAGACCGGCGACCCCCAGCACCGAGTTGGGATTGAACTGCATCGGGTCGAGGAAGTCGTCATCGATGCGCCGGTAGATGACGTCGACCTGGCGCTCGCCCTCCGTGGTGCGCATGTACACGGTGTTGTCGCGGCAGAACAGGTCACGGCCCTCGACGAGTTCGACTCCCATCTGACGGGCGAGCAGCGAATGCTCGAAGTACGCCGAGTTGTAGACACCGGGCGTCAACACCACGACGGTCGGGTCGGCCTCGTTGGAGGCGGCAGCGTTGCGCAGCGCCCGCAGCAGATGCGAGGAGTAGTCGCCGACGGCCCGCACCCGGTGAGTTGCGAACAGATTGGGGAAGACGCGCGCCATCGTGCGCCGGTTTTCCATCACGTACGAGACACCCGACGGGGAGCGCAGGTTGTCCTCCAGCACCCGGAAGGTGCCCTGCGCGTCGCGGACCAGGTCGATGCCGGCCACGTGAATCCGGACGCCGTTGGGCGGGGCGATGCCCACCGCCTCGCGGTGGAAGTGCTCACACGAGGTGACGAGCCGACGTGGGATCACCCCGTCTCGCAAGATCTCCTGTTCGCCGTAAATGTCGTCGAGATACAGCTCGAGCGCCTGCACCCGCTGGGTGATGCCCTTTTCGAGGCGAGACCACTCCGCGGCGGAGATCACCCGCGGCACGAGATCGAGGGGAAACGGCCGCTCCTGGCCGGACAGGGAGAACGTGATTCCCTGATCGACGAAGGCACGCCCCAGAGCCTCGGCCCGGGCCGCTAGTTCGGAAGCGTCCGACGGCGCAAGCTCGGCGAATATGCCCTTGTAGGGGCCGCGAACGTTGCCATGGGCGTCAAACATCTCGTCAAAGGCCTTCGAATAGCTACCTAGGCTGTTGTAGCCGTCGAAAACACCGTCATGGCTGACGGGCTTTGGTGGGCGGGAGCGCGACGACCGAGTGGTGTCGGAAGGCAGGGTTCGAAGACTCACCATTGACATGCTGCACCAACTGCGACGTTTCGGCAGGCCAGCACGCTCACTTTGGGCATTTACCCGATGCGCTGGTAATCTGAACCCTCGCTGCCCGCAGGTCGGGCGCCCAACAGTCTTCAGCAAACCAACCTGGATTTACGAAGGAATAACCGCGTGGCCAACATCAAGTCGCAGGAAAAGCGCATCAAGACCAACGAGCGCCGCAGACTGCGCAACAAGTCGGTGAAGTCGTCGCTTCACACGGCGGTCCGCGGATTCCGGGAGGCCGTTGAGTCCGGCGACAAGGAGAAGGCCGGCGAGCTGCTGCTCACGACCAGCCGCAAGCTCGACAAGGCAGCCAGCAAGGGCGTCATTCACAAGAACCAGGCGGCCAACCGCAAGTCGGCGCTCGCCTCGGCGCTCAACAAGCTCTGATCGGTCAGTCCGCTTCAATCCTGGGCGAGCTCGGCGACCTTCCGCACCGTTGACTCCAGCGCATAATCGGCGTCGGCTGCGGCTCCCTTGACGTCCGCATTCAACGCCGCGACCAGCCGTATCGCCTCTGCCACCGATGCGCGCGACCAGCGTCGCGACTGTTTCTGCGCCTTCTGCACCCGCCACGGCGGCATGCCCAGGTCGGCGGCCAGCCGGTACGGATCTCCGGACAGCAGCGCCACCCTGGCGATCGTGTGCACCGCCTCGGCCAACGCGTCGGCCAACACGACCTGGGGCTCACCACTCATCATCGCCCAGCGCAGCGCTTCGGCGGCGCCTGCGACGTCGCCGACGACGGCCTTGTCGGCGATGTCGAACCCCTTCACTTCGGCCTTGCCGGAGTGGTAGCGACGCACTGCCGCGGCGTCGACCTGACCGTCGGTGTCGGCCACCAATTGCGAGCACACCGAGGCCAGTTCACGGATGTCGGAGCCGACCCCGTCGAGGAGCGCGGTGACCGTGTCGTCGTTGACCTTGACCTTGAGCGCACGGAACTCGCGCCGAACGAAGTCGGCGCGGTCGGCGAACTTGGTGATGCGTGCACACGGATGAACTTGTGCACCAAGACTTTTGAGTTGTTCAGCGAGGGCCTTGGCGCGCCCGCCACCCGAGTGCACCACGATCAGCACTGTCCCCTCCGGCAGATCCGCAGCGGCGGCGGCGATGAGCGTGACCGCCTCCTTGCCGGCTTCGGCCGCGGACTCCAGCACCACCAGCCGTTCATCGGCGAACAACGAGGGGCTGAGAAGTTCGGCGAGCTCGCTGGTGCCGACCTCACCGGCGCGCAGGCGGTTCACCGGGACCTGAGTGGTTTGCGAGTCGGTGCCCGCCTGCTTGCGCGCGGCACGCAACACCCCGGTGACGGCCCGTTCGACCAGCAGCTCCTCGTCTCCGAGCACCAGGTGCAGGCGCGAACGGTCCTCACTCACCCCACGATCGTGTCATGGCCACCCGACAGACCCGACACCGTCCACGCCAACAGGCACACGAGCGCTGCGACCACTCCGCGGCGAAGCCACCGCCAACGCCAGGACACCACCAACGCCAGGCAGGCAGCCGCGACGGTGAGGACGCCCAGCAGCCCGGAGGGCACGGAAAGCGACGCCCCGGGGACAGCCGCGGCCCAGTGCGCCACGCGCAACAACCACCACAGTTCAGGTCCGGTGAACCGAATCAGCAGTTGGGCGCCCGAGGGCCAGAGCGGGCACAGCGCCGCCGCTGCGCTGCCGACGACGGTGATGGGTGGAATCAGCGCGGCGACGGCCAGGTTGGCCGCCACGGACACGATGCTGAACGTGCCCGATATCCCCGCAACCAGCGGAGCCGTGACGAGCTGGGCGGCCACCGCGACACACACCGCGTCGGCCAGCGGTTTGGGCCAGCCGCGGCCGACAAGTCGCCGCGACCAGACCGGGGCGATGACGACCAACGCCGCTGTCGCCGACACCGACAACGCGAAACCGACGTCGACGGCCAGTTCCGGCGACGCGATCATCAACGCCAGCACCGTGGCCGACAGCGCAGGGATCGCCTGGCGGCGACGGTGAGACGCCACCGCCAACAGCGTGATTCCGCCCATGACCGCGGCGCGCAGCACGCTGGCCGACGGCTGGACGACGACCACGAACGCCAGCAGCGCGAAGGCAGCGAGCACGACGGCCACCCTCGGGCCTACCAACCCGGCAATCAACAACACCGCGCCGCACACAATGGTGACGTTGGCGCCGGATACCGCCGTCAGATGAGTCAACCCCGAAGCCCGGAACTCCGCGGTCGTCTGCTGCGACAGAGTCGACGTGTCGCCGAGAACCAGTGCGGGCAGCATCGCCGCCTGATCCGCCGGCAACGCCCCGCGCGCCGCATCGGCGAACTCAGAGCGTATTCCCTGTGCGGCCCGCTGCAACGATGCCGCTTCACCCCACGTCGGCTCGCCCGTCGCCGACAGCACCGCGACCGTGAGGTCCTGCCGCGTCGGGCGACCGATCCGGGCGCGGAACGCGACAGGCCGGCCCGAGGAAAGCTCGGCGAAGGAGGCAGCCGACGCGAAACCGACTACACTGCCGGTCATCTCGTGTCCGTCGACTTCGCTCAGCGATCCGCGGAACATGGTTCGATTGCCCCCCAGCGCGCGCGGACTCTCACTGGGCACGACGATGACGGTGGCGACCGTGCCGTACCGCTGGGTGATCGGATGCTGGCGCAGCGCTTCGACGCGTAGTCCGACCGCGACCGCGAACGCCGTCCCGACCACCGCGACAGCGACCACGCCCGCACCGATGACCCGGTCGCCGCCACCCTGCTCACCGCGACCACGACTCCACCACCCTGCCGCCGCTGTGATCACGAGAGCCACTGCCAGTGCGGCTACCAATCCGGATACCTGCCAGAGGATTCCGGCCGCTGTAACCGCCCAACCGGTGAGCGCCGCCGGTACCAGACGCACGTCGATTCGCGTGGCGCCGGTGTCCACCGAGGTCACACATGGACCAGGTCGCGCAGCTTCTCCAGCCGCGCGGGTCCGATGCCGTCGACGTCACCGAGTTGATCGACGTTGCTGAAACTCCCGTTGGCGTCACGCCACGCCACAATCGCGGCTGCAGTCACCGGACCGATGCCGGGAAGGGCGTCCAGTTGCTCTGCTGTTGCGCTGTTGAGGTTGACCAAACCCTCTGGCGCTGAGATATTTCCAGCGGTGGGCGGGGTGGCCGTCGTCGTCGAGACCGCACCCTCCCCTTGGCTGATCGAGCTGCCCATGGCGGCAGGCTGGCCGGGCGCAGGCGTGATTCCGACGACGATCTGTTCACCGTCGGCGACGCGCCTGGCCATGTTCAGTCCGAGCAGGTCTGCCCCGTCGAGCGGCCCACCCGCTCCGGTGAGCGCGTCGGCGATTCGCGCTCCCGGATCCAACGTGACCAACCCCGGCTTGTGGACCAGGCCGACCACGCTGACCACAACGGGTTCGTCGGGCTGGGGCGCGGCAGCGTCGGGTGTCGGACTGGCCGACGAAACCATCTGTACCGGCGGCAGCTTGGCCGAGGCCACCGGCGGCGTGTCGTCGCGGGCCAGCGTGAAAAGCGTCACCAGTACTGCGATGACACCGACGACTCCCAGCGCGATGACGCCCGCCCGCCCGGGATCGGCTCGCACGGCCGCCATCCAACTCGACGCCCCGTCCGTACCGGTCTCGGGCAGCCAACGGGACAACAGCGTGTCAGGTTGGGCGTCGTCGTCCTGGTCGGTGTCGGGTTCGCTCTCGGTGCCTAGACGGCGATGGAGACGCTCGGCGGACAATTCCGTTCGCATGAACTGAAAGCTAGGGCCGTACTCCGACCGTTGTGGCCCGGCGCGGAGACACGCCAGGGCCTGCTGGGGATGAAATGGCGGATGTGGATAACCCCGTTGTCTACGATTGTTTGCCGGGGCCCGCGCCAACGCGTCGCCGCGGCACACAGGGAGTGCAACATGGATCGTCGTACCCCGATGATCGCCGGTATTGCGTTCGCAGTGCTGTACGCCGTTGCGCTGGTGATGGTTCCGACACTTCCCGGCATCGACAAGCCGGGGTCCGACATCGTCTCGCACGTCAATGAGCACTCCGCCGCGATGCGGGCGCAAGCTCTGTTGTTGGCTTTCGGGTCACTCGCATTGGTGGTGTTACTCGGATTCGCCCGTGATCGGTTGGTGGGACCGCCCGCTTACGTGTTCACCATCGGGGCGGCGGCCCTGGTCGTGCAAGTGGGCATCGCGACCTGGTTCACCGCGGGACTGGCTCTGCACCCCGACCAACTCGGCTCGGCGACCGCACGCACCGTCACCGACGTCGTGACCATGTGGGGTCCGATGCTGACGATCGCGGACATCTTGGTGGCCGTGCCGATCCTGTTGGCCGCCAATGCCGGCCGGTTCCCGCGGTGGCTCGCCATCGTCGCCGCAGTGTTCGCCGTCGAGCAACTGATCGAAACGATCACGATCATCGGCCCACCGGGAAGTTTCATCTCACCCGGCGGGCCCATGAACTTCTATCTGGGCGGGCCGCTGTTCATCCTGTTCTTTTTGGCGCTCGGCGTCGCATTGTCGTTGGAGCAGCAGCCCGCCGAACGACCCGCCACCGTGGACCTGCCGGGGGACACCGACGAGGACGCTCCTGAATGATCGGAGTCAGCGATGCTGTCCGCCGGTTTCCTAGCGTCCGTTGACTCATCCGCGGCATTCTTCGTGGCGATCGACACGACCGCGTCCGGCTGCTCATCCGCGGTGATCTTGGGCGTTGTGTGGCGTGACGTACGGTTCGTCGCCGACCCAGCGGCTAGGGCCGCGGGCGGGTCGGCTTTGGTAGCGGCGACTCTCGCCGTCGACGGGAACGGGTCAGCCAGTGAGTCGCGAACGTTGGTCAGCGCCGTGTGGACCGCATCCCGGACGATGCCACCTGCGGTGGCGAGTGTCTGGGTCGCCTGATGGGCGCCGGCCGCCAGCGCCGCGCCCGGATGTCCTGATCGCGCAAGTTCCTGCGCTGCGGCGTCGACGGTCTGGACGACACCGGCCAAAAGGAGCTCGCCCGCCTGAAACGCCACCGCCGTCGCAACGTTGATCACCTCGACCGACACCACTTGCAATATGTTGGTGGCGCCTGTCGGGGTAGTCGGTGGACCTACCGGCTGATCGAGTGCGCCGAGAATGTTGGTGCGCCCGTTCTGGATCGCATCGACGAACTGACCCGGTTTCAAGACCGCACCACCGACGTTGAATGCCTCGACCACCGCGACGTCGAGCGCGTGAAATGCCTTCGGCACCACCAGGAACACGTCGTTGTTGATGAGCGGTGTCGTCGCGGCGTTCGCCGGTCCTGTCACCGATGCGGCGGCAGCGCCGAAAGCCTTCAACAGCGAGCCCGTCGAAGCGAGCGAGCGCACAAATATCGTCGGTGTCTGCGCCGCGGCGATCGGCACGGTAACAGCGCCCTGCACCGCATGCGGACAGATGAGGCTGCAGTACTGGAACTGATTGCGGACAAACGCCAGCGGGATCGCGCCCAGCGCAGGCGCGGCCGCCAGCCGGACCTCACGGGTCAACGAGTACGGCTCGTGCGGTTGTGGCGGCAGCGCCAGGGACGCGACCGTCAGCACGGCGGCGGCGAGGCAGGCGACGACGGACAAACGACCTTGCGCGCGCATATCGACCCCCGTATGCGGTTGGGTTCGCTGTTGGTAGTGGTGACACGGGCGAGGCGGGGTAAAGGTTCGATTCGCGAAGAAGGTTTTCCGGCGGCCCGGTGGTGTGGTGGTGTATGCGCGGGTGTCCAGCCATGATCAGCGTTGCCGATCTTGACCGCCAGGTTGCCTGGTTGACGGCGTGGGTGAGCGGGCAGGAGCTGTCGGTGGCACACGTCGTCACTGAGGTGGGATCTGGCTTGAACGGTAAGCGGCCCACGTTTGGGGAGGGTGTTGAGTGACCCTGATGCGAAGGTGATGGTTGTGGAGCATCGCGCCGACGCGGAACCCTTCGCCGAGGACTGGGAGCGGCGGGTGTTCCGTCTCAAGCTCGGTTCCGGCCCGCTGGGTGCGAACCTGCCGCTCTAGCCGCCGTGCGCGGCCAGCACGGCGATCCGCGGGCCTGGTTCACCGTCGGTCACGACGTAAGTGATTGTGGGGCAGTCGATTTCCGCGCCGGTGTCGTCACGTCGGGCCAGGCTTGCGCGATACAGGGCTGACGTCGCGTTGAGGCCGGTGACTGCGGACTGAAGCACCTCGGTGCGGCGGAACCGCAGGCCGCGAAGCCCATCGATCTGGCTCTGGATGACCGTCACGACGTCGCTGTCGGTCGTGAGCGCGATGACGCCGTCGTCGCTGGTGATGATCAGCGGCACACCGTAATAGTCCAGCAGCGACCCGATCTCACGTTCGCCGTGGACGCATGCCGCGAAGGCTTCCAGATACTCGTTGAGAAATCGGTTGACCGTCGCGGCGTCCATGGGCATATCCGATCATGCACCCCGGCCGGGCCAGCCGGCACCTCGCCAGCACACCCAGTCGATCTCGACGCGGGCCCCGGCCGCCAGACCCGTGACGCCGACGCAGGTACGCGTCGGCAGCCGATCGGGAAACCACGTGGCATACGCCGCGTTGAACGTGTCGTAGTCGCCCCAGTCGAGGAGGTACGCGCGGACCTGCACGACATCGCTGATCGCCCCGCCGCACAGTTCGGTGACGCGCAGCAGATTGTGCAGCACCTGGTCGGTCTGGGTGGCGACGTCCGGTCCGACCAGGGATCCGGTGATGTCGGTTGGCATCTGACCTGTGACGTACAGCGTTGGGCCGGCCGCGGTGGCGTGGGCGAACGGCGCAACGGCCGGCGGCACGCCGTCGTCGGGGGTGAAGGTGAACGCGCGAACCCCATCGGTGCCCACGACGGATCATCAAACCATGCATTCAGCGCGCTCGGCCCGTAGGTCGACACAACGACCGATACTGTCTACTCGACATCGAGATCTCACCGAGGAGACACCATGGCGACATCGACCGCTGGCCAGCCGATCCGCGTCATCCAGTGGACCACCGGCAACATCGGCCGGCGGTCGCTGCACGCCATCATCGGCCGTGACGACATGGAACTGGTGGGCGTCTACGCCCACGGCGAGGACAAGGTGGGAGTCGACGCCGCGGAACTGGCGGGATGGCCCGACCCCACCGGCGTGACAGCCACCAACGACATCGATGTGCTCATGGCCCTCAAGCCCGACGCGTGTTGCTACAACCCGTTGTGGCCCAACATCGATGAGCTGGTACGGCTGCTCGAAGCCGGCGTCAACGTCTGCTCCAGCGCCGCCTGGATCACCGGTGGAAAGCAGTCACCCGAGGATCTGGATCGCATCCGGAAGGCCTGCGAGAAGGGCAATTCCACTATTTTCGGCAGCGGGGCTCATCCCGGGATGACGAACATGGTGGGGATCGTGCTCAGCGGTGCCTGCGAGAGGGTCGACGAGATCCGCATCACCGAGTCGGTGGACTGCTCGACCTATGAATCGGCGGGAACCCAGACGGCGATGGGGTTTTCGCAGGATCCCGACACCCCCGGTCTGGCCGAGAACGTGCGCCGCGAAAGTGAGGTGTTCGCCGAGTCCGCGGCGATGATGGCGCACGCCATCGGCGCCGAACTCGACAGGATGACGTTCGACGTGACGTTCACGACCGCCACCGGTGACAGCGATCTGGGCTTCATGCAGATCCCCGAGGGCACCGTCGCCGGCGTCCTCGGCTATCACCGCGGCTGGGTGGGCGACAAGAACGTCGTGAGCGTGGGGTTCAACTGGATCATGGGAAGTCACGTCACCCCGCCCAAGCCGCTCGAGCACGGTCACGTCATCCAGGTGTTCGGTCTGCCCAACATGCGCACGGTGCTGCACTGCCTGCCGCCGAAGGACTGGACCGAGCCCGGATTCATGGGTCTCGGCATGATCTACACCGCGCTGCCGGTGACGAACGCCGTGCCCGCCGTCGTCGCCGCCGAACCGGGCATCGTCACGCTGGCGGACCTGCCGCCGGTCACCGGCCGCGTAGCCCTCTAGTTCAAAAGTGTGAGGCCAATTCGGCCTTGCCCGGCCCGTCGAGGTCGTCGAGTGCCGCCCGGCGCCCTGCCATGGCCATCAACAACGCCTCGCCGGTGCCACGGACCTCGTCGCCCCTACCGAATGACCAGTCGAGGTCGGTCGCCACCAGACGCACGCCGCGGGCGCGCCATGCGCCGAGAATGGTCGGGGCGAACCGGGCGAAATCGAGCGCGGTGCGCAGCCGTTCCGGATCGATGTCGCGTGGCAGGCCGAGAGGCCGACGGATGTCCTGCTGGTGGATCATGCCGTCGGTGAGTGCGATCCGGCCCCCGAAAGCTCCCGTCAGGCCGTTCGGTTCGGTACACGACGCGATAAGCGCCACGATCTGCTCGGGCGACCAGTCCGCGTAGTCGGCCACACCGATCGCGTTGATGCGATCGATGGACAGCCCGCCCCTGAGGAACCTGCTCACCAGACCCGACGTGCTCAGCTCGTCGAAACTGACGGTGTGGATCGCGATGTCGCGGACCCGCCACTGCTCGCATAGTGTCGGGCTCTCCCACTGCTCGGGTCTCAATCCGCTGAGAAACGCGGCGAATTCGGTGCGTTCGTCGCGTGCCATCTGCTCGGTCGCCGTCACGGATTCGGGCCGTCGACGCTCTGGACGACCACGCCGATGGCACCGGCGCCGAGATGGATTGACAGCACCGGGCCCATGTCGGCCACCGTGAGCGACTCGATCTGCGGCAGCCGGGTGGTCAGCGCGGCGCCCATTTCGTCGGCGCCGTCGTGGTTGTCCACATGGTGCACGGCGATGGTGGCGCTGCGCTCACCGACGATCTCCGCGACCCGGTCGACCATCGCCGCGTGCGCCTTGGTGATCGTGCGGACCCGCTGGTCCAGCACCAACCGGCCGTCCACGTCCAGACACAGCAGCGGCTTGAGCGACAGCGCCGTGCCCAGCCACGACGCGGCGGTGCCGATCCGCCCGCTGCGCCGAAGGTTGTCCAGTCGGTGGACAACGATGAATGCATGCGTGCGCGGCACCGCCGAGCGCGCGGCATTTTCAACGGTATCCAGATCCGCTCCCGCCGATGCGGCCTCGGCCGCAGCGCGCGCAATGAACCCCACACCCATGGCTGCCGATCGTGAATTCACGACGCGGACAGACGGGCCGAACTCGCGGGCGGCCTGCACCGCCGTGCTGAACGTGCTCGACAGCGCGGCCGAGATGTGCACTGCCACCACGCCGTCGCCGCCGCTGTCCGCAAGCGCCTGCTGGTACGTCTCGATCAGCGCCGCCGGCGCCGCCCCTGACGTCGTCGCGCGCGGGCGGGTGTAAACGTCGTACGGCACGTCGTCCACCCCGTCACGCAGATCGACACCGTCGACGAGCACATGCAGCGGTACCTGGCGGATGTTCCACTGTTTCAGCTCATCTGAGTGCATGCGGCACGACGAGTCCGTCACCACTGTTACGGGCATGACACGCCGGCCTCGGCGAGCGCCTTGAGCATCAGGTCGGCCACCGCCTGATGTGCTTCGAAGTTCCAGTGGATACCGTCGGGATTGCCCCGGCCGCTCATGACCTCTTCACCAACGGCGGCCTTGAGGTCGACCAGCGGAATGTCGTGCTGCTCGGCCCATTCGGTGATCGCTTTCACCGTGCCGTCGCGGCCGTGGTGGGCATTGCCGTAGGTCTGCGCGATGTGCACGGACGGCAGTGACGCCACGAACGGGATTCCCGGTCGATTGAAATCAATTGCACCGCGGGTCATCTCGAGATACTCGGCCGACAAATGCGGTGGCAGCGCGGCGCGGGACACCGGCGAGAGCCGCGGCTGCAGCCACCCGTAGCCGTCGCGCGCCCAACGCCGAAGCCACGACGGCCGGACGTAGCGAATCAGCTCGCGCAGCGCGGTGGGCACGGGCGAAGGCAGGGAATCCATGCCGCCCGTCGCGAAGATCACTGCGCCGGCGCGTGGCAGCGCCGCCCACGCCCGCGGGTCCTGGATCGCCGCCCACCAGACGTCGCGGCACGTCCAGCCGATCCGCCCGATGAGTTCGAGGTCCCAACCCAATTGAGAGGAAACGATATTGGGCCAAATCCGCGGATCGTCGGACGGGAGCCCGCCGGTGGGTCCGTAATAGGACAACGAGTCGCAGAACACCAGCAGCGTCCGGCGGGCCGGAGCCGAATCAGAGGACATCGTTGGCAACCTGCGCCGAGGCGTTCCACACGTCGAGCCGCCAGCGGATGTCGTCGGCGCCTGCGTCTGCCACCCCGCCTGTTTCGCTATGCCCGGACAGCTGTACCCAGCTGCAGTTGCCCATCCCGCCCAGGATCGGCCAGTTGTCGACCGGCAGTCCCAGCAGAGCCGCGGTCAACGCCGCGATCAGTCCACCGTGCGCGACCAGCACGACCGGACGCTCGGGTTCGTCCACCGCCCATTCGGTCTGCGTGGCGATCAGTTCGGCCACCAGCGGCATGCTGCGCGCAGCGACGTCCACCCGGCTCTCACCCCCGTGCGGCGCCCACCGGGCGTTGTCGCGCCACGCCAGCCGCGCACCCGGCGCCACGGCATCGACCTCGAGGTGCGTCATCCCCTGCCAGTCACCGAGATGCGTCTCCCGCAACCGGGTGTCGACCAGCACCGGCATTCCCGAGCGCTCGCCCAGGCAGACCGCGGTGTCCAGCGCCCGACGCAGGTCCGACGACACGATGACCAACGGTTGCCGCTTGGCCAGCACCTCGGCCGCGGCGACGGCCTGGTCCCGGCCGAGGTCGGTCAGCTCGGTGTCCAGCTGACCCTGCATGCGGCTGCCTGCGTTGTACTCGGTCTGGCCGTGGCGCAGCATGACCAGGCGGCGGACCCTCACGAGTCGTCCATCGCTCTTCCGCGAGCGACTCATCGCCGTCCTTCGCTCTTCGCGCAAGCGGCTCATCGCCGTCCATATCCACCGCGACGACCGGGCAGTCGCGCCACAGCCGATCCAGCGCATAGAAGTTGCGCTCCTCCTGATGCTGGATGTGCACCACGATGTCGACGAAGTCGAGCAGCGTCCATCGCCCCTCGCGGGCGCCCTCCCGGCGGGCCGGCTTGTACCCGGCGACACGCATCTTCTCCTCGACCTCGTCGACGATCGCATTGACCTGTCGCTCGTTGGACGCCGACGCGATGACAAAGCAGTCCGTGATGACCAGCTGCCCCGACACGTCGATCACCACGACGTCTTCGGCCAGCTTCGATGCCGCCGCCCGTGCGGCCACCGTGGCCATCTGAAGGGCCTCGTCGGATGCGCTCATCGGTTGGGCTCCTCGCCGGCCAGTGAATGGGCCTCGTACAGATGGCGTTTGGTCACGTACTGGACGACACCGTCGGGCACCAGATACCAGACGGGCCTGTTCTCCTCGGCGCGCTTGCGGCAGTCGGTCGACGAGATCGCCAGCGCGGGCACTTCCACGAGGCTGAGTGCCTCGGCGGGCAGCTCGGCCATCGCGGCCTCGATGTGCCGGCCGTCCAGTTCGTAACCGGGGCGGCTGACGCCGACGAACTTGGCGATGGAGAACATCTCCTCCCAGTTCTGCCAGGACAGGATCGACGCCAGCGCGTCGGCTCCGGTGATGAAGTACAGGTCAGCGTCGGGGTTGAGGGCGCGCAGGTCGCGCAAGGTGTCCTTGGTGTAGGTGGGCCCACCGCGATCGATGTCGACGCGGCTGACGGAGAACCTGGGGTTGGACGCGGTAGCGATCACCGTCATCAGATAGCGGTCCTCGGCGGCGGTGACAGTGCGCTGGCGCTTCTGCCACGGCTGGCCGGTCGGGACGAACACCACCTCGTCGAGTTCGAAGAGACCGGCGACCTCGCTGGCCGCGACCAGGTGACCGTTGTGAATGGGATCGAACGTCCCACCCATCACGCCCACCCTGCGTCGAGAAACCACGATTAGCCAGCTTACGTCTCGCGCCGAGGGTGGCCTTGTGCCACGGTTCCGGCCAGGAAAGTGTGCGGGTAACCCACGTTCGGCCCGAACCTAGACCGGCAGCAGCGCATCGATCACCGAGGCCAGCTGCTTGGCGGACCGGCATTCGTGCATCGTGATGACGTCCTCGTACCGCGGCACCGCCGAGTCGCCGCTGCCCCACAGGTGCCTGGGCTCGGGGTTGAGCCAGTGCGCGTGCCTGCTGGAGTTGACCATGTGGGCCAGCAGATCGGTCTCGGGATTGCGGTAGTTGTTGCGCCCGTCGCCGAGCACCAGCAGGGAGCTGCGCGGTGAGAGGACGTTGGGCCAGTTGTCCATGAAGGACACGAACGCATGGCCGTAGTCGGAGTGGCCGTCGCGGGTATACACCCCCGCCTCGCGGGTGATGCGCTGCACGGCGACGGCCAGGTCGGCGTCGGGCCCGAAGAGTTCGGTCACCTCGTCGGTGGTGTCGATGAACGCGAAGACGCGAACGCGGGAGAACTGCTGGCGCAGCGCGTGCACCAACAACAGCGTGAAGTGGCTGAAACCTGCCACCGAGCCCGACACGTCGCACAGCACCACCAGCTCGGGCCTGGCGGGGTGCGGCTTCTTGAGCACCAAGTCGATCGGCACGCCGCCGGTGGACATCGACTTGCGCAGGGTCTTGCGCAGATCGATCTCGCCGCTCCGCGACCGCCGCCGCCGGGCGGCGAGCCTGGTCGCCAACGTGCGCGCCAACGGCACCACCACCCGACGCATCTGACGCAGCTGTTCGCCTGAGGCGCGCAGGAACTCGACGTTCTCGGCCAGCTGCGGCACGCCGTACATCTGGACGTGGTCGCGGCCGAGCTGTTCGGCGGTACGGCGCTTGGTCTCCGCCTCCACCATCTTGCGCAGTTGTGTGATGCGCTGGGCGGCAAGCGCTTTAGCGATCTGCTCCTGCGTCGGCGTCGGTTCGTCGCCATACGGGGCGAGCAGCCCGGCCAGCAACCGGCCCTCGAGGTCGTCGAGATTCATCGACTTGAGCGCCTGATATGACGAGTACGACGGGCCGCGGCTGGAGTTGTATCGGCCATAGGCCTCGACGATCTGGGCGATCATCGCCGCCAGTCGCTCGTCGAGGTTCGCGAGGTCTTCGTTGTCGGCGAGCAGGTCGAGAAGCGCCGCACGCATCGCCTCGACGTCCTCGGGCGGCAATCCCTGGGGCCGGTTCTCGGAGTCGTCGTCGTCGATAATGACCGTCTTCGCCCCGAGCGCCGCGGGGAACCACAGATCGAACATCGCGTCGTAGGTCTCGCGGTGATCGGGGCGGCGCAGCACCGCACAGGCGATGCCCTCCCGCAGCACCTCCCGGTCGCCCAGGCCGAGCACCGACATCACCCGGCCTGCGTCGACGGTTTCCGACGGACCCACCGAAATCCCCTGCCCGCGCAGCGCTTCGACGAACCCGACCAGGTGACCGGGAATGCCGTGCGGCGCCAACGGCTGCGGCGGGCGGGTTCGGCGGAGGGCCATCAGTTCAGCCTTAACTCTCCGGCGGCCTTGACCTGATCGGACTGGTGCTTGAGCACCACACCGAGGGTCGCGGCGATGGTCGCGTCGCTGATCGTGTCCAGACCGAGCGCCAGTAGCGTGCGCGCCCAGTCGATGGTCTCGGCCACCGACGGCAGCTTCTTGAGTTGCATGGCGCGCAGCACGCCGATGATCCGCACCAGTTCCTCGGCCAGGTGCTCGGGCAACTCGGGGACACGCGACAGCAGGATGCGGCGTTCGAGGTCGGCATCGGGAAAGTCGATGTGCAGGAAAAGGCACCGACGCTTGAGCGCCTCGGACAGCTCGCGGGTGGCGTTGGAGGTCAGCACGACGAACGGCTTGCGCTCGGCGGTGATGGTGCCCAGTTCCGGCACGGTCACCGCGAAGTCGGACAGCACCTCCAGCAGCAGACCCTCGATCTCGATGTCGGCCTTGTCGGTCTCGTCGATCAGCAGGACCGTCGGCTCGGTGCGGCGGATCGCGGTCAACAACGGGCGGGTCAGCAGGAATTCCTCACTGAACACATCGGTCTTGGTCTGGTCCCAATCGCCGTGACCGGCCTGGATGCGCAGGATCTGCTTGGCGTGGTTCCACTCGTAGAGGGCGCGGGCCTCGTCGACGCCCTCGTAGCACTGCAGCCGCACGAGACCCGAACCCGTCGCCTGCGAGACCGCACGCGCGAGTTCGGTCTTGCCGACGCCCGCGGGCCCCTCGACCAGCAACGGCTTGCCGAGCCGGTCGGCGAGGAACACCGCGGTGGCGGTAGCGGTGTCGGGCAGGTAGCCGGTCTCCGACAACCGTCGGGCGACATCGTCGATGTCGGCGAACAGCGGTGCCGGGCGTGCGGGGACGCTCACTCGTTATCTCCTGTATTAAGCCGGACGGGTGTGGCCGTCGCCCCACACGATCCACTTGGTCGACGTCAGTTCTGGCAGGCCCATCGGACCTCTCGCGTGCAGCTTCTGGGTCGAGATGCCGATCTCAGCGCCGAACCCGAACTGCTCGCCGTCGGTGAACGCGGTGGATGCGTTCACCATCACCGCCGCCGCGTCCACCCGCTCGGTGAACCGTTGTGCAGCAGCAAGGTCGGTCGTCACGATGGCTTCGGTGTGTCCGGTGCCGTATTCGTTGACGTGAACGATCGCGGCGTCGAGGTCGTCGACCACCGCCACCGCGATGTCCATCGACAAGAACTCGGCACGCAATTCGTCCTCGGACGGGTTCTCGTGCACCGTGACGCCCGCCTCCTGGAGGGCCTGCCTCAGCCGGGGCAGGGCACTGTCGGCGATCGCGGCGTCGATCAGCAGCGACTCGGCCGCATTGCACACGCTGGGCCGCCGGGTCTTGGCGTTGAGCAGAATGCGTTCGGCCACATCGAGATCGGCCGCTTCATGAACGTAGACATGGCAATTGCCGACGCCGGTCTCGATGGTCGGCACCGTCGCGTCGCGCACCACAGCGTCGATCAGGCCCGCTCCCCCGCGCGGGATCACGACGTCCACCAGGCCTCGCGCCTGGATCAAATGTGTCACGCTGGCGCGGTCGGCGCTGGGAAGTAGTTGTGCGGCATCGGGTTCGAGTCCCTCCCCGACCATCGCTCCGCGCAGTGTGGTGACGAGCGCCGCGTTCGACTGGGCTGCCGACGAGCTGCCACGCAGCAGCACCGCGTTGCCGGACTTGAGCGTCAGCCCGAAAGCGTCGACCGTGACGTTGGGTCTGCCTTCGTAGACGATGCCGACCACACCGAGCGGAACCCGCTGTTGACGCAGCTGTAGCCCGTTGGGCAGCGTGCGGCCGCGCAGCACTTCTCCGATCGGGTCGGGCAGGCCCGCGACCTGGCGCAGTCCGGCGGCGATGCCGTCAACGCGCTGGGGGTTCAGCGCCAGCCTGTCGAGCATGGCGGTCGGGGTGCCTGCGGCCCGGGCGGCCTCGAGATCCTGCTCGTTGGCGGCCAGGATCTCGTGCACACGGGCAAGCACGGCATCGGCCGCCGCGTGCAGCGCGCGGTTCTTGGTTTCGGTGCTCAGCGTCGCCAGCGTGCGCGCCGCGACGCGGGCCCGTCGGGCGGCGTCGTGGACCTGCGAGCGCAAGTCGGGGAGCGACGGAGCCTGCACACTCATTACCCCAGCGTATCGAACCTCTCTCGCGCGTTCGACACGTGTCAGGTAGCAAGGCTGGACTAGCTTTGACAGTTATGGCCGCGCGGGTCTGCGTAGTGGGCAGTGTCAACGCCGATCTCACGTTCACCGTGGACGCTTTGCCTCGCCCCGGCCAAACCGTGCTGGCGTCCTCGCTTGTGTCATCACCGGGTGGCAAGGGCGGCAATCAGGCGGTGGCCGCCGCCCGCGCAGGAGCGTCGGTGCAGCTCGTCGCCGCGCTGGGCAGCGACTCCGCCGCCGAGCAGCTGCGTGCACACCTGCGCGCCAACGACGTCGGGCTCGACGGCGTGGTCTCCCTGACCGGGCCCAGCGGCACGGCGGTCATCGTCGTGGACGCCGCGGCCGAGAACAACATCGTGGTCGCGCCGGGTGCGAACGCACAGTTGAGCGTCAGCCCCGCCGACATCCGCGCCGTCATCGCCGACAGCGACGTCGTGCTGTTGCAACTGGAGATCCCGATCACCACCGCCATCGACGCGGCGCGAGTCGCACGGTCCGCCGGCGCGACCGTCGTCGTCAATGCGTCTCCCGCCGGCGCAAAACCGCACGACCTGCTGGCGCTGTCCGAACTCGCCGACGTCGTCGTGGTCAACGAGGCGGAGGCACGTGAATGGCACTGGCCCGTACCGCATCTCGTGATCACGCGCGGCAGGCGCGGCGCCAGCTACCTCGGCGACGACGAACGATTCGACGTGCCCGCGCCGCGGGTGGTGCCCGTCGACACCACCGGCGCGGGCGACGTCTTCGCCGGGGTTCTGGCAGCGGCGTGGCGGGACGGCCACGAGGCAGCACTGCGCCGCGCGTGTGCGGCCGGCGCGCTGTCCACGCTGGTGCCCGGCGCGGGCGACTGCGCACCGTATGCAGAGGCCATCGACGATGCTGTATCCAACCGCAAGGCAACCGAGGGGCACCCATGACCGACACGACCAGCGCACCGCGTCCACCCGACGGCGACTGGCTCGGCACCCCGTACCTGCGGTTCACCCGGGAAGGCCCGTTCGGCATCTGCACCCTGGACCGGCCCGAGGCGCGTAACGCGATGACGCCCGCGATGTACTTCGGCATCCGCTACGCCGTCCGGCACGTCGACGCCGACCCCGATCTCGCGGGTCTGCTGATCACCGGCACCGGTGACGTGTTCGCACCCGGCGGTGACATGGGCGGCGGCGACGGCAGCGACAACTGGCTGACGTTCGGCTCGGCGCTGGGCATGGACGTGACGCCGTTCGAGACGCTGCGCCAGTCCGTGAAGCCGGTGGTGTCGGCGGTCAACGGGTTGTGTCAGGGCGGCGGCCTGCAGATCGCACTGTGCAGCGACATGGCGGTGGTGAGTGACCGGGCGACGTTCCGGGTGCCCGAACTGCTGCGCGGTATCGCCGACACGTACTACAGCCAGATGCTGGCGCGCCTGATCGGGCCGGTGCGCACTCGCGACCTGATGTTCACCGGGCGCACGCTGACCGCGCAGGAAGCCGCCGAGTGGGGCATGGTCGCGCGAGTCGTGCCGCATGAGGAGTTGATCGGCGCGGCGCGCGAGGTGCTGGGTCAGTGCTGCCGGACGGCGCCGGCAGCCCGAAGCCTGGTGAAGTCCAGCCTGGACAACTACCTGGGCCTGTTCGACCGCATCGGCATGCAAGCCAGTTACTCCTCGCCCGAGGCGTTCGAGGGCTTTCGTGCGTTCAAGGAGCGCCGTTCGCCGGAGTGGGTGCACCCCGATCTCCGCATCGACGGTCGCCTCTGAGCGATTTCGGTGCATTCGGCCGCGGTGAGCGCGGGTTTCTGCACACAAGTCCCGCAGGGACAATGGCGTCATGCGGCGGGCTATCCCTCCGACCTTGCCGACAAGATCGGTGTGTCCCGCCAGATCCTGTCCAATCACCTCGCGTGCCTGCGTGGCTGCGGTCTGGTGGTCGCCCAGGCCGAGGGCCGACGCAGCAGGTACGAACTGGCCGACGAGCGCATCGCGCACGCCCTCGACGACCTGATCGGCCTCGTGCTCGACGTCGATCCGGCGTGCTGCCCCGCCGCAGAGACCTAGGATTGCTGCTGATGACGACGCAGTCGGCGGCGCGACGCGCGCACCTCACCCGCCGCGTTCGCCTGCTGGTGACCGCGACCATCGCCTACAACGTGGTCGAGGCGGTGGTCGCGCTCGCCGAGGGCACCAGGGTGTCGTCGTCGGCGCTGATCGGCTTCGGACTCGACTCCGTCGTGGAGATCTCGTCAGCGGCCGCCGTCGCATGGCAGTTCTCCGCCAAGGATCCCGAGACCCGGGAGAAGATGGCGCTGCGCTTCATCGCGTTTTCGTTCTTCGCACTCGCCGCCTACGTCACGGTCGACGCCGTGCGTGGGCTGGCTGGTGCCGGTGAAGCGCACCCGTCGATCGTCGGCATCGTGCTGGCTGCGCTCAGCCTCGCGATCATGCCGGTGCTGTCGTGGGCCCAACGCCACGCGGGCCGAGAACTCGGTTCGCTGTCGGCCGTCGCCGATTCGAAACAGACGCTGCTGTGCACCTATCTGTCCGCGATCCTGCTTGCGGGCCTCGTGCTCAACAGCACGCTCGGCTGGTCGTGGGCCGATCCGGTCGCCGCGCTCGGTATCGCCGCGCTTGCTGTCCGCGAAGGTGTCAACGCCTGGCGCGGAGATCCGTGCTGCTCATGAGCATCCAGGAAGGATCCGGCATGCCCGTCCTCGCGCTCGCGCTTTTCGCGGTGTACTCCGCGCTCGGATTCGGTTGGCGCAGTTGGGAACAGCGGCGCCGTACCGGATCCACCGGATTTCGCGGCATCACCGGTCGCCCGGGTTCTGTCGAGTGGTCGGCCGGTGTCGGGTTCGTCGTGGCGATGGGTGTGGCGGCCTTCGCGCCGATCCTGCAGCTGCTCGGCGTCGTGGCGCCGCTTGGCGTCTTGCACGCATTGTGGATTCAGGCCGCAGGCGCCGCGATCGCGGTGGTCGGTATCGCCGCGACGGTCTACGCCCAGCTCGACATGGGTGACTCGTGGCGGATCGGTGTCGATCCGAGCGAGACCACGACGCTGGTCCGCAGCGGCGTATTTGGTTGGGTGCGCAACCCGATCTTCACCGCGATGATGGTCTTCGGCCTCGGAATCGCCCTGCTGACACCGAATTTCGTGGCCATCGCCGGATTCGTGCTCCTCATCATCACGATCGAGCTGCAGGTCCGCTCCGTGGAGGAGCCTTACCTGCTGGCCAAGCACGGCGACGCATATCGCGACTATCTGGCCGGCGTCGGCCGCTTCGTTCCCGGAGTCGGGCGCATTTAGCTTTCCCTAGTCCTCGGGAATTTCGCGTTCGATCTCGTCGAGCCAGACGCGCGCCGACATATCCGACGGAGCCCGCCAATCGCCTCGGGGTGACAGCGATCCGCCGTGCGAGACCTTCGGCCCGTTGGGCATCGCCGACCGTTTGAACTGCGCGAACGAGTAATACCGTTGTACGAAGACCTGCAGCCAGTGGCGAATCTCCTTGAGCGAGTATGTCGGCCGCTTGTTCTCCGGGAAGCCCGCCGGCCAGTCGCCGCGGTCGGGGTCGCTCCACGCGTGCCACGCCAGGAAGGCGACTCTCGATGGCCTGAACCCGTACCGCAGTACCTGAAACAGTGAAAAATCCTGCAGCACATACGGTCCGACCTTGGCTTCGCTGCTCTGGATCTCCTCGTCCTCGCCGGTGGGCACCAACTCCGGTGTGATCTCGGTGTCGAGCACCGACTGCAGCACCTCGTTGACGGCATCGTCGAACCCCCGCGACGAGATGACCCACCGGATCAGGTGCTGGATCAACGTCTTGGGCACCCCGCCGTTCACGTTGTAATGCGACATCTGATCGCCGACACCGTACGTGGACCAGCCGAGCGCCAGTTCGGACAGATCGCCTGTGCCGAGCACGATTCCGCCGCGCTGGTTGGCCAGTCGGAACAGGTAGTCGGTGCGAAGACCCGCCTGCACGTTCTCGAAGGTGACGTCGTAGACCTTCTCGCCGCGCGCGAACGGATGCTCCATCTCCTCGAGCATCAGTTCCGCGGTCGATTTGATGTCGATCTCCTCGAAGGTGACACCGAGGGCGTCCGCAAGCCGAATGGCGTTGTTCTTCGTGCGTTCACCGGTCGCGAAGCCCGGCAGGGTGAACGCGAGGATGTCGCTGCGGGGTCGGCCTTCCCGATCCATCGCGCGCGCCGCGACGATGAGCGCGTGCGTCGAGTCCAGCCCGCCCGAGACGCCGAGCACCACCTTTGGGTAGTTCAACGCGCGCAACCGCTGCTCCAGACCCGCGACCTGGATGCTGTACGCCTCATAGCAATCCTGTTGCAGCCGTGCGGGATCCGCAGGCACAAAAGGAAAGCGCTCCACCTCACGTAGTAGGCCGATGTCACCGGTAGGCGGATCGAGCTCAAATTCCACCCGCCGGAACGAATCGTGCGTGATGCCGTGATGGATGCGGTTGTCGTCGAAGGTGCCCATCCGCAGCCGCTCGGACCGCAACAGCTCGAGGTCCACGTCGGCGATCGAGCGCCGCTCCCCCTTCGGGAACCGCTCGGATTGTGCAAGGCACGACCCGTTCTCCCACACCATCGTCTGGCCGTCCCAGGCCAGGTCGGTGGTCGACTCGCCCTCGCCCGCCGCGGCGTAGACGTAGGCGGCCAGGCAGCGCGCCGACGCCGAACGGGCCAGCAGGGCGCGGTCGTCGGCGCGGCCGATCGTGATCGGGCTGCCGGACAGGTTGGCCAGCACCGTCGCACCCGCCAGCGCTGCCTCCGCACTCGGCGGCACGGGCACGAACATGTCCTCACAGATCTCGACGTGCAGAACGAAACCCGGCACGTCGATCGCGGCGAACAACAGATCCGGACCGAACGGCACATCCGCCTGGCCCATCCGGATCGTCCCGCGTGCCAGATCACCGGCCGCCATCTGGCGGCGCTCGTAGAACTCGCGGTACGTCGGCAGGTACGACTTGGGCACGACGCCGAGCACCCGCCCGCGGTGGATGACCACCGCGGTGTTGTAGATCCGATGCGCGAACCGCAGCGGTGCGCCGACCACCAGGACGGGCATCAGTTCGGCGGATTCCACCACCACATCGAGCACCGCGTTCTCGACCGCGTCCAGCAGTGCATCCTGCATCAGGATGTCCTCGATGGAATAGCCCGACAGCGTCAGTTCGGGGAAGACGGCCAGTGCGACGCTGTCGTCGTGACAGGCCCGCGCGATCTGCAGCACCGACTCCGCGTTGGCAGCGGGGTCGGCGAGGGCCGTCCGGTGGGTACAGGCGGCCACACGGACGAAGCCCTGCCGGTACGCCGAGTAGAAGTCCATCTCCTCCATTGTCGCCCGCGATAGGTCAAGATCTGGTGACGGGGTACATACAGGCAGGTCACCGACCAGGTGTCGCGAGACGAAACCGTCCGCGTGGCCCAGCGTCTTGACCGTGTGTTGGCTTGCAGTTCGCCCGCACGCACCACGCAGGATTCGGCGATTTTCCCTGCGTCACGCATCGTGAGTCCGCGACCGTTTGACATACCCATCACCGCGCGCCATCCCTGGAGGAATCGTGAATAAGCTTGCCGTACAACGTCAGTCACGCCCCTTGCTTCCCGAGCTGTCTGAGCTTTTCAGCGGCTTTCCGATGTTCGCCAGCTTGCCGTCGATCGCGGGTCTGCGTCCGTTCTTCGACAACAATCTGCTGCGGCTGGAGGACGAGACCCGCGACGGCCGCTACCAGGTGCGCGCGGAACTTCCCGGAGTCGACCCGATCGAGGACATCGAAGTCACCGTGCGCGACGGGCAGTTGACGATCAAAGCCGAACGCGCCCAGACCGGCGAGACGAACGGACTCTCGGAATTCTCGTACGGATCGTTCGCCCGCACCATCGCGCTGCCCGTTGGTGCCGACGAGGACGACATCAACGCGACCTACGACCGCGGCATCCTGACCGTCTCGGTTCCGCTGACGGATGCCGCGTCGGCCGAGAAGCACGTCGAGGTCATCGACACCATCCTCGTCGACGAGGACGACGAAGCTGACGACGACGAGCACGGCGAGGCTGCGCAGGCCGAGCTCACGGACGGTCACGATCAGGATCGCTCAGACGACTGAAATCCATCGCCTACCCTCGAAGGGGTGGACGCACCTGAGCTAGTCGCCCTGCTGAAGGGGCGACGGATCTCGGTGCTGACGGGGGCGGGGATGTCCACCGATTCCGGCATCCCCGACTACCGCGGGCCGGACTCGCCGCCGAGCAATCCGATGACCATTCGGCAGTTCACCTCCGACCGGGCGTTCCGACAGCGGTACTGGGCGCGCAATCACATCGGCTGGCGGCACATGCACGACACGCTGCCCAATGCCGGGCATCGCGCGCTGGCGGCGCTCGAGCACGCGGGCGTCGTGTCGGGCCTGATCACCCAGAACGTCGACCTCCTGCACACCAAGGCGGGAAGCCGATCGGTAGTCAATCTGCACGGCACCTATGCGGGGGTGATCTGCCTGGACTGCGGACACACGATGGCACGGGCCACGCTCGCCGATCTGCTGGAAGCCGCCAACCCGGGCTTCATCGAGCGCGCGGAGGCCGTCGGCGGTATCGCGGTGGCTCCCGATGCCGACGCCGTCGTCGACGACACCGCGGCGTTCACGATCATCGACTGTCCGCGTTGCGGCGGAATGCTGAAGCCCGACATCGTCTACTTCGGCGAGAGTGTACCCAAAGAGCGTGTGCGACAAGCATATTCACTCCTCGACGACGCGGATGCGCTGCTGGTTGCCGGCTCGTCGTTGACAGTCTATTCGGGGTTCCGGTTCGTCCGGCATGCGGTCGCGCTGGGCATCCCGGTCGCGATCATCAACCGCGGCCGCACACGAGGCGACGACCTGGCGACGGTCAAGATCGACAACGGATGCTCGCCGATGCTGGCACTGCTGGCCGATGAACTGCCCACCGTCGCGAATTCGGCTTGAATGAATCGGTGTCCGACGACACCCCAGACACCGACGACGTTTCATGGTTGCGGTCTCTGCTCGAACGCCACCGGCCCGATCCCGGCCCCGCCTCGGGCCGGTGGGCCCTTGGCGTCGGCGACATGGTCGCCGATCACCCGCTGACACCGGACAAGCTGCGCGGGCTGGTCCGAAAGCTCAACTATTTCGGCGGCGTGGCGATCAGCAAGGACGCGGTCGAGTTCGACGGCGACACGGTCACGTGGGCCGATGTGGAAGAGGTCCGCACCCGCAGCCTCATCGAGTACATGTTCACCGGCGGCATGGAAAGCCAGATCGGCAGGCTGCCGGTGCCGTGGTTTCCGTTCCGCAGGAAAGTGCTGGGGGTGATCTCGAGGGCGGCGCTGACGCTGCTGCTCGCTGCCGCCAAACAACAGCTCGAAGGCGGTGCGATGGAGATCCGGATACCCGCCGAGGTGCACTATCGCGGGATGCTGCGCAGCCGTGAGCTCGCACCGGGAATGCTCGCCGCGGTGATACTGGCCGACCCCGCCGTCCGCGCGTGTTTCGAGTCGACCGCGCAGGCGCACGGCGTGACGGTGTGCCCGGCCGACGACGATGTCATGGACGACGCCGACGACCGTGCAGAGCAGCTCAAGTCGATGCTGTCCTCGCTACAGCAGAAGGTCGACCGTCTGCGCTCCTAGCGACTAACGGCGACCAGATCGTCGGCGTGGACCGCGGGTCGGCGCATCTCGGCGGGCAGATCCGACGTCGACCGGCCCAACATCGTGGCCAGTTCGGCGTGGTCGTAGGCCACCACACCGCGGGCCACCATGGTCGCGTCCTGTGAGCGCAACTCGACGACGTCACCGCCGTAGAACCGACCCGACACCGCGGTGATGCCTGCCGGAAGAAGCGACCGCCGCTGCCGCACGACCGCCCGCACCGCCCCGTCGTCGAGCGTGAGCGCCCCGGATGCCTCCGCGGCGTAACGGACCCAGAACCTGCGCGCCGACATGCGTTCGGGGCGCGGTGCGAACACCGTGCCCACCGACGCGTCGACGAGCGCGGTAGCCGCGTCGGACGCCGCGGCCAGCAACACCGGCACACCCGCGTCGGCGGCCAACAGCGCCGAGGACAGCTTCGACGCCATCCCGCCGGTACCCAGGTGACTTCCCCGTCCCGCAACGACGCCGTCGAGGTCTGCCGGCCCACTGACCTCGGAGATTAAGCGCGCCCCGCCTGTCTCGCGCGCTTTTCGCGGATCGGAGTCGTAGAGGCCGTCGATGTCTGACAGCAGCACCAGCGCATCGGCCCTGATCAGATGGGCGACCAGGGCCGAGAGCCGGTCGTTGTCGCCGAACCGGATCTCGTTGGTGGCGACCGTGTCGTTCTCGTTGACGATGGCGACCGCGTGCAGCGCGCGCAGCCGGTCCAGCGTGCGCTGGGCGTTGGTGTGCTGCACCCGCATCGAGATGTCGTGAGCGGTCAGCAGTACCTGACCGACGGTGCGCTGGTAGCGGGCGAACGCCGTGTTCCATGCATTGACCAGCGCGACCTGCCCGACGCTGGCCGCTGCCTGCTTGGTGGCGAGGTCGGCGGGCCTCCTGGACAGCTTGAGCGGTTCGATGCCCGCGGCGATCGCTCCCGACGACACGATCACCACGTCGGATCCTGCCTCCATGCGGCGCTGGATCGCGTCGGCAAGGGTGGCCAGCCTGTCGACGTCGAACACACCCGATGGCGTGGTCAGCGCGGTGGTGCCCACCTTGACGACGATGCTCCGCGCCGTCCGGATCGCCTCCCGATGCGCGCTCGTCATTCCGTGCGCTCTCGACGTTGGCGTCTGGCGGCCTTCCGCTCGTCGGCCCCCACCCGGTCGTTGCGTTCCAACCGCGCGTCGGTGCCGCGTCCCGTCGGCGTCACATCGACGCCCGCCGGGGTCTGCGGCTCCCAGTCGAATGTCATGTCGCCGATGGTGACCGCGCAGCCAGGTTTCGCACCGAGCTTCAGCAGTTCGTCCTCGACACCGAGTCGCGCCAGCCGGTCGCCGAGGTATCCCACGGCCTCGTCGTTGGTGAAATCCGTTTGTGCGATCCACCGTTCGGGCCGTGCGCCGCGCACCACGAAGCCACCCGCACCATCGGATTCGACGGTGAACCCACTCTCGTTCACCGCGATGGGGCGGATCACGGGCCTGCGAGGCACGACGGCAGGTTGCGACGCACGATACGCAGAAACCATGTCCCAGAGTGCGAACGTCAACGGCCGCAATCCTTCTCGCGCTACCGTCGAGACCTCGAAAACCGGCCAACCGTATCGGCGGACGACCTCCTCACGGACGAAGTCGGCGAGCTCGCGCGCCTCCGGCACGTCGATCTTGTTGAGAACGATCGCGCGCGGTCGTGCAGCGAGATCGACCAGTGTCGTGTCGCCTTGGAGCGTCGGCGTGTATGCGGCCAGCTCGGCTTCCAGCGCATCGATGTCGGAGATCGGGTCGCGGCCCGGTTCCAGCGTCGCGCAGTCGACGACGTGCACCAACACCGCGCACCGCTCGATGTGCCGCAGGAATTCCAAGCCGAGACCGCGGCCTTCGGACGCGCCGGGTATCAGACCGGGGACGTCGGCGACAGTGAAGGTGTGTTCGCCCGCCGACACGACACCCAGGTTGGGCGTTAGCGTGGTGAACGGATAGTCGGCGATCTTGGGTTTGGCCGCCGAGATGGCCGACACCAGCGACGACTTGCCCGCAGACGGAAACCCGACCAGTCCGACGTCCGCGACCGTCTTCAGTTCCAACGTGAGGTCGCGGACCTGCCCCTTCTCGCCGAGCAGCGCGAATCCCGGCGCCTTGCGCGCGCGGGAAGCCAGTGCGGCGTTGCCGAGTCCGCCGCGCCCGCCTGCCGCCGCGTCGAAGCGGGTGCCCGCGCCGACCAGATCAGCGAGTAGCTTGCCGTTCTCGTCGAGCACGACGGTGCCGTCGGGGACCCTGACCTCGAGGTCGGCGCCTGCCGCCCCGTCGCGGTTGCCTCCCATGCCCTGCTTGCCGGACGGCGCGTCGACGTGGGGATGGAAGTGGAAGTCCAGCAGGGTGTGCACCTGGGGGTCGACGACCAGCACGATGCTTCCGCCGCGCCCGCCGTTACCGCCGTCGGGGCCGCCGAGTGGTTTGAACTTCTCGCGGTGGACGGAGGCGCAGCCGTGACCGCCGTTGCCCGCCTTCGCGTGAATCACGACGCGGTCGACGAACCGGGGCATTGATAGTCCTTCCCGAGTGTGAAGCTGTTGCGAGATGTACCGAAAGAACTCGCAGCAGCTTCACGTTCGCGGAAAGTCCTCGGGGAGCTAAGCCTCCGAAGCCGACGGTCGCACGACGCTGATGGTGTTGCGGCCGCGCTTCTTGCCGAATGTCACGGCGCCTGGAGCCGTCGCGAACAGCGTGTCATCGCCACCGCGCCCGACGTTAACCCCTGGATGGAAGTGGGTGCCGCGCTGGCGGACGATGATCTCGCCGGCCTTGACGATCTGGCCGCCGAATCGCTTGACGCCCAGCCGCTGAGCGTTGGAGTCGCGACCGTTGCGTGAGCTGGAAGCGCCCTTCTTGTGTGCCATCTGTCGTCGTCTCCCGCTACTTGATTCCGGTGACCTTGAGGACCGTCAGCTGCTGACGGTGACCCTGCCGCTTGTGATAGCCGGTCTTGTTCTTGAACTTGTGGATGCGGATCTTGGGGCCCTTGGTGTGCTCGAGCACCTCGCCGGTGACGGCGACCTTCTCCAGGTCCTTGGCGGCGCTGGTGACCTTCGCGCCCTCCACGACCAAGGCGACAGGCAGCGACACCTTCGCGCCGGGCTCGGAGTCGAGCTTCTCGACCTTGACCACGTCTCCGACCGCGACCTTGTACTGCTTGCCGCCTGTCTTGACGATTGCGTACGTGGCTTTTTCGGCTGCCATCGGGTCCTTCTTCATCTCGTCTGTGGGCGCGCGCTACTGGTGGCTGCGCATGTCTGGGTTTCCGGGTCTTCGCCTGTCGCCGGCCGCAGCCTGGCGACAACTGCTCAAGATTACTTGAGTCGCGCCGCGAGGGTCAAATCACTGCAGGTCACAGCTCATGACGGGTCGACTGCGGTCATCCCTCCTGGACGGGAGGCCCAGCCGGCCTGGCTGCGGCGCGCCGACGATGCCGACCGGCGGGCCGAGCTACCTGGACAGACTCATCGTCGTCGTCATCATCCGAATCGTCGTCGTCATCATCTGATCGTCGTCATCATCGTCGATCATCGTCGTCATCATCCGAATCGTCGTCGTCTTCTTCGTCATCCTCGTCATCCGAGTCGTCGTCAGTGTCGTCGTCAGAGTCGTCGTCGGAGTCGATGACCTCGATGTCGTCGTCTTCGTCGTCGTCGTCATCGTCGAGGTCGATCTCGTCGCCATCGGACTCGTCGTCGTCATCCGATTCGTCCGAATCGTCGGCGTCCGAATCGGCGAGGTCTTCGTCGGCGATCTCGGTGACGGCCTCGCGAATGGTGTCCGAATCGACTTCGGCCACTTCCTCGGCGATCGTCTCGCCGCCGTCCTCGTCCTCGTCGGCGTCCTCGTGGCGGCCGTTGGCGGCCATCGCCTTGAACATCGGATGCTCGCCGGCCGGATGCACAGGCACCTTCGCGACGGCGACATCCTCGGACTCGGACTTGCCCCCACGCTTGCCGCGCTTGCCCCGGCGCCCGCCGGACTCCGCTTTGCGTGGGCCGGTTGACGTCGAATCAACGGGATCACCATGCAGCAGAATGCCACGACCGCCGCAGTCCGGGCATGTCGTCGAGAACGCCTCGATCAGGCCCGTACCCAACTTCTTCCGCGTCAGCTGCACCAGCCCGAGCGATGTCACCTCGGAGACCTGATGACGGGTGCGATCGCGGGCCAAAGCCTCAGTCAGCCTGCGCAGCACGAGGTCGCGGTTGGACTCGAGGACCATGTCGATGAAGTCGATGACGATGATGCCGCCGATATCGCGCAGCCGCAGCTGGCGCACGATCTCCTCGGCGGCCTCGAGGTTGTTTCGGGTGACGGTCTGCTCCAGGTTGCCGCCGGAACCGGTGAACTTGCCGGTGTTCACGTCAACCACCGTCATCGCCTCGGTGCGGTCGATGACCAACGTGCCGCCGGACGGCAGCCACACCTTGCGGTCCATGGCCTTGGTCAGCTGCTCGTCGATGCGGTGCACGGCGAATACGTCCGGGCCGTCGGTGCCTGCCGTCTCGTACTTGTTCATCCGCGGCACAAGCTCAGGCGCAACCGAATTCACGTAATCGTTGATGGTGTCCCAGGCCTCGGCGCCGGACACGAGGAGACCGGTGAAGTCCTCGTTGAACAGATCGCGGATGACCTTCACCAGAACGTCGGGCTCTTCATACAGGGCGATGGCGGCACCGGCCGCCTTCTTCTTGGTCTCGACGGCCTTGGATTCGATCTGTGTCCAACGCTCCTGTAGCCGGTTGACGTCGGTGCGAATGTCTTCTTCCTTCACACCCTCCGACGCAGTGCGGATGATCACGCCCGCCTCGGGCGGCACGACCTCGCGCAGGATCTCCTTGAGCCGCTGCCGTTCGGTGTCGGGCAGCTTGCGGCTGATCCCCGTCGACGACGCGCCCGGCACGTAGACGAGGTAGCGGCCGGCCAACGACACCTGGGTGGTCAGCCGGGCGCCCTTATGCCCTACCGGGTCCTTGCTTACCTGCACGACGACGTAGTCGCCCGGCTTGAGTGCCTGTTCGATCTTGCGCTGCGTACCGCCGAGGCCGGCGGCCTCCCAGTTCACCTCGCCTGCGTAGAGCACGCCATTGCGGCCACGGCCGATGTCGACGAAGGCAGCCTCCATCGAGGGCAGCACGTTCTGCACGATGCCCAGATAGATGTTGCCGACCAGCGATGCCGACGCCGCCGACGTCACGAAATGTTCCACCACGACACCGTCTTCGAGCACGGCGATCTGGGTGTAGCGCGCGCCCTCGTGAGGCGGTTCGGTGCGGACCTTGTCGCGCACGACCATCATCCGCTCGACGGCCTCGCGCCGTGCCAGGAACTCGGCCTCGCTCAGGATCGGAGGACGACGCCGACCGGCGTCACGGCCGTCGCGACGGCGCTGACGCTTGGCCTCCAGACGGGTTGACCCGCTGATGCCCTGGATCTCGTTGCTGTCCTTGTCGCCGCCCTTGCCCGACTTTCGCGGCTCGCGTTCGTGCACGACGGTGTTCGGCGGGTCGTCAGGCGATGCGTTCTCTCCGTTATCGCCGGAGCTGGACTTGCGCCGCCGGCGGCGGCGCCGACGGCGCGTACCGCCTTCACCCGAACCGTCGTCGTCGCCGTTGTCGCCGTTGTCGTCGGCGTCGTCGGAGTCGTCCGAATCGTCTGAGTCATCGCCGGAATCCTGGCCTCGGCGTTGGCCTTCGGAGTCACCGTCGGAGTCGGAATCGTCGCCGTTCTGCTCGCCACGGCCCCGGCCGCGTCCGCGACGGCCCCGGCGGCGGCGCTTGGCGGCCGGTCGCTCACTCTGGTCGTCATCGGAATCGGGTCCGCTGTCGTCGCTGTCGTCGTCGTCGTCGGTCGTCGGCGTCGGCGTCGTCGGCGTCGTACTCGACCCGAATCGGCTGAGGCGCCACGAACAGCGGCAGGTAGGCGGCACGCTCCGGCGTGTCTTCGGCGGCGGTCTCGAGCATCAGCCGCGACTCGGGCTCGTCCCCGTCAGTGTCGGGATCGGTCGAGGAAGCCTGCTCACCAGCGTCGGGAGTGGCCGGCGCATTCTCGGCTTCGGGGCCGGGTGCGTCCGGGCTGGACCCGTCAGGTTGGCCGGCGAGCGCTTCGCGCACCCGCTCGACCTCGTCGTCCTCGACCGCCGACTGGGCGCTGCGCGGCCGCCCGTCGAGGTCGGTCAGCGCATCGAGCACACGCTTGCTGGTGGTTCCCAGCACGCGCGCCAGCGAATGGACTCTCAGCCTCTCGGGCTGAGCGTCCTCCGCGGGCTGTGTCTCTTCTGATAGGTCTTGGGTAGGGGCATCGTCGGCCACGTAGTCTCCTCTAGCCCCCGGGCGCGTCTTTTTTGACGCGGCCACGCGAGGGCTTCCGCTATTGACCCGGGTTCACTTCGCCCGAGCTTGTTATGGTCTCGCCCCGAGCAATCCCCTGGTTGGGACCGTTTCGGTGCCGGTCTGAATGATGGCTGGACGGTCGGCGCCGCATCGCGCGTGGCGATGGTCGCGCACGTCTAAGTCTTCATTCGGGCATCCGCCCCCTGGTTAAGGGCCGGCTACCCGTCCCTAGTATCCCACATCACGCCGCTGCGCCAGACCAAGCCGGGCGAGCTGGCCATTCGCGAGCCCCTACGCGTCGGGAAACCAGAGCTCGATCTCGCGAGCGGCGGACTCCGGCGAATCCGAGCCGTGCACGAGGTTGTCCTGGGTGATCAGGGCAAAATCTCCGCGGATCGTGCCCGGCGCGGCCTTCTCGACGGGGTCCGTTCCGCCGGCGATCTGACGAAACGCCGCAATCGCCCGCGGGCCTTCCACGATGGCCGCCACGACCGGCCCCGAAGTGATGAACTCCAGCAGCGATCCGAAGAACGGCTTTCCGTCGTGTTCGGCGTAGTGCTTGTGGGCAAGCTCGTCGCTGACGTCCTTCAACTGCAGGGCCGCAACAGTCAGCCCCTTCCGTTCGATTCGGCTGAGGATCTCGCCGATGAGGCGCCGCTTGACGCCGTCGGGCTTGATCAACACGAGGGTGCGCTCAGTCGGCTCAGTCACGGCGGACAGCCTAGTCGGGCGACGATCGAGCCGGCGACGAAGGAGCCGCGTTGTGGGGGCACTCCCCTCGCAAGCGGTGGGCCCACCCACGCGAAGCGTAGGGGGAGAGCCCGGCCATCAGAGCTAGTCGGGCGGCGCTGCTGCCCTGGCAGGAGTCCGAGCTTCTGCCGGCGCAGAACCTCGTGGCGCAGGTAGGCGATCACCAACCAGACACCGAGGAACACCACACCGATGAAACCGATCGCGCCATGCACTGCCACGCCCGCGATCAGCACGACCTGAAGCGCCAGGTTGGCCCAGATCGCCCACGACCGGCCCTGGATACCGGCGAACAGCACCAGCAGGACGGCGAGTCCGATCAGATAGCCGCCACTGGCCGCGGTCAGTCCGCTGCCGATGCGCGCCACCACCGGCAATGCCAGCAGCACCACGATCGCCTCCAGGATCAGCGTGCCTGCCATCACGCCGCGGAAGCTCTTCCACGGATCGGGCTGCTCCTGGGGTTGCTCGGTCATGCGGGGTCCCTTCCGAACAGCGTCCGCGCCGCCCCCGCCGTGACCACCGAACCGGTGATCACCATGCCAACCCCGCCGAAGCCACCGGCGCCCTCGCCCTCGTTGCCGGCCTCCTCGACGAGCGCCGTGGCGGTCTCGATCGCGTCGGCAAGCGTGGCGGCGGTGATCACCCGTTCAGGGCCGAACCGCTCCTCGGCGCGAAGAGCGAGCGACTCGACGTCGAGCGCCCGCGGCGAACCGTTGTGGGTGACCACGATCTGGTCGAGCACCGGTTCCAGCGCGGCGAGGATCCCGTCGACGTCCTTGTCCGCCATCACCGAAACGACGCCGACGAGAAACCGGAAGTCGAATTCCTCCTGCAGCGCCTGAGCAAGGGCGGCGGCGCCTGCCGGATTATGTGCAGCATCGATGAAAACGGTTGGCGCACTTCGCATCCGCTCCAGCCGGCCGGGGCTGGCGACTGACGCGAAGCCCGCCCGAACCGCGTCGACGTCCAGCTGCCGCTGCGCGCCCGCACCGAAGAACGCCTCGACCGCGGCCAGCGCGACGACCGCGTTGTGCGCCTGATGTTCGCCGTGCAGGGGAAGGAATACCTCGCTGTACACCCCGCCGAGGCCTTGAAGCTCCAGAAGCTGTCCACCGACGGCGATCTGGCGGTCGAGCACCGCGAATTCCGAATCCTCGCGGGCCACCGCCGCGTCGGCCCGCACCGCCTGGGCCAGCAGCACCTCCATCGCTTCGGGAAGCTGGCGGGCGATCACCGCGACGGTGTCGGTCGGCACCGGATCTTCGTCCTGTCTGGTGATGATGCCCGCCTTCTCGGAGGCGATGTCGGCGATGGTGTCGCCGAGATAGTCCACGTGGTCGACGCCGATGGGCGTGATGACGGCGACCGGCGCGTTGACGACGTTGGTGGCGTCCCACCGTCCGCCGAGGCCGACCTCGACGACCGCGATGTCGATGGGCGCGTCGGCGAAGGCGGCGAACGCCATGGCGGTGACCACCTCGAACTTGCTCAATGGCGGGCCATCCCCCCCGAAAAGCCCAGCCTCGGACTGCTGGTCGACCAGCTGCACGAAGGGTTCGATTTCTTGATAGGTCGCGACGTACTTCGCGGGCGTGATCGGCTTGCCGTCGATCGAGATGCGCTCGACCGCCGACTGCAGGTGCGGGCTGGTGGTCCTCCCGGTGCGGCGATGCAAGGCGGTCAGCAGCGCATCGACCATTCGCGCCACCGACGTCTTGCCGTTCGTGCCCGCAATGTGGATCGACGGATAGCTGCGCTGCGGCGAACCGAGCATCTCCAACAGCGCGGAGATGCGCGACGTGCTGGGTTCGAGCTTCGTTTCGGGCCAACGCTGATCAAGCAGATGCTCGACCTGAAGCAGCGACGCGATCTCGTCCGGCGTGGGGACGTCGTCGGTCAGAGGTCCCTCGTCGGGCGGCTCCGCGGTCATTGGAACGAAGCCAGGCGCGCCGTGATCCGGTCGACTTCCTCGCGGGCCACCTGTTGGCGTTCACGGATCTTCTCGACCACATCCGCGGGTGCCTTGGCCAGGAACGCATCGTTGCCGAGCTTGCCCTCAGTGCCGGCCAGTTCCTTCTGCGCGGCCGCCAGATCCTTTTCCAGCCTGCGCCGTTCGGCGCCGACGTCGACGGTGCCCGACGTGTCCAGTTCCACCACCACAGTGCCCTGGGACAACCGCACCTCGACGGCCGCCGACGGGCTGAAGCCGTCGTCCGCCGCGGTCAGCCACGCCAGCGCGCTCACGGCCGGAAGCTGCGCGTCGAGGCCGGCCTTCGCCACGTCGGACAGCCGTGCCGGCACCTTCTGCCGGTCGTTGAGCCCCTGGTCGCTGCGAAACCGTCGGACCTCGGTGATCAACTTCTGCATATCCGTGATGCGCTGTGTCGCAACGTGATCCACGTCGAACCCGGAGGGTTCGGGCCAGTCGGCGATGACCAGCGACTGCCCGCCGGTCAGTGTCTTCCACAGCACCTCGGTGACGAACGGCATCACCGGGTGCAACAGCTTGAGCAGCGCGTCGAGCACCGCGGCCAACACCGCCGTGGTGTGCTCGAACCCGTCGGCGAGCTGGACCTTGGCCAACTCCACGTACCAGTCGCAGAACTCGTCCCAGGCGAAGTGGTAGAGCGATTCGCATGCCCGACTGAACTCGTAGCTGTCGAACGCCGAATCCACTTCGGCGCGAACCTCTTCCAACCGACCCAGGATCCATCGGTCGGCGTCGGTGAGTCGCGCCGCTTCGGGAAGTGGTGCCAGTGCCGCACCGTTCATCAACGCGAACCGCGTCGCGTTGAACAGCTTGGTCGCGAAGTTTCGCGAGGCACGCGCGTGGTCCTCGCCGATCGACAGGTCGCCGCCCGGGCTGGCGCCGCGGGCGAGGGTGAACCGCAGCGCGTCGGCGCCGAACTTCTCGACCCAGTCCAGCGGGTCGATGCCGTTGCCGCGCGACTTGCTCATCTTGCGGCCGAACTCGTCGCGGATCAGCCCGTGCAGGAAGACGTTCTCGAACGGCACCTGCGGACCACGTTCGCCGCCGAGGGTGATCGCCGGGTCGTCGGCGACGAAAGTGCCGAACATCATCATCCGCGCCACCCAGAAGAACAGGATGTCGTATCCGGTGACCAGAACGCTTGTCGGATAGAACTTCTCCAGCTCGATCGTGTGATCGGGCCAGCCCATGGTCGAGAACGGCCACAGCGCCGCGGAGAACCACGTGTCCAGCACGTCGGGGTCCTGTTGCCAGCCCTCGGGCGGGGTTTCGTCGGGGCCGACGCACATCATGTCCCCGTCGGGACCGTGCCATATCGGGATGCGGTGGCCCCACCACAGCTGTCGCGAGATGCACCAGTCGTGCATGTTGTCGACCCAGGCGAACCAGCGCGGTTCCAGGCTGGGCGGATGGACCACGGTGCGGTGGTCGCGTACCGCGTCGCCTGCCGCCTTGGCCAGCGATTCGACCTTGACCCACCACTGCAGCGACAACCGGGGTTCGATCGGTTCGCCGCTGCGCTCGGAGTGTCCGACGCTGTGCAGGTAGGGCCGCTTCTCGGCGACGACTGCGGTCCTGCTGGGCCAGCGCCTCGCGCACTTTGACGCGGGCCTCGAACCGGTCCAGGCCGTCGAATTCGGTTCCGGTGTCGGCGATTCGGCCCTTGGTGTCCATGATCATCGGCATCGGCAACTGATGGCGCATGCCGATCTCGAAGTCGTTGGGATCGTGTGCCGGTGTGACTTTGACTGCGCCCGTGCCGAACTCGGGATCGACGTGTGCGTCGGCGACGATGACGAGCTCGCGGTCGACGAACGGGTGCGGCAGGGTCTTGCCGACCAGGTCGCGGTAGCGCTCGTCGTCGGGGTGCACGGCGATCGCGGTGTCACCCAGCATGGTCTCGACGCGGGTGGTGGCCACCACGATGTGCGGTTCGTCGTCGCGCAGCGAGCCGTAGCGGAACGACACCAGCTCGCCTTCGACGTCGTCGTATTTGACCTCGAGGTCGGAAACCGCGGTCTCCAGCACCGGCGACCAGTTCACCAGCCGCTCGGCGCGGTAGATCAACCCGGCGTCGAACAGCCGCTTGAAGATGGTGCGCACCGCACGCGAGAGCCCGTCGTCCATGGTGAACCGGTCGCGGCTCCAGTCCACACCGTCACCGAGCCGTCTCATCTGCCCGGCGATGGTGCCGCCGGAGTCATGTTTCCAGTCCCAGACCTTGTCGATGAAGAGCTCGCGGCCGAAGTCCTCTTTGGTCTTGCCGTCGACGGCGAGCTCCTTTTCCACGACGCTCTGCGTGGCGATGCCCGCGTGGTCCATGCCCGGCAGCCACAAGACCTCGAAGCCCTGCATGCGCTTGCGACGCGTCAGCGCGTCCATCAACGTGTGTTCAAACGCATGGCCCATGTGCAGGCTGCCCGTCACGTTCGGCGGTGGCAGGACGATCGAGTACGCAGGTTTCGCGGTGGAGGCGTCGGCCTTGAAGTAGCCGGCGTTGACCCAGCCCTCGTAGAGGTCGCTCTCGACCGCGCCGGGATCCCAGGACTTGGGCAGGGCGTCGAGGCCGGGGCGGAAGCTGTCGGTCACCGCGCCATTCTAGGAACTCCGCGCGAGAAGACGGAAAAGGCCCCGACACGCCGCCAAAATGGGGAATTTTCCGTCTGTCCCCAGCTGCGCGTGGGCCCACGCGGAGGGAAGGCTACTTCTTGCCGCCGAGCAACCCGCCGAGGATCTCCCCGATCGGATTGTTCTGTCCGCCGCCGCCACCGCCGAGCACGCTGCCGAGGATGCTGCCGAGCGGATTGTTGCCGCCGCCACCGCCGCCACCGCCGGCGCCGCCCAGAATGCTGCCGAGGATGTCACCGAGGCCGCCGCCGCCGGCGGGCGCCTGCTGAGCCTGTGTCTCGGCCGGCGCCGAGCCCTTCGTCAGTTGCTTGCCGATGTAGGCCAGCACGATCGGCGCCAGGATCGGCAGCAGCTTCTTGATCAGATCACCGCCACCGGCGCCGGTGCCTGCCAACGCGGAGGCCACGGCGTTGCTGTCGTTGCCGCCGAAGATCTTGGCGACATACTGGTCGCCCTCCTTGGCGTCGACCTGGTCGACGCTGACGCCCCCATCGAGTAGACCACTGGCGCCTTGCTGGGCAACCGTGGATTCGAGGTCGCTCGAATCGATCTGACTGGCCTGGACGTTCTCGGCCACACCACCGACCAGCGCAGGAACCAAGGTGCGAATCGCGTTGTTCACTTCACCTTCATCGGCGCCGATCTTTTTTGCAATGTCCTGTACTGGGATTTGTGCGAAGAGATCGTCGAGACCAGCCATTACCTGCCCACCTTCGTCGCTGGGATATGCACAGACGCGGTCACGACACTAGTGCAAACGATCTTGGTCTACAGGCGTTCTGCTCGCGCGGATCAATTCAGTCGCGTTGTCTCCAATGACACTTCGGCAGCGGGGAATCGACTCAGCAACACATCGCCCATCGCTGCCGCGGGCGTGAGAACTCCACGCAGATCCGACAACCGGTCGCGGTCGATTGCCAACGCCAATCCGCACTCCCCCAGCAACACCGACGTGGCCTTGTACCCGTAGTCACCCCTCTGCGACAGCTTCGCTTTGTAGCGTGCGCCCGTCGTGGTCGTGGTGTACGTCACGACCGTGTAGTGGCCGTTTTCGCGCGCGCGTTCACTCGGACCGGTGCCGGGCTTCGGCGCGACCCGATCGACGAGTTTTCGTGGGAGCCGGTTGAAGAATCTGCCGCCCAGCGCCATGGCGGCGGCGTTGCCACCCGTCGCCAGCGCGGCCGCAACCGGCGCCGCCAACGAGTGGCCCATGCTCATCGTCTCGGCGTACTTCAATCTCCTGCCGTACGCATAATCGAGTAATGCATTGCTGCGCCTGACAATTCGGGAGTTCGTGCCGGCCATCACGAAGGCCCCGAGCCAGTAGCCGTCAAGTTCATCGGCGACGTCGCGACCACGGCGCCAGCGTAGGTCCGGCTGCGCGCCGAGTTCGGGCTCCGCGGCGTGGTCCGGAGTCAAGGTGTAGGGGTCGTTGAGCGCCTGTCGCGCCTCTGCATCCGATGAGACCGCGGTCATGACGTCTATCATCGAAGCGATGGTGCCGCCGGACACCCCACCGGACATCGCTCGCACAACGAGATTCGTGTCGGTGAGCTGGCCTGCTCCATCCTCCTGCGCGCGACGGTAGAGCGCGAAGACCGTGAGATCCGAAGGGACGGAATCGAATCCACACGAGTGCACGATGCGCGCACCGGTGTCGAGCGCCTGCTTGTGATACAGGTCGATGCTCTCGCGAATGAACAATGTCTCGCCGGTCAGGTCGGCGTAGTCGGTGCCTGCGGCGGCGCACGCCGCTACCAGCGGCAGGCCGTAGCGGGCGTAGGGCCCTACGGTGGTCACCACTACCTGCGTCTGGGCGGCCATCGCATTCAGCGTCGACGGCTGCGACGCGTCCGCCGCGATGAGCGGCCAGGACTGCGCCTTGTCCCCCAACGTCTCCCGCACTGCGAGCAATTTGTCCGGCGACCGCCCGGCCAGCGCGATGCGGACGTCACCGCCCGATCTGGCCAGGTACTCGGCGGTCAGCTTTCCGGCGAAGCCGGTTGCGCCGTACAGGACGATGTCGAATTCACGCTGTGCGCTCATGTCCGCGACGCTACCCGAGGGCCTCCGGCGGTTCGACGTCCTCGCCCAGGACGTGACGGCTCAGAAATGCGGTCACCACCTGGTACCAGATCTTGGCGTGCTGCGGCGTGAGCACCCAGTGGTTCTCCGACGGGAAGTACAGGAACTGGTGCGCACTGCTGCCGTCGTCGGCCGCAGGTAGGCGCGATCGCGTGAGCAACTCGTACCACAGTCGCAGCGCCTCGCCGATCGGCACGCGATAGTCCTTGTCGCCGTGGATAACCAGCATCGGGGTGCCGATCTGGGCGACGTAGTTGTGCGGTGAGTTCGCCTGCGCCATCTCCGGCGTCATCTCCCGCAGCCAGTAGTACGACGAGTCGGTGGTGGCGCCGAATTGGTCGAGCGCCCAAAGACTCGCGTGGGTGACGATGGCGTCGAACCGATCGGTGTGTCCGGCAACCCAGTTGGCCATGTAACCGCCGAAGGATCCGCCCATCGCCGCGGTGCGGTCGGCGTCGACGCGCGGATGCGCGCAGGCGGCATCGGTCGCGGCCATCAGATCGTCGAACGGCGCACCGCCCCATGCGCCCCATCCGCGTTGGAGGAAGTCGTGTCCGTAGCCGGTCGACAACCCGGGATCCGGGAGCAGCACCGCGTAGCCGCGAGCGGCCAGCAGCCACGGGTTCCATCGCCACGACCAGCAGTTCCAGCTGCCCAATGGACCGCCGTGAATCCAGAGCAGCAGCGGCGCCTGCGCATCGCCGTCCGGAAGCACCAGCCATGACCGCACTCGGGTGCCGTCGGTTGAGGTCGCTTCGATGTCGCTCAGGGTGCCGGGCAGGCGGGGCAGGTCGACGCACGGCAGCTCTGTGACCGCACCGTCGGGGTCGATGCGCACCGGGTGCGGCGGCGCGGCATAGGAGCTGCGCAGCGCGTAAAGCACGCCGTCGGGCGCCGCGACGACGTTGGTGTACGCGTAGTCGTCGAATGTCAGTTGCGCGACGGATCCGTCGACCGGCTCGATCCGGAACACCGGTCGGCGGCCGTCCTGATCCGCGGTGACGATCAGCGCCGATCCGTCCCGCGACCACGCCACCGACGTCGGCCAACGGTCCCAGTCCGGTGCCACGTCGACACGATCACCTCCGAAGCGTAGGCAGCACAGCGTGATTCGCGGTGCCTTCTCGGGCGTCGAATAGGACTCACGGACGTAGGCGACCGCCGACCCGTCCGGCGCGATCACCGGGCTCCACAGGTCGGCGCCCGGTTCGTCGGCGATGACGGCCCGCTCGCCGCTGTCGGTGTCGATGCGGACGAGTACCGCGTGCTTCGACGCGCCCGCCGCGGGCTGCTGCCAGCTGGTCACCACGAATCGGCCGTCGGCACTGACATCGAAGTCCGTGTCCCACAGCGCACCTGCAGGCCCCGGGGTGAGGTCCTTCGGCTCGTCGCCGGTTAGATCGACACTCAACAGGTGCGGCGCCGCAGGTCCAAGATCCTTGTCCCAGTGGCGGATCGGGTAGCCGGTGTGCAGGATCGCCGTGATTTTGTTGTCCTTGCGCACGCTCCGCAGTCTGCGATCGTCGTCGATGCTGCGGGCCGAGGGCAGTAGCGGGGCGCCCACGACCGCCACGTCGGCATCCCGCGCGGCACGTACCGTCTCGACACCGCCGGGCAGCGCCAACGCCTCGAACGCCTCGCCGCCTGCTGCGGGCAATCTCCATAGCGCCGCAGGCGGCTTGTCGTCTTCCTCGGTGGGCCGCGCGGCCACGAACAGCACGTCACCGTCGGCGGCGAACACCGGCGACGACTCGCCCTTGGCGCCGCGGGTCAGTCGCCGGGCCGGGCGCCGGCCCCTCGGATCGACTTCCCACACGGCGCTGACGTACTCGGTGCGCTTGTCGTTGACTTCGGCGACGGTGGTCACCAACCGTGATCCGTCCGGCGACACGGCGAGACCGGAAACGCGCGGCAGCGCAAGGTACACGTCCAGGTCGTCGAAGGGGGTCGTGGGCATGACCTGTTCGTAGCACAACGCAGGCTGGGCGGACCGCCGTCCGGAGTAAGTTTGATTTTCAAACTCACTCGTGCCATGCTGGCTTCATGACTGCGGTTCCTGTCGCGCCTCTGGGCAGCCTGCCTGGACGGCCGTGCCCGATCGCTGCGGCGCTGGAACTCGTCGGCGAGCGTTGGGCGCTACTCGTCGTGCGGGAGATCGCGTTGGGGGCCATGCACTTCAGCGACATCGTGCGCGGCACCGGTGCGCCGCGCGACCGCATCGCGGCGAGGCTGAAAGCACTCGAGAGCGTAGGCGTGGTCGTACGTTCGCCCTACCAGAGCGCTCCCCCTCGCTACGAATACCGGCTCACGCCGTCCGGTGAGGCGCTGATCCCGGTGCTCGATGCCCTGATGGAGTGGGGCAAGGTGCACGCCGTCGCCACCGACGATCCTGACCGCCAACACCGCTACCCGCCGATGAGCAAGCTGAGGGAATCGAGATGACCGCAGAACTGGCCGACACCGAGACCCCTGCCGCCTGGGGGCCGCAGCGCTCGCGCACCGTCACGTGGCACGAGCCCGGCCCGAGCACGGCCAAGGGACTCACCATGGCGGGCATCGACTACCTGCGGGCCATTGTCGACGGTGACCTGCCGCAGGCACCGATCGGCGGCCTGTTGCAGTTCGGGATCACCGCCGTCGAACCGGGACGCGTCGAATTCACTTGCGTTCCAGATGAATCCGCCTACAACCCGATCGGCGCCATCCACGGCGGCCTCATCTGCACACTGCTCGACTCGGTGACCGCATGCGCGATCCACAGCACGCTTCCGCAGGGCAAGGGCTACACCTCGGTAGAGATCAAGGTGAACTACCTCAAAGGCGTCCGTGTCACCAGTGGCGTTCTCACCGCCACGGGCACGGTCGTCAAGTCGGGCTCGCGCATCGGTTTCGCCGAGGGCGTCGTCACCGACGCTTCCGGAGCGGTCGTCGCCACCGCCAGCAGCACGCTGCTGGTCTTTGATCTGTAACCCGGCGTAAACGTCGGCTACGTTCGACGGGTGCCGAAGCGGATCCTGGTGATCGGCGCGGGCATCGCCGGCTTGGCGACCGCCGTCGCGCTGCAGCAGCGGGGACACGACGTCACCGTCCTCGAGGAACGCACCGACGCGTCATCCGGAGCCGGCATCAGCATCTGGCCCAACGCCCTGGCCGCGCTCGACCAGATCGCTCTGGGGGATCCCGTTCGAGCCGCAGGCGGACGAATCACCGCGGGAGCACTGCGTTGGCGCGACGGCAGGTGGTTACGCCGCCCGGCACCGGAGCGGTTGATCACGGCACTCGGCGAGCCACTCGTCGTCATCCGGCGATCCGCGCTGACGAACGTCCTTTCCGGCGGGCTCGCTGCAGGCACGTTGCAGCGCGGGATCTCCGCCCGCTCGCTGGTGGCGACTGCCGATGGGGTGCGGATCACGTTGTCGGACTCGGCGACCCTGGAAGCGGACGCCGTCGTCGGCGCCGACGGCATCCGCTCGATCGTGGCACGTCACCTCAACGGCTCATTGACCGATCGCTACGTCGGCTACACGGCATGGCGCGGCGTGGCCGACTGCAGCATCGACCCGGACCTGGCCGGCGAGGTGCTCGGGCCGGCGATCGAGTTCGGCCACGTTCCGCTGGGAGCAGACCACACCTATTGGTTCGCCACCGAACGGGCAGCGGAAGGACGAGTGGCGCCGCAGGGGGAACTGGCCTATCTGAGGGCCACGTTCGGTTCGTGGACCGAACCGATCCCCACTGTGTTGGCTGCCACCGATCCGGACGCGGTGCTGCACAACGACCTCTATGACCGAGACCAGGCCCGGCAGTGGTCTCGCGGACCCATCGTCGTGGTGGGCGACGCGGCGCACCCCATGCGGCCGCACTTGGGCCAGGGTGGCTGTCAGGGGCTGGAGGACGCGGCGATCCTGGCGTCCTTCGTCGACGCGACCGACGACCTGGCCGTGGCGTTCGCGCGGTTCGCGGCGTTCCGCCGCCCGAGGGTGCGCTCGCTGGTGCGCGAATCGAAGATGATCGGCCAGATCGTGAACCTGCCGCCGTTCCTCAGCGCCGCGGCCAGCCACGCCACCGTCCTGGGACCCGAAGCGCTGGTCACGCGGCACCTGGCCGCAATTGCGGCCCGCGCGGCGTTTGTTCTGCCGACCGACCGCGACATCCAGCCTGCGTGACCATCGCGCTCGGTCCCCTGCTCGTCGAGGCCGCCGACCCGGCAGCCGCGGAATCGTTCTGGGCCGGTGCGCTGGGCCGACCCGCGCAGCGGGCCATGTTGTCCTTCCGCCCCGAGCGCCGACGGAAAACGGTGAAGAACCGCGTGCACCTGGATGTCTATGCCCGCGACATCGCGCCACTGCTGGATCTCGGCGCCACGGTTCTCGGCGAATTTCCCGGCTGGGTCACCCTCGCCGACGTCGAGGGCAACGAGTTCTGCGCGTTCCCCGACCCCAGGCCGGACGAAGGTCCGCCTGCCCGCGTCTTCGCCGTGTGCACCGACAGCGCTCAACCGGAGGAACTCGCGGCGTGGTGGGCGGAGGTGGTCGGCGCTGACGTCCGCGACGGGCCGGACGGAACGCCGCGGTGGCTATCCGGATCGGCGGGCTGGGAGAACCTCATCTGGAAGTTCGTCCGCGTCGACGACGAGCGCGTGGTGCCCAACCGGTGGCAATGGACCCTGCGGGCCGACCCCTCGGAGCTCATCGACCCGCAGGGCAACGAATTCAGCGTTGTACCGCCAACGAGCCCAGCGGGTTGAGCAACGCGGTGCACATCTGGCGCGGATTGATGAAGCCGAACAGTCCGGTCGAGGGCATCGCGGCGCAGCCCGTCGTCGCGGCGGGCATGACGGGAGCGGCAGGCATTCCGGTGTTGTTCCACACCGCGGGAGAGGCGCCGCGTGGGCCGCACTTCGGCCAGGCCTTGAGGCCCTGGGTGCGAAGGACGTTCTCGGCGACCCGGATCTGCTCCGCGCGCGAGGCGGTCGAGGGGCTGCCGACGCCGCCGTTGGACGACCAGGTCGCCGGCTTGAACTGCAGGCCACCGTAGTGACCGTTTCCGGTGTTGGTGGACCAGTTCCCGCCCGACTCGCACTGCGCGATGGCGTCCCAGTTGACCGAGTCCGCGTGCGCGGTGGCGCTCGACACGGCCATCGGGACGATCGCAAGCGCTCCGGAGATCGCGGCGGTCAACAGGCCTTTGGAAACAGCTTTACGAATATTCATCACTGCGGTCCTTCCCCGACCGTTTGAAACAAGGCCCGCACGTGGAGCTTGTTGCGTGCTCCGATGCGGCTAACCGGTGTTTCGGGTGATGAAGGTCACCTGTTACTGATGAGTCAAAAGTTTTAATCGTTACTTAACTGGCGTAAGAGGCCTCTGAGAAAGAAGAGGCGGTGCCGGGCATATCGCCCGACACCGCCTCTTCACGTAGTGCGTTTGTGACTAACCGCGCCTGCCGCAGGAGGGCCATGCGCTGATGCCCTGCGTCTTCAGCACGTTCTCCGCGACGCGAATCTGTTCCTCACGGCTGGCGTTGTGGGGCGAACCGCTGCCGCCGTTGGCACGCCAGGTGCCCATGGTGAACTGCAGGCCGCCGTAGTAGCCGTTACCAGACGCAGTGCCCCAGTTGCCGCCCGACTCACAAGCCGCGACCGCATCCCAGTCCACCCCGTCCGCATGGGCGGTGCCCGTGGCCAACGCCATCGGCGCCAGAGCGAGCGCGCCGGCGAAGGTCGCCAGACCTAACGTCTTGCGGATGTCCTTCAACTTCGTTCCTTTCGACGAGCGCGCGCCACCCACACCCGTGCGCGGACGCACGGGAGCAGTTGCCTGTAAACAGGCGGGGGTTATGGGGCCGCACCATCTCGGTCAGGTGCGGCAGTGGGAGGCATGAGCCGCCTCACCGGGCCATCAGGTCCGGTGGCCGTCGGAGGCGTCGTCGCCCTCCTGGGCCCCACTCACACGCAGGTTCGTGGTTTTTGAATTATTTGCTCCGTTAGAAGCTGTTAGGGACCGTACAAACCGATTCGTCCAAAGTCATATCGGTGAAGAACATGTCGCATTCAGATCACGGATCGATCACGGATCGTGACGGTAGTCATCGACGCAGGTCATCAGCGCGTTTGACGGGCTCAGGTATTTCTCAGCTTCGGCGTGTCTTCGTGAGCCATCTCACTAGAATTTTGTGACCTGGCACACGGCAGCCATACAGTACATACGTCGTGGTATGCAGCGAAATATCCTCTGCAAGTTGAAAAGTCGCCGGGTAGGCGCCATTGGGCGATGGGTTGGCAAGCCGGTTCGCGGGTTCACGAGCACGAAAGTAAGCCAAACCAGCTGTGCCCATTGGATTTCGGTCCCAAACTGGATTCATGATTCCGCGTGCGCCGACCGGCCCCGACACAGTCGGACGAGAAGAAACATCCGAACTAACTGCACTGCAACGTCTTTCGCGTGACGACCCTGCGGCCGCCAGCAGATTTCTCGCCCGGGATCCCTCTTTCCGCTCCGCGGCGCGAAGGCTGGGCGCAGAGGCTGATCAGAGCGGGTATTTCGGCCCGCGCCGGTTGCCAGAGAACGGAAAGTCGTGCGTGATCCGTGATCGAATTGGTGCCGTTTCCTGCTTGACCGACACCAGATATCATGGTGGTCAACAACTTTCGCGGCGGCAGGTCTGCGGCCGTTCGCCATTCCGACCGCGATTTAACACGACTTTTATCACGGTCAAATGCCGACGAAATTCGGTGAGCCGAATTTCGTGCGTTATCCGCAAAATTATGCGGAATCAAATAAATGAATTTGCTAGGCGATTTGTGGAGGCACTGCGGTCAGCTCCTCGGCCGTGTTGACGTTCGTCAGCGAGGGCTGCTCGGGCATGACGACACGTTGCGTGTCGACTGTCTCGACCAGCGCGCGCATGCTGCGCTCCCCCGCCTCGACGAGTTCGGACACCCGTTCGTGCAGAGCAGTGCGGTAGATCCCGGCCAGGTAGTGGGAACGGCCGTCCCATGGCAGCACGACGTCGGCGCCCAGGCGCACGGCGGGGCCGACGAGTTCATCGATCAGAGCCGCTGAGAGCAGTGGCATGTCGACGGCGCACACGAATGCCAGTTCGAGGCCGGCTTCCGCAGCAGCGCGCAGCCCCCGCCCGGTCGCCAGGAGTGGCCCGACGCCGCGGATCTCATCACGAAGGATGTCGGCCTCCAGCGTCGGCAGCGCCTGGCCCGGCGCGGCAATGACGAAAACGGGTGCGCACCGCTGACTGACGGCGCCCACCGTCTGCTCGACGAGAGTCTTGCCGTCGAACACAGCGGTGGCCTTGTCGCGGCCCATCCGGCGGGACGCCCCACCGGCCAGGATGACCGCAGCAAGCGGCACGGGGGATGTCACGTCAGTGAGATTAGTCGACGTTCCAGGTGTCTTTGCCCCGGAGCAGCGACTGCAGCGCGGCCGTGTCGTGCGGCTTGGCGTCTCGGGCCGATGCGAGCTGCTGACGCGCGGCGTCGTCGTACGTCGGCTTGCTGACCTGGCGGAAAATGCCCATCACCATGTGGTCGAGGTTCTGCTCGGACAGCCGGGACAACGCGAACGCGTACGCGGGGTCCGTCAACTGCGCGTCGTGGACGACGATCTCGTTGGCCGACACATCGGCGGTCTTGGCGATCTCGAGGCCGTAGCCAGACTTGACCACGCAGTACTCGCTGTCGGCGCCGAACGTGATCGGCTCGCCGTGGCTCAAATTGATCAGCCGCTCTTCGGCGCCCTCCTTGCGCAGCGCGTCGAACGAACCGTCGTTGAAGATCGGGCAGTCCTGCATGATCTCGACGAGTGCGGCACCGCGGTGCGCAGCGGCGCCACGGAGCACCTCGCTCAAACCCTTGCGGTCGGAGTCCAGCGCGCGGCCGACGAACGTGGCCTCGGCGCCAAGCGCCAACGACACCGGGTTGAACGGGTAGTCCAGCGAGCCCATCGGCGTGGACTTCGTGACCTTGCCCGTCTCCGAGGTCGGCGAGTACTGGCCCTTGGTCAGGCCGTAGATCCTGTTGTTGAACAGCAGGATCGTGAGGTTGACGTTGCGTCGCAGCGCGTGGATCAGGTGGTTGCCGCCGATCGACAGCGCGTCGCCGTCACCGGTGACCACCCAGACCGACAGGTCCTCGCGGGCCAGCGCCAGGCCGGTCGCAACGGTGGGCGCGCGGCCGTGGATCGAGTGGAAACCGTACGTCTCGAGGTAGTACGGGAAGCGACTCGAGCAGCCGATGCCGCTGACGAACGCGATGTTCTCGCGACGCAGCCCGAGTTCGGGCAGAAAATTGCGGATGGTGTTGAGGATGACGTAGTCGCCACAGCCTGGGCACCAGCGGACTTCCTGGTCGCTGGTGAAGTCCTTGGCCTTCTGCGGTTCGTCGGCGCTAGGCACCGCGCTGGTCCCGGAGCTCAGCCCGAGATCCACACCAATCAGATCAGTCATGCGATCGCTCCCACACCAGTTTCCACTGTGGCCGCCGCCAGCCGCGCGAACTTGGCCTTGTCAATTTCCTTGTCGCCCAACGTTCCGTCCAGCGCCGCGTCGATGATGCCTTCGACCTCTTCGGCCAGGAAGGCCATGCCTTCGACCTTCGTGACCGACTGAACGTCGACCAGGTACCTGCCGCGCAGCAGCAGCGCCAGCTGGCCAAGGTTCATCTCCGGCAACACCACGTTGGGGTAGCGCCGCAGCACCTCGCCCAGGTTGGCCGGGAACGGGTTGAGGTTGCGCAGATGCGCCTGGGCGACGTTGATGCCCTTGCGCCGCGCGCGCCGGCACGCCTCGCCGATGGGCCCGTAGCTGCTGCCCCAACCGAGCATCAACAGTTCGGCGTCGCCGGTCGGATCGTCGACCTCGAGGTCCGGCACGCTGATGCCGTCGATCTTGGCCGCCCGCAACCGCACCATCAGGTCGTGGTTCTTCGGTTCGTAGGAGATGTTGCCCGAGCCGTTGGCCGCCTCGAGCCCACCGATGCGGTGTTCGAGGCCGGGCGTGCCCGGAATCGCGAACTGACGCGCCAGGGTCTCCGAGTCGCGGGCATACGGCTGGAACGGCTCGCCGGATTTCGCGAAGGTGTGCTCGATCGGCGCATAGGTGCTGACATCCGGAATCGCCCACGGCTCAGAGCCGTTCGCGATGGCGCCGTCAGACAGGATGACGACCGGCGTGTGGTAGGTGACCGCGATGCGCGCTGCCTCGACCGCCACGTCGAAGCAGTCCGACGGTGACCGCGGCGCGATGACCGCAACCGGCGACTCACCGTTTCGGCCGTACAGCACCTGCAGCAGGTCGGCCTGCTCGGTCTTGGTCGGCAGGCCGGTCGACGGACCTCCACGCTGCACGTCGATGACGATCAGCGGAAGCTCGGTCATCACGGCAAGGCCGATGGCCTCCGACTTCAGCGAGATGCCGGGGCCAGAGGTGCTGGTAATGCCGAGCGCGCCGCCGTAGGACGCGCCGATCGCCGCGCCGATGCCGGCGATCTCGTCTTCGGCCTGGAAGGTCAGGATGTTGAAGTTCTTGTGCTTGGACAGCTCGTGCAGGATGTCCGACGCGGGGGTGATCGGGTAGGTGCCGAGCACGATTTGAACGTCGCCGAGATGACCAGCGGTCACGAGCCCGTACGCCAGCGCCGTGTTACCCGAGATCTGCCGGTACTCACCGCTCTTCAGCTTGGCCGGCGCCACTTCGTAGGTACTGGCGAACGCCTCAGTGGTTTCGCCGTAATTCCAGCCCGCTTTCAGCGCCAGCACATTGGCCTCAGCGATGTCTGGTTTGCGGGCGAACTTCTCGCGGATGAACGCCTCGCTGTGCTCGAGCTCGCGGCCGTACATCCACGACAGCAGCCCCAGGGCGAACATGTTCTTGGCGCGCTGGCCATCCTTCTTCGACGCGCCGATGGCCTCGACGGCCGCCAGCGTCAACGTGGTCATCGAGACGGCCTGTACGACATAGTCCGAGAGGTCGTCGTTCTCCAGCGGGTTGCCCTCGTAGCCGACCTTCGCCAGATTGCGCTTCGTGAACTCGTCGGAGTTGGCGATGATCAGTCCGCCGCGGGGCAGATCGGACACATTGGCCATCAACGCAGCCGGGTTCATCGCGACGAGGACGTCGGGACGGTCTCCCGCTGTCAGGATGTCGTAGTCGGCAATTTGAATCTGGAACGACGACACACCGGGCAACGTGCCCTGTGGGGCGCGAATCTCGGCGGGGTAATTCGGCTGCGTCGCAAGGTCATTGCCGAACAGCGCAGCCTCGGTGGTGAACCGGTCACCGGTGAGCTGCATGCCGTCGCCGGAGTCGCCGGCGAAGCGGATGACGACCTTTTCGAGCTTCTGTCTGGTGCCCGGATTGGCGCCGTCGCCGTTGGCTCCCACTACGTCTGCCTTCCGTCCTGGTGAAGCTCTCGGAGCGAATGTCCTCCGAGTCGCAGTCGAGGCGACGCGCCGTCGGTGAACGTCCGCAGCAATTTTGATGTCACTGCCAGTACCGATTATTGCACTTCTCTTAGGCGGCCCTTTACCCGACGCGCGGGCGACGCCGTGGTGACCTCTTAACGAACCCACTGCTCAGGGCATGTTCCGGCGGCCGCGGCGAGACAGAATTGTGTTTTGCGTCACGTGGCACCGGGTGTCATTAATAAGGAAATGGTTACCGATCAGTAGCCACCCGCTAGCACTACGGCGGCAGGTTGTACGGCGTGATGACCTGGATCGGCACGGGCCGCGCCGGCTCGACCGGCAACGCGCCCTGCTGCTGCAGGATCAGTCGCATCGCGAGGCGGGCATCGGCTCGCAGATCATTGTGCAGCACGACCGAGATCCGGCCGTCGCGCAACAGCTTCCTGTTGTCGGCGTCGAGATCGTGGGCGATGAAGACTCGGCACGCTCGCCCGAGCCGCTCGAACGCCGCGACGGTCGCGGTGTTGCCGCCTCCCACCGAGTAGACGGCCTGGACTTCCGGATGCTGTTCGAGCGCCTCGAGTACCAGCCGTTCGTTGGTCGCGTCGATGCCGTCGCTGTCGCTGACCTCGACGATCGTTCGTCCCGTGGGGCGCAACGCCGAACGAAACCCCACCTCGCGCTCCCCCTCACCACGGAACACCGTGCGACTCAGCGTGATGAGCACATCCGAGGGCGACGAACCGAGCCACTCCCGCATCAGGTACGCCGCCGTCACCCCGGCGCCGTGGTTGTCGATGCCCACATATGCGCACCTCGCGCTGGACGGGACGTCGGTGGCATACGTCACCACCGGCACACCGTTGTCCACGAGCCGGTCCACGGCGTCGGCGACGGCGGGGTCGTCCTGGCCCTTGAGCACCACACCGTGGCTGCCCCGGATGCGGCTCAGCGCGTCGACCATCTGTGTTGTCGACCCCGACTCCCACAGGTGGAAGCGCGCCCGCAGCATGGCGGGCGCGAACGCGGGCAGCTCGGCCTCGATGGCGGCCCGGAATGCGTCGGAGAACCGCTGCGGGGTCTGCATGACGACGTCGATGAGGTACCGGCGGCCGTTGAGGCGCAGCTGAGCCCGCTGCTTGTCCAGGTCGGCGATGGCCTGCATGACCTCGGCCCTGGTGTTCGCGCGGACTCCGGGCCGTTCATTCAGGACGCGGTCCACCGTGGCCTCGCTCAACCCGGACTGTTGGGCGATCTCGCGGACCTTGTAGCGGTGCGGCACGGCCGTCCGTTCTCTACGCGCGTCTCCTGCGCGAGCAGACGTAAAAGTCCCCGACACGCCGCCGACAGGGTGCTTTTTGCGTCTGCTCGCCTGGACTACTGAGGCTTTTTTGATGGATTTTTGGCGTTGAATGCGGCGGCAATCACAGCAAGACTAGCAGTCATGGCCGCACCTGTGACCGCGACATATCAGCCGTGGATCGACGGATCCGATTGCCGACTCGACGACTTCCGTGCTGACGTCCTGCGCGACACCGATCCCGCGGACTATCCGCTCGCCGGTGAGGTGCGAAGCAATGTGCTCGTGTACTCGGCGGCCACGGTCGGCGGGGCTGACCGGCGGGCGTTACAGGCCGAACTGATTCGGGCGCTGGCCGACGGACCCGGCGTGGTGGTGTTCGAGAACGCCTTCTCCCCCGCCATCGTCGACCGTGCGACTGACGCCTTCTTCGCCATCATCGACGCGCAGCGGGCCGCAGGATCGGCGGCGGGCGATCACTTCGGCAAGCCGGGTGCCAACGACCGGATCTGGAACGCCGCACAGAAGCTCGCGCTGCACGCCCCCGACGTGTTCGCCGACTACTACACGAACGACGCGCTCGCCGTGGTGTGCCAGGCCTGGCTGGGCCCGCGTTACCAGGTCACCTCACAGGTCAACGTCGTCAATCCCGGTGGTACACAGCAGGTCCCGCACCGCGATTACCACCTGGGTTTCGTGCCCGATGAACACCTTGCGCAGTATCCGGCGCATGTGCACCGCACCTCGCCGGTGCTGACCCTGCAGGGCGCGGTGGCCCACTGCGACATGCCGGTCAAAAGCGGTCCGACCATGCTGCTGCCGCACTCGCAGCGCTTCGCCGGCGGTTACATCGCCTTCAACCGGCCGGAGTTCGTTGACTTCTTCGCCGAGCACCACGTCCAGCTTCCGCTGCGCAAGGGCGATGCGATGTTCTTCAATCCGGCGCTGTATCACGCTGCGGGATCGAACATCTCGACAGACATCCGCCGGATCGCCAACCTGCTGCAGATCTCGTCGCCGTTCGGCCGGGCCATGGAGGCGTTGGACCGCACCGCGATGGTGCGGGCGATCTATCCGGCACTGCGGGCGATGAAGGCCGCGGGGCGCCCGCACCGCGAGTTGGTCAACGCCGTGGTCGCGACGGCCGAGGGGTACGCCTTCCCCACCAACCTCGACAGCGATCAGCCCATCGGCAGCCTCGCCCCGCCGACTCAGGTCGACACGGTATTGGCGGCGCTCGCCGACGGCCTCAGCACGGACGAACTCGACCTAGCACTGCGCACGCAGGAAGAACGGAGAATGCCATGACCACCCTCGGCGTAATCGGATTGGGCCGGATCGGCGCCTTCCACACCGACACCCTCTCGGGGCTGGACAACATCGATGGTTTGGTCGTCACCGACGAGCGACCCGAGGTGGTCGCCGCCGTCGCGGCCAAACACGGTGCGAAACCGGTTGATTCGGTCGAGGCATTGTTGACGTCCGGTGTGGACGGGGTTGTCGTGTCCGCCGCCACGCCCGCGCACGCTGAGCTGACGCTGGCCGCCGTGGCGGCCGGGCTGCCGACATTCTGCGAGAAGCCGATCGCTGCCACCGCCGCCGAAAGCGCGCGGGTGGCCGAGGTGATCGCACGCTCGGGCGTGCCGGTTCAGGTGGGCTACCAACGACGGTTCGACGCCGCATTCGCCGCCGCCAAACGCGCGGTCGAGGACGGCTCCCTAGGACCTCTGCACACCGTACGCAGCACGACCATGGATCCGGCCCCGCCTCCGATGGAGTACATCGCGGGTTCCGGTGGCATCTTTCGCGACTGCGCAGTGCACGATTTCGATGTGATCCGCTGGATCACCGGACAGCAGGCCGTGGAGGTGTACGCCACCGGCAGCGTGCAGGGCGACCCTAAGTTCGCCGAGTTCGGCGACGTCGATACCGCCGCAGTGGTGGTCACCTTCGAGGAAGGAACCCTGGGGGTGGTGTCGGCGGCGCGTTACAACGGCCGCGGCTACGACTGCCGGTTGGAAGTACACGGGTTTCACGACACGGTGGTCGCCGGCTGGGACCAAGGTGCGCCCATGCGAAATGTCGACCCCGGCAACGAGTTCCCGGGCGGTCCGGCGCACCACTTCTTCATGGACCGGTTCACCGACGCGTTCCGCGCCGAACTCAGTGCCTTCGTCGATGTGGTCAAGGGCGACGCGGCCCCGGCGTGCACGGTGGCCGATGCGGTAGAGGTCGCCTGGCTTGCCGAAGCGGCGACGGAGTCGTTGCAGCGCCGCGCCCCAGTGACGATCAAGGAGGTGACGAGCCGATGAAAATCGCAGGCGCACCAATCTCCTGGGGTGTATGCGAGGTGCCGGGCTGGGGCCATCAGTTGCGCCCCAACCGCGTGCTAGCCGAGATGCGCGACGTCGGGCTGTCGGCGACCGAACTGGGACCCGAGGGCTTTCTGCCGAACGATCCGGGTGAGCTGGTTGAGTTGCTCGACTCATACGGGCTGAGTTGCGTCGGCACGTTCGTGCCGGTGCTGCTGCACGACGCCGAACATGATCCGCTGCACGACATCGCCGGACCACTCGATGCGCTGCTGGCATGCGGGGCGAAGGTTCTCGTGCTGGCTGCGGCGACCGGCACCGACGGATACGATTCGCAGCCCACACTCGACGACAGTCAATGGGCCACGCTGCTGGCCAATCTGGACCGGCTCGCCGACGCGGCCGCGGATCGCGACGTGCTCGCGGTGCTGCATCCGCATGTCGGGACCATGGTCGAGACGCGCAGCGAAGTGGACCGGGTTCTCGAAGGCTCGAACATCAGGCTGTGCCTTGACACCGGCCATCTGCTGATCGGCGGAACAGATCCGCTGCAGCTGGCCCACGAGGTGCCGGACCGAATCGCCCACGCACATCTGAAGGATGTCGATGCCGCGCTGGCCGCCCGCGTGCAGGCCGGGGAGCTCACCTACACCGAGGCCGTACGGAAGGGGATGTACACCCCGCTGGGCGCAGGCGACGTCGACATCGCCGGGATCGTGACGGCGCTGCGCAACAACGGATTCGACGGCTGGTTCGTCATGGAGCAGGACACCATCCTCGGCGGAGAGCCGTCCGGCGAGGGACCCGTGCGGGATGTACGGGCCAGCGTGGCGTTCATGCATGACGTGTGTGGTCGCGTACCGGCATGAGCCTGCGGATCGGGCTGCTCGGGGCCTCGCGGATCGCCGAGATTTCGATCGTCGCACCGGCGCACGAACTGGGGCATCGGCTGGTCGCCGTCGCCGCAAGGGATCCGCTGCGCGCCCACGAGTTCGCCGACAGACACGGTGTCGAACGCGTCCTCACGTCGTACGCCGACGTCATCAACGACGCCGAGGTCGACGTCATCTACAACCCGCTGGCCAACGCGCTGCACGCGCCGTGGAACCTGGCCGCCGTCGCCGCAGGCAAGCCGGTGCTGACCGAGAAGCCGTTCGCCCGCAACCGCGCCGAAGCAGCGCAGGTCGCCGAGGCTTGCGAGACCACGGGAATCCCCGTGGTGGAAGGCTTTCACTACCTCTTCCACCCGGCGACCCGTCGCGCCCTGGAGCTGGCCGGTGACGGCACGCTGGGTGACATCACCCATGTCGAGGTGCGCATGGCCATGCCCGAGCCGGAGGCCAGCGATCCAAGGTGGTCGCTCGATTTGGCCGGCGGTGCGCTGATGGATCTCGGCTGCTACGGACTACATGTCATGCGACGGCTGGGACATCCGTCGGTCGTGCGAGCGCACGCGAAAGAGCACAGCCCGGGCGTCGACGCATGGTGCGATGTCGAGCTTGCTTTCCCCAGCGGCGCAACGGGTTTGAGCGCGAACTCGATGGTCGCCGACGAGTACCATTTCACGCTTCAGGTCGTCGGCACCAAGGGAGATGTCCACGTGCACAACTTCATCAAACCCCAGGACGACGACCGAGTGACTATCCGCACGTCTGCGGGCACCACTGTCGAGCGCCTGGGCACGCGTGCGTCGTACACCTACCAGCTGGAGGCGTTCGCCGCGCATGTCTTGCACGGCGCAGCGTTACCGCTGGACACCGCCGACGCGGTGGAGAACATGGCCTATGTCGACGCCGCGTACCGCGCGGCCGGGATGGATCCGCGCTAGGCGCGTTCGTCGCTCGCGGGCTCGATGCGCCGCTCGTGCCACCTCAGACGTAGCAGCAGCAGGCCTCGGTGCGCACGCCACCCCGCGGACAGCGGGTCACGCCAGACGGGCGCGTGGCGCTTCGGTTCGGACTCGGTGTGCACGCCACCATTGTGCCGTCTATGAGCAACCGCGGCATCCTGGCACACTGCAGCACAGGTGAACGGCTGTCGAACGTTAGTTGCCCGGAATCGAATTGTTATCCGTGAGTTATGCGCCTTTACCGCGCAATTCGTGCGACAGCGCCTCGAGTTCGTCGCCACCTGCCATCTCCTGGGTCAGGTGCTCGAGCGTGATTTCGTCATACGTGCAGTCCAGCTTCTGCTTACCCCGATTGAGCAGGACGAAGTGGTCACCGACCATGTGTGCATGATGCGGGTTGTGCGTGATGAACACCACACCGAAGCCCGCCTCTTTCGCGGCGGTGATGTACTTCAGCACCACGCCCGACTGCTTGACACCCAGGGCCGCCGTCGGCTCGTCGAGGATCAGCACGCGCGCTCCGAAGAACACCGCCCGGGCAATGGCCACGCATTGCTTTTGACCACCCGAGAGCGAGCCGATCGGGACGTCGACGTCGGGCAACTCGATGCCCATCTTCGACAGCTCCGACAGCGTGGTCGCCCGCATCGCGTTGGAGTCCAACGAGAACGGGAAGGACTTCTTCCGGATCTCCTGGCCCAGGAAGAAGTTGCGCCATACCGGCATCAGCGGGACGACGGCGAGGTTCTGGTACACCGTCGCGATGCCTTTGGCCAGTGCGTCTTTGGGTGAGACGAACCGGGCAGGCTCACCGTCGACCAGCAGTTCGCCGTCACTCGGCGCGTGGTAGCCGGCGATGATCTTGATCAGTGTCGACTTGCCGGCGCCGTTGTCCCCGAGTATGCCCGTGACTTCGCCGGCGTGAACACGCAGCGAAATATCTTTCAGCGCAGTGATATTGCCGTAGGACTTGCCGACGCTCTTCAACTCGACGAGCGGCACCTTGCCGCCCGATGGGGCCTCTTCCACGGGACGATCAACAGTTGCGGTCACGGGTCACCTCTTCGCGGCGTAGTTGCGGAATGCGTTGTTGGCGATCACCGCGAACAGCAGCATCACGCCCATAAAGAACTTGAACCAGTCGGGATTCCACCCCGCGTACACGATGCCCTGCTGCACCATGCCGAAGATGAAGGCACCGATCGCGGCGCCGATCGCCGTGCCGTATCCGCCGGTGAGTAAGCAGCCGCCGATGACCGCCGCAATGATGTAGATGAACTCGTTACCCACACCCTGCCCAGACTGCACGGTATTGAACGAGAACAGCAGATGCATGCCCGCGAACCAGGCAGCGAACCCGACCAACATGAACAGGCCGATCTTGACCGCCGTCACCGGAACGCCGACAGCACGTGCACTCTCTTCGTCACCACCCACAGCGAAAACCCAGTTGCCCACACGTGTTTTGAAGAGCACGTAGGTCGCGACGGCGGTGAACAGCAGCCACCAGACCACGGTGATCCGGACGCCAACTCCGCCGATGGTGAACGTATGGGCGAACAACCACTGCGCCGAGGCCCAGCCCTGCATATCGTTCACGCTCGGTGTCGCGACCTGACCCGAAATGAGCTTGGTCGCCGCGAGATTGATACCGGTGAGCATCAGCAGTGTGCCCAGGGTGATCAAGAAGCTTGGGATCTTGGTCTTCATCACCAGATACCCGTTGAAGAAGCCGACGGCGAGCGCCACGATCAGTGCCAGCGCCGCGCCTGCCCAGAGATTCAGATGAAGGTTGTAGGCCAGCATCGAGGCGGCAAGCGAGGACGTCGTCACCGCCACGCCCGACGACAGGTCGAATTCACCGCCGATCATCAGCAGCGCGACCGCGCAGGCCATGATCCCGATCGTCGAGCTGGCGTACAACACAGTCGCCAGCGCCTCAGGTGTCCGGAACGGCGGGGCTACGACCAGGAAGAAGATAAAGATTGCGACCGCGCCGATCGCCGCACCCATTTCAGGGCGAATAAGCAGGCGCTGCAGCCGGTTTCGTTCTTTGACTCGTTCGTCACGAACGACCTTATGACTGGCAACGTCCAGATCAGTTTGTGTAGTCATGTTTCGCCCTCTCCTGCGCGTTGGATTAACGGGTCCCGGATTTGGCCAACTCGGCGACTGAGTCGATGTTCGTGTCGTCGATGAACGACGGGCCCGTCAGGGTGGCTTGACCGCCACCGATCAGGTTCTTGTTGTTGAGATACAGCCACAGCGAGTCGATCGCCAGATACCCCTGCAGGAACGGCTGCTGATCCACCGCCCACTTCACGTCGCCAGCCTTGATTGCGTCGACGAGCGCCGCGTTGGTGTCGAAAGTGACCACCTGCGCGGAGCTGCCTGCATTGTTTTTCGACTGAACCGCGGCCAGCGCGATCGGCGCGCCGAGCGCGACGACATGGTCGATGGACTTGTCCTGCTGCAGCTTGGCCGTGATCGTCGACTCCACGGACGGCATGTCCTTGCTGTTGACGTTGAGGATCTCGGACTGCCCCTTGAAGCCCTCCCGGACGCCGGCGCACCGGGACTCCAGCGCAACCTGGCCCTGCTCCTGGATGACACAGACGATCTTCTTCGCGCCGTCCTTCTGCAGACGTTCGCCTGCGGCGACCCCGGCGAGCTTCTCGTCCTGACCGAAATACTCCTGCAAACCCATCGCTTTGAAGTTGTCGAAGCCCGAGTTGAACGCGACTACGGGAATGCCTTTGTCCAACGCGGACTTGACCGCCGGGGCCATCGCGTCCGGCTTGGCCAGCGTCAGGGCGATTCCATCGACGCCACTGTCGATAGCGGTCTGGACGAGGTTCGCCTGGTTCGGCGCCTCCGGGTCGTTGGAGTAACGCAGCTCGATGTTGTCCTTGTCGGCTGCGGCCTGAGCACCCTTGCGGATCAGATCCCAGAACGAGTCGCCCGGCACCTCGTGGGTGATCATCGCTACGGTGGCACGCGGGGTGTTCGCCTGACCGGCCCCCATCCCTCCGCCGCTCTCCTGCGGCTTGCCCCCTGTGCTCGAACATGACGCGGACCCCAGTACGAGCACGCTTGCCCCAGCGATAGCCGCGAGCCGACTGAACCTCATATTTCCTCCGCTCTTCGCGCGAACGCTGATCGCAGTTTCACGCTCGTCATTCGGGTGCGGCGTAACACGCCTCAAGGGTCGATGTAATACGGCTCACAGAGGAAAGTCAATAGTTTGTTCGGACATTAGGACTGCATATCAAATGTTAGGGTGCATCCGTGCTGGTCGAAGCGAAGCGGGTGACGAATGATGTCTGATTTCCAGTTGGCGGTGTGTTCAGAGATGGTGTTCACCGACCTGCCGCTCATCGACCGCGTCCGGCGGATCGACGAGGTTGGCTTCGCGGTCGAGATCTGGAGCTGGCACGACAAAGACCTCGACGCACTGGCCGCCACCGGGGCCAGGTTCACCTCGATGACCGGCTATCTCCACGGCGACCTGGTCGACCCCGACACCGCAGACGAAGTTGTGCGGACGGCGGAGCTGTCGATCAAAGCCGCCGAGATTCTTGGCGTTCCGCGGCTGAATCTGCATACGGCGGAGCTGGTGGACGGCAAAGCCGCCCGTCCGCGCTACCGGGCGACGGGTGAGATGTGGCTGACCGCGCTACGCACACTGCAACGGATCGGTGACCTCGGCGCCGCCGCGGGCGTCACGTTCTGCGTGGAGAACCTCAACACGATCGTCGACCATCCCGGCATACCACTGGCCCGTGCCAAGGACACCCTGGCAATCGTCGAAGCCGTGGCACATCCGAACGTGAAGATGATGCTCGACCTGTACCACGCCCAGATCGGCGAGGGGAATCTCATCGAGCTGATTCGGCGCTGCGGCGACGCCATCGGCGAGGTACAGGTCGCCGACGTCCCCGGCCGCTGCGAGCCGGGTACCGGGGAGATCAACTACCCGGCGATCGCGAAGGCATTGCGCGATATCGGCTTCGCGGGAACGGTCGGCATGGAGGCCTGGGCGTCCGTAGACAGCGTTGAAGCCCTGGAGGCCTTCCGCGCCGCGTTCAGTTCCTAGCGCGAGCGGGGCCCACGCGAGCAGACGTAAAGTGCGCGGCTTTTCGGCGTGTCGCGGACACTTTGCGACTGCTCGCGCTGAAGGGGTTAGCGGTCGACGAGGGTCGTGTCGAAGTAGTAGCGCGACGCGCGATAGCAGTGGGTGCCGAACTCGACCGCGCTGCCAGAGTCGTCGAACGCCGTCCGCGCCATCGTCAGCAACGGCGCATTGGGCTTCTCGTCCAACAACCTGGCCTCGGAACGGGTCGCACCCCTGGCGCCGATGCGCTGCCGGGCTAACCGAATGTGGACACCGCGCGCCCGCAACGACTGATACAAGCCGTTGCTCTCCAGCTCTTCGGGCCCGGGCGCAATCTCGGCGGGCAGATGATTGATCATCACCGCGAGAGGCTCGCCGTTCGCGCACCGCAGCCGGTGGATAGCCACCACTTCACGGTCATCTCCGAGGTTGAGTTCGCGAGCGACCTCCTCGTCGGGCGGGCCGGCGCGGTATTCCAGCAGTTTCGTCGTTGGCTCCTGGCCGGCGCGGGCGAGGTCGTCGAAGAGGCTGGTCAACTCCACGCGGCGATGAACGGGGCTCTGCACCACCTGGGTGCCCACCCCGCGCTTACGCACCAGCAGACCCTTGTCGACGAGTTCCTGGATTGCGCGCCGCGTGGTCGGTCGCGACAACGTGAGTCGTTTGGCCAGGGCCAGTTCGTTTTCGAAGCGGTCACCCGGCGACAGGTCGCCGTCTCGGATCGCGGCCTCGATCGCCTGAGCGAGCTGATAGTAGAGGGGGACAGGGCTGGACCTGTCGAGCTCCACCGTCAGGGGCACGTCTTCTCCGATCTCAGGTTGGGACCAGACCAACAATCAGCTGCATCCTAACATCGCAGGAGAGAAAGTTAGAATGTCAGGACAAACTATTGACAGGGCCAATGGAGCGAGGCACTCTCGATAGCGAGCAATTCCTACTGCCGAAGGGCTGATCTTGAGTACCACGCAGCCAATTGACGTCCTCGCCATCGGGCGCTGCGGCGTCGACATCTATCCCCTGCAGATCGGTGTCGGACTGCAGGACGTCGAATCGTTCGGCAAGTTCCTAGGTGGCAGCGCGGCCAACGTCGCGGTGGCCGCGGCGCGTCTGGGCAACCGCACGGCGCTGATCTCCGGTGTCGGTGACGACCCGTTCGGCAAGTTCGTCCGTGCTGAGCTCGCCGCGCTGGGCGTCGACAACAACTATGTTGCGACCCACGACGAATACCCGACCCCGGTCACGTTCTGCGAGATCTTTCCGCCCGACAACTTTCCTCTCTATTTCTATCGGCGGCCCAGTGCCCCAGACCTGCAAGTACAGCCTGCAGAGATAGACACCGATGCGGTGCGCACCGCCGGCCTGTACTGGTCGACGGTGACCGGACTGTCCGAAGAGCCCAGTCGTAGCGCACATTTCGCTGCATGGGACGCCCGCGACAGAGCCCGGCACACCGTGCTCGACCTCGACTACCGGCCGATGTTCTGGGAGTCGCCCGCCGCCGCCACCGAACAGGTGCAGCGCGCGTTGCGCCACGTCACCGTCGCGGTCGGCAACCGTGAGGAGTGCGAGATCGCGGTCGGCGAGAGCAACCCCCAACGAGCCGCAGACGCCCTACTCGACCTCGGCGTCGAGCTGGCGATCGTGAAGCAGGGTCCCCGCGGCGTGCTGGGCAAGACCCGCCACTCGTCGGTCAGCGTCGCGCCCAACGACGTCGACGTCGTCAACGGGCTCGGAGCGGGAGACGCCTTCGGCGGCAGCCTGTGCCACGGACTACTGCACGGCTGGCCGTTGGAGAAGACACTGCGGTACGCGAATGCCGCAGGCGCCATCGTCGCGTCGCGGCTCGAGTGCTCGACAGCGATGCCGACCGCCGAAGAGGTTGCCGCACTTGCCGATCAGACTGCAGTGGAGGCCGTCAATGTCTGATGCAATGTGCCGTGACTACGCCGAGATCACCGATCTGCGTGCGTCGGATCCGAAGGCCATCGCGCGCGCCTGGCAGGCGCGGACGACCCGGCCCACCGTTCGTGGAAACGGCCGGCTGATGATCGTGGCCGCCGACCACCCGGCACGCGGCGCCCTGGGCGTCGGGGCGCGGCCCACCGCCATGAACAGCCGCACCGATCTGCTCGACCGGTTGCGCGCGGCGTTGGCCGACCCGGGTGTCGACGGGGCGCTGGCGACCGCCGACATTCTCGACGACCTTCTGCTACTCGGAGCCCTGGATGACAAGGTCGTGTTCTCGTCGATGAACCGCGGCGGCCTGGCCGGCGCACGGTTCGAACTCGACGACCGGATGACCGCAGCCACCGCGCAGGCCACCGCCGCAGCGGGAATGAACGGCGGAAAGATGTTGTGCCGCATTGATCTCGATGACCCCGGCACGGTCGGCACGCTCGAGGCGTGTGCGCGGGCGGTCGACGAGTTGGCGTCCCACGGGTTGATTGCCATGCTCGAGCCGTTCATGTCCACGCGTGTCGACGGCAAGGTGCGCAACGACCTCAGCCCGGACGCCGTGATCAAGTCGATCCACATCGCCCAGGGCCTCGGTTCGACGTCGGCGTGCACCTGGATGAAGCTGCCGGTGGTCGACGAGATGGACCGGGTGATGGAGTCGACCACCCTGCCGACCCTACTGCTCGGCGGCGATCCCGCCGACCCTGACGAGGCATTCGCCAGCTGGGAGAAGGCACTCGGTCTGCCGTCGGTGCGCGGCCTCATCGTCGGACGCACCCTCCTTTATCCGCCCGATGACGATGTCAGCTCCGCGGTTGCCACCGCCGTATCGATGGTGAGGGCCGGGGCGAGCGAAGCGACGGGGAAGGCGTGAGCATGCACAGCAAGTTGTACATCCCGGCGCGCAGCGGCACTCCCCCTTACACCGTCGACATCACACCCGAATCCGCAGGCTGGTCCGAAACGAGTCTGCAGGTGGTCGAACTGGATTCGATGCAGGAACTCGCGTTGGACACCAACGGCACCGAGGTGATGATTCTGCCGCTTGCCGGCGGCGGATCCGTCGAATGCGGTAACGAGGCGTTCGAGCTGTCACGGCGGGCATCGGTCTTCGACGGACCCGCCGACATGGTCTACATCGGCACGGGCCAGAGCTACACGCTGTGCGGCGAGGGAAGATTTGCGATCTGCGGAGCGCGCGCCGAGCGACAGCTGCCCAACCGCAGGGTGGTGGCCGCCGATGTCTCCGTCGAGCTGCGCGGCACCGGCAACTGCAGCCGCCAGGTCCACAATTTCGGCACGGCAGGCGTTTTCGAGGCCGACTCGCTAATCGCGTGCGAGGTGATCACCCCGGGCGGCAACTGGTCAAGCTACCCGGCGCACAAGCACGACGAGGAGTCGCCGGTTGAGTCGGCGCTCGAGGAGATCTACTACTTTGAAATCGACTCCGGGCCCGGTGGTTCACGCGGCTTCGGCTATCACCGCGTGTACGGCAACCCGGAGCGCCCGATCGAGGTGCTCGAAGAGGTCCGCAGTGGTGACGTCGTGCTGGTTCCGCACGGCTACCACGGTCCGTCCGTGGCCGCGCCCGGGTATCACATGTACTACCTCAACGTAATGGCAGGCCCCGGCGCCGAACGGGCCTGGAGGATCGTCGACGACCCGGAACATGCCTGGCTGCGCGGGACCTGGGCCGAGCAGGACGTCGACCCGAGGCTTCCACTGCATACCAGGCCTTCTGCATAGGAGTGTGACGAGTGGTTTCCAAAGCATCCGTGTTCAAGTCGCCGCGATCCGGACCGACCGTGCGGCTCACCGTCGCTCAGGCCACGGTCCGATTCCTGGCCAACCAGTACGTCGAACGCGACGGCGAACGCAGCAAGTTCTTCGCCGGCTGCTTCGGCATCTTTGGTCACGGCAACGTGGCCGGCATGGGTCAGGCGCTGCTGCAGGCCGAGGTCGAGGCCGAGCTGGCCGGCACCGAGCCCGCGCTTCGATATGTGTTGGGCCGCAACGAACAGGCGATGGTGCACACCGCCGCCGCATACGCCAGGCAGAAGGATCGGTTGCGGGCGTGGGCCGTGACCGCGAGCATCGGGCCGGGCTCGACCAACATGCTCACCGGTGCCGCACTGGCCACCATCAATCGGCTGCCCGTTCTGTTGCTGCCGTCGGACACATTCGCGACCCGAGTCAGTACGCCCGTTCTGCAGGACCTCGAGCTGCCGCACGACAACGAGGTGACCGTCAACGACGCATTCAAGCCGCTATCGCGGTTCTTCGACCGGGTGTGGCGGCCAGAACAGCTGTCCTCGGCCCTGATCGGAGCAATGCGCGTGCTGACCGATCCGGTCGAGACCGGCGCGGCCACCATCGCCCTGCCGCAGGATGTGCAGGCCGAAGCCTTCGAATGGCCGGAATCGCTGTTTGCCGAACGGACTTGGCACATCGCCCGGCCCCTTCCGGAGCGGTCGGTCATCGCCTCGGCGGCTGACATCATTCGTTCGGCGAAGCGACCGCTGATCGTGGCGGGCGGCGGCGTGATCTACTCGGGCGCCAACGATGCGCTGAAGACGTTCGCCGAACGGACGAGTATCCCGGTATCGGAGACGCAGGCGGGCAAGGGCTCACTTCCGTTCGACCATCCGCAGTCAGTCGGCGCCGTCGGGTCGACCGGCACCACCGCCGCCAATGCACTGGCGGCCGAGGCCGACGTGGTGATCGGGATCGGCACACGCTACGGCGATTTCACGTCCGCTTCACGGACCGCGTTCAACAATCCCGACGTCCGGTTCGTCAACATCAACGTCGCCTCATTCGACGCCGTGAAGCAGGGCGGATTGAGTGTGGTTGCCGACGCCCGCGAGGCCATCGATGCGCTTGACGATTCACTGGGCGCCTATTGCGTGACCGACGTTTACCGTTCGCGCACCAGCGAGTTGGCCCAGGAATGGGACGCCACCGTAACCGCTGCGTACCGCGTGGAAGACGACGGCAGCGCCCTTAACCAGAGCCAGGTGATCGGGCTGGCCAACACGCTGTCCGATCCACGTGACGTGGTCGTTTGCGCGGCGGGTTCCATGCCCGGTGATCTGCACAAGCTGTGGCGCACCCGCGACCGCAAGGGCTATCACGTCGAATACGGCTACTCGTGCATGGGTTACGAGGTCGCAGGCGGCATCGGAGTGCGGATGGCCAGCCCCGACCGCGACGTGTTCGTCATGGTCGGCGACGGCTCGTATCTGATGATGGCGACCGAGTTGGTGACTGCAGTCCAGGAGGGCATCAAGGTCATCCTCGTCCTGGTGCAGAACCACGGCTTCGCGTCGATCGGATCGCTGTCAGAGTCGTTGGGCTCGCAGCGATTCGGCACCTCATACCGCTACCGCGATGACACGGGTCGGCTGGCGGGCGACAAGCTCCCGGTCGACCTTGCGGCCAACGCGGCCAGCCTGGGCGCCGAGGTAATCAAGGTGACGACGGCGGCGGAGTTCACCGATGCGGTCAAGGTGGCCAAGGCCAACGAGCACACCACCGTGATCCACGTCGAAACCGATCCGCTGATCTACGCGCCCGACAGCCAGTCCTGGTGGGACGTTCCCGTCAGCCAGACCTCGGAGCTGGATTCCACGCGACAGGCCTACGAGACCTACGCGGAATGGAAGAAGATTCAGCGCCCGTACGTAAAGCCCTACGACTCGAAGGATTGATGGATGAGCACCATTCTCGTTGGCTCCGCACCGGACTCGTGGGGTATCTGGTTCCCCGAGGATCCGGTTCAAACGCCATATACCCGGTTCCTCGATGAGGTCGCCGCGTCCGGCTACAAATGGATTGAGCTGGGGCCGTTCGGCTATCTGCCCACCGACCCGAAGAAACTGTCCGACGAACTGGCGGCGCGCGACCTGAAGCTGTCGGCCGGCACGGTCTTCGAGCACCTCCACCAGGACGATTCATGGGACGCAGTCTGGAAGCAGATCGAGGATGTCGCCAAGCTGACCGCTGCCGTCGGCGGCAAGCACGTCGTCGTCATCCCCGAAATGTGGCGCGATCCCTCTTCCGGTGCGGTGCTGGAGGATCGCGATCTCTCTCCCGAGCAGTGGCGCAAGAAGACCAATGGCATGAATGAGCTCGGCAAGGCGATGTTCGAAAAGTACGGTGTACGTGCGCAATACCATCCACACGCCGACAGCCATGTCGACACCGAAGAGAACGTCTACCGCTTCCTCGACAATACCGACGGCGAGTTCGTCAACCTGTGCCTGGACACCGGCCACATCAGCTACTGCGGCGGCGACAACATCGCGATCATCGAGCGTGCGCCGGAGCGGATCGGCTATCTGCACCTCAAGCAGGTCGATCCGGAGGTCCAGGCAAAGGTCATCGCCGAGGACCTGCCCTTCGGCGAGGCGGTCAAACTGGGAGCGATGACCGAGCCGCCGCGCGGAATCCCCGAGATGCCACCGCTGTTGGCAGCGATCGACAAGCTCGGCATCGATGTGTTCGCCATCGTCGAGCAGGACATGTACCCGTGCGATGTCGACGCGCCCCTGCCGATCGCTCAGCGCACGCGCAAGTACCTCGGGTCGTGCGGTGTGCCGTCCGTCCGCTTCAACTAGGAGAACCGATGTCCGACTTACGTGTAGCCGTTCTGGGTGTCGGCGTGATGGGCGCCGACCACGTCGCACGATTGAGCACGAAGATCTCGGGCGCCCGGGTGACGGTCGTCAACGACTACGTCAGCGAGAAGGCCGAGCAGATCGCCGCGGCCATCCCCGGCTGTCGCGCGATCGTCGACCCGCTGGACGCGATCGCCGATCCGGATGTCGACGCTGTCGTCCTCGCCACTCCGGGTCCGACGCATGAGAAGCAGCTGCTTGCCTGTCTGGAGCACGGCAAGCCGGTGCTGTGTGAGAAGCCGCTGACCACCGACGTCGCAACGTCGTTGGAGGTCGTCAAGCGCGAGGCCGAACTCGGCAAGCGGTTGATCCAGGTCGGCTTCATGCGACGCTTCGACCACGAGTACGCCCAACTAAAGGCACTACTCGACGGCGGAGAACTGGGACGCCCGCTGGTATTGCATTGCGCACACCGCAACCCGGCCGTCCCACCGACGTTCGACAGCGCGATGGTCGTGCGTGACTCGCTGGTCCACGAGGTCGACGTCACGCGTTTTCTCTTCGACGAGGAGATCGCGTCGATCCAGATCATCAAGCCCGCCGCTAACCCCGGTGCGCCCGAAGGTCTTGCCGACCCCCAGATCGCGGTCATGCGAACCATTTCCGGCAAGCACGTCGACGTCGAGTTGTTCGTGACCACCGGTGTGGCCTACGAGGTGCGCACCGAGGTGGTCGCCGAGAAAGGCAGCGCCATGATAGGACTCGACGTCGGGCTGGTACGCAAGAGCGCGTCGGGACATTGGGGCGGCAAGATCACCCCCGGCTTCCGCGAACGCTTCGGCCAGGCCTACGATACCGAGTTCCAGCGCTGGGTCGACGCCGTTCTCTCCGGGGTCAATGTCGACGGACCTGGCGCCTGGGACGGCTACGCCGCGGCGGCGGTGTGTGAGGCGGGTGTCGAATCGCTCAACAGCGGACTGCCCGTCGACGTGAAGCTCGTCGACCGCGCTTCGATCAAGGGAGCGTGACATGAAGCTCGCGCTGGATCCCACGCCGTTCCACCATGACTACGACCTGCTCGACTTCCCGCGCCTGGTCGCAGATTTGGGCTACGAAAACCTACAGCTGACACCACACCGCGACTTCATCCCGTTCTTCAATCACCCACGCGCCGACGACGATCTCGTCGCGAAGTTCCGCAAGGCGTGCACGGATGCCGGCGTGGGTATCGCCTCGGTGCTTCCGGTGCTGCGTTGGTCCGGCCCGGATGAGGATGCCCGCGAGGCGGCCGTGCGCAACTGGAAGCGCGTCGTCCAGATCACCGTCGACCTCGGGGTCAACGTGATCAACACCGAGTTCTCCGGGCGCCCCGAACGCGCTGAGGAATCCGAGCGGGCGTTCTTCCGGTCGATGGAGGAACTTGTGCCGATCTTCGAACGTGAGGGCATCGACGTCCGAATCGACCCGCACCCCGACGATTTCGTGGAAGACGGCCTAGAGGCGTTGCGGATCATCCGCGGCGTCAACTCGCCCAACATCGGCATGGTCTACGTGGCCTGCCACACCTACCACATGGGCGGCAACATGACCGAGATCATGCGTGCCGCAGGCGACAAACTGCGGCTGGTGCACGTCGCCGACACCATGGATCACCATCGCAGCCACGGGCTGCGCTACATCACCAACCCGCCGGGCAACGCGGCCCGAGTGCACCAGCACCTCAAGATCGGGGAGGGTGACATCAACTGGGATGAGTTCTTCGGCGGGCTCGCCGAGATCGACTTCTATGACCGGCCCGACACGGTGATGGTGTCATCCGTGTTCGCCGAGGACGAGAACGCCCACGATGTGTCCCGTTTCCAACTGAAAACCATGACCGGCTTCGTCAACAAGTACAGGAACTGAGAAACGAAATGAACACCATCACGCACTGGATCAACAACAAGGCGTACCCGGGGACCGGCGGCAGCACGTCACCGGTGACGAACCCGGCGACCGGCGAGGTCACTGGTCAGCTCGCCCTCGGCAGCGTCGAGGACGCCCGCGCCGTCATCGACGCGGCCGCCGCCGCTTTCCCCGCATGGCGCGACACCTCACTTACCAAGCGCACGTCGATCCTGTTCAACTTCCGCGAGCTGCTCAACGAGCGCAAGCACGAGCTGGCCGAGATCATCACCAGCGAGCACGGCAAGGTTGTCTCCGACGCACTCGGCGAGGTCAGCCGCGGCCAGGAGGTCGTCGAGTTCGCCTGCGGCATACCACATCTACTCAAGGGTGGCTTCACCGAGAACGCGTCGACGAAGGTCGACGTCTACTCGATCCGCCAGCCGCTGGGACCCGTCGGCATCATCAGCCCGTTCAACTTCCCCGCCATGGTGCCGATGTGGTTCTTCCCCATCGCGATCGCGGCCGGCAACACTGTCGTGCTCAAGCCGAGCGAGAAGGACCCGTCGGCGTCGCTGTGGATGGCCGAGCTTTGGGCCGAAGCCGGTCTGCCGCCAGGGGTTTTCAACGTGCTGCAGGGCGACAAGACCGCCGTCGACGAGCTGCTGACCAACAAGGCGATCAAGTCGGTGTCCTTCGTAGGTTCGACGCCGATCGCCCAGTACGTGTACTCCACGGGGACCGCACACGGTAAGCGGGTGCAGGCGCTCGGCGGCGCGAAGAATCACGCGGTGATCCTGCCCGACGCCGACCTGGATCTGGCGGCCGACGCGATGGTCAACGCCGGCTTCGGCTCGGCGGGCGAACGCTGCATGGCAATCTCCGCGTGTGTGGCGGTCGGCCCGATCGCCGATGACCTCGTCGCCAAGATCGCCGAACGGGCCCGCACCATCAAGACTGGCGACGGAACCCGCGACGCCGACATGGGCCCGTTGGTGACCAAGGTGCATCGCGACAAGGTCGCCTCCTACATCGACGCGGGCGAGGCCGACGGCGCCAAGATCGTCGTCGACGGCCGCAGCGTCGACCCCGACGGCGGAAAAGATGGCTTTTGGCTGGGTCCCACCCTGATCGACCACGTCAAGCCCCACATGAGCGTCTACACCGACGAGATCTTCGGCCCGGTGCTGTCGGTGGTGCGCGTCGAGTCCTACGACGAAGCGTTGCAATTGACCAACGACAACCCATACGGCAACGGCACCGCGATCTTCACCAACGACGGCGGCGCGGCGCGGCGATTCCAGAACGAGGTGGAGGTCGGCATGGTCGGCATCAACGTGCCGATCCCGGTGCCGATGGCCTATTACAGCTTCGGCGGTTGGAAGGCCTCGCTGTTCGGCGACACGCACGCCCATGGGATGGAAGGCGTGCAGTTCTTCACCCGCGGCAAGGCGATCACCAGCCGGTGGCTCGACCCCAGCCACGGCGGCATCGAACTGGGCTTCCCGCAGAACAAATAAGTAAGTGCCTGCCACCCCCTTCCACCGCGAGCGTGCGTGTTTGCACCCCGACACACCGTCAAGAGGTATGCAAGCGCGCACGCTCGCGCCGTCACGAGGAGACCCAAGTTGAGCGAAAAGGGCGGCCTGCGACTGCTCGCGGGCATGGTCGGCGGCGGTAAGGGCGCAGACATCGGCAAGACACACCGCCACGCGATGCGTGTCGACGACCACTACGAGCTGACCGCAGGCGTGTTCGGCCAGGATGCCGACGCGTCGAAGCGCATCGCAGACCGCCTCGGCGTTGCCGACGATCGGGTCTACCGCGACTACGTCGAGATGGCCGAGCGCGAGTCAGCGAGACCGGATGGCGTAGATGTCGTTACGGTGGCCACACCCAACGACAGTCACTTCGCGATCGCGGGAACTTTTCTGCGCAAGGGAATTTCGGTGGTGTGCGAAAAGCCGCTGACGATGGACTCCGCGTCGGCAGCTGAGCTGGTCGCCATGGCGGAATCGTCGGGCGCGATTCTCGCGGTACCGCACTGCTATTCGGCGTATGCAATGGTGCGCGAAGCCGCCCGCCGTGTTCGCGACGGCGAACTGGGCGCAATCCGCTTCGTCGCTGTCGAGCACGCCTCGGGATGGGCATCGGCTCCTCTCGAGCTGACCGGGCACAAGCAGGCTCTGTGGCGCACGAACCCCGAAATCGCCGGCCGGACAAGCGTCGTGGCCGACCTCGGCACGCACGCATTCCATCTCCTGCGCTACATCACCGGGCTGGAAGCACGTGAGGTGTCGGCGGAGCTGACCACCCTGGTGCCTGGACGGCGCGTCTACGACAACGCCGCCATCCGCTTGCGCCTGTCCAACGGCGCACCCGCGACACTCTGGGCGAGCATGGCGGCGACTGGACACGAACACGGCCTGTACATCCGCGTGTTCGGGGATCTCGCATCGCTGGAATGGCGCCACGAGGACCCACACCATCTCATGATCCGCAGCAACAGCGGCGCCACAACGATTCTCGCGCACGGCATGGAGAGCCTGTCCGCGGACGCGCAGCGCCTCACCCGACCCGGGCTCGGGCATCCGGAGGGGTTTCTGGAAGCGTTCGCCAACTTCTACTCAGACCTCGCGACGCAGTTGCGTGCGCGACGCGACGGCACCACAGCACTCGAACGCGAACTGACCATCCCGACCGGCGTCGACGGTTTGATCGGTGTCCAGTTCGTGGAGGCCGCCGCGGCGTCCCACTCCGACGACGGCCGCTGGACCGCGCCCGTCTTCGCGACGTCGAAAGCGTCAGCCTGACATGCACCGATTCGCTCTGATCGGTGCGGGCTTCATCGGTGGCGTCCACGCACAGAACCTGGCGGCCCACCCCGACGTCGACTTCGCATTGGTCTACGACATCGACCACGCCCGGGCCAGGCAGGTCGCCGATCGCCATAATGCCGGGGCCACAACATCTCTGGATGAGGCATTTGACCGCGACCATATCGATGCGGTGTTGGTCGCATCGTCGACCGATACTCACGCCGCCCACCTGCGGCAGGCCGCCAAGGCCGGGATGCCGGTGCTCTGCGAGAAGCCCATCGATCTTGACCTGGATCGGGCCGTCGAGGTCGTCCGGCAGGTCACCGAAGCGAACGTCCCCGCAATGGTCGATTTCAACCGGCGCTTCGATCGCGACTACGCCGAACTTCGTCGCACCGTGGCCGCTGGCGGCGTAGGCGCCGTCCAGCTCATCCAGATGACATCGCGCGGACCGAGCCTGCCGCCGCTGGAGTACATCGCGGTGTCCGGTGGTCAGATGCGCGATCAGGCTGTGCACTTCTTCGACCTCGCGCGCTGGATCGCCGGTGAAGACCCAGTCGAGGTGTTCGCGACGGGGTCGGCGTTGACCGATCCGCGACTGCGTGACTACGACGATGTCGACACCTCGGCAACCACTTTGCGGCTCCCTAGCGGCGCGCTTCTGCAGATCGACTGCACGCGCCAGATCCGGTACGGCTACGACGAACGCATCGAGGTACTGGGTGCGGATGGGCTGGTGGAGGCGCGGCGGCACCGGGCGGGCGCGGTCTCGCGATACGTGGGCGACCGCGTTCTCGATGACGGCCTACACACCACATGGTTCGAGCGCGTGTCCGCGAGTTACGGTGCAGCCCTCGGCCACTTCGTCGACGCCCTACAGAACGGCTCCCCGATCGGCCCGAACCTGGCCGAGGCCCTCAAGGCGCAGGCGATCGCCGAGGCGGCGACGCTGTCGCTGCGCAGCGGGCAGATGGAACCGGTGAAGTACCCGGCATGACCGAACCCCAACTAGTGGCGACGGCGTGGACCAGCGCCGGTGACGCGTCACCGAGACGCATCCCCTCGACGAGTCCCGTTCCGATCGCGGAACGCGTTGCCGCAGTTGCCGATGCCGGATACGTCGGCATGGGACTGATCGCCGCCGACCTACTCGTTATTAGGGACTCGATCGGGTTCGCCGGACTGCGCGACATGATCGCCGACCACGGGCTTGCCCACTTCGAGATCGAACTGATCGAGCGGTGGTGGATTCCTCGCGGCGAGCGAGGCCACACCTACGATGTTCGCGATCTGTTGTTCGAGGCGGCCGAAGTCCTGTCGCCAACCTTCATCAAGATCGGGTCCGAACTGGGTCCTCGGACAACGCATCCGGAGTCGCTAATCGCCCCGCTCCGGGAGCTCGCCGAGGAGGCAGCCGACCGCGGGACCAAAATAGCCATCGAAACGATGCCGTTCTCGATCATCGCCACCGTTCCGATGGGAGCCAACATCGTCGCGGCTGCCGATCATCCCGCGGTCGGGCTGCTGGTGGATGCCTGGCACGTGTTCCGGGCCGGCACCTCGCTGGAGGAACTCCGCGAGTCGCTGACGCCCGAGATGATCTTCGGCGTCGAGCTTGACGACGCCGCTGACAAGGTCGTGGGCACCTTGTTCGAGGACACCGTTGAGCGCCGGCTGCTCTGCGGCGAAGGATGCTTCGACCTGCATGGGTTCGTAGACCTGTTGCGGAACAGAGGTTTCGACGGCCCATGGGGCGTTGAAATCCTGTCGTCGTCGTTCCGGACGCTTCCGGTTCGAGAAGCCCTCGCGATGGCGGCGGGGTCGGCGCGCAAACTTCTCTGACCATTCCGGACTAATCGGGCCGCACCGTGCTGACGCAAAACGGGTGGCCGGCGGGATCGATCAGTACTCGCGAATTGTCCGGCGCCGGTTGCTGCGCGGCTTCGGTGGCACCCAACGCGATCGCCGCGGACACCGCGGCAGGCAGGTCGTCGACGCCGACGTCGAGGTGCATCAGGTGAAGTTGCGGCCCGTCGGGCCACGACGGGGCGGTATAGGTGTCGACTCGCATCAAGGTCAGCAACGGCCCCGGCCGGCCAACGACACCACTCCGCGGTCTGGCGTTGCGAAAGCCTCCTCGACGCCCAGGCGACGAGCGTGTCCAAAATGCGCACAAATGTCGGTGTGTCGGCGTGCAAACACGCACGCTCGCGGACAATGACGCAATGACTGATCGGCGGCTGATTGCGGGGATGGTCGGCGGCGGCGCAGGCGCGATGATCGGTGTCGCGCATCGCCACGCCATGTGGCTGGACAACCAATACGTCCTCGCGGCAGGTGTTTTCGGTCGCGATACGCGTTCGTCGCGCAAGTTTGCCCATGGCCTCGGTGTGGAGCGCATCTATGAGGACTACCGCGAGATGGCACTGGTCGAGGCCAGACGCCGCGACGGCGTCGACGTCGTCGCGGTGGTCACCCCGAACGACACGCACTACGAGATCGCCAGCGCCTTCCTGAAGAAGGGCATCTCGGTCGTCTGCGAGAAGCCGCTGACGAACGAGGCGACGACGGCCGCCGCGCTGGTCACGCTCGCCGAGTCCACCGGCGCCATCCTCGCGGTCCCCCACATCTACTCGGCCTACGCGATGGTGCGGCACGCCGCACGCATGGTCCGCGATGGCGATCTCGGCCGCATCCGGTTCGTCGCCGCCGAACACGCGTCCGGATGGGCATCCTCCCCGGTCGAACAGTGGCGTATGGACCCTGAAAGAGGAGGCGTCGCCACGGCCGTCGCCGATGTCGGAACCCACGCGTTCCATTTGCTGCGCTACATCACCGGACTGGAAGCCACCCGGATCTCGGCAGAACTCAACACCCTGGTGCCGGGCCGACAGGTGTTCGACAGCGCCACCGTCCGTCTCACGTTGTCCAACGGCGCGCCTGCCACGGTGTGGGCCACCATGGCGGCCACCGGCCATGAACACGGTCTGCGGATCCGTGTATTCGGCGACGAGGGCAGCCTCGAATGGCGGCACGAGGACCCGCAGCACCTGACCGTTCGCCGGCCGGACGGCGGCACGACGATTCTGGCGCAGGGCATGAGCGCCTTGTCCGACGACGCCGCCCGCCTCACCCGTGTGGGGCTCGGCCATCCCGAGGGCTTCCTGGAGGCCTTCGCCAACTTCTACCTGGACCTGGCCGACATGCTGCGGGCGCGACGCGACGAAAAAGCGTACGCACGCGACCTGTCGATCCCGACCGGCGTCGACGGAGTCATCGGCGTCCGGTTCGTCGAGGCGACCGTCGCCTCGCATGCCGACGACGCCGCCTGGGTCTCGCTCACCAGCTGAACCCGACGTGGCCGCCGAGTATGGGGGTTGCGGGTTACCAGTGCCCGCATAGGACGGGCATGACCCCCACACCCGGCGGCGTCGTCAGAGGAGTTATCAGAGGATGTAGAGCATCTCCTGGTAGGTGGGCAGCGGCCAGAGATCGTCTGCGACAACGCTTTCCAGCGTATCGGCGGCGGCGCGGACCGCATCCATCTTCGGCAAGAGGCTCTGCGCGTGGGCGGCTTCCTCAGCGGCGGACTCTCCGCCGTGTTCGGCCAACCCTGCCTTCAGCACACCCAGCGCGGCCGTCAACTCCGAGATCGGAGTCGAGACGGCCTCCAGCATTGTCATGTCGGGAGTCATCCCCGCCGCCTTGAGTGTCGCCACGTTCTGGGCCAACTCGGTCTGGTAGCGGATGGCCGCAGGCAGGATCACGGTCGACGCCAGTTCCAGTGCCAGTTTGGCCTCGACACCGATGGTCAGCGCGTACATCTCGAGGCGGACCTCGTAGCGGCTGTGCAGCTCGCGCTCGCTGAACACGTTGTACTTCTCGAACAGCTCGATGGATTCGGGCTTGATCAGCTCGGGCAGTGCGTCAAGCGTCGTCTTCATGTTCGGCAGGCCGCGCTCGGCGGCTTCGATCTGCCAGTTCTCCGAGTAGCCGTCACCGTTGAAGACCACGGCGCCATGTTCGGTGATGATGTCGGTCAGCAGCTTCTGAACAGCCTGGTCGAAGTCCTCGCCGTCCGCGAGGGCCTTCTCCAGCACCGTCGCCATGTAGTCGAGCGAATCGGCCATGATCGTGTTCAGCATCATCATCGGCACCGCCACCGTCTGGCCCGAGCCCGGAGCACGGAATTCGAACCGGTTGCCGGTGAACGCGAACGGACTGGTGCGGTTGCGGTCGCCGGGGTCGGTGGGCAGCACCGGCAGCGTATCGACACCGATGATCATGCTGCCCTTGCCCTTTGACGACGTCGCCGCGCCCTTGGCGATCTGCTCGAACACGTCGGCCAGCTGGTCGCCGAGGAAGATCGAGATGATCGCGGGCGGGGCCTCGTTGGCGCCGAGGCGGTGGTCGTTGGTGGCAGAAGCCACCGAGACCCGCAGCAGGCCGGAGTACTTGTGGACGGCACGGATCACCGCGGCACAGAACACCAGGAACTGCGCGTTCTCGTGTGGAGTGTCACCGGGCACGAGCAGGGAGCCCAGATCGGCGTTGCCCAGCGAGAAGTTGACGTGCTTGCCCGACCCGTTGACGCCGGCGAACGGCTTCTCGTGGAACAGGCACTCCATGCCGTGTTTCTTGGCGATCGTCTTGAACACGGTCATCAACAGCTGCTGGTGATCCGAGGCGATGTTGCCGCGCTCGAACATCGGGGCGATCTCGAACTGACCCGGCGCGACCTCGTTGTGGCGGGTCTTGGCGGGGATGCCGAGCTTGAACAGCTCGCGCTCGGTGTCCATCATGAAGCCCAGCACTCGCTCGGGCACCGCACCGAAGTAGTGGTCGTCGAACTCCTGGCCCTTCGGCGGTTTCGCGCCGAACAGGGTGCGACCCGCGTTGATCAGGTCGGGACGGGCCAGGAAGAAGTGCCGGTCGACCAGGAAGTACTCCTGCTCCGGCCCGCAGAACGCGACGATCTTCTCCACGCGGTCGTGGCCGAACAGCTTCAGGATGCGCTCGGCGTGTGTGCCCATCGCCTGCTGGCTGCGCAGCAGTGGTGTCTTGTAGTCCAGCGCCTCGCCGGTCATCGACACGAACACCGTGGGGATACACAACGTGTTGCCGTTCGGGTTCTCCAGGATGTAGGCCGGGCTGGTGACGTCCCAACCGGTATAGCCGCGCGCCTCGAACGTGCTGCGCAGTCCGCCCGACGGGAAGCTGGACGCGTCCGGTTCACCCTGGATCAGGGTCTTGCCCGCGAATTCGGCCAGCGTCTGGCCGTCGGAGACCGGTTCCAGGAAGCTGTCGTGCTTCTCGGCGGTCAGTCCCGTCATCGGATAGAAGACGTGCGCATAGTGCGTGGCGCCCTTCGACAGCGCCCAGTCCTTCATCGCCGAGGCGACCGAGTCTGCGACGGCCGGGTCCAGCTTGGCGCCCTTTTCGATAGTGGCGACGACCGACTTGTACACCGACTTGGGCAGCCGCAGTCGCATCTCCGCCATGGTGAACACGTTGGAACCGAAGATCGAGCCAGGCTCCTCGCCCGGCACGAAGCTGACGGCCGGAGGCACATACGCCTCGACGTTGTTGATCGCCTGCAGACGCACTGCATTTCCACTCAATGGACTTCCTATCACTGCGAGTCCGCACCCTTTGCGGACGATGACCGGCCAACACTAGGAAGGTCGCGATCCGGGACTTGTTACGCCGCCGTCAACGACAGAATTTGTTTGCTCACCGCCCGCGAGTCGTTCGACTCACCGCCGGAACCACGATACCGGGCGAATTCCCTTGCACCTCTTTGGTTTCAGTTGTCACAAAGCCGTCCGGACTTGTCGGTAGTCGAATGTATGTTCGAAGCATGTTGGCGACTCCGGTTCACGTAGCGGTGGCGGCCTTGCGTGCCGCGCACGAGTCGTTGGCCGCCTGCGACCTCGAGATGCTGACCCACCGCGAACTACTGACCATGCTCGACGAGCTGGAAACCCTGTCGTGTCAGCTGCCCGCGCAGTGGCATCGCGCACTGGCCCGGTTGCAGGCCGAGACCACGCCCAAGGAGCTCGGCGCGAAATCGTGGAAGGACGTCCTGCGGATCCGGTGGCGCATCACCGCGACCGACGCCAACCGCCGACTCGCCGAAGCGGCCGACTTGGGGCCGCGGCGCACCCTGACCGGAGAATCATTAGCCCCGGTGCTGGCCGCCACCGCAGCCGCCCAAGCGGCCGGACTGATCAACGGTGAGCATGTCGACAAGATCCGCGACACCATGGCCCACATCCCCGGCTTCGTCGACACCCCCACCCGCGAACAGATCGAAACCGACCTCGTGCGCCTGGCCGTCGGTGTCGGGCCCACCGAATTGAAAAAGGCCGCCGACAAGGTGCTGTTCCTGCTCGACCAGGACGGCCCCGAACCCGACGACGCCGAACGCGCCAGAAAACGGGGCCTGCACTTCGGTCCGCAGAGACGTGACGGCACCGTCGACGTCAAGGGCACTCTCACCCCCGAAGCCTGGGCGATCTATGAAGCCATCTTCGCCAAAACGGCCGCACCGGGCATGTGCAATCCCGACGACGACCAACCCTGCATCAGTGGCACACCGTCACAGGAACAGATCGACACCGATCACCGCACCCTCGCGCAGCGACAGCACGACGCGCTGGTCGCGATCGGGCGCAACGCCCTGCAATCCGGGGAGTTGGGTCAGCACAACGGCTTGCCGACCTCGATCATCATCCGCACCACCCTGCAGGACCTCGAATCCCGTGCCGGGGTGGGTGTTACCGGCGGCGGCACCCTGATGCCGATCAAAGACGTCATCCGCATGGCCGGGCACGCCAACCACTGGCTGGCCATCTTCGACAACGCCACCGGACAGGCGCTGGACCTGTTCCGCACCAAACGCGTCGCCTCACCCGCCCAACGCATCATGCTCATCGCCCGCGACGGCGGCTGCACCAAACCCTGCTGCCCCGTACCCGCCTACGGCAGCCAGGTCCACCACGCCCTGCGCGACTGGGCCGACGACGGCAACACCAACGTCAACGAACTCGCCCTCGCCTGTGGGCCCGATAACCGCCTCGTCGACAAAGACGGCGGCTGGACCACCACCATCAACACCCACGGCGACGTCGAATGGATCCCCCCACCCGACCTCGACACCGGCCAAGCACGCGTCAACTACTACCACCGCCCCGAACTGCTACTACGCCCACCGGACGAGGAGGACGGAAACCCAGAACGCGGACCTTACGAGGTGTGACGCGCGACACTTCGACACCTGCGCCGGTCGTGAAACATGGCGAGGACATCGCATGGGTAGCCATGAGGCAGCACACCTACGACCTAGGCTGGAAACATGCGTTTAGGCAGGCGACGCGACGCCACCCGCGATTTCGACGCGGACTACGACGAGCACGCGACGGTGGCCACAGGCGCCGAGCGAGAAGCGGCGGGCGTCACCGCCGTGATGGTGTCGCTGCGTCGCGGCCTCAAGGCCATGGGCGCGTGGCGGACCGCGGCGTCTCTGGTGCGACTGAATCAGCGCCACGGTTTCGACTGCCCCGGCTGCGCATGGCCCGAGGAACACGGGGGCCGCAAGTTCGCCGAGTTCTGCGAGAACGGCGCGAAGGCCGTCGCCGAGGAAGCGACCAAACGGGTAGTCACCTCCGAGTTCTTCGCCCGGCACGCCATCGACGATCTGGATGCGCGGCCCG
>CAVRMG010000004.1:0-26338 GCA_963721495.1 uncultured Actinomycetota bacterium | reverse complement strand
ACGCGACGCCACCCGCGATTTCGACGCGGACTACGACGAGCACGCGACGGTGGCCACAGGCGCCGAGCGGGAAGCGGCGGGCGTCACCGCCGTGATGGTGTCGCTGCGTCGCGGCCTCAAGGCCATGGGCGCGTGGCGGACCGCGGCGTCTCTGGTGCGACTGAATCAGCGCCACGGTTTCGACTGCCCCGGCTGCGCATGGCCCGAGGAACACGGGGGCCGCAAGTTCGCCGAGTTCTGCGAGAACGGCGCGAAGGCCGTCGCCGAGGAAGCGACCAAACGGGTAGTCACCTCCGAGTTCTTCGCCCGGCACGCCATCGACGACCTGGATGCGCGGCCCGAGTACTGGCTGTCCCAGCAGGGCCGGCTCACAGAACCGATGGTGCTGCGCGCAGGCGACGACCACTACCGGCCCATCGACTGGGCCGACGCCTACCGGTTGATCGCCGACGAGCTGCGCGCACTGAACAGCCCTGACGAGGCGGTGTTCTACACCTCGGGACGCACCAGCAACGAGGCGGCGTTCCTGTATCAGTTGATGGTCCGCAGCTTCGGCACCAACAACCTGCCCGACTGCTCCAACATGTGTCACGAATCCTCGGGCGCAGCGCTGGTCGAGGCGATCGGGATCGGCAAGGGCTCGGTCACCGTCGAGGACGTCACCGAGGCTGACCTGATCGTCATCGCCGGGCAGAATCCCGGCACCAACCATCCACGGATGCTGTCGGTGCTCGAGAAGGCCAAGGCCAACGGCGCCAAGATCATTGCGGTCAATCCGCTTCCGGAGGCCGGGCTGATCCGGTTCAAGGATCCGCAGAAGGTGCACGGCGTCGTCGGGCATGGTGTTCCGATCGCCGATGAGTTCGTCCAGATCCGTCTCGGCGGCGACATGGCGCTGTTCGCCGGGGTGGGCCGGCTGCTGTTGGAGGCCGACGACGCCGCGCCCGGAACGGTGGTGGACCGTGAGTTCATCGACACGCACTGTGCGAATTTCGCGGAGTACGAGGCGCAGACCCGTGCGGTGGACATCGACACGGTGCTGCAGGCCACCGGCATCGATCGGACACAACTCGACCGGGTAGCCCGAATGATGATCGACTCTCAGCGCACCATCGTGTGCTGGGCCATGGGACTGACCCAGCATCGTCATGCCGTGTCGATGATCTCGGAGATCGCCAATGTCCTGCTGCTGCGCGGCATGATCGGCAAGCCCGGCGCCGGATTGTGTCCGGTGCGCGGACATTCCAACGTCCAGGGTGACCGCACGATGGGGATCTGGGAGCAGATGCCCGAAGAGTTCCTAGCGGCGTTGGACGCCCACTTCGGCATCGACAGCCCACGCCAGCACGGCGTGGATACCGTCGACGCGATCCGGGCCATGCGCGACAAGCGCGCCAAGGTCTTCATGGGCATGGGGGGCAACTTCGCCACGGCCACCCCTGACACCGCGGTCACCGAGGCCGCGCTTCGCAACTGCTCACTGACCGTGCAGGTGTCGACGAAACTGAACCGCAGCCATGTGGTGCACGGCCGCACAGCGCTCATCCTGCCCTCGCTGGGCCGCACCGACCGCGACATGCAGAACGGCGCCAAACAGCAGGTCTCGGTTGAAGATTCGATGTCGATGGTGCACCTCTCGCGCGGCAGCCTCAGCCCGCCTTCCGATGAAGTCCGCAGCGAGGTCGCCATCGTCTGCCAACTGGCGCGCACCCTGCTGGGTCCCGATCATCCCGTCCCGTGGGAACGCTTCAACGGTGACTACGACACCGTCCGGGACGCGATCGCAGCCGTGGTGCCCGACTGCGAGGACTACAACGCGAAGGTGCGTGCGCCCGACGGTTTTCAACTGCCGAACGGCCCACGCGACTCACGTGAATTCCCCACCAGCACAGGCAAAGCTAACTTCGCCGCGAATCCGCTGCAGTGGGTGCCGGTGCCAGAGGGCCGGCTGATACTGCAAACGCTGCGCAGCCACGACCAGTACAACACCACCATCTACGGCCTCGACGACCGATACCGGGGCGTCAAGGGAGGCCGACGGGTCGTGTTCGTCAATCCCGCCGACATCGAACGGTTCGGCCTACACGACGGCGACCGGGTGGACCTGGTGTCGGAGTTCACCATCGACGGCGAGATGCAGGAGCGTCGAGCAAAGGACTTCATGGTGGTGGCGTACTCGACACCGGTCGGCAATGCCGCAGCCTACTACCCGGAGACCAACTCGCTGGTGGCGCTGGATCATGTTGCGGAGAAGTCGAATACGCCGGTCTCGAAGGCGGTCGTGGTCCGGTTGGAGTCCTCGGCCGGGGTGGCTGCAGCGGATCGGGTGGTCTCGTAGTGGGCCGCGTGACGGCGCGTCGCCGAGCCCAGCACGTGACCGCGGACGATGCGGTGGCAAGGCCCGAGACCCTCGTCGTCGAAGAGCCGTTGGAGATCCGGGTGAACGGGACCGCAGTCACCGTCACGATGCGTACGCCAGGCTCGGATATCGAACTGGCGCAAGGGTTTCTGCTCACCGAAGGTGTCATCACCCGCCGCGAGGACGTGCTGACGGTGCGCTACTGCAAAGGCGCGATTGACGACAACGTAGGCTTTTCGCAAAACACGTACAACGTGCTCGACGTGACGCTGGCCCCCGACGTCCAGATGCCCGACACCGACGTAACCCGGAACTTCTACACCACCTCGTCATGCGGGGTGTGCGGCAAGGCCTCCCTGGACGCGGTGCGACTGGTCAGCCGCCACGGTCCCGGCGACGACCCGTCAACCGTCTGCGCCGAAACGCTCTCCGCCCTCCCCAAACGACTGCGCGACGCGCAGAAGGTGTTCGCCAGCACCGGCGGCCTGCACGGCGCCGCGCTGTTCAGCGTCGACGGGACCACCCTGGTGGTCCGCGAGGACATCGGCCGCCACAACGCCGTCGACAAAGTCATCGGCTGGGCGTTGGAACAGGGCCGGATACCGCTGACCGCGACGGTGCTCCTGGTCAGCGGGCGAGCGTCGTTCGAACTCACGCAGAAGGCCGTCATGGCCGGGATCCCGGTGCTCGCCGCGGTGTCGGCGCCGTCGTCACTGGCCGTCGACCTCGCCAGCCAGTCCGGGCTCACCCTGGTGGCGTTCCTGCGCGGCGAGTCGATGAACGTCTACACGAGGCCCGACAGGATCACGCGCTAGCCCGCGGCGCCGCCTGCCGGCGGTCCGATTGGCCTTCTACCTGCGATCTCCACCCGATCTCCACGAAACCTCCAAGCTTGTGACACCGGCGATCGCCGAGGATCGACCCATGCCAGAAATCCTCATTGCCTCGCAATCACCTGCGGGCCACATCGGTCCGCTGCTCACCGTCGCCCAGGACCTCGTCGACCGCGGTGACCGCGTCACAGTCCTGACCTCAGCCGCGCATGCGGCGAAGATCCGGGCGATCGGCGCCATCCCCCGGGCGGTACCGGCCGCGGCGGATTTCGATATGACGCGACTGGACATCGACTTGCCGGGGCGCACCGACACGTCGGGCATCAAGCGCGTCAACTTCGACATCGTGCGACTGTTCGTGCAGCCGATGCCTCATCAGGCCCGCGCACTGTCGGAGGCGATGGCGCAGACGCGGTACGACGCGGTCATCGTCGACGCCGCTTTCTTCGGGATTCTGCCGTTCCTGCTCGGCGACCGCACCGCCCGGCCGCCTGTGCTCGCGTACACCACCACACCCTTGATGGTGAGCAGCCGTGACACGGCACCCGGCGGCATGGGCCTGCCGCCGTCGTCGACCGCGCTGGGGCGGCTGCGCAACCGGGCGCTAGCGGTCCTGTCGCAGAAGGTGTTGCTCCGCGAGTCGCAGAACGCCGCGAACCACTTGCTGAACAACATGAACACTCGCCAGCTGCCGACGTTCATTCTCGATTCCGGGCTACTGGCCGATCGCTACGTCGCGCCGACGGTGCCCGAGTTCGACTACCCGCGAAGCGATCTGCCGTCAAACGTCCGATACGTCGGCGCCATCCATCCCGCTCCGTCGCAGGGTCTTCCGCCGCCCGCCGTGGTGGTCCGAACTCGACGGTGATCGGCCGGTCGTGCACGTCACCCAGGGCACCATCGACAACGCCGATCTGGGTCGGCTGCTGGAGCCGACGATCGACGCGCTCGATGGCGAGGACGTCATTGTGGTGGCCACCACCGGCGGCCGCGATGTGTCAACCCTCAAGATGCCGGTGCCACTGAATACCTATGTCGCTGAATACATCCCGCACGACGTGCTACTGCCGAAGGTCGATGTGATGGTCACCAACGGCGGGTATGGCGCGGTGCAACGCGCACTGTCGACGGGCGTGCCGCTCGTCGTCGCAGGCAACACGGAAGACAAGCCCGAGGTTGCGGCGCGAGTGGCGTGGAGCGGCGCTGGCGTCAATCTGCGTACCGGCGCGCCCACGGCCGGTGCGGTGCGTGCCGCGGTCCGCGAGGTGCTCGGCGACGGCAGCTACCTGGCCGCCGCCCGAACTCTCGAGACGGCGTTCGCCCGACGCAACGGTGTGGCCGAGATCGCGGCGCTCGTCGACGAGGTCATCGGTGAGCACAGCAGGGCGGCGCACCGGTGAGCGCATGTGCCGATCCGTTCGGCCGGCCACCGGTCACGCCGCAGGTCGACGTCGGGGCACGCCCACAGAATCGCGTAGTCGCCTACGCGCGCGTGTGTACCGCCAGCATCCGGAGAAGTCTTCAACCATGGTTACCGAACTGCAGTTCGTCGCGGTAGCGGCGTTCCTGCTCTGGGGTCTCGTGAGCTCGCCTTGCGGCGTATTGACTGCCGCTCCAGACACGGTGCATCTGGTTAAGCGCGACCGGGGCGCCAAACCAGAAGCCCCGACGCCCACGACGGATACCGTCCGCGCCTGCGATTGAAGCCTTATCATTCGGCGGTCAGCTCATCGAAACGCAGGCCGCTCGCCGCCTCTCCGCGATCCGGCCGGGCGCGCCTGGCGATCCATGCCCAGCAGCCTCCGGTAACGGTGCGCGCAAATTGCCACGAGCGAGTGGCCTGCAAACCACTTCGCGGCACTTCCTCATCGAAGATCGCCAACGGCTGGCCCGGCATGAGTAGATCTCCGCTCGCCGGGAACGGCTGTCCGTCCCCGTGAATGATCTCCCCGCGCTGCAGTCGGATGGATCGGTGACCATCGGCCGTAGGCACCAACGGAATCCAGTAGTCCGGTGGATCATTGGCCAGTGTGTAACGCATCGCGTCATCGGGGGTAGGCATGCCTGCCATGGCGGACGCGGTGATGCGGTCGCGCCACGCCTCGTGCCGGTCGACGACGTCGCCGGTCACATTCGTGACGGTACGCTCGATCCCCCATGCCAGGTTAGCGGCTTCGTCGCGCGCCAGCCGCACCTGCTCGACGGGACTGCCCTGCAGGGTCGGCCCGAGCACGGGCAGCGTGACCAGAATGTCAGGCCGAATCCCACTGAGAACAAACATATTCCACCCGTCATGCAGGGCAGGCCCGATCAGCGTTGCATCACCGAACGTGTCGGTGACAACCAGCGACGTGATGACCGCGACGCTGCCGTAGGGCACGTCGCACGGCGCGAGGAACCAGTCATTGCCGTACACGGTGGCGAATTCGATGGCCATCAAGCGGGCGAGATCGCCGCCCTCGGCTTCGATGTGGCCGTACGAGACATCGCCGTCCTCCATCTCCCACCAGCGGTTGGCAGGCATTCCCGGATAGGTTGCCCGTGTCGGCAGGCTGGCGTGCAGCACGGGGACTGGCGCCGGCGTTGCCGTGGCTGCGGACAGTACTCGCGCGGCATCGGCGGCCCGCAGGTCCGGCCAGTCCAGCCGGCCGCCACGGAACTCGGGGGCCTCGAGCACAACGTCGGCGCCGCCGACTGGGTCCGTCGCGGCAACCGCGAATCGGTACTCGAATCGCTCGGGCACCCAGGCCGTCCCAGCGCCGGCAGGCGGATCAGGATGCCATGCCAGCCAACGCCGCACCACGTCGAGGAACGTGTCCTGCTCGGCCTGCTGCACCTGGGGATGTTGAGGCAGGCGGGGCTCGCCGTCGGGCCCGCGCACTGCTGCTCGTAGCGCGTTACCGTCGATCCCCTCACGGCGCAGCACGCGGAAGCGCCTGCGCGCCAACGGATCGTGACCTTCCGGATCAGGATCGACAACAGGGAAGGCATCCCGCAGCGCCGGGATCAGACCATCCAGGCCCGCTAAATCGAGGGCCTGCAGGAAGTGTATGCCACCCGCAAGCGCGGCGGACCATGTCGCCGCCTGCCCGGCTTCGGCCTGCACAAGCGGTTCGAGCGGATCGGTGGGTTCGATCTCCTGTACGGCACCATCAGGGCCGCCGCACTGAAGTCGGGTCAGCGGAGCGGCCGCTGCCCGTAGCCGCACTCCGACAGGACTACCCGCGTCGTCACCGGTCAACTCCCCCAGTTGCCATTGTCGCCCGAGCATCCACGCAGGGTCAGAAATGCGGGCCTGCAGGGCAGCGTCGGGGCCCGGCGGGATGGCGTCAGACTGCGGTTCGATCCGCAGCCAAGTCGTGATTGATCGGCTCACTGCGGTCCCACCGCCGCATTGACGACGAGATCGTGCAAGTCAACGGTGAGTGTGTCGCCAGCGGCGTTGTCGGCGACGTACAGCGCCGGCAGGTAACGCCCCAGCCATGGCACTTCCTCCGGCCCGACCATGCGAATGCGGGCCAGGTCGGCGGTTTCGGTGACAGTGTCGGCGAGCGCGTCAAAGGTCCACGGCTCAGCCACGTCTGGCGCCACAGCGAGCAGCACCGTCTGCGGGGCGCGAGCCGACGGCTCGTCGAACCGGAAGGTGACTCCGGCCGTTGCGGTGCCCGCAGGGACGACGTCGGACCAGTGGTCGATCAGGAGGCCTGCCAGAGGCGCGGTACCGCTCGGCTCGGACACGGTGTGGACCACTACCGAGGTCGCGTTTCCTGCGGGCGGTTGATGATCCCCTGGCAAAGCGGTCCATGCCGACGCGGGCGGCATCTGCACGGCGCTGTAACGGCCGGCCGACGAAGTCGCCGATAGATGTCTCGCAAGGGCGCCTCGGCTGGGTGCGACCCGCTGCAGCCAGGCCATCGGCGCGGCCGGATCGTGGAGCAAAAACTCGTGCTGCTGCGCGGCGGCCAGCCCGTCCAGCCACGCCTGCGGCGGCTGGCCGATCAGCGGTACCGCTGTGAACGCCTCACCGAGGAGCGCCTTCATGGCCGCCAGCAGCCCGTCGAGATCGGTGCCGTGTACCCGCGCGGCGGCGAGCGCGAGCTCTGCTTTCCCGCGCAGTTCGGATGCCTGGGCGATGAGCTCCTGCCCTGTCGCCGTTGATGAATCGCGCGCTCCCGGCAACCCGGTGTCTGCGAGTGCACCGAGTGCGGACCGGATCGCCACCTCGGCAGGCGGGCTGGCGTCGAGTGCGGTCGACAGATCCTCGACGGTGTGCTGATACGTGCCCTGAACCGTCGACAACCGGGCGCTGAGTTCGTCAAGATCCGCACCGGCGTCTGTCACGACGCCCGGCGGTGCGAGGTCGATCGCGGTCAGCGCCTGCGCACCGCCAACGCTGTCGGCGAGCCAACGAGCCTGTGCCAGCGCGTCGTCGAGCGAGGCGACGTCGGTCGGCCAATCCGTACCGGGCCACTGCGGATCGTCGTCGTGGACGATCTCGGCATGTCCATCCGCCGGTATGGCCCCTCCGGCGGCGACATGAGCGATGGCCATCGCCTCGACGCCCCCGGACGGTTCGTAGATCAGATCCGACGCGCACAGCCCCAACTCGGCGACAGTGATGTCGGTCTGCGCCGTGACGGTTCCGTCGGCGCCGATGGTCCGTACTACCGCGCGGATGCGGTCGGCGGGGCCGAAAAGCGTTGCGGCCCAGTTGTCGAGGCGTGGTTCGGCAACGCGGCGGGGTCGTTGGGCCCCGGCAGCCCAGCTTGACGGCAGGTGGCCGTCCGCGGGCACCAGCGAGATGAGACGATGCGTCACCGCGTGCCCGCCCCGGGGAGCGCGCAAGACCTCCGGCTCTGCGGGTACCATCGCGCCGCAGCCCACCGCGTCGAGAGTGCCTGCCGCCCGCACGGTGTTCCCTGCGGCGAGTTGATATGCCGTTTCGGCGAGGAGCAGATCGCTCAGCGCGTCGGCCGCGGCGTCGAGTGCGTTCAATTCGGCCAGCACTGCCCCATGTTCGTCTGGGCTGGCGTCGACAAGCGCGGGCTCGACAACCTGCGCGTCCGCCCGGAACCGCGCAAGCAGGGCGAGGCCGTCGACGACCGACGACGGCGCGACCGACTCCACTGCGTCGACGGTGGCCGGGATGTCTTCAGTGGCACCGGCGACCAGTGGCGCCAGGGCGCGCAGTGGACGGATGAACCGGTCCAGTTCGACCCCAGCGCCGCTACGGTCATGCAACCCGCGCTCGAAACGGTAGCCGAGCAGCGCGCCGAGCGGCTGGCCTTGCCTGATTCCGTCGAGTAGCCATGACGCCAGCCGCGCTCGATCCGATGACAGGTCCACTGCGAAAGCCTGCGCGGCGGCCCCGTCGGCGCCGCGGTGGCTGAGGTGGGCGCTGAGCAGCAGCGCCGCGCTCACCGCGTGCGTCAGCGATGGTGCGGCCACGTAGCCGGCATCGTCGGGAGCGCTGACCAGCGGACCGGCCTCGCCATCCGGCAACGCGGCGACCGGCGTTCCCGGCGACTTCGGCCGCAGGTCTTCCACCCAGCCGTAGCCGCCGATCAGCAGGCCTGCGGGGCGGGCGGCGCGCACCTCGGCCAGCCGCCGATGCGCATAGGCGGTGATCCACGCGTCGAGGCGGTGCGAGCAGATGTCGAGGGTCTCGCGCGTGAGCCGGTCCAGCAGGGCGGTGACCCGTCCGGACAGTGCGCCGAGCGCGCTCCGTACCTCCGAGGAGCGCCAGAATCCGTTGTCAACCGTCACACCCAGCCCATGCAGCGACGCCGGGGTCGCGGTCGCGACGAAGTCGGCCACGGTCTGCCCAGCGGGCACCGCGGCTACCAGGTCATGGGCGGGCTGCTCCAACATGCGGGGCATCGTCACGGTGGCGGTGTCGACGATGTCGGGTTCGAGCGCTGCCTTGGCGCTGACCATGTCGAGCTGCCCAGTGAGTCGAATCCCGGCCTCCGCGTCGGCCAGCGCACACGCGTGCAGCGCAAGCCGGAACAACAGGCTGTTGGCACCCGGCCCGGTGTAGGGACTGGTCCGTTCGCCGCGGGTGGCCAGATAGTGGAGGTAGTTGTCGCCTGCGGCAGTACCCGGCGGCAGTGGGTCAGTATCGGACAACGCAACTCCGATGACCGCGGCGGGACGAATCAGTCGGGTGCGGGTCTCCCATTGGAAACTCGCGAGCCGCACCGGCGCCGCCGCGGTGCCGACAAGCCGGGTGGCGGCGTCGGCCAGCGTCGTGCCCGCCGGATCGAGGTTGCCGACAAGTGGGGTGAGCGCGGCGGAGAACACGCCGCCACGTGTGGGCCGCAGTCGGAAACTGCCGGATTGTGCATCCCTGGCAAGGATATTCAGCAGTTCCTGGTCGGGGTCCGCGCCTGCCCGGCCGATGTGCGGCACTGCCCTCGCCGCCCCGGCGGCGGTGGTGGCCAGCCATTCCGGAGCAAGTCTGCGCAGCACTCCGACGAGCGCCGAGTGGGCCGCTCCGTCGGAGCTGCCTGGCCGCCACCGCGCCAGGCTGATCGCCGGCAGCAGGCCGTACGGTTGCCTGCCCACCCGAAGCGTCGGCAACGGCCCGAGCCCGCGGACATGGTCGATGAACAATTCCCGCGCGGCGTCGACGGTCGCATCGTCGACGGCGGGGGCCAACAGGGTCTCAGCGAAATATCCTCCGGTGGCCGGCCACAGCGCGGTGTGCATCGCACCGGCATCCGCGGCATTTCCAGTCGCCGCGCCGTGGATGCCCTGCAGCGCGTCGACGTCGATGCCGAGCGCGTTCGCGGCGACTTGAGCGGGCGCCCCTGGCGGTGCCGATTGCCCGTCCGCGTCGAAAAGCTCACCGGGATCGGCGAACCGGGTGAACGCGCTGCGCCCCCCGTCGCTGTTGTTGGTGGGCGTTCCGACCGGTAGAAAACCCAGCCCGCCCGTATACCGCTGTCCGTCAAACAGTTTGGTCAAACGCTCGGCGCTTGCCGCAGGATCGTCGGAGGCGCGGACGCCGACCACGACGAGACGGTCCACCCCGTCGCCGTCGGGCAGCGGCACGCGGATACCCATCCCGGCCGCCTCGGCCGCCGCGAAGTCGGCAAGCCACTGCAACCCTTCCTCCAACGCGGGCTTGCTCGGATCCGCACCGGCTGCACCCGCGTGGGACGGACCCACCTGAAGGGGACTATGAACCGGAAGACCGTCGACTCGTTGGATACGCGTGCCGCCGCGAAACGCCAGTACGGTCCAGTGGTCCGGCATCACCGAGGCGGTCGCTCCTTCCAACACCTGATCGGACACGTGCGCCACCGTCGCCAGCACGGGCGGCGGGCTGAGCGAAACCCCGTCAGGCACAGGCTGATCGGGGCGGCCGGTGTCATCTGGAGCCGTTGCGCGTGCGACCCACAGCGCCCGGTGGGCTCCCACCTGACCGGCCAACGCGATGAACGCCTGCCGGTGCGCGTCGGTGTCGGAGCGTCCGGAGCGCCAGACCCTGTCCCAGTAGGCCGTCGCCGCAGACACCTCGGCGCCAGTCAGTGCCTCGCGGTGGTCGTCGACCACGATGTCGTCGGGGTATACCCGGACCAGCAGCATCACTGCGCCAGCGTCCGTGACGAACCGGGTCTCCACCCTCACCGGGAGCAACACGATCGGCACGTCGCCGTCAACCCCGGTCAGCGGGTCGGCCAGGAACTGATCCAACTGTGACTGTGCGGCGGCCAGAGCGGCTTGGTCGGTGGCAAGGCGATGCCCCGCGGCCGCGATCCGGGCGTGTAGAGTCGCGGCCTCATGCCCTGTGGCCGTGGCCAATTCGTCGCGCAGCTCTTTGACGGTGGCCTGGTCTGCCGCCACCGCTGCCTTACGGGCCTGCACGGCTGCGCGGAGGTCGTCGAGGTCGGTCATGTCGGCTGCCGAAGAAGGTCCGCGGCCCGTATCGCGACGCGGACGGGTTGCTGAAGGAGGATCGCGGCCATGTCGGACGCCGATGCGCCCCAGCGCGGGCCCGTGGCAGGCGAGGGCGGAGTCATGTCAGTGCGCAGGAAGTCGAGTGCGGCAAGCGCTTGTGCGTCGTCGGCGAGATGTCCCCAGCTGAGGTCGGACCAGCTGTTGACCGGGTCGGCATGGGTGCCATAGCGGGTGGCCACGTCAAGACCGAAACGTGGTGCGGTGGGCTGCTGTTCGAGGACGAACCACCAGCCCGGCGGCGTGCGGGCCTCGTCGAGCGTCAGCGGGAAACCGACGAAGGCGACATCGGGATCGATGCGTCCGCGGAACAGCGGTAGCTGCACCGCGGTGTCGGACAGGTCCGGCCGCCCCGCGGCATCAGGCGCTGCGTAGATGACGGTGTGCGGGTACCGGAACAGCAGGCGGCCCCGAAGCAGCAGGACGAGTTGATCGTCGGCGGTTCCGACCGTGTGAGTGCCGAGGTCTCCGGTAAGCCAGCTCGTCAGCGCCGGCACATCGTCAGCCCCGGCCGGTGCCCAGAACCGCGCGAAGCAGGTGCCGCGCTGGTCGGTGGGGTAACCCCGCCAGAGCAACTCGCGGGCCATCTCATGATTGAGACCGACCAGCAGCGCCTCGCTGAACCGCGGATTCGTCTGGCAAAGGGTGACGCTGTCCTGAGGCACCGCACCCACGCCCGGCAGCAACAGATCCGGATCGTGGTCGCGCAGCAGCTCCCATGCGGGTTGGTCGAACGTCGGCGCGGCTTGGATCTGCTCGAGCGGATCGCGCTGCGCGGTGAGCGCCTGCCGGTGCGGCGCGATCACCTGCGTGTTGATCCGCGCGGTCACGGTTCGGTGCGGATCAACACGACCGAGGATGTCGGCGGCGAGCGCTGCGATGCCCGCCGCCGGCGCCGCGGGCGGCGCAGCGACGTCCACCAGTGCATCAGAACGGGTGGCAACGACGTCTGCGGCGGCCCGAAGTTCTGCCACATCACCGATCTGGCCGGTGACCACGGTTCCGACTTGGTGTCCGGCCGGGATGAGCCGATCGTCGGGCATGTGGGCGGCATGCGTGCTCGCCGTCTTGTCGGTGACGGCCTTAGCCACCGACACGGCCACCGCCGACGTTACGGCCGTGTGGGTGAGCACGCCGCGGTCCAGCGGCCGGCTGGGATGGGTCGCTGCGGCCTGCCGGGCGGTACTGATCGCGGTCCGCAACTCGGTGCTGGTGTTCGCCGCGGCGGGTGTGTCAGTGGCGAATCCGAACAACCCGTCGGGAGCCGCACCGGAGATTCCCGTGCGCAGTTGGCCTGCGTCCAAACGTGTCACCGAGCGCGCTGTTTCCACCGGGGTGGGCATTCGGCGGACCAGCGGGCTGCGCGGCGCGGTGGTGCGCCGGAATCGCGCGGTGACTACTGCATCGGGCAGACGGCTGGCCGAGATCGCGGCGGCGACAGTCGCCGACGCGGTCGGCAGCCGTGAATGAACAGCGGAGGTGATGCCGACGACGGCGGCGGCGGGCAGAGGAGCGACGTGGCGGCGCAACACCGAGCCGCGCACCTCCCGGGCCAACTGCGCCAGGCGCAACAGCCGATTCGCCTCCTCGACCGCGCCGACCTGCGCCCAGGCTTGGGCGACGAACCTGTCCTGCTCGGCCTCGACGATGCGAGCGGCGACCCCGGCGACCGCGCGATGGCGCGGATCGAGGTTGAGCGTCGCGAGCCATGCCGGCTCGTCGGTGTCGCCGGGTACGGCGGCGCTCGCGGCGTGCCATTGCCCGTACAGCGGTGGAATCACCGGCGGACCGTCGCCCGATCCGTCGGCGACACCGGTGCGCTGCGCGGTGGTGTTCAGCAGCTTCGCCAACGCGGTTCGCACCGTTGCCTGAGTCGCCGACGGCCACGCAGGCTCTTCGGACCCTGGCAGCACGAGCGCGCCGGGCAGTTCCACCACCCCCCCGTCGTGGTCGGCATCAACCTCGGGCAGTGGCGCCCCCGCTGCACCCACGAAAACCCTTTGACGGCCGGTATTTTCGGGTAATGGCTGTGGACGGAGCGAGCGGACCATCGATTCGAAGTCCCCGCCGATGCCGGTGCGAAACTCCCAGCTGTAGTACATCGGCAGCTGCAAGCTCGTGACGCCGTCGGTCCACGCGGGCTGAAGCGGCGACTGCCCGTCCGGGTCCTGGTTCAACCCGGCGCGGCAACCGGACGCGAACGCGGGCACGATCGCGGCGAGATAGGACGTCGTCGGCTCAAGCTGGCGCGGGCATATCAGCCGGGCCGCGTCACGCTGCGGGTCGCGGCCAAGCACCGCATCAACCGCCTCAGTCGGACTCAACAAGACTTGTCCGTGCGCCCACGCCCACGAGTCACTCAGATCGGGCAGCTGTCGCGCGGGCTCGGCCTCCGGATGTAGTTCCAGAATTGGCGGTGCGCCCGGCGCCACCGGTGGCAGACGCACAACGCCGGAGCCTTGTTCGACGACGATGAGCACCAGCCAGGGCAGCAGCCGCTGATCCACTCCCGGCGCTGCCGGAGTGAACAACCACGGCAGGTCCGGCCGGTCCAGCTCTGCCAGCGCCAAGTAGTTGGGCTCTGCATCAGTGGCGCCCGGCGCCGGGTCGGTGCGAATGACCTGCCTCGGATCAAGACCGAAAACGTCTGCGGGACCCAGCAGTTCGAACGTCTTGTCCACTGTCAGTGGGTCCCCGGCCGTTCGGGACACCGTCACGCTGACGGGCAGCGTCGCCCGGCCTGCGGACGGGGAGCCGGTGAGCGCGGCGGCGACGCCGCGACGCACCCACGACAGGAACTGGTAGTTCGGCGCGTCTGTCACTGTCGCACCTCGTAGGCCTGCACAACCAATGTCGTCGGGCCTGCGGCCTGGCGCAACTCAGTCTGTGTATGCGCGGGCGAGCCGCCTGCGACCGCGGACAGGGTGGCGGCGTCAACAAGCACCTGGGTCGCCGAAGTCACGGTGACAAGTTGTGGGCCGGTAGTAACGTGCGCGTCGAGCCGCAGCGGGCTGACGGCCGCGGGCCCCAGGGTGGCGGCATGAGCCAGCACTGCAGTCAGCAGCGGCCGCCGCGGTGGAGTGTCGTCGAGGGGGCCGTCCGGTCCGAGAGTGATCTGCTCGTAGCTCAAATCTCCGGCGGTCGCGCCGCCGTGGGTGATTTCGTCCGCGTCGACGACAACGCCTGCGATGAACTTCTCGAACGCCGGACGCGACAGCCGGTCATCGTCGGTCAGATCGACGTACTCGCCGGCGGCGAACGGGGCGCGCAGCTCGCTGACTTCGTGACCGTCGACGGCAAGGGTAGTGGTGTTGACGGTGACAGCGATGACGTCGAACCGCTCGGCGGTAACCCGGCCCGCGCCGATATGGGTGATCTCGATGCCGAACGGAAATGCGTCCTGGCGCATCGCGAGCTGGCCTGCGGGGTGCAGCGCGATAGCGTCCTGCGCGTTCGGTGTGGCTGCCCGCAGCGCGACCAGCGCGTCAGCACCAGACGGTTGCATCGCCTGCCAGTTGGCCGGGTCGTTCAGTGCGGTGTTCAGCGCGGCGCCCGCGTCGACCAACGCTTGCTGGGTTTGCCCGTAGTCGGTGCCGAACGTGTGGTCGATGGGGATCGACACCGAGAAGAACAGCAGGTCCAGCGAGGCCTTTCCGTGCAGTCGCCACGGTGACGGTCCGGACAGGTGCCCGTCGAGGTTGACGGCGGCCAGGGTGGACCCGTCATAGCGGATCGCCGCGCGAGCCCGGAAGTCGATCATCAGCCCGAACGGGTTGCGCTCCACGAGAACGTCGAACCCCAGCAGTGCTTCGGCGCTGAAACCACCTTTGCGCGCGACGATTTCGACCTGCGCCCCGAACTGCAGCGAGTTGGAGGTGATCGCCCAGTACACCTCCATGCGCACGCGCGGGTTGTCCACGGGGTAGGCGAGGGCGAGTCGACGCTGGGGTGGGATGCTCGCGCCCGCAGGCACGATGTACGCCGGGTGGAACCCACCGACGGCCATCAGAAACAGGCCGTCGTCACCGCCGTGGAACCGGAACGCGGCGTCGCCCGTCAACGCGAACGGGCCGATCTTCGAATTCACCAGGGAGCCATCGAATTCCACCGACGGCACTGTGGTGTCGATGACGCCGGAGGCATCGATCTCGAGCTGAATGATGGGCAGATGCTCGTCGGGTGCCACACCTTTGAGGGCCGCCAGGATCACGGTGCGCGGCGTCGGTCCCGTCTCGATGATCACGGCGGCTGACAGCGACACCAGGCCACCGGACCAACTGAGCTTCAGGCCGATTCCGTACATCGAACTGCCGGGAGTGACAGGGAAGACGTTGCCCAACGTGGTCAGCACCCGCGGTGCCGCTGCGATCGGGTCTTTCGGGAACAGAATTGTGCTGACAACTCCGGTGCGCAAAGCGCTCTGGAGCGCGGGGACATTGGCCGAATGGTTGTGCCCGATGATGGCGCCCAGACCGGCCACCGCGATGTTGAACGGCCCCTGCCACGGTGGGCTGATCTCCAGCGACGCGACGATCAGCAGCGAATACCCTTCGGGGATATCGCTGATCAGGCCGAAAGCGCGTGATAGTGTACCGGCCGAGTGTCAATGTAAGCACGCCTTCGTAGCGGCCCCGGTCGGGCTCGAACTCCACGAAGCCGCCGCCGCTGATGCCCTTGCCGCTGGCGATGCCGATCCCGATGGCGTTGGGCAGTTTCAGCCATTTCGCGCCGGGTAGCGGATGCGGTGCCTCGGGCAGCATGACGCCGAACCTGTCCACCGTGGCGGTGAAGCCACCCAGCTTGGTGGCGAAGCCGCCCGACACCTCGAACGTCAACGGCGGCCCGGTGGTCTGGTCGTCCGGGCGGCTGCGTAGCTCCAGATAGACGTGCAGCCCTTGCAGTTTCGGCGTGCCGGTCCGGATCGGAATCAGCACCGAGCCGCCAGACCCGCCGTCGAGATACAGCCGCGGGGTGGCATCGAGGACCACACCGAGGTCGAAGTTCAGGCGCAGGCCACTGGGCAAGACGTCATGGAAGAACCCGTGGTCGGGTTGCGGTGCGATCAGGGCGGCCTCGCGCACCTTCAGCGTCAACGACATGTTGGGTGCTCGGTCACCGAATTTCAGCCCGAGCTCGACCGTCTTGGCCTCGAGCACGCCGCCTAGGCGCCACGGCGTCGCCGGCAGCCCCGGGGTGCCCCCCTCGTCCCGGTGTTCGAAGCGCACCTCCCCCGTGCCGCCGGATGCGCCACCCGAGCGAACGAATCCGGCGCCGTCGGGCGCGGTGGAACCGGGCAACAGCATGTCGATGCCGTCGTCGAGTTCGCCTTCGATCACGAAATGCCAACCGCCGCCGAGGTGGATGTCCGCCTCCGCGCCGATACCGAGGCTGATCCACAGGCCGGGGCCTAGGTGCTCGCGAGGAACGAGCGCCAGTGTCACAGCGATCTCGGCCTTGCCGTCGACGGGCTGGCCCGTGCCCGCGTCGGTACTTGTGCCCGATAGCCGCAGCACGATCGTTACGAAGCGCTGCGAGATCTTGTCGCCCAGCGACACCTCGTCGCCGGTCTGCTCGGACTCCCACCCGTGCAGCACGACAAAAGTGTCAGGGGCGATGGTGCGGTGGCCGAAGCTCTGAACGAAAAAGGGCGTCAACGCCAGCAGCAAACCCAGCACTGCCAGCGCAGGCGAGTGCTGGCGCGCATCGTCGTCAGTCTCGGTGTTGCTCAATGCATCCCATCCGAGCTTGATCGCCCCGAACGGCTCAATGACAAAGATGAGCCCACCCAGCAGAACCCGCCCGGCGACCTCGAGCCCCGCCACCGTCTCCTCCGGTAGCCGCTCCACGAGCAGATTGGCGGCCCGTGCCAGGAACATCAGCCATGGGTGCCGCGCCGTCAGATACGCGAGCCCGACCGTGTCCAGCAGGGTCTCCACCGCTTCTTCAACCGCCATCCCGACAGGGAGATCTGCCTGGCCAGCTTGCACCGCGAGCCGCACCGCCTCGGACAGCCCCGCCAATTTCTCTGCGGCCGCGGCGTACTGGGGAAGATCCGCCTTCCCTGCAGCCGCGGCCTGAAGGGCATCGCCGATGCCGGCGATGTTGGGGACGAAGTTCTGATTGACCGGGAAGCCGATCGCCTCGGTCGAGTAGGCCTGATCGGTGATCAGATGCCAGACCGATTCGACGAAGTTCCCCAGGTCGGCCAGGATGCTGGCCAACAGGTCGCGTTCGTCTTCGAGGGCCATGTCAGTTGTGCACTGTCGGGTCGGATGTGCCGGCGGGGATGTCGTAGACGATCTCGTGCAGGGTGAACGGTTCCGGCGGCAGCGTGGTCGGGTTGAAATGGTCGATCGAGTACAGCTCGCTGCAAGCCACCAGCGCCTGATCGGGATTGCGCCGGAAGCTCAGCTTTGCGATCTTGTTGAACATTCCCAATGTCCTGGTGTTCGAATGCTTTCGGGAGGCGTTCTGATGACGCCGGCTTAGCTCGCCGTAGCCGTGCGGGCCGTGCATTGCATCGGACGGATCGAAATCACCCGTCAACTTCTCGGGCCGTACTGGTTCCGGTCGCTGCTCGTCGAGGCGCGGATCGCGTGCTAACTCAAGCCGCAACGCGAAATCGGGGGGAACGAAGTCGACGGGGGCTTCCCAGCCGCCCGCAGGCAGTATCACGGGCCGCTGCAACATCGCTCGCCGCATCGCGCGGGGCGGAAGCCTCGGCGGTTTAACGGGTTCCTCATCGGGGTCGTGCCAGACCAGGTAATCCGCCGGGTACCCTCGGCCAAGCAGGTCGGAGACCCATCCTTGACCCATGATCGGCACCACCACCTCCGGAAAGGTGATGTATTGGACTGCGCTGGAGGTGAATTGACCGATGACACTGATCCAGCCGCGAGCCAAAGGTGCGTGTGTTCCATTAGTCCAGATCCACGACCCGAGGGTGACCGCGAAATGCACATCACCAGACAAGATCATCACCCGGCTGTACGTGGCCAGGCGCTCCAGCAGACGCACCATCTCGGCCGGACGGGCGCTCCAGCCCTCATAGTCAAGCGCTTCCAGCCCGTGGATTTGGACTGCAACGCTCTCGCTGACATCTCCGTATCCCGCTTCGAGTTGGTCCTCGATATGCATCGAGTAGTTGATACCGGCCATCGCCGAGACCCCCCGCGAGATCAGCCCCTGTGTCAACTCTCCAAACAGCACCGGGTCCAGCGCCGGCTGCGACAGCACCACCATCACCATCTCGATGCCCGCCTCCGCCGGACCCTCCGGGATCTGCGTGTCGCGCTCGACGTCCGGCAGCTGCACCGGTGGGGACACCAGCCCCGTGAATCCGCGCCGGGTCCGCGTGTCGCACGCGATCACGCGGTGCGTCGCACCATCGATCTTGAAGTTCCACTGCATCTGCGGCGGCTGTCCGCCAAGTCCGAGAATCGAATCCAGCGCGGCGACTGCCTGCTCATCGGGCCCCTCAGTGACACCGTCTGGGAATAACTCCGCGGCATGCGTCAGCAGTTGCGCTGCCACCCCTGTGTCGTAATAGTCGGGAGCGTTGCCCCAGCCCTGAGTCAGCGCGAAGCAGACCAACCCGTCGCGAACTATGGATCGGCCGAGCAGGTTGCCGTACACGCGGTCCTTCCAGAGCTGGCAGATGTTCCAGTCGTCGGTGACGTCGTGGTCGTCGAACACCATGTAGGTGGCCACGTTGGCGAGGCCGCGGCGGATCCGGCCGACGCGCTCGGCGTACGCGCGCACCAACGGCACCTCATCCGCCGTCTGGCGCGCCACCTTATCTACGATATCCTTAGGCAGTACAACGTAATTCGCCAAGAACTTGTCCTCGTCACTACCCGACGCCGGAGCCGTCGGCGGTGGTCGCGGCACCAGTGTCTTCGGGTCGTCCAGCAGGATCGCACCATGGTCGTCGCGCTCCCATACGTGCGGCGACCACAACAAAAGCTGCATGGCGAGCCGCTCCGACAGCCCCAGCAGATGGCTGTCCCCCTCGGTGGTTGTCAGGCGAGCGTTGTGCCGCACCAGGACTTTGCGGTAGGCACCAGGAAAGCTCGCCGACGGCAGCTTGATCTTCAATGTCTGCGAACCGCCTACCGGCCCGAAACTGAGATATTCGTCAGTGCCCAGCAGTTCGCGACCCAGCGTGGTGATCCGTGAGGACAGTGTCGCGGGCACTTCGTCGGCGTAGACCTGGTCACCGGTCAGCCACAACTGATGAGGGCGTGCCCGTGGCAAGTCGACGTTCTGCTGCACCAGCTCATCGATGGCGAACATCAGATTAGGCCCGCCAGCCGCGTGGATCCGGTTGCATGATCCGTGCAGCATCACAAGGTCGTCGATGCTTGCCGGGCATGTGGCGAACGACGGCAACAAACCCGACTGATAACCCAGACACGGCTGGATATCAGTGTCTTTGAGCAGGCCCATCGTCGCCAGGTCCTGTGGGGTGTCCCCCGGAATCTTGAAAATCACGTTGTACGAATAACGTTCGCCGGGCAGCAGCGGTTGCGCGCTCGGGGTAGCACGCGCGGTAACGACGGCGATGTGCAGATTCGCCCCGATACGTAGGGTTTGCCGCTCGCCACGCAGCACGTCGCCGCCTGGATCGAAGACCCCGCCGGTGCCGTCGCCCGCGGCTTCTGGTCCCGGCCAAACCCGCAATTGCACCGTGCATGATTCGTTGACGGCGACCCATACACTGACCTGGCGTGGCTCGACCCGCCTCACAATGGGACCGGCATGCAGGGCGAATCCCCCCATACCAGGATGCTATGCCCCTCCGGGCGGCAACACGGCCAAATCACCAACCCGCTGCAAACAAGTTGTTGGACAAGGTATTCAACACATCTGACGTTCGACGCCAACGAACAAACCTAGCGCGCACTTACTTCAGATTGCAGCAGCCCGCTTAAGCGCTCTTTTCGCGGCGCTCGTTGCGAGAAGGCTTGCGCGGAACGATCGTCGGCAGCACGTTGTCTTCGACGGTCTCCTTGGTGACGACCACCTTGGCGACGTCGTCGCGGCTGGGGATGTCGTACATCACCGGCAGCAGGACCTCTTCCATGATGGCGCGCAGGCCGCGGGCCCCGGTGCCGCGATGGATGGCCTGGTCGGCGATGGAGTCCAGCGCCTCAGGGGTGAACTCCAGCTCGACGCCGTCCATGTCGAACAGCCGGGTGTACTGCTTGACCAGAGCGTTCTTCGGCTCCGAAAGAATCTTGACGAGCGATTCCTTGTCCAGGTTCGTCACCGACGCCACGACCGGCAGTCGGCCGATGAACTCGGGGATCAGCCCGAACTTGATCAGGTCCTCCGGCATGACGTCGGCGAAGTGATCCTGGGTGTCGATCTCGGCCTTGGAGTGCACCTCGGCGCCGAAGCCCAGACCGCGCTTGCCCACGCGGTCGGACACGATCTTCTCCAGCCCGGCGAACGCACCCGCCACGATGAACAACACATTCGTGGTGTCGATCTGGATGAACTCCTGGTGCGGGTGCTTGCGGCCGCCCTGCGGGGGCACCGAGGCCTGTGTGCCCTCGAGGATCTTCAGCAGCGCCTGCTGCACACCCTCACCGGAGACGTCGCGAGTGATCGACGGGTTCTCGCTCTTACGCGCGATCTTGTCGACCTCGTCGATGTAGATGATGCCGGTCTCGGCGCGCTTGACGTCGTAATCCGCGGCCTGAATCAGCTTGAGCAGAATGTTCTCGACATCCTCACCGACGTAGCCCGCCTCGGTCAGCGCCGTCGCGTCGGCGATGGCGAACGGTACGTTCAGCATCTTTGCCAGCGTCTGCGCGAGGTAGGTCTTGCCACAACCCGTGGGACCCAGCATCAGGATGTTGGACTTGGACAGCTCGACGGACTCGACGCGGGAATCGCGCATCTTCTCGCCGGCCTGGATGCGCTTGTAGTGGTTGTAGACGGCGACGGCCAGCGTGCGCTTGGCGGTGTCCTGGCCGATGACATAGGCCTCGAGGAAATCGCGGATTTCGACGGGCTTGGGCAGCTCGTCAAGCTTGACGTCGTCGGCGTCTGCCAGTTCCTCTTCGATGATCTCGTTGCAGAGGTCTATGCATTCATCACAGATATAAACGCCCGGGCCCGCAATGAGTTTCTTAACCTGCTTTTGACTCTTTCCGCAGAACGAGCACTTCAGCAGGTCACCGCCGTCTCCAATGCGCGCCATGGTGGTGGGGTCCTACTTTCCTGTTCGCAGTCGGTATTGAATCGGTTTACCGGTTCGCCTCGGGTGCTGGCCCCGACGCTACCCGTTTGTTCCGGCGGGGGGCGACCGATAAAGCCGAATCGCGTGGTTGGTATTTACATGTGTTCGCAGAACATATCGCCTGACAACCCTCGTAGCCCGCCGGAACGCCACACCGTGTCCCTGGCGTGTCGCCGCCGTTATGGGACCGAGAGACCGTCACCGAACGCGCCGCACAGTTGCAGCAGTGGTGTTCGCTGGATCCCACGATACCGTGCTGGTCGGTGACAGCCGCCCCGCCAGGCCTCTTCTACGGTTCGCTTGGCGCAGTAGGGTCTGGACGGTGGCCTGTGCCAAGCACCGCACTGGGGCTACGTGCTCGAGGGCGAGATCGTCGCGATGGGCTGAGACCTAGGCGTTCTGTGCCGACAGCTTGCGGTACTCCAGAACGGTGTCGATCACGCCATACTCCTTGGCCTCCTCGGCCGTCAGGATCTTGTCGCGGTCGGTGTCCTTGCGGATCTGTGCAGCGTCCCTACCGGTGTGGTGGGCCAGCGTCGTCTCCATCAGCGTCCGCATCCGCTCGATCTCCTTCGCCTGGATCTCCAGGTCGGAGAACTGGCCCTGGATGACGCCCGTCAGCGCGGGCTGGTGGATCAGGATGCGGGCATTCGGCAGCGCCAGCCGCTTACCGGGCGATCCTGCGGCCAACAGCACCGCCGCGGCCGAGGCCGCCTGCCCCAGGCACACCGTCTGGATGTCGGCACGGACATACTGCATGGTGTCGTAGATCGCCATCAGCGAAGTGAAGGAGCCACCCGGCGAGTTGATGTACATGGTGATGTCGCGGTCGGGATCGAGCGACTCGAGCACCAGCAGCTGCGCCATGATGTCATTCGCCGACGCGTCGTCGACCTGCACGCCGAGGAAGATGATGCGCTCCTCGAACAGCTTGTTGTACGGGTTGGACTCCTTGACGCCGAAGCTGGAGTGCTCGATGAACGACGGCAGGATGTAGCGGGCAGTGGGCGCAGGCCCACGATGTGTGAGCTCCGTGTGATCGGTCATTTGTCTAGTCCTGCTCCTGGTCCTGAGCCGTTGACGCTGGCGCTGGTGATGATGTGGTCGACGAAGCCGTATTCGAGGGCTTCCTGCGCGGTGAACCAGCGGTCCCGGTCGGAATCGGCTTCGATGCGCTCGAGGGTCTGCCCGGTGAATTCCGCGTTGAGTCGGAACATCTCCTTCTTGATGACCGCGAACTGCTCGGCCTGGATCGCGATGTCGGCCGCGCCACCGGTGATGCCGCCGAGCGGCTGGTGCATCAGGATCCGGGCGTGCGGCAGCGCGTAGCGCTTTCCCTTGGTGCCCGCGGCGAGCAGGAACTCACCCATCGATGCCGCCATACCCATTGCATAGGTGGCGACGTCGCATGGTGCCAGCACCATGGTGTCGTAGACGGCCATCCCCGCGCTGATCGATCCGCCCGGGGAGTTGATGTAGAGGTGGATGTCCTTGGTGGGGTCTTCGGCGGACAGCAGCAGAATCTGCGCGCACAGCTTGTTGGCGATGTCGTCGTCCACCTGTGATCCCAGAAAGATGATGCGCTCGGCGAGTAACCGCTCGTAGACGGAGTCGACGAGGTTGAGACCGGGCGATGCACCACGCATGTCAGTCACGACTGGATACCTGCTTTCTTTCAAGTCTTAACACTCACCGACACTAACCAACCTGCGCCGGCGCGCACTCCCGGGACGGGCCGCGTTCGCTCACAGCGTCACTTGGCTTCGGCAGTTTCCTCATCGGCTGAGGCTTCGGCCGCATCGGGTGTGGCTTCGGCCGCATCGGGTGTCGCCGCCTCTGCGCCCGATCGCCCGAAGTACTCAGTGGTGTCCACCACCTCGCCGTTCGAATCGGTGACGGTGGCAGCCTCCACGACCTGCGCCACGGCCAGCCCGCGGCGCACGTCAGCGAACATCGCAGGCAACTGGTTGTTCTCCTGCAAGGCGGCCAGCAGCTGTTGGGGCTCCAAGCCGTATTGCTGCGACATCAACACCAACCGCTCGGTGATGTCGTTCTGACCGACCTGGACGTCTAGCTTGTCGGCGATCGCGTCCACCAGCAGCTGGGTCTTGACCGCCTTCTCCGCGTTGGTGCGGTTGTCGGTGTCGAACTTCTCCCGGTTGCTGCCCTGAGCTTCGAGCGCCTCGGCGAACCGCGCCTCGTCGTGCTCGAGGCTGTGGATCGCGTTGTGCAGCGCCTCGTCCACTTGCGCCTGCACGACGGCTTCGGGCAGCGGCACGTCGACCTGCTCGAGCAGAGTTTCCAGCGCCTTGTCGCGGATCAGCTCGGCCTGCTGAACACGCTTCACCCGGTTCACCTGTTCGACGAGGCTGTTCTTGAGCTCGTCGATGGTGTCGAATTCGCTTGCCAGTTGGGCGAAGTCGTCGTCGGGTTCGGGCAGCTCGCGTTCCTTCACCGACTTGACGGTGACGGTGACCTGCGCGTCCTCGCCGGCATGCTCGCCGGCGGCCAGCTTGGTGGTGAAGACGCGGGTCTCCCCCTCCTTCAGACCGATGATCGCGTCGTCGAGGCCCTCGATCAGCTGCCCCGAGCCGATCTCGTGGGACAGCCCCTCGGTCGCCGCGTCGGGCAGCTCCTTGCCGTCGATGGTGGCCGACAGGTCGATGGAGACGAAGTCGCCGGTCTCCGCTGCCCGGTCCACACCGGTCAGCGTGCCGAAACGCGCGCGCAGCGACTGCAGCTCGTTGTCGACCTCGTCGTCGTCCACCTCGATCGCATCGACCGTGATCTTCAGCGAATCGAGGTCGGGGAGCTCGATCTCGGGCCGGATGTCGACCTCGGCGGTGAACTCGAGGTCCTCGCCGTACTCCTTCTTGGTGACCTCGATGTTGGGCTGACCGATCGGACGCAGGTCCGAGGTCGTCACCGCCTCGCTGTAGCGGCCGGGCAGCGCGTCGCTGACGACCTGGTCCAGCATCGCCTCGCGGCCGAAGCGGGCCTCGAGCAGCTTGCGCGGCGCCTTGCCGGGCCGGAAGCCGGGCAACCGCACCTGCTTGGCCAGCTGCTTGAACGCTTTGTCGAACTCCGGTTCGAGCTCGGTGAAGGGCACCTCCACGTTGATGCGAACCCTGGTCGGGCTCAACTTCTCGACGGTGCTCTTCACGCTCATGCTCCTCATAGTTCTGGGTGGATCTGGTCTGTGTACGGGTGCAGTCGGGGTGACAGGATTTGAACCTGCGGCCTTCCGCTCCCAAAGCGGATGCGCTACCAAGCTGCGCTACACCCCGCGCCGTTGGCCTGCTCAACACAGAGAGCGGCCACGCGAGATACTACGGCCTGATCACGCGATACTTTCAATTGGATTTGATTCGGGTGGCGCCGGTACAGTCTGCTGGTGCTGCACATGCGGGCGTAGCTCAATGGTAGAGCCCTAGTCTTCCAAACTAGCTACGCGGGTTCGATTCCCGTCGCCCGCTCCACGGCTGGTCCTGAGGGGGCCGTTTTCACAGGTCGAACCGGGTTTCGAGCCTCTGGGCGGTCCCGTTTCGGTCCCGTAGGCAGCGGGTTTCGCCGACCGTGCGAAGGTGTTTGCTGTGCCGCCTGCGGAAATCCGCTCCTATTTGCGAGGGGAAGAACAGTGACCGAGCCGACACCGGAAAGCCAACCGCCGCAGAACCCGGCACCGAGCGGCCCGCCGCCGCAGTACGGCCTGGGCGGTTACCCGGCATATCCGCCGCCCGGCTACCCGCAGCCATATCCGCAGGCTCCATACGCATACCAACCGCCCAAGAAGCGCCCCGTTTGGCCTTGGGTGCTCGGCGGAATATTCGTCGTCATCTTCCTGTGCATCGGCGCGTGCGTCGCATTCGTCGGCGGTGTGGCAAGCAACATCGACAAAGAGACGAAACGGGAGGTCGAAGTGATCTATGCCGTCTCTGGATCGGGCCGCTCAGTTGCCATCACCTACTCGGGCCGTGACTTTAATACGGCGCAGGAGACGGCCGTCCGCCTGCCGTGGAATCGAAGCGTCACCATTGACGGTCTCGCCAAGACTGTCTCGTTGAGAGCGACCAACGACATGAGCGGCGGCACCATAACCTGCCAGATCACCGCGAACGGCAAGACGATCGCCGAACAGTCGTCAACTGGCCCCTTCGCAACCGTGCGTTGCATCGGGAACGCGGTGCTTAGCTAAGCTAAGCTACGCGGCCGCAACCTCTCACACCGGTATTTCGCCGGTATTTTCGGGCGGCGCTCGGCACACGAGATTGACCGGAAGTGGCCGTGGGGCTGTGCACGCTGCTGCCTATAGTCCGCGTCATGACTGCTGAACCGCCACCGATCGCAGGGGTGGCCGGTCGTTCGTCGAAGCCAATGGGGTGCGGTTTCACGTCACCGATTCCGGCCCGCCGCATGGCCGCCCAGTCCTCGCTCTGCACGGCTTTCCGCAACACCACTTCGAGTGGCGCGATCTGTTGGCAGACCCGCCGCCCGGCCTGCGCATCATCGCGCCTGACCCCCGGATACGGCTGGTCCGGCCCTGCTCCGCACAATTGGGCCAAGGACGACGTCGCGACCGATGTCCTTGCGCTGCTCGACGCGCTGCACCTCGACCGCGTACTGCTGGTCGCGCACGATTGGGGCGGCTACATCGGTCACCTGATGGTGCTGCGCGAGCCCGAGCGGTTCGACGGCTACCTCGTCATGGGCATGATGCATCTTTGGCAGACGCGGCGCACCGTGCTGCCGAATCTGTGGCGCCTGTACTACCAGGTGCCGATCGCAACGATCGGAGGTTCGCTGCTGCCGGCCCCACGGGCTTCATCAAATTCCTGTTCAGGTTCGCCTCCGATGTGGATCCCGCGGACGCTCGGGTCTTCGCGGAGAGGTTCCGAGACCCGGTGTGTGCCCGCTCCAGTCGGAACACCTACCGGA
>CAVRMG010000003.1:0-24240 GCA_963721495.1 uncultured Actinomycetota bacterium | reverse complement strand
TCCCGCAGCGCGGCGGGAAATCCGCCCATCGAATCGTAGCGTCGGCGAATTCGATATTGGTTGGGCTCCCCAGCAGTGTCGCTCATCTCATTGACCTGATCCATCGCTTCGGCGCTGAACGGATCGGTGGTACACCGGTAACCGGCTAACCAGCCATCCGGCGAGATCGATATCTTCGCGGCCGCCTTGAACTCGTCGGTTGGAGAATTTCGGCCGGCAGATCGACCCCGCCGTCGATGGATCTCGGCGTCATTTCGCATCGCCAACGAAACGCGGCCGCTTCATCGAGTCCGGTACCCATCAGCTTGACTTGGCCGACGAGTTGGTCCACTCCGCCGGCCGCCTGCTGGCTCCATCTGCCAAGCGGTTCGCGTCCGCCTGACCTCGGTTCGGCCCGCCTCCAGGCCCCCAGGTCGATCAAGCCCATCGAGCGCGCCGCCGAGCTGAAGTTGAGAGCACGCCGTTGAGTTGTTTCACCGTTGCGTTGAGGGTCTCACGGTCTCCGAACCCCTGTAATTGTCGGCCAGAGTGTTGATCTGGTCGAGGCGTCCGTCGTCACGCGCGGCGACCAGTTTCTGAAACTGGATGCGGGTATCGGTGCACGAGGATTGGCGTCGCAGATCGCGTTGCCGTCCAGCGCCGCCAGCACCGGACCCACCCAGGCGAACATGTCCTTGACGGTCGTGAAGTTCACGCCGATGGCATTGCCGAGCGCGTTGATGCTCTGCACCAGCTTGGCCGCGGTTTCGACATTCCTGACCAACTTGTCTCCGCCTAGTTGGCTTCGCATCGACGAGAAGGCGTCGATCAGACGCTGCATGCTGGGAGCGATTCGGTTGATTTGAGCACGTACATCACCGAGGCTGGCGGCCAGCGTGTCGGCGCCGTTCGTCAGTCGGTTGAGATCCTTGGCGTTGTCGCTGATCACCGCCGAGCCGGCAGCCATCCGATCGCCGACAATGCCCGCTTGATAGGTGGCTCTGAACTCCTGCGGCACCGCTCCGGTGGGTCGGGTGAGGCCGCTGACAAGACCGATGTTCGGCAGTTGGCTTACCCGTTGTGCCATCTGCTCCAGGTCTGCGAGGGCCTGCGGTGTGCGCAGGTCGCGCGGTGACTGCACGAGGATGTATTCGGGCACGGCCTGACTGACGGGGAAATGGCGTTCCATCGCGGCATACCCGATCGAACTCTGGGCAGAAGGCCCAAGGGCTTTGCGATCGTCATAGTTGTAGTGCACCAAGGTCGCACAGCTGGCGAGAATGGCCAGCACGAGCAGGCTGCCGACCAGGTGGGCTTTCGGCCGTCGCACGATCCGAATCCCCGAACGCCGCCAGAACCGAGCGGTGAGTTCGCGCCGCGGCTTGATCCAGCCGCGTGGCCCGGCCAGGACCATGATCGCGGGCAGCAACGTCATCGCGGCGAGGTATGCCACCCCGACCCCGATAGCGCACGCCACACCGGCCGTGGAGAACACCCCCATCCGGGCGAAGCTGATCCCGAGAAAAGTGATTCCCACCGTGGCGGCGGAAGCAGTGATCACCTTGCCGATCGAGATCAACCCCCGCCGCACCGCGTCATCGAGATCTGCGCCTTGCCGCAGATAGTCGTGATAGCGGCTGATGAGAAAGACCGCGTAATCCGTTCCCGCGCCCGCGATGATCGCGCTCAGAAGTATGGCTGACTGGTTTGAAACACCCAGTCCGAAGAGTTCGGAGACCCCGGCCACCACGGCCTGTGCGACGACCAAGGACGTTCCGATAGCTGCCAATGGCAGGAGCATGGTGACCGGGTTGCGGTACACCACCAGCAGAACGAGGAGCACCAGGACGGCGATCGCAATCTCGATGGGCAGGCGGTCCTGTTCGCCCGCGACGGTGAGGTCGGCGACGGTTGCCGCGGGCCCGGTGACGTGCACAGTAAGTGGGCCGTCGGCGATGCCGTTGGTTGTGGGGACGTTGTGTTTGACGAGGTCGGCAACTCGGTTGTACGCCTCGTAGGCGCGCGGCGTGCCCAACTCGCCCGCAAGACCGACCGGCAGCACCCAGGTCGTCTTGTCCTTGCTGGTCAGGAAGGGGCGCAATTGCGGTGTGGTGAAGAAGTCCTGAACCATCACGACGTCTGTCACGTCGTCGCGCAGCGCGTCCACCACCTTGCGGTAGGCGTCTTCGTCGGCGGGTTTGAGCCCGGATTCGTTGATAAACGCAACTACGAGAAGGTTGTCCGAACCCGATTCGTGAAACGCTTCGGTCATCTGCCGGGCGGCGACGCTCGACGGGGCGTCGCTGGGCAGGATGGCGGGCGGATGCCTCTGGGCCATCTCGTTCAGGCTCGGGAACGTCAGCAGTAGTGCCACCGCAATCGCGACCCAAGCCCCTATCACCGCCCAGGGCCACCGCACCACGAGATCGGCTAGCCGTCGCATATCGCCCTCACCCTCGCCCGGATTTGCTCCACGCTATGCGACGCGTCCCCAGTGCCCGCTGTCAGCGACCAGTGCGGACACGGACTTCATCGCCTTCATGTAGCGGACAACTGATTTCTTCGCGACCGGATTATCGGGATGCATGACCGCCATCACCGTGCCCTCGCCATACCGAAATATATAGATAGTCAACTGATACGAAAATCGGCCGTCAGAGTAGATTCCGACATTGTTCGCAAGGCCTAGGTCAGCGGCAGCGAGAATAGCGTTGAGCGGAGCGGCGCCGCCATGGAAGAAATTCGAGACTGGAAAATTCGGCCGCGGCCAGCTCAACCATGGCGCCAACTCCAACACGCGGTAATACGGCACTCTTGCCATGTCCAGACCTGAGTCGAAAGAAGCCTGCGCTGCCCACGCGGCAGTGCTGAATGAGGCCGCGCCTATCGGGACGGTGATCGGGATCAAGCCGGTAAACCACCCCTGCGTCATGAAATTATCCGTGGCCGTGCGTGAATCCCTCGGAGTAAGCCCGTAATACGTGAGAGCACCCGTAAACTCGTGCTCCACCTGGGCGAGGCAGGCGAACACGCCGCCGACGAAGCGCGCGCCGGCAGCGGTGCAGGCCGATTCGAAGCGATCCGTTTGTGCCGTGTCCATCAGGATTTCAGAGGTCATGTCACTGCTGGTTGACTCCAGCGGGCTGCCCAGCGGAAGCGGGAATTCGGGAAAGCCACCACCGCTGGCCTCGGCGAAGTCAATCCACGCCTGCGCCCCAGGCGAATCCACGGTTAACTCTGACGTGTACTCGCGCTCGCGGACACAGAAATCGTCGAAGCTACCGGCATCGGGAAGCGTGAGGGCGTCACCACCTCCGCTCAACGCCGAATACATTCCGTTGGCTTCCAACATTGTTGTGCCGATCAACGTCGCGTCCCCGTGGACATGATCCATGGCGCCAAAGAAAGTGAAGTGGCCCTCGTGCTGGATTACTCCGAAGGTGAAGCAGCCCCACTCCAACGGATTCGGTATGGCCACCACATGAGCGTGTATCTCGTCGATTTTCATGTGCCCGTGATCGACCGGCACGAATTCGATGTCAGCCGGATCATTGATGGCATGCCGTATGAACTCTCCATCACCGGCCTGTTCGAACCAACTGCGGAACGTGTCGTGCCGACGTAGGTATGCATTAACGGCGTGATCCATGGCAGAGATATCACATTCGCCGGCCACGTCACAGCTGGCGATGATCTGCCGGGAAAAGTTCAACCCCGCGGCCGTCCGTTCGCAGTAGTTACGAAGGTGTTGGCCCTGCATGTAGCTGATCGGTACAGAACTGACCGGCGCTTGTCGGGCCTTTTCCTGAGCCGCGGCCGTCGGATGCCAGGACGTGACCGAGCCCGGCTTCAACGACCATTCATCGAGTGCGCCGACCGTTATCTTCCCGATGCGCAAAACGCGTCCTCCCGGCTTGGCCGGCTCCGTCCGGCAGCAACACTCATCGCCGGATCAACATACCCAAGGCTCAACCGCCGTCGCCCCGGAGCCGACCGACCCGGAACGGGGCGTCGCGCGTACCAGAGGTCAACGTGCAATAGTAGCCGTCGACGGTGATTTTGGCGCGCTGCAGGTCTCCCGCCGAATCGCATTCTGACCGCCGAAACGAGGGCAGCCATGGCATCCGCCGAAGGTTCGATCGAGCCCGCCCCCCGGTTTGCAATCGTGGGCTATGCGGCGCGTTTTCCGGGTGCCGCGGATGCCGATGGGTTTTGGGACGTGCTGCGCGAAGGTCGTGACGCGGTATCGGAGGTGCCCAAGGACCGCTGGGATGTCGACGAATTCTTCGACCCGGAACCCGGAGCGCCCGGCAAGGTCGTGACCCGTCGTGCTGGCTTCGTCGATGACGTGACGGGTTTCGACGCGCCGTTCTTCGGTATGTCGACGCGCGAGGTCAGGTTGATGGACCCGCAGCATCGGCTCTTGTTGGAGACGGCGTGGCACGCGGTGGAGCACTCGGGCACCGCCCCAACGGCTTTGGCCAACACCAACACCGGTGTGTTCGTGGGATTGGCCACCCACGACTACCTGGGAATGGCATCCGGCGAACTGACGTACCCCGAGATCGAGGCCTATATGGCCATCGGGACGTCCAACGCCGCAGCAGCGGGACGGATCAGCTATCGGTTGGGCCTGCAGGGTCCCTCGGTCGCCGTCGACACGGCGTGCAGTTCGTCGCTGGTGGCAATCCATCAGGCGTGCCAAGCGTTGCAGTTGGGAGAATGCGACCTCGCGCTGGCCGGCGGCGCGAACGTCCTGCTCACCCCGGCGACCATGATCACTTTCTCCCATGCGCACATGCTCGCGCCCGACGGCCGATGCAAGACATTCGATGCGGCCGCAGACGGCTATGTGCGCGGCGAGGGTTGCGGCGTCGTCGTGATCAAGCGGCTTGAGGACGCGATCCGCGACGGTGACCGGATTCGCGCCGTCATCCGGGGTAGCGCGATCAACCAGGACGGCGCATCGGGCGGCTTGACGGTGCCGAACGGCGTCGCCCAGCAACGTGTTATCGCCGATGCGCTGAAGCGCGCCGGCGTCGCCCCCGGTGACGTCGGATACCTGGAGGCGCACGGGACCGGGACATCGCTGGGCGATCCGATCGAGGCGCAGGCCGCTGGTGCGGCGTACGGCATTGGTCGTGAGGCGAACCGGCCGCTGTTGGTCGGCTCGGCGAAGACGAACATCGGCCATCTGGAAGCCGCCGCGGGTATCGCGGGCATCATCAAGGTCGTCCTGTCGCTCGAGAACGGGTTGCTGCCGCAGCACCTCCATTTTGAGAACCCGTCGCCGCACATTCCCTGGGACCGCCTTCCGGTGGAGGTTGTCAAAGAGGCCATACCCTGGGAGCGCAGCGATCGGCCACGTATCGCGGGAATCAGCTCGTTCGGATTCGCCGGGACCAACGCCCACGTCATCCTCGAAGAAGCACCCGCGGAAGCGGCACAGCCCGCTGCTGCGCCGGATCCGCTCGAGCAGACCGGGGCGGCTCCGCGGTCGGATGTCGCCGCCGGAGCGGCTCCGCGGTCGGATGTCGCCGCCGGGGCGGCTCCGCGGTCGGATGTCGCCGCCGGAGCGGCTCCGCGGTTCAGCATTCTTCCGCTCTCGGCGCAGACGCCCACCGCGTTGGTGCAGGTCGCCGATCAATATCGCGGCTGGTTGAGCGCACACCCAGAGGCCGCCTTGGCCGACGTGTGCTTCACCGCCGGGGTGGGGCGAGCGCACCTGGAGCACCGGGCCGCGTTGGTGGTCAATTCGACAGAATCCGCCAGCGAGCTGCTGGGCGCTCTCGCGGACGACCGGCCGGCTCCCGGTCTGGTTCGCGGAGAATCCCATGACACACCGAAGACGGCGTGGCTTTTCACCGGTCAGGGCAGCCAGTACCCCGGCATGGCCCGGGAGCTGTTCCACACCGAGCCGGTGTTCGCCGAGACGCTCAATCAGTGCGCAGCAGTGCTTGCCGACGTTCTCGAAAAGCCGTTGCTGGACGTGATTTTCGACGTGGACAGTTCTGAAGGCGAAGAGACGCTGCGGCAGACCAACTACGCGCAGCCTGCCCTGTTCGCGGTGGAGCTGGGCCTGGCTCGGCTCTGGCAGTCGTGGGGCTTCGAGCCGGACGTGGTGCTGGGTCACAGCGTCGGCCAGTATTCGGCGGCCTGCGTCGCGGGCGTGTTCAGCCTCGAGGACGGCCTACGGCTGATGGCCGAGCGCGGTCGCCTGTTCGGCAGTCTGCCTGCGGGTGGCCGGATGGTCGCGGTGTTCACCGCCTCCGAGCGCGTGGAGAACCTGACCGACCAGTTCCCGAGTCTGTCAGTCGCCGCCTACAACGGCGCCAACACCGTATTGTCCGGGTCCGCACAGGATCTGGAAAATGCAGTGGCGGGGCTGGTGGCCGACGGAGTCCGGTGTGACTGGCTGGAGACCAGTCACGCGTTCCACTCGGCGCTGCTCGATCCGATCCTCGACGAATTCGAGTCGTATGCGGGTCAGTTCAATTACCAGTCCCCCCAACGGATTTTGATCGACAACCGGACCGGCACCGCGCTGGGCAGAAGCGTGAAACTTGATGGCGCCTATTGGCGTCGCCACGCGCGCCAGCCGGTGGAATTCGCCAAGAGCGTGCGCACCCTCGCCGATATGGGCTGCAAGGTGCTGCTTGAGATCGGCCCACAACCGGTGCTCACCGCCGCAGCCATGCGGGCATGGCCCGACCCTGCCACCGCACCGCGCGCGATCGCGTCCTTGCGTCGGAACACCGCCGACCACCGACAGATCACCGAAGCCGTTGCCGACGCGTACGTCCTGGGCCTCCTGCCCGACTTCACCGCGTTGCAACGCCCGCACGCGCGAAAGGTGGACCTACCCACCTACCCGTTCGAGCATCGCCAGTATTGGTTTAGCGACAAGCGAGAGGCCCCGAACCAACGACAGCACGTCAGTGGACCGCGCACCGAGGCCGTCCGTCTTCTTGAGGACGGCCGGATCGAAGAACTCGCGGCCCTACTCGACGGTGCGAGCGGCGACGGTCAGACCCTGACCGTGCTGACCAAGCTTGCGGCACAACACAACCAGCAACGTAGCAGCCAATCCATCGCCGATGACCGCTACGAGATTCGCTGGGAGAAATCCCCCACCACAGCGTCGGCTGCGCAAGCAGCCGACGATTCCACCTGGCTCCTCATAGGTGATGATTCTCCGGCAGTTCAGCCGTTGGTCGACGCGCTGACCGCGCGTGGGCAGCAGCACCAGATCCTCGGGTTGCCGGTGTCCGACGCGGACGAGGAACAGCTCGCCGACGCGTTGCGCGCTGCAGCAGCAGACGATCCGGTGCTACGTATCGTGCACGTCGCGGCCCTCGACTCTGACAGTGCACCATCGACGCGGTCGCTGTTGCGAATGCAACATCAAATCCTGGGTGGAACGCGGCGCCTCTTCCGCGCCGCGATTGCCGCGGAACTGCGCGGACCCATCTGGTTGGTGACCCGTGGCGCGCAGCGAGTCACCAACGCGGACACCGTGTCACCGGAGCAGAGTTGCCTCTGGGGATTCGGTCGTGCCGCCTCGCTGGAGCTTCCGCACGTGTGGGGCGGACTGGCGGATCTGGGTGAAGGCACTGCCGACGAATGGTCGCGGTTCATCAGCCAGGTGGTAGCGCAGCAGCGTGGTGAAGACCAGATCGCGCTGCGCGATCAGGCGGTCTATGTTCCCCGGCTGGTTCGACGCGTTGGGCAGCCGAGCGCTGCGCCGCTGGAACTACGCGATGACGCAACGTATTTGGTGACCGGCGGTCTGGGGTCGATCGGGCTGGAAATCGCCGGACACCTGGCTGCGCACGGCGCCAAGCATCTGGTGCTGACCAGTCGACGCGCGCCAAGCGATGCCGCACAACAGCGCATCGATGCGCTGGGCGAACAGCACGGCTGCGAATTCCGCGTCGTCGCTGCCGATGTCGCCGACGCGCACGACGTCGCACGCCTGTTGGCCACCGTCCAGACCGAGCTGCCGCCGTTGGCAGGCATCGTCCATGCCGCGGGCGAGATCGGTACCACCCCACTGAGCAACCTGGACGACGCCGAAGTGGATCGCGTCTTCGCCGGGAAAGTCTGGGGTGCTTGGCATTTGAGCGAAGCGGCCGCCGACCTCAATCTCGACTTCTTCATCAGCACCTCGTCGATCGCCTCGGTATGGGGCGGATTCGGTCAGACCGCCTACGGCGCCGCCAACGCCTTCCTCGACGGCCTGGCCTGGCGCCTGCGCGAGCAGGGTATCTCTGGAATCAGCGTCAATTTCGGTCCCTGGTCGGCGGGCATGGCCGACGCGGAGTCCCGCGCGCGACTGGATAAGCGCGGCGTCAAGACCTTGTCACCCGCCGATGCATTGGCGGGTCTTGCCGATGTTGTGGCGGCTTCCTCGGCGGAGGGGGCGGCGCAGGGTGTTGTGGCCCGGATCGACTGGGCCCGTTTCCTGCCGCTGTACGAGCAGGCGGGGAGGCGAGGGTTCCTGGCAGAGCTGGAGCGTGAGGTTCCGGATATGGCGTCGGCGCCGACGGCGTCCGGGAAGACCCCGTTCGTCGAACGGCTCACCAATGCCCCAGTGCAGCAGCGCAAGAAGCTTCTGACGGATTACCTGCGCGACGCGGTAGCAGAGGTGACGCGTGTCGATGCCGCGGAGATCCGCGAGGACGCGGGGTTCTTCGACCTCGGCATGGATTCGTTGATGGCAGTCGAATTGCGGCGCCGCATCGAACAGGGGGTGGGCAGGGAGATACCCGTCACCCTGGTGATGGATCACCCCCGTCTGTCCGATGCGGCCGGCTACCTGCTCGGCGAAGTGCTCGGGCTCAGCGAGCAGGCATCCGACAAATCAGGGACTGCGCAGGCGTCAGCGGTCACGACGCGGACGGACGAACCGATCGCGATCGTCGCGGTGTCGTGCCGTTTCCCTGGCGCACCCGACCCGGAAGCTTTCTGGGAGGTGCTGGCCGGCGGTGTCGACGCGATCCGGGAAGTCCCCGAGGACCGCTTCGACATCGACGAGTTCTACGACCCGGATCCAGAGACTCCGGGCAAGACCTACACGCGCTTCGGCGGATTCCTCGACGGAATCGATGGATTCGATCCCGAATTCTTCGGCATCTCCCCACGCGAGGCGGTCTGGATCGAGCCGCAACAGCGGCTGGTGCTCGAAACGGCATGGGAGGGTATCGAAAGGGCCGGGTACGCGCCGTCCACTTTGCGTGGCAGCAGAACCGGCATCTTCGTGGGGGTGGGCGCCAACGAGTACGCGCATCTGCTGTCCTCCGAGTCGATCGACAAGATCGAGCCCTACTTCATCACCGGCAACGCGCTCAACGCCATCTCCGGTCGGGCTGCCTTCGCGCTGGGACTCGAAGGACCGGCGGTGGCGGTCGATACCGCATGCAGCTCGGCGTTGGTGGCCGTCCATCAGGCCTGCCAGGCCCTGCACTCCGGTGACTGCGACATGGCGTTGGCCGGCGGTGTGAACGTCTTGCTGAGTCCGGTGACGGTCATCGCCGCATCCCGCGCGAGGATGCTTTCGCCGGTCGGGCGGTGCAAGACGTTCGACGCTTCCGCCGACGGGTACGTGCGCAGTGAAGGCTGCGGGATTCTCGTGCTCAAGAGGCTGAGCGACGCGGTGCGTGATGGCGATCGGGTCTGCGCGGTCATTCCCAGCAGCGCGGTCAACCAGGACGGCGCATCCAGTGGTTTGACGGTGCCCAATGGTGGTGCACAGCAACGGCTTATCGGGGCGGCGCTGGCTCGCGCCGGCCTGGCAGGCGGGGATGTCGACTACCTCGAGGCGCACGGGACGGGCACCCCGCTGGGTGACCCGATCGAGGTGCAGGCAGCCGCAGCCGCCTACGGTGCCTCACGTGACGCGGACCGACCGTTACTGATGGGATCAGTGAAATCCAACATCGGTCACCTCGAGTCGGCATCAGGGGCAGCAGGTCTGATCAAAGTCGTGTTGTCGCTGCAGCACGACGTGCTTCCGCAGAGCCTGCACTTCGAGAATCCGTCGCCGCACATCCCGTGGGACTCGCTGCCCGTGCGGGTCGTCGACAAGGCGATTCCCTGGCACGCCAATGGCAGGCCGCGGCGCGCAGGCGTGAGTTCCTTCGGCTTCACCGGCACGAACGCGCACGTGCTGATCGAGGAGGCGCCACCGCGAGCGGCATCCGCCGCGGAAGACCCGGCAGACTCGGAAAGCGATGTCGCGGTGGCCCCGGAGCCGGTCACTCACGAGCACCCTGTCAATGTGCTGGCGCTGTCCGCGCGGACACCGGAAGCACTTGTGGCGTTGGCGCAGCGTTATGAGTCCTGGTTGAACGCCCACCCGGATGTCGACCTCGCCGACGTATGCCTCACCGCTGGCACGGGCCGTTCGCATTTCGAACATCGCGCCGCGCTGGTCGTGGATTCGGTCGAGGATGCGCGGGAGGGCCTTGCTGGATTGGCCGAGAACCGCCTGCGACCCGGTGTCGTACGTGGCGAGCACACGCACCACCCGACGACGGCGTGGTTGTTCACCGGGCAGGGCAGCCAACATCCAGGGATGGCTCGTGAGTTGTTCGACGCCGAGCCGGTTTTCGCCGAAACCGTGACACGTTGTGCGGACGCGGTCAAAGACATCCTGCCGCACCCGTTGCTGGATGTGCTGTTCGCCACCGATCGCGAAGACGGAGAAGGGTTGCGGCACACGTCGTTTGCGCAGCCAGCGCTTTTCGCAGTCGAGTTGGGCCTGGCCCGGCTGTGGCAGTCGTGGGGCATCGAGCCCGACGTGGTGCTGGGGCACAGTGTGGGCCAGTACGCAGCGGCATGTGTGGCCGGGGTTTTCAGTCTCGAGGACGGCGCACGGCTGATGGCCGAGCGCGGCCGGATGTTCGGCAGCCTGCCCGAAGGTGGGCGAATGGTGGCGGTGTTCACCGACGCCAAGCGCGTCGAGGAGATCGCCGGTGAATTCCCGCGAGTGTCGGTGGGCGCCTACAACGGACCCAACACCGTGCTCTCGGGTCCGGGTGAGGATCTGGAACAGATAGTCGCCAGATTCAGTGATGACGGGATCCGCTGCACCTGGCTGCAGACCAGCCACGCATTCCACTCGGAATTGCTGGAGCCGGTGCTCGACGAATTCGAGTCGTACGCAGCGCAGTTGCAGTTCGCTGCCCCAACGTTGCCGCTGGTCTGCAACCGCACCGGCGCCGTGCTCACGGCCCAGACCCCGCTCGACGCCCAATACTGGCGGCGGCATTCCCGCCAGCCGGTGCAATTCGCCGAAAGTGTGCGCACCGTGGCGGCGCTGGGATGCTCGGTGTTGGTGGAGATCGGTCCGCAGCCGGTGCTGACTGGGGCTGCGGTGCAGGTCTGGCCGGAGCACTTGGCCGCGCCGCGGGCGATCGTCTCGCTGCGGAAGGGCGTCGGCGATCGGCGCCAGATCGCCGACGCACTGGCCGCAGCCTACGTCGGCGGCCACCGACCTAATTTCGCTGCACTGCATCGTCAGCCCCGTCGCAGACTCGAACTGCCCACCTACCCGTTCCAGCGCCGTCGCTTCTGGCCAAAGACGTCCGGCATCTCTGGCTCCGATACTTGGGGGACTGCCGTATCCGGAATCCTCGGTAGTGCAAAGGATCTCGCCTCCGGGGACACCGTCTACACCAGCAGGTTGTCCGTCAAGTCGCAGCCATGGCTGTCCGATCACGTCATCTACGGCACCGTTGTCGTTCCCGGGGCGACGTATGCGGCGATGGCCCTGGCCGCCGTTGGTCTGCCGGCCCGGGTGAAAGATATCTTCTTCTATGAGCCGATCATTCTGCCTGAGAAGAGTTCTCGCGAGGTGCAGCTGACCTTGCACCCGCCCGAGGACGGCAGCGGCTTGAGCTTCAGGGTGCACAGTCGCCCATACGGTGTGCGTGATGCCGAATGGTCGCTGAACGCCGACGGCGTCGTCGTCACCGGCGTCTCCGACATCACTGAAGAGCCGGCGCCCGAACACGCGGAACCCATCGACGCGGCAATCGAGCGGTTGAACCGCATGCGTCCGCAGGAGCTGTTCGAGACCTTCGCCGACATGGAGCTGGCATGGGGTCCCAGCTGGTCCGGTTCCCTGAAGTCACTCTGGCTTGGCGAGGGTGAGGCGATCGGCGATATCACCGTCGGCGAAGAGCTCGCCGAGCACCTTGGATCCGAGCCGATGCATCCGGTGCTGATGGACTTGTGCACCGGAGTGGCCTTCCCGGCGTTCCCGGCAGTTCTCGCGGCCGAACAGGGCGTGAACGATCTGTTCTTGCCGTTGCGGTACGGGCAAGTGATGCTGCGGGAGAAGATGCCTCGGCGGTTTTATTGCCGCGCGAGGTGGCACGCCAGCGGCCTCGACAGCGAAACTCAGGTCTTCGATCTCGATTTCGTTGATCGGGATGGTCGCCAGCTCGGTGGTATTCGCGAGTTCACGGTCAAACGCGCCCCCCGCCAGGCGTTGCTCCGCGGCCTCGGCGGTGATGCCACCCGGCTGCTCTACACCCTTGGTTGGCACGAGGTGCCGCCGGCGGCGTCGAGCAGTGATATCGAGGACGCCGGAAACGCGAACGGCACCTGGCTGATCGCCGGATTCGACGAACTGGCTGCCAAGGTGCCGGGCTGCATTCCGTTCGACCGGAACACCGATCCAGAACTCCTGGGACAGCTGTTGTCACAGGCTCACGAGCGCGGTCTGCCGTTCTCCGGCGTCGTCTGGCGCAGCACCGCGCCGAGCGGAGAAGAGTCGAGCGCCGATGTCGCCGCACGACTCGAGGCCGAGATCGCCAACCTGCTCAGCGCTGTGCACACCGTGCAACGTGGCTCACAAGACGGCAGCGTGAAACTTCCGAACGGGCTGTGGATCATCACCGAACGGGCCGTGGCCACCGAATCCGGCGAGCCGGTCGACCCGGTGCAGGCGGCGCTGTGGGGATTCGGGCGTACCACGATCAACGAGGAACCGGCGCTGCGCTGCAAGCTGGTCGACTGGGACGGATCGGCCGAGGCTGTGCAAATGCTCGCCAACCTCCTGATCACACCCGTCGATGAACCGGAACTGGCGCTGCGCCAAGGGAAGCTGCTGGCATCGCGGTTGTTGCCATGGGCGCGCAGCGGTCATCTCACGGTGCCGCGCGGAGGCGACTACGTCCTGGCGCCCACCGAACGCGGCGCGATCGACAACCTGCGGCTGACCGAGACCGAGGTGCCGCCGCCGGACGAGGGCTACGTGCAGGTCCGGGTGGAGGCCGCCGGCCTCAACTTCCGCGATGTGCTCAACGTCCTAGGCCTCTACCCGGGCGACCCCGGCCCGATCGGCGGCGACTTCGCCGGCACCGTCACACAGTTGGGCAGCGGCGCAACAGGACTCGAGGTTGGCCAACGCGTCTACGGCTTCATGCAGGGCGCGTTCGCCAGCCGGTTCAATGTGCCTGCCCAGCTGCTGGCGCCGATTCCTGACGGGGTGGGCGCGGTGGATGCGGCCACCATTCCCGCTGCGGCATTGACGGCCCGGCTCGCGTTCGACTGGGCGCAGCTGCAGCCCGGCGACCGGGTTCTCATCCACGCCGCCAGCGGTGGTGTCGGGCTGGCCGCGATCCAGATGGCTCAGCAGCACGGCGCCGTCGTCTTCGCCACCGCCAGCACCTACAAACGCGCGACGCTGCGCAAGCTGGGTGTGAAATACGTCTACGACTCGCGCACTACGGATTTCGCCGACCAGATTCTGGCCGACACCGACGGTGCGGGCGTCGACGTGGTGCTCAACAGCCTGACCAATGAAGGGTTCCTGGAGGCGACCGTGCGGGCCACCGCCCAGAATGGCCGTTTCGCCGAGATCGCCAAACGCGACATCTGGACGCGGGAGCAGATGGCCGAGGCCCGTCCGGACATCGCCTACGAGATCGTTGCGCTGGACACGGTCACCATCCAGGAGCCCGAGCGCATTCGTGGCTTGCTGACCGAGGTGTCGCAGGGCTTGGCCAAGGGCCAGTGGACGCCATTGCCCGCCGAGATCTACCCGCTGACCGAGGCGCGAGCCGCGTTTCGGCGCATGCAGCAGGCGCGGCACATCGGGAAGATCGTGTTGCAGGTACCGAACCCGCTGCAGCCGCGCGGCGATCGGAGCTATCTGATCACCGGCGGACTCGGTGCGATCGGTCTGCACACGGCGTCGTATCTGGCCCAACTCGGTGCCGGTGACATCGTGTTGACGAGCCGGCGCGCGCCCGATGCGGATGCACAACGCGCAATCGAGGAGATCGCCGAGCGCTACAACTGCCGCGTCCACACCTTCGCGGCCGATGTCGGCGACGAGTCCGAGGTTGTGAAACTGCTGGAGCGAATCCGCGCGGAGCTGCCGCCTCTGGCCGGGGTCGCACATCTGGCCGGAGTCCTCGACGATGCATTGTTGTCGCAGCAGAGCCTGGAACGATTCCGGACGACGTTGGCGCCCAAGGCTTTCGGTGCCTGCCACCTGGACCGCCTGACCAAGGACGACAATCTGGACTTCTTCATCGTGTCCTCCTCGGTGTCCAGCTTGTTCGGTTCACCGGGTCAGTCCAACTACGCGACTGCCAATGCGTTGCTCGACGGCCTGGTCGCGCAGCGAAGGGCGCGAGGCTTGCCCGCCACTGGTGTCAACTTCGGTCCCTGGGCGCAAGGCGGCATGGCCTCCTCGGAGGCCGCGGTCGCCAATATCAGTGCGCAGGGCCTTGTTCCGCTGGATCCTTCGGCCGCACTGAGCGCACTCGCCGAGGTCGTCGCCAACGGAACCGGCCAGGCGACCGTCATCAAGGCCAACTGGCAGCGGGCAGCGAAGGTGCTGGGCAGTTCGCGTCCACCGATCCTCGACCTCGTGTTGCCCAGCGCCGTCGGAGAAGTGGTCGGCGACAGTGAGTTACTCCGGCAGTTGCAGGAAATACCAGTGCCGCAGCGTGCCGGCTTCGTCACCGAATTCCTTCAGCGCGAAGTGCAGAACTTCCTGCGGCTCGCGCAACCACCCGCGGCGACCAGTCGGTTCCTGGACCTGGGTACGGATTCACTGATGGCGATCGAACTCCGCAACCGGTTGCACAGTCAGTTCGGCGGCGCGTTCACGATCAACGCGACCGCGGTATTCGACTATCCGACCATCGGAGGGCTCGCCGAGTATCTGGTGGGTCAGCTGCCCGATGCGGAATTGCCGCCGGGGGAGGCGCAACCCGTCGCGGAGTCCGAAACCGGGGATGACCGACTCGACACACTCGATGGGGATCTGCGTGCGACACAGGCGGAGTCCGTGGCAGCGCACCAGTCCCCAGACTGATCGCCGTCCACCTCGAGGTCAATCGGCCCAGCGCGTTGCTTCAACATCGGCGGGAAGCGGCACCCGTAGAGGCACGTCGAGTCCGTCGTAGATGCCCGGCTTCCGCGTCGACAGCCAGTCCAGGGCGCCGAGCAGGCGGTTGGCCGCAGTGGTGTTCCCACCGTCGGCGCGGGTTCCGCCCGGCACGTCGGCCCGGCTGACGATAGTCAGCTCTGGATCGCCGTGGACGATCACGCGATGGTCGCCGACGCCTTCGTCGGGATACGGCCAATCCGGCGCGCACGACGAGTGGATGCGAGTGATGTGGTCGATGACGATGCGCTCCCGTCCACCCGACTTCCCGATCACCTTCAGCCAGAACGCGCCCTGGGTGCCCTTTTGGAATGTGCCCATGACGGTGTCGACCGTCTCCTCGAGCGGTAGCCGCTCCACGTCCTCGGTGATCTCGTCGATCTCGATTCCGAGGCCGCGACCGATGAGGCGGATGTTGCCTCCCCACACCATCGTCGGGATGGACGGCAGGAGCATCATCGGCACCTCGTCCATCGACCCGCCGAATCCGCAGAGCACCTTCACCGCGTGCGGCTGGTCATACGTCGAGTAGTCGAAGATCTCCTGGCAGTGGATGGACCGGATCCGGGTGCACAACCCGGCGGCGATCACCGCCAGCGCGTCGTTACCCCAGCCGGGGTCGACGCCGCTGACAAGCAGCGTGGCGCCGCCCTCCTCGGCGGCCTGCGTCAGGCGCTCGACCCATTCCGGCGGTGCGGAGCGCGGGTCGTAGAGCGAGTACAGCGACGGCGTCACCACGTGGGCGCCTGCGCGCAGGCAGCGCTCGATGTCGTTGATCGCCTCGTCGGGCCGGGTGTCCCCGGACGCCATGTAGGCCACCGCATCGCAGTCCGCCAGGGCCGCGTCGACGTCCGTCGTGGCGGTGACGCCGGTCGGCTCGTCCAGCCCGGCAAACGTCGCGGCATCCTTTCCGCCCTTGTCCTGTGAGGACGTGATGACGCCGGCGAGTTGCAGCCCGGGAAACGCGACCGCGCTCCGGATTGCCGTGGACCCCATATTCCCTGTTCCCCAGACCGCGACGCGAAGCACGCGAACACCCTATCGGTGGGCTCCGTGACGATTCTCACAGCGGCCTGGAAGGACCCTCCAGACACGTGTCAACTGCACATTTGGCACCCCGACCAACCACCGGGTTACTTAGGTTCTGGAAATTGCTCGCGTGCGCTTTGTGTTGAAGTTACCGAGCGGTATAGTTTCGGCCAGTTACTGGTGGGTAACTTATCCAAGTACCCAACCGCATGTGGCCGTCTCATCGAGGAGGAACAGTGAGCCACTACAAGAGCAACGTCCGTGACCAGGTATTTAACCTGTTCGAGGTGCTGGGCGTCGACAAGGCCCTCGGCGAAGGTGCGCTACGCCGATCTGGACGCCGACACCGCCCGCGAGATGCTGGGCGAGATGGTCCGTCTGGCCGAGGGCCCGATCGCAGAATCGTTCGCCGACGCCGACCGTAACCCGCCGGTGTTCGATCCCAAGACCCACACCGTGACGCTGCCGGACTCGTTCAAGAAGTCGATGCGCGCGCTGTTCGACGGCGGGTGGGACAAGATCGGCCTCGACGAGGAGCTCGGCGGCATGCCGATGCCCCGCGCGCTGCAGTGGGCCCTGATCGAGCACATCCTCGGCGCCAACCCCGCGGCTTATATGTACGCGATGGGTGCCGGCATGTGCCAGATCATGTACGACCTCGGCACCGAGGAGCAGAAGAAGTGGGCCGTGCTCGGCGCAGAGCGTGGCTGGACCGCCACCATGGTGCTGACCGAGCCCGATGCGGGCTCGGACGTCGGCGCGGGCCGCACCAAGGCCGTCCAGCAGCCCGACGGTTCGTGGCACATCGATGGCGTGAAGCGCTTCATCACCTCGGGTGACGCCGACGACCTCGGCGAGAACATCATCCACCTGGTGCTGGCCCGCCCCGAGGGCGCCGGACCGGGCACCAAGGGCCTGTCGCTGTTCTTCGTGCCGAAGTTCCACTTCGACCCCGAGACCGGCGAGCCCGGTGAGCGCAACGGCGTCTTCGTCACCAACGTCGAGCACAAGATGGGCCTCAAGGTCTCCGCGACCTGTGAGCTGTCCCTCGGACAGCACGACGTGCCCGCAGTGGGCTGGCTGGTCGGCGAGGTTCACGACGGCATCGCCCAGATGTTCGACGTCATCGAGCAGGCCCGAATGATGGTGGGCACCAAGGCGATCGCCACGCTGTCCACCGGGTACCTCAACGCACTGGATTACGCGAAGACCCGCGTGCAGGGCGCCGACCTGACCCAGATGACCGACAAGACCGCACCGCGCGTGACCATCACCCATCACCCGGACGTGCGCCGGTCGCTGATGACCCAGAAGGCCTACGCCGAGGGTCTGCGCGCGCTGTATCTGTACACCGCGACGTTCCAGGACGCTGCTGTCGCCAAGGCACTGCACGACGTGGACTCCGACCTGGCTGTCAAGGTCAACGATCTGCTGCTGCCGATCGTGAAGGGTGTCGGCTCCGAGCAGGCGTACGCCAAGCTCACCGAGAGCCTGCAGACCTTCGGTGGTTCCGGCTTCCTGCAGGACTACCCGATCGAGCAGTACATCCGTGACGCGAAGATCGACTCGCTCTACGAGGGCACCACGGCCATCCAGGCGCAGGACTTCTTCTTCCGCAAGATCGTCCGCGACAAGGGTGCGGCGCTGTCGTACGTGGCGGGCCAGGTCGAGCAGCTCGTCAAGAGCGAGTCCGGTAACGGCCGACTGAAGGCGGAGCGGGCGCTGCTGGCGACCGCGCTGGAAGACGTCCAGGCCATGGCCGCGTCGCTGACCGGCTATCTGATGGCGGCTCAGGAGAATCCGGCCGAGCTGTACAAGGTCGGCCTGGGTTCGGTGCGCTTCCTGATGAGCGTCGGCGATCTGATGATCGGCTGGCTGCTGCAGGAGCACGCCGCGGTGGCCATCGGCGCGCTGGACAAGGGCGCCAGCGGTGACGATCGCGCCTTCTACGAGGGCAAGGTCGCGGTGGCGTCGTTCTTCGCGAAGAACTTCCTGCCGCAGCTGACCAGCACCCGCGGAATCATCGAGAACCTCGACAACGAGGTGATGGAACTGGACGAGGCGGCCTTCTAAGTCGTTTTTGGAGGCCTTCTCGCCTACGTTGAACCAAAACGCCCCCGGACTCTTCCCGGGGGCGTTTTGCGTAACCCCCTGAAACCCGCGACGGTTTCAGGGCGTTTGCGTCTGCTGCTCGGCGGGGGGTCAGGCGTTAGGCCTTGCGTTGGCGCATCGCACACCGCACCGAAGATGTTGTCGTTTATGCGCCGGCGAAGGCGCGCGTTTCCGACTTCGACGTTGCGCGGGCACATGATCGACCCAGACAAAAAAGGGCGGGTTCGGGAGGACACTTGGTGCGTCTCATTTTCTCGCGCGTCCGGCTTTCAACCTTTTTGCCGGCACTTCGGACTGGTCACTCCCGAACCCGTCGTGCGATCGACTGTACGCCTGTGACCGTGGTCATACCAGAGGTGATTTTCGGCCTCAGGAACCTTTCGTCCGCAGCAGCGCCGCCTCCTCCTGTTCCGGGGTCGGCAACAGTCGGAACCGCGACATAGCCGCACCGTAAACCACCACCACCCGACACCGCAGCCCTAGCGATTCCCGCTTAAGGAGATCCACATGACGACCGAACTCGCCCGGCTGCAACACTTCGGCCCGAACTGGTTCGCGTCGGTGATGGGCACCGGCATCGTCGCCACGGCCGGAGTCACGCTGCCGGTGCACGTACCGGGTCTGCATGTGTTCTCGCGGGTGGTGTGGGTGGTCGCCTCGGCGCTGCTGGTGATGCTCGTCCTCGCGGTGACGGTTCAGTGGGGCCGCCATCCCACGGTGGCCCGCGGCCACGTGCACAGCCCGCAGATGACCCACTTCTACGGCGCGGCACCGATGGCGCTGCTGACCATCGGGGCGGGTGCGCTGCTGACGGGCAAGGATCTGATCGGTGAGCGGATCGCCGTCGACCTGGCGTGGGTGTTGTGGACGACGGGCACGATCGGCGGGCTGTTCACCGCGGCGACCATCCCGTTCCTGATGTTCACACAACTCAACGTCGAACCGGATGCGGCGTTCGGCGGCTGGCTGATGCCGGTGGTGCCGCCGATGGTCTCTGCCGCATCGGGCGCCCTGCTGATCCCTCATATGGCTCCCGGCACGGGTCGCACCACGATGCTCTACGGCTGCTACGCGATGTTCGGCCTGTCGCTCGTCGCGGCGCTGATCATCACCTCGATGATTTGGAGCAGGCTCGCCCTTTACGGCACGTCGGGCACCACGCGGGTGCCCACGCTGTGGATCGTGCTCGGCCCGCTCGGCCAGGGCATCACGGCCGCGGGCCTGCTGGGCGCCAATGCGGCGATGGCCGTCCCGCCGGAACTGGCAAGCGGCATGAACGTCTTCGTGGTGCTGTTCGGCGTGCCGGTCTGGGGCTTCGCGATGTTGTGGATCGTGCTGGCCACCGAACTCACGGTCCGCACCCTGCGCCGCGGGATGCCGTTCGCGCTGACGTGGTGGAGCCTGACGTTCCCGGTGGGGACGTTCGTCACCGGCACCACTCAGCTCGCCAACCACACCGGGCTGCCCGCATTCAAGGTGGCCGCCGCGATGGCGTACCTCGCGCTGTTGGGTACGTGGGGGTTGGTCGCCGTGCAGACCGCGCGCGGCAGCGTCGGCGGGAGTCTGTTCACACCGCCTCCGGCCGGCGGGCCCATCAAGGCCAAGAAGGATCCGCCGCCGAGCGGGTAAGCACTCAGAATTAAGAGCCCCGTGCTGACGTCGGGTCGGGGGGTCAGGCGCCAACACGGAGCTATCCGGTGTATCGACCGACCCCGCGACGCCGTTACACGCCCGCCGAAATCTCTTCTCAGGCCTCGAGGATCGCCGCCACACCCTGCCCGCCCGCCGCGCAGATCGAGATCAGACCGCGCACGGGACCGCCGGTTTCCTTCTTTTTCTCACTTAGTTGCTTGGCCAACTGCGCGACGATCCGCCCGCCGGTCGCGGCGAAAGGGTGGCCTGCGGCCAGCGACGAACCGTTGACGTTGAGCTTGGACCGGTCGATGCGGCCCAGTGCCTTATCCAGGCCGAGTCGCTCCTTGCAGTACTCCTCGGAATCCCATGCCGCCAGCGTGGCGAGGACGACCGACGCGAACGCCTCGTGGATCTCGTAGTAGTCGAAGTCCTGCAGGCTCAAGCCGTTTCGGGCCAGCAGCCGCGGTACCGCGTAGGTGGGCGCCATCAGCAGGCCGTCGTCGCCGTTGACGTAGTCCACGGCCGCGGTCTCGCCGTCGACGAAGTACGCCAGCGGCTCGATCGAATGGGCGCCCGCCCACTCGTCGGTCGCCAGCAGCGCCACGGACGCGCCGTCGGTCAGCGGCGTCGAGTTGCCCGCCGTCATCGTCGCGTCGCCGGCCTTCGCACCGAACACGGGTTTGAGGTTGGCCAGCTTCTCCGCCGACGAATCGGCCCGCAGGTTGTTGTCGCGGTAGAGGCCGAGAAATCCGGTGACGAGGTCGTCGAAGAACCCGCGGTCGTAGGCGGCAGCCATGTTCCGATGACTGGCCGCGGCAAGCTCGTCCTGATCGACGCGCTTTATGCCCATCTTCTTGGCGGTGATCGCGGCGTGCTCACCCATCGACAGGCCGGTGCGCGGCTCGCTGTTGACCGGGATCTCCACGCCCAACGACGCCGGCAGCTTGCCGACCAACTTGAGACGGTCGACGTTGGACTTCGAGCGCCGGAGCCCGAGCAGGACACGGCGCAGATCGTCGCCGAACGCGATGGGCGCATCGGAGGCGGTGTCGACCCCGCCCGCGGCGGCCACCTCATAGCGGCCGGCCCCGATTCCGTCTGCCGCGGCGATGGTGGCCTGCAGCCCCGTCCCGCAGGCCTGCTGAATGTCGAACGCGGGCGTATACGGCGACAGCGAGCTGCCCAGGACGCATTCGCGCATCAGGTTGAAGTCGCGGCTGTGCTTGAGGACCGCGCCGCCGATCACCGCGCCGAGCTTCTCGCCCGAGAGGTTGTACCGGTCGATCAGGCCACCGAGCGCGGCGGTGAACATGTCCTGGTTGGAGGCGTTCGCGTACGCACCATCGGACCGGGCGAAGGGAATTCGGTTGCCGCCGAGAATCGCGGCGCGCCGGCGGGTATCACTATCCATGAGACCCATAGTACCCAGCTTTCTTACTCTGGAGTAAGTTCGTCACCATGGCTACCGATCTGTACTCGCAAATCGTCCATTCGGCGCCCGGATCGTTCCTCGCCAAACAATTCGGCATCCCCGCGCCCGAGACCCTCCGTCGCTACCGCGCAGGTGAGCCGCCGCTCGCAGGCACGCTGCTGATCGGCGGGGACGGCCGCCTCGTGGAGCCTCTGCGTACCGCGCTCGCCGAGGACTACGACGTGGTGTCCAACAATCTCGGCGGCCGCTGGGCGGACTCGTTCGGCGGCCTGGTGTACGACGCCACCGGCATCACCGAACCCGCAGGACTGAAGGGGCTGTACAAGTTCTTCACGCCGCTGCTGCGCAACCTCGGGGCGTCGGGACGGATCGTCGTCATCGGCACCGTCCCGGACGAGACGGGCAGCGTCGGCGAACGGATCGCGCAGCGCGCGCTCGAGGGGTTCACGCGCTCGCTCGGTAAGGAGATGCGGCGCGGCGCCACCGTAAACCTGGTGTATCTGGCTGCCGATGCGAAGCCCGCGGCAACGGGGATCGAGTCGACGCTGCGGTTCCTGTTGTCGGGGAAGTCCGCGTACGTCGACGGGCAGGTGTTCCGGGTCGGCGCGGACGACTCGGCTCCGCCCGCCGACTGGGACCGGCCGCTCGACGGCAAGATCGCGTTGGTCACCGGCGCGGCGCGCGGCATCGGCGCGACCATCGCCGAGGTGTTCGCCCGTGACGGCGCGAGCGTGGTCGTCGTCGACGTCGAAGGCTCGAACGAGGCGCTCGGGAACACCGCCGCGAAAGTCGGTGCGACGGCGCTGACACTCGACGTCACGGCCGACGACGCCGTCGACCGGATCTCCGAGCACATGCGCGAGCACTATCACGGCTCCACCCTCGACATCCTCGTCAACAACGCGGGCATCACACGCGACAAGCTGCTGGCCAACATGGACGAATCCCGCTGGGATGCTGTCGTTGCCGTCAATCTGCTTGCCCCGCTTCGCCTTACCGAAGGCCTGGTGAGCAATGGAACGATCGGCGAAGGCGGCCGGGTGGTCGGCCTGTCCTCGATGGCGGGCATCGCAGGCAACCGGGGGCAGACGAACTACGCGGCCACCAAGGCCGGCATGATCGGGCTGACCGACGCGCTTGCCGCCTCGTACACAGACAAGGGCATCACCGTCAACGCCGTCGCACCCGGCTTCATCGAAACCAAGATGACCGAGGCCATCCCGCTGGCGACGCGTGAGGTGGGCCGCCGGCTCAACTCGTTGTATCAGGGCGGCCAGCCGGTCGATGTGGCCGAGGCCATCGCCTATTTCGCCAGCCCCGCATCCAATGCCGTCACTGGCAACACCATCAGGGTGTGCGGCCAGGCAATGCTCGGTGCCTAGGGTTGAGCACGTGACACAGCCCAGTGGCCTGATGAACTTGGTGCGTGCGGCGGCGGGAGCGCTGCCCTTCGTGCCGCGCGGCGAGACCTTGCCGGATCGCGCGCTGACCGTCGACGAGCTGTCCATCGACAGCGCCAACGTCGCGGCCTACGCGGCCGTGACCGGATTGCGGTTCGGCAACGCAGTACCGCTGACCTACCCCTTCGCATTGACGTTCCCGACGGTGATGTCGTTGGTCACCGGCTTCGATTTCCCTTTTGCGGCAATGGGTTCGGTACACATCGAGAACCACATCACCCAGTACCGCCCCATACTGGTAACGGACACGGTCTCGGTGGGTGTGCATGCCGAGAACCTGCGTGAGCACCGGCGCGGGCTGCTCGTCGACATCGTCACCGATGTCAATGTCGGCAACGAGACGGCGTGGCATCAGGTGACGACATTTCTGCATCAGCAGAAGACCAGCCTGTCCGATGAACCGAAGGCGCCGCCGCAGAAGGCACCGAAGCTGGGGCCGCCGAACGCGGCACTGCGGATCACGCCCGGCCAGATCCGCCATTACGCATCAATCGGCGGGGACCACAACCCGATTCACACCAACGCGATCGCGGCCAAGCTGTTCGGATTCCCGACGGTGATCGCACACGGAATGTTGACCGCCGCAGCCGTTCTGGCCAATATCGAGGGCCAGCTTCCGACGCGGTCAAATACTCGGTCCGGTTCGCCAAGCCGGTGGTGCTGCCTGCGCGCGCCGCGCTGTACGTCGAGCGCAACTCCAACGGGTGGGAGCTCACGCTGCGCCACGCGACGAGGGCGACCCGCACCTGATCGGTTCGGTGGCCGCACTCTAAGTCGATTTTCACCATCGACGGCGGTTCTGGACGACCCTTGGGTCGGTCCGCTGTGGTGACGACCTTGTTGACCAACCAACGAATTGCGCCCCCGCCACCTCGACAACGCGATAAAGCCTGACCCGCAACGACAACTCCTGCACCAGAATTAATGACTCACGTCACCAAGGTTCGCTAGTTGGCGGCCACGGCGGGCGCGTTCTGGTCGACCACCGGGTCGGGTCCGCTCTCCCCCTGCCCTTCGGGGGGCGGTTCCCCCTGCCCGCCGGTCTCGGACGGCTTGCCCTTCAAGCCTCGCCAGAACAGGTTGATCATCAGTTCGGCGGCCTCGTCCACGGCCGCGTCGCCGGTGCTCACCCTGGTCGCCACGGCCTCTCCCGCACCGACCAGCGCGACGGCAATCATGTC
>CAVRMG010000002.1:0-27837 GCA_963721495.1 uncultured Actinomycetota bacterium | reverse complement strand
GCGGTCGACGCACCCTTGAGCCGTTGGACCGCGGCAGTGGTGGTGTTGGCGTTCGCGGTGTGGGTCGGTGTCGCCGCGGTATTCGGACCGCAGGACGGGGAGAACCCGCTGCGCGGGGTCTTCTACGTGCTGCTGTGGGTCGGTCTGCTCGTCGTGTCCCTCGCGATCGGTCCCGTGTGGCGAGTCATCTCGCCGCTGCGGACCGTCTATCGGCTGATCACAGTGAGTCGCCGCACCGCCGATCGTGACAAGGCGCGCTACCCGGCCGGCTGGGGCTGTTTGCCGGCCGCAGTGGGGTTGTTCGCATTCGTGTGGCTGGAGTTGGCAAGCCCTAATCTCGGCACACTGGCGTCGATAAAGTTCTGGCTCCTGGGCTACGTCGCGGCGGTGATGGGCGGCGCGGTGGTGTTCGGGGAGCGGTGGTTCGCCCGCGCCGATCCGTTCGACGTCTACAGCGTCGCCGTATCTCGGCTGGCGCCGTTCCGTCGCAGCGTCGACACCGGCCGGATTGTCCTCGGCAATCCACTGGACCATCTGCCGTCAATGCCGGTGTGGCCGGGAACGCTTGCGGTACTTGCGGTCCTGCTCGGCTCCACCGCTTTCGACAGCTTCTCGGCGAGGCCCGCGGTGGAGAACTTCGTCTACGACCATGCGGAGGCACTGCCCCTGGTCTCCGAACTGGTCGGCGGCACGATGCTGCGCACTGTCGGACTGTCGATATTCATTGTTGTTGTGGCGGTGACTTTTTGGACGGCAGCGCAGATGACCGGCGGCGTCGACCGCCTGCGCCGCCGCCGACTACCGGGTCAGATGGCGCACTCACTGATTCCGATCGTCGTGGGATACATGCTCGCCCACTACCTGTCGTACCTGGTTGAGGGAGGCCAAGAGACGGTCATCCGGCTGGCCGACCCTCTCGACAGGGGATGGGACCTGCTCGGGCTGGGCATCGCGGATACCAATTACTGGCTGTCGCTTCATCCGGCCGTGTTGTCGACTGTCCAGGTTTCGTGCGTCGTCGCGGGTCACATCGTCGCTGTGGCAGCCGCTCACGACAAGGCCCTTCGGCTACTGCCCGTCGGGCACCAGGTGACCGGTCAGTTGGCGATGATGCTCGCGATGGTGGGCTATTCCTTCACCGGCCTGTACTTGCTGCTCGGATGATCGAGGCAGCGACGTCCCCGACAGGCTAAGTGCCCGTGTACGTTTCGGGGTCCGGGCGGAAACGCGTGCCGTCGTCCAGCCCGTTGAGGGTGGCCATGTCGTCGTCGGTCAGCTCAAAGTCGAAGACGTCGATGTTCGACCTGATCCGTTCGGGTGATGAGGAGCGCGGGATGACGATGTTGCCGAGCTGGATGCTCCACCGGATCAACACCTGCGCCGGTGTCTTGCCGTGCGCCTGAGCCACGGATCCGATCGTCGGATTGTCCAATAGATTTCCGACTCCCAGTGGACCGTAGGCCTCGGTGACGATGCCGTAATCGGCGTTGGTCGCGCGCAACCCGGCCTGGTTCAGCAGCGGGTGCAACTCGATCTGATTGACCGCCGGCGTGAAGAACGACAGGTCGATGACGTTCGACAAGTCCTCGGCGTGAAAGTTCGCCAAACCGATCGACTTGGTGTCGCCAACTTCCTTCCGCTTCATCAGCCCGCCCCAGCTGTCGACGTACTTACCGGGGTCGCCGCCCGGCCAGTGGATCAGGTAGAGGTCGACGTAGTCGAGGCCGAGTCGCTCGAGGCTGGCCTTCAGCGCGTCCTGCGACGCCTGATAACCCTGATCATGGGTGGCCAGCTTGGTGGTGACGAACACCTCCTCGCGCGGTACCCCCGATGAGGCGATCGCGCGGCCGACGGCAGCCTCATTTCCGTAAGCCGATGCGGTGTCGATCAACCGGTAGCCCGCCTCCAGGGCCGCGGTCACCGATTGTTCGGTTTCGGATTCCGACAGCTCGCCGACGCCGAGACCGATCACCGGAAGGGCGTTCCCGTCGTTGAGCGTGACGGTGGGGATCGCAGCCGACGTCATGTCACCTACCCTGTGAAATCGAAGGTCCGTGGATCGGGACCCAACCGTGTTCCGTCGCCCAGCGAGGAAATGGACGCCATGTCCTGCTCGCTCAGTTCAAGATCGAACACGTCGAAGTTACTCACAATTCGCTCGGGGGTCACCGACTTCGGGATGACTATATTGCCGAGCTGGATATGCCACCTAATCAGTACCTGCGCCGGCGTTTTTCCGTGTCTCTCGGCGACCGAAGTCACGGTCGGGTTGTCGAGCAGCGCACCTTGGCCCAGGGGGGCCCACGCCTCGGTGGCGACCCCCAGCGTGGCGTGCACATCGCGCAGTTCCTGTTGTTGCAGCATCGGATGCAACTCGACCTGGTTGACGGCTGGCACGATTCCGGTGGCGTCGACCAGAATTCGCAGATGTTCCGGCTCGAAGTTGCTGACGCCGATCGACCGGACACGTCCCTGATCCCGCAGGTTAGCGAACGCTTTGAAGGTGTCGACGAAGGTGTTCCTCTCCGGCAAGGGCCAGTGGATCAAGTAGAGGTCGAGGTAGTCGATACCGAGCCGATCCATGCTGGCGTCGAACGCCCGTCGCGTGGGGTCGTAACCCTGGTCGGCGTTCCACAGCTTCGTCGTGATGTACACATCCTCGCGCGCAAGTCCCGACGCGGCTGCGTTCTTGATGGCCTGGCCGACCCCGCGTTCGTTGCGGTATGCCGCGGCCGTGTCGACGTGGCGGTATCCGGCCTCGAGGGCCGTCGTCACCGCCCGTTCGGTCTCTTCCGGCGGTGTCTGGAAAACACCGAGTCCAACCTGGGGGATCGCATTACCGTCATTGAGCGTGATCAAGGGAGAAGCCATGACATCGAGTCTGCCAGCACAGGCCCAGCGGGTTCCGGGCCGCAAGGAGGCGGTCCTCAACACGCTGTCCAGCGTCACGCTGCGCGCGCTGCCGCGAATTCCGAACGCAGTCAAGCGCGCAATGCTCGGCGGCCGATCGGTCACCATCGACGGCAACACGCTGGACACGACGCTGCAGCTGATGCTGGTGGGAATGACCGCGATCGGCCGCAACAGCTTGATTCTGAGCAACGACGTCGACGTCGCGCGGCAGAAGATGCGCATCGTGGTCGCCGGCTTCAAACAGGACATCCCGGTGGCGGCCGTGACGAACCTGTCGATCCCCGGTCCTGCGGGCCCGATTCCGGCCCGGCACTACCGGCCCGTCGACGGCGACGGCGAGCCCATGCTGGTCTTCTATCACGGTGGTGGCCAGGTCATCGGTGACCTCGAAACCCATGACGACCTGTGCAGGCAGCTCTGTCGGGAAGGCGGTCTGCATGTGTTGTCGGTCGAGTATCGGCTCGCGCCCGAGCACAAGGCGCCCGCGGGTTCTGACGACGCGTTCACCGCGTTCCGTTGGGCACTCGATCACGCCGCCGAGATGGGGGCGGACGCTGGCCGGGTGGCGGTCGGGGGTGACAGCGCCGGAGGCAACCTCGCCGCACTGGTTGCGCTGCGTGCGCGCGACGAGGGCATTCGGCTACCTGCGGTGCAGTTGCTTTTCTATCCGGTCACCAACTGGAGCGGCGAGACGCGGTCCCGAACCTTGTTCGCCCGCGGGTTCTTCCTCAACAGTGCCGATCTGCGGTTCTGTAACGAGAAGTTCGTCGACGGCGCGCAGGTCGATGCCGCAGACCCACGTGTATCGCCGCTGCTCGCCGACGACCTGTCCGGACTGCCGCCTGCAATGGTGCTGACGGCCGGGTTCGATCCGCTTCGCGACGAAGGCAGGCAGTATGCGGACGCCCTGCGCGCAGCGGGCGTGACCGTCGACTATCGCGAGTTCGGTTCGCTGATCCACGGCTTCGCCAACTTCTTCGCGCTGGGAGGCGGTAGCGCAACCGCCGTCGCGGAATCGATCTCTGGGCTGCGCGCCCATCTGGCCCGCACCTGAAATACCCGGATAGGCCCGCCGGTACTCTTGTCGCGTGGCTCCGAAACCCAAATACGACCTGAGAGCGGCCGACCGCAAGCGCAACCTGGCGGTCCAGATCGGCCTGACGGCGATCGTGGTGATCTTCGCCGTGGCGCTCGTGCTCTACATCGTGATGAACAAGGAGGACAAGCCGGCGTCAGGCGAGGCGAAGTCGATCCGGGTCACGTCGGCCGAACTGATCAAGAAAGACGGCGCCGACGAGCCGAAGGCCGTGCTTTCGCTGCACGAAGACTTCCTGTGCCCGGCGTGTGGCAAATTCGAAATGCAGTTCGGTCCCACGGTGAACAAGCTGATCGACTCCGGGGCGGTCGCTGCCGACTACTACATGGTCTCCATCCTCGATCGTCAGGGCGACGGGTACTCGACTCGCGCCTCGAACGCTGCCTATTGCGTGGCCGAGGAATCGACGGATGCGTTCCGGCGCTTCCACGCCGCTCTGTATGCCCAACAGCCCGAGGAGGGTGTCGGGCCGTTTCCCGACAACGCCCGGCTGATCGAAGTCGCCCGCCAGTCAGGCGTCACAGGCGGAGTGCCGGACTGCATCAACAAGGGACGCTTTGCGGAGATGGCCAAGGGTCTCGCCAAGGCAACCAACGTGCAGTCCACGCCGACCATCCGTATCAACGGCGAGGACTACAGCCCTACGACTCCTGACGCGTTGATCGCCAAGATCGAGGAGATCGTCGGCAATGTGCCCGCCCTCGATGCCGGTGCGCCCCCGCCTGCACCCGAACCCACTCCGGCCGCACCCGCGCCCGCACCTGCGCCATGACCGTCACGACGCCCAGCGACGCCCCGACGAGCGAACCCGCGTCGGAGCAGTCGGCGGGCGTCTCGGTCCGCAGGGCCAGCGCGGTCTGGGTGTTGATCGCCGGGGTGCTGGGCCTGGCGGCCGCGGTCACGCTCACGGTCGAGAAGATCGAGATTCTGATCGATCCCGACTACGTGCCGTCCTGCAGCATCAACCCGGTGCTGTCGTGCGGCTCGGTGATGATTACCGACCAGGCGTCGGCATTCGGATTCCCCAACTCGCTGATCGGGATCGTGGCATTCACCGTCGTGCTGGTGACCGGGGTGCTCGCGCTCGCGAAGGTCGATCTGCCGCGGTGGTACTGGGCCGGCCTGGCGATCGGCACCCTGCTCGGTACGGCGTTCGTGCACTGGCTGATCTACCAGAGCCTCTACAGCATCGGGGCGTTGTGCCCTTACTGCATGGTGGTGTGGGCAGTGACGATCCCACTGCTGGTCGTGGTGTCGTCGATCGCCGTGCGGCCGGCGACCTCCAACGCCGTCGTCCGGGTGCTCCACACGTGGCGGTGGTCGCTGACGGCATTGTGGTTCACCGGCCTGATTCTGCTGATCCTTGCGCGCTTCTGGGACTACTGGTCCACGCTCGTCTAAACACGTCGGGGGTGCAGCGCGCGTGATTTCCAAAGTCCTGGTAGCCAATCGCGGCGAAATCGCGATCCGCGCATTTCGGGCGGCCTACGAGATGGGAATCACCACGGTCGCGGTCTATCCGTACGAAGACCGCAACTCCCAACACCGGCTGAAGGCCGATGAGTCGTATCAGATCGGCGAGGAGGGCCATCCGGTCCGCGCGTATCTGTCGGTCGACGAGATCATCCGCGTCGCGCGACACGCGGGGGCCGACGCCGTGTACCCCGGCTACGGGTTCCTCTCGGAAAACCCTGAGCTGGCCGCGGCGTGCGCCGCAGCGGATATCACATTCATCGGCCCCGGCGCGGAAATCCTTGAGCTGACAGGCAATAAGTCGCGGGCGATCGCCGCGGCCCGCGCCGCCGGGTTGCCCGTGCTGAACTCATCGGAGCCGTCGTCGTCGACGGACGAACTGATCGCGGCGGCGGCGTCCGAGGAGTTGGGGCTGGAATTCCCGTTGTTCGTCAAGGCGGTGTCCGGCGGCGGTGGGCGCGGGATGCGGCGCGTCACGGATCCGTCCGCGCTGACCGAAGCCATCGAGGCGGCGAGCCGCGAGGCCGAGTCAGCGTTCGGCGACCCGACGGTCTACCTCGAGCAGGCGGTGATCAACCCAAGGCACATCGAGGTCCAGATCCTGGCCGACAAGCACGGCAACGTGATGCACCTGTTCGAACGCGACTGCAGCGTGCAACGGCGCCACCAGAAGGTCATCGAACTCGCGCCCGCGCCGAACCTGCCCGCCGAACTGCGGGACCGGATGTGCGCCGACGCCGTCGCGTTCGCCCGCCAGATCGACTACACCTACGCGGGCACCGTCGAGTTCCTGCTGGACGAGCGCGGCCATTACGTCTTCATCGAGATGAACCCTCGCATCCAGGTCGAGCACACGGTCACCGAAGAGATCACCGACGTCGACCTGGTCGCCAGCCAGATGCGCATCGCCGACGGGGAGAGCCTCGAGCAACTCGGGCTGCGACAGGACGGATTGACGGCGCCACGCGGTTTCGCCTTGCAGTGCCGCATCACGACCGAGGATCCCACCAACGGATTCCGTCCCGACACCGGTCGCATCACCAGCTACCGGACGCCGGGAGGTGCGGGCATCCGGCTCGACGGCGCAACGCATCTGGGCGCCGAGATCGGCGCGCACTTCGACTCGCTGTTGGTCAAGCTGACGTGCCGCGGGCGCGACTTCGCGACGGCGGTCGCGCGGGCGCGTCGCGCGCTGGCCGAGTTCCGCGTCCGCGGGGTGACAACGAACATCCCGTTCCTGTTGGCCGTCGTCAACGATCCGGATTTCCGCGCCGGGCGGGTCACCACTTCGTTCATCGACGACCGGCCGTACCTGCTCACTGCACACACCCCGGCCGACCGCGGCACCAAGATCCTCAACTACCTCGCCGATGTGACGGTCAACCAGCCACACGGTCCGCGGCCGTCGACCGTTTATCCGCACGACAAGCTGCCCGAGATCGACCTGTCCTCACCTCCGCCCAGCGGATCCAAGCAGCGGCTGACCGACCTCGGGCCGGAGGGATTCGCCCGCTGGATGCGGGATTCGAAGTCCGTCGGCGTCACGGATACGACGTTCCGCGACGCACACCAGTCGCTGCTTGCGACGCGATTGCGGACCACCGGCCTGCTCATGGTTGCGCCCTTCATCGCGCAGATGACCCCGCAGCTGCTGTCGGTCGAATGCTGGGGCGGGGCGACTTACGATGTGGCGCTTCGGTTCTTGAAGGAGGATCCCTGGGAGCGACTCGCCGCGCTGCGTGAGGCAATGCCGAACATCTGCCTGCAGATGCTGCTGCGCGGGCGCAACACCGTCGGGTACACGCCGTACCCGGAGACGGTCACGAAAGCCTTCGTGGAGGAGGCGACCGCGACGGGCATCGACATCTACCGCATCTTCGACGCGCTGAACAATGTCGAGTCGATGCGGCCCGCCATCGACGCGGTCCGTGAGACCGGCGCGTCGATCGCCGAGGTCGCGATGAGCTACACCGGGGACCTGGCCGACCCGGGCGAGAACCTCTACACGCTGGACTACTACCTCAAACTCGCCGAGCAGATTGTCGACGCAGGCGCGCATGTGCTCGCGATCAAGGACATGGCCGGGCTGCTGCGTCCGCACGCGGCCAGCGTGTTGGTCGGTGCGTTGCGCAGCAGATTCGACCTGCCGGTGCACGTGCACACCCACGACACCCCTGGCGGTCAGTTGGCCACCTACGTCGCCGCATGGCAGGCCGGCGCCAACGCGGTCGACGGTGCATCGGCGCCACTGGCGGGCACGACGAGCCAGCCCGCGTTGAGCTCGATCGTCGCGGCCGCCGCGCACACCGAGTACGACACCGGGCTGTCGCTGTCGGCGGTGTGCGATCTGGAGCCGTACTGGGAGGCGCTGCGAAAGGTGTACGCGCCCTTCGATGTTGCGGCGTCCGGTCCGACTTTCCCGACGGGACGGGTGTATCACCACGAGATCCCGGGCGGTCAACTGTCGAACCTGCGCCAACAGGCCATCGCGCTCGGGTTCGGGGACCGCTTCGAGGAGATCGAGGCCAACTACGCAGCGGCCGACCGTATTCTCGGCAGGCTGGTGAAGGTGACGCCGTCGTCGAAGGTGGTCGGCGACCTCGCGCTCGCCCTCGTGGGTGCGGGCATCAGCGCCCACGAATTCGCCTCGGATCCTTCACGGTTCGACATTCCCGATTCGGTCATCGGATTCCTGCGTGGCGAGCTGGGCGACCCGCCGGGCGGCTGGCCGGAGCCGTTGCGCACCAAAGCGCTGGCCGGGCGATCGCCGTCCAAGCCGACCGAAGAACTCAGTGCCGAGGACGAGTCGGACTTGGCGCAACCGGGCGTGAAACGCCAAGCGACCTTGAACCGTCTGCTGTTCCCTGGGCCGACAAAGGAATTCGAGGCCCATCGAGACCTGTACGGCGACACCTCCAGCCTGTCGGCGAACCAGTTCTTCTACGGTCTGCGGCACGGTGACGAGCACCGCGTGCGGCTCGAGCGCGGCGTCGAGCTGCTGATCGGGCTGGAGGCGATCAGCGATCCCGACGAACGCGGCATGCGCACCGTGATGTGCATCTTCAACGGCCAACTCCGGCCCGTGGTGGTGCGTGACCGTGCCATCGCCAGCGAGGTGCCCACCGCCGAGAAGGCCGACCGGGCGAACCCCGACCACGTCGCCGCGCCCTTCGCCGGCGTCGTGACCGTCGGGGTGTCCGAGGGGGAGAAGGTCGATGCCGGCCAGACCATAGCCACCATCGAGGCCATGAAGATGGAGGCCGCGATCACCGCGCCGAAGGCCGGCGTCCTCACGCGTGTCGCGGTGTCGGCGACGGCGCAGGTCGAAGGTGGCGACCTGCTGGTGGTGGTCAGCTGACCCGCATCGTCGCCGGCGCATTGGGCGGACGGCGAATCACGGTGCCGCGCAACGGAACCCGTCCCACCACCGACCGGGTCCGCGAAGCGTTGTTCAACCTGTTGACGGCGCGCCTCGATTTCGACGGATTGTCCGTGCTGGATCTGTACGCCGGCTCTGGAGCGCTGGGCCTGGAGGCGCTGTCTCGAGGGGCCGCGTCGGCGGTCTTCGTGGAGTCAGACCAGCGCGCGGCCGGCGTCATCGCCAAGAACATCGACACTCTCGGCGTCACGCGGGCAACGGTGCGCCGCGCCCCGGTGGCTGTGGTGTTGGGATCGGGTAGCACTCAGCCGGTCGACCTCGTCCTGGCCGATCCGCCCTACGACGTCGCCGCCCCCGAGATCGAGACCGTGCTCGATGCGCTGACGCGGGGCGGGTGGACCGCCCCCGGCACCGTCGCCGTCATCGAGCGCGCGGCGTCGGGCCCGCCGCTGAGCTGGCCGGACGGATGGCAGGTGTGGCCGTCGCGCACCTACGGAGACACCCGTTTGGAGCTGGGCGAACGCAGCTGATCCCCGGGTCGCCCCCTCGCAAGCGGTGGGCCCAGCGCCTCTCGCCCGCCGGACCTGACCTGCCCTGATAGCGTCATTGCCCATGAGTGGCGCCGTATGCCCGGGCTCGTTCGACCCGGTGACCCTCGGCCACATCGACATCTTCGAGCGCGCGGCGGCCCAGTTCGACGAGGTCGTGGTCGCCGTGCTGGTCAATCCGAGCAAGAAGGGGATGTTCGACCTCGACGAGCGCATCGCGATGATCGAGGAGTCGACCGAACATCTGGCGAATCTGCGGGTCGAGTCCGGCCAGGGCCTGGTCGTCGACTTCGTCAAAACCCGTGGACTGACCGCGATCGTCAAGGGCCTGCGCACCGGGACCGACTTTGAATACGAGTTGCAGATGGCGCAGATGAACAAGCACATCGCCGGCGTCGACACCTTCTTCGTCGCCACGACCCCGAAGTATTCGTTCGTGTCTTCGTCGCTGGCGAAAGAGGTCGCGACGCTCGGAGGCGACGTCACCGAGCTGCTGCCCGTGGCCGTCAACGTGCGACTGCAGGCCAAGCTCAAGGGTTAGCCCCCAGGCTCATCGGGTAGGCGATAGGTGGCGCACAGCCCACTGCGCCCCAACCATTTCCCATGAGCATCGGAGGTTTTGCCGTGGTTGAGACTTTTGTCCAGTCAACCGACGACGTCGTGAAGTTCCTTACGGATCAACACAACTTGATCAAGGACATGTTCGATGAGGTGCTGAGCGCAACCGACACAAAGGCGCGCGAGAAGGCGTTCATCGAACTGCGCCAGCTGTTGGCCGTGCACGAGACCGCCGAGGAGATGGTGGTCCATCCGCGGGTGCGCCACGAGGCGGCGAAGGGCGACGAAATCGTCGACGCCCGCCTGAAGGAGGAGCACGACGCCAAGCAGATGCTGTCCAAGCTCGAGGACATGGACCTCGGCTCGCAGAAGTTCATCGACGAGCTGACGAAGTTCCGTGACGCCGTGATCGACCATGCCGACCACGAGGAGAACGAGGAGTTCACCCAGCTGGAGCGCAATCTCAAGGCAGACGACCGCGAGCGGATGGCAAAGGCCGTGCTGGCCGCAGAGGCCATCTCACCGACCCGGCCGCATGCGGGCGTGGAGTCGGCCAAGATGAATTTCGCTGTCGGTCCGTTCGCATCGATGCTGGACAGGGCCCGCGACGCCATTAGTGCCGCGCTGCATTAGCCGGCCTTGACCAAACGATGAGCCACCCGGGGCCTCTCGGGTGGCTCATCTGACTGCAGTCGGTTCAGGGGCGGCTGCTGGTGCCGGGAGGCGCGGGCAGATCATCCCGGGGAGGAAAGGCTGACCGGTCGGGAGCAGCCATGATCCCCGCCGTGAGGTAGGCGGGCCACCGTCGACTGCGTGTCTCTTGCGCGGCGACGGGCCTGGGGGAGGTAGTTCGTGCTCATGATGTCCTCCTCATTAGCGGGTCGCAGCCTTTCGTGGGCTGCGTTCACCTGCTGAGAGCGTCTAGTGACCCCGATTCCCACGCTTTTCTCCTCCGGCCGCGACAGCGCCGTCTGCACCGGTCGCCTACCTGCAGGTTTGCCCGTCGACCCGGGTATCCGTCCCGCGTTCGTATTGACATAATGTGCGCGTAGCAATTCAGACGGGAGTTGCAGCCTGGGTTTGCGGTGGCACAGCAAGAAGCGCCGAAGGCGACACACCGGCGTCGAAACTGAGTCACAGAGGTAACACCAGGCACACTGGTAACTGTCAACTACGCCTGGAGGGTGTTGCCGTGTACCGAGTTTTTGAAGCGCTCGACGAGTTGGGCGCGATTGTGGAAGAAGCCCGCGGCGTGCCGATGACGGCAGGCTGCGTGGTGCCGCGCGGCGATGTCCTCGAGTTGATCGACGACATCAAGGACGCCATCCCGGGCGAACTCGACGACGCGCAGGACGTTCTCGACGCCAGGGACGCGTTGCTGCGCGAGGCCAAGGAGCACTCCGGATCGATGGTGTCCGCGGCGACGACCGAGGCCGATTCGCTGGTCAACCACGCCCGCGCCGAGGCCGACCGGCTTCTCGCCGACGCGAAGTCGCAGGCCGACCGGATGGTGGCCGAGGCCCGTCAGCACAGCGAACGCATGGTTGTGGAGGCCCGCGAGGAGGCTGGCCGCCTCGCCGCCACGTCCAAGCGCGAGTACGAGGCGAGCACCGGACGCGCCAAGACCGAGGCCGACCGGCTCATCGAGAACGGCAACCTCGCCTACGAGAAGGCCGTGCAGGAAGGCATCAAGGAGCAGCAGCGGCTGGTCGGGCAGACCGAGATCGTTCAGACCGCAACGATGGAGGCGACCCGTCTGGTCGACTCGGCACACGCCGAGGCCGACCGCTTGCGCGGGGAATGCGACATTTATGTCGACAGCAAGCTCGCCGAATTCGAGGACTTCCTCAACGGAACGTTGCGGTCGGTTGGCCGCGGCCGGCATCAGCTCCGCACCGCCGCGGGAACGCACGACTACGCAGCCCGCTAGCCGCTGCGGCCGTCGCCGTAGGATTGACGGTTATGGCGACGCATGCGAACTCGGCGGCGCGTCGCGCGTCCCGGTCGCCGCTTGTGCTCAATATCTCCAGGTTGGGTCGACGGCCCGGGTCGATGATGACCGTCTCCGAGACGGTGCCCAGTCCTTTACGCATCGGGCTGGACCTGGTCGCGATCGACGAAGGCGCCCCGCTGGATCTCGATCTGCGGCTCGAGTCGGTCTCCGAAGGCGTGCTGGTCAGCGGAACGATGTCCGCGCCGACGTCAGGTGAGTGCGCGCGCTGCCTGACGCCCGTCACCGGTCGGGTCGAGATCGATCTCACCGAGCTGTTCGCGTATCCGGCCAGCGCCACCGACGAGACCACCGAGGCCGACGAAGTCGGGCGCGTCGTGGACGACACCGTCAACCTCGAGCAACCGATCATCGACGCGGTCGGACTGGCGCTCCCGTTCGCGCCGCTGTGCGGACCCGACTGTGTCGGCCTGTGCCCGGAGTGCGGCGTGCCGCTGGCCACCGCCGAACCGGGTCACCACCACGAGCAGATCGACCCGCGGTGGGCCAAGCTCACAGGCATGTTCGATGATGACAAACGTGGCTGACCGGGCGCCGCTGATCAAGGCACTGGGTATCGATCTGCCCGACGAGATACTCACCATTGCGCTTACGCACCGCAGTTACTCGTTCGAGAACGGTGGGCTGCCCACCAATGAGCGGCTGGAGTTCCTCGGCGACGCAGTGCTCGGGCTCGTAATTACCGCTGAGATCGTCGGGGCTTACGAAGATTGGTCGGAAGGGGAGCTCGCGAAGCTCAAATCCGCGGTTGTGAACACGCAGGCACTTGCGCAGATTGCACGGGGCCTGACCGATGATGGACTCGGCAGTTATTTCCTCCTGGGAAAGGGTGAAATGACCTCGGGTGGGGCGCACAAGGCGAACCTGCTCGCGGACGGGTTAGAAGCGCTTCTGGGTGCGGTTTATGTCGTACACGGATTTGAGACTGCACGTGGCGTGATCATGCACTTGTTTGGTCCCGCGCTAGACAGGGCAGCACAGCTTGGTGCTGGTCTGGACTGGAAAACGAGCCTGCAAGAACTCTGTGCGAATCGCCAACTCGGCGCTCCACGCTATGTCATCACATCGACTGGCCCACCACACGATATGCATTTCACTGCAAGAGCAGTAGTCGACGGCGAGGAGTACGGAGAGGGTGCTGGCCGAACCAAGAAGGAAGCTGAGCAGCACGCTGCGGCCGCGGCGTGGAAGGTTCTCGACGGCGCCTAGGTCGAATGCCTGAGCTACCCGAAGTCGAGATCGTTCGCCGGGGATTGGACGCACATGTCGTCGACAAGACCATCAGCGCGGTCCGGGTGCACCACCTGCGTGCGGTGCGTCGTCACGAAGCCGGTCCGGCCGATCTGACGGCGCGGCTTCTCAATTCGCGCATCGTCGGTACGGGACGGCGTGGAAAGTATCTGTGGCTGACACTCGACGACGGCTCGGCCCTTGTCGTGCATCTGGGAATGAGCGGACAGATGCTGCTCGGGCCGTTGCCGCGTGAGGACCATCTGCGCATCGCCGCGCTGCTCGACGACGGCACCGCCCTGAGCTTCGTGGACCAGCGCACGTTCGGTGGGTGGATGCTCGCCGACGTCGTCACCGTCGACGGCAGCGATGTGCCGGTGCCCGTCGCGCACCTGGCTCGCGATCCGCTGGATCCGAAGTTCAACCGCGATGGCGTCGTTACGGTGTTGCGGCGCAAGCACTCCGAGATCAAGCGTCAGCTACTGGACCAGACGGTGGTGTCGGGGATCGGCAACATCTACGCCGACGAGGCGCTGTGGCGGGCCAAGGTCAACGGCACCCGGCTCGCGTCGTCGCTGACCCGCAGGCAGCTCGGCGAGGTGCTCGACGCCGCCGCCGAGGTGATGACCCAGGCGCTAGGCCAGGGCGGCACGTCGTTCGACTCGCTGTACGTGAACGTCAACGGCGAGTCCGGCTACTTCGAGCGCTCGCTGGACGCCTACGGCCGCGAGGGCGAGCCGTGCCGACGCTGCGGCGCGGTGATGCGGCGGGAGAAGTTCATGAACCGCTCGTCGTTCTACTGCCCGAAATGCCAAGCCCGTCCGCGTGTCCGCCGGGATTGATTTCGTCGATATCGACGTTTTGCAGGTCGGCACTCGCACTTTCCCTGCGAAACGTGGATTTCGACCAAGAAGAAAGAAGTGTCATGACCGAACTGTGGGTTGAACGCACCGGCGTGCGCAGCTACACCGGGCGCAGCACCCGCGGCGCCGAGGTACTGGTGGGCAATGAGGACGTCGAGGGCGTCTTCACCCCCGGCGAGCTCATGAAGATCGCCCTGGCCGCGTGCAGCGGGATGGCCAGCGACGCACCGCTGCAGCGGCGGCTCGGCGACGACTATCCGGCGACGATCAAGGTGTCCGGGGGCGCCGATCGCGAGCAGGAGCGCTACCCGCTGCTCGAGGAGCGCATGGAACTCGACCTGTCCGGGTTGTCGGAGGACGAGGTGGCGCGGGTACTCACGGTTGTGCAGCGGGCAATCGATCAGGTGTGCACCGTGGGGCGCACACTCAAGTCCGGTACCAAAGTGACATTTGAGGTTACTGATGCAGGAGTTAGCTGAGGTACGACTCACCGCGTGGGTGCACGGCCGTGTCCAGGGGGTGGGCTTCCGGTGGTGGACGCGCTCGCGCGCACTGGAACTCGGGTTGACCGGATCCGCCTCCAACAGGCCCGATGGCCGTGTTCAAGTGGTCGCGCAGGGCCCTCGGCAGGCCTGCGAAAAGCTACTTGACCTGCTGCAAAATGGCGACACGCCGGGCCGTGTCGACAAAGTCATCGCCGATTGGTCAGAAGTCGGCGACGCGCTACCCGGGTTCACCGAGCGTTAGCCTGCGCGACGGTAGTGTGGCACGTCGTGCACCTCAAGAGTCTGACCCTGAAGGGCTTCAAGTCGTTTGCTTCGCCGACGACTCTGCGCTTCGAGCCAGGCATCACCTGTGTCGTCGGCCCCAATGGGTCCGGCAAGTCGAACGTGGTCGATGCGCTCACCTGGGTCATGGGCGAGCAGGGGGCCAAGACTCTGCGCGGCGGCAAAATGGAGGACGTCATATTCGCCGGCACCTCATCGCGCCCTCCATTGGGCCGCGCCGAGGTCACGGTGACGATCGACAACTCCGACAACTCGTTGCCGATCGAATACTCCGAGGTGTCGATCACCCGGCGGATGTTCCGTGACGGCGGCAGCGAGTACGAGATCAACGGCACCAGTTGCCGTTTGATGGATGTGCAGGAGCTGCTGTCGGACTCCGGTATCGGCCGCGAGATGCACGTGATCGTCGGCCAGGGCAAGCTCTCCGAGATCCTCGAGTCCCGCCCTGAGGATCGTCGCGCGTTCATCGAGGAAGCCGCCGGGGTGCTCAAGCACCGCAAGCGCAAAGAGAAGGCGGTCCGCAAGCTCGACTCGATGTCGGCCAACCTCGCGCGGTTGACGGACCTGACGACCGAGTTGCGCCGTCAGCTCAAGCCGCTCGGCAGGCAGGCCGAGATGGCCCGCCGCGCCCAGACCATCCAGGCCGACCTGCGCGACGCTCGGCTGCGGTTGGCCGCCGACGATCTGGTGAACCGCAAGGCCGAATTCGAGAACACCAACCAGACCGAGACGACGCTGCGCCGCGAACACGACGATCTGGCCACCCGGCTCGAGGCCAAAACGGTCGAGCTGAACGGCCACGAGGCGGCGGTCGGCAGTCTCGAGTGAGCGCACGGAAGCCGCTCAGCAGATGTGGTTTTCGTTGTCGGCGTTGGCCGAACGTGTCAGCGCCACGGTGCGCATCGCCAGCGAGCGAGCCCAGCACCTCGATACCGCACCCGAAGCCTCCACCGGTCCCGATCCCGACGCGCTGGAGGCTCAGGCCGAGGAGGTCGCCACCCAGGAGCGGCAGCTGCTCAACGAGCTGACCGAATCGCGAACGCGGCTGGAGGCCGCCCGCACCGAACTGAGCGAGCGGGAGTCCGTCGCCGCCGAAGCCGAACGTGCCCACATGGCCGCTGCCCGCGCTGAGGCCGACCGCCGTGAGGGGCTGGCCCGGCTGGCAGGCCAGGTCGACACGATGCGCACCCGCGTGGAGTCGATCGACGAGACCGTGGCACGGCTGACCGGCGGCATCGACGACGCCGCGGCAAAGGCTCAGCAGATGCAGGCCGAGTTCGAGACGGTGCAGAGCCGCGTCGGTGAACTCGACGCCGGTGAGGTCGGTCTCGACGAGCATCATGACCGCACGGTGACCGCGCTGCGGCTGGCCGACGAGCGTGTCGCCGAACTGCAGGCGGCCGAGCGCGGTGCCGAGCGCCAGGTGGCCTCGTTGCGTGCCCGCATCGAGGCGCTGTCGGTCGGCCTCGACCGCAAGGACGGCGCGGCTTGGCTGCAGAAAAACCACGGTGGCTCAGGACTTTTGGGATCGATCGCCAACCTGGTGAAGGTTCGTCCAGGTTACGAGGTGGCGATCGCAGCGGTGCTGGGTGCAGCCGCGGATGCCGTCGCCGCCGAGAGCTCGGGCGCGGCGCGTTCGGCCGTCGCCGCGCTGAAGGCGTCCGACGGCGGCCGCGCTGCCATCGTCCTGGGCGACTGGCCGAAGCCTGCCGCATCGAACACCGGCCCGCTTCCCGAGGGCGCGCTGTGGGCACTGGATCTGGTCGACACGCCCTACCGCCTGCAGGGCGCGATCGCCGCCATGCTCTCCGGCGTTGCGGTGGTGAGTGACCTCGCCGCCGCGCTGGACGTGGTCGCGGCGCGCCCGCAGCTGAAGGCGGTCACCGCCGACGGCGACCTCGTCGGGGCGGGCTGGGTCACCGGCGGTTCCGACCGCAAGCCCAGCACGCTGGAGATCACGTCCGAGGTCGAGAAGGCCCGCAAAGAGTTGGCCTCTGCCGAGAGGCAGACATCTGAACTGTCGGCCGCGCTGTCCGGTGCGCTGACGGAACAGTCCACCCGACAGGACGCCGCCGAGCAGGCCCTCGCGGCGCTCAACGAGTCCGACGCGACCATCTCGTCGATCTACGAGCAACTCGGACGCCTCGGCCAGGACGCGCGCGCCGCCGACGACGAATGGCAGCGGCTCATCCAGCAGCGCAACGAGCTGGAGTCCGGTCGCAACCAGACCGTTCAGGAGCTCGCCGAACTCGAGCAGCGGCTGCACAACGCCCAGCAGGAGCCGGGGTTCGAATCCGAACCCGTCGACCGGCTGGAGTCGACAGCGGCGGCCGAGGCCGCCCGCGCCGCCGAGGTGGAGGCCCGACTTACCGTGCGCACCGCCGAGGAGCGCGCGAACGCCGTTCGTGGACAGGCGGATTCGCTGCGTCGAGCCTCCGCCGCCGAGCGCGAAGCACGCCTGCGCGCCAAACGCGCTCGTGAGGCGCGCGTGCACGCCGCGGCCGTCGCGGCGGCAGTGGCGGAATCCGGCCGCCTCGTCGCAGGGCGGCTCAGCGCCGCGGTCGCGGTCGCGTCGCGCGCACGTGACGACGTCGCCGCCGAGCGACAGCACCGGGCGGGCGCACTGGCGAAGGCGCGCGAAGAGGTCAACGAACTCAGTGCCAAGATCGCCGCGCTGACCGACTCGCTGCACCGCGACGAAGTCGCCAAAGCGCAAGCGGCGCTTCGCATCGAGCAGCTCGAAGAGCACGTACTCGAAGGCTTCGGGATGGCGGCCGACGACCTCGTCGCCGAGTACGGCCCCGAGGTGTCTCTGCCGCCGTCGGAGCTGGAGATGGCCGAGTACGAACAGGCGCGCGAACGCGGCGAACAGGTGACGGCACCCGCGCCCATGCCGTTCGACCGGTCCACCCAGGAGCGTCGCGCCAAGAAGGCCGAGCGGGAGCTCAACGAGCTGGGCCGGGTGAACCCGTTGGCGCTGGAGGAGTTCGCCGCGCTGGAGGAGCGCTACAACTTCCTGTCGACACAGCTCGAAGACGTCAAGGCGGCCCGCAAGGACCTGCTCGACGTCATCGACGACGTCGACGCACGCATTCTGCAGGTGTTCACAGAGGCCTACACCGATGTGGAACGCGAGTTCGGGCAAGTGTTTTCGGCGTTGTTCCCCGGTGGTGAGGGACGGCTGCTTCTGACCAACCCCGACGACATGCTCACCACCGGCATCGAGGTCGAGGCGCGGCCGCCGGGCAAGAAGATCAAGCGGCTGTCGCTGCTGTCCGGCGGGGAGAAGGCGCTGACCGCTGTCGCCATGCTGGTGGCCATCTTCCGAGCGCGGCCGTCGCCGTTTTATGTCATGGACGAGGTGGAGGCCGCACTCGATGACGTGAACCTGCGCCGGCTGCTGGGGCTGTTTGAACAGCTGCGCAGCCAGTCGCAGTTGCTCGTCATCACGCACCAGAAGCCGACGATGGAGATCGCCGACGCGCTGTACGGCGTGACCATGCGCGACGACGGCATCACCGCGGTGATCAGCCAGCGCATGCGCGGCCAGGAACTGGTGGGCGCCGCCAACTAGTCCGCGCCGAGATCGACATTTTGGTGGCGTCTAGTTGCACTTTCTCGCCCAAACGTGGCGAAGTGAGTTAGAGCTCGGTGACGCCGCGCTCGCGAAGTTCGGCGAGGTCTGCCGCACCGCAGCCGTACAGGCAGATCAAGAGTTCGTCGATGAAGCGTTGCAGCCAATCCGCCACGGCCGCGGGCGATTCGATCGCCGGCGCCAGAAGCGGGCGGGCCACCGACACCGCATCGGCGCCGAGAGCCAGCGCCTTGGCCGCGTCCATCCCGGTGCGGATGCCGCCGGAGGCGACCAGTGGGACGCCGGGCAGCGCGCGCCGGACTTCCAACAGCGCCTGCGCAGTCGGAATGCCCCACTCGGCCAGCGCCGGGTACCGGATCCCGCCGTACCGAACGAACTGCTCGACGCGGGACCACGACGTGCCGCCCGCCCCGGCGACGTCGACAGCCGCGACCGGGCAGTCCGTCAGTTCCGCGGCGGCCGCGGCGCCGATGCCGTGGCCAACTTCTTTGAGCATCACCGGGTAGCCGATGGACCCCGCGACCTCACGCAGCCGGGCCATCGAACCGGAGAAGTCGGTGTCACCTCGGTGCTGCATGGCTTCCTGGAGCGGATTAGTGTGCACCGCAAGAGCATTGGCGCCAACGTGATCGAGCGCCGCGACAAGTGCGGGAACCGTCCGCTCAGTCAATTGCGTCAGCCCGATGTTCCCGATGAGCAGAACGTCTGGCGCCACATCGCGAACACGGAAGCTGACCGAGGCCGATTCGTTGTCGAGCATGATGCGCTGCGAGCCCAGCATCATGCCGATGCCGAGCTTCTGGGCCGCGGCGGCGAGATTGCGATTGATCGTCCCGGACAGTTCGGCGCCACCGGTCATCGGACCGATCAGCACCGGGGCGCGCAGGCGGGCGCCCAGGAAATCCGTCGCCAGATCGACACTTCCGAGGTCGGTCTGCGTGAGCGCGTTGTAGGGCAACCGGTAGCGCTCCAGACCGGTGGTCACGGTCTGGTAGTCGACCGCCTCACTCAGACACACGTCGATGTGCCGTCGTTTGCGGGTCTCCATGCCGCCGGGGTCCAGCGTCACCGACTACCCGCCCTGAGACAATGACGTCGTGTCGGAAGCTTTGTGGATCGCGATAGCCGTCATCGCCGTACTACTCGTAGCCGCGCTCGCTGTGGGCCTGGTGCGATATCGGCGTCGGCAGATCAGCCTGTCGTCTACAGACACCGCCACTCCTGTCGACCGCTCCGGCGGCTATACCGCCTCTTCAGGCATCACGTTCGCACAATCGGCACCTGCTGAGCCCATCGAACGGATTGATACCGGCGGGCTGCCCGCTGTCGGCGATGATGCCACCATCCCGCGGGACGCACCGAAGCGGCCCATCGCCGACGTCCAGCTCCCCGAGCCGCCGGTGGTGGAGGACATTCCCGCCGCGCCTGTGCTCGACGAGATCGAACCCGCCGAAGGCCGCCTGGAGCGGCTGCGGGGGCGGCTCGCCAAGTCACAGAACACGCTCGGCCGCAGCATGCTCGGCCTGCTCGGTGGCGGTGACCTCGACGAGGACTCCTGGCAGGACGTCGAGGACACTCTGCTGATCGCCGACCTCGGCCCCGTCGTCACCGAATCTGTCGTCGCGTCCCTGCGGTCGCGGATGGCCAGCAGCAACGTGCGCACCGAGACCGACGCCCGCGCGGTGCTGCGCGAGGTCCTGATCGAAGCGCTGCGGCCCGACCTGGACCGCACCATCAAGGCGCTCCCACACGCCGACAAACCCTCGGTGCTGCTCGTTGTCGGGGTCAACGGCACCGGCAAGACCACGACCGTCGGCAAGCTGGCGCGCGTGCTGGTGGCCGACGGCCGCCGTGTCGTGCTCGGCGCGGCCGACACGTTCCGGGCCGCCGCCGCCGACCAGCTGCAGAGCTGGGCGTCCCGCGTCGGCGCCCAGGTGGTGCGCGGCCCCGAGGGCGCCGACCCGGCCTCGGTGGCGTTCGACGCCGTGGACGCCGGTGTGGCGGCCGGCGCGGACGTCGTCGTCATCGACACCGCGGGGCGGCTTCACACCAAGACCGGCCTGATGGACGAGCTCGGCAAGGTCAAGCGGGTGGTGAGCCGGCGCGCCGAGGTCGACGAGGTGCTGCTGGTTCTCGACGCCACGATCGGCCAGAACAGCCTGCCGCAGGCCCGCGTGTTTGCTGAAGTCGTGGACATCACCGGGGTGGTCCTCACCAAACTCGACGGCACAGCGAAGGGCGGAATCGTGTTCCGCGTCCAGCAGGAATTGGGTGTTCCGGTCAAGCTCGTCGGCCTCGGCGAAGGACCCGATGATCTTGCCCCGTTCGAGCCGTCAGCGTTCGTCGACGCACTGCTCGGTTAACGAACGCGCCCCAACAAACCGCGAAAACCGCATGACGTAACAACGACGAAACGTCACCCGGCTATCCGTTCACACGAGCGAAACACCACGGCGTCTTAGACGAAACAACCACTCAGCATTGTCTTGGACCAGGTCAACGGTCGTAAAACCTTTGCGGCCCTGCCTTGTCGAAGGAGGAAACTGCGAGTGGACCAATTCCCGATATTGGGTCAGCCGGATACCGGCGACACTGCGTGGATGCTGGCAAGCTCTGCGCTGGTGCTGCTGATGACGCCCGGCCTGGCGTTCTTCTATGGCGGCATGGTGCGTGCCAGGGGCGTGCTCAACATGTTGATGATGAGCATCAGCGCCATGGGGCTCATCACGGTGCTGTGGACGCTGTACGGCTACTCGCTGGCCTTCGGCAACGACACGTTCCACCTATTCGGTGATCCAACGCAGTATTGGGGCCTGAAGGGTCTGATCGGTGGCAATGCCATTGCGGCGGATCCATCGACCGGCACTGCCGCGGTGGACATCCCGCTTGCCGGCACTCTGCCGCAGACCGTTTTCGTCGCATTCCAGCTGATGTTCGCGATCATCACCGTGGCCCTGATTTCGGGTGCCGTGGCCGACCGCCTGAAGTTCAGTGGCTGGCTTGTGTTCGCGGGTCTGTGGGCGACCTTCGTCTACTTCCCGGTCGCGCACTGGGTGTTCGCGTTCGACGGCATCACCGGTGAGCACGGCGGCTGGATTGCCAACAATCTCAAGGCGATTGACTTCGCAGGTGGTACGGCGGTGCATATCAACTCGGGTACCGCGGGTTTGGTGTTGGCGATCATCCTCGGCAAGCGGCTCGGCTGGCCGGGCTCGCCGATGCGGCCCCACAACCTGCCGTTCGTGATGCTCGGTGCCGGCCTGCTGTGGTTCGGCTGGTACGGATTCAACGCCGGTTCGGCCACCAGCTCCGGCGGCACGGCCGGAGCGACGTTCATGACCACGACCATCGCGACCGGAACCGCGATGCTGGCGTGGCTGCTCACCGAGCGCTTCCGGGATGGCAAGGCCACCTCACTTGGCGCGGCGTCGGGCATTGTCGCGGGCCTGGTCGCGATCACGCCGTCATGTTCCTCGGTGAACGCGGTCGGTGCGATCGTGGTCGGGTTTTGCGCGGGCGTGCTGTGTGCCCTCGCCGTGGGCCTGAAATTCAAACTGGGCTTTGATGATTCACTCGACGTCGTCGGCGTGCACCTCGTCGGCGGCATGATTGGCACGTTGCTCGTCGGCCTTGTCGCAGCGCCCGAGGCGCCCGCAGCCGTTAAGGGTCTGTTCTACGGTGGCGGGTTCGATCAGCTGTGGCGCCAGGCAGTGGGTGCCTTCGCTGTTTTGGGGTATTCGGCGATCGTTACAGCTATCTTGGCCTTGATCGTGAAGTACACCATTGGCCTGCGTCTTGATCCGGAAGACGAGTCGTCCGGCATCGATGAGGCGGAGCACGCGGAAAGCGCATACGACTTCGCGACGGTCGGCGGCGGTTCGGTTCTGGGACGTCACGGCGGAGAGGAATAAGGGGATATGAAGCTGATTACTGCGATCATCAAGCCGTTCACGCTCGAAGACGTCAAGACCGGGCTCGAGCAGACCGGAATTCTTGGAATGACCGTCAGCGAGGTCCAGGGTTACGGTCGGCAGAAGGGTCACACCGAGGTCTACCGCGGCGCGGAGTATTCCGTCGACTTCGTGCCGAAGGTCCGGGTCGAGGTGGTGGTCGATGATTCGGCCGTGGACAAGGTGGTGGACGTGATCGTTCAGGCCGCACGCACCGGAAAGATCGGCGACGGCAAGGTGTGGGTCAGCCCCGTCGACACCGTCGTGCGCGTCCGTACCGGCGAGCGCGGAACGGATGCCCTTTGAGCCGCGTGACGAAATAAGAGGTCGTCTCCCCGGCCGTTGCACCGTGAGCGTTAATTAGTAAGGGCCGGGGAGGACACGAAATGAAAGAGCAGAGACGAAATTCCGCCGCCGGGGCCCCTCGATGGGAAGCTCCGGCGGCGGGTTCGTCCCGTCCTGCTACCGACCTTGCCGCCGCCTGCGAACAGCTGTTGACAGGCGGTGCCCGGCAACTGGATTCGGCCGCACTGCGGGAAGCCCTGCTCGATCTGCACGAATTCTGGCTCACCACAAAGGCAGCCGAGATCGGCATCACGCCCACCAGCGGCTTCGCCATCGTGGCTACGGGCGGTCTGGGCCGTGGCGAACTGGTGCCGTACTCCGACCTCGACCTGACGCTGTTGCACGACAACATGCCCGTCGATGTGGTCGGCCAGGTGGCCGAACTGTTGTGGTATCCCTTGTGGGACGCCAACATTCGCATCGATCACAGTGTGCGCACGGTGCCCGAGGCGTTGACGGTCGCCGGTGAGGACATCTCCGCTGGGCTGGCCATGCTGGAGGCGCGGCACATCGCGGGCGATTCCGATCTCTCCTCGCTTTTGATAGCTGGGGCGCGACGGCAGTGGCGCACCGGAATCGGCTCGCGCTTCGACGAACTCGTCGAACACACCCGGGCGCGGTGGCAGCGCAGCGGTGAGATCGCCCACCGCGCCGAGCCGGATCTCAAATGTGGGCGTGGCGGCCTGCGCGATGTTCAACTGCTCAACGCGCTGGCCATCGCCCAACTCGCCGATGTTTATCCGAGCCGGTCGTCGGCATCGCCGACCGAGACTCTTGGCGAGGCGCACATGGCGCTGCTCAACGTCCGCACCGAACTACACCGCGTGGCCGGACGCGGGCGCGAACTCCTGCTGGCCCAGCACGCCGACGAGATCGGCGCCGCACTGCAGATCGGCGACCGGTTCGACCTGGCCCGCACGCTCTCCGACGCCGCCCGCACCATCAGCTTCTACGTCGAGGCCGGGGTGCGTACCGCCGCCAACTCACTGCCCCGACGCGGTCTGGCGGCGTTCCGTCGGCCTGCGCGCCGTCCGCTGGACGAGGGAGTCATCGAATTCGCCGGCGAGGTGATTCTCGCCCGCGACGCCCGCCCGGAGCGCGATCCCGGCCTGATCCTGCGGGTCGCGGCCGCGTCGGCCACCACCGGGCTGCCGATGGCGGCGTCGACGCTGGCCCGCCTCGCCGAGACCGCCCCGGAGTTGCGCATGCCGTGGCCCCGGCAGGCCCTCAAAGACCTGCTGGTCATGCTGGGTGCGGGGCCGGCGGCGGTGGCCACGATCGAGGCGCTGGACCGCACCGGCCTGTGGGGCAGGCTGTTCCCCGAATGGGGTGCGGTGCGCGACCTTCCGCCGCGCGACGTCGTGCACATCTGGACCGTCGACCGCCATCTCGTTGAAACCGTCTCGCGTGCAAGCGCATTCACCACTCGGGTGTCACGGCCAGATCTGCTGATTCTGGGCGCGCTGTGCCACGACATCGGCAAGGGGCGCGGCGGCGACCACAGCGTCATCGGTGCCGAACTCGCCGTCCAGATCGGTACCCGACTCGGCCTGTGGCCGTCCGATGTCGAGATTCTGTCGAAGGTGGTGCGCCACCATCTGCTGCTGCCGCACACCGCGACCCGGCGCGACCTCCAGGACCCCGGCACCATCGCGGCGGTGGTCGACGCACTCGACGGTGACCTCGTCGTGCTGGAACTGCTGCACGTCCTCGCCGAGGCGGACTCGCTGGCGACCGGTCCGGGCGTGTGGGGCGATTGGAAGGCCTCGCTCATCGGGGACCTGGTGCGCCGTTGCCGCTTGGTGATGGCCGGTGAGCCGTTGCCCCAGCCCGATCCGATCGACGCGCGATTTCTTTCGCTGGCCGCCGAGGTCGGCGTGCACGTCGAGCTGGCACCGGCGGACAGTCCGCACATCTACAACGTCACGATGATCGCGCCGGACCGCCGGGGACTGCTGTCCAAGGCGGCGGGTGTGCTGGCGCTGAACTCGCTGCGGGTGCACTCGGCATCTGTCAACGGTCATGCGGGGTCGGCGATCAACAGCTTCGTCGTCTCACCGCATTTCGGCTCACCACCGGCTGCGGAGTTGTTGCGCCAGCAGTTCATCCTCGCGCTCGAAGGAGACCTGGACGTGCTCGCATCGCTGGACAAGCGTGATCGCGACGCGGCGCAGCACGGGACGGCCCGCGCCGGGGAGATCCCGGATGCGGTGCCGATCAACCATGTGGTTGCTCCGCCGCGGATCCTGTGGTCGGAGGGCGCTGCACCCGGGGAGCTGGTGGTGCAGATCCGTAGCACCGACCGCACGGGTCTGCTGACGCGGCTGACGGCGGCGTTCGAGCGCGACGGGGTCGACATCGCATGGGCCAAGGTCACCACCCTGGGTTCGTCGGTGGTCGACGTGTTCGGCATCACTGTCGTCGGAGATGACTATCCAGCGGAAGGCTCCGGCGACGTCGCCGCCGTGCGCGACCAACTCGAGCGCGATCTGTACGCCGTCCTGCCGGCACCCGCGCCCGCGAAGCCCGTTTCCGAGGCCAGTTAGGCTGGACCGCGTGTTTGAATCGCTGTCCGACCGGTTGACCGGCGCCCTACAGGGGCTGCGTGGCAAGGGGCGGTTAACCGACGCCGATATCGATGCGACGACCCGAGAGATTCGGTTGGCGCTGCTGGAAGCGGACGTGTCGTTGCCGGTCGTGCGCGACTTCGTCGCACGCATCAAGGACCGCGCCAAAGGCGCCGAGGTGTCGGGCGCGCTCAACCCCGCTCAGCAGGTCGTCAAGATCGTCAATGACGAGCTGATCACCATCCTCGGCGGCGAAACCCGCCAGCTCGCGTTCGCCAAGACTCCGCCGACGGTGATCATGCTCGCGGGTCTGCAGGGTTCCGGCAAGACCACATTGGCCGGCAAGCTTGCGAAATGGCTTCGTGGACAAGGAAATACGCCGTTGCTAGTGGCGTGTGACCTGCAGCGTCCCGGTGCAGTCAGCCAGCTTCAGATCGTCGGCGGACGCGCCGGTGTCGACGTCTTTGCCCCCCATCCCGGCACGGCCGAAGGTTCGGACGACACGGCGCCGGGTGACCCGGTCGCCGTCGCGGCCGCGGGCCTGGCAGAAGCCAAGGCCAAGCACTACGACGTCGTCATCGTCGACACCGCAGGCCGCCTCGGCATCGACGAGGAGCTGATGAACCAGGCCGGCGCGATACGCGACGCCGTGGATCCCGACGAAGTGATCTTCGTGCTCGACGCGATGATCGGCCAGGACGCCGTCACCACCGCCGAGGCGTTCCGTGAGGGCGTCGGATTCACCGGCGTGGTGCTGACCAAGCTCGACGGCGACGCCCGCGGCGGTGCTGCGCTGTCGGTGCGCGAGATCACCGGCGTGCCGATCCTGTTCGCCTCCGCGGGCGAAAAGCTCGAGGATTTCGACGTCTTCCACCCGGACCGGATGGCCGGTCGCATCCTGGGCATGGGCGACGTGCTCACCCTCATCGAGCAGGCCGAGCAGCATTTCGACGCCGAGAAGGCCGAGGAAGCCGCCGCGAAGATCGGCAGCGGAGAGCTGACGCTGGAGGACTTCCTCGAGCAGATGTTGGCGATCCGCAAGATGGGCCCGATCGGCAATCTGCTGGGCATGCTGCCCGGCGCCGGTCAGATGAAGGACGCGCTGGCAGCCGTCGACGACAAGTCGCTCGACCGACTTCAGGCGATCATCCGTGGCATGACACCGGCCGAACGTGCCGACCCCAAGATCATCAACGGGTCGCGTCGGCTGCGTATCGCCAACGGGTCCGGCGTGACGGTCGGTGAGGTCAATCAGCTCGTCGAGAGGTTCTTTGAAGCCCGCAAGATGATGTCGTCGATGGCGGGCCAGATGGGCATGCCGTTCGGCCGCAAGGGCGGTAGCCGCAAGGCCGCGAAGGGCAAGAACAAGCAGAAGGGCAAGAAGGGCGGGCGGGGGCCGACGCCGCCGAAGGTGCGCAATCCGCTGGCCGCCGGCATGGCTGGAATGCCGCCGGGGTTTCCGGACTTGTCCGACATGCCCAAGGGGCTCGACGAGCTGCCGCCGGGGCTCGCCGACATCGACCTGTCGAAGCTGAAGTTCCCGGGCCAGAAATAGGATGCGCCACCCCACTCTTCACGTCCGAGGCGTTGGACTGCCCGACGAGGAGCCGCTGGAGTGGTGGATCGTCGACGGCACGCTGAGCGCTGAGCCGGTCGGTGACGCCGACACGGTCTTTGACGGCGGCTGGATCCTGCCCGGCCTCGTCGACGCGCACTGTCACGTCGGACTTGGGGCCGACGGTGCAACCGACCTCGACGAGGCGATCGCGCAGGCCGAGACCGAACGCGATGTCGGCGCGCTGCTGCTGCGCGACGCCGGTTCTCCTGTCGATACCCGCAGCCTCGACGATCACGACGAGCTGCCGCGCATCATCCGGGCGGGCCGCCACCTCGCCAGGCCGAAGCGTTACCAGCGCGGGGCCGCGATCGAACTCGAGGACGAGTCGCAATTGCCCGATGCCGTGGCCGAGCAGGCGCGGTTCGGCGACGGCTGGATCAAGCTGGTCGGCGACTGGATTGACCGCGATAGCGGCGACCTGGCTCCGCTTTGGTCCGACGACGTGCTCAGGGCCGCCATCGATGCGGCCCACGCCAATGGCGCTCGCGTCACGGCTCACGTGTTCAGCGAGGACGCACTGCCCGGGCTGATCAACGCGGGCATCGACTGCATCGAGCACGGCACGGGCCTGACCGACGACACCGTCGGGTTGATGGTCGAGCACGGGACCGCGCTGGTGCCGACGCTGATCAACATCGAGAACTTCCCGGGCATCGCCGACGGCGCGGCCAAGTACCCGGCCTACGCCCGCCACATGCGAGACCTCTACGAGAGGTGCACCCCGCGAATCGCCGCCGCCCGGGAAGCGGGCATCCCCATCTACGCGGGCACCGACGCGGGCAGCATGGTGGCTCACGGCCGGATCGCCGACGAGATCGACGCGCTCAAGGGCATCGGAATGAGTCCGACCGAGGCGCTGGGGGCGGCGTGTTGGAGCGCGCGCGAATGGTTGGGCCGGCCAGG
>CAVRMG010000001.1:0-20240 GCA_963721495.1 uncultured Actinomycetota bacterium | reverse complement strand
ACACATTAGGATCACCCCCCACAATTGCGTGGGGGGTGATTCTATTTGCCGCGAATTGATTTCGAATTCTCAATTGCGGCGTGATCGGGTAGAAAGACATACGTGGTCAAGGACGGAAACGGCGGCAACGACGGGCGGGGCCCGCGGCGGCCGCCGCCACGATCTTCGGGTCCCAACCGGGCCCGTCGGGCGCAACCCATGGCCGACAACGACGCGCCGCCGGAGGGCCCACGCATCCCCGCCGAGGTCGAGGCCAAGCAGTTGGCGCCCGAGATCCGCGGCGAACTAACGACTTTGGACAAAAGCACCGCCGACACGGTGGCGCGGCACCTGGTCGCGGCCGGCCTGCTCCTCGACGAGGATCCCGAAGAGGCTCTGGCCCACGCCCGTGCCGCACGCGCGCGCTCCGGTCGCATCGCTGCGGTCCGTGAAGCCGTCGGAATCGCCGCCTACCACTGTGGCGACTGGGCCCAGGCGCTCGCCGAACTTCGCGCAGCGCGCCGAATGGGCAGCAAGTCAGCGCTGCTTCCGCTCATCGCCGACTGCGAACGCGGCATCGGGCGCCCCGAACGGGCCATCGAGCTCGCCCGCAGCGCGGATGCCACACAGCTCACCGGCGACGACGCCGACGAGTTGCGCATCGTCGTGGCCGGCGCGCGGTCCGACCTCGGACAGCACGAGCAGGCCCTGGCGATGCTGTCCACGCCGCAGCTGGATCCGAAGCGGACCGGCCAGACGGCCGCTCGGCTGTTCTACGTCTACGCCGAAACCCTGCTGGCACTCGGGCGGAAGCCGGAGGCGCTGCGGTGGTTCATCAACGCCGCCGCCGCAGATGTCGACGGACTGACCGATGCCGAAGACCGGATCACGGAGCTGGGTTGACGTGGGCGCACTTGTAGAGGAGCACGATTGCCTGCTCCTCGACCTCGACGGGACCGTTTTCCGCGGTCAGGAACCCACCCCCGGATCGGTTGAGACCCTCGCCACCGTGTGCGCCCGCACCCTGTACGTCACCAACAACGCGTCGCGCGATCCGGCCGAGGTGGCCCAGCATCTGCACGAAATGGGTTTTGCCGCCGAACCCGACGACGTCGTGACCAGTGCCCAAAGCGCCGCGAGCCTGCTGGCAGCCCAATTGCCCTCCAACGCAGCGGTTCTCATCGTCGGCACCGAGGCGCTGGCCGCCGAGGTCCGACGAGTCGGGCTCAACCCGGTTCGGAAGTTCTCCGACCGGCCAGTCGCGGTCGTCCAAGGGCATTCACCTCAGACCGGCTGGCCCGACCTGGCCGAGGCGGCGTTGGCCATCCGAAGCGACGCACTCTGGGTCGCGGCCAACGTCGACCTGACGCTGCCGTCCGAGCGAGGTCTGCTGCCGGGGAACGGCTCGATGGTCGCCGCACTGCGCGCCGCGACGAATCGCGAACCGCAGGTCGCCGGCAAGCCCGAGCCGACACTCCTCAACGACGCCCTGGCCCGCGGCACCTTCTCGACGCCGCTGGTCGTGGGCGATCGGCTCGACACCGACATCGCCGGAGCGAATGCCGCCGGCCTGCCGAGCCTGATGGTGCTCACCGGCGTCAGTACCGCCGACGACATGCTCCGCGCAACAGTGCGGGAGCGACCTGACTACCTCGCGCCAGATCTGCGCTCGCTCTACGCCCGCCCGGACGTCCTTCGCGTCGGGCCACATCCCGGCTGGCGCATCGACATCGGGCCGTCCGCGGTGATCGTCCATTCCACCGGCCGCGACACCGGTGACCAGCTGTCGGTGGTGCGTGCCACCGCGAGCGCGGTCTGGGACGCGCAGCTCGACGGCCGCCCGTTCACCGTGTCCGCCGGCGACGACACCGCGCGACAGGCCATGGCGCCGTGGTCCCTTCTCACCACGTCGAATCGACTAGCGTGAACACCGATATGAGTACCGACCCGGACCAGATTCGCGCCAAGATCGCGGAGTTGTTGGCTGATCTGCCCGACCCCGCGCAGGAGGGCTCCGGCTTTGATGAGATCGCCGACTCGCAGATCGACGCCATCGCCGCGCGCCTCGAGGAGGCGCACGAGCTGCTGGTGCAAGCGCTCGAATCGGTCGAGAAGGGGTGACCGCTCGTGGCGCGGCGGGCACGTGTTGACGCCGAGCTGGTGCGGCGCGGGCTGGCCCGCTCCCGCCAGCAGGCCGCCGAGCTGATCGGCGCAGGCCGGGTCAGCATCGACGGCATGCCGGCCGCCAAACCCGCGACCGCCATCGCGCTCAGCGCCGCGCTCACGGTCGAAGGCGCCGACGAACGCGGCTGGGTGTCTCGTGGTGCCCACAAACTCATGGGCGCACTGGACACGTTCGGACTGGCCGTCGACGACCGACGGTGCCTGGATGCCGGGGCCTCGACTGGCGGGTTCACCGAGGTCCTGCTCGACCGCGGCGCCCGCGGGGTTGTGGCTGTCGATGTGGGCTACGGCCAGCTGGCCTGGTCGCTGCGCAACGATCCGCGCGTCACGGTGATGGAACGCACCAACGTGCGCGAGTTGACGGCCGACGTGATCGGCGGCCCCGTCGACCTCGTCGTCGCCGACCTGTCGTTCATCTCGCTGTCGACAGTGCTCCCGGCACTGACGTCGTGCGCATCGGTCGACGCGGATATCGTTCCCATGGTGAAGCCGCAATTCGAGGTCGGCAAGGACCGCGTAGGCGCGGGCGGCGTGGTCTCCGGTCCCGATCTGCGGGCCGACGCGGTCCTCACGGTCTCCCGCCGCGCCGCCGAACTGAGCTGGCACACCGTCGCGGTCACCGCCAGCCCCCTGCCCGGCCCGTCCGGAAACGTCGAATACTTTCTGCGGCTGCGGTCGCGGACGGACAGTCCGTTGCAGGGGGAGTCGCTCGAACACGCGGTGCGGAGCGCGGTCGCCGAGGGTCCGCAATGAGCGCAGAACGCAACATCCTGCTCGTGGTGCACACCGGCCGCGAAGAGGCGACCGAGGTGGCGCGACGCGTGCAGAAAGTGCTCGGCGACAACAGGATCGGACTGCGTGTGCTGTCCGCCGAAGCCGTCGACCGCGAACCTGTGCACCTCTCACCCGATGACATGCGTGCCCTCGGGACGGAGGTCGAGGTCGTCGACGCCGACGAGCGGGCCGCCGAAGGCTGCGAGCTGGTCCTCGTTCTCGGCGGCGACGGCACATTCCTGCGCGCTGCCGAGCTGGCCCGCAATGTCGAAATCCCGGTCCTGGGAGTCAATCTGGGCCGCATCGGCTTCCTCGCGGAGGCTGAGGCCGACTCGATCGACTCCGTGCTGGACCATGTCGTCAATCGCGACTACCGCGTCGAGGAGCGCATGACCCTCGACGTCGTCGTACGTGCCGAAGGCGAGATCATTGACCGCGGCTGGGCGCTCAACGAAGCGAGTCTCGAGAAGGGACCACGGCTGGGAGTGCTCGGCGCCGTACTCGAGGTGGACGGGCGGCCCGTCTCCGCGTTCGGCTGCGACGGCGTGCTCGTGGCGACGCCGACCGGCTCCACTGCGTGGGCGTTCTCCGCAGGCGGGCCCATTGTCTGGCCGGACCTGGACGCAATCCTGGTGGTACCCAACAACGCCCACGCTCTGTTCGCCCGCCCGATGGTCACCAGCCCCGACGCGTCCATCGCGATCGAGATCGAGGCAAGCGGTCACGACGCGCTGGTGTTCTGCGACGGTCGTCGCGAAATGGTGGTGCCCGCAGGCGGCCGCCTGGAGGTGACGCGGTGCGGCACACCATTGAAGTGGGTGCGGCTGGACAGCGCACCGTTCACCGACCGCCTGGTGCGCAAGTTCCGGTTGCCGGTCACGGGGTGGCGCGGGCAGTAGTGCTATCCGAGATCCGCATCGAGTCGCTGGGCGCGATCAGCACCGCGACCGCCGAGTTCGACCGCGGCCTCACCGTGCTGACGGGCGAGACCGGCACCGGCAAGACCATGGTCGTCACGGGTCTGCACCTGCTTGGCGGCGCCCGCGCAGACGCCACCCGAGTGCGGTCCGGAGCCGAGCGCGCGGTCGTCGAAGGCCGTTTCACCACAAGTGAACTCGGCGAGGACGTCACCGTCCAGATCGACGAGATCCTGGATTCCTCGGGAGCCGAACGTGACGACGACGGCAGCGTCATCGCCGCCCGTTCGGTCAGCCGCGACGGACCGTCGCGGGCGTACCTCGGCGGCCGTAGTGTGCCTGCGAAGTCGCTGGGCACCTTCACGACTGAACTGCTCACGCTGCACGGCCAGAACGATCAACTGCGGCTGATGCGTCCCGACGAACAGCGCGCGGCCCTGGACCGTTTCGTCGACGTCGAGAACACGTTGAAGCGATACCGAAAACTGCGCGAGGACTGGCTGGCTGCGCGCCGTGATCTGGTCGATCGTACGCAGCGGGCACGTGAGCTCGCGCAGGAGGCCGATCGGCTCAAGTTCGGACTGAACGAGATCGATGGCGTCGCTCCGCAACCCGGCGAGGACGCCTCACTCGTCGAGGACATCCGCAGACTGTCCGAGTTGGACGCGGTGCGCGAGGCGGCGCAAACCGCGCGCGCCGCGCTGTCGGGTTCTGACGACGACCCGTCGCCTGGAGCCACATCGGCGGTCGACGCTGTGGGACAGGCGAAGTCAGCGATGGAGGCCACCGACGACTCCGCGCTGAAGGCCCTGGCCGCCCAACTCAGCGGCGCGTTCGCCGTGATCTCGGACGTGGCAAGCGAACTCGGTGACTATCTGGCGGCGTTGCCCAGCGATGCCAGCACGCTTGAGACGAAGCTGGCCCGGCAGGGTGAGCTGCGCACGCTGACGCGCAAGTACGCCGCCGACATCGACGGTGTCCTGCAGTGGGCCACCCAATCGCGAGATCGGCTGGCGCAGCTCGACGTGTCCGAGGAGGCGCTCACGGATCTGGAACGCCGGGTCGTCGAGCTCCACAACGAGGTTGTCGCTGCGGCGAAGGAGCTCACCAAGGCGCGCACCAAGGCGGCCAAGGGCTTGTCAAAGGCGGTGACGGCCGAACTCTCGGGCTTGGCGATGGCCGACGCCGAGTTCACGGTGTCCGTGGCGCCGTTGGCCGCCCGCGCCGACGACTCGGCCCCGCTGACAGTGTCCTCCGGGGTGACTGTCCACGCCGGCCAGTACGGTGCCGATGCCGTCGAGTTCGGATTCGCGGCGCACCGCGGTACCGACGTGCTTCCGCTGAACAAGAGCGCATCGGGCGGCGAGCTGTCGCGCGTCATGCTCGCGCTCGAAGTCGTGCTGGCGGTGTCCACGGAGGGCACGACGATGGTTTTCGACGAGGTCGACGCGGGAGTCGGAGGCCGTGCGGCAGTGCAGATCGGGCGCCGGCTGGCCCGGTTGGCCGGCACGCATCAGGTCATCGTCGTCACCCACCTGCCACAGGTGGCCGCCTACGCCGACGTCCACCTCGTCGTGGACAGCGGCGGACGGGGCAAGGCCAGCGGGGTGCGCCGCCTCGACGACGAGGATCGCGTGGCCGAACTGGCGCGCATGCTGGCGGGTCTGGGGGAGTCCGACAGCGGGCGCGCGCATGCTCGCGAACTGCTCGAGTCCGCGCAGAAAGACCGCGAATAAGTCCAGTAAATCTGTGGCGGATGTGACAAGAGATAACTTGTGAGGCTGATGTTACGGCGCGCCTCCGACAGAAAACGCGTGCATATCGACAGAATCGGCGCATGAAGATGCCAGCGCTGCTATCCCGTAATGCCAGCTCACGCCCGGGCATCACCGGCACCGCCCGCGTCGACCGCGACATCGATCGGCTTCTGCGCCGCATCAACCCGGGCGACATTGTCGTCATCGACGCCCTGGACCTGGACCGGATCACCGCGGATGCCCTGGTCGAAGCCGGTGTGACCGCGGTCGTCAACGCATCGCCGTCGATCTCCGGCCGCTACCCCAACCTGGGCCCCGAGGTCTTGGTCGCCAACGGCGTGACCCTGATCGACGACACGGGCGCCGAGGTCTTCAAGAAGGTCAAGGACGGCGCGCGGGTGAGGCTTCACGAGGGTGGCGTCTATTCCGGTGACCGGCGGCTGATCCTTGGCGCCGAGCGCACCGACGACGAGATTCACGAGTTGATGCACGAGGCCAAGACTGGGCTGGTCGCGCATCTGGAGGCGTTCGCAGGCAACACCATCGAGTTCATCCGCAGTGAGAGTCCGCTGCTGATCGATGGCATCGGCATTCCGGACATCGATGTCGACATGTGCCGCCGCCATGTCGTCATCGTCGCGGAGGAACCCGATTCGGCCGCCGACCTCAAGGCGCTCAAGCCGTTCATCAAGGAGTACCAACCGGTGCTGGTCGGTGTCGGCACAGGCGCCGACGTGTTGCGCAAGGCGGGCTACCGCCCAGGGCTCATCGTCGGCGATCCCGATCGAATCAGCGCCGATGCGCTGCGATGCGGTGCGCAGGTGGTGCTGCCTGCCGACGCCGACGGGCACGCAGCGGGACTCGAGCGGATTCAGGATCTCGGTGTCGGGGCGATGACCTTCCCGGCCGCCGGATCCGCCGCCGACCTGGCGCTGCTGCTCTCCGATCACCACGGCGCATCGTTGATCGTCACCGCCGGCCACACCGCGAGCATCGAGGAGTTCTTCGACCGGTCGCGTCAGCAGAGCAACCCGTCGACCTTCCTGACCAGGCTGAAGGTTGGGGAGAAGCTGGTCGACGCGAAGGCCGTCGCCACGCTGTACCGCAGCCGGGTTTCCGGCAGCGCCATTGCACTCCTCGTGCTCGCCATGCTGACCGCGGTGATCGTGGCGCTGTGGGTGTCACGCGCCGATGCGGTCCTGCTGGATTGGGTCGTCGACTACTGGAACCGGTTCTCACTCTGGGTTCAGGGCTTCGTCACTTAGGGGTTACTCATGATTTCCCTGCGCTCACACGCGATTTCACTCGCGGCCGTGTTCCTCGCGTTGGCCATCGGCGTCGCGCTTGGTTCTGGCCTGTTGTCCAACACCGTGCTCTCCGGGCTGCGTGACGACAAGCACGAGCTACAGAATCAGATCGACACGCTCACCGACGAAAAGAACGCGCTCAACGAAAAGATCAGCGCAGCAGGGGAATTCGACGCCCAGATGGCATCTCGCATCCTGCGGGACTCGCTGGCCGGAAAGTCGGTCGTGGTCTTCCGGACTCCTGATGCCGCAGACGACGACGTCGACGGGTTGGCACGCCTGGTGGGGGAGGCCGGCGGAACGGTCACCGGGACGGTGGCACTGACGCCGGAGTTCGTCAACGCCAACTCGGCCGAGAAGCTCCTATCGGTGGTGAACTCGCCGATCGTGCCTGCTGGAAAGCAGTTGAGCACTGCGTCGGTCGATCAGGGCTCGCAGGCGGGTGACCTGTTGGGAATCGCCCTGCTGATCAACAAGGACCCGAAAGTCACGGTCGTCGACGACGCGCAGCGCGACACCGTGCTGGCGACGCTGCGCGACACCGGCTTCATCACCTACGGTAACGAGCGCGTCGGCGCGGCCAACACCGCGCTGATAGTCACCGGCGGCGCACTGGGCGACGACGCAGGCAACCAAGGCTCCACCGTCGCCAGGTTCGCAGCCGGGCTGGCTCCGAACGGCTCCGGCACCGTGCTGGTCGGACGCGACGGGTCGTCGTCGGGCACCGCCGCCGTGGCGGTCACCCGGTCAGACGCCGCGCTCAGTGCCGCGGTCAGCACCGTCGACGACATCGACTCCGAGTCCGGCCGGCTCACCTCGGCGCTGGCTCTGGGCGACCTCACCAGCGGCGGACAGCCCGGTCAGTACGGCACCGGTCAGGGCGCCGCGTCGGTAACCGTCCCGCAATAAGCCGTTGCACCGGGGGCCCACCGTTGCACGCGGGGCCCAACAGACGGCGCGTCAGCGACGTGTTGTCGGCGTCGGTGTTAGGGTGGGGTTCCGTGGGCCGGCAGGCCCCAAGCTAGGAATCGGCCTAGATATGCACGCCCTGCCAGTCGTCACGGAGGTTGCTCTTGCCAGCGCTACGCAAGCACCCGCAGACTGCCACCAAGCACCTCTTCGTAACGGGCGGCGTCGTTTCCTCCCTCGGGAAGGGTCTCACCGCATCCAGCCTCGGTCAGTTGCTGACGGCGCGCGGCCTTCAGGTGACGATGCAGAAGCTCGACCCCTACCTCAACGTCGACCCTGGGACCATGAACCCGTTCCAGCACGGTGAGGTGTTCGTGACCGAGGACGGCGCCGAGACCGATCTCGACGTCGGGCACTACGAGCGATTCCTCGATCGCAACCTGCCCGGCTGGGCGAATGTCACGACGGGACAGGTCTATTCGACGGTGATCGCCAAAGAGCGCCGCGGCGAGTATCTCGGTGACACCGTACAGGTCATTCCACATATCACCGATGAGATCAAGGCCCGAATCCTGGCGATGGCCACGCCGGATCCCGACGGGCACCGGCCCGATGTGGTGATCACCGAGATCGGCGGCACCGTCGGTGACATCGAATCGCTGCCTTTCCTGGAAGCCGCGCGGCAGGTGCGCCAGGAGGTCGGCCGCGAAAATTGCTTCTTCCTGCACTGCTCGCTGGTGCCCTACATGGGACCCTCCGGCGAGCTCAAGACCAAGCCCACCCAGCACTCGGTGGCCGCACTACGCAGCATCGGCATCACGCCGGACGCGTTGATCTTGCGTTGCGACCGCGACGTGCCCGAACCGCTGAAGAACAAGATCGCGCTGATGTGCGACGTCGACATCGACGGTGTGATCTCCACCCCCGATGCACCGTCGATCTACGACATCCCGAAAGTGCTGCACCGTGAGGAACTTGACGCGTATGTGGTGCGGCGGCTCAGCCTGCCGTTCCGCGACGTCGACTGGACCCAGTGGAACGATCTGCTTCAACGCGTGCACGACCCGCATGAGACTGTGCGGATCGCGTTGGTGGGCAAGTACATCGACCTCTCTGACGCGTACCTCTCGGTCGCCGAGGCGCTGCGGGCCGGTGGCTTCAAACACCGCGCCAAGGTCGAGATGCGATGGGTGGCTTCCGACGACTGTGAGACCGAGAGTGGCGCGGCGGCGGCGCTCGCCGACGCCCACGGCGTGCTGATTCCCGGCGGGTTCGGTATTCGTGGAATCGAAGGGAAGATCGGCGCCATCCGCTATGCCCGCCACCGAGGCCTGCCTGTGTTCGGACTGTGTCTCGGACTGCAGTGCATCGTCATCGAGGCGGCGCGCTCTGTGGGGCTCACCGGGGCCAACTCCGCGGAATTCGATCCGACAACCCCAGACCCGGTCATCTCCACGATGGCCGACCAACGGGACGCCGTCGCCGGCGAGGCCGACCTCGGCGGGAGTATGCGCCTGGGTGCTTACCCTGCCGTGCTGGACCCGGGTTCCCTTGTCGCGCAGGCTTACGAGGCGACAGAGGTGTCCGAGCGGCACCGCCACCGGTACGAGGTGAACAACTCGTACCGGGAGCGCATCGCCGAGAGCGGGCTGCGGTTCTCCGGAACCTCGCCGGACGGTCACCTGGTGGAGTTCGTCGAGTACTCCGGCGACGTCCATCCGTTCATCGTCGGTACCCAGGCGCACCCCGAGCTGAAGAGCAGGCCTACCCGTCCGCATCCGCTGTTCGCCGCATTCATCGGCGCGGCGCTGGGATACAAGGCGGAGGAGCGGCTCCCCGGCATGGACATCGCCGAGCACGCGAACGGGTCGGAGCATCCCGAGGAGGTCGGGCAGGTGCTGCGGGACGCCCAGCTGCAAAAAACTGAAGCCCGTGGCTGAGCACGATTTCGAGACGGTCACATCCGAAACCATTTACGTCGGAAAGATTTTCGCGCTGCGTTCCGATGAGGTGCGAATGCCCGGCGGTAGCACTGCGAAGAGGGAAGTCGTCGAGAACTTCGGCGCGGTGGCTGTCCTGGCAATCGACGAAGAGAACAACATCGTGCTCGTCTATCAGTACCGGCAGCCACTGGGCAGACGGCTCTGGGAGCTGCCGGCCGGGCTGCTTGATCTCGGTGATGAGCCGCCGCACGTGACTGCGGCACGCGAATTGCGGGAAGAGGTAGGCCTTTCCGCAAAGGACTGGCGGGTACTGGTCGATCTCGACACGGCGCCGGGTTTCAGCGACGAGAGTGTGCGGGTCTTCCGGGCGACGGTGCTGTCCGACATCGGCAGGCCCGACGCCCACGACGAGGAAGCCGACCTCGAGGTGAAGTGGTTCCCGTTAGTCGAGGCCGTCCAGATGGTCTTCAACGGCGAGATCGTGAATTCCATTGCGGTGGCGGGTATCCTGGCTGCTCACGCGATGCCGGACACGGACGCAATGCGGCCCGTCGATGCGCCGTGGACCGACCGGCCGACATCCTTCCCGCGCAGGAGGGATCGCTGATGACGACCTTCCGATCGGCCCTCGATGACCAGCTGCAGGGTTACCTCGACCACCTGACCATCGAACGCGGCGTCGCGGCCAACACCTTGAGCTCCTACCGGCGCGACCTGCGCCGTTACTCCGAGCATCTGACGCTGCGCGGCATCGACGACCTGGTGAAGGTGACGGAGTCCGATGTCAGCGACTTCCTCGTCGCGCTGCGCCGGGGTGACCCTGATGCGGGGTCCGTCCCGCTGTCCGCTGTGTCCGCGGCGCGTGCCTTGATCGCCGTTCGGGGGCTGCACCGCTTCGCCGAAGCCGAGGGCCTCACCGCGCTCAACGTCGCATCGGCGGTCAAACCGCCGACACCGAGCCGGCGGCTGCCCAAAAGCCTGTCCCTCGACGAGGTGCTGGCACTGCTGGATGGGGCAGGCGGTGACAGTGACGCCGACGGGCCGCTCACGTTGCGCAACCGCGCCCTGCTCGAACTGCTCTACTCGACGGGCGCGCGGATCTCCGAAGCCGTCGGCCTCGACGTCGACGACATCGACACCGAAGCGCGTTCGGTGCTGTTGCGAGGTAAGGGCGGCAAACAGCGGCTGGTGCCGATCGGTCGGCCCGCGGTCACCGCGCTGGACGCCTACTTCGTGCGTGGGCGTCCCGACCTGGCCCGACGCGGGAGGGGAACCGCGGCGATCTTCCTCAACGCTCGCGGCGGACGGCTGTCGCGCCAGAGTGCCTGGCAGGTGCTGCAGGACGCCGCCGATCGGGCAGGCATCACCTCCGCGGTGTCACCGCACGTGCTGCGCCACTCGTTCGCCACGCACCTGCTCGACGGTGGCGCCGATGTCCGCGTCGTCCAAGAACTGCTCGGCCACGCGTCCGTCACGACGACGCAGATCTACACGATGGTCACCGTCACCGCGCTCCGAGAGGTCTGGGCCGGAGCCCACCCGCGGGCGCAGTGAACGTTCCCGCGGCTGCATGCGTTGTGAGGGGATATGACCGACTATGACGTGGCAATCGTCGGTGCCGGTCCGGCGGGCGTCTCTGCAGCGGTAAGTCTCAAGGACCGCGGCGTTCGGCCGCTTCTGATCGACCGCGCTCCCGAGGTGGCTGCCTCCTGGCGCAGTCGATATGACCGGCTGAAGCTGAACACCGGCCGACAGTTCTCTCATCTTCCGGGTCGGCGGTATCCACGAGGTACGCCGACCTTTCCCGCCCGCGATCACGTCGTCGAGCATCTGGATCGGCACGCGCACGAAGACGGCATCGATTTGCGGTTGCACACCCGCGTCGAGCGGATCGATCCGTGCGCGCGCGGTTGGCGGTTGACCACCTCGACGGGCGACGTCGATGCCCGCAACGTCGTCGTCGCGACCGGCTACCAGGGCGTTCCGGTCATTCCCGCCTTGCCGGGCAGCTTCACCGGCGAGACGCTGCATTCCTCTGAATACCGAAACGCCAAGCCGTATGCGGGTCTGCGCGTACTCGTCGTCGGCACCGGGTCGTCGGGTATGGAGATCGCCCACGACCTCACCACCGGCGACGTCGCCACGGTGTCTCTGTCGGTGCGAACGCCGCCGAACGTCATGCGTCGCGCCGGACCTGGTGGACTGCCCGGCGATGTCCTCGCGGTCCCGCTGTACCACTTACCGCCACGTCTGGCAGATCGGATAGCCACGAGCGCGAGGCGAAAGACCTTCGGGGATCTCACCGAGTTCGGACTGCCGATTCCGTCGGAGGGACCGTTCACGCGCGCTCATCGATTGCATGTCGCGCCGGCTCTCGTCGATCCCGAGGTCATCGATGCCGTCAAAAGTCGGGCGATCGAGGTCGTAGCCGCGGTCACGTCCTTTGAGGGAAGCCAGGCAGTGCTCGCGGACGGCCGCCGACTCACCGTGGATGTCGTCGTGTTCGCGACCGGATACCGACCTGGTCTCGAGCCGCTGGTCGGCCATCTCGGCGTCCTCACCCCCGAGGGTTCGCCGATCGCGGCGGCACCGGCCCCGGCCGCCGACCGGCTGTACTTCCACGGGTTGGTATCGCGGCCCTCGCTGATCGGCTACATGGCCAAGCAGTCACGCCGGCTCGCCAAGAAGATCGCGAGCACCTAGCCCAGGTACTCCGACTCCAGCACGAGGTCAGGGATCATCGTCTGGTACTCGACATGTGTCTTGTGCTCGACGGTATTGAACAGCTTGCCCTGCTGTTCGGTCATGTAGGCGCGGTACTTCGGCGCACCGGGAAACCGGACGTTGTCGGCGACGACGATCGAACCCTTGTGCAGCCATTCACGGTCGAGAACACTCTGCAGATCCTGCCGGTAGGCACGCTTGTCGTGGTCGATGAACATCACGTCCAAGGTCCCCGCCGCGAAGCCGTGCTCGTTGGCCAGCGCGTCCAGTGTGGTGCCGCCGTCGCCGATGGTGCCGACGACACAGGTGACGCGGTCGTCGACGCCGGCGTGCGCCCAGATTCGCCGCGCCACTTCGGCGTTGGCCGCCGAAAACTCGACGGAGTACACCTTGGCCGTCGGCGCAGCGCGCGCCAACCGCAGCGAGCCGTACCCGCAGTAGGTACCGAGTTCGAGCACGAGGTTCGGGTCGGCGCGCCGCACAGCAGCATCGAGCAGCGCGCCCTTCTCGTCGCCGACATTCATCAGCATCGACTTCTCGTAGGCGAATTTGTCGATGGCTGCCAGCACGTCGTCGATGTCGCCGCGGCGCGCGTTGGCTTCGACGAAGTCCGCGCACGCCTGTTCGCGGCCGTCACCGATCTGACCGGTCTTGGCGAACCCGGGCATGCCCCATACAAAGCGCCAGACCGACCAACGAAGGAGCGGTATCCGCTGCGTCAGACTCATGCCTGCGAGCGTAGGCGCGCGGCGCAGGCAAGTGGTCGCTATGTTGCCCGCGGGTCTGGCAGACCAGGCAGGCACGTCCCGTTAAACTTGCCCGGATGTCTGCCAAGCCTGTGCGTTGCCTGACCAGCCACGGTCTGGCATGACCGACGACGCTGGCGGCGCCGAAATCGGTTTGACCGGCCGTCCTCCGCGAGCCATCCCGACGCCCGAACCCAGGACGGCGCACGGTCCGGCCAAGGTCATCGCCATGTGTAACCAGAAAGGCGGTGTCGGCAAGACCACGTCGACCATCAACCTCGGCGCCAGCCTGGCCGAATACGGGCGTCGAGTCCTGCTGGTCGACCTCGATCCGCAGGGCGCGCTGTCGGCGGGCCTCGGCGTGCCGCACTACGAACTCGATCACACGATCCACAACCTGCTGGTCGAGCCGCGGGTGTCGATCGACGACGTGCTGTTCAGCACCCGCGTCAAGAATCTTGATCTGGTCCCGAGCAACATCGATCTGTCGGCGGCAGAGATCCAGCTGGTCAACGAGGTCGGCCGCGAACAATCCCTGGCGCGCGCGTTGTACCCGGTGCTGGACCGCTACGACTACGTCCTGATCGACTGCCAGCCGTCGCTGGGGCTACTCACCGTGAACGGGTTGGCCTGCAGTGACGTGGTGATCATCCCGACGGAATGCGAGTTCTTCTCGCTCCGCGGCCTGGCCCTGCTGACCGATACCGTCGACAAGGTGCACGACCGGCTGAACCCGAAGCTGTCGATCGGCGGCATCCTTGTCACCCGCTACGACCCGCGCACCGTAAACTCCCGCGAAGTGATGGCCCGAGTCCTGGAAAGGTTCGGCGACCTGGTGTTCGACACCGTCATCAGCCGGACGGTGCGCTTCCCCGAGACCAGCGTCGCCGGCGAACCGATCACCTCCTGGGCGCCGAAATCCGCTGGCGCAGAGGCTTATCGGTCGTTGGCACGTGAGGTCATCGACCGGTTCGGCGCGTGACCGAGGCGGTGACCCCGACCGACCAGTCGCAGCAGACGGGGTTTCAGGTCCGGCTGAGCAATTTCGAGGGGCCGTTCGACCTGCTGCTGCAGCTGATCTTCGCGCACCGACTCGATGTCACCGAGGTGGCGCTGCATCAGGTGACCGACGACTTCATCGCCTACACGAAGGCGATTGGCAGACAGCTCGAACTGGACGAGACGACCACGTTCCTGGTGATCGCCGCGACGCTGCTCGATCTCAAGGCGGCCAGACTGCTTCCGGCCGGAGAGGTGCACGACGAGGAGGACGTCGCGCTGCTGGAGGTCCGTGACCTGCTGTTCGCCCGGCTACTGCAGTACCGGGCGTTCAAGCACGTCGCCGAGATGTTCGCCGAACTCGAGGCCGCCGCGCTGCGCAGCTATCCGAGGGCGGTGGCGCTGGAGGAGCGCTACCAGGAACTTCTGCCCGAGGTCATGATCGGGGTCGACGCCGACACATTCGCACAGATCGCCGCGGCCGCGTTCACGCCGCGTCCGGTGCCGACCGTCGCGACCGAGCACCTGCACGAGGTGGGGGTGTCGGTGACCGAGCAGGTCAGTAATCTGATGGCGCTGCTGGAAGGCCGCGGGATCGGCCAATGGGCGTCGTTCCGCGACCTGGTGGCCGACTGCCAGGTACCGATCGAGATCGTCGGCCGGTTCCTGGCTCTGCTCGAGCTGTACCGGGCCAGGGCAGTAGCATTCGATCAACCAGAACCGCTTGGTGCGCTCCAGATTTCGTGGACCGGCGAACGTCCGACCAATGAACACCTGGCGGTGGAAGAAGACCACTATGACTGACGACACTCCGACAGATCTCGACCTGGGCATCGATGTCGCCAACGCTCCGGAGCTGGAGGATGCCGAACTCGGCGGGGTGCTCGAGGCGCTGCTGTTGGTGGTGGACACCCCGGTGACTGTCGAGCAACTCGCGGCCGCAACCGAACAGCCGGCCTACCGGGTCGGCGCGAAGCTGCAGCTGATGTCGGAGGAGCTGGCTGCCCGCGAAAGCGGGATCGACCTGCGGGAGGCCGGCGGGGGTTGGCGGATGTACACCCGGGCACGGTTCGCGCCCTACGTGGAGCGACTGCTGCTCGACGGAGCCCGTTCGAAGCTGACACGCGCGGCGCTCGAGACGCTCGCGGTGGTCGCCTACCGCCAGCCCGTCACGCGTGCCCGGGTCAGCGCCGTGCGCGGCGTCAACGTCGATGCCGTCATGAGAACACTTCTCGCACGCGGCCTGATCACCGAGGCCGGCGTCGATCCCGACAGCGGCGCGGTGACCTTCGCAACCACCGAATTGTTCCTGGAGCGGCTCGGACTGACCTCGTTGGCCGATCTACCTGACATCGCGCCACTCCTTCCCGACGTCGACGTCATCGACGATCTGAGCGAATCCCTCAGCGAAGAACCGCGTTTCATGAAGCTCAGTGGCGCCCCGGCCGCGGAGGCGCCGATGTCGTTCGACATGGATCACGATTCGGATGGCTGAACCCGAAGGCGTGCGCTTACAGAAGGTACTGTCGCAGGCCGGAATCGCGTCGCGCCGAGTCGCCGAGAAGATGATCATCGACGGCCGCGTCGAGGTCGACGATCGGATCGTCACCGAACTGGGCACGCGCGTGGACCCGCAGGTGTCGGTCATCCGCGTCGACGGTGCCCGCGTGACCGTCGACGACACACTGGTGCACCTGGCGATCAACAAACCCAAGGGAATGCACTCGACGATGTCTGACGATAAGGGCAGGCCATGTGTGGGCGACCTGGTCGAGCACCGAGTGCGGGGAAACAAGAAGCTGTTTCACGTCGGGCGCCTGGACGCCGACACCGAAGGGCTGATGTTGTTGACCAACGACGGGGAACTCGCGCACCGCCTGATGCATCCCTCGTACGAGGTCCCCAAAACTTACCTCGCGACGGTGCTCGGTGCTGTGCCGCGCGGACTGGGCCGCAAGCTGCGCGACGGGATCGAACTGGACGACGGCCCAGCACATGTCGACGACTTCGCGGTGGTGGACACCGCGCCGGGCAAGACGCTGGTGCGGGTGACGCTGCACGAGGGACGCAAACGGATCGTGCGACGCATGTTGGCGGCCGTCGGGTTTCCGGTGAAGGAGTTGGTGCGCACCGATATCGGCGAGGTGTCATTGGGAGATCAGCGGCCGGGCAGCATCCGGGTGTTGAGCCAGAAGGAACTCGGCGCCCTCTACCGGGCGGTGGGCCTGTGAACTCACCGCTGGTGATCGCGATCGACGGACCGGCGGGAACCGGAAAGTCGTCGGTGTCAAAGGGTTTGGCACGGTCACTGGCTGCACGCTACCTGGATACCGGCGCGATGTACCGCATCGTCACACTCGCCGTGGTGCGGGCAGGCGTCGACCTGGCCGACACACCGGCGATCGAGGTGGCTGCCGCGGATGTCCCATTGTCGGTGGGTTATGACCCAAACGAGGACAAGGCTTACCTTGACGGGGAGGATGTCTCGCGCGAGATTCGCGGCGACGAGGTCACCAGGGCCGTGTCCGCGGTGTCGGCGGTTCCGGCCGTGCGGGCGCGTCTGGTCGGGCTGCAGCGCGAACTCGCGGCAGGCCCGGGCAGCGTCGTTGTCGAGGGCCGCGACGTCGGCACAGTCGTGCTGCCCGACGCGGACCTGAAGATCTTCCTCACCGCGTCGGCCGAAGTACGGGCGCGGCGGCGTAACGACCAGAACGTGGCGGCCGGCCTCGGCGATGACTACGAGACGGTGCTGGCCGACGTGAAGCGGCGGGACCACTTGGATTCCACCCGCGAGGTGTCGCCGCTGCGCGCCGCCGACGACGCGGTCGTGGTCGACACCAGTGAGATGAACGAGTCCGAGGTGATCGCGCGCCTCACGGAACTCGTCGAGCAGCGGGCCGGTGTGTCGAAATGACCGACGGCACATGGGCCGACGAGGGCGACTGGGAACTCGGCGCAGAAGACGTCGCCGAAGCGATCGAGGAAGCCGCGGCGTCGCCACCGGTGGTGGCTGTGGTCGGGCGGCCGAATGTCGGCAAGTCGACGCTGGTGAACCGGATTCTGGGTCGCCGCGAGGCCGTGGTGCAGGATGTGCCGGGTGTGACGCGCGACCGGGTGTCCTACGACGCGAACTGGTTGGGGCGACGGTTCGTCGTGCAAGACACCGGCGGCTGGGAGCCCGACGCCAAGGGATTGCAGCAGCTGGTGGCGGAGCAGGCGTCGGTCGCCATGCGCACCGCCGACGCGATCATCTTCGTGGTCGACGCGGTGGTGGGAGCGACCGCGGCAGACGAGGCGGCAGCGAAACTGCTCCAGCGTTCCGGCAAGCCGGTGTTCCTGGCGGCCAACAAGGTTGACTCCGAACGAGGGGAATCCGACGCCTCGGCGTTGTGGTCGCTGGGGCTGGGGGAGCCGCACCCGGTCAGCGCGATACACGGTCGCGGCGTCGCCGATCTGCTCGACAGGTTGATCGACACGCTGCCCACGGTGTCCGAGATGGCATCGGGCGCGGGAGGTCCGCGCCGCGTCGCATTGGTGGGCAAGCCGAATGTCGGGAAGAGCTCTCTGTTGAACCGCCTTGCCGCAGAAGAACGTTCGGTGGTCCACGACGTCGCGGGCACGACAGTGGATCCGGTCGACTCGCTGATCGAAATGGACGGCAAGGTCTGGCGGTTCGTTGACACGGCGGGCCTGCGGCGCAAGGTCGGCCAGGCCAGCGGGCATGAGTTCTACGCGTCGGTGCGCACACACGGCGCAATCGACTCCGCGGAAGTGGCGATCGTGTTGATCGACGCGTCGCAGCCTTTGACCGAGCAGGACCAGCGAGTGCTGGCCATGGTGATCGAGGCAGGCCGGGCGCTGGTGCTCGCGTTCAACAAGTGGGATCTGGTCGACGAGGATCGGCATTACCTGCTGGAACGCGAGATCGACCGTGAGCTGGCCCAGCTGCAATGGGCGCCGCGGGTCAACATCTCGGCCAAAACCGGTCGCGCCGTGCAGAAGCTGGTGCCCGCGCTGGAGACAGCGCTGCAGTCGTGGGACACCCGGATTCCCACGGGTCGGCTGAACACGTTCTTCAAAGAGATCGTGGCCGCCACCCCTCCGCCGGTGCGCGGCGGTAAACAGCCACGAATTCTGTTCGCCACCCAGGCGACCGCGCGGCCGCCCACGTTCGTGCTGTTCACCACCGGATTCCTCGAAGCCGGCTACCGGCGGTTCCTCGAGCGGCGATTGCGTGAGACGTTCGGGTTCGAGGGCAGCCCGATCCGGATCAACGTCCGGATGCGTGAGAAGCGCGGGCCAAAATCACGCTGATTTCGGTGTGTGCGGTCGCGGTGTGAGCGCTACTCATCACGGCGCATCGCTCAGCTAGGGTTGGCTGAGTGCCCGTCATAGACATGATCCTGATCGCCTTGGCGGGAGTCGGGGCGGGTGCGATCAACGCCGTCGTCGGGTCCGGAACATTGATCACCTTCCCGACCCTTGTCGCTCTCGGCTATCCGCCGGTCACCTCCACGATGTCCAATGCCGTCGGCCTGGTGGCCGGCAGCGCGTCAGGAACGTGGGGGTATCGGCGTGAGCTCCGCGGCCAGTGGGGGCGGCTGGCGTGGCAGCTGCCGGCCTCATTCTTCGGCGCGGGGGTAGGCGCATGGCTGCTGCTGCACCTTCCAGAGAAGGTCTTCACGCAGGTCGTGCCGGTGCTGTTGATCCTTGCCCTGGTACTGGTGGTGGTGGGCCCACGGATTCAGGCGTGGGCGCGGCGGCGCGCCGAGGCGGCAGGGGAGTCAGCCGAACATGTGTCGTCACGCAAGATGGTGATCCTCGTTCTCGCGACGTTCGCGATCGGCATATATGGCGGCTATTTCACTGCGGCACAAGGGATCATGCTGATCGCTGCAATGGGCGCGTTGCTGCCCGAGAGTATGCAGCGGATGAACGCGGCCAAGAACTTGCTGTCGCTGGTAGTCAACATCGTGGCGGCGCTGGCGTACACGCTGGTCGCGTTCGACCGCATCAGCTGGCCGGCAGCCGGGCTGATCGCCGTCGGGTCGCTGATCGGCGGGTTCCTGGGCGCGCACTACGGGCGACGGCTGTCGCCCAACGCCCTGCGCGCGGTGATCGTGGTGGTCGGATTGATCGGGCTGTACCGGCTGCTGACCGTTTAGAAGGCCTGACGGAGTCTGCGGCTGCGTCGACGCGGTTGATTCACCGACTCACATTGCCGGCACGAAGGCCAAAGATGGCGCGGTACGTCGAAGCCGATGACCTACCTCGCTGATGCATTGGCCGAACTCGTGGAGCTCAATGATCGGCACAGGCATTCCGTGGGAGTCGGTACCCCCGATATGCGGATAACTGGATCGCGGCAAAGCCTCCCACGACCTCAACAGGGATCAGGTAGTAGTCGAAATCACCGTCAATGACGAAGAAGTGATCGATCTCATCCGGGTCGTACGTCGTGCGCTCCTTGCCGGAATTGGAGATCCACACAGTCCACGACGTCCCTTGCATCACCGTGGTCGTCTTGACCTGGATACGTTTGGCCGCCCTTCCGATCCAGACGAGTAGGTCGTAGCGGCACGGTTCGAGAGGCCAGGAGACGGAATGACCACAGAGCTCGAACCACGCCGCGGCCATGAGTGTGCCCGCTCGGGGCAGATTGGTCTGTTGCGGACGCATGAATCCGACTGGCGGCTGCGGGTTCCTCGGCGCAGCAAGATGAGCAGTGTCGAGGCCGAGCCGAACGGCGTGGCCGCGGATCGTCGTCGTACTCGAGCCGCCAGCAAGCCCGAGCGTCTGCGCGACCTCTGCCCAACTCGTGGCGGAAGCGATCGCCGCGACGAGCTGCGGGTCCGTCCAGCGTCGCTGGCCGGTGAAGTGGCTGTAGTCGAGTTCCAGTCTGTTCGCATGCAGACGGACCGAGCGCATTGCAGCCGCGGACGTGGCAGAGAGGCCCAGCGCGCGGAGGACACCGCGCCAGGAATGGGAAGCTCGGATGGCG